>NZ_JAGEMF010000001.1:0-2051939 GCF_040148805.1 Thalassospira sp. NFXS8 | reverse complement strand
AATGCTGACTGCGATCTGGCTGAAATAAATCACCATCAGAAGCAGCCAGGGAATGGCGATCAGGACGCCATAAACCCCGGCCATCAGATTGCCGAGCGAGAATTCAGACCAGACTTCAAATGCCATCTGAAGGACGGCCCGAAAACCGATTTCGGCGACATAAACCAGTTGCGTCATGCCCTTGTAGTTTGTCGCGGCATCGCTAATCAGTTTGTTGGTTTCACCGCCAGCGGTTGCAGCGGCTTGCAAGACGACGGCAGCCGCCCCGCCCATTGTCGCAAGCGAGGTGTTGTAGATCAGATTGACAAGTATCGCACCCTGGCCAGATAAAAGGCCCGCGCCTATTGTGATGAAGAACAACTCATGCGAGAATCCGATCAGATCGGACTTTGCCATCACCATCTTGATACCGTGGACGATAAACCAAATGGCGACGACAGACCCAAAGATGACCACCATCGGCGTGGTCAGCACCTTGCTTAAAGCATCGGTATATCCGGCAGCCGCATCCAGATACCGCTGCATCGGTTCGCACATGAAGCAGTTAACAGCGGTTTGCGCTGCGGGGCTGTCATATTCCATGATTGTTTGCCTTCTTGTCTTCTCTGCACCCGCTCATGCGGCTTGGGACACGTGCGGAACCTGTGCAAAGCAGAATGATTTTTTCGACTACGGCTATGCGGCCCGTATGTGGGAAGAGCTGGATACTCGGGATAAGTTCTGGACCGAATGGAACCGGGTTTTTCCGGTTGCCAAGGCGGCTTACGATGCCGGTCTTCTTAAAGGCACCATCGCCGAGATGCGGGAAGCAATTAAGGATCGTGACGATGCCACCGAGATCATGCAGGGCTACGATCTCTGGATTGCACAATCCAAAGTGTGGAGCCCTTCGCTTCGTGATCAGCCGGGGAGGTCTTATGGCTCTTTTAACAATTCTGGTGGTGATGTCGCCCCGAGGAGCTTGGCGTGCAGTGCAACGATTAGGCGCAATATTTTTACACATCAGTGTTTTGATCTGCCCGATTGGCGCGCCGATGAGTTGGCGGCGGCAGATACCGCTGAATTTAATGAAATTCAGCAAAGTGTTGCCGAGAGAAAAGCAGCAGATGCCGCAGCCAAGGCAGAGTTTGATCGTGCGCAGAAAGCCAAAATTGAAAAATGGCGTCAGCGCGCCGAGCAAGGCAAAAAATAGATTATTCAAAGAGGCGATCTTCATTCATCGCCTCCTTCCTGCTCACCACCATCCCCGGAGGGACGGAACTGCATGAGCATGTTGGCCTGAATGCGGATCAACTGCGCCATTTGCTGCTGTTGCTGCACCTGAATGCGGCTTTGATGCAGTTCCGCCTTAAGCAGGGTGGCGATGAAGGTTTTAAGATCGCCCGCCTGTTCGCCTTGTGATTCCAGCTCTTCGATAATGTCCTGATTGATCTCGGCCAGTTCGGTCGAGGTGCGATCCGCTTGCGCCAGTCCGGTATTAACCGCCTCGCGCGCCATTTTCGCCCGGCGTTCTTCGGTCGCCTTGCGCGCTGCCGCCCTTGCCGCAAAATAAAGCCGCTGTTCTGTCGGGCTGTCGGGGTTTTTCCAGTTCGGCGCATTGCCGTCTCCGCCCGAGCCGCCGCTTGAACCTCCGCCCCAGCTCCCACCTTCCGGCATTGCCCAGTCATCGGGGCTGCCTTCCTCGCCAAACTTCCAGCTTTCCGGGTCCTTGGGATCAAACCACAGGGTGGAGTTATAGAAGAACCGCCGGGCACAGATGCTTTTCCAGTCAACATCATCAAGATTGATCCCGGGCATCAGCTTGGAGAAATCGGGCAGCAAACAGGAGATGTCGCGATTGATCTGCTGGCCAAGCTTGGCAAGGTTGAGAATGGGCACCGCGACTTGCCCCAGCTTGCCAATGGCGTTGATCTGGTCCTGGGCGGTCTTGCTGATCTTGCCGAGCAGGTCTGTCTGTTTCATCAGTTCATCAAACTGCTGTTGCAGCTTGTTGAACTGTTCGGTGATTTTAACAAACGAGGTGGCGTCAAACACCGGATAGGTGGCGGAAGCGGGCAGGCTGGTCAGGGTGAGCAGGCCGGCAACGGCAAGGATGCGCAGATGCTTTCTGTTCATTTCATCCCCCGTTTCAAACGGCAGACAAGAACAGCGCGCAGAACCAGCAACAGGCTTGTGAAACATTGCAGGCTTACCAGGATCAGCCCGGCAACCGGTGCCACAACCAGAAGCCCGGCGGTCAGGACCAACCCGGCCAGTGTGACGATCAGAAACAGAAGATCATCCCGGGATGCTGTGATTGAGGATGCGATCAGGGTTTTGTTCTGCCGTGGGGCTGTGAACCGCCCCGGGGCAGAGCTCAAAGGTGGTTGCGCCATGCGTCCCCCCATTTGCTTTGCAAGGTTTCCATCAGTTTGTTTTCGTCAGGACCGGAGCGGTAAAAGCGCAGTGGATCGCCCAGCGGCGAAAGATCGACATTGAGAATGGCGCTTTCTTCATAGCCACTGACTTCGTCGCGCTTAATGATCAGAACCCGGCGGTCATTGAACTCTTCCGAGCGCGTGCGGCCCTTCACAAAGGCCTTTTGCTCGTCATTGAGATTGAAGGGTTCCAGGCTTTCATCATCGATCTTGGAATTGGGAAAGAAGATGAACACGGCGGTGTTTTCGATAAAGGCTTCCGCCTTGCCGCTTTTCACCAGTGCTGCCGGGTCCTGAAAAATCATGCCGACAATGCCGTTGAGCTTGCGATATTCGCGGTACATCTCGGCGGCCAAATCGCAAAAACCGGGATTGCGCAAAAGATTGGCCGCTTCCTCGATCAGGATGATGAAGCCCCGCAAGTTCGGTGCAACCGATTTGGCAATGGTCTCGGCGATATGGCCAACAATCGGCGCGCCCAGCGACGGGTCTTTCAACGCCTCGTTCATATTGATGCCGACCATATGCGACTGGTTGAGCATCCCGCCGAGACTGTCATGGGGCGCATTCATGATGTGGCTGCGCAGCCCGGCATTGCCCTTGTCATCAATCACCCATTGCGAAAACGCCCGGCGCAGTTCGGAACGTTTGGCAAAGGCATAGGGAAACAGGGCATTGAGCGTGCGATTGGGCGGATCGATCTGGAAGGCCAGATCAATCGCATGCGACAGGGCCTCGCGATCATCCGGGGCCAGTTCAATCCCGGCCATGGCCTTGAGAATGAAATTGATGCGTTCGCGATTGGCCGGATTGTCTTCCCCGACATCCAGCGGGTTTAAGGCCAGCTTCTCATAGGGCTGATAGAGCCCGCCCAGCGCCTCGACCATGAAGCGCGAGCCTTCTTTGGAATCAAAGATAAAGGAGCGAATGCGATCAAACTTTGACGCCCCGCTGAGAAGATGCATCAGCAGTGTTGATTTGCCGCTGCCCGCCGGGGCAAAGACGAGAAAGTTGGCCAGCGTCTTGGGCTTGTTGGTGACATGGAAGTTCGCCGCATAGGCCTGCCCACTCGTCGTGGTAAACCAGCGCAACGGGGCCGGGCCGAGCGGGCTTTCGGTGAGGCCGGTGGCGGAATGCTGCATCGCCCATAGGGCGGCAATGTTTTCGCTGCGCAGTTCGAGCGAGGACATGAAGCGCCCGCCCGGGATCAGCCTGGCGCGTGACTTGGCCGGAATCCGGTTAAACCAGCAGACCGGCGCGCCGCGTACCTGGACATGATAGAGGATTTGGCGGTTTGACAAGCGCCGGGTGATCTTGCGGATCAGGGCATCAAGTTTGACGGATGTATCTGCCCGGGCAATGATCTGGAATTGCGTCGCAAACAGGGTGGCATCCCCCTGATTGATCATGGCGATCAGGGCATCGGTCTCGGCGGCGGCCTCGGCATTGCCAAACAGGGCACTTTGTTCACCACTGAGACGACGGGTGAGATACAGCAGGGCCTTGTGCTGATCAAAGGGATCGCAGATCTGGCAAATCTCGATCTCGCCATCGAGCGTCATGATGTCGTTAATGATCTGGCCCGTCACCGTGCCCGGCCATTTGGCGACCGTAATCACCTTTTGCAATTTCTCGGTCGGGGTGAAACTGCGGATCACCCCGTTATCCTTGTGAAAGTTCAGATCACTGGCGGGCAGGCCGCCCGAGATGTCTTGCGGGATCGGGCCGAGATCGTGGCGATATTCGCCGCAGACAATGCCGTTTAAAAACCCGGTCAGATCACAGCTTTGGCCCTCGGGCGCTTTGGCCAGCAGATCAACCCCGTATTTTGCCCCATCGGCATCAATAATGTCGGTGGCTTCATGCAGGGCGGGCATCGAAGTGCCGGTAATCACCAGATACCAGTCGATAAAATAGCTGGAGCGAAACTGCTTTGCTTCGGCGTCACCGACTTCCTGCAAGGGGGCATTGGGCCAGGTGGCGCGGGCATTGATCGCGCGTTTGCGCTTGAGGCCAAACCAGCGCAGGCTCAGGCCCAACTGGCCCAGCTTGTGAACCAGGATCGAGCGGGCTTGCAGCAGGTTTTCCTGTTCGGCCTCGATCTTGGCGTCATAGGACGTGCCGATAAACCGAAACACCCTTGAGAGACTGTTATCCTTGCCGCGTATGGTGGTGGCATCGCTTTCGATACAGTCAAGCTCAAGCTGGTCCTGCAACCAGTCATATTTGACATCACCAAGCAGCAGGCGGCGGCTGGCGGGGACGACAAGGCCCCCGGCCATGGTGGCGACAAGAGAGGTGGCAAGGACGGAAGGCCAGATCATTTTTGTTTCCTCCCGGCATTGAGCAACCGGTTGCCGCGACTGGCCCGCCAGAAGCGGGGCGGCAGCGACAGTTCCCGGTCAAAGTGCATGTTATCCTTGGTCTTGCGGATGAAGAACATCCATGCCCCGGCAATGCCCAGAACCATTGTCGGGAGCATCAGCCAGAAGATTTCGAGGATGACCATCAGAACCAGACCCAATGCCCCGATCACGACACTGAGCATCATCAGCGGCACGGGCAGGCCAAACATGGTCATCTGGTTTTGAATGCGGGTGAGAACGGCGCTGCCAGCTTTCATGATCAGGACCCGCCAAACAGGCCAGCCGAGATCGCCGGACCAGAGGTGACCAGCACCCCGCCAATGACGATCATGCCCGCCCGGATCCAGTCCATGCGTCCGGTAAACCCGGCCCAGATGCCAAGCACCATCACGCCAAGGCCCACCACAATGGTGCCGATCTTGCCAACCCCGGTCTGAACACTTTCAAACAGGCTAATGATTGGTTCATACCATTCACCGGAGGCAGAGGTGGAGGCCGCCTGGGCAAAGGCGGGCTCGGTGAGAATGAGGGTTGCCACGGCAACCAGCAGGCACAGGGACAATTTGTTTTTGGTCATGGTTTCCTCGGAATGAAGTCGGGTTCAAATCGGAATAAATGCGGGTTCACAGGGTCAGGGCGCTGAGCACACCGACGACGAAGACGACGGCGAGAATATTGAGCGTGGTCAGGATCTTCTGGGTGCGCAGCAGGCGGGCGAACTGGCGGATGGCGTCTTCCGCCATCTCTGCCGTTTCATTCATGGTTTTGATGCGTTCGCGCACGACATCACCCAGCGCCTCGGCCTTGAAGGCTTCAATGGCGGCCAGTACATCGGTCGTGAAATCCTGCGAGGCATCGCGAACGGTCTGGGAAAGGGCGCGGTTATACTGGTCATTGATCCGGCGCTGTTCATCGAGCGACAGGCGCAGGATGGTATGGACCAGCAACACCGGATCATCGGCATCGACCGTGATCTGATGTTGCTGCCACAAATAAGTGCGCAGTTCCTCGACACTATCCATTGTGACGGGTGGTGGCGGGGTATCGTCGAGCAGGCCTGCCATCACAGCACCGCCTGTTCCATGGTGTTGTGCAAAGTCCGCCATGTCATTTTGAGGCGCTGGCGGGCCATTACGGCAAACTCGGGCGACTGGACCGCTTCATCAAAGGTCAGACGGGCACGCATCATTTGCTCGACGTCATGACCGAAAGTTTCCTTGCGGACTTCGGGCAGGCGCACCAGCGCGTGAATGCGGTCCTTGTTCTTTTTATAAAGGCCGGATTGCTCGAAGCCTTCGATCTCGCCATTTGCGGCGCGCCGCTCCACACGCCCGAAATATTCATTGAGCCAGACGACAATGGTTAGCTCGGGCAGGTGGGTCAGGATCTGACCCAGCCCTTGAACGGTATCGGTTGAGGCTTGCCCACCGGTGACGATGGTATGCAGGCGGATTTCGTGTCCGAGTTCATGCAGAACGTCAAAAGCCTGGGCTTCCACCAGGTAACCCAGAAGCGGCAGAAAGGTTGAAGCTCCGTTATCAATGACCACCACGGACTCTTCTGGCAGGTCGATGATCTTTTCAATCAGGGCATCGAAATAGCGGGCATTGATTTCGTCCTGTCGTTCACCGAGACGGATGGTCTCGACAGGAAAGGCCTTGTATCCGGCAAAGGTCTGGTTGACCGGATCGGTGTCAAAACATTGCAGGTTCTCGGCACGGGGCAGGTAATATTGCGCCAGCAGGCTGGAGATAAACGATTTGCCGACACCGCCCTTGCCCTGCAATGTCATGTTGATAAGTGCCATTCTGGAATGCTCCCTAAGAAATAAGAATCTGGATGCCCAATGCCTGGGCGAGCTTGAACAGCCGGCTTGACGAGAGATCGCTTTTGCCAGCTTCAAAATCCCGGTAGCTGCGCTCGCACACGCCAATCAGGTTAGCGGCCTCGATCTGGCTTAAGCCTTTGTCGAGGCGCTCTTTGCGGATGCGGTAAGTCAGCAGAACAAAATCAGCCTGCCAGCTCATGCGTCGTGCCTTGTGGCGGGCATGATGTGGTGTGGATTGAGCTGCTTTTGGTGTGAGAAAATGGTCATGAAATGGATCCCCAATGGTTCTGTCCTTTGATGCCGGTGGCCCGACCCGGTCTTCAAACCGGGTAACGGGCCGGATGGGGCAAATCCTTTAGACATCACCAGACCAGGTCCGAACCCTGGCGGTGATGAAGGGGCAGGTCAGGCGGATCGTTGCCGCTCAACGGCACTTCTGCGCTCATTGCTCGTCTTCCTGATTGTCGAGAGGGGAAGGGGTGTTCTGGGGGAGGGGATGGTGTTGCGTACGCTTTGTGCGCATTGAGGCAATATCCGCCGCGACCATGAGAGGACCGAATAGACGTTCATGGCGCAGCCAGCCGTAAAAAGACCGTTGCGACATTTTGATGCGATTTTGGGATTTTAAGTCGGCGTGAATGCGCTTGGCTGTTTTGCCACTGGCAAGGGCTTTGTGTATTTCTTCGCGCAGGGCGAGAAATTCAAATTTGGCCTGTCCCCATTTCATCACGGTATCTCTCTTGTCAATTTTAACGGCTTGACAAGAAAGAGAGGGTTATGATTTCAATTCGTTGCGGGTTAGGAGTTTGTCTTTTTGGGGTTTAATAACCCGGACCCGCAAATTTGAATCGAAATTCGGCGATTGCCCCCGCAACCAATAAAAAGCCCTGCCATCTTCGGATGGTGGGGCTTTTTATTTATTCAGGTGTCTGCTTTGAACTGATGACTTTCTTTGGTTATGGGCCTTCTCATAACGTGAAGGCTGAGAGCGTCAAGAAAAGGTGCCGGTGGCACCTTTTTAGCTCGAAGGTCGAGCACGGCAAAGCCGCGCGCAGATTGCGGATATCTTTCCACATACAGCACGAAGAAGCATCCGGCTAAATATGGAGCAGAGCCGTCAGGAGTTGGATTTTACAAACGCAGCTGCTGTTGCCATGAAGCTGGATACCACGGGCTTAATGGGTGAGCCGGTTGTCGCAATTGCGGTTTGCAGCATGATGTTCAGGTCTTGAACAGGCCGAAAAACAACCAGGTCATTGCTGCTACTGCAAAGTGTTTCTGGCACGAGCGCCACCCCAAGCCCCACTGCGGCCTGATCGAGCATGGCGTGCCAACGAAACCGTTCTTCACGTAAAACAGGCTGAAATCCACATTTGCTGCATGCGGAAACTATCGAGTGATAGAGGACTGGGCCGATTTCTTCTGCGGAAACGATGAGGCGCTCTTGGGACAGGTCTGAAAGCTGCAGTCCCTGTTTGTTTGCCAGTGGATGATCAGCCCTCATGGCCGCGCCGATTCTTTCTTCACCTGCGAATTGCAGCGACAGATTGGTTTGATGAATCGGTGGATGTAAGAACGCGATATCGATTGCCCCTTTTTGCAGAGCGTCGATCTGGTCGATAGTTGGCATATTGTGGAGCGTAATGTCCACACCAGGAAATAATTCGCGATATCGGCGGATGATCGCTGTCATGTGACCAGCTTGCGGCAGTTCGCAATACCCAATGGCCAGCATACCGGCATCGCCACGTGCAACGTCCCGTGCTTGTTCGACAGCCCGGTCGACCAGGGTTAACGCCGCAGCCAGTTCACGGGCCAAGATCTTGCCCGCATCAGTTACGACGACTTTATGCGGGGACCGCAGCAGCAACGGGAAACCGACCTCTTCCTCCAGTTTTTTAATCTGATGAGAGAGCGCTGGCTGAGTGAGATGGAGCCGGGCTGCAGCCCGGCTGAAATGGAGTTCTTCTACGAGTACGCAGAAGCTTTGAGCATATTTGAACATGCACGAAGATAAAATTTTTTGATCTTAAGTGACAATAAAATAAATTTCGTTTCTTAAAATTGCTGCCTTACATTTCAGGGATAAAAGTCGTTGAGGTGAAAGATGAATGTCTACGGGAGTCTTGTGAAAAGTATCCGGCTGGTTCATTTGAACTTGAGCCATATGGTGGTTTTTAGCGTCTTGTCACTAAGCCTGCATCCACCACTGGCATATGCAGGCCCAGGCAGTTCGCCGGAGGTGGGCGATAGCATGTCGATGGGTAAAGCACTTGAGATGCCGGCAAGGCTGCAGTGGAGAGCAAATTACGGTTATTGTGGGGAAGTCGCCCTTATCAGCGCGGGCCTTTATTATGGGCAATATGTATCCCAGTTTGACGCACGTGCTATTGCAAGCAAGGGAGCAGACCAGTCAACTGAAGAAAGCCAGTTTCTGCTTGGTGTGAATGACACCTACGCGGCTGCGCAGATGCATCTAAAGACAAGTGCATGGGAAGGTGACGCAAGTTCCAGTACGAAAGCTTTTCTCAGGTGGGTAAAGGATAACATTGTATCTGGTCACCCGGTGATTATCGGCGTTTATATGAACCGCCATCTCTTTTATGGAACGGATGACCTTGATGCGGGCGATGAAGAGTACGATCACATCGTTCCTGTTCGCGGGGTTACATCCCGTCACTCATTGCAAAAGCCATCGATCTATTATGACGATGATGTATTGACCTTCAGTGATAATGGCTTGTGGGCAGGCAATGGCGCGCCTGCGTTTATGTACAGTTACTCATTCAAGGCATTTCAAGCCAATCGAACCGAAGCCAATTTACCCTCGGGAGCGGTTTATGCGTTGCCGAGGACAGTTGGAAATTATGGTATCGCCGTAACCGGTATTATCGACAAAGATGGTCAGACGCTGCCGGTTCGCCTCACAACCAACGTTAATGATGAAAAACCGGCGATGAAAGAAGGTTCGAATATTCGCCCGGCATCCAGCGACATCACCCTAACGGTCAAAGTGTCCGGTTTGGAACCCGGAACGTCATATAACCTCTATCGTTACAGTGACTTCAAATCAGTTCCTGATTCTGCTTTCAATGCAAAGGCAAAGAAGGCGGATAAAAGCTGGAAAATTGTCATCGATGCCGGCTCGACCTATTCGATGAATGAGACGATTAAATCAAATCAGGTCGCGATATACCGTGCTGTTCCCGCCACTGCACCATAATGAAAAACCGGCTTTGTTCGTGCTGGAACAATACGATCACTCTTAATGCTTTCCAGGTTTGGTGGTTTTGTGCATTGAGGTTCAGGCTCCCCCACCTGTCAGTGCCAGATCAAATCACATTCAGCAAAATGGGACGTTCCGTTCAGTGATAGCTGTTGCAACGGCACGGACGGGCCGTGTATTGAGGGAAGTAAGGTTCGTTTCCTGGTTGCGTTCTGTCAGGGGCAACGATTGGATACGTTTGGCTGAGGGATTTCCTGCGCACAACCGGTTGCAGATCGGGGCTTTCGATGCAGGTCGAAAGAGACGGGAAGGGACTGCGGACCGTTTTATACAAGCCGTTTTTCGGCTGGCGACATGAAGATGTGAGGATATTTTGGCTAAGGAAAGCAAGACGACCGGTGCGACAAAAACCGAAACAGCGGGCGCAAACCTGCCACTGTTTTATAGCAAACCGCGTGCGGTTCTGGCCGAGCGTCATGGCAGCATGTCGTTGACGCCGACGTCGGATTTTTCGTTTGCGGCGACCACCAATTCGGTGCCGGTTGTGGCAACTGAACTGCCGATGGTGTGCAAGCATTATCCGATCCTGTTTACCGATGGCGCGCAGCCCCAGATGGTGGCATTGCTGGGTTTGCGGGCATCGGAAAACCTGATGGTTGACGATAAAGGCAACTGGACGCCGGGCACCTATGTTCCGGCCTATATCCGTCGTTATCCGTTCATCTTTTTTGAGAACGAAGAAAAAAGCCAGTACACCCTGTGTGTGGATGAAGACGCAAAAACCGTTGTCGAAGGCACGGAAAACCCGTTCTTTGTTGATGGTGAACCGTCAAAAATGACGCAAAGTGCGCTTGATTTTTGTCGCGATTACCAGGCGCATTATGCGGCCACAGCCGAGTTTCTGAAAGCTGTCACCGAAGCCGGGTTGCTGGTGGAAAACCGTGCTGACGCCACACTGGCCGATGGCCGCAAGCTGAGCCTGTCGGGTTTCAAAGTGATCGATGAAGCCAAATTTAATGAACTGGACGATGAAACCTTCCTGGCATGGCGCAAACGCGGCTGGGTGCATCTGGTTTATTGCCATTTCATTTCCAATGGCAACTGGTCAACCCTGGTTGAACGTGCTGCCATGAAGGTTGCCAACTGATCTGGTTTTGATCGATCAGTTAGGACGATACGACAACACCCCGGACCGTACGGTTCGGGGTGTTGTGTGTTTATAGGGTGGGATCCGGGCGCAGGTCGGGAAGAATCGGCTATAGTAAGCTGCGCGCAGCCAGATTGCGCATCAAGGCTGTAATGCCAAATGACCAGGGTGCAATTTTATCGGACCGGTCCACACGATTGATGAGTGCGCCAAGCTGCGGCGTCGAGATTTTAACGATATCGCCGGTTTCATGGGTAAAGCCTGCACCTTTGGCGCCACGATCCTGGACCGGGGCAAACATGGTGCCTAAAAACAGCATGAAACCGTCGGGATACTGGTGATGTTTGCCAATCGCCTGCCCGACCAGACTTTCCGGCGAGCGGCTGATTTTGCTCATCGAGCTGACACCTTCAAGGTGGAAGCCGTCTTCCCCGTCAATGGTCAGGGCAATATCGGCCGATTTGACATTTTCCAGGGTAAACTCACCGTCGAACAGGCGAATGAACGGGCCGATGGCGCAAGAACCGTTATTATCCTTGGCTTTGCCCAGCAACAGGGCTGAACGCCCTTCGACATCGCGCAAATTCACATCATTGCCCAGGGTGGCGCCAACGATGCGACCGGTTGATGTGACGGCCAGCACCAGTTCAGGTTCGGGGTTGTTCCAATGCGAAATCGGGTGCAGGCCCACATTCGCGCCCTGACCAACCGATGACATCGGCGGGGCTTTAGTGAAAATTTCGGCATCTGGCCCAATCCCGACTTCCAGATATTGCGACCATGCGCCTTTTTCCAGCAGGACCTTTTTAATATCGGCAGCTTTTTCAGAGCCCGGCTGGATTTGTGACAGGTCTTCGCCAATAATTTCGGTAATTTCACGGCGAATCTGATCGGCACGCGAGGAATCTCCGCGCGCCTGTTCCTCGATCACGCGTTCCAGCAGGCTGGAGACAAAGGTTACACCGCTGGCTTTAACAGCCTGAACATCGTTGGGGGCCAGAATGTGTAATTTGCCAAGATCTGCATTCGGCGTGCTGTTGGCAAGGGCTTCGTCAAGGGTGCCGATAACGGGGAAGTCGGCGGGGTTGTGAAGTTTTACCACCAGATCTTCGCGTTCAAGAAGCTGGCTGGTGGTGGCACCCAAGGTGCTAATGTCGTGTAACGTGCCATTTGCAACCAAAACCGGGGTCGGCCCGCTAACGCGCGGGTCCCAGACCCGGCCAATCAGCATGGCTGTTTCCGTATCCTGTGGCAGAATATTCTGGGCGTTCATCGAATGTTCAAGCATTAAACTGGCCTGTTATTGTCATGAATATCGGGGTGCGTGCCGGGTCTATCCTAGACCTTATCAGGAGGCAGGCAATATGTGATAGCGACTACATCACGGAAAATGTGTTTTATCAATAAAATACCGGATCACTTTTGCAAAGGGAACATCACGCCGGTTTGATGGCGTCAGATTGTAATCGATCGACAATTTTATGATGCACTTTCATGTAGTTCCGGTTGGCTTGCCGTTCGGTTTGACCCGATTCTAATATTCGCGTCCTGGTCGCGCCCGATAGACCGGAAAGCTAAGCCGGTATTTAAGCGCGGCCGCACGCAGGGCAAAGGCACATAAAAATGCCACCAGCGCCACGGGCTGCTTGGGCAGTTCCAGCATGGCGGTTCCCACCGTGTAAATGGTGGCCCCTAACAGCGCCGAGGTAATGTAGATTTCCGGGCGCAAAATAAGCGGCAATTCATTACAGACCACATCGCGCACCATGCCGCCAAAGGTGGCACTGATCATGCCCAGAATAATCGCGACCAAAGGTGAGAGGTTAAGGTTAAGACCAATCGCGGCCCCGGTTACGCCAAACATGGCCAGCCCCAGCGCATCAAGCCAGATCAATGCAACATAACGCCGTTCCAGCAGATGGGCGGTAAAATAAACCACAATAGCACTGGCAATGCAGGTAATGATCCAGGCGGGGTCGCGGATCCAGAATACCGGGGTTTCACCGGTAATAACATCGCGGACCGTGCCGCCGCCAATGCCGGTAAAGGTGGCGATCAGAATGAAACCGACAATATCCATTTGTCGGCGCGAGGCTTCAAGCGCGCCGGTGACAGCAAAAACCGCAACGCCGGTTAATTCCAGCCAGTAGGTCATGTCGGTCATGGTCATTTTGATTGTCCATTGCCAGTTTAATAAGGGCATTTTGCCGTGCGAGCATAAAGGGCAGGGCGTAATCCGCCAGCGCGATTTTCGCAAGGCCAGATGCACATTAATGCGTTTTATTTTGTAATTGTGCCAGCATGATCGCGGTATATGCCAGTCAGCCCTGTGCTGGCATGGTTGCCAGCTATTTGTGCGCAATCAGGTGACGAGGCAACGAACATAATGCTGCAATCTTGACTTTACCGGATGAAAATCGCATAGCCTTTGCATGACAATCAAAAACGAAGCTGACCTTGTTGCCATGCGCCGTATCGGGCGTTTGTGCGGCGAAATACGTGATCTGATGTGTGCTGCGGCCGAACCGGGCATGACCACTGCCGAGCTTGATAATATCGGTCGTGGCATGCTGGATGCTGCCGGAGCCATTTCTGCGCCCGAAGGGGAGTATGATTTTCCCGGGGCAACCTGCATTAGTGTGAATGAAGTGATCGCTCATGGCATTCCCGGGTCACGGGTTATGCAAACCGGTGATTTGATTAATGTTGATGTGTCGGCATCCCTGAATGGTTATTTTGCCGATACCGGTGCCAGCTTTGTTCTTGGCGGGTTTGAAACCCGTGAACCCGAGATTAAAAAACTGTGCGAAGATGGCCGCAAAGCGATGATGCGCGCCATTCGCACGGTACGACACGGCACACCCCTACGTGAAATTGGCCTGACGGTTGAAAATTTTGCCCGTAAAAACGGGTACAGCCTGATCCGTAATCTTGCCAGCCATGGTGTTGGCCGTTCCTTGCATGAAGAACCCGGCACGATCGCCACATGGGATGACCCGCGCGAACGCCGTACCCTTAAAAAAGGCCAGGTGATTACGATCGAGCCTTTTTTGTCGATGGGGTCGGAATGGGCGACCGAGGATAAGGACGATGGCTGGACGCTGTATGCCGATACTGGCGCACCCACGGTTCAGTACGAACACAGCATTGTCGTGACTGCCAAGGGATATGAAATTTTGACCTGATGGTTGCAAGATAGAACAAACCCCGCCATCGAAAGACGGGGTTTGTACATTGTATTACGGTGTTGGCGACGATGATGTCGGCATGGTGAACGGCGTGCGTTGCAATAGCCGCCTAAAGCCCGGGGACCGCGACTTTCTTTTCCAGCAGCTGCAACAATTGTGCGACTACACTGGTCATGACCACATAAATCGCCGCGATCAGCAAAAAGACTTCGAAAAACTGAAAGGTCTCGTAACCGATTTTTTCCGCACGCGCGGTAATTTCAGTGACGCCAATGGCATAGGCGATTGAGGTATATTTCAGTTCCAAAATCGCCTCGTTGGACCATTGCGGAATAACCCGGCGCAAGGCCTGGGGCAGGATGATGGTGGTAAAGGCCTGAAATTTTCCCATGCCCAGGGCGCGTGCCGCCGTCATTTGCCCGGCAGGAACGGAGCGCACGGCACCGCGCAAATATTCTGCCTGATAGGCCGCGGTATTGAGGCCAATGGCAATAATAGCAGCGGTGAGCGGGTCAAATGTGATGCCAATTTCGGGCAATCCCAGATAGATGAATAACATCTGAACCAGCATCGGCGTGCCCCGAAAGATTTCCACATACACCGTGGCAATCGCATAAATGGGCCGGTTGCCATAAATACGCGCCCATGCCAAGGCCAGGCCCAATACCGCCCCGATCGCCATTGCCGAGATCCACAAGCCCAGTGTGGTGGGCAAGCCCTCCAGCACATAGGGCAGATGTTCCATTGCGAAATCGAGCCACGCGCTCATGCGTCGCCTCCGTGTTCAATCACGTTCAGAAAGGCACGGGTGCGGTCCTGTTGCGGGGCTTCAAACAATTGCGAGGGCGGGCCCTGTTCAATGATTTTGCCGCCTTCCATGAAAATCACCTCATCGGCGGCCTTGCGGGCAAAACCGATTTCGTGGCTGACCACCAGCATCGTCATGCCTTCGGAGGCAAGCTTGTTCATCACCGAAACCACTTCGCCGGTTAATTCAGGGTCCAGCGCACTGGTGGGTTCATCAAACAAAATCAGCTTGGGTTCCATCGCCAGCGCCCGCGCAATCGAGGCACGTTGTTGCTGACCGCCCGAAAGCTCCGCCGGATAGGCATCTGCCCGGTCCGACAGCCCCACGCGGTCCAGTTCCTTGTAAGCCAGGTCAAGCGCCGCACTTTTGCTAAAGCCCCGTAACTTGCGCGGGCCGATGGCAACATTTTCAACCGTGCGCAAATGGGTGAACAGGTTGAAATCCTGAAAAACAAAGGCGACCTTCTGACGCATTGTATTGAGGTTTTTGGCAGTCAGTTCTTCGCCTTCAACAAAAATCCGGCCCTGGTCAGGCGGGCTGAGATGGTTGACGCAGCGCAGAAGTGTCGATTTTCCCGTGCCCGATGGCCCCATAATGACCTTGGATTGACCCGGTGCCATGTCAAAGGAAACGCCTTTGAGAATTTCCACCGCGCCATAGCTTTTATGAATATTTTCAACACGCAGCAGCATTATGCGTCTCCCCTGTGTTCAAAGCCCGGCAATGCAAGGCGGTTTTCGAGCCGATACAGGGCCCAGTTGCCTGCGCGATTGACGACGAAATACATCAGGGCAACCACACCAAACACGATCAGGATATTCCCCTGGGTGTTCGAGATGATGTATTTGGCCTGACGGGTCAGTTCGACAACGCCGATGACATAGGCAAGCGATGTTGCCTTTAATTCGCTGGAAAATTCGTTGGTCCACGGCCCGATCGACATGCGCAACGCCTGCGGCATAATGATTTCGCGGATGGCTTGCAGTTTGTTCATGCCCATGGCGCGCGCTGCCATCATTTGCCCTGTGGGAACCGACAGAAAGGCGCCGCGAAAAATTTGCGATTGATAGGCGGCAGATCGTAAGCCAAGTGCCAGCACAGCGGCGGTAAACGACCCCATTTCAATGTAATCGGTTACGCCGTAATAAAAGAGCAGCAACAGCACAATGGCGGGAATGCCGCGAAAAACGCGCTCGAAGGCGACGCAGACCAGCCGCAGGCTCCAGTGGCCGTAAACTTCCAGGATCGCCAGTATCAGCCCCAGAACAAGGCCCAGGGACAAAAGGCACACAAGTAACCCGATGGCGACGGCAAGGCCATGTGCCAGATAGGGCATCTGGCTTATCAACGTTTCGAAAATCATGTTTTCATGCTCGTTGGAACGAAAAGAAATGCCGTATTGCTGCCCCCTGTATGGCGCAGCAATACGGCCAGCCGTCCGTTACTTTGTGTAACCGGGAATGTCGCCCTGATAGGTATCGACATAGGAAGGCATGGTGGTCGGGATGTCGCGAATGCTTGATTGCGGCGCATAGCGATGAACAATTTCGGCCCACTCGCCGGATTTATAAATGTTCATGATCCCGGCGTTGATTTTGCCCAGCAATTTTTTGGGGTCGCCCTTTTCAACGGCAAGCGCCTGGGGCTGGTTTTGCTGGATGGTCCCGGCGATTTTAATCGGCCGTCCCTTGGCAATGAAATCTTCGGCAGTGTCGGTCGAGGTGACAACAGCATCCAGCCGCCCGGCCAACATGTCGGAAATGGCGGTGACATAATCTTCATAGCCCCGCAAGGTCATATCAACCTTGTCGTTCGAGGCCAGGTTGTCTTCCAGCCATTTATATTGCGTGGCCCCGCCCTGTGCGCCAACGGTCGCACCACAGCACATTGCGGTGATCAGGTTTTTGTCGGAATCTTTGGGCACCAGGATTTCATCGTCATTTTCCCACCACGGGATGGTGAAATCGAGAACCTTGGCGCGTTCCGGGGTGACATTCAGCCCGGTAACAAGAAGATCAATGCGCCCCTTGACCAGGGCGGGGATCAGGGATGGCCAGGGCAGGTCCTTGAATTCAACATCCAGCCCCTGATCCTTGGCGATGGCCCGCATGGCATCAATCGCGATGCCTTTATATTTGCCATCTTCAACATAGGCCCAAGGCGGAAAAGCGGCTTCAACCCCGGCGGTTAATGTTTCTGCCTGCGCATTAGCCGAAGCCATGGTTGCCATGACAAGCATGGCAGCAGCAGGCGCAAGTTTTCGAAAGATGTTTTTCATTTGTAGCCTCCTGATGTGCTGGTTTGTGAAATGCGTTGTGTTTGCCTCTGAAGGGCAACTGCATTTCCATTTTATGTGTCATTTGAAGTGACGGTGAAGTTTCATCACCATAATGAGTAAATAAAAGAATGTCTAATATAAATAATTTTCGAAAATGTGCGAGGGAATTGAAAAAATTTAAAATATGATAACAAGACTGGTAAGCATAAATGAATATTTTGTTGATTTATGACCGATAACTAGCTTGTTATTTTAAGTGGTATTACTGATATACTTAAAAAATACACTTTATGTTTAAGTTCAACTTATGGTTATTTTTGATTTTATTGTTTCATTACAAAAAAATCTTGAAGAATTTGGAATGGCAAAGGTCTTTGTGGTGGGTGTGTTGAACGCCAGATATGACAAACCCCGCCACGAAGGGGCGGGGTTTGCTCGTATTTGAAGCCCGGTAAAGCTTGTATCGCTACCAGCTTGGGCTGTTTTTTAGAACAACTGCCGGCAAAACCCGTGAGGACCGGTCGGGGGATCCACAAGGGTTTGTCAGGCAGGGGTAATCAGGCGCCGTATTTGGCCTTGGCTTCGCGACGGCGGGCATGAAGGACGGGTTCGGTATAGCCATTGGGCTGTTCACGGCCCTTGAATACCAGGTCACATGCCGCCTGAAAGGCAACGCTGTTGTCAAAGTCTGGTGCCATGTTGCGATAATCCGCATCACCGGCATTTTGCTGGTCCACCACTGCGGCCATGCGTTTCATGGTTTCCATTACCTGTTCTTCATCACACAGGCCGTGATGTAGCCAGTTGGCAATGTGCTGGCTGGAAATACGCAGGGTGGCACGGTCTTCCATCAGGCCGACATTGTTGATGTCGGGCACCTTGGAACAACCAACCCCGGCATCAATCCAGCGGACGACATAACCCAGAATGCCCTGGGCATTGTTGTCCAGCTCTGCCTGGATTTCGCTGCGCATCGGGTGCTGATCGCCCAGACGCGGGATCGCCAGAATATCATCCAGGCTGGCCCGGTCGCGCTTGCCAATTTCGTCCTGAACCGCGCGTACATCCACCTTGTGGTAATGCATGGCGTGCAGGGTGGCGGCAGTGGGAGACGGCACCCAGGCGCAATTTGCGCCAGCCTTGGGGTGGCCAATTTTGGCTTCCATCATTTCAGCCATGCGGTCGGGTTTGGCCCACATGCCCTTGCCGATCTGGGCAATACCCTTCATGCCGCATTCAAGGCCAATATCAACATTCCAGTTTTCATAGGCGGAAATCCAGTATTGATCCTTCATGGCTTCCTTGCGCACCATCGGCCCGGCTTCCATGCTGGTATGGATTTCATCGCCCGTACGGTCCAGAAACCCGGTATTGATAAACACAACCCGGTCCTGAGCGGCGCGGATGCATTCCTTAAGGTTTACCGTCGTGCGGCGTTCCTCGTCCATGATGCCGACTTTAAGGGTATGGGGCGCAAGACCGGCCGCTTCTTCGGCAAAGGCGAACAGGTCGCTGGTAAGCTGGACTTCTTCGGGGCCGTGCATCTTGGGCTTTACAATATAGATGCTGCCCATCCGGGAATTTGAAACGCTGCTATTGCCTTCAATATCGTGTTTGGCAATCACGGCAGTCATAAGGGCATCAAGGAAACCTTCGGGCACTTCGTTGCCATCCGCATCAAGCACGGCATCGGTCGTCATCAGATGGCCGACATTGCGCACCAGCATCAAGCTGCGACCGGGCAGGGTGACTTCCTGACCATCAAAGCCCTGATAGGTCCGATCCGGGTTTAACCGCCGGGTCATGGTTTTGCCGCCTTTTTCAAACTGTTCTTCCAGTGTGCCCTTCATCAGGCCCAAAAGATTGCGGTAAACCAGCGTTTTGTCTTCGGCATCAACGGCGGCAATTGAATCTTCGCAATCCTGAATGGTGGTCAGGGCCGATTCCATAATCACATCGGCAACACCGGCAGGGTGGTCCTTGCCGATGAAATGGGTCGGATCGATGGAGATTTCGATATGCAGACCATGATTGCGCAGCAAAATGGCCGTGACGGCATCGTCTTTTTCGTTAAAGCCAATAAATTGCGACGGTTGCGCCAGCGCCGTTTCGGTGCCGTCTGCCAATGTTGCCTGAAGCGCCCACCAGCCCGCACCATTATCGCGAACTTCGTATTTCACAACATCAATATGGGCACCATTGGCCAGCGGTGCTGCATGGTCAAGGAAATCGGCAGCATAGGCCACCACGGCGGCACCCCGTTTGGGGTTAAAGGATTTGCCTTTTTCCTTGCCGTCTTCGGTGTCAATGACGTCGGTGCCATAAAGCGCGTCATATAAACTGCCCCAGCGGGCATTGGCCGCATTCAAGGCATAGCGCGCATTCATGACGGGTACCACCAGTTGCGGCCCGGCAACACGGGCAATTTCGGCGTCAACATTGGTGGTGGTAATGTAAAAATCGTCACCTTCGGGCAATAAATAGCCGATTTCGGCCAAAAATTCCTTATAGGCGGCGGGGTCGCGAGCCTGATCGCGGCGCGAGAGATGCCATTCGTCGATTTTGGCCTGCATATCGTCACGCTTGGCCAGAAGGGCGCGGTTGCGCGGCCCCAGTTCTTTTACCAGCTTCTCAAACGATGCCCAGAACGCATCTGCATCCACTCCAGTACCCGGAAGGACGTCTTTTGCTACCAGGTCATGCAACACGGTTGCAACCTGCAAGCTACCTTTGCTGATTCTTTGGGTCATGTTTCCTCTCGCCAGTGTCATGATTTCACCGGGCACATGTCAGCATGCCCAGCTATCTGGACATAGCATAGGTGCCAGTACCACCCCGGGTCCACCACAGCTTTCAAATCTGTGGGATGTTTTCCGCATTATGGAAAACGTTTGAAAAGCTGAAAGGATCCGGCAGACCGCAACCTTAATTGTACTGCATTTGCGAGGCGGTCAGTAAACCGCACGTTCCATGCCGGTCCGCCTGTGGCAAAACCAACCCCTCATGATCCGCCCTGTGGGGGAACATTGCTGTTGTCGGTAGCGTCTTTTTCGGCCTGCATGGCTGTGGATTCCTCGTCGGCGGCGATTTCGTCACCCAGGGGGGATAATTCGGTTACCATAGGTGTTGTGCGTGGCACAGCAACGAATGTTCCCTGTTCTTCCAGTGTAATACGGCGACCAAAACCGGCGCGGTAGGTGGCAAAAACAGCCATGGCAAAAGCCACGATTGAAAACAGCAACGGCAAGCCCCACGGACCGAAATAATCCAGGAACATGGAACCCACAATCGGGCCAAGTGCTGCGGAACCGCCGTAAACAATCAACAGGGCGCCGCTGGCAGGGACAAAATCATCCGGTGTCAGATAGTCATTCACATAGGCCACTGAAATGGCATAGACCGGCATGGTAAACACGCCCAGTAAAGCCCCCCAGAAAGACAGGTGGGTGCGGACTGTTTCGGGCATGAGATAAGGCACCAGACCGGTCATGATCAGGCCTACCAGCAAGCCAATAAGAACATATTGACGTGGCACCATGTCTGACGCGCGGCCAATCGGCCATTGCAACATCATGCCGCCCAAAATGACAAAAAACATGAAGGTGGCGATGTCGGCGGTGGGCAGCCCCAGATCGGCGGCAAACACCGGACCAACGCCATAAATGGCGCCCGAAAAAACACCGCTGCCTGCCGCGCCAACAAACCCGAGTGGCGAAATTTTAAACAGGCGTCGCAGTTTCATGCGTTCATGACTGACGGCCGCAGGCGGGGGTTGGCGGGTCAGGGCGATAGGCACCAGCGACAGCGATAATAAAACCGATGCCAGGGTAAACAGCTCAAACCCGGAAATGGGCGACAGGTTAAGCATGAGCTGCCCCAGCGCCAAACCACCGAGCGATACCGTCATGTAGGATGCCATCATGGCACCGCGCGAATTGTTATCGACCTGTTCGTTTAGCCAGCTTTCGACCACCAGATACAGGCCCGACAGGCAAAGCCCGGTCATGGCGCGGAACAGCGCCCATGTGATGGGGTCGACAAATACGGCATGCAGGAGGGTAATGGCCGATCCGGTCGAGGCGAGGGCGGCAAAGGTGCGGATATGACCAACCCGGTTCACCAGGGACGCCCCCCAGATTATGCCGCCGACAAAGCCGGAATAATAGGACGCCATAATGATACCGGTATAGATCGGCGCGAATCCCTCGGAGGACGCACGCAACGCCAGCAATGATGATTGCAGCGATGACCCTGAATTAAGGGTGAAAGCGGCAAAGAGGGTCGCCGACAGGGCAATTATCATCGCAATAGGCGAACGCGGCATGGCCAACCTCGGGCGTTGCAGTATTTCGAAAATACCCTGCCGGACCAACAGTCATACTGTCAATCTAACAGGGTGAAACATTTATGGTTTTCAGGAACGTATTCCAATCCGGGGTGTTCCCGGAAGCGTTGGGGAAACTTCCCCGAATAGCTTGACGTGATGTGCCGCAAATAGGGTATTTTATCTGCAAATGCCAGCATTCAATGCGCAACCATGGCACGAAAACAAACATGGCAGAAATGTCATTATATAGCGTCGCCCTTCAATTGGGGGTTGGCAAGCCCTTTCACAAGACAATGGCGGATCCAAATGCGATGGAAAATGCTGCGTTGCGACGGGCTGCTTTCATGCCGACAAGTTACTTGACCTTTGCTACCGGGATGCCTTCTATGATTTGGAATTGGTTGAAATTTGCGGAAATTTGCCCTGCTGTGGGCGGAATTTTGCGTCTATGAATAGCAAACGGCCAGATGGAAGATTATGGGGCTGGCCGAAAAACGGGAGGATAGCTTGAAAGTTTTACGTACAATCGGTGTTTTGGCCGCAGGATTGGGCCTGTTGGGCGCATGGAGCACAATGGCACAGGCCGAAACCCGCGTTACCCTTAAATCGGCAAAATCGGCATCGTCCTATTATCAGATGGCAGCCCAGTTTGCCGAAGCCGCCAAAACCGGCACCAGCGGCGATATTATTGTGACGGTCGAGGAAAGCCAGGGGTCGGTTCAGAACGTGATGGAAGCCTCGGTACGGCCGGGCAACTATATGTTTACATCACCGCCCGCGCTGGTTGCATCGGCACAGGCTGGCACCGGCCCGTTTAAAGGGCGCCCGACCGACAAGTTTGCCGAAGTTCGTGCCCTGTTTCCGATTCCGTCGCTGACCATGCATTTTGTGGCCCGCGCAGATCGCGGTATTAACAGCTTTGCCGATCTTGAAGGTAAGACTGTTTTGCTGGGCAAAGGGTCTTTCGGGGCGAAAGAAGGTGAAAAGTACCTGGAACTGTTTGGCCTGAACGATAAGGTTAAACTTGCCAGTGCCGAATTGTCCAATGCTGTTGCTGCCCTTAAAAACGGGCAAATTGATGCTTTTGTGACGGCTGGCTCGTGGCCTGCCCCCAACGTGATCGAGGCCGCGGCGGGCATGGATGTAAAGGTTTTGTCACTTAGCGATGATCAAATCGCCAAAACCGGGCGTGATCTTGCGGTTATTCCGGCGGGCACCTATAACGGCCAGACGGATGATATTCATACATCCTCTTTGTCGGTTATCGCCTATGCTACCACCGCCATGGATGACGACACAGCCTATGCCCTGACCAAAACCTATTGGGGCCAGAAAGCCAAAATGGGCCAGGATGCCCAGTGGTGGAAAGGTGTTACCCCTGACATGCTGGTGAATATCACCGGTAAAATTCATCCCGGTGCGTTGCGGTATTATGCCGAAGCCGGTTTTCCGGTACGTGATGATCAAAAATAGGCGTCCTTGACGTAATCTGCCCTTGCGGCCCGGTGTGTCAGTTCCTGTTGCACCGGGCCTTCTGTTTCAGGAATATCATGCAATCTGCTTCCCATCCGGGCCTTGCCCGTCCGGTCTGGATCGCCCTTGGGGCTGTATCCATTGTTTTTCATCTGTGGCTGATTTTTTCCGGCCTTGTTCCCAACCTGGTAAGCCGTCCGTTACATATGGCGCTGGCTTTGCCGTGGGCGTTGATATTTGTTGCCAAAACGCCATTGCAAAAAGTTAGCGGTACGATTTTAACGGCGATTGGGCTGTTTGGTTGTGGCTGGATCGCGGTGCATCACAGTGAATTATCCGATCAGTACGGGTTTTTGGCCGATAATTTCCAGGTCGTTGTTGCGCTGGCGTTGTTATTTATTGTTCTGGAAATGGCACGCCGGGCGATTGGCTGGCCGTTGCCGCTGGTGGCATCACTGGCGCTGGCATACGGGTTCTGGGGCCAATATATTCCCGGTGAATTTGGTCATGGTGGCCTGCCGGTTGAAAGCATGCTGGGCACGCTTACCATTGCCGAAGGTGGCTTATGGGGCAGCCTGACGGGCGTTTCTGTTAGCATTGTTGCGATTTTTGTTATTTTTGGCGCGGTGCTAAATGCTGGTGAAGCCGGGCAGGGCTTTATGAATGTGGCAGGTGCTGCTGCCGGGCGGTTGCGCGGCGGGGCGGCCAAGGTTTCAGTAATTTCGTCGGCTTTGTTTGGCTCAATCTCCGGCTCGGCCTCGGCGAATGTGGCCTCAACCGGGGCAATCACCTTGCCCGCGATGACGCGCCTGGGCTACCCCAAGCGCCTTGCTGCCGCGGTCGAGGCCGTGGCGTCATCGGGCGGGCAGATCATGCCGCCGCTGATGGGGGCCGGGGCCTTTGTGATGGTGGAACTTACCGGCCATCCCTATTCTGAAATCATGGTGGCGGCATTACCCCCGGCGATTTTGTATTTTCTGGCGGTATGGATTGGCATTAATGCCTATGCCGGGCGTTATGACTTGCCCGGTCTGCCTGACGAAGACCGGCCAACCCTGCGCGCGGTGGTGATTACGTCGGCCTTCTTCCTGGTGCCGTTTACGGTGCTGTTATGGGGCATGTTTGGGGGGGGATATACCCCGCAATATGCGGCGTGCATTGCGCTTTTGGCCGGGGCGGCCTTGTTGTTTCTTGATGCCGGGCTGACCTTTGATTTACGCCGCAGTCGTGATCGATATATCGATGTGTGCCTGAATGCCGGGCGTCAAATTTCCATGATTGCCTCGATTATTCTGTGTGCGTCGATCGTGATTGGTGTTTTGGGCCTCACCGGGCTGGGTGTGAAAATTACATCGCTTTTGCTTTCCGGTTCGGGGGGGATGTTGTGGCCCGCCTTGTTCCTGACAGCTATTGCCTGTCTGGTTTTGGGCATGGAAGTGCCGACAACGGCAGCTTATGTGATTTGCGTGTCCGTTGCGGGGCCTGCCCTTGGCGAGTTGGGCCTTGATCCGTTGCAGGCACATTTGTTTGTGTTCTGGTTTGCGTTGCTTTCAACCATTACGCCGCCGGTGTGCGGGGCAGTGTTTATTGCCGCAGGTATGGTCGAGGAAAACTGGCTGAAGGTTGCAGGAACGGCAATGTCGCTTGGTGTCGGGTTGTATCTGGTGCCTTTGGCGATGGTGGCAAATCCATCCCTGTTGTTGCTGGGGACCAACCCGGTTTTTGCGATTGGTGCGTCGCTTAAGGTGGCTTTGGGCCTGGGTGCCATTTCGTTCGGTATTATTTCATCGCGAACGTGGCTGGTGCGACTGGGGCTTATTGCCGTGGGGGCCGCAATTACCTTTCTATTCGGGTTTTAGGACCAAGGTGGATTGAACAGGGGGAGCCGAAAATCGGTTCCCCCTTTTTCGTTGTTCAGGTGTTTTGGGGGATGGGGCTGATGTTAGGCAAATGGATTTTCAGCTTGCCGTCTGGCATCGGGGTCCAGGGTCAAAACCCTGCCGCCGATTGCATCTAGACGGGCAAAATAGCTTTCAGAACCCAGAAGCTGAAAGGGAAAATACAGCCCGGAGGGTGTTGGCGTTTTGCCATCCAGCCCCAATAATCGTTCAAGTGTCATGGCAACGCCCAGTGCCGTCAGAGGCATTTGGCCGTCGGGATGGAAAACTGCCTGATGGAGCTGCAACGGGGTGCCGTCTTTGTCTTTACCGGCAATCTCGATGATGATTTCCGTCGACATCTGTTTGCCCTGACGACGCGAAGATGTAACCCCAACTGCCAGATCAAATGCAATATTGGCGGCGTTTGTTGCCGTTGCCAACCCCATGACGTCATAAGGTGAAAGTGCAACGGCTTCGTGCAGGGTGCCGTCGATGGCGCGGAAAGTGGATTTTGTATTTTCACCGACCCGCCAGTAAAAGGCACCGTTTTTGCGCGTTAATGCGGCCGGCAGGGTTTCGCCCAAACGGTGCATGTCAATTTCTGCTGCGGGGCCACCTGAATCTTTTTCATCAAGTAATGCGCCGATTTTTATTGTGTTGATGGATGCAATTTTTTTGGCCATCTCCAGCGCCGGGATCGTAACCGCACCGACAAGCCATTCAGCCCCTAACACAACTGCCGAGGCACCGGGATTGTGCATAAAGGCGGCCACTTCCGGGGCGATTTCTGACGCGCCGGAAGAAATGCTGATATGGGGAATGCCGCGTATTTGTGCAAACCGCAGCCCTGCCAGCGCGTCGTCCTTGAAAAAAATGGCAACTGCGCTGATTTCACGTTTTCCCAGGCCAAGATCTGCGGCTTCAATGTCAATTTTGATGCTTTCCGTATTGTCAAAATTTGCAGCGACTTTTTGTGCTTTGGCAAGGTCTCTTCCGCCAATTATCATCGGAATGCCTGGGTTTTGCGCCTGCAAATGTTTTGCTGTTTGCTGACCGACGAAACCGGCGCCACCAATAAGCAGAATGGGTGCGACTGACATTGTATTACCTTTCAATCTTTCAGGGCTTCACCTAGTATTGCCCCATCAACGATATATGTTACCAAAAGTAACTTACTTAACGTAACTTACTTTTGGTAGGTTTTGCAAGAGGGCATGTCATTGGTCAGGCAAGCGACGGAAAAGGGGACGGTAAAGGCTTCTGCCGGGCGTCTTTCGAAGGCCGAAAGACGTGAGCAACTTTTGGGTGTTGCCCAAAATATTATCCGTGAGGAGGGGGCCGACCGGCTAACACTGGCATATCTGGCCGCGCAGGCCGGGGTGACAAAACCGATTTCCTACGAGCATTTTGGGACCCGGGCGGGTCTGTTGCTTGCCCTTTACAAAAAGCTGGATGAAGTTCAGACCAACATGCTTCGCGAAGCCCTTAGCAGTGTGCAGGGTGACGTTGCCGAAACGATCGATATGCTGTCGCGCGCCTATATGCATTGTGCTGCGGATAGCAACGGTGAATGGCATCTTGTTGCGGCGGCTTTGTCAGGAAATGAGGGCGTCGGGCCAGTTCATCAGGAACTGCTTGATAATTATGTTGCGCTTTTCGTATCTGCCATGGTGCCCTTTACCTCGCTTGATACAGACGAGTTAAAACGACGGTGTATCGGGCTGGTGGGGGCGGGCGAGGCGCTTTCGCTGCAAATGGTCAATGGTTATTGCACCGAGAAAGAGGCCGCACAAACATTTGCCGCCCTTATATCTGGCGCGATTGCATAGTGCTGATTTTGACGTGCTGACGGGCAGCATGACAGCATGCTTTTGTTTGATAAGCACCAGGCCGGGGGAAGTATTGCCAGCATTTTCTGGCTTGAATGCAAGAAATGGATGCTAAAATCAATTAGCATCCATTTTCGTATATATTTTACCAGAATCTAATATTTCGGCAGTCGCCGGAAATTATCGTGCTAGGCGCGTGCGCCGCGCGGTCCCGCAAAGAACCAGATAATAAGGCCAAGAACCGGCAGGACAAGAATGAGGATTGTCCATAGAAGTTTTGCGCCCATACTTGCGCCGCTGCCAAATACATTAATAATTGCCCAGATATCGGCAATCAGAATGATAATTCCTAATATGCCACCAAATCCTGTCATAACCCAACCTCGTTTGTTGTTTAAAAGGTGGTTTTCCCCACCCTTGGCTATTTGCCAATTAACAATGAAACGTCGGTTGATGGGTAATGTTCCCGTGGCAATATTTGTATTACCCATCACAGAAACATGTTTTTCTGGCGGTCATCACGCTGTCGGGCGTGGCCTGCAAAGAAAGGAATTACACCCATTGCAAGGGGCAATGAATTAAACCACCTGCCCCGCACACCAGCCCGATGACCAGGCCCACTGGAAGTTAAATCCGCCCAGATGGCCGGTAACATCAACAACTTCGCCGATGAAATAAAGCCCCGGTGCCTTGCGGCTTTCCATGGTTTGCGACGATAATTCGCGGGTATCGACACCACCCAGTGTAACCTCGGCGGTGCGGTATCCTTCACTGCCCTGGGGGGCGATCTGCCATTGATTAACGTCGCTTGCCAGTTTGCGCAGCGCCTTGTCGCCGGTTTCGCCAATCGGGCGTTCCAGGCCGTGTTTTGCGGTAATATATTGGGCGAGGCGGTTGGGCAACATACGTGACAGCACGTTATGCACCATCTGTTTCGGTGTTTCTTCCTTGGCCGCTTTTAACAACTCAAATGCATCCTGCTCGGGGTTCAGGTTGATCTGGATGGCTTCGGCTTCACGCCAGTAGGATGATATTTGCAAAATGGACGGCCCGCTTAACCCGCGGTGGGTAAATAACAATCCCTCGCGAAAACGGGTTTTTTGATGCGCAACAATCGCATCCACCGAAATGCCAGCCATCTGACCCAGATCGGCGCGGGTATCAGGGTCGAATGTCAGCGGTACAAGGGCCGCCCGTGTCGGAATAATTTCAAGGCCAAACTGGCGGGCAATTTGATACCCAAAACCGGTTGCGCCAATTTTGGGGATCGAAAGGCCGCCACAGGCAACCACCAGCGACTGACAATGCCATTTTGCACCGCTTTGCGATGTTACAAAATATCCGCCATTCGGGGCCGCTTCTATTTCCTTGATGGTGGTTGACAGTTTGATTTCAACATCGACATCGTCACATTCGTCCAGCAGCATATCGATGATTTGAAACGAACTTTCGTCGCAAAAAAGCTGGCCCAGTGTTTTTTCATGCCAGCCAATATTGTATCGGTCGACCAGGGCAATAAAATCGTGCTGGGTATATCGTTTCAGCGCGGAAACGCAGAACCGTTTGTTTTGCGAAATGTAGTTTTCCGGTTTGGCATGCAGATTGGTGAAATTACAACGCCCGCCGCCTGAAATGCGGATTTTTTCTGCCGGTTTGTCGGCATGGTCAATGACCATTACCGAACGGCCCCGATTGCCTGCTTCGATGGCGCACATCAGGCCTGCTGCACCGGCCCCAATAACGATTACATCCAGGTTTTTCACGGCCGCTCAATTCTTTTCTGTCATGACATAAATGGAAACGGCCTGCTTATAGGCTGAAATTGCCTTCCTGTCAGCCTTTGCGCCCTGATGTGGCAACATAGTTCGTAAAAGGGGTGGTTGGCGGCACGGGCGCGGGGTCAGGCGGGAATGCTTTTGGGCGGCCGAAAATCGCTGTCGCGGGTAAGGGCAGGTTCGGACGCGCTGTTTTTAGCAGCAAGCGGCATTCTTGCTGGTATTGCCAAAGGTGCTGTCTGGGCCGGAATTTCTTTTAAGGCATCCTCGGTTACAACACAGTTGCGGCCTTGTTGCTTTGCCAGATAAAGCGCCTGGTCTGCCCGCTGGATCAGACGGCCCAATGGTTCGCCATACTCAAAACAGCCAACACCAATAGAGACGGTGATCCGTTCTATTGCTGATCCGTCGATTTCGCTAATGACATCCTTCTGGCGCACATTTTGGCAAATAATTTGTGCCAGTCGCCGGGCGCTTTCAATGTCGGTTCGCGGCAAAATAACAGAAAATTCTTCGCCACCGTATCGGGCCGCTGTATCGCGACCCTTGATATTGTTGCGCAATGTTTGCGCAAGTAAACGAATAACCTGATCGCCGATCTGATGGCCATAGGTGTCGTTAAACTGTTTGAAATGGTCGACATCAATCATCAGCAGGCACAACGGTGTGCCGGTTTCCATTGCTTCCATGGCCCGATTGCGCAATTGCTGATCAAACATTTTACGATTGGCGATGCCGGTCAGCGGGTCGGTCATGGCTTCGCGGCGCATTTCTTCCAGATCCTGGCGCAAGCGCGAAATTTCAGACGAAACCGTATCGTCGCTATCAAAGGCATTTTCCAGTTCCGGCGCAGCCTCCAAACTTAACCCGCTATCCTGCGCATGGGCCGAGTGCGTATCGGTTATGTGCGGTGGCGGTGCATCGATCAGGCGGGAATGCAGAGGCGGGTTTTGCCCCATGCCGGGAACATGATTATTCGTTGTCGGGCTGATCGCCTGCGAACCAAAAAACCGCTCATACAGGTAATGGCAGCGCAACGGGTCAAATTCCTGATGATTGGACCGCAAAATATCAATGGTTTGAGTGAGTTCGGCACTGGTGCCCGACAGGTAATGATAAAACAGCGCATAATTGGCGGGCGTCGGCGCGATATCCAGACTCGAAAGCAGCGCGACAGTTTCCCGCGCAACCTTTCGTGCCTGTTTTAATGCGTCGACATGTTCATTCATCAGTCATGCTGTCCTGAGCGTTTTCCGCAAAATCGGGTAAAAGCCGCATCACACACGAAGCCGGAACCTTGCACGGTTCCCAGTTTGATCCCGGACGATTGCATGTAGGTACATGGGTATGTGAGGCACAGAATTACTAAAAAGAAATATAGTATTTCCCATCCTTTGTATAGGTGCCGGGGGGCCGGTTTTGTCTTGATTTGGGTCAAAATCGGCAAAAAGGTTTGATCCGTTTAAAAATCAGGCAATTATAGCCTCTACAAACAGGTTTGCAGAAAATTGGCAAATCAAGAAAAACAACCGGGAGGATCAGGGTGTTGGCATCAGTGCGCGCAAAACTAATGTTATTGTTGGCATTAATCGGTTTGGTGGTAGCGCTTCCTGCCCTTGCACAACAGGTATCGGAACCGGCCGCAGGCGAGTCTCCTTCGCAAATTGTTGATTTGCGTAAAGTGACAGCCGAGGAACGCAGCAATCTTCCACCGTTGATGGAACGTTATCTGCTTGATGAAATCAAATCGCTTCGTACCGACATGCAGGGCATGCGCACCGATTTGATGCGCGAAGTGGTTAACCGCCAGCTTGAAGCAATCGATAAGGCGATCAGCTATTCGTCAAACACAGTTACCTATTTTTTCTATTTTGTCGCGGCTGTCGGCGCCTTGCTGACCATGCTGGGGTGGCAATCGTTGCGCGAGCTTAAATCCAGTGTGCGTTCGCTTGCCCATACCGAATTGCGCCGACTGTCAGACGAATTTGAAACACGGTTGAGTGCGCTGGAAGAAGAACTGCGTCAAAAAAGTCAGGTGATTAACGACAATCAGCGCGAAATCGAGCGAACCCAAAGCCTGCATGCCTATTGGTTGCAGGCCAACCAGGTGACCAATCCCCGTTCCAAGATCGAGATTTATGACCGGATGCTGGAAATGTCGCCCGGTGACCCGGAAGTAATGGCCTATAAAGCCGATGCCGCCCTGATGCTGGGCGAACGTGACTGGGCCTTAAGCCTGTGCAATCGCCTGTTGGCCGAAGCCCCTGAAAGCGCTAACGGCCATTATCAGCGGGCTTGTGCAAATGCCGGGCTTGGTTTTCGCGAGGCCGCCCTGGCCGATTTGCATCGGGCTGTGGAATTGTCCGATGCCATGCGCCAGCCGGCATGGTCAGAAGTAGAGTTCGAAGGCCTGCGCGACATGCCGGAATTTGCCGAAATACTGGGGCCGCGCAGCGAAGGTGATAGCACTCGCCCCGCCGAGTAACCTGTTTCCGAGCAAGCTGTTTGCCCAAAAAACACCACCCGGAATATGCCCGGGTGGTGTTTTGTATGTCGGGCAGATCAAATAGATCGACCGAATTATTTGCCCAGTTCGTTCCACAACGGGTGGATCGGGGCTTCGTCTTCGTCAATTTTGGTAAAGCGGGCATCGGTATCGAAGAAATAGTTATCGGCCAGATCATCATTGACCTGTGAAACTTCACCGACAATTACAGCACCCTTGCCTTCTTCGCCGTAAAAACGATGCACCATGGTGCGCGGCAGGGTAACGCTTTGCCCCGGTTCCAGCACAATTTTGCCCCCGGCAGGCAAAATATTCAGTTTGCCATCGGTGCGGACATGCACATCGCTGTCCTTGTCCATCTTGCCATCTTTGGTCAGGTTATAAAGTTCAACCACCAGGTTGCCGCCACCACGCACAATGATGTCTTCCATCTTGACCTTGTGGTAGTGCCACGGGCATTCCTGATTTTCGCCAACAATCATGATTTTTTCGGCATAGGGGACTTCGCCCGGTTGGCGCAAAATGCCATTGCGCAGGCAAAACAGGATCAACCCGCGCTCGGCAAAGCGGCCTTCGCCGTAATCGGTAACGTCCCAGCCCATCTGATGGTCGTTGCACCATTTTGCCAGATCAGGCTGTTTTTCCCATTCTTCGGGCGAAAAGTGGGCCCATTCAGGCAAACGAAAAGAGATGGAATTGTAAAGTTCCTTGGCGTGATTGATGCAGGCGTTGATTTCTGACCGGCGCATAAGGGCATTCCCCGAAGGTTGTTGTGCAATAATGGATGGCCATTTCGGGTGGCAACATCCACAAAAAGATGCGTGGTTTTAACATGACCAATGGTTTTGTGCGACGAGAATTTGAATGCATTCAACCCTGACGAATTACAATCAAAATTTGACCATCATTGGCATGTTTAGTCAGTATATAGGTTTAATTAACGCGGGTCAGCCTTTGGCAGGGCAGGCGGGTGGAAATTACAGGTTACCTGTTGCTGCCCGGGCAAGTTTGATGTGACCTGCATGTTGCTAAAAACATGATTATAAAACAGAGGGAATGGAACGCGATATGGGCAAAATTTCGGGTGTTATTGCCGCTTTGTTTGTGGCTGCCGGTCTTGTTGGTGCGGGGGCTTTGGTTGGGCAGGGCATTGTCAATATGCGTGCCCTTGACCGTTATGTCACCGTCAAGGGGCTGGCAGAACAGGACGTAAAAGCAGATCGCGCCGTGTGGCCCATTACCTATGTTGCGACCAATGATGTGTTGCAAACCGCACAGAAGAAAATTGACGACGACACCGAAATTTTACGCAAATTTCTTGAAGATCACGGCATTAAACGTGATCAGACGGAGCTGCAAAATTTGCAGGTAACAGACCAGCTGGCCCAAAGTTATCGTTCTGGTCCGGTGGAAAGCCGATATATCGTAAGTCAGACCGTACAGGTGCGTTCCGACGATGTGGATGCCGTTGCCAAGGCGTCACAGGATATTGGCAAACTGCTGCAAAACGGCATTGTTCTAGGCGGCCAGGGGTACAATGCCGGGCCAAGCTATATGTTCACCAAGCTAAACGATATCAAACCGGAAATGATTGCCAGGGCAACGGCCAATGCACGTGAAAGCGGGCAGCAATTTGCCAAGGATTCTGGCGGTAAACTGGGCGGGATTCGCCGGGCGACCCAGGGGCTGTTCCAAATTCTGGCGGCAGACGGTGCGCCAAATTCGACTGAATCCAATCAGATCAATAAAACGGTTCGGGTCGTCACGACGATGGAATATTTGCTGGAAGACTAGACCTGTTATGTTGCGCTGGACTGTGTGAGGTAGCATTACGCTGCAATGATTTGTTTTACGCCCGTTTGGCCCGCCGTTTTGCACTGGCAATCGGCGGCGGGTCGGGCGTAAAGTTTTATCTGCCCGGATTGACTTGTCGGCAAAAAGCGGTTTTATGCGGCACTTATGGCGCGCTTGATTTTACTTAATAAACCCTATGGGGTGTTGACCCAGTTTACCGACCGCGAAAACGGGCGGCAGACCTTGGCCGACTATGTCAATTTACCGGGTGTTTATGCCGCAGGAAGACTGGATCGCGATAGCGAAGGTTTGTTATTGTTAACAGATAATGGGCCGCTAAACGCACAAATTGCCTACCCCAAATATAAAAAGACCAAAACCTATTGGGTGCAGGTCGATGGCGAACCCGATGACGCTGCCCTGAATGCCCTGCGCAAAGGCGTTATGCTGAAAGACGGTATGACATTACCCGCCAGCGTGCGCCGGATCGACGAACCAACCCGATTGTGGGAGCGTGACCCGCCAGTGCGGTTTCGCAAATCCATTCCAACAAGTTGGCTGGAACTGATCATTTCCGAAGGACGGAACCGTCAGGTGCGCCGCATGACAGCTGCGGTGGGGTTTCCCACCTTGCGGCTGGTGCGCTATGCCATTGGCGACTGGACGCTGGATGGACTTTGCCCGGGGCAATGGCGCGAAATTGATGTTCCTGCCCCGAAATCACAACCGCGTTCCACCGCGGGGAAAGTTTCGGCTGGGCGACCTTCTTTTAAGGCCACAGGCGGGGCATCGTCCGATGTTTCATCAGGTTCCAAATCAGGTTCCAAATCACGTGCGACATCACAATCGTCTGCGCGGCCCGTGGCCCGGCCTTCGGGTTCTTCTGCCGGGCGGTTCGATACGGTGGAAAACCGGCGGGTATCAAAATATAAAAGGCAGCCTTTTTCGCGCCAGGAAAACCGCCAGGCCGATGGAAAAGATGCCGGTTTGAACGATGCAGGTGCAACCCGTCCGCCGCGGCGTGGTAACAGTGGCCCGCCGAACACAAAATCAAAAAACAAACGGCACGAAGGCAAGGGGCGGCCTGCCCGCCGCCCAATAAAGGATTGATCAGGATATGCTAAGCTATCTGCACGGATTTCATGCCGGAAATTTTGCCGATGTTCATAAACATTCGGCATTGGTGCTGATTTTGGCGCACCTGCAAAAAAAGACCAAACCGTTTTGCGTGATTGATACCCATGCCGGGGCAGGCTGGTATGATTTATCAAGCCTGCAGGCCCAGAAAACCGGCGAATGGAAAGGTGGAATTGCTGCGGTGCAGCATGAGAATCAGGTGCCGGTGGCAATGGTGCCGTATCTGGATCTGATTGAAGACTTCATACCGGAAAATCGTGGATTTTCCGATGATTCCGGTGCGGAAGGTGACGTGGGCCCGGATGGCGATACATATCAGGAACCGCCACTTTATTATCCGGGATCCCCCTTTATTGTGCAGAAAATGCTGCGCGAAAATGACCATTTGGCTTTGATGGAGTTACATCCGCGCGAATACGAAACACTGGATCGCCGCATATATCATGATCGCCGGGTAACCCTGCAAAAACGCGACGGGTATGAAGGGTTGGTGGCCATGGTGCCACCTGCCATTCGCCGGGGACTGGTTCTGATGGACCCCAGTTACGATGTGAAGCAGGATTATGCCCGTGCGGCACGGTCGATTATTGCGGCCCATCGTCGCTGGGCAACGGCAACATATATGCTGTGGTATCCAATTCTCGAAGACGGGTTTGACCACGAATTGCATGCTATGTTTCGCGAAATCCCGGCGGCCGGGGGTGTTTTATGCAGTGAAATTGCCGCGAGTCACGGTGGTGGCAAGGGGCGGATGCTGGGATCGGGCCTGCTGATTGTTAATCCGCCCTATCAACTTGATGAACAATTGGCAGACATTGGCGAATGGTTGCGCGATGTGGTGCATTTGCCTGGCCCCGGTGTGCATTTTCAGGACTGGCTGGTGAAAGCCCAATAAAAAAGCACCAGCCCCTGATATTGCAGGGCTGGTGCAGTCGGCAAGTAAACTGTCATCGGTCAAACCGGCATGTTACATCCCGATAAAGGGTTGCAATAATTTGGGCAAAATACCGTTGAATTTAAGCGGTGCATCGGTAGCAATCAGGCAAATGCAATCTTCGGCGGTGTCGGCAATCGGCTGATGATCGATATCATCGGCCAGATCGGCAACATCCCCCGCGCGAAAACGGCCCACATCATCGATATAGGATCCCTTCAGCAGCAGGGTCATTTCGTGCCCGCCATGCCCATGATCGGGAATGCTAACACCCGGCGCAATTTTAAGTAGCCGTACCGTGCCCCTGGTTTGCACCGATTTTAACGGAAAATGCTTTACGCCCGGCGCCAGCGAGCGCCACGGAATGTCTTCCAGCGATAAAATGTTATCGGGCAACAGGCTTGCCAGCGGGGTTGGAAGCGATGGCACCGCACTGCCGGTAATGCTGCCGCCAACGGCCACGCGGCGCGGCATTTCTACCGGTGCTGTGCGGGCGTTCTCATTGGCACTTTCCTGCTCTATCATTGCCATAACATGGTCCAGTGCGTCGCTATCCATGCTCAGGCTTTGATTGTCGTTCAGCATGGCGCCGCCGCAGGCTTCAAATTCGGCAACCTTCTCGCGGCAGTGCGGGCATAAGGTCATATGGGTGGCAACGACCAGTTCCATGGCCTGCGATAACGATCCGCCGGCATAGGCCAGCAGCGTTTCGTCGGTTGGGTGATGTTTGATATTCATGCCACACCTTCCAGTCCACTGCGCATTTTACCCAGCGCCAGTCGCAAGCGTGACTTTACCGTACCTAGCGGAATTTTCAGCCGCTCGGCAATTTCGCTATGCGATATTTCTTCAAAAAACGACAATTCTACGACCACTCGTTGATCCTGTGGAAGTTCGACCAGGGCTGCCTGTATCAGGGCGGCCTGTTCGCTTTGATTAACGAGTTCGTCCGCAATCGGGCTTTCGTCAACAATCAGCGTTGGGTCGCTTTCATCCACTTCGATATGTTTGCGTTGCCGTAACCGGTCGATCCGCAGGTTACGGGCAATGGTAAAAATCCATGTGCTGGCCGCGGCTTTTTGCGGGTCAAACAGATGGGCCTTGCGCCAAACCTGCATCATTGATTCCTGTGCAAGTTCCTCGGCCATTTCCTGTGTGCCGGCAAAGCGAAACATATAGGCCTTAACCCGCGGCCCAAAATGGGCGAATAGCCGGGCAAATGCTGCCCGGTCGCGAGAGGCCGCAACCGCAACAATCCAGTCGGCATACTGACGTGCTTCTTCCGGGTTGGCCGGGGCGCGTCGGTTTGTCGCTGTGCCGTTCATATGTTTCCCTGGCCCTTCATCGGACCGAACCACGACATTGTGCATCATAAGTCGAGATACGGTCTTTGTTATCTGTTGGATCATCCGGGTTGAAAGATTTGATCATCGCCCCCTAATTAATTGACGGGCATTGCATTTTTTTGATCCGGATAAACGAATTGCTCGTAGTCATATGTAATCTATACCAACAAACTGCAAGCAGGCACAAAGAATGAATGGCACCGGTTCGAGAATGAAAATCGCTATTGTCGGTTCCGGTATTTCCGGCCTGTCAGCAGCGTGGCTTTTGTCAAAACAGCATGACGTCACCCTGTATGAAAAAGACGACCGCCCCGGAGGTCATTCCAATACTGTCAGTGCTGCTGGCACCCCGGTTGATACCGGTTTCATCGTTTATAATACTGCCAGTTACCCAAATTTATGTGCCCTGTTTGATCATTTGAAGGTGCCAACTGCGGCAACGGATATGTCGTTTGCCGCGTCTCTGGATCAGGGCCGGATCGAATATGGCGGTAGCGACCTTGCCAGCCTGTGTGCGCAAAAACGCAATTTGTTGCGGCCCGGTTTCTGGGCCATGATCCGCGATATTTTGCGGTTCTATCGCGAGGCACCGGCGGTTTTGCAAGATGCCGATGCCGGGGCGCAAAGCCTGGGCGATTATCTGGCCGCCAACCGTTATAGCAAGGCCTTCATCAATGATCATTTGCTGCCCATGGGCGCTGCCATCTGGTCAACGCCGGTGGATATGATGTTGGCCTATCCCGTCGCGGCCTTTGTGCGGTTTTGCGATAATCATGGTTTGCTGCAAATAAAGGATCGCCCGCAATGGCGCACGGTTGTCGGTGGATCGCGCGAATATGTAATCCGAATGATGGCAAGTATCGGCAATGTGGTGCTGGACCGTGCGGTGGCCGAGGTGGGGCCAACCGCCACGGGAACGGGTGCCTTTGTGCAGGACCGCTATGGCCAGCGTGATGAATATGACCACGTTATTCTGGCCTGTCATGCCGATCAGGCGCTGGCGATGCAAAGCGCCCCGGATGCCGCTGTTGCCCGGCTGCTAGGTGCATTTCGCTATGAACGTAATCTGGCGATTTTGCATAATGACCCCGCCTTGATGCCGAAAAACCCCAAGGTGTGGTCGAGCTGGAATTACCTGCGCCAGACAATCGGCGCCGAGGAAAAAGTATGTGTGTCCTACTGGATGAACCGGTTGCAGCATATTGAGGAAAACCAGCCGCTTTTTGTGACGCTAAACCCGCCAGTCAGCCCGCGTGATGGATCGGTTATCCGGTCGTTTTTGTATGACCATCCGGTATTTGACAATGGGGCCATGGCTGCACAGCGCATGTTGTGGAACATTCAGGGCACGCAAAATATCTGGTATTGCGGCAGTTATTTTGGCTATGGCTTTCACGAAGACGGGATTCAATCGGGCCTTGCTGTGGCCGAGGCCGTGGGCGGTGTGCGGCGCCCGTGGAATGTTGAAAATGAAAGCGGGCGTATTCATGTTTCCCCGCTTTTAAAAGCCCCCCGCAAAAACAGCGAGGCGGCATAAATGACAGTGATGGGCGCAAAACAGGGTGGTTCGGCCTTGTATGAAGGTGTGGTCACGCATCACCGCCTGCGTCCGCGTCAGCACCGCTTGCGGTATCGGGTGGTGTCGTTTTTGTTCGATCTCGATGAAATTGATCATTTAAGTGCACGGTTAAAACTGTTTAGTCGTAACCGGTTTAATCTGTTTTCGTTTCATGACCGTGATTTTGGCGGGGACGGTACGGGCGTAAATATTCGCGCCCGTATCACGCAAATGCTGGTTGAAAATAACCTGGCCGATTGTGCCGCCCGGGTCGATCTGTTGTGTTACCCGCGTATTCTGGGTTTTGTGTTTAATCCGCTTAGCGTTTATTTTTGTTACCGCAAAAATGGTGATCTGGGTGCGATTTTACATGACGTGTCAAACACGTTTGGCGACCGGCACGGGTATTTGATCCCGGTAACATCGGGGTGCCACGACACCAAAGGTATTGTGCATCAAAAATGTGCCAAGGAATTTTATGTATCACCCTTTATCGGCATGAAGGCCGATTACCGTTTTCGTATCAAACCACCACAAGATCGTGTTGCGGTTTCCATTGCTGAAAGCGATGACGATGGCCTGTTTTTAAACGCTGCCTTTGCCGGGGACCGCCGTGCGCTTAGCGACCGGAACCTGTTTTCTGCATTCATTCGTTATCCGCTGATGACCTTGAAGGTGGTAGCAGGCATCCATTGGGAAGCCCTGCATTTGTGGCGCAAGGGATTTACCTTTCACAAACGTCCAACCCCGCCGCAACACCGTATTACGTTTATTACACCCGGCCCGTCTGTCGTCCCTGATGCAGGAAAAAGGTAAACGCCATGCCTGATCGTTCCCGGCCCAATTCAACACTTGCCCGTTCATTGCGCGACCGCATTTTACCGCTGATCAGCAGTGTTGTCCGGCCCAAATCAATGCTGGAACGCATGCTGGTGCGGGTTTTGTCGCATTTGCATTACGGGCGTTTGGCACTGGTTTTGCCTGATGGGCGGACGTTGAATTTTACCGGGCGCGAACGGCTTGATTTGCATGCTGTGCTTGATGTGCGCCATTGGCGCGCCATCCGCAAACTCGCCACCGGGGGCGATCTGGCCTTTGCCGAGGCTTATATTGATGGTGACTGGCGCAGCCCTGATTTAACCCGTCTGATGCAGCTGGCTATTCTGAACGAACCCATTGTGCAGGCCCGGTTTGCCGCCGGATTGATTTCGCGGCTGGTGCATCGGCTGGCCCATTTGCGTAATGCCAACACAATCGAGGGTTCGCGGCGCAATATTTCCTATCACTATGATTTGGGGAACGAGTTTTACCGTCTGTGGCTGGACTCCGGCATGACGTATTCTTCGGCGTTATATCGCCATGACGACCAGCCGCTGGCGGATGCGCAAACTGCCAAATATACCCGTATTTGCGAATTGGCGGCATTGATGCCTGGGGAAAAAGTGCTTGAAGTCGGGTGCGGCTGGGGCGGGTTTGCCGAAATGGCGGCGCAAAATTATGGCTGCGATGTAGAGGGTTTAACCCTGTCGCAGGAACAGCTTTCCTATGCTGAAATGCGCTTGAAAACAGTCGGGCTGGCGGACAAAACCAACATGGTATTGCGAGATTACCGCCATCAGGAAGGCCAGTATGACAAACTGGTATCCATCGAAATGTTTGAAGCGGTGGGGGAAGAGCATTGGCCGACCTATTTTGATATGATTCGCAACCGTTTGCGCCCTGGTGGCAAGGCGGTGTTACAAATCATCACCATTGATGAAAGCCGGTTTGAGGGCTATCGCGAAGGGGCTGATTTTATTCAGCGTTATATCTTCCCTGGCGGTATGTTGCCATCGCCAACAGCATTGAAAGAAGCGGTTTTTGCTGCGGGGTTAAAGGTGCAGCATTCGGAATTTTTCGGTCAATCCTATGCCCGCACCCTGGCCGAATGGCAGCGGGATTTTCAACATAATTGGGAAGCGATCGCCAAGCAGGGGTTTGATCTGCGTTTTAAACGGATGTGGGAATATTACCTGTCCTATTGCCAGACCGGGTTTGAAGCCGGAACCATTGATGTCGGCCTGTTCGTGATTACGCATGACGATCAAAATGACTGGGGTCTGCCGGCAGGCACAGGCCATGGCATAAACGCATCACGATAATCATAATCAGGCACGAAAAAGGGAGCTGTTTTAAATGACGCGACAAAACCGTCTGCTTCCCTTGATCTATGCGTTACCCGCCCTTGCTGCGGCCATCCCGACCATTCCGGCCTATGTACTACTTCCCAGTCTTTATGGGGACACACTGGGTTTGGGTTTAACCCTGACCGGGCTGGTATTTTTTGCCATTCGTTTGATCGATATGGTGACCGACCCGTTGGTGGGTTATTTGTCCGATCGTAGCCAGTCGCGCAAACCCTGGGTGGCGGGCGGGGCCGTGGTTGCTGGTATTGGGATCTGGTTTTTGTTTAATCCGCCGCCTCATCCAACGGCGTTTTATCTGTTCGTTTGGGCCAGTGTGCTGTTTGTCGGCTGGACGATGTTTCAAGTTCCTTATCTGGCGTGGGGGGCTGAGCTTTCGGGCGATTATAAACAGCGCAGCCGAATTAGTGCATGGCGTGAAGGGGCCGGTTTAATCGGCATTTTATGTGCCGGCGGGTTGCCGGTGATATTGGCGGTGAACGGCGCCCTGGCGCAAACCGGCATGCTGGCAACGGCAAGTATTGTGCTGGGGGCGATAACTGTACCCCTTGTTTTGCTGTTTGTGCCCGATATGCTGCGCAACAAAAGGAACAGTTCCGATCAGGTGGCGCGGGCCCCGGTGCAGGGGGCGGCGGAGCCAACGGGCAGTTTGATAGCCACGGGTTTGAAGGACGTTCAGGCATTGCCGTCCTCTGCGGGGCATGGGCCAGGGGGCGCCGTGGTTTCGCCATCGCAATGGCAGGGATTGCGGCAAAATCGCCTGTTTGTCCGTCTTTTGGCAGCCTGGATGATTAATGGTTTGGCCAATGGGCTCCCTGCCGTTTGTTTTCCATTATTTGTTAAATATGGCCTGGGGCTGGGGCAAAGTGACCAGAATATATTGATTTTGCTTTATTTCGCCTGTGCGGTGGTCGCAATGCCGGTATGGGTCATTGCCAGCGGGGTTATGGGCAAACATCGTGTGTGGTGTGGTGCCATGATCATGGCAATCGTTGCGTTTGCCTTTGTTCCGGTTCTGGCAAGTGGCGATTTTGGTGGGTTTGCAATTATTTGTGCCGTGACAGGGGCGGCGCTGGGCGCTGATCTGGCCCTGCCTCCGGCCATTCAGGCCGATGTTGATGACTGGGACAAATACCGGTTTGGCGCATCGCGTACCGGGCTTTTGTTTGCGCTGTGGAACATGACCAACAAGCTGGCCATGGCGGTTGCGGCCGGGGTGGCATTTCCTGTTTTGGGTTTTCTGGGCTTGCTAACGGCGGGGGGCGGAGGTGCTGACGATGCATCGCCGCAACATCCTGCAGCATTGACAATGCTTTTGGTGATCTATGCCGTGGTTCCCATCGTATTGAAAATTATGGCGGTTGCAATGATGTGGCGGTTTCCGCTTGGTGCCCGCCAGCAGTTCGCGCTGCGACGGCGTCTTGAACACCGCAGAAGGTGAAAGTCGCAATTTTAGCAAAAGGAATAACGCGATGCTGCGGTTGGGGTTGGCCTTTTTTATGGTCGTTTTTATCAGTGGGTGCGGGGCGATGAAACCACAGGATTTTGCCCAGAAAGAACCGGCATTTGATGTTTTTGCCTATTTTCAGGGACACAGCCGTGCGTGGGGTATTTTTGAAGACCGGTTTGGCAAGCTGCGCCGCCAGTTTACCGTTGATATTAACGGCGTTGTCGAGGACGGGGTTTTAACCCTGACCGAAGATTTTGTGTATGACGACGGCGAAACCGATCAGCGGGTATGGAAAATTAGTAAAACTGCCGATCACGAATATGAAGGTACGTTTGACGAAATTGTCGGTATCGCCAGGGGCGTGCAATATGGCAATGCGTTGAACTGGAATTACGATATGGATTTAAAGGTTGGCGATGGCACCTGGCGCGTCAGTTTCGACGACTGGATGTTTTTACAGCCGAATGGCGTATTGGTTAACCGCGCCCGGGTGCGCAAATGGGGCGTGGAAATTGGCGAAATATCGCTGTTTTTTGCCAAACCTAATGCGCAACTTTTTTCGCAAGCCGCCGAATGATCCAACCCAGAACCGGGATGCGAGCATAAAATTTACTGCCGGAATCCCAATGGTCGGTATGGCTGGCGATCAATGTGCCATCGGCGTTAAAGGTAACTTCGGACATACCGGTAAATTCCCATTGACCGATAACAGGAACCTTTGCTGAAAAATGCCAGCGTAAAAACCCCATATCCTGGCATATCATTTGATGGCTGATGGCAAATTGTGCATTTTGCGCATCTTCAAACATTTTCCCCATATAGGCACATAACGCATCATGCCCGTTGAGGGTTGTAAACGGGTCGGTAAAGCAGATATCGGGCGTGGTAACATCACGCAGGGCGTTAAGTGTGCCGGGTGTCAGGCGGGCATAAACATCGGCATAGTTTTGCAGTGTTGTCATCCGGGGATCATTTGGCGCGGGAGTGCTCATTTTTGTACCAGCCGTTCAACTAATTTGAAATACCAGCGATAAGGCAGGATGCGGGCCAGTTTAAGCTGGCGGACAAAGGGCTGTGGAAAGGCAATTTCAAAATCATCATTTTTGCACAGCCCGTTATAGATAAAATCCGCCGCCTGTTGTGGTGTTTGCAAATAGGGCATGTCAAAATCGTTTTGGTCGGTCATCGGGGTTTTCACGAACCCGGGGTTAATTACGCGCATGATGACGCCACTGCCCGTCAGTTCTTCACGCAATGTTTCACATAAACTGATCAGGGCGGCTTTGGTAGGGCCATAGGCACCGGCTTTTGGCAGGCCGCGATACCCAACGACCGAGGCGGTAATGGCAATTTCCCCATGCCCGCGGGCGCGCATTTTGCGTAAAAGCGGCTCCAGGCAATTAACAGCGCCCTGGTAATTCACCGCAATATGGTGGGCAACAGTGTCGCGCGAAAAGTCTTCCACCGGCATCGGGTTATAAAATCCGGCGCAATAAATCACCAGGTCGGGAAGGCCATGTTCGCTTTCGATCAGTTCAAGGACCTGATCAACCGAACCCGGGTTTGTGACATCGCAGGGCATTGCCGATATGCGTGGGCTTGCCAGTGCCATTTCCTGCAATGCCGCGTGTGAACGCGCGGAAATTGTTATGTGCCTGGTCGTGCTTTCATTGGTTTCGACAATGAATTTTTGCACAATGGCGGCACCAATGCCCGACGAGGCACCAATTACCCAAATATTTTGCCAGTTTTTGTGTTTCATTGTGCGGCCTTTATATTCCGGGTGCAGGTCAAACAGCGATAAACAATTTCCGATCCATCCCGCGCCCTGAATGCCAGCCTGACCCATCGCCCATCGGCATCGTACCAGGCATCAGTGCGTAATTCGCCGTCATATTGAAAGTGGGTTGCATCGATGCGATTTACACCACCATTGCCTGCAATAATCTTTTCCTGCCCTATATTACGAATGGTGACATTGTTGGGCTGGCCGGTGATGGTGTTTAGGACTGTCGTTTGCGATAACACGCCGCAATGCCAATGATTGGTGGGAAAGGTGCCCGCAGGCAAGGTTCTTTCGCCGTCGGGGCCCGTGGCCTGCAACATGTCGGTTTTGCTGTCATAGCGGGCGTTCAGACTGGTTTGGTCGCCGTCATCGTCGACATTAACGGCAAGTTTTGCGAGACGATCGTGTTGCCACAGGCTTTCAGACCGATAATCAAACCGGTAGGCGGAAAAGCCCAGAAATGAAATGTTGATCGTGCTTTGTGCAATGACCTGAATGCCATCCTTGCCGGTGTGAAATTGCAGTTTGTGGGTGCCAACGGGCGATCCTTCACGGCGGATTTGAAATACCCATTCGGTGCTGCCATAAAGTTTCACTGGATCGATATCGGTGCAGGTGGCTGAAGGCAAAGGCGAAGAAGATGCCGCATGGGCCGCCGCAGAAAAGCAAAAGCCCGGAATCGTGGCGGTCAAGAGCAGAATAATCAAAAATCGCATCGGGATGGTAATGACCAGGGGAGATGCCAGCGCGGTAGGATCACTTGTGTTGTGACGCCCTTTCATTGTTTTGGTCCCTGGCGCTGTTGTTATTGTGACATAATCCATATATTCCGTACGCAGTTTTAGTGATGTTGGATCAGGGGTATTGGCCTGTGATCTGTTTTGTTATTTGTTTGTTCGTTGTTAGCCCCGTCAGGAAGTGACCTTTTTATGGCCCATCCCATTGCCGAAGACCTGATCGCCTGTGTTTTGCACCGCGATTCAAATGTGATTATTCTGAATAAGCCACCGGGGCTGGCATCGCACGGGGGGCCGAAAACCTATTTTCACGTTGATGCCTACTTGCCCGATCTGACGTTTGGTATTGCCTCGATCCCGACGCTGGCGCACCGCCTGGACCGCGATACGGCAGGATGCCTGCTTTTGTGTCGCCATGCCAAATCATCAAAAAAGATCACGCGGCTGTTTACCGAAAAGAAAATCGACAAGGCCTATTGGGCGGTGGTGCGTGGCACCGTGCCCGACGATCATGGCTTTATCGATGCGCCAATTGCCAAGTTTAATGATGAAAGCGGCTGGCGCATGGTGGTTGATGATAGCGGACAGGAATCACGCACCGAATATCGCGTGCTGGGCCGGGCCGAGGGGATGACCTGGCTGGAACTGGTGCCTCACACCGGGCGGACTCACCAGTTACGTGTTCATTTGGACCATATCGGTTTCCCCGTGATCGGCGATCCGTTTTATGGCACCGGCAAGGCCCCTGTCTTTGGTGCCCCGCCGACCCTGCATTTATTGTCACGCCGCATTGTGGTGCCGTTTCACGCCGAACGCGAGCCGGTTGTGGTGGATGCCCCGCCGCCCGAACTGATGCGTGATGCGTTGATCGCATGTGGCTATGACGGCGATTTTGCCCCGCACCGGGCCTCAATTGACAGTCAATATAGCGGCGATAACGGAAATGCTGAGCGCGGAGAGCAAAGTTTCGATGGTGACGATTGAGGCCATAACATCGGCATCACCGCCCAGTTGTCGGGCCAGAATATAGGCATTCCCGGCGCATGGCATACCGGCATATAAAACCCCCATTGCCAGCACCATGCCGTCAATCCCGGCAAGGTGCAGGGCAATGCCCGTGATCAGCGGTAAAAAGGCCAGCTTGACCAGATTGCTAAAGGCGATTGCCCCCAACGAGCGACGGTCGAGTACAAATTTAAGCCCCGCCCCAACCGATAGCAGGCTGAGCGGCAAGGCCGCGGTTTTAAGCAGGGATGCCGTGTTTTCAATTGGCAACGGGATGTGAATATTGGCGATGTTTAAAATTGCCCCGGCTCCGGCGGCCAGAATGATGGGGTTTTTGGCAAGACCAATGGCAATGCGTTTAAAATTGCCGCCCCGGCCATTAAGCGCATTTAGCACGACCACAGCCAGAATATTGGTGACAATCACCATCACGGCAATAAACACAATCGCCAGTGCCAGCCCGTCGCGGCCAAACAGGGCTTCGGCAACGGCGAGCAAAACATAGCTGTTATAGCGGACCGATCCCTGAAATATCGATGTGAAAAGCGGCGTGTTTTTGGTGATGACACGGCGAAATATCAACATGCTGGCCGCCAGCACCAGTGTTGCCACCATGGTAATGACAACGGCGGTGCCGGCATGGCCAGTGCTGAAATCGGCATGGTAAATGCCGATCATTAACAGGGCCGGCAACAGCAAATAATATGTCAGCCGGTCAATTCCCGCCCAAACCTCGCCACTTTGGATCAGGTATTTTTTAAGCACGGCGCCGACAATGATGGTGGCAAAAATCGGAAAGATGGCGGCGATCAGGGTATAGGCAAAAGACATGGGGCGCCTATTGGTTGGATTTATGTCAGGTGGGGCGGTGACGGGGATCGGGCGTATTTTGCCAGGTCAAAGTTTGCGATTGGTATAATCGGCAAAAGCCTGTTCGGGGGAATGACCACGATATTGCTCGCAGATTTCCTCGAATTTCGGATTGCTGATCAAAAGGTCGGCGGTACTGCGATTGCAGGCAATGGGCACTTCATACATGTTTGCCAGCCGGATCAAGGCGCGCACATCAACATCGTGGGGTTGGGGTGTCATCGGATCGGTAAAGAAAAACATGGCCTGTAATTCGCCATGCGCAATCATGGATCCCAGTTGCTGATCACCGCCAAACGGGCCACTTTTTAACGGAAAAATATCAAGGTCGGGAAAGCGTTCCAAAAGAACACGTCCGGTCGTCCCGGTGGCAAAGATGCGGGCATCGGCAAACTGGTCTTTATGGGTTTCCAGCCACTCTGCCATTTCGCGTTTGCGACGGTCATGGGCGACAACTCCGATTGATAAGGTCATGGCAATGCTCCTGGGAACGATACAGTTGTTCTTATTAAGCATATAATGCGTCGAATGGTCACGCGGCATTGCAAATAAGGGGGTTAAATGACGGTTGATTTTAAAGGTAACTTTGCACTGGCGATGATTGTAACCGGGGCCGTCATGGTTGCTGGCTGTGGCCTGATTACAAGTGTGCAAGCAGCCGAGAAGGCCACGCGGCCTTTTCCCTGGCACCAAACCTATGCCGCCGGTGCGCTATTTCCGTCGCGCTGGACCGCGCAAGAACGCGATGCGGATGTTGCGGAATTTTACCAGCAATGGAAAGCCGATTATGTGCGCAAGGTTGAGGTCACAAACGTCGAAGGGGTGCAGTACCGGGTGACTTTTGGTCATGATGAAGCCGGGCGCACCGTGTCGGAAGGGCAGGGATATGGCATGATCATCACCGCGCTGATGGCAGGGGCGGACCCGGATGCCAAGCCCCTGTTTGATGGCATGTGGCGCTTTGCCCGCCAATGGCCCAGCGATGGAGACCCCCGCCTGATGGGATGGCAAATTCCGCCTGATCCCAAGAGAAACGACAATGCCTTTGACGGCGATGTCGATATTGCCTTTGCCCTGTTATTGGCCGCCGATCAGTGGCAGCAACCGGCCTATTTGCAGGCGGCCCGCGAAGTGATTGCGGGAATTGCAGAAAGCACAATTGGACCAGACAGTTTATTGCCCTTGCTGGGCGACTGGGTGGAACCGAACGGCGAGGAATATGACCAATGGGGAACGCGCCCGTCTGATTTTATGCCGGGTCATTTTGCCGCCTTTGGCCGGGCAACGCGGGATCCACTGTGGACGCAGGTGCGAAATCGGGTGCTGGATGTTTCCAGCGCGTTGCAACAGGAGGTTTCGCCGCGAACCGGGTTGCTGCCCGATTTTGCTATTGTCGAACCTGATGGCACTGTCCATGCCGCGCCGCCGAAATATCTGGAGGGGTATTATGATGGTGCGTATTATTTTAATGCAGCCCGCGTGCCGTGGCGCATGGCCAGTGATGCCTTGTTGGAAAATGATACAAAAGCCGCAACCATTGCCCGGCGTATGGCAACATGGATGCGCATACGGGTCAAAGGCGACCCGGGCAAAATTCAGTCAGGCTATTTGCTAAGCGGGTTACCGCTTCCCTATGAAACCGAAAACAGTACCTTGTTTGTTGCGCCAATGGCGGTGGCATCCATGTTGCTGCCCGATGGGCAGGAATGGCTGAATGATCTGTATGCCAATATCCGCGACCGTCATATGGACTATTACGAGGATAGCGTGACGTTACTGTGTTTGCTGGTGTTGACGGGAAATTTCTGGTCGCCGTCGGGCGCGTTGGAATAATTTACGTTTGGGTCATATATGGCCTAAACGCGGTTTTCAGGTGTCGCTGGTGGGCCATGTGCCCGCACGGATAAGATCGGCGCTGATATGTTGCATTTCCTCAACCACGCGGGCGACGACCGGGTTTTGCATTTTGATGCGGCGAATCCCCAGCGAAACCTGTCGTGAAAGACTGGGTTCAAGCGGAATGGCACGAACGGTTTTTTGTGCCAGTTCGTCTGTTACGGCGCATTTTGCCAAAAGGCCAAAGCCCTCGCCTGCGGCAATCAGTTTGACCAGATGTGTGCTGGCATCAATTTCCATCCGAATGTCCAACCCCTTGCCAGAGGCGGCAAAGGCTTCGGCCTTGCCGCGAATGCCGTGAATGCGCGAGGGCAGAATCAAAGGGAATTTATAAAGGTTGTGGGGGCTGATATGGTCCGGCGTGTTTTTTAGAAGTTTGGAATTTCCGATCAGGAACAGGTCTTCCTTGCATAGGGGCAGGCAGACGATTTCGGGGATGGAAACCCGGTCAAACGTTACGGCGACATCAAGATTACCGTCTTGAAGCCAGTTCCATAAATAACCGGAAAAGGTTTCAACGACGCGCAATGAGACTTTTGGTAACGATTTGCGCAGATGTTTGATCAGTGGTACGGCCAAAACCATCGAGGTTGCTGCGGGTAGCCCAATTGCAACCTCGCCTTCGGGGTCGGAACTGGTCGTGCCGATTTCTTCCAGAGTAGCTTCCGCGATACCCAGCATTTCATAGGCACTTTTAAGCAAGACACGCCCGGCGGCGGTAGGGACTGATCCGCGTGCATGTCGTGTTAAAACAGGGACACCCAGATCATCCTCGATTTTCTTGATCGTGGTGCTTAACGCAGGCTGGGCAATACCCAGACGATGCGATGCCTTGCTAAGACTGCCTTCTTCGCAAATCGCTACAAATGCGGCCAATCGTGGCAGGTTTAGAAGATGTTGTGCCTGTTTCATTTCTGTTCAGCTATTAAGGTATAATTTTTGGATATGGGTAATTAGAAATTATATATTACTCTTTCAATAGGTGCAGTGCTAGCGTCCGCATGGCTAAAAATCAACAATAGCCACATCAGGAGGGAACAGATTAATGAAGATTTCAGCACTTTTTACCGCTGCCGCATTGATTGGCGCGATATTCTTGCCGCAGGCACATGCCGCCGAATATACCATTGATGTGTCGCTTGATACGTCACCCAACCATGTTCGTAACGTGTCATTCCGTAAATTCGCCGAAGCCCTGAACGAAAAGTCGGGTGGGCGGCTTGAAATGCGGGTGTTTGATTCGGCATCGAAATACAAGGGGCCGATGGTGGCAACCGCCGTTGCCCAGGGTGCGATTGATATGGCAGCCCCGGCACATCAGCATCTTTCCAAATATGTTCCGGAAGCGGGAATGTTGTTGTTGCCGATGTTTTACGGGCAAAGCAAAGATGTGATTTACAAGATTGTCGATGGCGATATCGGCAAGGAATTGAACCAGCGAATAGAAGACAAGCTGGGTGTTGTTGTGCTGGGCCGTCCGTTTGACCTTGGCTATGGCACTGCTTTCACCACCGATGTTCCGATTAAATCTCCTGATGATTTCAAGGACAAGATTGTTCGTGTTCCGGGCGGTGCAGCAACGTTGGCACGCTATCGGGTGTTTGGCTCAAATCCGGTTCAAATTGCCTGGTCCGATGTACCGCAGGCTTTGCAGACCGATGTGGTTTCGGCGATTTGGGCAACGCAGGAATCGGTTGCCAGCTCGAAATTGTGGGATGCAGGCATTAAATACGCCTATGAAGACAAGCAGGCTTTTATTGAATATGTGCCGATCATTAGCCAGGCTGCATGGTCCAAATTGCCGGAAGATTTGCAAAATCTGATGCGCGATACGTGGGAAAATATGGTTGACCAGGTGCGTGATGTTGCCGCCCGGGCCCAGATTGACGCCCGTAAGACCAATGCGGAACACGGTATTGAAACCATTGATGCCAAACCTGCCGATCTGGCCGCAATGCGTGAGAAACTGATGAAGGCCCAACCCGAAATCGTTGATGAACTTGACATGGACAAGGACTTCATCGCCCGGGCACAAGCCGCGATTGCCGCTGCACAGTAAATTCCTGAACCGGGTACGGAGCAGAACGTGAGTATTTTAAATTTCGTATACCGGGTCTCGAACGTTCTTAAATGTGTTGAGAAATTCCTGATCGGGATAATGGCCATTCTGGCGATTATCCTGATCATGGGGGAGACGGTTCTTCGCTATCTGGCACCGGCCTATTTGCCGGACTGGGGGGCCGAGGTGACTGTCTATCTGGTGGGCTGGGCGACAATGTTAAGTCTGCCCTCGCTTGTCGCACAGGATAAACACGTTCGTGCTGACCTGGTGGTCGACATGTTTTCTCGTAGAATGCGCAAGGTCCTTGAAATTCTTGTCTTGCTGGTTGGCATTGTTTTTTGTGCGATCATCCTTAAGGCCGGGATCGAAGTGGTGCAGTTTGGCCTGCGGTTCGGCGAGATCAGCGACAGTTCGCTAAGTTTCCCGATGTGGATTTTTTATCTCGCTGTGCCTTTTGGCTACGGATTTTCACTGCTGCGTTACGTGATGCTTTTAATCACACGCCTGACCGAAAGCAGAACGTCCTCTGTGACGGTTGATTAACGGACAAATTTCCCATGATTATCTGGTTAATGCTGGCGCTGTTCTTTGTGATGCTGCTGGCAGGGGTTCCTATATACCTTGTGCTTGGCTCGCTTGCGGTAATTGGCTGGCTGGTGGATGGCGTGCCGCTTATTTCGCTGGCCCAGCAGTTTGCCAATGAAATGAACTCGCAAACGCTGGTTGCGGTGCCGTTATTCGTGATTGCCGCCACCTTTATGGAACGTGGTGGTATCACCCGGGCGCTGATTAATTTTGCCAGCACCATTGCCGGGCGTAACCGGGGTGGCCTGGCCATTGTCTGCGTGATTGCGACCACGTTTTTTGCCGCCATTTGCGGCTCATCGGTGGCAACCGCAATGGCAATGGGCACGGCCCTTATTCCGACGATGGCGGGGCGGAATTATCCGGCCAGCTTTTCGGTCGGAACGGTGGGGGCCGCAGGAACCCTGGGCATTCTTATTCCGCCAAGCCTGCCGCTTCTGATTTATGGTCTGATTGCCGAGGCATCGGTCCCGCGCCTGTTTTTGGCCGGGGTGATTCCCGGTTTGCTGCAGGGCGGGTTGTTTGTCGCTTATATCATTTGGTATTCGCGCAAAAACAAATTGCCGCTTGAAGACCGGATGTCCTTTGCCGAAACCCTTAAATGTTGTCGCGAGGCGGTACCGGCGCTGTTTATTCCGCTGGTGGTGCTGGGCGGCATTTATACCGGCTTTGTCACGGTTTCCGAGGCCGCCGGTGTTGCTGCCTTTGCCGCGATCATTGTCAGCGTGTTTATCTATCGCGAAGTCCCCTTGCGCGAGATCCCCGATGTGCTGTCCGACGGGATTCGTCAAACGGCGGTGATCATTGTGATCATTCTGTCTGCGCTGGCCTTTGGTCACTGGTTGACCAGTGCCGGTGTGACCCGGTCGATTGCGACAATGGTAACGGAATGGGGCCTTAATGCCTGGCAGTTCCTGCTTTTGGCAAACGCGATCATGTTTGTCCTGGGCATGTTCCTCGAGGTGATTTCGGTCATCCTGATTTTTGTGCCGCTGGTCCTGCCCATTATCAGCCATCTCGGTATTGACCCGGTGCATTTCGGTCTGGTCGTGGTTCTGAATATGGAACTGGCCCTATTGACGCCGCCGGTTGGCCTTAACCTTTTCATTCTCAAGAACATTTCAGGTGAACGGATGGCGACCGTCATTCGCGGAACCCTGCCATTCGTGCTGATCCTGATGTTCCTGCTTCTGATTGTGACCTTTGTGCCGCAGATCAGCCTGTGGCTGCCTGACCTTGCCTATGGTCGTTAACTGGAAAAATCCGCGATATGCCAATATTGACCGTAACTGTTAGTCCTGAACTGGTTGAAAAAGTCAGCCTTGATGCCACGGATACCGCCGAAAACTTACTGGCGATCATTCATCAGCATCTCGCACCGCGCGCGGGCACGGAACAAATCATGTTTGTTCCGGCATTTGGGGCGGTAACCGGCTGTGCCTTGCTTGCCAGAATGGATCATCGCGCCTCTGACAGCCGCCCGGCTGCTGTGAGAAAGGCCTGTGCTGATGCGATTTGCCGCTACCTTGCCGAAAAGTTCGAAACGTCCGTTCGGGTGCGGCTGATTGCGTTGAACCCGGATGATATTGCCGCGTCCGATATTGGCGTGGAGGCACGATCATGACGATGCCGTTATGCAAAATCGAACCGCAAAATGTGACGATTTCGGAAATCAGCAGTTTTCACATTGGCGGCGAAACCGTTGAACTCAGCGACCAGCCCCGCCTGATGATGCGGGTTGCTGGTGAAGGCATGGCGCGCGAAGTGGATTTGAACGGGTCCTATGTTACCGGTCAGCTTTATGCCAACCATGTGAAACTGGCTGCCCCGCACCATGATGATCCGGTCATGTTCTGGCATGGCGGGGCCATGACCGGCGTTACTTGGGAAACAACGCCCGATGGTCGTCCGGGCTGGCAGTGGCTGTTTTTGCAGGCGGGGTATGACGTTATTGTCACCGATGCAGTGGAACGCGGCCGGGCATCCTGGTCGCCCTATCCGCAGATTTACGATACCGGGCCGGTGTTCCGTACCAAGGAAGAAGCCTGGAGCATGTATCGGGTGGGGGCACGTTCCGAGTTTGATGCCCGCATTCCTTTTGACGGACAGCGCTTTCCGGTGTCGGCATTTGATGCGCTGGCCGCCCAGCTTGTACCGCGCTGGACCACCCATGACGATATGACCCTTGATGCCTATCAGGCGGCTTTGGAAAAGGTCGGGCCGGTGCATTTGGTGGCGCACAGCCAGGGGGGCTGGTTTGCGCTTAACATGGTGAAACGGGTGCCGCATCTGGTGAAATCGGTTGTGGTGATTGAACCTGCCGGTGCGCCGCAACTGACAGCGGAAGATGTCGCCCGTATGGGGGATATTCCTCATTTGTTTATGTGGGGTGATTTCATTAACGAGGTCCCATCCTGGAAAAAATACCGGAGCGCGACGGATCAGTATCGAGAGGTGCTGACTGCTGCGGGGAAAAGCAGCTGCGAAATGGATTTGCCGTTAATGGGCATTCGCGGCAACAGCCATGTTCCGATGATGGATAACAATAGTGCCGATATTGCTGCGATGATTGTTGGTTGGATGGCGCAAAACCAGGTTGCGGCAAAATAGCGCGCCCTGGCAGCAGGACTAGTACATTTTGCGGGGGATATAGCGTTGGCTATATCCCCCCTTTTTTTGATCACATCGCTTTTGATGGCGCGTCGAGGGGTGCTGTTTTGCATCAATCTTTCGCGATAGAAGGGGGACGTCATGAGAACGCCTGAAAATGTGATCTATACCGATAACGGTAATGCGCCGGTTTCAAAACTGGTGGGTACAGCCTGTAGCATCGGGATTCAAAGCTTTATATCACAGGTCGATTTTGCCAATGGTGTCTGTACGCTTCACGCAGACTGGCCTTTGCAATCGGCGATCCAGAACAATGATATTGAAAAGGCAAAGGAAGGCGGCAAGCGCAAAATTCTGGTCGCCGTGGGCGGCGCCACCTTTGATACGCCGTCCTGGAAGGGGTGTGCCGATAACCTGAATGCCTTTGTCGCGGCATTGGTTGATTTTGTCAAAGAGCATAAATTTGACGGTATCGACATCGACTGGGAAGATACGACCGACCTGGTCTATATGGGCGATTCTGCCAAGAAAGAAGAGTGCTATGATGCGGTGGCGTTTCTTGTCAATCTGACCAAAAAACTACGTGCCAGCTTGCCTGCACCGCAATATATCATCACCCATGCGCCACAACCGCCTTATTTTGATCCGGCATTTTACGGTGGCACCTATATGCAGGTGATGAAGCTGGCGGGGGATGCGATCGACTATCTGAACATCCAATATTACAACAATGAAAGCTTTGTTGGCACCACTGGCCCCGAACAGACGGTGAAAGTGGCGGGAACGGCGGGCTCATCGCCATATCCGACAAGTATTGTCGGTCTGGTCGGGCAGGGCTTGCCGGTGGAAAAGCTGTTGGTGGGGAAACCGACCTCTCCCGAAAATGCCGGGAGCGGTTTTTTGCCAGTTGGTGAATTTTGCGAGGATGTCGTGGCCCCGCTGGTGCACAAATATGGTGCGGATTTTGGCGGGGTGATGGGCTGGCAACTGGCACAGTCCCCCAATAGCACCGACCTTGAATATGACTGGATCAGCACGGTTGCCGATGCCCTGACGGGGAATGCCGGATAAACACTAGCCGACCAACAAATGTCATCAGGTTATGTTGGCCCAAACAAAAACGGCCGCCCCGAAAGGAGCGGCCGTTTGGCTGACAGGGTATGTCAGAAATTACATATGGATCGCACGGTCATCGGCGGCCAAAGCGGCTTCCTTGACGGCCTCACCCAGGGCCGGGTGGGCATGGCAGGTGCGCGCGATGTCTTCGGCAGAAGCGCCATATTCCATCGCCAGAACAACTTCGGCAATCAGGTCGCCAGCAGCCGGGCCGACAATGTGGCAACCGACGACGCGGTGCGTTTTCTTGTCTTCCAGGATTTTGACGAAACCTTCGGTGCTTTCCATTGCCTTGGCACGGCCATTGGCGGTGAAGGGGAATTTGCCAACCGAATAGTCGACACCTTCGTCCTTCAGTTGCTCTTCGGTTTTGCCAACCGCCGCAACTTCCGGCCAGGTGTAAACAACACCCGGGACCTTGCCGTAATCGACATGGCCTTCTTCACCGGCCAGCATTTCAGCCAGGGCGACACCGTCTTCTTCGGCTTTATGCGCCAGCATCGGACCAACAATGGCATCGCCAATGGCGAAAATGCCCTGCACGTTGGTCTGGAAATGTTCGTCGGTTTTAACGCGACCGCGATCATCGAGCTCAACACCGGCATTATCAAGGCCAAGGCCGGTGACAAACGGACGACGCCCGATGGCTACCAGAACAACGTCTGCCTTGACTTCTTCGGCATCGCCCCCCTTGGAGGGTTCAACCGTCAGCTTAACACCACCTTTGGCGGTTTTCGCACCGGTCACTTTATGACCCAGTTTGAAATCCAGGCCCTGTTTGGCGAAAATGCGCTGGGTCTGTTTGGCCAGTTCGCCATCCATACCGGGCAGAATACGGTCGAGATATTCGATAACCGTCACTTCCGAGCCCAGACGACGCCAGACGGAACCAAGCTCAAGCCCGATCACGCCAGCACCGATGACAACCAGTTTCTTGGGAACAGATGACAGTTCCAAAGCACCGGTTGAGGAAACGATCTGTTTTTCATCGATTTCAACGCCGGGCAGCGGGGTTACTTCCGAGCCGGTTGCGATAACGATGTTTTTAGCGTTCAGGGTTTCTTCGCCGCCATCAAGCAGGGCCACCTTAACCTCGGTTGCCGAGACGATTTCGCCCGCACCCTTGACATAGGTAACCTTGTTTTTCTTGAACAGGAATTCGATGCCCTTGACGTTGGAATCAACCACCTTGTCCTTGCGGGCCATCATCTTTTCAAGATTGACCTTCGGGGTATTGATGTCGATGCCGTGGGTATCGAAATGCTTGTCGGCTTCTTCAAACAGGTGTGAAGAATGCAGCAATGCCTTTGACGGAATACATCCGACATTCAGGCAGGTGCCGCCCAGGGTGCCGCGTTTTTCAACGCAGGCAACCTTGAGGCCAAGCTGTGCGGCACGGATGGCGCATACATAACCGCCAGGTCCGCCGCCGATCACGACAATATCATAGGTCTCGCTCATGAGTTCTTTGATCCTTTTGTCTGATCAGATGTCGAGCAGGATGCGTTCCGGGTTCTCGATGCATTCTTTAACCCGCACGAGGAACGAAACAGCTTCGCGGCCGTCAATGACACGGTGATCGTAGGACAGGGCCAGATACATCATCGGACGGATTTCAACCTTGCCATCAATGGCAACGGGGCGCATCTGGGTTTTGTGCATGCCCAGAATGCCCGACTGCGGCGCATTGAGGATCGGCGAAGACAGCAGGGAGCCGAAAACACCACCGTTGGAAATGGTGAAGGAGCCGCCTGACATTTCGTCCATGCCCAATTTGCCGTCACGCGCACGCTTGCCGAAATCGACAATGGTGCTTTCCAGATCGGCAAAGGTTTTCTTTTCAGCCGAACGGATTACCGGAACAACCAAGCCCTGCGGGGTGCCAACGGCAACGCCGATGTCGCAGAAGTTTTTGTAAACAAAGCTGTCGCCGTCGATTTCGGCATTCACTGCCGGCCATTCGTTCAGCGCGGTTGTGCAAGCCTTGATGAAGAAGGACATGAAACCAAGTTTCACGCCGTGTTTCTTTTCAAAGCCGTCTTTGTATTTGTTACGGCACGCCAGAAGGTTGGTCATGTCGACTTCGTTATAGGTCGTCAACATGGCGGCGGTGTTCTGGGCTTCTTTCAGGCGGCGCGCAATGGTCTGGCGCAGCTTGGACATTTTAACCCGTTCTTCGCCTTCGCGCAGTTCGCGCTGGGGTTTCGGGCCTGCCGGTGCTGCCGGGGCCGGTGCAGCAGCACGCGGGGCCGGTTTGCCACCCTCAAGATAATCCAGAACGTCGCCCTTGGTCAGGCGGCCATCTTTGCCCGATGCCGGAATTTTCGAGGCATCAAGGTTGTTGTCTTCGACCAGTTTACGCACAGCCGGTGCCAGCGGGTGATCGGTGTTGGCGGACTGGGTTGCCGGTGCGCTTGCTGCAGCAGGAGCCGCCGGTTTGGCTTCTTCCTTGGGTGCAGGGGCAGCTTCTTCCTTCGCCGGAGCTTTGGCTTCAGCCGGGGCTTCTTCCTTGGCTGATGTTCCTTCAGCGCCTTCGCTGATCATGGCGATCAGGGCACCAACTTCAACTTCGTCGCCTTCACCAACAATCAGTTCGGCAATAGCGCCAGCAACCGGAGAGTTGACTTCAACCGTAACCTTGTCGGTTTCAAGTTCAACAATCGGTTCGTCAGCAGCAACAGTGTCGCCGACTTTTTTGTACCATTTGGCAATGGTGGCTTCGCTAACAGATTCGCCCAACGCGGGAACTTTAACTTCAGTCGCCATTTTTTCCTCGACCGTTTTTAAAAAGGCAGTGTGGGTCTGCCGATTTCAAATAAAAATATGTTGTGACCAGATCAGACCAGACAGGCAGGGAGTGGTCCCTGCCTGTCTGTGAAATCATTTGACGCTGAGCGCGGCATCAACAAGTTCGGCCTGCTCGCGCAGGTGAATCTTGAGAAGACCGGTTGCCGGCGACGCAGCGGTGGAACGACCGACATATACCGGACGGGATGTTTTGTGTTTGATGGCGGTCAGGACTTTTTCGATACGACGATCGACAAAGTACCACGAACCCATATTTTCAGGTTCTTCCTGACACCAGATCACATCGGCATTGCTGTATCGGCTCAGCTGTGCACCCAGTTCCTTTTCCGGGAACGGATAAAGCTGTTCGACACGTACAATGGCGACATCCTCGATACCGCGGTTGTCACGCTCTGCCAGCAGGTCGTAATAAACCTTGCCCGAACACAGAACGACACGTTTGACCTTCTTGTCGTCAACCAGTTTGGCGGTTTCGGCCAGAACGGGCTGGAAGGTTGTGCCTGCTGCAAATTCAGACAGGTTCGATACGCACTGCTTGTGACGCAGCAACGATTTCGGCGTCATCAGGATCAGCGGCTTGCGGAAGCTGCGGCGGATCTGGCGGCGCAGAATGTGGTAATAGTTTGCAGGGGTGGTACAGTTCGCCACCTGCATGTTGTTTTCACCACAAAGCTGTAAATACCGTTCCAGACGTGCCGAGCTGTGTTCCGGTCCCTGACCTTCAAAGCCGTGCGGCAACAGCATGACCAGGCCGGACATACGCAGCCATTTGGCTTCGCCCGAACTGATGAACTGGTCAATGATCACCTGGGCACCGTTGGCAAAGTCGCCAAACTGTGCTTCCCACAGAACCAGAGAATGCGGTTCTGCCAGGGTGATGCCATATTCAAACCCGAGAACACCGGCTTCGGACAGGGGCGAGTTGAGAACTTCAAGCTCGGCCTGGCCGGTACGGATGTTGTTTAACGGGGTGTATTTGGCCTCGGTGGTCTGATCGATCAGTTTGGCATGACGTTGCGAGAACGTCCCGCGCTGGCTGTCCTGACCGGACAGACGCACGGGGGTGCCTTCGCACATCAAGGTACCAAATGCCAGTGCTTCGCCCGTGGCCCAGTCGATCCCTTCGCCGGTCTCGAACATTTTGGCCTTGGCTTTAAGCTGGCGCAGGATCTTGCGGTTGATGTCGTAATCACTTGGTGCAGTCGATAGCGCACGGCCAACTTCCTGCAACAGGTTTTCATCAACACCGGTTTCGCCAATCCAGTCGGCATCTTCGCCATGGCTGGATGCCAGCCCTGACCATTTGCCTTCAAGCCAGTCGGCCTTGTTCGGACGATAGTTCTCGGACGCCTGGAATTCCTCGTCCAGATGGGCGTGGAATTTTTCAAGCCGTTCCTTGACCTGTTCTTCCGTGAACACGCCTTCCTTGACCAGCTGCTGGGCGTAGATGTCTTTGGCGGTCGGGTGTTTGCCGATCACGTCATACATCTTGGGCTGGGTAAAGGCCGGTTCGTCGCTTTCGTTGTGACCAAAGCGGCGATAGCAGAACATGTCGATCACGACATCCTGTTTGAATTCCTGGCGGAATTCGGTCGCGATGCGCGCAGCATGAACCACGGCTTCGGGGTCATCGCCATTAACATGGATGATCGGGGCCTGAACGACCTTGGCGATATCCGAGCAATAGGGCGAGGAACGCGAGTCAGACGGTTTGGTGGTAAAGCCGATCTGGTTGTTGACCACAAAATGAATGGTACCGCCGGTGCGATAACCTTTCAGATGCGACAGATCGAAGGTTTCTGCCACAAGGCCCTGACCGGCAAATGCCGCGTCACCATGCATCAGAATACCCATAACCTGTTCGCGGGCGGTATCCTTGCGCTGTGCCTGTTTGGCACGAACCTTACCCAGAACAACGGTATCAACCGCCTCAAGGTGCGAAGGGTTCGCTGTCAGCGACAAGTGAACAACGTTGCCGTCAAATTCACGGTCAGCAGAGGTGCCAAGGTGATATTTAACGTCGCCAGAACCCATGACATCGTCGGGTTTGGACGGGTTGCCCATAAATTCCGAGAAAATCGCCTGGAACGGCTTGGCCATCACATTGGCCAGAACGTTCAGACGGCCACGGTGGGGCATCCCAAACACAACTTCACGGATGCCAAGCTGGCTGCCGCGTTTCAGGATTTGTTCAAGGGCCGGGATCAGGGCTTCGCCACCATCGATACCAAAACGTTTGGTGCCGACATATTTGGTGTGAAGATAGTTTTCAAACCCTTCGGCTTCAATCAGGCGATCCAGAATGGCTTCCTTGCCACGCTTGGTAAATTCGGTCTGATTGCCGATGGTTTCAATACGCTGCTGAATCCATGCTTTCTGCTCAGGTTCCTGAATATGCATGAATTCAATACCGATAGAACCGCAATAGGTTTTGCGGGCCATCGATACGATCTGGCGAATGGTTGCCGATTCAAGGCCAAGAACATTGGCGATGAAAACCGGACGATCCATATCAGCTTCGGTGAAGCCATAGGTTTTCGGATGCAATTCCGGGTGGGGATCACGCGGGGCAAGGCCCAGCGGATCAAGATTGGCTTCCAGATGGCCGCGCACGCGATAGGAGCGGATCAGCATCAGGGCGCGAATTGAATCATTTGCGGCCGCCCGGATGGCATCGGAATTAACGGCCGCGCCCTGGGATGCGGGTGCTACCGCAGCCGGGGCATAACCGCCATTGACCGGACGTTCGCTGTATCCCTGGGATACGTCGTAACCTTCCATACCGCCGACAACCTTGGTTTCCCGTGGCTGCCAGGTCGGCCCGCGCATTTCAGCGAGGAGGTCGGATGCGTCGTCCTGCAACCCTGCAAAAAACTCGGCCCAGCTCTGGTCTACCGACTGGGGGTTTTCCAGATACCGGGCGTAAAGTTCCGCGATATAGGTTGCATTCGACTCGGTTAGAATCGTGTCAAGATCTTGAGGTTTCATTTGTGGTCGTGGAAGGCGATGACCCCAAAAGGGCTACGCCTTCCTTTGCCTTTCCTCTGACTACCCTGATTACCCTTTCAAAGCCTTGAGCATGGTCGAGCCAAGGCTTGCCGGGGAATCGGCAACTAGTACACCTGCGCTGCGCATTGCTTCCATTTTAGCATCCGCAGTGCCTTTACCACCGGAAATGATTGCACCGGCATGGCCCATGCGTTTACCCGGAGGAGCGGTAACACCGGCGATGAAACCGGCGACAGGCTTTTTAACATTGGATGCCTGCAGGAATTCGCAAGCCTCTTCTTCGGCAGAACCGCCAATTTCACCAATCATGATGATGCCTTCGGTTTCCGGATCCCGCAGGAACAGGTCAAGGCAATCGATGAAGTTGGTGCCGTTAACGGGGTCGCCGCCGATACCGATGCAGGTTGACTGGCCAAGGCCGGCTGCCGTGGTCTGGGCAACGGCTTCGTAGGTCAGGGTGCCGGAACGTGAAACGATACCGATTTTACCGCGGCGGTGAATGTGGCCGGGCATAATGCCGATCTTGCATTCGTCCGGGGTGATAACACCCGGGCAGTTCGGGCCGATCAGGCGGGTTTTGGAACCGTCAAGGGCGCGCTTGACGCGAACCATGTCGGCAACAGGAATGCCTTCGGTGATGCAAACAGCCAGTTCGATACCGGCATCAATTGCTTCAAGGATGGCATCAGCCGCGAAGGGCGGCGGCACATAAATGACCGATGCATTGGCACCGGTAACATGAACAGCTTCATCAACCGTGTTGAAAACCGGCAGGTCAAGGTGCTTGGTACCACCTTTGCCCGGGGTAACGCCACCGACCATTTTGGTGCCATAGGCAATGGCCTGTTCGCTGTGGAAGGTACCCTGCGAACCGGTGAAACCCTGGCAGATAACTTTGGTGTTTTTATCGACGAGAACAGCCATGGTTACGCGGCCTCCTTCACAGCTTTAACCACCTTTTCGGCGGCATCGGCAAGATTGTCGGCCGACACGATCGGCAGACCGGATTCTTCAAGGATCTTCTTGCCAAGATCAACGTTGGTGCCTTCAAGGCGAACGACCAGCGGAACATTCAGGCTGACTTCACGTGCTGCGGCGATAACGCCTTCGGCAATAACGTCACAGCGCATGATGCCACCGAAAATGTTAACCAGAATGCCTTCGACATTCGAGTCAGACAGGATCAGCTTGAAAGCTGTCGTCACGCGTTCCTTGGTGGCACCGCCGCCAACGTCCAGGAAGTTTGCCGGAGAACCGCCATACAGCTTGATGATGTCCATGGTTGCCATGGCCAGACCGGCACCATTGACCATGCAGCCAATTTTGCCATCAAGTTTGATGTAGTTGAGGCTGTGTTTTGCAGCTTCAAGTTCGGCCGGGTTTTCTTCGTCTTCGTCGCGCAGTTCTTCGATGTCGGCATGGCGGAACAATGCGTTGTCATCAAAGTTCATTTTGCAATCAAGCGCGATGATGTCGCCATCACCGGTGACGACCAGCGGGTTGATTTCAACCATGGCAGCATCGGTTTCGAGGAAGCATTTATACATGGCGGTCATGAATTTGACGGCCTTGGAAACCTGCTTGCCTTCAAGGCCCAGAGCGAATGCCAGCTTGCGGCCGTGGAAGCCCGAGAAGCCCGATGCCGGATCGATGTCAACGGTGACGATCTTGTCCGGGGTTGCTTCAGCGACTTCTTCAATGTCCATGCCACCTTCGGTGGAGGCCATGAAGATAACGCGTGATGAAGCGCGGTCTACGAGGATCGAAAGATAAAGTTCGCGTGCGATGTCGCAACCTTCTTCGATATAGACGCGCTTGACTTCCTTGCCGTCCGGCCCGGTCTGGTGGGTAACCAGGGTCGCGCCCAGCATCTGGCCTGCATTGGTGCCGACTTCTTCGACACTTTTAACGACGCGAACGCCGCCTTTGTCACCGGCAGTGGCTTCCTTGAAGGTCCCTTTGCCGCGGCCACCAGCATGGATCTGGGACTTGACGACATAAATGGGGCCAGCAAGAGACTGTGCTGCCTCGGTAGCTTCCTGTGCGGTATAGGCAACCTTGCCGTTCGGCACGGTCACACCGTATTTGCGAAGAATTTCTTTCGCCTGGTACTCATGAATGTTCATGTTCGGTCGCTTTCTTGCCTTCCGTACGATTTCCTGTGGGTCAGAAATCGTGGTTTCAATGTCCCGCTTACAGACAGGGACGTTGTTGCGATCCGCGCGGCCATTACCTTGAAAAATTCCAATCCCGGCAATGACAGAAAAACGGGCCAGTCTAAAAACCAGCCCGTTCCGCGTTTCTTACAGCATGCCCTTGGCGGCGTCGACAAGGCCGCGAACGGCCGCCACGGACTTGTTGAAGTTCTCTTGTTCTTCTTCGTCAAGATTGATCTCGACAATGCGCTCGACGCCACCAGCGCCAAGAACAACCGGAACACCGACATAAAGGCCATCAACGCCGTACTGGCCGCTCAGGTAGGCAGCAACCGGCATGACGCGCTTCTGGTCTTTGAGGTAGCTTTCAGCCATTGAAATCGCTGATGCTGCCGGGGCATAGAATGCCGAACCGGTTTTCAGCAGGCCAACGATTTCGGCACCGCCATCACGGGTGCGCTGAACGATCTGGTCGATCTTTTCCTGCGTGGTCCAACCCATTTTGATCAGATCAGGGATCGGAACGCCGGCAACGGTCGAGTAACGGATCGACGGCACCATGGTGTCGCCGTGGCCACCCAGCACGAATGCGGTGACGTCTTTGACCGAAACCTTGAATTCTTCGGCAAGGAAATAACGGAAACGGGCAGAGTCCAGAACGCCGGCCATGCCGACGACTTTTTTCGGATCAAAGCCGGTTGCCTGCTGCATCACCCAGACCATTGCATCAAGCGGGTTGGTGATGACGATAACAAATGCATCCGGGGCATGTTCTTTAATGCCCTGACCAACCTGGGTCATGACTTTGGTGTTGATGCCGATCAGATCATCACGGCTCATGCCCGGCTTGCGGGCGACACCTGCGGTGACGATGACAACATCGGCACCGGCGATACCGGCATAGTCACTGGTACCCTTAAGGTCGGCATCAAACATGTCGACGGGTGAGGATTCAGCAATATCAAGCGATTTGCCCTGCGGCATGCCATCAACGATGTCGAAAAGGACGACGTCGCCAAGCTCTTTCAGGCCAGCGAGGTGGGCCAGAGTTCCACCGATATTGCCAGCGCCGACGAGCGCGATCTTGTTGCGGGCCATTCCGTTACCTTCTTCCCTATTGCGCTTCCGGGGCGTTGAAACTTAACTGGGGAGCGCGATTGAAAATGTAAACCTGCGAACGCGAAACAATCGTTCGCAAACATCGTGTGTGGTAAACCGATTCGTCCCGTTTTACAAGGGGAAACGCCGTTGTTTTGACGCGGAAAACCGCCAGTTCCGGGTTTGTTGCAACTATTGTCTAAACGCTTAAAAAGCGATCATGTTGCGACTGCGAAACAAGCGAAAGGCGTGGCAAACTCTCGCTCTGTATACAGCTTGGCCCTGCCTAACAGTTTGGCAGTGGTACAAAATTGCAGCAGTTTACCTTTTAAAAACTCCAAGGTTTGCGCGAACCGGGGATCAGCCATGCGATCAGCGGGACGTTATCTTACGCGATTTGATCAAATATTCTGCCGTTTGAAACCGTTTATGACAGCTTTTGCGCAATATTCCACGTCGACCGGATCGTGTGCAGGTTGAATTATGCGGCAATACCAACATCGGGTCGAATTGGAGTCGATGCGGGCAAGGCCTGTGATTGCGAAAAAAACCGGATGGTGGAACAGGCAACATCAAAGTTCCCGGTAGCATTGCCCTTTCACAGGGGTGTTTTGTTTGAAATTTGAATTTTCTGCCGGGGGGCGGTGTGCCGGCAGGTGCAAAGCCCCGACCCGGGCCAATGCGCGTGCCGGTTTTCGCGTATTGATGGGGGCGGCAATACACCACATGTTGGCCAAAACCGGCAGGTAAAACCGGGTGTCAGCCGTGCCTTACCAAGCATTCAGGATTTAAATGTGTTGGCCGGCGCGGCACAGAAAACACTGTTTTATTCAGAGAGCCTGGCGATAAGCCGTCAGGTCAGATGCGGCTGATCAAGATATTCCTGGCTGCGCATTTCGGTTAGCCGTGACACTGTGCGTTGGAACTCGAACGAAAAATCGCCCTTTGTATAGAGGTCCTCGGGGCTGGTTTGCATGGCACAAATCAGGTTGGTTTTATGTTCGTACATCGCATCAATCAGGGTGTTAAAGCGTTTGGCCCAATCGCTGCGCGAGGCATCGATCTGGGGAATCAGATCGATGACGATGGTGTGAAAATGGGTCGCCAGCGCGATATAGTCGCCGGGGCCAAGCGGGCGCGTGCATAGTTCTTCGAAACTGAACCGGGCGACCCCGGCTCCTGCTGCGCGAATGGCAATGTCGCGGCCTTTAACACGCAGGCTATCGGCATCAACGCGGGCACCTTCGGTAACCTTGGCAAATAATTCGTCAATTCGGGCCGGGGTTTTGTCATCGGCCGGATACACGAATACATCGGCTGCGGTCAGATTACGCATCCGGTAATCGGTGCGGCTGGCCAGTTCTAAAACGTCGAGCTTTTCCTTGATCATATTGATGAAAGGCACAAAATTCTGGCGTTGCAGGCCATCCTTGTACAAATCATCGGGCACGCGGTTCGATGTGGTCACCACCACCACACCATGATCAAATAATTGCTCAAACAGGCGCCCGACAATCATGGCGTCGGTAATGTCGGTGATTTGCATTTCGTCAAAACATAACAGCCACGCCTGATCGGCCAGGTCTTTGGCGATCGGCGGAATTGGGTCGGATTCCTCGCTGGTGCGGCTTTTGCGAAATTTATGGAGCCGTTCGTGCACATCCTGCATGAAATCGTGGAAATGGACCCGACGTTTATGTTCAACCGGGGCTGTTTCGTAAAACAGGTCCATCAGCATGGATTTGCCACGCCCGACTTCGCCGTAAATATAAAGGCCCTGTGGCGGTTCAGGGTCGTTACGGCGTTTGGTCAGGCCAAATCGTTCATACCAGGTGCCCTTGCCATTATTGGGACGATAATTGCGCAAGGCATTAAACAGGCTTTGCAGCTTTTCAGCGCATAGTTCCTGCATCGCATCATGGGTCAGTTCGCCATCAGCGATTTTTTTGCGATACCGGGCAAGAGGGCCGTCAGACATTCGATAACTTCCAGGCAGTGGGACACGCGGCGCACCGGTTTGCTGCGATCCGGCACATTTTTGGCCCGAAAGTGCCAGTCATAAAACAATACCGGCGTTCTGTCGGGCCATTTGGAATAAGAAGACATAAAACATCGCTATCGTGCAATGCAATATGCGTGATGCAGCTTTGTTTATGCCGCGACGAAAACTGTTACGCGGGTACACGGGGTCTAAACGGGCTTTGCTGAAGGATGCAGGAGGTGCAGCAGGCCTCAGATCAGGCGCATTTTTTTAAACAGCCAGACTTCCAGACCAACAAGTGCCGCGAGCAGGATTGATACCCCCCAGAACCCCCAGGAATTATTGGCAGCAGGGATGCCGCCCACATTGACACCCAAAAGCCCGGTGACAAAACTGATCGGCAGAAACAGCCCGGCAATGACAGTCAGCCAGTACATGGTCCGGTTCATACGCTCGGTTTCAACTGCCATCAGGCTGTCATTGGCGATTTGGGTGCGTTCGCGCAAGCTGTCGAGTTCTTCGACCAATCGGGTGACGCGGTCGGTCAGGGTGCGGGCGCGGCGTTTGTGTATTTTGTCGCTCCAGGCTGGTTTCTGTTCGACAAATTTTGCCATCGCATCGCGCTGGGGCGATATATGGCGGCGTAATCGCGATAACCGATGGCGCATATCGGCTGTTTTCATGCGCAAAGGCAGGGTTCTGGTTTCGGGAACATCTTCAATCTGATCTTCGAGATCGTCGAGGTTTTCTTCCAGATTGCGTATTTCAGCATCGATGCGAAAGACCAGCCGTTCAGCCAGAGTGAGCACGAAGGCATCGCTGCTGCCGGGGGCCGCGTTTTCGGCGATACTGGCCCGGATATCGTCAAAGGCACGCATATGCTGGTTGCGCAGGGTGATCACCAGTTTGTCACTGCACCATATTCGCACCGAGATCATGTCTGCCGGGTCTGATTCCCTGTTAAGGTTTACCCCGCGTAAATTCATTGAATAGCCATGATCGTAAAACAGAACCGATGGCCGGGTGCCCCGTGTCGCCAGGGTTTCGACAATGCTGGCCTCAAGGCCTGCTTGCTCGGTTAACCATGACGCAACACCTGGTTCCATCCAGTCAAGGTGAACCCAGATGAATTCACCGTCATCAACTTCAGGAAATGATGTGGTAAATTCGTCTCCGGATAGGGCAACACCCTTACCTTTATTGTTAATCCGAAAGGCATTGATCAGTGCTTTTGGGGTCATTGGTTCTGGTCCGTGGCGGTTTTGGGTTGGGCACAAACAGGTTTAACATGACAAATGTTTAAAGGCAGTTATGTGGCGGTTCGATAATTTGGGCGATTGATGCAATTCCTGTTCATGTGGCTGGGATGTGCCCTGTCGTAAAAGGTAAAACGCCGCAGGGCGGGTTATTATTATAATACGGGAACGATACCGATACGGGATCGTTTGATCTGGCGTGATAATTCGGGCACAAATCAGATGCCCAGCAAGGCAATTAAAAATTCACGATGGTTCGGGAAAATATGAAAAAGTTTCGCCATGTCATGTTGTTGGTTCTTTTTGCGCTGGTAATGGCAATGGGAACACCAGGGACTGGCCATGCACAAAGCAAGGTTGATGGTGTCGACGAGACGAACATCCTTGAAAATTCGCAAAAGTCCCTGACGCGCTGGAACAGGATTTTCGACAAGGTTGAAAAACAGTTGTCGGGTGCCGGGGTGAGCGGACGCGAACTGGCCGATGGCCGAACCGAACTTGAACGCTCGATTGATGGTACACGCGACCTTGAAGCCCTGGCGCAGACCAAGCTGGAAAGGCTGAATGCGGCTTTGGGAAAGTTGGGGCCTAAACCCGAAGGGGATGCAGGCGAAGTTCCTGCCGTTACGGCAGAGCGTGACCGTTTAAACAAGGAAATTTCGCGGGTTAGCGGCATCCAGAAGCAGGGTGAACTGGCAGCATTTCGCGCCGGGGAGTTGCTTGACCAGGTTGGCCGGCTGTCGCGCGAACGTTTTACCCGCCGCATTTTCAGCCGTGCCGATGTGCCGTGGGACCCGACGGTTTGGCAAAAAAGCTGGGCCGAAGCCATGCAGCTTCCCGATGTCGTGCGCAGCCGGTATTCGGATGTTAATCTGGTGGACCATATTGGCGACCGACTGGAAGATGTTGCCCCGGAACTGGTGTTTTTACTGTTTGCCATTGCATCGGCCCTGATTGGGGGCGAGGTGCTGGTTTTTCGGTTTTTACCGGCACGGTGGCGAAACACATCAGACGAAGACCGAATGGCGCTGATTTCCGGTACGCGGTTTTCGTTGACTGCAATTGTGCCGGGTTTGCTGCTGTTTGTGATTTATCGCATTCTGATCTCTCAGGATGACCTGATGGTGGGCAGCGGTGGCGAACTGATTAATCAGTGCTTTTTTGCTGCCCTGTTCCTGATGTTTGTCGGCGCGTCGATCCGCAGCGTTTTTTCGCCGTTTGCCCCGCAAATGCGATCGGCCGGGACGACTGTTCGTGGCGCCAGGGTTGTCGGGTTTTCTGCTCTTTTTGCTGCTATAATTTTTGCTTCGGACATTGTCTTGCTGCAAGGGGCAACCACCATTGGGGCTTCTCTTGATCTGGCACTTGTGCAAAGCCTTAGTAATATCACGCTGATCTGTGCCGTGATGTTTGTGGCTGCCCTGGGAACCTGGTGGGAACATGACGCGGTAGACGAACAACAAAACTGGTGGCGCAAGGTTGAGCGCCGCTGTCGCCGGGTGGTGCTGTTTGTATCGGTGTTGTTGCCCATCCTGTCATTTATCGGGTATGTGGCGCTGGCGCGTTTTGTGCTGGAAAACATGATGCTCGCGCTTGCATTCGCCACCAGTTACTGGCTGCTGCGCGAATTTTTGCGCGCCCTCATTCATACTTATCTGGTCAAACCGGAGGCCGTAAAGGATGAGAGCACCAGTGATGCTGTGCATGGCACATTATATTTCTGGTTGCGGGTCACCATCGACGCAATGATGATGATCGTGGCTTTTCCAACCGCGATTATGGTGTTTACCGATATTGCCTGGGCCGATTTGATTAGCGCGGTGGAGGCGGCTTTTGTCGGTATTCAGATTGGCAGTATCAATATTTCGCTTCGGGCCATTCTGATTGGTGTCTTCCTGTTTTTGCTGCTGTTAAGCCTGATGCGGTTTTTCCAGCGTATGCTTAACACCCGTGTTTTACCCAATACCAAACTTGATCAGGGCTTGCAGCATTCGGTTTCGGCCATTTTTGGCTATGTCGGGATTGGCCTGGCAATACTGATTGCGGTGTCGGCAGCCGGTGTTGACCTGTCCAATCTGGCCATCATCGCCGGTGCCATTTCGGTTGGTATCGGTTTCGGGATGCAAAGTATCGTGAATAACTTTGTTTCCGGCCTGATTTTGCTGATTGAACGGCCGATCAAGGTTGGCGACTGGATTGTGGTCGGGGCTGATCAGGGGTTTGTTAAAGACATCCGGGTACGTGCTACCGAAATTGAAACCTTTGACCGGGCATCGGTGGTTATCCCCAATTCGGAACTGATTTCAAACCGCGTATTGAACTGGACCCTGAAAGAACGTTCCGGGCGGGGTATTGTACCCATCGGGGTTTCTTACGGGACAGATGCGAACAAGGTTCGCGATATTATGCTCGAACTGGCCGACAAGCGGCGTGAAATTTTAAGTTATCCTGCCCCTCAGGTCGTGTTTTTGGGTTTTGGCGATAGTTCGCTTGATTTTGAATTGCGTTATTTCCTGCGCGATATTGGCGATGTGCTGGCGGTTGCCAGTGCGATTCGTTTTGAATTGCTGGAACGTTTTCGCGAGGAAGGTATCGAAATTCCATTTCCGCAACGCGACATCAACTTGCGTGATATGGACCGGTTGGAAGCTGCCATTCGCAGTCTTTCGGGCGAGCCGCGCGTACGTAAAAATAAAGCCGCGGTTGAGGATGGTGACGAAGAAACCGGCAAGTACCGTCAGGCCGGCGAGATTGTTTCCCAGCCCCAAAGTGCGAAGCCGGAACAGCAAAGTTCAGACACCGGTTATGATCAACCCAAAACCCAGGATAGCCCGGCACAAGCCACCCCGGCGACACGGGATTTGCCTGACGGGGAACGATAGAAAAGGCTGGCTTTAAGTTTTTTGCAAAAAGAAAAATCCTGTGTTGCGCCCCTGTTGAGACAGGGCGTGACACGGGATTTTTTGTTGGGAAAAACGAATGGAAGCGGCGCGCTTTTGGCCTGATCGCAAACGACCGCCATCACGGCATAATTTGACGATATGCACGTTTAAAACGATAATACTTAAAAATTTGAACTTTTAAGCTGTGCTGTTTTTATAATCCTGATGTAAGTTAAATCCCTTCTTGTTTTTCAATCATGGGTAGGGGTGGCGGCTATGGTTTATGTGCGCAAAAGTGTCTGGGCGAATGGCGGCGGTTTTTCTGATCCGATTCTGTTTTGGTATGCCAAGGGGGTTGGCGCACTAAAACAAAAGCCGCTGTCGGACAAAACAGGCTGGCGTTTTATGGCGGCGGTACACGGCATCGATAAAAATCTTTGGCAGCAATATGGTTATTATACGCCGGGTGAAACAATGCCGTCCCAGGCCGACCAGGATCTGTTCTGGAATCAGTGCCAACACCAAACCTGGTATTTTATTCCATGGCATCGCGGGTATGTCTGGTCGATCGAGGGGCTGGTGCGGGCCGAGATTGTCAAGCAGGGCGGCCCGGCAGATTGGGCAATGCCTTACTGGAATTACAGCGACACCCAAAACCCGCAGGCCCGCATGTTACCCCCGGCTTTTGCGTGCAAAACGCTGCCGGATAACAGTGAAAACCCGCTTTATGTTGCCCAGCGTTACGGGCAGGGTACCTTGCCCCTTGTGTTGCCTGCGGCGGATGTAACACTTGAAGCGCTGTTACAACCCCGCTTTACCGGCACCGGGGCCGGGGCGCTAAGCGGCTTTGGTGGCCTTAAAACCGGGTTTTCCCACAGCGGAATGGTCAGCGGGCGGCTTGAAAACCACCCCCATAACATTGTGCATGTCGATGTTGGTGGCGAAAACAACATGGGGCCAGGGTTGATGTCAGACCCTGACACTGCCGGGCTGGACCCGATTTTTTGGCTGCATCATGCCAATATTGACCGGCTGTGGATGGTTTGGAATAGCACGCCGGGCCATTTGAACCCAACGGATGCTGCATGGCTTAACGGGCCGATGGATCGGAAATTTGTGATGCCGACAGTCGACGGGGCCGATTATTTTTATACCCCGGATGAAATGCAGGATACCACGGCTGCCCCACTGAACTATATTTATGATCAGCAGCAGGCATCAGCCAATGTTGCACGGATGGCAGCGGCACCGGTGGCACGACAGGCCGGGACACAGGCAAAGGGCATGGCAATGGAAGATGAAAAACCGGCCGAACTGGTTGGGGCCAACGCCGCGAAACTTTCGCTGGTCGGGGTTGGTGCGAAAACCAGTGTCAAACTTGATAGTGCATTAAGCCGCAAGGTTACGCAAAGTTTCAAATCAATGCGGACATTTGCCGCGTCTTCGCCAACAGCAGGGGACGCAACGCCAACCACCAGCGACCATGTGTTGCTGAATATTGAAAACATCCGTGCGGCGCGGGATGCTGCGGTGGTGGATGTTTATGTGAACCTGCCTGACGGGGCCAAACCGGAAGACCGGCTGGACCTTCTGGCCGGGACGATCGGCTTTTTCGGTGTGCGTAAGGCATCCCTTCCCGATCAGCCCCATGGGGGGATGGGGATTAGCGAAGTATTTGATATTACCCGTATCGTTGAAAACCTGGAAGCCGAAGGCACCCTTGCTGTCGATAATTTAAGCATCGACCTTATTCCGCGTAAAGCTGTTAGCGAGGATGCCGGCATTACGGTGGAACGGATCAGCGTCTATCGCCAGGAACAGTAATTTGGCTTCCCGGGTCGGGCGGCTTCGTGCCGTTTATTCCCTTATGGCAGAGCCCCCATGGCCAACATTGATTGTGATTACAATGCTTGGCTGGGGGGCGATGCTGCTGTTTAGCCAAGAACTGGCCCTGTCGTCGCTTTGTGTGGCGGCAACCGGGGCCTGGTATGATCAGGGCTGGCGATCATTGCAGGCAATGCTGGCATTTGTCTCGCCGGCCCATATCGCCCTGTCATGGTTGTTAATGTTAACTGCCATGATGACGCCAATTCTGGCCGGGCCGTTATATCATTTATGGGTGCGCAGCCTGGCCCGCCGGCGCTGGCGGGCGATTGGCGTTTTTATTGCGGCCTATCTTGTGGTCTGGATGGGGATGGCGCCGGTATTGGTTCTATTCGTAGCGCTTTTGCGCATTGCGGCAACGTGGTTTTCTGTGCCGGTTGGCGGCCTTGCTGTTGCAATTGCCCTGGTCTGGCAGGCGTCGCCGGTTAAACAGTTTTGCCTGAACCGGTGTCACTGGACGCCGCGCCTTGGGGCGTTTGGCTGGTCCGCCGATGCTGATTGTGCCCGTTATGGCCTGGTCAATGGTCTTTGGTGTGTTGGCACCTGTTGGGCGTTGATGCTGGTGCCAATAACGGCAATCGATATGCCAATGCATCTGGGTCTGATGGTGATTATTGCAGTGGTCATGGTGATTGAACGGCTGCAGCCGGCCAAACCTGTGCGGTGGCGTTTTCCGGTCGGGCGTTGAATTTGTGCAAAACCCTGATAGCTGGCAGCTCTGTGGATGGTGACGCAGGCCGGTTTTGTGGCTGGCTTGGTTTGAAAAAAAAATCCCGGCCCGTGGGGTGATGGGGAGTTGTGTGGGCCGGGAAAACGTTCCTGATTGGGGTCAGAACGAGCAGGGCTGCCACCCTGGGACAGGTTGGGGAAGGGCGGCGACCGGCGAATTGGTTGATTGATTATTAGTTGCCGGACAGGTTTTCGAGCGCATCGCTCAAATTTGTTGTGTTGGTTTGCGTGTTTGAATCAGCTGTTTGATCACCAGTTGAATCTTGCCCCGCATTTACCGAGCCATTTGAATTGTTCAGGATAACGCAGGCCGAGTTGGCTGTTGAGCTGGCTGTGCCGCCACCGCCGCCACAGACAAGCTGGGTCAGGCTGCTTGTGCCAGATGATGCGGTTGCGCTGCCAGAGCCGCTAAGCAATCCGGATTCTGCCTGTTTCATAACAACGGCAAGTGAAGCGCGGTTCTGGTCGGGGGCCGACCAGGGCTTTTCAAACATTTGTGCCATCGCGGAAAGGGGCCCCGATGCTGACAGGATGGCGGCAATTGTCAGGATTTTTGCCCCGCTTTTCGCATGGGGTGCAATGCGACTGGCCAGGACAGGCCGGGAAACCATAGACATCAGATTTTCCTTTCATCAGGCAGGGTTGGAAAGAAAGAGGGAATGAAGCATCCCTCTTTCTTCTTTGCCGGGTCAGTCGTTGATTGCAGGCGCGCCAACCTTGATCGAAAGGTTGTTGCCAATGGCCGTTGCCGCACCATTGATAACGGGCTGATCAAGTGAACCAAGGCCGGTATAGTGGTTCAGATTGACGTCGTAGACATTGCTGGAGGCAGAAACATTCGCATAGGCGAACTGCGTGACATCCGAGATCAAGGCTACGTCAGGCTGGATGCCTTCAATATCGGTGTTATCACCGCCGCCATTGCCGCCGCCGTTACCACCATGATAGAAGGCCGCGGACATTGATTGCGCATCGCCGCCCGGGGTTTCATCGACCGGTGTTTCGGCTGCCGATACAGGCTGAACCGAAATATTCATGTTATTGGCCAGAGCCATTGCGCTGGCATCAACGGAAAAGTTGTTGATGTCATAGGCATTGGTCGTTGCCGTGACCGACGACGGTGCGATGTCGCCATTTAAGGCAAGCAGGGTCAGGCCGATGGCACCGGAAAGATTGGTGTTCGGGCCTGTCTGGTTGCCCATGCTGTAATTGGTTGAAGCAGCATCGCCACCAGAGGACTGATCGCCACCGGTTACGGTGTCAAAGGCAAACTGGCCAGCATGAACGTTGACAACACCTTCACCGGAAACCGATGCGTTGTTGGCAAGAGCAGTTGCGGTGGCATTAAGTGCAGGCAGTTCGGTTGCAGCGTCATAGCTGTCGCTGGGCTGAATGTTATCAACATTCACGGTGAAAATCACACCGTCGCTTTCGCCATTACCCACGCCATCGGCACCGAACGGGTCGTATACGGCACCGGTAACCGTGATGTCAGCCCCTTCAAATGCACCACCGGCAGAGGCAATGCCGCCTTCGGAATCCGGGTTGTTACCAGCCGGACCATTGGCAATACCAAAGGAGGACGGGTTTGTCCCCTGACCGGCATCAATACCATCAACATTACCCGATGTGGTTTCGCTGAAATCGGCGACATCCGGGTCCAGGCTGGACGGCGAGTTGTTTGACCAGGCTTCACCTTCAAAGGTGAAAGTACCTGAGGTTTCGCTCATGATTGGCTGGTTGTTGTGAATGCCATGCACATTGGAGGTGGCCGACGTGCTGCCAAGCTTTTCCTGCAGGATTTCGACCATCGAAAATTCTGCGGGATCGTCGATATTGAGATCGATATCGACATTGGTGTCGACGTCGCCATCCCATGACCATTCAACATTATCGAACGCAAAGGCAGGGCCCCCGATTACCAGTACACCAGCAGTTATGATGGTGCCCAGCAACAGTTTGGTCTTAAGCATTTTGGTTACTCCTGTTGATTACTTTTTTCCGTTTTGGAAAGTGACGAAAACCGCTCTAGATGCGCGCTCATGTCGCTTGTTTTGCTAAGCTCGCATTCCGGTGTTTGCGGCAGCCCCAAGAAATCTGTCATGATTTGATAGACCCCCATTTCTGCAACCGCTCTGACGCCAAGCTGTAGCGGCTCGTTCCGGATGCGCCCGGCGTCAAATTCGACAAGATTGATTCCGAAAAAACGAAAGACGCCGGCGCTGACTTCGTAGCCCATGATTTGCTTTTGCAGCGAGCTGACATATCGAACGGCGAAATTCTTTGAATCGATGACACGTAAATCCATGGCAACATTGATCACGACGGTTCTTCCGCCGCCGCCAATGCCCCGGACATAAAGCTGTGCGCCTTCGCTAAGGATGTTGTAATTGAGCTCGGTTACGGCCCCGACCAGGATAAAATCGGACGCGGGAATTTTCCCGTATTGATCGATTGATCGGGTCAGGCGGCCCTGCTCGGACAGGCGTACTTCAGCAAGAGGAATGCGCAGATCAAACCGTTCGACCAGATTTGCCCGGCCCGATTTGTAAAGGGCACTCATGACCATTTCGCTGACGCCTTGTGATATGGCGTGGCCGTTTTCGTCGTAATTCAGCTGGCCGGTTTTGTCGGCGACTTCGCCAACAGCAAAGATCGGCAGCCGGTTGGCTGGAACATCCTTAAGGAGGCGCAGGCAGGCGCTATAGGGTGTCTCATTATCGGTGACCGGAAAGGATATCATCGGGTCGATGCGATTTTGTGAATAGGACCCTGGACCTGGAGCACACGCCGCCAGACTTGTGACCGTCAGTGCAGCTGCTGCTAACTTGCGTAACATTTTTCCAATCCCTGCTGTTTTCTTTCCCCAAAGCGCAATCGGCAAATTTTGTTGTGCTGTTTGCTTGGGTTTATTATGCAGGAATTGATTATTTATTCTATATTACATAAATGATTATTATGGTGATAAAGGTGGTTACATGTTTTAGTCAAATTATGGTTATGTTTTTATTATTGATTATTCGATTAATTATTTGTGGATACTACTTTTTATATACGAATATGCTATAGGGCATATTGCCTTGGCCGGGAAAAGCGTTTTGAATCAAGCCTGTTATTCGTTGCCAGAAAAGAAGTTGATATGACCGCTTTCATTGATGCCCCCAAAAACAACCGTCAGGTACTGGCAATTGGCTTTCGACCATCAGAACTTGATGCCCTGATGAATAAGGATGCCGGCTGGACTGCGGTCGCCGATCCGGATTTTCATCTGGCGGCACGGGATGAGGGTCGGTTTTGTGCGGCTTTAATCGGCCAGCGACAAACTGAATTGTTAAGTCATCTGCAAATTCGTTATTTGTACCGCGTCGCCCGTAAAATGCCGCTGATTACGTATGTTGCCGACGGGCATTATATTGTGGGGCAGCGCTTTGACTGCGGCAGTAACGCATTGATGTTTTCTTCAACAGCCGATCTTCTGGAAGAAATATGCCTTTTATCAGACGAGGGTTATTGGCTTCTGCCAGGGGAAATTGATGGCGTTTCCCTGTTGCTGGGCGATAGCGCCGAGGCAATGTCAAAAAGATTGACCGTTCTGGACTGGCATTTGTTGCGTGAAATTCAGAAAGGAAAAAGTAACGCTGAAATTGCGCGGTATGCCAATCGAAGCGAGCCTGAAATCAAAAGCTGGTTGTTTGAAATATTCAGTTGCCTTGGGGTTGTCACCCGCACTCAGGCAGCTGTTGTTGCCTATTTTATCGAACAACATGTTGATCGGTAATCTGTGCAAGTAGTGGCGTGTACCGTTCGGAGAAGGAATGTCACATTATTGGCAGGACTAAAACGGACCCTTCCCATAACGTCCGGAGTATTTGCAGGGCATTGGTATTATGGGGTTTTTTACGCCTGACTTCGCCACAAAAACAGACCATATGCGGTTTATGGAACCTATTCGTCATAAAAGGATGAGGACATCATGATCTGGTTTGCGGACTTGAAAAAGATACTTCGATTTGGAGTTCCGGTGTTGGCAGGCGTGGTTTGTGCTGTCAGTTTTTCATCACCCGGACAGGCCCAATTCAATAATAAACCCTATTCTTTCAGCACGCCAACAGGGGCGCCGGGTATGAGCCAGGCTGCACGCCAGGCTATTATAAACGATCAGCTTTATAATAGCCGCCCGGAAAACATGTTGCGTGATTCTTCGGGGGCTTTGTTATCGATTGAAAAAAGCAAAGGCGGTACTGCGATTGTTCGGACGGCCGATGGCGAAATATTGCCAGGGTTTCGGGGGACCTCCATTTCTACGGCGGGGATTTCAGTCGGTGTTTTCAACACCTATTTTATGGCGGCAGATAACGACCGGCGCTATGCACCGCTTCAAAGTATGGCTGCCACCTATACAATTAACGGCTGGATCAATATGCTGTCGCACGATGGCCGCACCGTTATCCCGCCGGTTACCGCATCGCCGATAGATGGCTGGATCTGGATGGCGGCGGGTTTATGACCCTGATACTGCCACAAAAAAAACGCCCCGACAGAGGCTGGCGGGGCGTTAGATCGTTTTATTTAAGGGTTGCAGGAAAAAGCCGAATTTATCTTTGTGGTGCGTGAGTGAACGCAGAAATTGTGGTTTGTGCAAGATGTCGGGCTTTCTTTCCATTTACGTTCCAGAGAGGAACTGTTTTACACCGGTACTGTTTTCGCGTGATCGATCTCTAGCTGAGCGATGCGGTATAACCGGTCGTGCGGGGTTGGCTGCGAAGTGCCCAAATTGCTGCTTGCGTACGATTATCAACCTTGATTTTGCGCAGAATGCTTTTGACATGCACTTTGACGGTTGCCTCTGAAATATTTAACCGAATGGCAATTCGTTTGTTGGAATCTCCGCTTGCCAGACATTCAAGAATTTCATGTTCGCGCGGGGAGAGTTCGATATCGAGCATATCGATATTTTCAAGTTCAAGTGATGACATGAAATGAAAGCGTTCCATCATGATGGACGCAAGATTTGACGGGTATATTTTTTCGCCTTCGGTAATGAGCTGAAATGCCAGTTCGATGGCTGTTTGTGAAACGTCGTCCAGTAATGCACCATTTACGCCCAGACTAAACAGGGCAAACAGGCTTTCGGCATCATATTCGTGGGCAAGAGTGATAATTCTGACACCGGGATTGTGTTCCCGGAAGGTTGCCAAAGAGGTCATCTGGCTTTGAAAATTATCGATGCTGACCAGTACGACGTCTATTTTTCGATCTGCAGGTGTTACAGAAATCAAGTCATCCAGGTTAGGAGCATCGATAATTTCGGCATTTTTGGTATGTGCCAACAGACTGGTTAGGCCGGTACGCAATAATAGGCTTGAATGTACTACTGCGACGAGTATTTCTGCAGAGTTCCTTGACGTCCGCATTGTCGTTATCCCTGTATTTGATGTTTTTAAGTATTCGGGGAAATTGTTTTACAAAATAAAACACGTCCAGAATGCTTAAGCATTTTAGCCTTTCGAGTAAAATGAGAGTCTTCCGGGTTGTTTTCCCCCTGCCTTCACAATCAGGATAGCTATCAAATGCTCTCAAATCTATGCTCCAGTGGGGGTAGTGTAAGTGTATTTTCTATCTATTACGGGTAACTATTACGGGTGACTACTGTGGCATGTTTTAGTGGTTCAAGGAGGTCTGCTTATTTATTAGAGTGATTCCAAGGTAATAATAAGGCGTTAACTGCCCAAGCGGCCCACGAAAAAGGGCTTGCCGATATGTGCAAGCCCAATGGCTCAATCGTTTCTGTCGTATAAGAATCGGGTTTTGCAATTGGCCGCTTTGTCATTAATTGGGCCACAATATCCATACAGTTCCCTTTATACGGTCATGTACTTGTGTGAGTACAATAATGGAGCGTGTCCGGGATTGCGGGGAGACAGGTTTGCCCCCAGGGATACGTGCGTTGGCGCAGCGACCAGATTGCAGCCTGCGTACGATTATCGACACCGATTTTTCGCAAGATGCTTTTTACATGCACCTTGACTGTGGCTTCGGCAATGTCGAGACGAAGAGCGATTCGCTTGTTTGCCTCGCCATTTTCAAGACAGTGTAAAATTTCCTGTTCACGCTGCGACAGTTCAATTTCCTCGTCCAACGCACCTATTGGCAGAGGGGCGCAAGGGCTTAGCATTCGGGCCATCAGGATTTGCCCTATGTTTGACGGGAACAACTTTTGACCTTCCTTTAGCATCTTAAAGGCAAGTTTCAGTGTGTTCTGTGAAACATCATCCAGCAACGCCCCGTCAATATTGATTTGAAACAGGGCAAACAGGTCTTCCAGCTCGTAATGATGTGCCAGGGCGAGCATTTTTAGTCGTGGATTTTGGGCCCGCAATGTTGTGAGATAGATGACGTCCTGCTGGATGTTTTCGATATTGAAAAGAATAACATCGGCTGCGGATGCCATCGTCAGATTGGTTTGAAGTTCTTCCAGTGATGTTACGCTGGAAATTGATATATCCCTGAACTCTCCCAGGATTGATGTCAGGGCGTGGCGCATTAAATTTCCCGGATGCACAACGACAACATGTTGTGTTGTGCCTTCTTCAAGTGAAGTCATAGGTCCCCCAAATAAGCTGGTTGGCTTTGTCAGTTCAATGAATCCCAAAGGGTCCATTCTGGACGGTTTTGCTGATTTTTTTGCTTTTTTATGGGTGAGTTGCCCGCAGCAATTATCCTTTCAGCAGTAAAAGGTTAATCTCCTGTTTTTCACCGTTCCATAACTATAGCGAGGTATGAGGGACGCATTTTGCATCATCAGGGGTAGAGGGGATGAGTCTTATTTTTCATCTGTGGTTAAGCTATACGGATGGGTTAATTTTATACCTGAATAAAAAATAAATTATATTTACCTAATTTAACAAGCAAAGATTGGTACCGAAAAAAAAAGCCAGACCTTAATGTGATGCTAATTTTTTTTGATTTTTTTTGTTTTTTATCAGTCTATTAGGCCGAATTCAGTAATGAATGCCTATTAAAGGAAAATAATTTGTTGCCCGGTGCAGGGGCAAACTATTTGAAACAATTAGCTACATTTCATTGCAGGCTAACAGTAGGGTGTAGCTACCCTTAAGGAAGTTTCTGTCCCTATACCAAAGAGACAAGTTTTTCTCGTGATCGTTATGATTGATGTAATTTCGCGCGCCGATTCTCTGACTAGCTGCGCAAAAGAAACAACATTTTCAGCAATTAAGTTGTAGTCAGGATGGGGTGCCCAACTCATTTTCCACCCCGAGAGGAGTGGGATTATACGAACGACTAGTAAAGTGCTCGTGGCACAAAATTAGCCCACACCATGAATGAAGAATCTGTAGGAAAACTACACCCGTTTCGGGCGGTTGTTGCCGGGGATGGCTTTACAGGATGGCAACATCCAGCCCGATATCGACGGCAGGCGCACTTTGGGTGATGCGGCCAACTGATACATAATCCACGCCGGTTGCCGCAATATCGCCAATGGTATCCAGGCGCACACCGCCCGATGCCTCGGTTTTGCAGCGGCCCTCGACAATCGCGACGGCTTTGCGCAGCATATCGGGCCCCATATTATCAAGCAGGACAATATCGGCGCCAGCTTCAACCGCTTCGCGCACCTGATCAAGGGTATCGCATTCAACTTCGATCTTGGGCAGGTTGGCCGCTTTGGCCATTTCCACACATTTGGTAATCGATCCGACAACGCCGATATGGTTGTCCTTGATCATGACGCCATCATACAGGCCCATACGGTGGTTTTGCGCGCCGCCCATGCGGGTGGCGTATTTTTCCATCTTGCGCCAGCCCGGCAGGGTTTTGCGGGTATCAAGCAGTGTGGCCGATGTTTTGCCCATGGCCTGTACATAAGCGCAGGTGGTAGTGGCAATGCCCGACAGATGCTGCAAGGTGTTAAGGGCGGTGCGTTCGGCAGTTAAAATGCCCCGCGCCGGGCCTTCAATTACAGCAAGAACCGATTTCGGGTTCAATGTATCGCCGTCATTGCATTTCTTTTCGATTTTGGCATCGGGTACCAGTTTGCGAAAACATTCCAGTGCAATATCCAGCCCGGCAACCACAATGCTTTCACGGGTTTCCACCGCGACGCGCAGGCGGGCATCTTCAGGGATGACATTGTCCGACGTGATGTCGCCTGTGCCGATATCTTCGGCAAAGGCACGGTCAATAAAATCGGTAATTTCGCTTTGGGTCAATTCAGTCATGGGATGCGCCGGTTTGTTGGATGGGGATGTCGGGCAGGAACGTGCAAGCGCATGAAATGCGCAGAAAAAACAGGCCCCGCAACAAGTGTGCAGGGCCTGAATATTTGTGATCAGGCGGCGTTTTCGGCCGAGGCCTCTTTTTTCAGCGGAATGCCTTTCGACATTTCCAGCATCCGTTCAAGCGGTTTGACGGCATTAAGGCGCAAATCTTCGGGCATCACGATCTGCGGGCCGTTATTGACCATGCACAGATAGAGTTTTTCCAGCGTATTAAGTTCCATGAACGGGCAATTGTTGCACGCACAGCTGCCATCGGCACCAGGCACCGGAATAAAGGTTTTGTGCGGCGCGGCCTTTTCCATCTGGTGGATGATGTGGGGTTCGGTCGCGATCAGAAATTTCTGATCGGGGCCGTCAATCACATATTCCAGAATGGCGCGGGTTGATCCGATCTGGTCGGCATGGCGCAAAATGCCGTCGTGGCATTCCGGGTGGGCGGCAATTTTGGCATCGGGATGCTGGGTTTTCAAACGGATCAGTTCGCGTTCGGAAAACTGCTCATGCACAATGCATGATCCCTGCCACAAAACCATATCCCGGCCGGTTTTCTTGGCAAGGTAACTGCCAAGATGGCGGTCCGGCGCCCATAAAATGGGCTGATCCAGCGGAATCTGGTCGATGATTTCGGCGGCATTTGACGATGTCACAATAATATCAGACGCGGCCTTTACCTCGGCCGAGCAATTGATATACGTGATCGATACATGGTCCGGGTGCTGTTCGCGAAATTTGCGAAAGGCTTCGGGCTGGCAGGAATCTTCGAGCGAGCAGCCAGCCTTTGAGTCGGGCAGCAGCACAGTTTTTTCCGGGCTGAGGATTTTGGCAACTTCGGCCATAAAACGCACACCGCAAAACACAATCACATCAGCATCGGTTGCCGCGGCCTTGCGCGACAAATCCAGCGAATCACCGACAAAGTCGGCCAGATCCTGAATTTCACCATCCTGATAATAGTGCGCCAGAATGATGGCGTTTTTTTCTTTCTTCAGGCGCTGAATTTCCGCCTCAAGATCAAGCGTCGGATCGATCTGGGTTTCAGACATTGCACCGGCACGCGCCTCGGCAATGGTGGTAATTTGGTTCATGGCGTTGTCTCATCTCGCCTTGTTGCAACCGGGAAGTAAGAAGCGGGACCCGATGTTGCAAGTTAATGACTGTATGAAACCTCAATATCGCTATTGATCGAGGATGGCAAGGGAATGGGGCGTTTAGTCCAAAGAGGCGTCAGAGATGAAGCCCGGCATATTTTTGGGATCCGATCTGATGCCGCTTCTGACCGAGGCTGCGTTCAGTCTTGTTTCGAAGTAAGTGCTAAATATTTCAAAATCCGGATATTCTTCATGGGCTTGCCAGTGACATCCCATACGTCCTACGAGGCCCGCAATCCAGTCTGCGGCCTGTACTGTTTGGTACAGGTGGCTTTCTACTTGAAAAGGCGTTTCAACAAGGCATCTGCGTGGTTTATTACTATTGAACATTGCACGAGCGGCTTCTGTTACAAACTGAAGCCGCTGTTCATGCTCATCCATGATGAGGGTGAACAACGCACTGTCCTGACAATCTTCTTCGCAAAAGCTGTTGAGACGTTTGATGGCTTCGCGAAGCACAGCAAGGTAAAGGCTTTTAGGATTATGTTCTTCTATCGGAGAGGTTTTTCGAAGTCCGACATAAAACAAGTGGCCTCCCAACCGGTCAATTTTATTGAATAGCCGGTTGGTGAAATTTCTCAGTTCCCGGTATTTTTCGACATTATGTACCGTGTAAAGAGCTGATCCTTTCTTTTCCCAAGTCGCAGGATGTGCATGAGAGCGTTTAATTTCAAAATCAAGTAATCGGCATTTTTGTTGGTAGAACCAGGTACTGAAGCCGCGTATTTCGTGGGTCGGAATAATAAACCCGGCTAACCCGAAAACAGGGCTTTCTTTGTACTTTGGATGCTTCCGAGAAAGATAAGGGCCGATGTGACCAAACTCGTCAAGATAGACATTGAAAAGCGTCATAATCTGCCCCGTCCCCCAGATACACGAAAACCCATGCACATGGCATGGGTCTCGGAAAGAGAGCATATATGTTTCCATAAATGCGTCTCGACGTCTTTTGTAAGTAGAATTGACCCGATTGTCAATAATTTTGCCATTGGTTCCGGCTGTGATCAAGATAGCTTGGTGCATGAGTGAATTTTAAAAGGGGTATTGGTTTGGTTAATTTCAAACCGTAAACCCATACTGATCCCATTCAGCCTGGGTCACTTCCAACGCCATTTGTTCGTATTCGGCGCGTTTGATGGCGCCAAAGGCGGTATGCAGGCAATCGCCCAGCGCATGGCGGGCAAAGGTGGATCGGTCGAACCGGTCGATGGCTTCAAGCCAGCTACGCGGTAGATCGTGGGGGGCTTTGGTGGCATCCATTTCGTCGATACAGGGCGCCCCCGGGTCGGTCTTGGCTTCAATGCCGTCAAGGGCGGCGGCAAGGGTGACGGCGGCAACCATATAGGGGTTGGCATCGACCCCGGCAACGCGATGTTCAAAATGGCGGGTTTTGCCGGGATGGCCGGGGACACGAATGGCGACATTGCGGTTTTCAACGCCCCAGTCATCGGAGGCGGGCGAATAAACGCTGGAGGAAAAGCGTCGCCAGCTGTTCATAAACGGGGCCAGTACCAGCATGGTGTCGCCCACCGTTTGGCGCAATCCGCCAATGGCGTTTCGCATCAGGGGGCTTAGCGTGCCGTCCTGCTGGTCGGCAAACAGGTTATTTCCGTTCTGATCAGCAAGGGAGAGATGCAAATGCATCCCGGATCCGGCTTCATTGCCAAATGGTTTGGGCATAAAGCAGGCTTCAATCCCGAAGCGACGGGCGCAGGTGCGAATCAGGCGTTTGGCAATGATCACGTCATCCGCAGCATGAAGCAGGTCACGATAGCGAATGGTCAGTTCATATTGGCCCGGTCCATATTCGGAAATCAGGGTTTCCAGTGTCAGCCCCAAATGCGCTGCGCCTTCGTAAATCGCATCAAACAGAGGTGACATTTCGTCAAGTTCATCAACCGACATGGTGTTGCGCTGCCCGCTTCTGCGTTTGGTCAGCACATAGGGTGCGGGTTGAAAGCGACCATCGGGCAGGCGTTGCGGGTCGATCAGGTAAAATTCCAGTTCAAACGCCCCCATTGGCGTAAAACCGGCCTTTTTTGCGCGATTGATCTGATGGACCAGTGCCGGGCGTGGTTCGCCTTTGACGGGGGTGTTATCGTCGTCAAACATCGTGATCAACACTTGCCCGCGATGGGCATGGGGCAAATAGCCCAGTGTGCCGGGAATGGGCCAGCAGCGTTTGTCGCCACCCCCGCCGGTTAAAACAAGGCCGGAGGCATCAACATCAATACCCGCTACATCCTGCCCGAACAGGGACATGGGCAGGGCACGGCCACTGGTAAAAAGCCCTTCAAGCTCGTGGCGGCGAATGGTTTTGCCACGACCAATGCCGTGGCAGTCGGTCAGAAACACATCAATTGCCTGAACGTCGGGATATTTTTCCAGAAATGCCAGGGCTTCGGCAAGTGTGGCGCCGGTTGGGGCAATTTCCGTGTTTCTGTTCATGGTTTTTACCCCTGAAAACGGCGGAAGAAATATCGATCTTGCGGTACGCCTTCGGGCAGAGGTTCGGCAATGGTGCCCGGCACATCGATTTTTTGGTCCGATGCCACAATGGCACCTTTGATCAGGGCCGGGGGCAGGGTATTGCCGATAAAGGATGCGATTTTTGCATTCAGGTCTTCATCTCCGGTGCCAACATCGGAATGAACCAGGGCAACCCGGCCTTTGAACTTTTCAACTGCTTTGGGCAGGGTTTCAAAAATATCACCCAAAAACAAATGGTCATCGGCCGGGATGCATTTGGGATGGGCGTTGATCTGGCGGTCAAACACGTAAATTTCGCGATCGGGCATAATTTCGCGCAGATGGTCGAATGTGCGGCCATTGCCAAGGCCAATTTCCAGAACGATGCCTTCAAGGCCATCAATCATGACAGCGGATGCATTCAGGCAATCGCGCTGGGCTTGCAGACGGCGGATAACACTGTTGAGACGGGACATCGTTTAATTCTCCGATCGGGGCGTTTGCGGGCGGGAAGGTTTTATATCGGCACTGGCGTTGACAACCGGGTAAAACACCATGCCAGGTGGCGGGTTTTGGCGATAATGGGCCAGGCGGCTTTGCCAGTCGCCATCATGAAGTTCCAGGCGGTGGCCGTCGGGATCGAGAAAATAAAACGACGCGCCTTCACTGGTGTTTGTTTTCCATTCAATAACACCCGCGTTTTGCAGATTTTTCACCATCGCGGCGAAATTATCGTCCCTGACGCCAAAGGCGATGTGGGTGTAATTGGCCGCTGGCGGCGGTGCATCACGATCAAGGCTTAGGCAAAGCCAGACATCAGCCAGCAGCAGATAGGCACCTTTATCCCAACGTGCCAGGGGCCTTGCCCCCAGCATGTCGGTATAAAAGATGAAGCTGCGCGCGACATCATGTGTCGCAAGGGTGATGTGGTTTAAACCGTTGATCAAGGTGCAGGCCAGTCAGGTGTTGGGGCTGGTCGCATCAAAGGCCGGAACCAGATCGCGGAAAGTATCCAGCCAGGTGACAAGGGCGGGGTATTTGACCCGCCATGCACCATCAAAGCGCAAGTCAAGATAGCCGAGTGCGCAGGCAACGGCAAAATGGCCAATTGTCAGGTCTCCGTCCAGGACGGGCGGGGTTGCGGCAAGTTCGTCAAGGGCGCGACGGACCTTTTCAGCCTGATAATCCACCCAGTCCTGATGCAATTTTTCTTCCGGGCGCATGCGTTTTTCGTACACCTGCAAGATTGACGCATCGACAATGCCATCGCCCAGTGCCTGAAGGGTTAGCGCTTCCCAGCGGGCGTCGCTTTCGGTTGGGTGCAGGGTGCGGCCATCGGCTTTGGAATCCAGAAATTCGCAAATCACGCGCGAATCGTAATATTTACGGCCATCATCCAAAATCAGGATCGGAATTTTGCCCAGCGGGTTTTGCTGGCGCAAGGTGTCGGCGGGGTTGTTGGTGTCGGCAGTTTCAACGCTCAGGTCGTTATATACGCCAAGATATTTTGCCACCATTTTGACCTTGCGACCAAACGGCGAGGGGACGGAGCTTCGAAGAATCATCAGATGGCCTTTCTGTGCCAAAACAATTTATTGGCGCAGTGTAATGGCAAAATGCTGCCTGATGAAAAGCAAATTTTCCGGGATTAATCAATGGCGGAGAAATACCGCGTTATCCCTGATAGCCGGGGCTGGCGTCGGCTTCATCCGGTTCATTGCGTGACAGGGCGGCAAGGTGCAGTTCACGCAGCATACGAACACTGGGGCGCAGGGCAAAAAAGATACTGCCAATTAAAAACAGCCAGGTGCCAGCTTCCATCAGGGACTGGTAAAAGAAAAAGATACTGCCAACGATAAAGGCAATGGCAGCCAACAGATCAACGCCGGAATAAATCAGTTCATACATGCTGTAAACTTCGCGGTGGCGTTGGGTCTGGTCGAACCGGCGGGTACGAAACAGTTTCACGGTGGAGACTCCTGTTCAGGGAATGCGCATGGCAATGCAACGCTTTAGCCCCCGGAATGTTTCGTCAAACTGTTGATTTTATGGCATTTGCAAGGTGAAGGCATGAAGTTGCCCGGCGCGGGGTGGTCATTTTATGGTCACAGCAAAGTTTACGCGCGCGGATGCGTCCCTTTGTAAACGGCCATTAAACGTTCGCTGTCGACCGAGGTATAGCGCTGGGTGGTGGACAGTGAAACATGGCCAAGCAGTTGCTGAATGGTACGTAAATCGCCACCTCCGGCCAAAAGATGGGTGGCAAAGCTGTGGCGCATGGCGTGCGGTGTTGCCGTTTCGGGCAGGTTAAGTAACGCGCGGATCCGGCGCATTTCGCGCTGGGCCACCTGGGCGATCAGGCGCTTGCCCCGTGCCCCTAAAAATAGTGGGTCTTTTCCCGATGGCGCATAGGGGCAGGCCGCGATGTAATCGTCAATCGCCTCAATCACCACGGGCAAAACCGGCACCAGCCGTTGTTTGTTGCCCTTGCCGGTAATAACAAGCGAGGTGCCTTGCGGGCGTTGATCGGCATTAAGGGTCAGCGCCTCGGCGATACGCAGGCCGCAACCATATAGCAGGGTGAACAGGGCAAGGTTGCGTTTGGCAAGCCAGGGTTCATTCTGAAAGGCCCCGGCATTGTCGATAACGGCCAGGGCATCGTCGGGTGACAGGGGTTTGGGTATTGATTGCGGCAGGCGCGGATTGCGAATGGTGGTGATGGCGGCATTTTGCTCGCGCCCCGTGCGGTCAAGAAAACGGTAAAAATTGCGCAATGTCGACAAGGCGCGCGCGGTGGATGATTTTGCCATGTTGGCATTGTTACGATGGGCCAGCCAACTGCGAAAGTCGCGCGGGGTTAGTGCCAGAAGCGTTGCCATATCGGGTGCGCCACCGCGATGCAGGTCGACAAATGCCAGAAAGGCATAAAGATCGACCAGATAGTTTTCGGTCGTGTGGGCAGATGCACGCCGTTCACTGCGTAGCCATTGCAGCCAGTTATCAACCGCTTTGCGGGTATCAACCGGCAGCGACAGGGCGGTTAATGCGCTGGACGGGGTTATGCCGGGTTTGTCAGCCATCGCCGTACACCAAATTCAATTACCGACGACAGGAACATGATGAGATCATTGCCCTGGGCGGGGCTGAAATAACCGGGTTCAGCAACACCAAAGGCCACCAGCCCGACCGGGTCGCCATAAAACGGGGCCAGACGTACAAGGGCGGCTGAATTGACGATATCGGCCTTGGGGCCAAAAATGGCTTCGTCGCCCGCATGTTCTGGTACAAGCCAGACATCGTGGTCCTCGCCCAGAACCTGATCAACCGCACCGTGGGTAAGGCGGCGAACCCGGCCGCCACAACGCGGAATCGGGTTTTCGGGATGTTCTTCAAAACAAATGGCGATGCAGTCCAGATCCAGCAGGTCGGGGACCAGATCCTGCAGGGCTTCGACAAAGGTGTCAAAACCACGGGCATTCAGCAGGGCCAGAACGGCACGGTGAATGCGCTGCTGGGTTTCAAGGTTGGATTTGGAAATATTGATCAGTTCGCTGGTGGCGCCGCGCAACCGGTCGCTTTCGGCGCGCAGGCGTTCGACAACATATTGCTGCATGTCGGCAACACCCGAACCATGATGGCGCACCGGCATTTCCAGGCTGTCGAGAAGTTCGTGGCGATGTTTGAAAAAATCTGGGTTGTCCGCAAGATATTTTGCGATGTCTTCGGCATGCAAAGCAGTTTGTTCCATTGGTCCCGGCAATCTTGTTGTCATATAAAAAACCCGGCTGCCAGAATGAAGGCAACCGGGTTAAATGCTGATTAAGGGCAGCGTAAAAACGCTCTCCTTTTTACAGGTCAGTTCTTTGCAGGGCTAAAAAGCCTTAAAGAATCGACTGACCGGTTTTCTGCCAATCGGCCAGGAAGGTTTCCAGGCCTTTTTCGGTCAGCGGGTGTTTGAACAACTGACCCAGAACCTGCGGCGGAATGGTGACGACATCGGCACCCAGACGGGCCGAATCGACAACATGCTGCGGGCCACGGGCGGAAGCGACCAGGACTTCAGTTTCCCAGTTCGGGTAGTTGTTGTAAACTTCAACAATATCAGCAATCAGCTGCATGCCATCGCTGGAGATATCGTCAAGGCGGCCAACAAACGGCGAAACAAAGGTTGCACCGGCTTTGGCAGCCAGAATGGCCTGACCAACCGAGAAGCAAAGTGTGACGTTGGTTTTGATGCCTTCGTCGGTAAAGGTACGGCAGGCTTTAAGCCCGTCCGGGGTCAGCGGCAATTTGACGACGACATTATCGGCAATCGCAGCCAGCTTGCGGCCTTCCGCGACCATGGTGTCATAATCGGTGGCGGCAACTTCGGCGCTAACCGGGCCGTCTACGACGTCGCAGATTTCCTTGATCAGGTCGATAAACGGGCGGCCAGCCTTGGCAACCAGCGACGGATTGGTGGTGACGCCGTCTACCAGGCCAGATTTGGCAAGTTCACGGATGGCGTCGATGTCGGCGGTGTCGATGAAGAACTTCATTGTAATTCCTGCTGATGAAGACCGTTGTTCGATTACGCAGATTACTGCTATTGGCTGTGGGACCGTTTCGCGCCGGGTAACCGTACCGCGAACGGTTCGGATCACGCCAGCCTATCGTGACGGGGTTTATAATATATGTGCGCCGCAAAGGCCATAACGGGAAATCTGTTTGAACGACGCACTGTGTCGGTGCTGCCCCCTCTGCCATTGGCGGGGCCGTATGACTATGTTGTTCCCGAAGGCCTGGACATTGAGCCAGGTGATTTTGTCGAAATTCCGTTGGGACGTCAAACCCAGCGTGGTGTTGTGTGGGGCGAGGCCAAAGGCGATGTTGACCCGGCCAAGCTGCGAGAAATTTATGGCGTGCTGCCGGTGCCGCCAATGGGCGCTGTTGCGCGCAAATTTATCGACTGGGTTTCGGCCTATACCCTAAGCCCGCAAGGGGCTGTTTTGCGCATGGGCATGAGTGTAAGCGATGCTCTTGACGCACCAAAGCCTGTTTTTCGCTTTGGTTTGGCGCGGGGTATTACCGAGTCGGACCATAATGTGCGTATTACGCCGGCGCGAAAACGCATTTTAGGCTTTTTGCGCGATCATCCCTTTATCGATCAGGCCGATATCCTGCGTGAAACCGGAACCGGGGCCAGTGTTTTAAAAGGTCTGGTCGATGCCGGGCTGGTAAAGCGCGAGCAAGTGGCTCCACCGTCGCCCTTTAGTCCGCCGGATTTAACAATCGGTCGACCCGATCTGTCCGATGATCAGGAAAAGGCCGCTGACTTTTTATGCGAAAAGGTCGCAGCAAACCGGTTTTCAACCATTCTGATTGATGGTGTTACCGGTTCGGGCAAGACGGAAGTTTATTTTGAAGCCGTGCGGGCAGCCCTGGCATCGGGGCAGCAGGTAATGGTGCTGCTGCCTGAAATTGCCCTGTCAGCGCAATGGTTACAGCGTTTTCGCGTCCGGTTTGGTGTGGAACCGGCCTTGTGGCATTCGGAAGTCGGGCAGGCGCGCCGGCGCGAAACCTGGCGCGCCGTGGCTGATGGTAGCGCGCAACTGGTTGTCGGCGCGCGTTCCGCCCTGTTTTTACCCTATAAAAACCTTGGGCTGATCGTGGTTGATGAAGAACACGAACATGCCTTTAAGCAGGAAGATGGCGTAATTTACCATGCCCGCGATATGGCGGTGGCACGTGGGCATTTGGGCGGGTTCCCGGTTATTCTGGCATCGGCGACACCTTCGCTCGAAACGTTGGCCAATGTCGAGGCGGGCCGCTACGAACGGGTGGTGTTGGGGCAACGTCACGGGGTGGCCGTTTTGCCCAGCGTGGAAATTGTTGATATCCGGGTGGATAAACCCGAACGCCAACGCTGGATTACGCCGACCCTGCATAAGCGGCTGCTCGAAACATTTGCTGCCGGTGAACAGGCAATGTTGTTTCTGAACCGTCGTGGGTATGCTCCGCTTACATTGTGCCGGGCCTGCGGGCACCGGTTTCAATGCCCCAATTGCACTGCGTGGCTGGTGGAACATCGGGCATGGGGTAAATTGCAATGTCATCATTGTGGTTATAACGCCAAAATCCCCGATACCTGCCCGGCCTGCGGGGCCGAGGAAAAACTTGCTCCTTGTGGCCCTGGCGTGGAACGGCTGTATGAAGAAGCCATCCAGACGTTTCCTGACTTGAAAATAGAAGTCGCCACATCTGATAATATTGCCGGACCAAAGGCCGCCGCCGCATTGGTGGACCGGGTGCATAACCACGAGGTGGATTTGCTGATCGGAACGCAAATTCTGGCCAAGGGGTATCATTTTCCCATGCTGACGCTGGTGGGGGTGATTGATGCGGATCTGGGCCTTGCCGGGGGTGATTTGCGTGCGGCTGAACGCAGTTACCAGTTGCTAACACAGGTGGCAGGGCGCGCCGGGCGTGGCGAACGCCCCGGGACGGTTTTGTTGCAAACAGCCGACCCCACCAACCGCGTGATCAAGGCGATTGCGGCGGGGGACCGCGATGCGTTTGATCAGGTCGAACTGTCGGAACGACTGAAATACGGCATGCCGCCGCACGGGCGCCTGGCCGCCTTGATTGTATCAGGCAAAAAGGAAAACGAGGTTGATGAAGCCGCCTGGCGCATTGGCCGTGTGGCCCCGCGCGGGGATGGTATTGTCGTATTAGGGCCTGCCCCGGCCCCGCTTTCGTTATTGCGTGGGCGGTTTCGGCGGCGGTTTTTGTTGCGGACCGATAAATCGGTAAAGGTGCAGGCCGTGATACAGGAATGGCTGGCAAGGGTCAAAACGCCCGGCAGTGTCCGCGTACAGATTGATATTGACCCTTATAGCTTTATGTAGTGGCCGGTTCCGACCCGGCAGGTCTGGGAGGGGCGGCATGTTTAGCTGTTATTGGGAATAATGCCTGTTGGGATCGTTTAGCGGGCCAAGATAATTTTCGATAATGGCGGCGATGGTGCCATCGTGCTGCAATTTGCGAATGATGGCGTCATAGCGTTTTTGAAAATCCTGCTTGCCGCCATAGGTGGATGCTTTGGACCACACATTATAATAAGCGGCCTGGCGAATGGGCGGATATAAAAACACCAGCTTGTCGGCAATGCCTTCTTCGCGGGCCTCGTAAAGCGACGTCATGTAATTAAGCGGGACAGTATCGAACCTGCCGCGTAATAACATGGGGATAAGCAGGTTGTTTTTGGCAACGGTTTCTATATTCAGGCCGCTGTTCCAGAAGGCCGGGGTATAGGAAAACCCCGCGGCAGCCCCGATATGCAGGTTGGCCAGATCGTTAAAGTCATTAAATGAAATGCGGTTGCGATCTTCTTTGCGAATAGCAAAGCGCCAGTCCAGCAACAGGTGGGCTTCGTTCGGGTAATACAGAAATTCCTGGCGTTCGGTGGATTGGGACAGGGACAGGACAATGTCGCTTTCGCCAACGCGGGCATTATAAAGCAGGCGGTTACCACTGGGGACCAGACGAAATTCAAATTCGGTAATGTGCATTTCGGCAAGAACCGCTTTCATGATGTCGATATCAATTCCGCGAATTTTCCCGTTATCCTGCCATTTCAGCGGTGCTTCACTAAGGCCTTCGATAATCAGGGGGCGGGCCATGGCCCGGAATGGCAATAGCACAATCAGCCCGATTAACAGGCCGAAGACGATGCGACAGACAGGATGCCTGCCTTGTGCCATTTGGTCCTCCAGTTTGGTGGTTACCCCTTTTGCATAAGTTTATATGATTGCAGATTATTCGCATAACAATTTACGTAAGGATGGAACATGCCAACAGAAAATCAGGCCAGTATTTGCCGCTGGGCAGATGATACGTTTGGTCCCGTTGCCGACCCGGTTGCACTGGTAGACCGGGCGATGATGGAAATGCAGGAACTGCGCGAAGCGGTTGAAGCCGGTGACATCGCCGAGATTGGCAAGGAAAGTGCCGATGTGATGATTTTGCTGTACCGGCTGGCAGAACAGTTTGACCAAAACCTGAATGAACAGACCGATGCCAAGATGGTCATTAATCGGGGGCGCGTGTGGCGCGCCAAGGGCGACGGAACCGGATCGCACGTCTGATCAGCTGATTTGCATGTGCCCGGAGGCGATGTGAAGAAGAGCAGGGCTGTTTGAGCCTTATCGAAACTCTTTGCCCAGGGCTTGTTGGCTGGATCGCGATGGCGGGTTCAATATGAACTGTTTTGCCGGGCCGGGAAGGGCAACAGGACGGCCAGGCGACATTGCGTTTGCCAGGATAAAAAAGAATCGACCAATAGTGACATGTGGGCGGTTTTGTTTTCTCCTCTGGGTTGGGTTGCTTGTGTGCTGGTTCACAGTTGCGTCACGGTTGATCAGGTGCGATGGCTTAATTTTGCCTGAATCTTCAAGATTCGCGGTGTTTTTACCATTAGACATGTAAAAAAGGGCCGTTTCCATAGGGGCAGGCAAGCCGGGCTAAGGCGCAAAAAGCCGCGATTTTTCAAGGATGATGCCCATAGAGTGCCGCGAGTTGCCAAACTCGTCACAATTGCGGTTGCGCGGGGGTTGCTCCTTACTGGGACATGTGCTACCAAACGCTCGCTTCCCGAAGGGCCATCTCTTCGGGGGATCATTTTTTTATATGTATCCGAGTCGTTCTCATAACCAGAATTGAGGGCTTTCACCGGTGTCCCAAAATACTGCCGCGACCGGGCTGCAAGGACGTTATGCTACTGCACTGTTTGAGTTGGCCAATTCGGCTGACCAGCTTGATGTGGTTAAAGGCGATCTTGAATTGCTCGACCAGGCCATCGTCGAAAGCGATGATCTGCGTAATGTGCTCCGTAGTCCCGTGATTTCCCGGGACGTGCAGGCCAATGCTATGGCAGCCATTCTTGATAAACTCGGGGCTTCCGAGTTGACCAAGAAGACGGTTGGCCTTCTGTGTCAGAAACGGCGCCTGTTCGTCCTGCCGGGCGTAATCAAAGCCTACCTTTCCATGCTCTCCGCGCATCGTGGGGAAGTAACCGCACAGGTGACTTCTGCTACCGCGTTGAAGGACGAGCAGATCGAAGCCGTAACCGGCGCTCTTAAGGAAGTAGTCGGTGCCACTGTCAAGGTGGACCTGAATGTCGATCCGGCGGTTCTTGGCGGCCTTGTCGTCAAGGTCGGTTCCCGGGTTTTTGATGCCTCGCTTCGTACCAAATTGCAGAAGCTCGAGCTCGCTATGAAAGGGGTTGCGTGATGGAAATCCGCGCCGCGGAGATCTCCGCTATTCTCAAGGATCAGATTGCCAATTTTGGCGCTGAAGCCGAAGTGGCCGAAGTCGGTCAGGTTCTTTCTGTTGGTGACGGTATTGCCCGTGTTCACGGCCTTGACAATGTTCAGGCTGGTGAACTGGTAGACTTCCCCGGCGGGATTAAGGGCATGGCCCTGAACCTTGAAGAAGACAATGTCGGTATCGTTATTTTCGGTTCTGACCGCACGATTAAAGAAGGCGACCAGGTAAAGCGTACCGGTTCCATCGTTGACGTGCCGGTTGGCAAGGAACTGCTGGGTCGCGTTGTTGACGCACTTGGCAATCCGATTGACGGCAAGGGCGAAATCAAAACGACCCAGCGTCGTCTTGCCGACGTCAAGGCACCGGGCATTATCCCGCGTAAATCGGTTCACGAACCTGTTCAGACCGGCATCAAGTCAATTGACTCGCTGATTCCGATCGGGCGTGGCCAGCGCGAGCTGATCATTGGTGACCGTCAGACCGGTAAAACCGCGATCATCGTCGATACCATTCTGAACCAGAAGCCGGTCAACGATGCCGCTGCTTCAGACAGCGACAAGATGTTCTGCATCTATGTTGCTATCGGTCAGAAACGTTCGACCGTTGCCCAGGTTGTTAAAACCCTGGAAGAACGTGGCGCGATGGAAAACACCATCATTGTTGCCGCGACCGCTTCCGATCCGGCACCGATGCAGTTCCTGGCTCCGTTTGTTGCTTGCGCCATGGGCGAATATTTCCGCGACAACGGCATGCATGCCACCATCTTTTATGATGACTTGACCAAACAGGCTGTTGCCTATCGTCAGATGTCCTTGCTGCTTCGCCGTCCGCCGGGACGTGAAGCATTCCCGGGCGACGTTTTCTATCTGCACTCCCGCTTGCTGGAACGTGCGGCGAAAATGAATGACGAAAACGGTGCTGGTTCCCTGACCGCTTTGCCGGTTATTGAAACCCAGGGTAACGACGTGTCGGCCTTTATTCCGACCAACGTTATCTCGATCACCGATGGTCAGATCTTCCTTGAAACCGACCTGTTCTATAAGGGCGTACGCCCGGCTGTGAACGTTGGTCTGTCGGTTTCACGTGTGGGTTCGTCAGCCCAGATCAAGGCAATGAAACAGGTTGCCGGTTCGATCAAGCTGGAACTTGCCCAGTACCGTGAAATGGAATCTTTTGCCCAGTTTGCATCGGATCTTGATCCGGCAACCCAGAAACTTCTGGCACGTGGCGCGCGTCTGACCGAGCTGCTCAAGCAGCCGCAATATTCGCCGCTGAAGGTCGAAGAACAGGTTGTCGTGATTTATGCCGGTGTTAAGGGCTATCTCGACGGCATCGCCATCCCGAAAATCCGCGCTTTTGAAGAACAGCTTCTTTCCGAAGTCGGTTCGGCTGGCGCAGATATTCTTGATGCGATCCGCAACGAGAAAGTTCTGTCGGCTGATACCGAAGCTAAACTGAAAGCGTTCCTCGACAAGTTCGCGAAAACCTTCGCGTAAAAGTCTGAACTTTAGGCGAAGGAGGAAACGCAATGGCTAGTTTGAAGGACTTGCGCTCGCGCATTGCCAGCGTCAAATCGACGAAGAAAATTACTTCGGCGATGAAGATGGTGGCCGCGTCCAAGCTCCGTCGCTCGCAGGATGCTGCCGAGGCAGCCCGTCCCTATGCTGATCGCATGGGGACGATGCTGGGTCGGCTTGCAGCTGCGGTTGGTAGCTCGCAAGGGGCGCCGAAACTGATGGCCGGGACCGGCAAAAACGACGTGCATTTGCTTGTTGTTTTTACGGCTGATCGCGGTTTGTGCGGTGGTTTCAACGCTTCTATTGTCAAGGCTGCGCGTCTCAAGATCAGGGCGCTGAAAGCCGAAGGCAAGACAGTTAAAATCATTTGTGTTGGTCGTAAGGCGGCAGATGCCCTCAAACGCGAACACGGCGATGCGATTGTTGCGCGCTATACCGGTATCGAAGGCAAGAAGGGGATTAACTTCTCCGAGGCGACTTCGGTAGCTGACAAAATTCTGGAAATGTTCGAAGCAGGTGAATTCGACGTTTGCACGATGTTTTACAACAAATTCGTGTCGGCGATTTCACAGATTGTTACCGAACAGCAGCTGGTTCCCTTTGCAGCGGAAGCTGCCAAAGACGAACCGGAAACTGCCGGAACCGGTGCTTCTGCGGTTTACGAATATGAACCGTCGGAAGAAGCCATCCTGGCTGATTTGCTGCCGCGTAATGTCGGCGTCCAGATTTTCGGGGCGATGCTGGAAAGCAGTGCTTCCGAGCACGGTGCGCGAATGTCCGCTATGGATAACGCAACCCGCAATGCCGGCGATATGATCGACCGACTGAGCATTCAGTATAACCGCTCACGTCAGGCCCAGATCACCAACGAACTGATTGAAATCATTTCCGGCGCCGAGGCTTTGTAAGCGGGTCGCAGGAACTAACGGATAGATTTGTCCGAGCAGGAGACAATACCTATGGCGAACAAGAAGGCGGGGAAAATTTCCCAGGTAATGGGCGCCGTCGTCGACGTTAAATTCGACGGCGAACTGCCGCCCATTCTGAACGCGCTGACAGTTGACAACAACGGGCAGCGTCTGGTTCTCGAAGTTGCACAGCATCTTGGTGAAAGTGCAGTCCGTACGATTGCTATGGACACCACCGAAGGTCTGCGTCGTGGTCAGGAAGTCATCGATACCGGTGATGCGATCCTGGTTCCGGTCGGACCGGAAACACTTGGTCGTATCCTTAACGTCATCGGCGAGCCGGTTGACGAACGTGGTCCGGTCAATGCCAAGATGAAACTGCCGATCCACCGCGAAGCACCGTCTTTCGTGGATCAGTCGACCGAAACCGAAATCCTTGTTACGGGCATCAAGGTCATCGACCTGATTGCGCCGTACACCAAGGGTGGTAAAATTGGTCTGTTCGGTGGTGCGGGCGTGGGTAAAACCGTTCTCATCATGGAACTGATCAACAACGTGGCCAAAGGCCACGGCGGTTATTCGGTTTTTGCCGGTGTGGGTGAACGTACCCGTGAAGGCAACGATTTGTATCACGAAATGATGGACTCGGGCGTTATCAACCTCGAAGGGTCGTCAAAAGCCGCACTTGTGTACGGCCAGATGAACGAGCCCCCCGGAGCCCGTGCCCGTGTTGCTCTGACCGGTCTGACCCTCGCGGAATATTTCCGTGATGAAGAAGGCCAGGACGTGCTGTTCTTCGTCGATAACATTTTCCGTTTCACCCAGGCGGGTTCGGAAGTGTCGGCATTGCTCGGTCGTATTCCGTCAGCTGTGGGCTATCAGCCGACGCTGGCAACCGACATGGGTGCCCTTCAGGAACGTATTACCTCGACCAAAAAAGGTTCTATTACCTCGGTCCAGGCCATTTACGTCCCTGCCGACGACTTGACTGACCCGGCGCCTGCAACATCGTTTGCTCACCTTGATGCGACCACCACGCTGAACCGTCAGATTGCCGAACTTGGCATCTACCCGGCTGTGGACCCGCTTGACTCCACCTCGCGTGCGCTTGATCCGGGTGTTGTTGGTGACTTGCACTATAAAACGGCCCGTGAAGTGCAGCGTGTTTTGCAGACCTACAAAGGTCTTCAGGACATCATTGCAATTCTCGGCATGGACGAACTGTCGGAAGAAGACAAACTGGTTGTGGCCCGTGCCCGTAAGATCCAGCGTTTCCTTTCCCAGCCGTTCCACGTTGCAGAAGTGTTTACCGGTACGCCGGGCGTGTTCGTTCAGCTTGAAGACACCCTCAAGGCATTCGCCGCTATCTGCGCTGGTGAATATGACCATCTGCCTGAACAGGCATTCTACATGGTCGGCACCATCGAAGAAGCTATCGAAAAAGCCAAGAAGATGGCCGAAGCTGCCTAAGGCGGTTTCGGTCCCCCTCCGGGTAAGGAGCGAGGACTGTCATGACTGATACGACTGTACTGGAACTTGTTTCACCGTCTGCCCTGCTCAAGTCCGAGCCGGTCGAGATGGTTGTTGTTCCGGGCACGGAAGGGAACTTTGGTGTGCTGCCCAAGCATGCACCGCTGATCTCGACCATTCGTCCGGGCGTCATTGACATCTACAAAGGTGGTAAGGTTTCGGAACGCATTTTTGTTGCTGGCGGTGTAGCAGAGGTTAATCCTGAGCGTTGCACCATTCTGGCCGAAGAAGCGATTTCGGTGGCCGACATCAAAGCTGACGCCGCCCAGACCCGTCTGGAAGCTGCGAAGGCTGCATTTGATGCTGCAAAATCGCATCACGAGAAGGCAAATGCCGAACGTGAAGTCGAAATTGCTGCCGCACAGATTGCTGCTTTGACCAACTGATCTGACAGCAATGTCACAATAAAAGGGCCGCTATCCGATAAGGATAGCGGCCCTTTTTGTTGTCTTGTCGCAGGGCAGATATGGTCAGAACGTATCGTGATGGTGAATATCGCCTGTTTTACAGTCTGCTCATGTCACTTTGTTTGACGTGTCTATCCGGTATCAAAATCGTCAGGGGCGTTGTGTTTCGCTGCGGTCGGCAGAAAAGGCGATGTCCTTTTGGGCCTCCAGGCTACGAAGGCGTTCGTGCAAGGCTGCGTGGATTGCGTGATAGGCGGTGCTGCCCAGTGTGACACGAAGCGGGGCAGGTGTTACATCTACGGCATTAACCATCGCCTGTGCTGTATTTACCGCATCACCCTTGATGGTGAAATCACCATTGGCTATCGCCTCGCGAACCTGGTGGGCCGGTGTTCCCTTATAGGCATCTAACGGGGGTGGGCTGATAAGGCCATCCCCAAAGCCGGTTTGGGTGGGGCCGGGTTCTATGATGGTAAAGTCGATGCCAAAACCTGAAACCTCCTGCCGGACGGCTTCGACAAAGCCTTCAATTCCCCATTTGGTGGTATGATACAAGCTGAAATTAGGATAGGCGATTTGTCCGCCTTCGGATGATACCTGTAAAATACGGCCGTGTTTTTGCGCACGTAAGTGCGGCAGGGCCGCGCGAATCACCTGGATTGACCCGATAATGTTGGTGTTGATCTGATGAACGATTTGATCATCGCCAAGTTCCTCGGCAGCACCAAACAGGCCATAACCGGCATTGTTAACGATGACGTCAATTGTGCGATATCGGGCAAATGCCTGGTTGATCACGTCACGGATTTGCGCCGTATCGGTGACATCAAGCTGCATCACATCTAACCGATCCCCATATTGGGCGATCAGGTCGGTGAGAATGCCGGCTTTACGAACTGTTGCAATGACTGTGTCGCCACGCGCGAGCAGGATTTTGGTCATTTCCAGACCAAGACCGGAAGACGTGCCGGTGATAAACCATGTGCGGGTCATACATACCTCGTTGGTTGGAGAAGATATGCATGACTATAGATTTTTAGATTATTGGGTCTATGCTGCCTAATTGGCATGACTTGATGGTAAATACCCATGAATTATACCCCCAGCCTTAACGATCTGAAGGCGTTTGCCTGTATTGCGGGATGGCAGAGTTTTCGCAAAGCAGCCGACGAACTGGGGTTGGCCCCATCGACGTTAAGTCATGTTATCCGTACCCTGGAAGAAAATATGGGGGTGCGTCTGTTTCATCGTACGACCCGCAGTGTGGCCCTGACCGAGGCGGGCGAAAAACTGTTGTCCCGGTTGCAACCGGTCTTGCGCGACCTTGATTTTGCGCTTGAAGAAGTAAACCATTTTCGAGATCGGCCCAGCGGTATGCTGCGGATTAACACCAGTGACATTGCTGTTGCAATGTTGCTGGATGCAGTTGTGCCGGACTTTTTGGCGCAATATCCCGATATGTCGCTGGATCTGGTGACGGACGGGCGGCTGGTGGATATTGTGGCTGAAGGTTTCGACGCCGGTATCCGGTTAGGCGAGGCCATTCCGCAAGATATGATTGCAGTGCGATTTGGCAAAGAGACCCGGTTTGTTGCTATTGCAGCACCGTCTTATTTTAACAATCGATCCGTGCCCCACATACCGGACGATCTGAAATTTCATCGCTGCATTCGGTATCGTTTGCCCAGTGGCAAACCCTATCATTGGGAATTCGCCCGTCACGGACAGGAATTACATATTGATGTTCCAGGCAGTTTAACGCTGGATCATCCTGTTTTGATGGTAAAGGCCGCCATGGCCGGGCTTGGCATTGCGTATGTGCCGCAAACAGTTGCCCAAGACGCGCTTGCAAACGGAAGCCTGATAACCGTACTTGACGACTGGTGCCCGCCAATTGCCGGTTTGTATTTGTATTATCCCGGTCATCGGCATGTACCCTCGGGATTGAGGGCATTTATTGATGTAATGAAAGCAAGTACACGCGGGAACAGCTGAAAGGTACAGCCATTATAGGTGCCGGGCATGCCAAAATAAGGGATGCAAAGCCAAAAACGCAGGTAAATATGGGCTAGTGTGACGGGGTAAGGGCGGTATCAAGCCAGAAGGTTTCGATCATTTTCATCAGATCGATAAATTCAACCACATCCACCGGTTTGCGCAAATAGCAATTAGCCCCCGCAGCATAGCATAAATCAACATCACGTTCGGCACCTGATGTTGTTAAAACAATGACGGGGATGCTGGCCGAGGCCGGGTCGCTACGAATATCGCGCAGCATTTCACGACCATCCTTGCGCGGCATATTCAAATCCAGCAAGATCAGTTTGGGACGCGGTGCGTTGCGGTATTGCCCATCCTTTTGCAGAAACTGAAGGGCCGTGATGCCATCTTTGACGTGATGAAGATTTACCGGGCGCGAAAATTCCTTTAAGGCTTCTTCAACAAGCCTTGCATCGCCGGGGTTGTCTTCAATCAGCAATAAATGGCTGGGCGTCTTCACCGCTGACATCTCCACCTGGATCCATTATTCTTAAGAACAGGGGTAACACCCCGGTTAGCTAGCATCATACTAAACTTGATTATAGCATTCCTGAATGTTTATAGATGACTGGTTTTTGATTGTCGTTCGCAATTTAGTTTTCTACGGGTAAAAATCGACATTTTTTCGATTTTTAGACCTGATTATTGCCAGCACAGCGAAGAAAACGCGCTTTTTTTCGATAATTGCTGCCGGAAAAGCAGTTGTATTTTCCTGTTTTCGATCATTTAAAACGGGCAAAAACGGAGTCGCAAAAGGATAGCATGGATGCGACTCCTGATTGCAAATTTTCTTATATATCCTAGTTAGTTGCAATGCCGGCCTGACCGGCGATAGCCGCAAGCTGGTTCAGGGCCTGGGGATTATCTTTCAGGGCTTCTTGCGCTTGCTGATAACTTTGTTGTGCCTTGTCTTTCATGCCCATGACCATGTAGGCGCGCATCAAGCGGGCCCAGCCATCGGGGTCTTGCGGGTTTTCTTCAAGTTTCGATGCCAGACGGCCGACCATGCCTTCAATCATTTGGCGGCGTTCTTCGGGGGTAAGGTCGGCTGCTGCTTTCATGTCCTGCTGGCTGGGGCCAACAGTGCCTGCAAGCGCAGGTGCAGACGGGGGCAATGCCGGTTTCAGACGGCCGGTAATGTCAATGCCTTCAGCCTGGGCGGTTTGCTGGATCTGGCGCACAACCATTGGCAACCACGATGCATCGGCCGGGGCCGAATTTGCCAGCGTGATCCAGCGTTCAACGGCAGCCCCGGCATGGCCTTGCTGTAAATCGGCAACACCTAAATAAAAGCCGATTCGCGGGTTGTCATTGCCGGATTTTGCGGCTTCTTCCAGGGCACCACGCGCCGGGGCTGTAACCTGCCCGTCGCTGGCACGGATAATGGCTTCGGCATACATCGCCAGATAGGCGCCATCCCGATTGGAAAGTTTTACGGCTTCAAGAAAAGCCGTCTGGGCTTCTTGCGGGCGGTTTAACGCCAGCAGGCTGTTGCCCAGCAATTCCCAGTTCTCAAGGTTATTGGGGTTTTGAATGAGTTTGTTGGAAAGGTCGGCCACGGCGTTACGCAGGGCGCGGTCGCGTTCCTGGTTATTGTTTTGCGCATTGCGGGCCGCCATTATTTCGTCGGTACGCAGGGCAATGGGGCGGTCGGGCAGGGCAGGATGACCAATATCAAGATAAAGGCCAAGCCCGCCGATAATGCCGATCAATATCAGGGCAATCGCGACAGGGCGGGCAAAGGCGCCGGGCGTTTTGCCAACGCGGCTTGCCGCCCGGGTTTGAATACGCTGGTCGGTTGCCAGAATGCGGCGTTGTACTTCGATGCGGGCAGCATCGGCCTGTTCGGCGTTTAAAACACCCCGATCAATGTCACGGGTGATTTCAGCCAGCTGGTCACGGTAAACGGTCAAATCCCGTTGTAATTCATCCTGATCAACCAGTTCGGCGTTATGCTCGGCCTTGTTTTGGGCATCGTTATGTGCGCTGCCATTCGATGGCAGGGGGCGGCTTTTTTTCGGGCCGGCTAAAACCGGCCACAACACGTAACCTGCAATGGCAACGGTAACGAGGGCAAAAACAATCCAGACAGTCATGGGGTGGGGTATCCTGTTTTCGTTTTTGCCGTTTATTCGGCCGGTTGGGCCGCATGGGTGTTTTTTTGTGCCTTGCGCGACCGGTTTGGCGCGCCAACACGATAACGACGGTCAGAAAGCGACATTAACCCGCCAAACACCATGACCAGGCCACCAACCCACATCCAGGGAATCATCGGTTTGATATAAAACCGTGTTACCCAGTTGTTGTTTTCGTCGGGATCGCCCAAAACGGCATAAACATCGCCGGTAAAGGATGACTGAATGGCGGCTTCGGTGGTGGGACGGCCTTCAACGGTGTAAATCCGCTTTTCCGGTGCCAGAATAGTTGTTTTATCGCCGGGATGTTTAACCGTTATATGCGCCTGGCGGGCCATATAGTTTGGTCCCTGAATTTCCCTGATGTCGTTCAGGGTGAAACTATAGGACCCGACCTGTACGCTATCGCCTATGGCCATGGACTGCACAGCTTCGGTCGTCCATGCCTGGGATCCGGTGATTCCGGCAATGACAATGGCAACCCCTGCATGGGCCAGCATCATGCCATGTGCGGAACGTGGCAAATTGCGCATACGGCGAAAGCTGGTGCCCAACGGTTCGCGAAACAGTTTTATTCGCCCTGCCCATTCCAGAACGGAGCCAACAAACAGCCATACCGCGAGCCCCATGCCAAACAGGGCAAAGGCCGGGCCACCCGAAAGCCAGTAGGTTACCAGAACCGTGACGACAACAATGGCGATGGCGAGTTTTAGTTTGCTTATGGCTGCCAGCAGATCAGCGCGTTTCCACGGTAAAAACGGGCCAATCGCCATGGCGATGATCAGTGGCGTCATGATCGGGACAAAGGTGGCATCAAAAAATGGCGCGCCGACCGATATTTTCTCGCCGGTCAGGGTTTCCAGGAACAGCGGATAAAGCGTACCCAAAAACACCATCGCCGCAGCAATCGATAGCAGCACATTGTTAAAAACCAGTGCCCCTTCGCGCGAGATCGGTTGAAACAGCCCGCCGCCCTTCAGGGTGGGCGCACGCCAGGCATACAGCGCAAACGACCCCCCAACTGACAGGGCAAGCAATATCAGAATGAAAATGCCGCGTTTCGGATCGGTGGCGAAGGCATGAACCGACGTTAATGCACCCGAACGCACCAGAAATGTGCCAAGCAGGGAAAATGAAAAGGCGATAATGGCAAGAAAGATGGTCCAGCTTTTAAGGGCATCGCGTTTTTCAACCACAATGGCCGAATGTAGCAGGGCGGTTCCCGCCAGCCATGGCATGAAGGATGCGTTTTCAACCGGGTCCCAGAACCACCAGCCGCCCCAGCCGAGTTCATAATAGGACCACCACGAACCAAGCCCGATGCCCGCGGTAAGAAATACCCAAGCGGCCAGTGTCCATGGGCGGACCCAGCGCGCCCAGGCCGGATCAACCCGGCCTTCAATAAGGGCAGCAACGGCAAAGGCAAAGGCCACCGAAAAGCCGACATAACCCAGATACAGGAACGGCGGATGAATGGCGATGCCGGGGTCCTGCAATAACGGGTTCATGCCCTGGCCGTTTAACGGCGGGTTGGCAATGCGTTCAAACGGGTTTGAGGTTAGCAGGATGAAAAGCAAAAAGCCGACAGCGATAAGCCCCATTACGCCAACAACCCGGGCAAGCAGGCTGGGCGGTAAATTGCGGCCAAAGGCCGAAACCGCCGCACCAAACAGCGACAGGATCATGACCCATAACAGCATCGATCCTTCGTGATTGGCCCAAACCCCGGTGATCTTATAGATCAGCGGTTTGGCGGTGTGGCTGTTTTCCACCACATTCAGAACCGAGAAATCGGACGTGACATAGGCGTATGTCAGGGCACCAAAAGAAAATGCGATCAGCACAAAGCTGGCAATCGCTGTGCGCGGGGCAACACGCAGCAAGGCACTATCGCCCCGTGCTGCGGCCAGAAACGGCACCGTGGATTGGGCAAACGCCATGGCCAGCGCCAATACGAGGGCATAATGTCCGAGTTCAACGATCATGGGGGCTTGCCAATCCTTTATATACAGGTTCGAGCCGGTATAATGTGCGATGCAAAGTTTGGAAACCTTGCGGAATATCAAATTTGCGCTATTTGCACGGGCGCATTAAATAGAATTATTATATACAGCCTGTTCTAGCGCACAGTTTGGGTCCAGACCCAAGCCATACCAAAGGGTCGTACAATGAACCAATGTCCGGTTATTGACATTGCACAGCGAGAAATGTGGGCGCGTCGGGCGACGACGGCCTCCATTATTATTGCTGCGACCCTGATTGTCCTTAAGGCAATCGGGTGGTTCATGACGGATTCGGTCAGCCTTCTGTCTTCCATGATAGATAGCATGCTTGATATCGGTACGTCCGTGATCAATTTCATGGCGGTGCGTAGTGCCTGGCGTCCGGCGGACCATGACCACCGTTTTGGCCATGGCAAGGCTGAACCGCTGGCGGGGCTTTTCCAGTCCGCCTTTATGCTGGGTGCTGCCGTACTGGTATTGGCCGAGGCATCTTCGCGCCTGGTGGACCCGCAACCGATGCGCCTTGCCAATGAAGCAATCTATATCATGGTTGTATCGCTGGTGATGACAGTGGGGCTGGTTTTGCTGCAACGCAAGGCCATGCGGATGTCAGGTTCGATGGCGGTCGAGGCCGACTCGCTGCATTACAGTTCCGACATTCTTGCCAATGCGGCTGTTATTATTGCGCTGTTGCTGGTGGGGTCGGGCTTTTTATGGGCCGACCCGGTGATTGGCGGTATTGTTGCGATTTTCCTGCTGTATTCGGCAGGCAAGGTTGGCCGCGATGCTGTTTCGGTGTTGATGGATCGGGAATTACCCGAACCCGATAGCCAGCGCATTATTGAACTGACCATGAAACACAAATCTGTAATCGGTATTCACCGTTTGCGCACCCGTTCATCGGGGGTGCATCGCTTTGCTGAAATTGAACTGATCATGGATGGCGGGATGCTGATGCGCGAAGCCCATACTATTTGCCATCAGGTGATGGACAGCATTCGCGGCGAATATCCCGACCTTGATATTACCATCCACCCCGAACCGCCCGAAGATATTCATCTTGATGAATTTAGCGGTTACACCGAAGACCCCGAATTTTGGCACGAAGCCCGGGCGCGTAAGGTGGGGCTGGATGATATCCCTGTTTCCAACAGCGAACTCGCGACGGGCCGCTAGACCGAATATCTGTTCAGATAAAATATTCCGGCGATTGACACCTGCGATTTTAAATTGCAACTATGATCCTCGATCACCTGGGGGGCCCCGGCAAGGGGCTGAGATTCTGCTGGGTAAAGTTTCAGACTTTACGCGCAGTGACCCTTTGAACCTGATCCAGTTCATACTGGCGTAGGGATGGTGCAGATGCCGGGTCTTTCATCAGACGGACGTGGCACTGATGACAGCCTCAAAGGGCCTGCTGCGTTGCAGCTATTCCTTTGCTTGCTGTGATCGGGGAAATTTATTCATCTGAAACCTGACGCGGAACTGGGTCTCCATTGCCTTTGCAAAGGAGCCTTTTATGCCTGCTTTAAATCCGGACGTTGAAATTACGTGTGGCCCGTTACCGGCCTCGCAAAAAATATACATTCCCGGCACTCTTCATCCTGAAATTCGCGTTCCGATGCGCGAAATTTCGGTTCACCCCACGGCGGGCGAGCCGCCCGTGCGGGTATATGACCCGTCAGGCCCCTATACCGACCCGAATGTGACCATCGATATCCGGCAGGGATTGGCCCGGTTGCGCCAGCACTGGCATAAGAATAATGGAACAGTCACGTCGTATGACGGGCGGGATGTGCAGCAGGTTGATAACGGTGTGGCCCCGGGAACGCGCCACGCGGTAGAGGATTTCCCGGTTAAATACCGGCCATTTAGGGCCGTTGGCCAAACCGCGATCACGCAGCTTGCCTATGCAAGGGCCGGCATCGTGACACCGGAAATGGAATTTGTTGCCATCCGCGAAAATTTGGGCCGGGCACGGGCCATTAATGCCGCACGAACCGCCAAACGGGATGGCGACAGCTTTGGTGCCGCTATCCCCGATTTTGTTACGCCGGAGTTTGTGCGCGATGAAATAGCCCGCGGGCGGGCGGTTATCCCTGCCAATATCAATCATTCTGAAGCGGAACCGATGATTATAGGCCGGAATTTTCTGGTCAAGATCAATGCCAACATTGGCAATTCGGCGGTGACGTCGTCGATGGAAGAAGAAGTTGAAAAAATGGTATGGGCGACCCGGTGGGGGGCCGATACCGTGATGGACCTTTCAACGGGGCGAAATATTCACAACATCCGCGAATGGATTATTCGGAACGCGCCGGTACCGATTGGCACGGTGCCGCTTTATCAGGCATTGGAAAAAGTGGATGGCATTGCCGAAGACCTGACCTGGGAGGTTTATCGCGATACCCTGATCGAACAGGCTGAACAGGGTGTGGATTATTTCACCATTCATGCCGGATTACGCCTGCATCATATTCCGTTAACGGTGGACCGGGTAACAGGCATTGTGTCGCGTGGCGGTTCGATCATGGCGAAATGGTGCCTGCATCATCACCGCGAAAGTTTTCTGTACGAACATTTCGCCGAGATTTGCGACATTTGCCGTGCCTATGATGTGACCTTTTCACTGGGGGACGGGTTGCGCCCCGGATCGATTGCCGATGCCAACGATGCCGCACAGTTTGCCGAACTTGAAACCCTGGGGGAGCTGACCCAAATTGCCTGGGCAAAGGACTGCCAGGTGATGATCGAGGGGCCGGGCCATGTGCCGATGCACAAGATCAAACACAATATGGACAAACAGCTGGAAGTTTGTGGCGAAGCCCCGTTTTATACGCTTGGCCCGCTAACCACCGATATTGCACCGGGATATGACCATATTACATCGGGCATTGGGGCGGCGATGATTGGCTGGTTTGGCACTGCGATGCTGTGTTACGTGACACCGAAGGAACATCTGGGCCTGCCGGACCGTAACGATGTGAAAACCGGGGTGATTACCTATAAAATTGCCGCCCATGCCGCCGACCTGGCCAAAGGGCACCCGGCCGCACAAATGCGCGATGATGCCTTGTCGCGTGCCCGGTTTGAATTTCGTTGGGAAGACCAGTTTAACCTGGCATTGGACCCGGAAACGGCCCGGTCTTTTCACGATCAGACCTTGCCAAAGGAGGCACATAAGGTGGCGCATTTTTGTTCGATGTGTGGGCCAAAGTTTTGTTCAATGCGGATTTCACACGATATTCGTGCCGATGCCCAGAAAGAAGGCATGGCTGCCATGGCTGAAAAATACCGCGATGGCGGTGACCTTTACATGACCCAACCGGCACCTTGAGCAACGATTGACAATATAATAGCCTGGCCTGCAATCAGGAATGATAAAGGCGGCCCGGTCATTAAGGGCCGCCTTTATTATGTTGGAACCTGTTTATGATCGGAAAATTACAGCACCGTCAACATGCTGGCGACCAGCGGGTGGCGAACAATATCCTTGTCGCGCAGCTGAACACAGGCAATATCTTCGACATGTTGCAGACGATCTGCCATTTCCGAAAGGCCCGACAGTTCTGGCAGAAGGTCGGTTTGGTCGGGGTCGCCGGTCAAAATCATGGTGGAGTTCCAGCCCAAACGGGTGACCAGCATCTTAAGCTGGCCATAGGTGCAGTTTTGGGCTTCGTCGATGACGACAAAGGCGTTGTTGAGCGTGCGGCCCCGCATATAGCCGATGGGGGCAATTTCAATGGTGCCATCCGATAAGTAGGTCCGCAGGCGTTTGTTGCCCAACCGGTCGTTCAGGGCATCGTATAGCGGGCGAAGGTAGGGGGCCATTTTGGCTTCGACATCGCCGGGAAGAAAACCGATATTTTCGCCTGCTTCAACAGCCGGGCGGGCCAGGACAATACGGCCAATGTCCCCGGCATCAAGGGCTTCGACGGCTTTGGCAACGGCAATATAGGTTTTACCGGTACCCGCCGGGCCAAGGGCAAGGACCAGGTTGAAATTATCGATTGCTTCCATCAGGGCTGCCTGATTTTCGCTTTTTGGCCGGATATGGCGGCGGAAACTTTGATCGCGATGTGTTGGGGGCACAGTCTGGCCCTGCTCTGCCAAGGGGTCCCAGGTCGATTTGTTCTCGTCGAACAGTTCGTGGATGTTGCCATCTGACTGTTGCGGATGGCTCCGACGGCGTGCTGCGCGCTTACCCATGATGATCACCTCGCGATTTGAAGTCAAAGCCGGCCAAAACACATGAAATTTCGCCGGCGTTCGACTTACGTTGTGCAAAAAAGCAAAACGCGCCATTCCAGTGTTGGAAAAGCGCGCGAACATTCTTCATCTTGTAAATAAGAGGACGGCTAGGAAAGGTGCCGGACCCTAATGCATTTCGCATCTGCGATCCGGGGGGAGAAAAGATACGATGTGAGACGCTGTTTTGCGGCACTCGTTTGTCCCCTTTTGAGTTCGGCTCCTGACCGAACACCAGAATCCTACGCCTGCATGTCGGGGCTTGTCATCCTTTTTTGCATTGTTAAATTTGAATGAATTCGCAAACGGTCTGTTTTCAAATGTTTATCTTGCAGCTGCGAACAAAAAAATTGCTTCGCTGCGGCATAAAAACAGTGATTTGTCGGAACGGGCGGTAAAATTTGACTGCTTTTATGGCGGGGTCGGGCCGTGTCGTTGTTGGCATAGCGGCGGCAGGGTGTGTTTTTGCCCCTGAATGGCGCGCATCATGCCCGATATGACGATTTCATTGTGGTATCATGGCTAAAAATCAGTACAGTGCGCCGCAATTGAATGTCTCAGGATTATTGGAACCACCATGTCGTCGATCGACCATCAGGTCTCGCGCCGCCGGACCTTTGCCATCATCTCGCACCCCGATGCGGGTAAAACCACGCTGACGGAAAAGCTGTTGCTGTTCGGCGGTGCCATTCAGATGGCCGGTGCTGTCAAGGCAAAGAAAGAACAGCGCGGGGCGCGTTCGGACTTTATGAAAATCGAACAGGACCGTGGTATTTCGGTATCCTCGGCGGTGATGACGTTCGAGTTTGAAGATAACATCTTCAACCTGCTTGATACGCCAGGCCACGAAGATTTTTCCGAAGATACCTATCGGGTTCTGACCGCCGTTGACAGTGCGGTGATGGTGATTGACGCCGCCAAGGGCATCGAAGCCCAGACACGCAAGCTGTTTGAGGTTTGCCGCCTGCGTGATGTGCCGATCACGACGTTTGTGAACAAGCTGGACCGCGAAACGCGGGATTTCTTTGAACTGATGGACCAGATCGAACAGGATCTGGCGCTGGATGTGACGCCGGTAACCTGGCCGATTGGGTCGGGCCGTGATTTTCATGGCTGTTATGACCTGATCAACGACCAGATCCTGTTCATGGAAAAGGGCGGCAAGGTTGTTAAGGAAGCCATTCAGATTAAAGGTCTGCATGACCCGAAACTGGACGAGCTGGTGCCGGATTATCTGGTTGCGCAGTTGCGTGAAGATGTGGAAATGGTGCGCGAAATGTGCCCGCCATTCGACATTGAATCGTATCGCGAAGGCCATTTGACCCCGGTGTTTTTCGGTTCTGCCATTAACAATTTCGGTGTGCGTGAATTGTTGCGTGGCATTGCCGAAAATGCACCCACCCCGCGCCCGCAAGAAGCCGCAACCCGCACGGTCAAGGCTGACGAAACCAAGGTTTCGGGCTTTGTATTTAAAGTGCAGGCCAATATCGACCCGAACCACCGTGACCGTATTGCCTTTATCCGGTTGTGTTCGGGGCATTTCAAACGCGGCATGAAATTAAAACATGTGCGTGCGGGCAAACAAATGGCGGTGCATAACCCGATGCTGTTTTTTGCCAATGAACGCGACATTGCCGAGGAAGCCTGGCCGGGTGATATTATCGGTATTCCCAACCACGGTACGCTGCGCATTGGCGATACCCTGACCGAAGGCGAAGACTTGCGCTTCCGCGGTGTGCCGGCCTTTGCGCCTGAATTGTTGCAAAAAGTGCGTCTGGATGACCCGTTAAAGGGCAAACATCTTCAGCGTGCGTTGGAACAACTGGCCGAAGAAGGTGCTTCACAGGTGTTCAAACCCATGATGGGGGCGGACTGGATTGTCGGTGTGGTCGGTCAGCTTCAGTTTGAAGTGTTAAAGGAACGCATTGCTGCGGAATATGGCATCAAGGTTCATTTTGAACAGACACCAGCCTATGCCGCACGCTGGGTGATGTGTGATGACCCGATCGAACTTAAAAAGTTCCGCGATACCAACCAGTCGGCCTTGTTTGAAGACCATGACAAAACCCTGGTGTTCATTGCCCGCAATGCCTGGCATCTGGAAACAGCGCAGCGCGACTGGCCGAAATGCAAATTTGAAGCTACCCGCGAACAGAATATGGTTTTGACCTAAGAGTTTTGGATGTTTCTATTAAAAACCCGTTAGCTTTATAAGGCTAGCGGGTTTTTTGTTAGTATATTTTATAGTTTGTGCTAAGTTTTAGTTTGAATTTTTTCAAGTTGAAAGGCTGAATGCTGTGTTTCAGTTCACGAATGAGGCGTTTTCTATTCTTTCATTTTTATTTCCTGGATACTTGGGGTTTAGAATTTACTTCATAGATAAGTCTTGGAATAATTTGTCGCCGATCAATGTTTTCTATGGAAGTTTAGTTTTCTCATTTTTTTCTTATTTGATTGTGTTTGGCATGGTTTATGCCTTTTTTGACTTAAATTTTGTTCTTCAAAGCTATGTTTTTGCGCTGATAAGTACGCCGATAGCGATTGTGTTGGGTTTGTTATGGCGTCTATTTGGGCACACAAGATTTCACAAATTTTTGTATAAAATCAAAGTTACCAATGAAGATAATAATTCATCTCCTTGGATGCAGTTGTTTAATAATCCTCAAGTTTCTTTAAGCCAGATAACTGTTCATATGAAGAACGGTGTTTCACTTAAATGTGATGACACGTCGTATTTTTCAAAGGAAGAATGGATGAAAATAGGGCTTTATTCTCACTATACTTGTGCGGAGGGTGATGTTTATTTTATTGCCAATAGAATTCGAACAGAAGAATCTGGAGAATGGGTGAAAGTTGAGGATCTTCATGTTGAAGATCCATGGGGAGTGAAAATACAGTGGATACCTGTATCTGAAATATCTCGCGTTGAGGTTCGCGCAGTCAAAGCTACTTAGGCGGAGTTCCATTGTTAGGAGTTGGGGTGCTAGTTTGACTGTTTCCAGATGTTTGGGTTGGAGTAATTCCGCGTTGTGAGGGGGATTGAGACGTTGGTGACGGACGTACGCCATCATTAACAGTAGATGGACGATAACCTTTATGTCCGAGGTCTTTGGTCATGTGTAAGCTCCATGCTAAGTGAGTTTTGAATTCCGTGAATTTTAATTGTTATAGTTTATAATATTTTTCTCTGTTTTTCAGCATTAAATATAGCGCATGGTGAATTGATTCAATTTCGGAGATATTTATCATTATGATCCGATAAAATAGCGGCCAAGGGCCACCAGGCCCATACCCGCAATCATGGCGGCAAAAAGGTTGCGGGTGGCGACCATGGCGATCAGGGTTGCTGCTGCCCCGGTCATGCCAATCACCCCGGCAGAAAGAGCACTTGGCACCCAGACCGAAATTAAAACCGCACCGGGCAGACGTTCAAGCACATGGGCCCAGCGCCCGGTTTGTGGCAAACGGTCTGCCATTAAAAGCCCGCCCAGACGCATGCCATAGGTCACAACAGCCATGCCCAGAATGGTCAGGATGGCTTCGGGGGTGAAGGTCATGAAATCGGTCATGGGTTATTCTCCGGCGCGCGGGGAAGGGGAATAGGGACCATCAGTGGGGCTAAGGTCGGTTTGCGGGCGTGTTGCATCGTTATTCTGGTTGCCCGGTGTGTCGCCTTTCCATGTTAATGCAGAAACCACTACACCGGCCCCTGCACCTGCCAGAATGGACCATGTGCCAGGCAACAGGTAATGACCAACGATCGAGCCAATGGCGGCTGCGATCCAGGGCAGCAGGTCGGCCTGACCTTTCCACATGCCTACCGTCAGTGCGGCAAAAATGGCGGTAAAGGCAAAATCAAGCGCATAGACATTGGGGTCGGGAATACCACCCGCCAGCAAATAGCCCATTGTGTTGCCCGTCCCCCAGACAATGGCAAGAAAAATGCCGCCGCCCAAAAGGAAACCCGGTATTGGCGTTTCTTCCTGTGCCATGGTCATGGCCCAGTTTTCATCGGCCACCATATGCATCCCGCAAATTTTAACCCATAACGGGCGACCCCGAAAAACCGGACGAAGGGACGCCCCGATCAGCACATAGCGCAGATTAATGACAATGGTGGCGACAATGATGGTGAGCGAGGGAATGGTTTCACGCCACAAATCGACTGATACGAACTGTGCCGAACCGGCAAAGACGGTCAGGCTCATGAATAACAGTTCACCGAGGCTTAGGCCGCGCTGGGTGGCAAGCACCCCCAGAACCGCGCCAAAAATAAGCGTGCTTGGCAACAGCGGCAGACAGGCAATGGCACCGCGCCGAAGGGAGGCAGCGGTAAAATGCGGAGCGGATGACATGACGTTTTCCCGACATTTCTTAAAGGCATTTATCATTGGAATGATTTATGCCCGCCTTCGCCCGTTCTGATATTGAACGAAATTGCTGTTATCGACGATTGGCGATAAAAATACCGGGGCTAACCCCCCACATGATTTTGAAATGCCGGCTTAAATGGCTTTGATCGGAAAAACCGGTGGCCGCGGCGGTATCGGCAATGCTGTGACCATCAAATAACATGCGTTTGGCCCGGCGCAGGCGCATGTGGTTAAGGTAAGTATGCGGCGGTAAACCGGTGGCATCGCGAAAAACGCGCAATAAATGAAAACGGCTTAATCCGGTAAGTGTCGCCAGTGTTTCCAGCGATATGTTTTCTTCTTGATGGGCCATCATATAATCAATGACCGTGCGAATGCGTCTGTCTTCGGCACCGGGTTGAAAGTCAAACGGCGGGGCATCGGCATGGCGCAGGGCCAGGCGGGCAGCGCTGTATAAAAGCTGGCTGTCGCGTTCGAGGGTGCTGGTTAAATGCCGGGTTTCGGGCAGAAACATGCGGTGCAGTTTTTGCAACTGCAAATGCAGGGCCGGATCGTCGATGACATGCTGGCTGAAAAACGGCAGGCCCTTGCTTTTGGGTGATATTTCATCGACCAGACCGGCAAAGATTTGCGGGGCAATAAACATGATTTGGTAATGATAACCTTCATCACAGGCCGGGCCGCCATCATGTACCTGCATCGGGTTCATCAATAACAACTGACCCCGCCGTGCAACATGGCTGGTGCCGCGTGTCAGAAACTTTTCGGCCCCGTTCAGGATCGTGCCAAAGGCGTAATAATCGTGGCTGTGTTTGGGAAAGGTAAAGCGTTTATAGTCGGCTTCAAACAGGTCAATACCATCCGCTGCCCGCCAGTGGCGCGCATGTTCGCGTGTATAATCACGCGGGTTTTCTGATCGGTGCCGGGCGGCACTGCGCGGTTGGTTTGAACGGGTCATGGGGCAAGTATAACGCGGTTTTCGGGTGTCAGCTTGCACTATATTGATGCGATACAATTTCACCGATGAAACATGAAATGCGCTGTATTTGAAAACCGGTTCGGCGTGATAGCACCGGTATCAGGCAGGCTTTCGTTGCCGGGAAATTCCATATGAATGCACGTAAACTTACGATTCGCCTGAAGTTTAAAGCGCGGATGCGGAAAATATTATTCCTGCCCGGAAGAATAGGTTCGTTTGATGCGTATTTATGCGGAAAAAAGTTCGTTTGATGTTTTTTAGCTGGTCGTTCCGGTCATAAAGCGGCTGAAACATGATCTTCATGGAAGTGTTACAAAAACGGCGCCGGTTTGGCTGTAAGTCAACAACCTGAACGTTTTTTTACCGAACCTTCGGAGACGTCATGTTGTTTGACCGTATTCGCATTAGCCATCGCATTTATGCAGGTTTTTTAATTCTGGTGTTGATGCTGCTGGGGTTAAGTGCGCTGTCGTCATGGTACTTGCTGGGGTTTGCCGGTGATGCCGACCGCATTGCCAAGCGAACAGAACTGGTCGGCCTGGCCAATGATTACGCCCTGAAGCTGGAACGGCTTTCAAACCAGGTATTGCTGTATGCGCAAACGGTGGATCCTGAAGTTCGCAGCGAGATTGCCACCATTCAGGACAACGCAATTTCCAGCCGCGAAGACCTGACCAGCGCCCTTATTGCGATTGGGGATGATGACAAGGCCAATGACCTGAAGGTGCTGGCGGAAAAATATATTGCCACGCTGGAGCCGCTGGTATTGCGTGCCGAAAACATGACGGCATCGGCAGATACCATTTTGCTGGGTGCCAACCAGATGGGCGGTTCATCGTCGGATCTGGTGTCGTTTATCAATAAGCGTGATCCTGAAATTGCCGAAAAATATGGTGATCGCCTGTCGAAGGATAATTTAAGCGCAATTGTGAGCAATCTGGAATACGCCATTGTTCATACGCCCGCGGCCCTTGAAACAGCCCGTAATGCCACGTCGTCACTGACCGATTTGCACGAGGAAATCAAAACGGCGATGGGGTCGTTAAAGCGCGCGGATAAAAAGCTGTTTTCATACGCTACGCGCGACAATGATTTGTTAAAACAGGGGGCAAACCAGCTGGAAGGATCGTTTAGCGGATTTAGCCAGTCGATGAATGATTTTAAGGCGGCTGTGCGCGAAGTACAAAAAATTACCGGCCAAATCCGTGCGGAAGCGATTGCCGGACAGAATGAACTGGTAGAAGCGGTTCACGGCAAATCCGAAAGCTCGGCCATGACCAATATGGTAGTGGCGATGGTTGGGGCGTTGATTGCCATTTTACTGGCAGCAGGAACCGCAACCAGCATTTTGCGCCCTCTGCGCCGGGTGAATGGCGATATGTCCCGCCTTGCCACCAACGATACCAATATTGACCTTGCCGACATTGCCCGCCGTGATGAATTTGGTGTCATGGCACGCACCGTTTCAATTTTTCGCGATAACGCCCTGAAAATTGAAACCATGGCCGAAGACCGCATTGAATTGCAACGCCAGGAAGAAGAAAAACGCCGGGCATCGCTGGGCGGCATGGCCGAAACCATTGAGGGTGAAACATCGGGGCTGGTTGAATCGGTTTCGCGCCAGGTAAACCGGATGCGCGATGCCGTAAACGAAGTTTCCGCCGCCGCCGACCGGGTAAACGGCCAAACCGAGGCCGCAACATCCGCTGCCGATCAAAGCCGGGAACATGCCCAGTCGATTAGTGATGCGGCAACCCGGTTGTCCGGTGCCATCGGGTCCATCGCCGGGCGGGTGGACCGCCAGCGCACCATCGCGCAATCGGCTGTGGATAGTACGCGTGAATCGGCCGCTGCCGTTGATGATTTGCGCACGGTTGCCAGCAGTATTGAACAGATGGTGGACCTGATTCGGGGTATTGCCGCCCAGACCAACATGCTGGCAATGAATGCCACCATCGAGGCCGCACGGGCGGGTGAAGCCGGGCGTGGATTTGCCGTTGTGGCGGCCGAGGTTAAAAACCTGGCCGGTCAAACTGCCGAAGCGACCGAGCAGATTACCACCCATGTTGGGGCCATGGGCAATGTGACCGACCGTTGTGTTGCAGCGATGGAAAATGTGGGTGTTACCGTGCGCGACATGATGGCAATTTCAGATGAAGTTGCCGGGGATGTGAAACAGCAGCGCCGCGAGACAGAAGAAATTTCAATTGCCATTCGGGCGGCCAGTGATGCGGCAAAAAATGTGGGTGATGCGATTTTGGAAGTATCGCGCGATATTGACCATACCCGCAGCCTGAGCCTGGATTTAACCGGACACGCCGAAGATGTAACCGCCCATGTAAGCGAACTTACCCTGTCGTTGAACCGGGCGGTGCGCGATGCTGCCGAAAAAGATGATGGCGATGGCAAGGACCCGCGCGTTATGGCAGGGCGTGATATTCGCGTGACGTTTCATGATCAGGGCAAAATGACACAAACCAGCCTGTATGACCTGTCGATTGGGGGGATTTCGGTTACCCCGTCGCAGGACTGGGAACGGGGACGCAAAATGGTGGTTGAAATTGCCGGTCTTAAAGGGCGCTATAACGTTGAAGTCATGAGCCGCAGGGGCCTTGATGCACCGAAAATGCGGTTGAAATTTATCGACCCGCTGGAGCAGCGCGGCGATCTGGTGATGTTTGTTGCCCGTATGTGGCAAAAACACCTGACCGACGCCAATGTTATCGTGGACGATGCAGACCGGCTTCGTGCCGAAGTCGCCAATGATTTATATGCCGATTCCCGGCTGATTGCCGGATAACGCCGAACGGTGCCTTTGACGAGTTTGAAATGATGGCAGGCCGGGTGACGATATGTTCGTCGCCCGGCTGTTTTTATGCCAAACGGGTGATTGTGCAGCGTTTGGACATATACGTCATGGTGGGGCCGCATTGGACCGTACAGTTTGATACAATGACGTACAATTTTACACTCGTACATTTTTGCAGTGGGTGGCAGTGTAATTCCAAGGGCGGTTTTCAAAAACCGGGCAACGGGTTTTTAATTTCTTTCAAACCTGTTGAGGGGCTTTTCTCGATTTGAATTCAGGGGACGGGACATTCGATGTCACGAATGGTTAGGCTGATTGTGATTTTGGTGGTGGCGGTGGCCATTGGCGGTGGCTTGATTGCCTATCGCGATGGCAAACTGCCGTTCCTGTCTGGTGATGGACCGATTATTGTTCAAAACGAAGCCGGTAGTGGTACTGGGGCGGGCAGCCCTGCCAAACCGGCGTCATCGGGCCCGGCTTTGCCTGTTATCGCCGAACATGCTGTTTTAACTGCTGATAATACGGTGGTCGAAGCCGTGGGTACGGGCCGGTCTGCCATGGGGGTGCAGCTTTACCCGCCCGTCGCAGGCGAGGTTAAAGACGTTCTGGTTCATGCAGGCGACCAGGTGAAACGCGGACAGGTGTTGCTGATCCTTGATTCCGCACGGGAAAAACTGGCGCGTGACCTTGCTGCTGTTCAGGTGCGGGATGCCAAACAGATGCTGGATCGTTACGAAAAAGCCCGTCCCAAGGGGGCTGTCTCCGATAGTGAAGTTGACGAAGCCCGCACCGCTCTGGCCGAGGCGCGCATTCGCCTGGATCAGGCCGGGGTCGATCTGGATGATCGCACTGTTTTGGCCCCGTTTGACGGGATGATGGGTATTCCTGCCGTCGAAGCCGGTGACCGGATCGATACAGGCACCATGATTGCCACGCTTGATAACGTTGAAAGCGTGCTGGTGGATTTTGAGGTTTCAGAAACCCGGTTTCGCGATGTGCAACCGGGCCAGTCCCTGCGCGTGGAAACATGGAGCCTGCCCGGCGAGAAATTTGAAGGTGTGGTAGATGCCATTGGCAGCCGGGTGGACCCCGAAAGCCGGACCTTTAGCGTACGTGCCCGCATCCCCAACCCCAGTGGGCGGTTACGCTCGGGCATGTCTTTTGCCGTTTATATTGATATTGCCGGTAAGTCTTATCCATCCGTTCCTGAAATTTCGGTTTTGTGGGGCGATGGCGGCACCTATGTCTGGCGGATCGAAAATGGAAAAGCCAATCGGGTGCCGGTACGCGTGGTGAAGCGTACCAATGGCCACATATTGCTTGATGGCCCCGTTGCAGAAGGCGACCTGATTGTGGTGGAAGGCGTTCAGCGCCTGCGGCCGGGGCGCGATGTTGCCGCCACCATTCGCGGGGATGAACAGCCGGGCATTGCACAACGAAACGAGTCTTCAGACGGGGGCTCCTGATATGTCGGAAAATAACGATATTGCGTCGCTGAGTGTCCGACGACCGATCCTGATTGTTGTTATTTCGTTGTTGATCATTCTGGCGGGCCTGGCCGCCATGACCGGCGTTGAAATTCGGGAGCTGCCCGATGTCGACCGGCCGGTTGTTACCATATCGGCAACCTATACAGGGGCATCGCCCGAAACGGTGGATACCGAAGTTACCAGCGTGATAGAGGGGGCAGCATCGCGGGTGAGCGGTGTGCAGGATATCAGTTCGACCAGCGAAGAGGGCAGGTCGCGGGTTCGCATTGAATTTTCACCTGATGTTGAAATTAACGATGCTGCCAATGACATTCGCGAGGCCGTAAGCCGGGCGCAGCGCAGCCTGCCCGACGAGGTTGACGATATTCGTGTGGTCAAGGCCGATTCAGATGCCAGCCCGATCATGCGGCTGGCTGTAGTCAGCAGCCGTTTGACCGAGGATGAACTGGCAAATGTGGTCGAAGACCAGGTGATACCGGCCCTGTTATCGGTACCCGGGGTGGCCGAGGTCAACGAAAACGGCGACCGCGAAAAAGTGCTGCATGTGCGGGTGGACCCGCTGCGCCTTGCCAGCCACGGCTTTTCGATTGACGATATTGCCAGCGTTCTTGAAACCGCGAAGTTCGACATTCCGGCAGGCAGTTTTGATTCCAGCGACCAGAACCTGTTTGTGCGTGCCAATGCATCGGTCTGGAAACCCGAAGACATCAAGGCCATATTCGTGCGCGACGGTGTGCGTTTGGGCGATGTGGCCGATATTTATTATGGCCCTGATGACGCCACATCCTATGTCCGGCTTGATGGCCGGGCGGTGATTGGCCTTGGTATTGTGCGCCAGGCGCAATCGAATACCATTTCAATTTCCAAGGGCGTGCGCGCGACTGCCGAAAAGCTCAATACCCAGCTTGACGGGGTTAAGGTGCTGGTTAATTCCGACGATGCGGTTTTTATCGAAGGGGCACTGTGGGAAGTGATCCGCAGCCTTGTGCTGGCGGTTGTGATCGTGATCGGGGTTTTGTATCTGTTTTTACGGTCCTTTACCGCAACACTCATTCCAACCGTGACCATTCCCATCGCGTTGATTGGAACGGTGGCAGCGGTCTGGATGCTGGGGTTTTCGATCAATATTCTAACCTTGCTGGCATTGGTTTTATCCACCGGCATGATCGTGGATGATGCGATTGTGGTGCTGGAAAATATCCAGCGGCGGCGGCATCAGGGGTTAGGTTCACTGGCTGCGGCGGTGTTGGGCACACGGCAGGTGTTTTTCGCTGTTATCGCGACCACCCTTACATTGATGTCGGTGTTTGTGCCGATTTCGTTTTTACCCAGTACGGCGGGTCGCCTGTTTCGGGAATTCGGCTTTGTGCTGGCGGTGTCGGTGGCGATTTCGTCCTTTGTCGCCTTGTCGCTATGCCCGCTTTTGGCATCACGGTTAAAACATATTGACCCCGAAGCCCCGAAAAAAGGCGATGGCAAACTTCATTTACTGGATCGGACCGGCGATTTTTTCGGTGGGCTTTACAAACGCATTCTCGAACTGGTGTTGAAATTTCCGGTCATGACGGTGATTGCATCGATCATTGTCGCGGTACTGGCCATCGGGGCGTTCAAAGTGGTTAAACAGGAACTGCTGCCCGACGAAGACCGGGGCCGGTTGCTGGTGTCTTTGCGCGGGCCGGACGGGGTCGGTATTGATTATATGGACCGCCAGGTTGAAGCGGTTGAAAACATTTTGCGGCCAATTGTGAACCGTGGCGAAGCCCAGAACATTTATACCATTGTTGGTTTTCGCGATAATAACCGCGCATTGGTTATTGCCAGCCTGACCCCGTGGGAAGAACGTGACCGCAGCCAGCAGGAAATTACGGCATCGATCCGGGGGCAGCTAAATGCCTTGCCCGGTGTGCAGGCCTTTGTTTATCAGCCCAATTCATTGGGGCTGCGCGGCAGCAGTTCGGGTGAAAGCCTGGAATTTGCCCTGACAGGCACGAATTACCACAAGCTGGCCGCCAATGCCCAGGCCCTGCAAAAGGAATTGGAAAAGAATTATCCCAATATCACCGGTATTCGGGTGGGCTATCAAACCACACAGCCGCAGCTATTGGTGAATATCGACCGGCAACGCGCCTTTGATCTTGGCGTGTCGATCGATAGTCTCGATACCACGCTTCGCGCCATGATTGACGGCTACGAAGTGACCGATCTTTCGGTGGATGACACAACTGTGCCGGTGAAATTGCGCAGCAGTGCGGGGGCCATTAACGACCCTTCCGACCTTGATAACCTGTTTGTGCCCGGTAAAAACGGGCGGATATTGCCGCTATCGTCGATTATTCACCTGGATGAAGAAGCGGTGGCGTCGCAGCTGGACCGCGAAGGGCAGCAACGTGCCGTGACCGTTACGGCCAATATGACGCCGGGTTACACCTTGCAACAGGCTGTGGGTGACATTGAAAATGCAGCGAAATCCGTTGTGCCCACCGGCACCGGATTGCTGTTTTTGGGGGATGCGGCGGCCCTTGGCGAAACTTCACATGACGTTGTGATTACGTTTCTGGTGGCTGTACTGGTCGTGTTGCTGGTGTTAGCTGCGCAGTTTGAAAGTTTCATGTCGGCGTCGGTTGTGGTGCTAACCGTGCCGTTTGGGCTGGCTGCTGCTATTTTTGCCCTCGTGATCAGTCATACATCGATCAACATCTATAGCCAGATCGGGCTTGTGATGCTGGTGGGGCTGATGGCGAAAAACGGGATTCTGGTGGTGGAATTTGCCGACCAGCTGCGCGATCAGGGCAAATCGGTGCGTGATGCCATTCATGATGCCGCCATGATCCGTTTGCGGCCGATTATGATGACCATGATTTCAACCGTGTTAGGTGGTTTGCCGCTGGTTTTGGGCACGGGTGCCGGGGCCGAAGCCCGTGCCGCCATTGGCTGGGTTATTTTTGGCGGGCTGGGTTTTGCCACGGTATTTACCCTGTTTTTAACGCCGGTTTTGTATCTGTTGCTGGCCCCGCTGGTGGCGGCCCGTGTTGATGGCAGCCAGAAACTGGAAGATCAGCTTCGTATTGCCCGAACCATTCCCGACAAGGATGAATATGAAGGGAGTGCGGGCTGATGCGGATGCGAACAATGTTCATGCGAAGCCCGGTTTTAACCTTGTCACTTCTGATTCTTGCCGGGTGTGTCACCAGTGGCCCGGAATATGAAGCGCCCCGGTTTGATTTAAAGGCAACCTATAGCCCGCAGGTGCCGCAAATTGCCGACCATAAACCAGATCAGACCCGCTGGTGGGAAAGCACGTCGGACCCGGTATTAAGCCAGCTGATCAGCGAGGGGATCAAAAGTAATATCGACCTTAAAATTGCGGCCAGTCGCATTGCCGAGGCCCGCGCCGTTGCCCGTGGTGTGCGCGGCGATAATGGCCCCAGGGTAACCGCATCGGGCGGGAGCAGTGCCGAAAGGCAATGGTCAACCAGGGAAGACGGTAATTATCAGGATGATTTTGGCGCGAATGCAGGCTTGAACCTGTCATGGACGGCAGATTTATGGGGCGGGCAGGCGCGCGAAGGCCAGGTGGCCGAGGCCGACATTTTGCAGCAGGTTTATCTGCGCGAAGATGTGTATCGCACCGTCATTGCCGATATTATCCGCAATTACATTACGCTGCGTGGCACCCAGCAACGCCAGATCTTGCTGCGTAATTCGCTTGATTTGCAACGACAAACCCGTGACATCGTTGATTTGCGGGCGCAGTCCGGTTTGGCATCCGATTTGGACCTTTCGCGTGCCCGGGCCGAGGTTGCGGATATCGAGGCGACCTTGCCGATATTGCAAACCAGCATCGACCGGTCGATTAACGCCATTGCCATTTTAACCGGTGCCCAGCCCGGCACGTACCGTGATGTCCTAAGCCGGGCCGATGCCTTGCCCGAATTTGACAGTGCCCCGCCGATTGGTGTGCCTGCCGATTTATTGCGCCGTCGCCCCGATGTGCGTGCTGCCGAACTGGGCCTTATTTCGGCAACCGCCGAAATTGGTGTGCAAACGGCGGATTTATACCCGGAACTTACCCTGCAAGGCAGTTTGTCGATGGCGGCAACAGGCTTTGGCACCGGGCCAATCGTGCGCACGGCCCTGGCCGCGATCAGTGCGGTAATTGATGCCACCCTTTACGATGGCGGGGTGCGCAAGGCCAACATCACCGTGGCCGAGGAACGTGCCCACCAGGCATTTTACCAGTATCGGCAAACCTTGCTGGCTGCGATCAGCGATGTTGAATCGGCAATATTTGGTTATGTCGGGGCGGTGTCACAACGCGACAGCCTGATATTGGCGGTCGCCCATCATCGACAGGCGTTTGAACAATCGCGGGTACGCTATACACAAGGCCTGTCAAACTTTCTCGACGTGCTGGACGCCCAGCGAACCCTGACCAAATCGGAACAGGATCTGGCGGATGCCCAGACCAGCCTGGAACTTGAAACCATTAATCTTTATTCCGCCGTCGGGCTGGATGCCGAGGAAGTGGATAAAATGGCGGAAACAACCAACCGTGATAGCCTGCCGTTTGATCCGTTTTTTGTTTCGCCAACGGCGGATGCCGCCCGGAACACCCCGAATGCGTCTGCCTCGGCAACACATAATGTTGCCGGGTAAAGTGAAATTGACGTTCGGGTTTACGGGGCGGATATCATTGGTAACCAGATTGCCAGTGCCAGCAGCGTAATAAACAGCACCGGCGTTGTGATGATAACGCCCACTTTCATATAATGGCCCCAACTGATTTTGTGGCCCTTGCCCGCCAGAACATGTAACCATAACAAGGTTGCGAGGCTGCCGATGGGGGTAAATTTTGGCCCCAGATCATTGCCAATGACATTGGCGTAAACCATCAGCTGTTGGGTCATTTGCGGGACATGAACCTGATCAATTGCCAATGCGCCGATCAGGGTGGCGGGCAAATTGTTCATGATTGATGCCAAAACGGCCGCGGCAAAGCCGGTGCCGATGGTGGCCACCATGTTGCCGTGTGTTGCCAGCATTGCCAGAACGCCTGCTGCCCGGTTGGTAAGCCATGCCTGACCCAGCCCGTAAACCACCAGATACATACCGAGCGAAAACAGTACAATTTGCCAGGGTGCATTTTTAAGAACATGCGGCAGGGAAATAACCGGTTTTTGTTTGCCTGTTAACCAGCGCCCGGCAATGGTGATCAGGGTTAGGGCGGCAAGGCCCATGATCAGCGAAATAGGGATGTTCCAGTGTGCGGTCACAAACAGGGCTACCAGCAAAATTGCGATAATGGGAAAAGCCGCATAAAAAACCTGATGATCGCGAATGGCGTGGCCGGGCTCTTCCAACCTGTTCAGGGCGTAGTTTTGGGGAATATCGCGGCGGAAATACAGCCATAAAACCAGCAAGGTGGCTAGCAGCGATACAATATCGACCGGCACCATGACCTGGGCATAGCGCGAAAAACTGACATCAAAGAAATTGGCGCTGACGATATTGACCAGGTTGGAAATTACCAGCGGCAGGCTGGTGGAATCGGCAACAAAACCGGTCGCGATGATGAAGGCCAGAGCGGACTTTTCGCTAAATTCCAGCCGGGTCAGAATGGCAAGCATGATCGGGGTTAACAGCAATGCCGCCCCGTCATTGGCAAAAAACGCCGAAATTGCTGCGCCCAGAACGATAATTAATGGAAATAACAATCGCCCGCTGCCCTTGCCCCAGCGGGCGATATGCAAGGCCGCCCAGGCAAAAAAGCCTGCTTCGTCCAAAACAAGCGAGATAATAATAAGGGCGACAAAGGTGAATGTCGCATCCCAGACGATATCCCAGACAATGATGACATCGCCCCAGTTTACCACGCCCAGCGCCAGGGCTACGATGGCACCAGCCATCGCACTCCAGCCGATGCCAAGGCCGCGGGGTTGCCAGATCACCAGCATAAGCGTGACCGCAAAAATCAGCAGCGCAAGCATGATTGTTCCTTGATCAAAGGGAAGGTTGATTGACGCGCCGCGAAAGTTCGTCGGCGGTTTCCACACGCTCGGAATAACGGTCGGTCAGATAAGGCGTGCGATGGCGGGTGAGCCAGGTGAATTTGACCAGTTCCTCGCACACATCGACAATACGGTTATAAAGTGGGGAAGGCTTCATCCGTCCATGTTCATTAAATTCATTGAATGCCTTGGGGACGGACGATTGATTGGGGATGGTCAACATCCGCATCCAGCGGCCAAGAATGCGTAGCTGATTGACGGTGTTAAAACTTTGGCTGCCACCCGAAACCTGCATGACCGCCAGGGTTTTACCCTGGGTCGGGCGCACCCCGCCCAGCGATAGCGGGATCCAGTCGATTTGTGCTTTCATTACCGATGTCATGGCGCCGTGGCGTTCCGGGCTTACCCAGACCATGCCTTCGGACCATTCTGCCAGCCCGCGCAATTCATGCACCTTGGGGTGATCGGTTCCTGCATCGTCGGGCAGGGGCAGGCCGGTGGGATTAAAGGTTTTAACGTCACAACCAAACCATTGCAGCAAGCGGGTTGCTTCCTCGGCCACCAGTCGCGAATAGGACCGGTCACGCAATGAGCCATAAAGTACCAGAATACGCGGCGCATGACGGGGGCCATCTGCCCCGGCAAGGGATGAAAAATCAACCGGCTGCAAATTTGCGGCCTCGATGTTGGGAAGGTTGGTTAAATCGCTGTCTGACATTATGTGGTCGGGGCCTTGAGTGTGACGGTTTCGCCGTCTTCCTTGGTGAATGTCGTGGCTGGATGGGGCAAAAGACCCAGCACCAGTTCCGAGGGGCGGCACAGGCGGGTGCCCGTTTCAGTCACCACAATCGGCCGGTTGATCAGGATGGGGTGGGTCAGCATCGCATCGATCAGTTCGGCATCGGTTTTAGCTTCATCATCAAGCCCCAGCGCGTCAAAGGGGGTACCTTTGCGGCGCAACAGATCGCGCGGGGTGATGTCCATGGCGGTGATTAGTTCCACCAGTTTTTCGCGCGTCGGTGGCGTTTTTAAATATTCAATTACATGGGGTTCTTCCCCGGACTGGCGCATCATGGCCAGGGTGTTGCGCGATGTTGCGCAATCGGGGTTGTGATAAATCAGTGTGATCATGTTTTCGGATCCGTTTTACAGGAAGGGGCAGGGGATAATTCCTGCAACAGGGGCTGGCAAAGTTCCGGGTGGCCTGCACAGCAATCATTGACCATAAAACCCAGCATGTCGTTCATTCGGCTTAGGCTGGCGCGGTAAATGATGGACCGCCCCTGGCGTTTCGATTTGACCAGCCCGGATCGCGACAACACACCAAGATGAGATGACATGGTGTTATGGGGCACATCAAGCAACCGCGCCAGTTCACCCGCAGCCAGACCGGCAGGTTCATTGCGCACCAGCAGACGAAAGGCATCCAGCCGGGTGATCTGTGACAGGGCCGTAAAGGCTTCGATAATTTCGTTTGTGTCCATATGTCCAATAATATGGACATATTAAATCACAGGCAAGGTGCTTTTTTATGATCGGGGAAGGCGGGAGGTTTGGGGCCAGCGGTGCCACGGCCCTTTTTTGCTGGAACCTGAAACGGGATTTAAAAACAAACCCCGCCAACAAAAATGTTGGCGGGGTTCGCATAGGGGCGAGTTTGATGTCGAAAGATTACTCGGCGTTCTTTAGCAAACTCTTAACCTGGCTATAAAGAGTTTCGGAATGACCCGACAAATCGGACGAGAAGCTGGCAAGACGGCCGGCCTGATCCGATGCCTGATCGGCAAGTGCATCAAGATTACCCAGATCGCGCGAGATCAGTTGCACGCCATTGGCGACTTCCTGAATATTAACCGTGATTTCCTGGGACGCAGAACGCTGCTGTTCAACAACGGCGCCCAGATTACCGGCGATTTCCTCGTTTTCCTCGATCACGGTGCGAGTATCGCCCAGTTCATTGACAACGCGGCTGGTATTGTCGCGAATGGCACTGATGCGATCGGTAATTTCCTGGGTGGAACGTGCGGTCTGGGTTGCAAGGGTTTTCACCTCGTTGGCAACCACGGCAAAACCTTTGCCGGCATCCCCGGCACGGGCGGCTTCGATGGTGGCATTCAGGGCCAAAAGGTTGGTCTGGCTGGCGATATCCTGAATGATTTTCACAACCGATCCAATTTCATCAACAGCTTCGCTTAGCTGGTTCATGACCGAACCGGTATGGTCCATTTCCTTGACAGCACGGTTGGCGATTTCGGTCAAACGGTCGATCTGGCTGGAAATTTCATTGATTGACTGGGTCATTTCTTCGGAGGCCGAAGCAACACGCTGGGCGGTGACGGCGGTATTATCGGCAGCCCCGCGCACGGAACCGGCCAGGTCCGCACTGGTTGCTGATGTCTGGGTAAGTTCACCCGACAGCTTTTTAAGGGCAACGGCCGAATTGCTGACTTCGCTGGAAAGATCGACGCAGCTTTTACCCATCGTGACTTCATCGGTGATGATATCGGCAGAAAGGGCATAACCATTGGGGGTGCCATCATCATTTTTCATGACCGTGATGGCTATCAGGATGGTGTCTTCTTCAATGCGGACGCGGTATTCCAGCGGTAAACGGTTAAGCGAGCGGCCAATGTTGCGAAATTTGTCCTGCCCCAAAACGCGATGCAGATCATTGATGCGTTTGCCTTTGGCCGATGCGGCGGCTTCACCACGACCCGAATAAATCAGTTCACCAAAACCATAGGACATATAACGCACAACCCCATCCAGGTCGCAGGCAAGCAGACGGCTGGGAATGGCATTGAGAATGTGTTTGTAAAGCAGCGCTTCTTCCTGCTGCAGGGCCTGCGCCTGTGAAAGGGCGGCCTGGTTTTCGGCGATCTGGTTGCGTTTCGACAGAAACATTTTATTCCCCCTGTTAGAACCTTCAGCAGCCATTGTGATGGCTTGCTGTCTGGCGACTTTCCCCCGGAACCCCTGCCTGCATTATTGGCATCCAAAGTTGAAAAGTGTCGTAGCCAGAATGTGTATGTCGCGGGATTTTGGGCGCGATATCAAATGGAAAAGAAAATTGCCTGCGAAGCACCTTCCGAACGGGCGGTGTGTCCTGTGTTTAGGGCATAGTATTTATAATCTTACGTATGTGTTTTACGATAATTTTGCCTGTAAATTTGGACGGTAAGAACGACAGGCCTGTCGAATCGTTTTCGCGGCGCGACATAAGGAGTCGCATGATGGACGGTGTCGGTATTGCGACGGGTTTTAGCCCGAAAGCGTGCCGTAATGGTTTTGCTGTCTGCGTATAAGATAATGATAATGAATGGTTTATTGATTTTTGTTCATTAATAAATATGGCGGGCGGAGAAAACTCGTGTCTTGGTAGGTTATGTGAAATGTTTCGGTGAATTGTTTTTGCGGTGCTGGATTGTCAAATTATTGCGCTGCAATATGAAGGACATCACCCCCGGCAGGGTCGTATGGCAGGTCAATACTTCAAATTTCGCGCAAAACCTCCTAAACCTTTGTTATGGAAGTTGCCCATTCCAGCCAGGAAAGAACGGGATGATACGCGATCTGTTTGCCGACCAGCCACCACAAAACATTCTGCCATGTGATGGCGAGGCATGGCTGTATCGCGATGTGTTGCCAACCGCCGAAGCCGACCGGGTGTTTGAGCGCTTGCACGCAGCCCTGAACTGGCAGCAGGAAACGGCGTTTATTATGGGGCGGGATGTTGCGGTGCCGCGTCTGACATCGTGGTATGGCGAGGTTGCCTATCGTTATAGCGGTGTTTATCACCCGGCTGCGCCGTTTCCCAAGGTGCTGGTACCCTTGCGCCAACTGGCGGAAGAAAAATCGGCCCATACTTTTAATACCGTATTGTTGAACCTGTATCGTGACGGGCGCGATAGCGTTGCCTGGCACGCCGATGACGAAGATGTATTGGGTGAAAACCCGGTTATTGCCAGCCTGTCATTTGGGGGGGAACGGCGTTTTCACATGCGCCATAAAACGAATGGCGAACGGGTTAATATTGATTTACCCCATAATTCGCTGCTGGTGATGGCGGGTGCGACCCAGCATCACTGGGTTCATCAAATTCCCAAAACGGCCCGTCCGGTATCCCCCCGCATTAACCTGACCTTCCGTCAAACCGTTGCCGATCGTCGCAGTTAACACCTTGTGCCGTGACGCCCTGCCATATATCCCTCGCACCGCCATATTATGTGGCGGGTCGTATGTCTTTGCTCAATAACGAAGGGAAGGCCCAGGGCAATGTGATGGTTTCCTGTTTCATGCGGGCATTATTTAAGGGCATAGGTTTTTGAACCGACGCAAAAAAAACCGCCCCAATCGGGGCGGCAGGATATCGAAGTGCAATACGAGATTGCCGGGAAAACCGCAAACACCAACAGCGCGCGGCATGGCAAATTGCAAGGGGCAATTCGCCGGGAAGAACCGGAATGAATCGATTCAATGAATGCATTGTGGCGATGCAATGTGGCATCTGTCAATATTATGTTGAACCGATTCAAAAAAATGTCATCGACTATGCGATTGTGTCATGCAAAATGACGCAGACAAACCGGGGGAATATCGGCTTATGGGAAAACGGGTTCGACTGGTAGATGTCGCCAGGGCTGCGGGCGTATCCCAGGGAACAGCGTCAAATGCTTTTGGCAAACCGCATCTGGTGCGGGATGAATTGCGCGAAAAGATATTGGCCGTTGCAAGCGACCTTGGCTATCGCGGCCCGCATGTGATGGCGCGTATGTTGCGCACCGGCAAGGCGGGTGCGCTGGGCGTCGTTTTCCCCGATAACCTTGAATATGCCTTTAGCGACCCGGTGGCGATTGAGCTGTTACGCGGCATTGGCCGGGAATGTGCGCGACAGGCCGTAAACATGATGATCATTTCGGCCGAAAATCAGGAACAGGCGGTATCCGCGGTGAATAACGCGGCGGTCGATGCGTTTCTGGTGCATTGTTATTCTGACAATAATGAAATTATCGCGGCCATTCGGCGGCGTAATCTGCCCATGGTTGGTATTGATACCGATATTGTGGGGGCGACGGCGACGGTTGTACTTGATGATTATGAAGGGGCGGCAACAGCCGCCCGGCACTTGCTGGAATGCGGGGCGCGCAAATTTGCCATTTTATCGCTTCAGGCCGACGAACAAGGGCAGTTTGGTTTGATGGATGCCCGACGGCGCGGTTCGGTTAGTCATCGTGTGGTGCGCGAGCGGCTGGCCGGGTATCACGCCGCGCTGCGTGATGGCGCAATTGCGGTTGCCGATATTGTGCATATTGAATGCGAAAACCTGTCGGAAAATGTGCGGGCGCAGGTGGTGGCACTGATGGCTGAATTTCCCGATATTGATGGTATTCTGGCAATGTCCGATGTCATTGCTATTGGCGCCCTGGAGGGATTGGCCGATATTGGCTGTGCCGTGCCAGGCCAGGTGCGGGTGGTGGGGATTGATGGTGTTGCACGCGGTGCCCGCACCACACCCCCACTGACCAGTGTGGCGCAAAATTCGGTTGAAAAAGGCCGGATCGCTGCCGAACTGGCACTGGCGGGCGAAGATGTGGCCGAGCCGGTTTTGTTAAAAACGCGATTGTTGGTTCGTGGCAGCAGCACAGACACAACTGTTTCCTGATAGCAAGGTGGCTGACGAACCCGCCATGCTTATCCGTCGCTCCTCATGAAATTGTGTTTTTATGCTTCAATAATTGCCTTCATCCTCCAGTAACGTTCTGCGACAGCGGTCAGGTGGTCCTCCATCGCCTGTTCGGCTGTTACCGGGTCGTGGGCGGCAATTGCGGCATAGATTTTTTCATGCGCCTGATAGGCCGTCCGGTTACCGTCCAGCGATTTGGCCGAAATATTGCGCTGATCGTCTAGCCATTCGACAACACCGGTATAAACGGCCGTAAAAATGGGGTTGCCCCCAATTTTGGCAATCGCGATATGGAAGGCCTCGTCGCTGCGCAGGAAGGCTTCGGAATCGTCCTGGGAATCGCGATTGTCATCTAGCAATGCGCGTAAAACCTGCAAATCCTTGTCAGTGGCTTGCTGTGCTGCAATTCGCACCAGCCCGATTTCCAGTAACGCGCGCGCTTCCTGAAAATGATGAATCCCTTGGGCATCGGCAAGAAGCAGGCGTGCCACCCCCGATAAATCGTCGATCATGGCCTTGGCGGTTGGTTCTGCAACCCGGGCCTTTTCGCCGTTGCGCACCACAACCAGCCCCATACGCGATAGCAGGGTCAGCGCCTCGCGCACGGCAGAGCGCCCGACATCGAACAACTCCATGAATTCCCGTTCAGATGGCAGCGGATCACCTGGTTTGTAATTGTCACGAATGATGTCTTCGATTTGCAAGGCGACCTGCTCGTGCAGGCGTTGGCGCTTGACCCGGCGTTCCGGCAATGCCTTGCCAGAAGCGGAAACCGCTTCATTCATCTTCGTTTTTCTGCGTGTTTTCATCTCAAACCTTCAGGTCTCTTCTTTTGCCTGTTGACCTATCTGATAGGTCGCTGTTAGTGTAGCTCAAACGCCACTGGTAAACCAGCGGGACATGCGAAAAATACAAGAAGTATGACGCAGATAAAAAATAACACAGGAGGAATTCATGTCGAAAGAAAACCGGAACGGGTCTGTTAGGGGTGTTGGGCGGCGTCAGTTTTTAAAAGGGGCCGGGATGGCGGCTGCGGCAACCTTTGCTGCGAGCAGCTTTAGCACCCGGGCCTTTGCCGCAGCCCAGGAGGTAAAATTTGCTCATATCTTTAATGATAGCCAACCCTTCCATAAATGGGTGTTGTGGGCGTCTGATCAAATTCTTGAGAAAACCCAGGGTCGTTACAAAATCAGTGTGTTTCCGTCATCCTCGCTGGGGGGCGAGGTCGAGATTTATCAGGGTTTGACCCTTGGTACGATTGACATGGGCTTTACCGGCAGCCCGACGGCCAGCCGTGCCTATGGGCCGATGGCATTGATCAGCGGGCCTTATATGTTCCGCGATTTCGATCATTGGGCCGCCTATCGCGACAGCGACATGCGCAAACAGGTAACTGCCGAATTCAACACACGCTCGAACCTGAATGTTGTTGGCACGGTTTATTACGGGCTGCGCCATGTCACATCGAACAAAAAAATTGCCGAACCCGATGATATGAAGGGGCTGAAGCTCCGCGTTCCCAATGTGCCGCTTTACCTTTTGTTCCCGCGCTCGGTCGGTGCCAACCCGACCCCGATTGCCTTTTCCGAGGTTTATCTGGCCCTGCAACAAGGTGTGGTCGATGGTCAGGAAAACCCGTTACCGACGATTTTTGCCCAGAAATTCTATGAAGTTCAAAAGCATATCGCGCTGACCGGCCATATGATCGATACGTTGGTCGCAATGACCAGTTCTTCGTTGTGGTCGCAGCTTTCAGACGAAGACAAACAGATATTTTCGCAGGTTTTCGATGAAGCGATGGCGAAATGCACCGACGAGGTGCGTGCCACTGAAATGTCGCTGATCAATGATTTCAAGACAAAATACAATGTCTCGGTTGATGAGGTTGATCGCGAAGCCTTCCGCAAAAAGATGATCCCGGAACTGACTGGCGAGAACGTGCCGTGGAGCAAGTCCGATTATGAAAAAGTGCAGCTGATCACCTGATTATGGTGCTCATTGGTACGAGATCTTTTGGGAATGTGCCGGGGTAAAGAAAATGGACGACAAAAAACGCACACCTGTGTCCTCGCTCTTTGAGCGGGGGCACCCCGAACCGCCATTTGCGATATCGGGTGAAACAGACGGAATAACCGTTGTTAAGGATGCGCCAGTACCCCGCCTCGGGGTCGAGGATATGGTGGGGCTGGGGTTTTTCTGGGTAACCGGCGCGGTCATTTTTTTGCAGTTCTTTACCCGTTATGCCTTGAACGATTCCTTTGGCTGGACCGAGGAAATTGGCCGCTACCTTTTGATCGGGATGACCTTTATCGGGGCGGCAGCGGCGGTCCGGCGTCACGCCCATGTCAACATGACCTATTTTCATACGATTGTTGCCGCCCCGGTCCGCCGTGTGATGCACGCGCTGATTGACCTGTTCAGCATCGTCATCCTTGGGGCGCTGACCTATTTCGCGATCAAGCTGGCCAATGCGATGGGCAATCAGCCCATGACGTCCATCAATATGTCGATGGGGATTGTTTATTGGACTGTCGCTGTTGGCATTGGCGCGATGACCGTGCGTACGCTTTTTATCGCGCGCCGTAATATCAGGCAACGCTACAGCGAACGCTGAACTGCGCCACGCTTTTCGGGAGACCTTCCGTTGATTATTCTTTTGTTTGCTGCGTTGGCGGTGTTCATTTTTCTGGGCTTGCCCATTGGCCTGTCACTGGCGGGATCGTCGCTGATTTATATTCTGGTTTCCGGACATATTCCGGGGCTGGTGGTTATTCACCGGATGGTCGGTGGTGTTGATTCCTTCCCTTTGCTGGCCGTGCCGTTTTTTATTCTGGCGGGTAACCTGATGAATTCGACCGGGATTACCGAGCGGATTTTTGGATTTGCGACCGCCGTAGTGGGCTGGATGCGCGGAGGCCTGGGGCATGTGAATGTCGGGGCTTCGGTTTTGTTTGCCGGCATGTCGGGGGCGGCGGTTGCCGATGCCGGCGGGCTGGGGGCGATCGAGATCAAGGCAATGCGCGATGCCGGCTATGATACCGACTTTTCAATCGGGATCACCGCCTCATCCTCGACAATCGGGCCGCTTATTCCGCCCAGTTTGCCGATGGTGATTTACGGGGTTCTGGCTTCAGCCTCGATCGGGCAGCTTTTTGCTGCGGGCATGGTGCCGGGTCTTTTGATGGCTGCTGCCCTTATGGTGATGGTTGCCTGGTATGCGCGAAAGCGCGGTTATACCCCGGCCAACAGGTTTGCCTTGCGGCTTTTGGCCCATAGTTTTTCGCGCGCCTTTCTGTCGCTGATGACGCCGTTATTGATTGTTGGTGGCATTTTGCTGGGTATTTTCACCCCGACTGAAGCTGCAATTGCCGCCGTTGCCTGGGCCTTGTTTCTGGGGACCGTGGTTTATCGTAATCTGAGCTGGAAAAGTTTTGTCGCGGTCAGCCGGGAATCGATGGAAACCACCGTTGTGATCCTGTTCGTTGTCGCCAGCGCGTCGATTTTTTCGTGGATTTTGACTGAAAACCGCGTGCCCGAGCAATTCGCCCACATGATTTCGATGACGACCGACAACAAGATCGCAATCTTGCTGCTGATCAATCTGATCCTGTTTGTGGTGGGCTGTTTTATGGAAACGGTGGCGGCAATTACAATTCTGGTTCCGGTTTTGTTGCCACTTGCTGTTGGCGTTGGCGTGGATCCGGTGCAGTTCGGCGTGATTATGGTGCTAAATTTAATGATCGGCCTGCTAACCCCGCCGGTCGGCATGGTCCTTTATGTGCTTGCCAAGGTTTCCAATGTCACCTTCGAGCAATCGGCGCGTGCCACCATGCCTTTCCTCGTGCCGCTGTTGATCGTGCTGATGCTGGTTACTTTTGTGCCCCAATTCTCGATGTGGCTGCCAACGGCTTTGTATCGTTAGGCGCATATTAAAGCCTTGTTATAAATTGTTATTTTGTCATCACGTCCTTTGCGTGAGTTTGCGAGGTTACCCGAACCATGTCATTTCCAATCGATCCGTCCCGGTTAACCTATCTTGGTCAGGGGCTTGAACGCCCGGAATGCGTTTTGGCCACTGCGTCGGGATCTGTTTTTGTATGTGACTGGCGCGGCGGCATCGTCCGGTTGGGCGCGGATGGTCAGCAATCCTTTATTGGCGTGCCAAAAGCACCAGGTTCATCCGCACTTTTGCCAAATGGCATTGCCCTGATGTGTGACGGGTCGTTTCTTGCTGCCAATCTGGCCGATAGCGGTGGTATTTGGCGAATAACCCCGGATGGGCAGGTAACGCCTTTTATTACCAAGGTCGATGGTGAACCACTATTGCCCTGTAATTTTGTTGCCCTTGATGCCAAAGGCCGGATTTGGGGCACGGTTAGTACCCGATTACAGCCACGTACGCGCGCCAACCGGCTTGATGCCGATGACGGTTTTGTTTTTGTCGTCGATCAGCATGGTGCCCGGATTGTGGCGGATGGTTTCGGGTTTACCAACGAGGTCGCCGTCGATCCGGCAGGGGAATGGCTTTATGTGAATGAAACGTTTGGTCGCCGCCTGACGCGATTGGCATTGCGCGCAGATGGCACGCTGGGAAAGCGCGAGGTCGTGGCAAGCTTTGGTCATGGGACGTTTCCCGATGGTTTGACCTTTGACAGCACCGGGGCAATCTGGCTGACCAGTGTTATTAGCAATCGGCTGATCCGGGTGGTCCCTGGCGAGGACCCGCAAATTTTGCTTGAAGACAGCGATCCCGAACGGGTTGAGTTCGTTGAGGAGGCATTTCTTGCCGGTCGTTTTGGCGCCGAACACATGTCGGAATCGCGGGGCCGTTTCCTTGCCAATGTTTCCAGTGTGGCATTTGGCGGCCCCGATTTACGCACAGTTTATCTGGGCTGCCTTCATGACGGGAAAATTGCCAGCTTTCGCTCCCCTGTGGCCGGGATGCCGCCAGTGCATTGGAATTGGGGATAGGATGACAGCGGCAGGGCGGGCAGGCTGACATTTCGGGTTTCAGGTGCTTAGATCGCGGTACCGGTAACAATTTGTAGTGTGATCCATGATCAGGCCGGTTGCCTGTAAAAATGAATAGATGATGGTTGATCCCACAAACCGCATACCGCGTTTTTTAAGGTCTTTTGACAGGGCATCACTGACATCGGTGGTAACGGGAACGTCGCTGTGGTTCTGCCAGTGATTGACGATGGGCGCACCGCCGACAAACCGCCAGACATAGGCATCAAAACTGCCAAATTCCTCGACGATTTTCAGGAAAACACGGGCATTGCCAACGCTGCTGGAAACTTTTAACCGGTTGCGGATGATGCCGGGGTTTGCCAGTAATTCGGCCTGTTTGGCATCGTCATAGGCGGCGACTTTTTGCACATCGAAATTATCATAGGCCGCCCGGTACTGCTCGCGCCGTGATAAAACCGTTAGCCAGCTTAACCCCGCTTGCGCCCCTTCCAGTATCAGCATTTCAAAAAAATGCCGGTCATCATGTACTGGCGTGCCCCATTCGTGATCATGATAGGCAACATAAAACGGTTTATCGATATGGGTTAACGCCCATTGGCATCGCGGCGGTTCTGCATTTGCAGCTGGTGCAGGTGTACCAGCCGGAGTGTTGGCCTGTTTTATGCTGTTGGTCATGGATGGGCCTTGGTTGCGGGCAATGGACAGGCAGCATAGCAATATTTGGGGGTCGGAACAGGGCCTAATTCACGATTGTTCAACTCTTTAAACGGCCGGGTTGCCCAAATGTTGTGCAATTTTGCCTTTTGGGGTGGAGTGACATAAATGTGCAATGAAAATGCAACCGAATATTAAAAATTGAAATAAATTCGGCGTGATAAATCCTTGGGCGGTCAATAAATTACAAAAGTCCGTTCGCCCCCCCATGGTCAATGCTGCAAACCCCTCCCTGCAAACCGGTTCCCCGGTAATTGCGACCGGCGTTTCACAACGTTTCGGCAGCAATACCGTACTTAAAACCATTGATTTAAACGTCGCCCCGGGCGAGGTGGTTGCCTTGTTGGGGCCGTCGGGCTGTGGAAAAACAACCTTGTTGCGGTTACTGGCCGGGTTATCGCGCCCAACCACCGGATCAATCCATATTGGTGATCAACTGGTGGCCGATGCCGGCGGCGGAACGTTTGTGCCGCCCGAGCGCAGGTCGATCGGCATGGTATTTCAGGATTATGCCCTGTGGCCGCATATGACAGTGGCGCAAAATGTAGGCTTTCCGCTGGAAATGCAAAATGTTGGCCGTGCTAAACGCGATACCCGCATTGCCGAAGCCCTTGGCATGGTTGGCCTGGCCCATGTGGCAGATCGTCAGCCCGGAACATTGTCGGGCGGGCAGCAACAACGTGTGGCGTTGGCACGTGCGATTGTATCGCGGCCACGCCTTGTTTTGTTTGACGAACCTTTATCCAACCTGGACCGTGAATTACGCGAAAGCCTTGTGGTCGATATTGCGTCCTTGTTGCGCAAGCTGGGCATGACAGCGGTTTATGTAACCCATGATCACGGCGAAGCCTTTGCCATTGCCGATCGTGTCGCAATTTTGCACAGCGGCAACATTTTGCAAATTGACGCACCGGAACAACTGGTCGGCAATCCGTCTTCGCCCATTGTTGTCGATTTTTTGAAACTGGGCTTGGTGTTACCTGCCGATGTGCAGGGGGGCGATTTAATGATCGGCGGTGGGGCGCGTCGCTTAAGCCCGCCCGCCGGGCTGGTAAACGGCAGCCGATCAGGCCAGTTGTTTTTGCCAAGGTCCGCTCTTTTACCGTCAAACGGTGGAAATCGGGTCGCTGCCGGACATGCCATAAGTGGCACCGTTGTACATAGCATGTTCCGGGGGGATGGCTATGCCGTGCAGATGCGCTTTGACAACGATATTTCGCTGGAAATGTTCAGCACGACCCGCCTGGGCGACGGCACCATCCATGACCTTGATATTTCGTGGGACCGGGCTTTCTGGTTTCCGCATGAAGACGTGCAGACCGACCATACACATAACGCGTAAAATGGGGATATCTACGATGAAAAGCTTTAAGACTGCTTTGCTGGCCGGTTTTGCTTGCCTGGCACTTTCCGGTACGGCCATGGCGCAAAGTGTTACCGTGTACACCGCTGGCCCGGGTAGCCTGATTGAAAAACTGGCTGCCGGTTTCAAGGATGAAAGCGGGATTGATGTAAACGTGTTTCAGGCAACCACCGGCAAGGTGATGGCGCGCCTGGAAGCTGAATCCTCGAACCCGGTTGCCGATATTGTTATTTCGGCATCGTGGAAAACCGCCACCAGCTTTGCCAAAAAAGACATGCTGCTGGATTACACCAGCGCCAATGCCAAAAACGTTCCTGACTTTCTGAAAGGTCCGGGTTATGTCGCGCAGGGCATTTCGGCTCTGGCCATCGCCTGGAACCCGAAAAGCGGCACGCCAAAACCGGAAGACTGGACAGACCTGACCAAACCGGAATATCGCGACCTGATCACGATGCCCGACCCTGCACAGTCCGGTTCGGCCTATGAACTGGTAGCCGCCCTGACAGCACAGCCGGATCTGGGCTGGAAACTGTTTGAAGGTTTGGCTGAAAACAAAATGATTGTTCCCGGTGCCAATGCCCAGGCCCTTAACCCGGTTTTGCAAGGTGCCAAGGCCGTTGTTTTTGGCGCAGTTGATTATATTGGTCTGGCACAGGCGGCCAAAGGCGAATCCATCGAAGTGGTGTTCCCGAAAAGCGGGACCGTGATTGCCCCGCGTCCGATGATGATATTAAAAACCTCGGCCCATCAGGACGATGCCAAAAAATTCATCGATTATGTATTGTCCGATGCCGGTCAGGCACTGGTTGCTAAAACCCAGTTGATGCCGGCCCGTTCCGATGTCAAAGCCGACCGTCCGTTGATCGCGGATCTGAAAATTCTGGAAGTTGATCCGAAAACCGACCGTAAGGCTGTTCTCGATCGCTTCGCGAAAACCTTTGGTCTGGAATAATAGGCCCGACGTGCGCCTGACATCTTTGAAATCGCGAGTATTTGGCAACGGCGGCATGATTTTTGCCGCCGTTGCCCCTGTTTTGACCCTTCTGGTGGCGTTTCCGCTGCTGTTTGTGGTGTTGCAGGCCATTTTCCCCGATATCGCGCGGGGTATTTTTGCCAATCCGTTTTCCCGGTTTGTCGAAACGCTTTTTGACAAACATCTGATCAGTTGGACGTTAAACACCCTGATGCTGGGCGGCAGTGTTGTGCTGGTGTCTGCTTTGGTTGCCGTGCCGCTGGGTATTTTGCGTGGCCTGTTTCGCATTCCCTTTGCCGGGCTGTGGGATGTGGTGTTTCTGGTGCCCTTTACCATTCCGCCCTATATAGCCGCCCTTGGCTGGATTATGGCGTTGCAGCCGCGCGGGTATCTGGAACAAATCACCGGTCTTAATTTTGGCGGGTTTCTTTTTTCATTCTGGGGCGTCGTCTTTGTCATGACGCTGAATGTTTTTCCCGTTGTCTATTTTGCGGTGTCGCGCATGGTGGCCTCGATTGGCGGGCGTTACCTTGAGGCGGCCCGTGTGTCGGGCTGTCCGCCAATGCGGTCGTTCTGGCGGATCACCTTACCGTTGACGACCCCGGCCATTGCCGCCAGCCTGCTTTTGGTTTTTGCCATGGCGATTGAAGAATTTGGCACACCGGCGGCATTGGCGGCCCGCAGTGGATTTTTGGTGCTGGTAACCGGTATTGAACAACGTCTGTCGGATTATCCGATTGATTTGCCCGGTGCGTCGCTATTGTCGGTTATTCTGGTTTTAATCGCGATGGCGGCCTTTGTTTTGCAAAACCGCATTGTTTTGCGCCGCGATTTTCAGACAGTTTCGGGCAAACCCGGTGCCAGCCGCCCGGCTGAACTGGGGGCATGGCGGATACCGGTGGTAATGTTTTTTGCCGTTATCGGTTTCCTGGGTGCTGTAATGCCGATTTTATCGGTGATTTTAACGGCATCGACCCGGACTATTTCAGGCGGGTTGGCAGCGGATAATTTTTCGACCGATAATTTCACCGAAATTTTTGCAAATTCCGGCGGTGCAATGGAGGCTCTGGGCACCAGCCTGTCGCTGGGGCTGGGTGCTGCGCTGATTACGGGTATTTTAGGTACGATGACGGCCTATGTCGTGGTGCGCCAGCGCACAGTGTCGTCGCGTATCCTCGATTTTCTAACGCTGATGCCCAATACCATTCCCGGTGTTGTGGTGGCAGTTGGCCTTATATTGGCGTGGAACCAGCCGTGGTTGCCAATAACCCCTTATAATACCATTGGTATTTTGGTGCTGGCTTATTGCTGTTTGTTGCTGCCCTATCCGGTGCGTTATGCCAATGCGGCCCTGCGGCAGGTCAGTGTCAGCCTGGAAGATGCCGCCCGGGTGGCCGGGGCCGGCGGTATCAAGGTGTTTTTTCGCATTTTGATGCCGTTGATTTTTCCCAGTATTCTGGCTGCCATGTTGCTGGTTTTTGCTGTGGCGGCGCGCGAACTGGTGGCAACCATTTTGTTAGCCCCGATCGGAACCAGGACGGTCGCGTTGTTTATCTGGCGGCAGTTCGAGCAGGGATCGGTCGGGATGGGCATGGCAATGAGCGTGATGGCAATTGCCATAACCATGACCATTCCGGTCGCTGTGGCTATCTGGGCGCGCAAACAGGGCCGGTTGTTCTGATTTTTGATTGGAAATACAGGGAAAATTGACCAAATCCGCCCGTTTGGGTGGCTTGGCGCTTGCGCCACTGTGTCCTTGTCATTACCTTCGCGATGAAATTGGTTTCCGTCACCGGCACGGGCCCGACAACAAGAAGGAGCGGTAATGCAGTCTGTCCTGATGCTGATAAGCACAGTAATCAGCCTTTATATCTGGTGTCTGATTCTTCAGGCAATCCTGAGCTGGCTGGTAGCTTTCAACGTGATCAACACCAGTAACCGTTTCGTTTATATGGTTGGGGATTTTCTGTATCGGATTACCGAGCCTGCCTTGCGACCAATTCGGGCGATATTGCCCAATATGGGGGGCATTGATCTGTCGCCTGTCGTGCTGATTTTGCTGCTGAGCTTTCTTAAAAGCCTGATGTTCGAATTGTTCGCACAGATGATGTATTAACGTCGCCTTTGTCCTGTTGATAACGGCACGTTAATGATAGCAAAACCCGCAGGTGAAATTTTACCCGGTGGCAAGGATGTTCGGCTGTATTTAAGGCTGACACCCAAGGCATCGCGTAATCACGTGGGTGGACTATATCAGGACGCAGACGGACAGGTACGTTTGAAGGCAATGGTAACCACCGTGCCAGAAAATGGTAAAGCAAACGACGCATTGGTTAAGTTGCTGGCAAAAACGGCCAGGTGGCCTAAATCGGCATTTACCATTGTTAGCGGCCAGACCGACCGTAACAAGGTTTTGACCATTACCGGTGATGCAGCGCAGATTGTGGCGCAAATCAATCTATGGACGGGCGAGGATTAGATATGAGCAGTGCAAAAATTATTGATGGCAAGGCATTTGCCACAAAACTGCGCGGTGATATTGCCAGCGAAGTTGCCAAGCTGAAAGCCGACCACGGCGTTGTTCCCGGTTTGGCCGTGGTGCTGGTGGGTGAAGACCCGGCCAGCCAAGTGTATGTGCGTAACAAGGGTAAGCAAACCCTTGAATGCGGCATGAATTCCTATGAACATAAACTTCCGGCGGCAACCAGCCAGGAAGATTTGCTGGCGATCATTACCCAGTTAAACAATGACCCCAATGTGCATGGCATTTTGTGCCAGTTGCCCGTCCCCAAACATATTGATGAAAACGCCGTTCTGGCCGCGATTGACCCGGCCAAGGATGTGGATGGTTTTCACATTATCAATGCCGGTGCGCTGGCAACAGGCGGCGATGGCATTGCCCCTTGCACGCCTTATGGTTGCCTGATGCTGCTAAAAGATACGCTGGGCGATTTGTCGGGCAAGCGGGCGGTTGTTGTGGGCCGGTCCAATATTGTTGGCAAGCCGATGGCACAGTTGCTGCTGAAAGAAAACTGCACCGTGACCATTGCCCATTCGCGCACCCGCGATTTGGCAGATGAAGTGCGCCGTGCCGATATTGTTATTGCCGCTGTGGGCCGCCCAAACATGATTACCGGTGACTGGATTGCCAAGGGCGCCACCGTGATTGATGTGGGGATTAACCGCATTGAAGGCGACAACGGCAAAATGAAACTGGTGGGTGATGTTGATTTTGCCAGCGCCGTTGAGGTTGCCGGTGCCATTACCCCGGTTCCCGGCGGTGTTGGCCCCATGACCATTGCCTGCCTGCTTAATAACACCCTGATTGCGGCGTGTCGTGCCAATGGCATAACACCACCCAAGCTGGGTTTTGGCGGCTGATCTGGGTTTTCCTATTTTGGGGCGGGCAGTTTTGCCCGCCCTTTTTTTATGGCCGTGTAGAAGAACAAAAACAGAAAAGCTCCTGCCAAATTTGTCAGCAGGGTGTGATAGCATCGGCTCAACCAATTGATCGTATGATCAGAAGACGTTTTCTTTGGGGAAGCCATGCCTGATGTCACCGAGCTAAAACCCGTTTCGATTTCTGCAAAACAGGCCCGCCACCTGGCGCTGGCCGGGCAGGGTTTTGAAACGCCGGACCCCGCGCGCCCGGTGGATCGGCGCCGCATCATGAAGATGATCCGCAAAACCAACATGCTGCAAATTGACAGCGTGAATGTGCTAAGCCGGGCACATTACATGCCGGTATTTTCCCGGCTCGGTGTTTATGACCGTGCCTTGCTGGACCAGTTAAGCTGGGGCACGGCAAAACAACGCAAATTGTTTGAATATTGGGGCCATGAAGCATCGCTGATCCCGGTGGAGGATTACCCGCTTTATCGCTGGCGGATGGAAGATGCCCTGCGCGGCGAGGGGATGTGGGGCCGAATGGCGGCCATTGCACGTGATGAACCCGATTTTGTTGCCAGTCTTTTGCGCCATCTGGAACGCGAAGGCACAACGGCTGCCAGTACCTTAAATGAAGAACCCCGCGAAGGCGGCAGCCAGTGGTGGGGCTGGACCAAGGCCAAAACGGCGATGGAATATCTGTTTTGGAGCGGGCAGGTCATGGCACGCAAACGGCGGGGGTCGTTTGAGCGTGAATATGATTTGCCCCACCGTATTATTGGCGACGTCGCACATGAGTCTGTATTACCGCGCGATGTGGCCCAGCGCGCCCTGATTGCAAAGGGCATTGTTGCCATGGGCGTTGCCACCATTGCCGATTTAAGAAAATACTTTCGCTTGCCAACCGAAGATGCCAAGGCCCGTGTTGCCGAAATGGTTGAAAATGGCGATTTGATTCCGGCATTGGTTGAGGGGTGGCAACAGCCGGGCTTTATTGCACCTGATGCTAAAATACGCCGTCGGGCAACGCCATCAGCCCTGATGGTGCCGTTTGATCCGGTCATGTGGGAACGCGACCGGGTAGAACGGATTTTCGGTTTTAATTACCGTATCGAAATTTATACCCCCGCGGAAAAACGGCAATATGGCTATTACGTGCTGCCCTTTATGCTTGATGGGGATTTTGTTGCCCGTGTCGATTTGAAAACCGACCGGCAAGCCAAATTGTTGCGGGTATTTTCGGCCCATGCCGAACCGGGCTGTGATACCGATCATGTCGCAGCACAGTTAAATGCACATTTGCATCAACTGGCGCAATTCCTTGAGATGGACGCGGTGGACATAACGGAAATGAACGGGTTTTCCAAACGTCTCGCCGGGCAACGGGCGATGGCGTAAGGAAAATACTGTAATTTCAGCCGGTGTTGCGATCCGCAGGCGGGCAGGGATCCTCGCCGTCGTTTGCCTACTCGTCAGTGCCCGGCGATGGGGGCTTTTGGGTGCAATCAGATGTGATCAAACGATGATAAGTCACGTGCGTTGAAAGTGGTCCTGTAAAAGCGAACGGGGCGTAGGTCCCACAACCACGCCCCGTTCATCCGTTGTCTTGACCCGATCACAAATGAGTTTCAGGACAATGTGATCGTCGGCTAATCCTGCCTCCTTACCAGCAGGAATAGCCCCCATCAGCCAAAACAATGGAACCGGTCATCAGGCTTGCGGCATCAGATGCCAAAAACAGAACGACAGACCCGATTTCGTGGGTTTCACCCAGGCGTGCCATCGGCGTGCCACTGATCCAGGCGTCGTACATTTCCGGCTTTGATTTGACAAATTCGTTCAGCGGCGTTGCGATATAGGTTGGTGCAACGGCATTAACGCGAACCCCACGGGCACCCCATTCGGCGGCCAGTGATTTGGTCAGGTGATGCACGCCAGCCTTTGATGCGTTGTAATAGGCCTGTTCCTGCGGCTTGTTGACGATGAAGCCCGACATGGAACCGATATTGACGATGGCACCGCGTTTCTTTTCCAGCATCTGTTTGCCAAATTCGCGGCAGCACCAGAACGTACCGTTCAGGTTTACGTCAATGACATTGCGCCAATGTTCATCGGCCACGGTTTCAGCCGGGGTTTCCGAACGGGCGATACCAGCATTGTTGACAAGAATGTCAATGCCGCCATGTTCCGCCTGTTTGGCGGCACTGGTGCGAACCTGGTCAGGGTTGGTGACATCCATCAGGTCGATGCTGGCATCGTAGCCCTTGGATTTCAGGTAGTCGCGGCCTTCTTCGGCAACTTCTGCACTGATGTCGCCGATAACCACATGTGCCCCTGCCTCTGCAAGTGCCTCGCAGCAGGAAAGACCAATGGCGCGGCCACCCCCTGTGACATAGGCGCGGCGTCCGGTCAGATCGAACATTTTCAGATACATTTTGATCTCGCAGTTTGGTCAGTGGGAAAATAGGCCTTCGGCCGGTGTTTATTCAATTTTCCAGCCGAAAGTCCGGATTGGTGCCAGCCCTAGTTCGAAATGGCTTTGTCGTTTTTGTCAAAGCGGTGAATACGTTCGGGGTCCGGCGTTAACCAGATGCGGTCATTTCCGCTTAGCGGCACTTCGCCGGTAGCACGGACCGTCATCGGGCCAATATTGTCTGCATTCACATGCAAATAGGTTTCAGCACCAAGATGTTCGGCAATCTTGACGGTTGCTGCAATGTCGCCCTGCTCTGTGCTTAGCAGCAAATGTTCAGGGCGGACACCGACACAGGCGCAATCACGGGCCCTGGCGTAATCCCCTTCAATGAAATTCATTTTGGGCGATCCGATAAAGCCTGCGACAAATTTGTTGGCAGGTTTGGCATAAAGATCCATCGGTTTGCCAACCTGTTCGACCCGACCTGCCTGCAACACCACAATCTTGTCGGCCATGGTCATGGCTTCGACCTGGTCGTGGGTCACATAGATCATGGTGGTTTTCAGTTCCTGATGCAGCCCGGTGATTTCAAGGCGCATATTCACGCGGAGCGCTGCATCAAGGTTTGACAGCGGTTCGTCAAACAGGAAGGCTGCGGGGTTCCGCACAATCGCACGGCCAATTGCCACACGCTGGCGCTGCCCGCCCGAAAGGGCACCCGGACGACGTTCAAGATAGTCGGTCAGGTTGAGGATTTTGGCCGCATTGCGTACTTTTTCGTCGATAACGGCCTTGGTTTCACCCGCCATTTTAAGGCCAAAGGCGATGTTGTTGTAAACCGTCATATGCGGATAAAGCGCATAGGACTGAAACACCATCGACAGGCCGCGTCTGGCTGGCGATTCATTTGCCATATCAACGCCGTTGATCATGATTTTGCCGTCGGTAACGTCTTCCAGCCCGGCAATCAGGCGCAGCAACGTTGATTTGCCACAGCCCGACGGGCCGACAAATACAACAAACTCGCCATCGTTAATTTCAAGATTAACACTGGGAATAACGTCGATATTCCCGAAGGTTTTCTTGACATTTTCCAGTCGGATTGCACCCATTGTGGTGTTCCTTCCTTGTATATTTTGGTCCGGCGGCGGTTTATTTCACCGCGCCGAAGGTCAAACCACGGACAAGCTGTTTCTGCGAGAACCAGCCGACGATCAGAATGGGGGCAACCGCCAGGGTTGATGCCGCCGATAGTTTTGCCCAGAACAACCCTTCGGGGCTGGAGTAGGACGCGATAAAGGCGGTTAGCGGGGCTGCATCCGACGTCGTAAGGTTCAGCGTCCAGAAGGCTTCGTTCCAGGCGAGAATAACGTTCAGCAGCATGGTGGATGCGATGCCGGGAATGGCCATGGGCAACAGCACAAAGATAATTTCCTTGGGCAGGGTTGCCCCGTCCATACGGGCGGCTTCAAGGATGTCTTTGGGGATTTCCTTGAAATAGGTGTAAAGCATCCAGACCATGATCGGCAGGTTCATTAAAAACAGAACCATGATCAGGCCAAAACGGTTGTCAAGCAGGCCCCAGTCGCGAAACACCAGATAGATTGGTACGAGCACACCAACCGGCGGCATCATTTTCGTCGACAGCATCCACAACAAGGTATCCTTGGTGCGTTTGGTCGGGTTAAAGGCCATGGCCCATGCACAGGTCACCGCAAAGATCAGGCCGATAAAGGTGGACCCAAACGACAGGATGACCGAGTTCATGGCGAATTTGAAGTAGTTGGACTGCTCCAGAATCCCGGTATAATTTTCCAGCGTCCAGTTGAAATCAAGGAACAGGGGCGGCATGTTGACCGCATCAAGCTCGGATTTGAAACTGGTTAGCACCATCCACAGGATGGGGAAGAAAATTGCCAGGCCGATAATCCAGGCAAACACCGTATAGGCGAACTGACCGAAAGGTGTCTTGAATTTACTTTCCATTGTCGCCCCCTATGCGTCCAGGTTTTTGCCAATGAGGCGAACCAGAAAGATCGCAACAATATTGGCAAGAATGACAGCAACAATACCGCCCGCCGAAGCACCGCCAACGTCATATTGAAGCAGGGCCTGGGTATAAACGAGAAAGGCAATATTGGTGGTCGACAAACCGGGGCCGCCGCCCGTGGTGACGAAAATTTCGGCAAACACGCTGAGCAGGAAAATGGTTTCGATCAGGATGACAACCGTGATCGCACGGCTAAGGTGCGGCAGGGTAATATAAAAGAAAATCGATATCGGACCGGCCCCGTCCATTTGGGCGGCTTCTTTCTGATCGCGATCAAGCGACTGCAAGGCGGTCAGCAAAATCAGCGTTGCAAAAGGAAGCCATTGCCAGGCCACCATAATGATAATGGCCGTAAGCGGGGCGTTGGTAAACCAGTCGATTGGCTGGAACCCGAGCGATGTTGATATCCAAGCGAAAAAGCCGGACACCGGATTCATCAGCAGGTTTTTCCAGACCAGTGCATTCACCGTCGGCATAATAAAGAACGGAGAAATAACCAGAATACGCAAAATGCCGCGGCCAAAAATAGGCTGGTCCAGCATCAGTCCCAGCAAAATACCGCCAATAACGGTAATCACCAGAACGGAACCTACCAGAACAAGCGTATTGGCAAGGGAGGCAAAAAAGGCGTGGTCGGTCAGGAAGAATTTATAATTAACAAAACCAATCCATTCCTCCATCCCTGGTGTTAGCAGGTTGTAACGAAGGAAAGAGAAGTAAATTGTCATGCCCAAAGGCACGATCATCCACAAAAACAAGGCGATGATCGACGGTGCGGACATAACGCGCCCGGCCAGGGTCGAGGCCCGTGTCGACATGGTGCGCTCCCCGTTTGCAGTGTCTTTGACTGACCCGGGAAGAAAAGGGGTGGCGGAATTTTGCCGCCACCCAAGTCTACCAGGTCAAGGAGGTCAGATCACAGGATCGAGATCAGTAGTAACCAGCTTTCTGCATGGTACGATCCGTGCTTTCCTGTGCGTTTGCCAGAGCCTGGTCAACAGAGACCTGACCGGCAAGTGCTGCAGAGAACTGCTGACCGACAACGGTGCCGATACCCTGGAATTCAGGAATGGCCGCAAACTGAACACCAACATAAGGTTTCGGTTTCAGAGTGGAGTTGATCGGATCAGCGCTGTCGATGGCAGCAAGGGTCTTGATGGCAAACGGTGCGGCATCAAGATATTTTTCGTTCTGGTAAAGCGACATACGGGTTCCCGGGGGAACGTTCGCCCAGCCTTCTTTGCTGGCAACCAGTTCGGCATAGGATTTCGAAGTTGCCCACGAGATGAATTTTTCGGCTGCTTCGGTGTTTTTCGACGAAGCCGGAATTGCCAGGCTCCATGCCCAGAGCCAGTTGGCGCCGGTGCAGGTTACAGCGCAAGGTGCTTCGGTGAAGCCAACCTGATCGGCAACCTTGGAATCTTTGGGGTTGGTCACGAAGGACGCAGCAACGGTGGCGTCAATCCACATGGCGCATTTGCCGGCGTTAAACAGCGAAAGGTTTTCGTTGAAACCATTCGAGGTCGCACCCGGAGGACCGTATTTGCCAAGAATGTTGACATACATGGACAGGGCATCTTTCCATTCCTGACCGTCAAATTCCGGCTTCCATTCTTCGTTGAACCAGCGTGCGCCATAAGCATTGCCCATGGTCGAAATCAACGCCATGTTTTCGCCCCAGCCCGCTTTACCGCGCAGGCAGATGCCATAAACGCCGTTATCCGGGTCGTGCAGCTTTTTGGCGATGTCGAGGGTCTGGTCCCAGGTCAGACGACCATTGATTTCGATGCCAGCTTTCTCGAACAGGTCCTTGCGGTACATCATCATCGAGCTTTCGGCATAGAACGGTGCCGCATACAGCTTGTCATCGTTGCTCAGTGCCGCGCGAATGGCGGGCATAAGGTCGTCGACGTCATAATCAGCGCCCAGATCTTCGAGCGGTGCCAGCCAGCCTTTTTTCGCCCAGATCGGGGCTTCATAGGTGCCGATGGTCATGATGTCGTATTGGCCGCTATTGGTGGCGATGTCGGTTGTGACACGCTGACGCAGGGTATTTTCTTCCAGCGTCACCCACTCAAGCGAGATGTCGGGATTTTTTTTGGTGAAGTCATCCGTCAGCTTCTGCATGCGGATCATGTCACCATTATTAACCGTGGCAATCGTCAGTTTGGTCTCGGCACTGGCACCAAAAGCGACGCCGCCGGCCAACAGCGCACACAGCGCTGCTCCCATAATATTTCTCATAATTCCTCCCAAAAGGACTCTTTCCCGTCGGACAACCTTCGTCATCCATTTTGATCATTTGTTCAGGACATGAGCATTCACTCAATTTTCACATCCCTTGTCAACCGAATTCGATTGTGCGTTGCAACAGAAAAACCCGCAGTCTAATGCTGCGGGTTTGCTTTAGTTGATTGTTTTTATTGTTTTAATTTTCAGGTATTAGCGCAGCAATGCCCGTGCGGTTGCTTCGTCTGTGACCAGAGATGTAATTAATTTTCCCGCCATTGCACCGCGAATCGCGGAAACTTTCTTTGCCCCCTTGGCAACCGCAACGGTATTTTGCCCGGGTATTTGCAACGGCGCGCTGGTAACGCGGTTATTAACGTCGTGATCAAGGATTTGGCCGTTTTTATCAAAGGTCCAGCTGATCAATTCGCCAATGCCGCCATGTTCCTGCAGGCTTTTAAGTTCGGCCGGGGTGATAAAACCATCGACCAGAAGCGGCGCATCGTCACCCATTTGACCAATACCGACAAATTTGACATCGGCACGGGCGGCCAGATGCAAAATATTGTCCATCGGTGCCTGTTCCTGCATTGGTTTGCGCTGTTCGGCGCGAGGTACAATCACGGGAATAGATAACGGGTAATGTGGGGCGCGGGTTAAATCGGCAAGTTCGGTTACGGCATCATAAAAGCTGGCGGCGCCATCGGTGGCAATGGTGCCAACCAGCGATACGATTTTATGGTGACTTGCATCGATACGCTGTACTTCGTTGACCATACCGCGCATGGCGCGCCCGGTGCCAAGGGCAATCACCTTGGGGTCGGGGGATTGTAAAACGCGTTCCAGCAACATTGCAGCGGCCTGTGTCATGCCAAACATGGCATCGGGGGCGGCAGGGTCGGTTGGCACAACTTCGCAATGTTCCAGCTCGTGGCGGTCGCGCAGGCGTGCGCCCAGTTCCATGCAATCAGCAATCGGATGATCCAGCCGAACCTTGACCAGTCCTTCGCTAACTGCGGCCGACACCAGTCTTTGGGCTGTCGGGCGGGAGACGCCAAGTTTGGTTGCGATTTCGTCCTGGGTGTTTCCGGCGCAATAATACAGCCACCCGGCACGGGCGGCTTCATCAAGGCGGGCTGCTTCTTTGCGGGTACGTTTAACCATCCCTGTTTTCCGATTTTATTTTTGTTGGCTGTGCGTGCGCGTAAAAGTTTTGCGTTGTTATTGCCATGAACTTGCCCAAACGGGCAGGGCAAATCAAAATCGGCGCACCATGTTGCCGGGCAATGCCGACTGGCAGCCATATTTTTTGATACCCGCAGCGCATTGACAGTGGGTTAGCAAGGATTTCCTCTAGCTCTTTTTAAGTGGTATGACCAGTACCAATCACAAATAGCACCATAAAACAATATGGCCGCCCGGAACCGGGCGGCCATAGCAAAAATGTGCCAAATTAGAAAAAAGCGTTATTTCTTCGGCAGGTAATCCGAAACCAGCATTTCGGCAATCTGCACCGCGTTCAGGGCCGCCCCTTTGCGCAAATTGTCGCTGACACACCACAGCGACAGGGTGTTGGGATTGCTGGGGTCTTTGCGAATACGAGAGATAAAGACATTGTCTTCGCCAGCGACTTCCTGCGGGGTGACATAGCCTTCGTCCTGGCGATGATCGATAACAGATACGCCCGGAAATGCCTTTAGCGCCTTGCGGGCTTCCTCGACGGTAACGGGCATTTCAAATTCGATATTAATGCTTTCGGAATGGCCAACAAAAACCGGTACCCGCACGCAGGTGGCGTGAACGGCCACGTCGGGGTCGAGAATTTTGCGGGTTTCCGCCATCATTTTCCATTCTTCGCGGGTCGCGCCATCATCCATAAATTCGTCAATATGCGGGATGACGTTAAAGGCGATCTGTTTGGTGAACTGTTCCTTGGTCGGAAGATCGTTCACATAGATGCCACGTGTCTGGTTAAACAGCTCGTCCATCGCCGCACGGCCAGCACCAGAAACCGCCTGATAGGTGGATACGATCACGCGTTTGATCGGCTGAAGGTCGTGTAGTGGTTTTAACGCCATGACCATTTGAATGGTCGAACAGTTCGGGTTGGCGATAATGTTTTTCTTGGCGTAACCGGCAAGGGCTTCGCCATTGACTTCGGGCACAATCAACGGCACCCCCGGTTCCATGCGCCAGTAGCTGGAATTGTCGATTACGACACATCCTGCTTCGGCAGCTTTGGGGGCCAGGGTTTTTGATGTGGTGCCGCCGGCTGAAAACAGGGCAATGTCGACCTGTGAAAAATCGAAACGGGCCGCGTCCTGAACGATCAGGTCGTCATCGCCATACGAAACTGTGCGCCCGATCGAGCGCGACGATGCCAGCGCAAAGATTTCCTCGGCGGGAAAGTTGCGTTCTGCCAGTGTGTTGAGCATTTCGCGCCCGACATTGCCGGTGGCGCCAACAACGGCGATTTTGTAACCCATCAAGTGCCTCTTTCTGTTTTGGTACGGTGTGCCTATACACCGGATTTCCCCTTAAACAAGTGGATAGGGTCATCCTGAACCGACCGGTAAGCTGGCCGAGATGTAAGGCTTTCCGCGGCGTCGCGCAAGGACGGTTTAGGTTTTTACTGCTTGAGATTGCAGTGAAATATGTCACTATATCGCACGGGGGTTGTGAAATGTTTGTTGATGTTTCACGATTTTGGGGGTTGTCGCATTTCCGGCTTGAGAAGGACGGCTATGACGTACCCGATGACTTTGAATTGGACTGACAAGAAAGTCCTTGATTTCTTTCGCGAACATGTAACGCGCGGCACGCTTGTTGTGCGCGTAAATGACCGCCACGAGGTCGCCCTTGGTGATGGCGGTGATCCACGCGCAACCATGACATTGCCCAACTGGGCCAACGCCATGAAAATGGCGCTAAGCCCCGATCCGGGCTTTGGCGAGGTTTATATGCAAGGTGGGCTGGATGTAACATCCGGCGAGCTTGAAGACCTGATTCGTGTTTTACGCCTGAATTTTGATGGAGGCCATTCAAGCAGCAACTTTGGCTTGCTGATTGAAAAGTTGCAGGCATTCAAGTTCCGGATCGCGCAATTTACCTCGGTCGAGGCCGCGTCCCGGCGTGTGCGCCATCATTATGATATCGGCAACGACCTTTATACCCGGTTTCTTGATGCCGATATGCAGTATTCCTGTGCATTTTGGGATGACGGGGCGAAAAACCTGACTGAAGCCCAGTTACATAAGATGACACTGACCACGGATCGCCTGCAAATTACCGAACCCGGAACGCGGGTGGTGGATATTGGCTGTGGCTGGGGCGGGTTAAGCCGTTTTATTCGCCGGACAACAGGGGCCGAAGTTCATGGCATTACCCTGTCGACCGAGCAATATAACTGGGCGCTGGAACGCAAGGCCGAACTGCCTGCCGATTTCCACGAAGGTCTGGATTATCATTTGCAGGATTACCGGGTTTTCGCCGAAGCCAACAAGGAACGTTATGACCGGGTGGTTTCGGTTGGCATGTTTGAGCATGTTGGTCGACCACAGTTCAAAACCTATTTTGAACAGGTTAGCCGCTTGTTAAAGGCTGGGGGTCGTGCTGTTATTCATACCATTATCAAGCCCCGGCCAGATTTTACCTCGCCGTGGATTGATCGCTATATTTTCCCCGGGGGGTATATTCCAGCTGTTCACGAAGTGGTGGAAGCCGCAGAACAGGCAGACCTGGATGTGGATGCCTGCCATTTTCATCCTGGCAACAATTATGCCCGAACATTAATGGCATGGCGCGAGAATTTCCGTAAAATTCAGGACCAGCTGGACCCGGAAAAATATGACACCGAATTTAAGCGGATGTGGGAATTTTATCTGGCTGGCTGCATTAATGCATTTGATGCCCGCGAAGGCGGCGGCGGAATGCGCGTCGGCCAGTTTGTGTTTACCAAACCTGGTTACCGTCATAATTGATGATGTCTGGCAGCAGGGCGCCAATGTTTGCTCTGCTGCCGATGCCGCATTTAAAGAACGCTAAAAACAGCATTTTGGTCGTTATTGTTATGTATCGGACCCGGAATTTTCCGGGTTTATCCTACCTAGCGGGTCGCAAGAACCCGTCAGCCGGGACACAGGGATGCAACCGGCCCTGAATAACCCGGATATGAACGGTTGATTTCCTTTTAGGGAGGAAAACCATGCTGTATTCAAGCCATGCCGGACCCGCCGTTAGCGTGCGTGCCAATGCACGCCGGAATACGGACCATTTTGCTTTTACCAACCCCGCAAAAACCGACGTCCAGCCCGCTTATGTCGGTTCGGTCGAACAATATCAGCAGGCGCTGTCAGTGGCGGAATTATCAAGTTGCGAGCGTGATATGCTGCGCGCACATTTGCGGGCACCCGATCATTGTATTACCGGGCTGGAGCTGGCATTTGCCGCCGGTCATTTCGGTCCGCGCATCGGGCATAAAAAATATGGCCGGGTCGGTCGAAAAATTGCCATGGCCGTTGGTCTGCCGCAATGTGACACCGATGTTAGCGATTACCTGGCGGCTATTTTCACCCTTGCCGAAGGATCGCAGTTGGAAGCCGAGGACTGGAACTGGGAATTGCATCCATCCCTGGCCGCAGCTTTGGCTAAAAGCGGGTTTTCCTGATTTGACCGGCGGCTTTAGGTCCTGCCGTGAATCTGCCCAAAATGCGTTGCTCGCCATACCGGTTGGTTAGTTTTATCCGGTGTCGGGTATTATGGGCGGGGGCTGGGGCTGAAATATCGGGTACCCATAATAAGGTTGTGCCGGGGCTTAGGCAGATAAATGTCGTGCGGTAATTTGGCCGGGCATGGGGACGATGGTGTTTTTAGGGAAAATTCATCATCGGATGTAACAGGGGCTCGTGCTGTGTCGTCCTGTTTGTAGAGATTGTTTTTTATCGTCTGCAAACAGGAGATTGCATCATGAGCCGCTTTGAATTTGCCAAAACCAGCCCCGCCCTTTTTAAGGGGCTGTATCACGCTGCGACCGTGTTCGAAACGGAAAACACCCTGGCCAAAACCCTGATTGAAATTGTTAAATGCCGGGTATCCCAGCTTAACGCCTGTTCTTTTTGCCTGCGAATGCATCGTGATGATTATCTTAAACACGGTGGTCAGCAGGACAAAATCGATATGCTGGCTGTTTGGCGTAATGCAAAGGATTTTGCCGTCGAGGAACGTGCTGCCCTTGACTGGGCCGAAAAACTGACCCTTGGTGCTGAAGCCGAAGCCATTGATGCCAGCTTTGAAGCCCTTGGCGCGCATTTCAGCACTGAACAGATTTCGGAACTGACAACCGGTATTGCCTTGATTAATGCCTGGAACCGGCTGGGCGTTGCCCAGCATCAATTGGCGTAATGCCTGACCTGAACAACATGGTTCGATTTTAACGGCCTGGTTCGGTATTTTCGCACCCTACATGTGTCATATAACCGGCAGGGGTTTGCCCTGCTTGCTGATTGAAAGTCCGGTTGATCGGGTTTTATCGGCCAGAACAGGCCTATGAGATAAAGTAAAGCGGTACAGGCGCAGGCCTGTGCCGCTATGCGCGTTGGGAAATTTGGCAAGGCAATAAATATGTCGACAGCAATTTTTGAACAGCTTCGCCCCCGGCTTTTTGCCCTGGCTTTTCGCATGTTGGGTAGCCACGCCGATGCCGAGGATGCAGTGCAGGATGTGTGGCTGCGGTGGCGTAACGTCGATGTTGCGACTTTGCATGATCCGGTTGGATGGTTGATACGGGTATGTAGTAATTTGTGCCTGGATGTCCTTAAATCTGCCCGTCGCCGACGTGAAAATTATGTGGGGAACTGGTTGCCCGAACCATGGGTCAATCCGTTTGCCAACGAAACCGAAACCGCCCTGATTAATCAGGACTACCTGTCGCAGGCTTATCTGTTGATGTTGGAAAAGCTGTCGGCAGCGGAACGAATTGCACTGGTTTTGCATGATGTTTTTGACTGGGACCATGCCGCAATTGCCGGGGTTTTGGAAAACCAGCCTAATAATGCCCGGCAGATATTGTTTCGTGCGCGTCGTAAAATGTCGGATATGGCAACACGGAACCAGCCAGATCAATCACATCAGCCAACCCGGCACAGCCACGCCGGGGTGCCGGAAACACCAGATGAGGCCGGAAAAACCGCCAGCCCGAACCGTTTGACACGCGACGATTTGGCGGGGTTTATTGATGCCTTGCAATCAGGGCAGGCCGATAGAATTGCGGCGTTATTGTCGTCTGATGTGATTTTGCAAAGTGACGGTGGCGGCAAGGCCAGCGTGAATATCAACAAACTGTTTGGAACAGATCACGTCGCCCGGTTCTTTGCTGGCGTTTGGCACAAAAATTTAATAGCAGCCGATATGATGGTTGTCGAAAGCGAAGCTGAAAGCTGGGTTTTATTTTCCAGCGAGGGCGTTGTGCATACTGCGATAACATTTGCCCTTGGCAAGGGCGGCATCGAAAGTCTGTTTGTTCATCGCAATCCCGATAAACTTGCCGTGTTTCAACCAAAAAACAGTTAAGTTCGGCAATTTCCAATCATATTCCATGATATGGGGGCCCCGAAGGTGGTTCGTCACCATCGGGGCCGGGGCTGGTTATTTGCCAATTTCATCATTGGCAAGGATTTTTAGGCCGAATGTTTCGGCCATCACGGGGGGTGTCGGCGGTGTTTTTGCCTGCATCAAGGGGGCCAGTGCCACGGGCTTTGTCGGGGTTAAGGTGATTTTCAAATGGCGCGGGTCTGCAAGCCAGTTTGCCAATTGCCCAAGGGATGCGCCCAATTGCCCGGTCTTGCCATATTGCTGCTGTGCCTGAACAACCACCATACCGGCGGTTAATTGCAACTGGTCGGCGGGAATGCCGCTTGTTGTGGCAATAATTTTCCAGATTGTGGGCATCAGGTTATCGCCGGAAATTTCCAGCGATGCGTCTTTTAGCCGGGCCGATTTGCCAACAACATTCCCAAGGCGCTGTTGCGTATCGATTAGGGGAATGTCCTGTAATTCGGCAATGATGTCAGATGTAAATCCGGCCAGGGTTGTGGAAAATTTAAGGGTGCCAAAATCGCGAATGGTCAATTCGTCAATCGCATATTGAAACTCGCCATTTTCCGTGTTCCAGCGTTGATGGCTATCCATATCAATGGTCACCTGACTAAACCGTTCAACGCCAAGCATGCCGGTAATGCGAGGGTCGGTGCTGTATTCATCGGGGATGTCAATGCTCAAGCCGCCGATATGGCCGGTTGTGGCACGGGCAACATCGGGGCCACCATCGCGCGCCGGGCCAATATCGCCCAGGGCGCCCCCCAGTTCATCAAGTGTCAGGTGAAAGGTTTCACTGCCGGTAATGCCAAGCTCAAACCCGGTCATCAAATAGGTAGAGAGGACGGGGGGCGTAAAGGGAAAGCCGACTTCACCCAATGTTTTGCCCTGCATTTCTGCAAGCTGTTCTTCGGGGGTGCTGGCCGTAACACCTTGAAACTGGCGTACAACAGTGCCGATACTGGCAATGTCAATATCGCGGAAGGTGGCCTGGTCAAGACCGATTTTAAGGGTTTCGGCAACGGTACTGCCATGCACCGAAAGCCCGCCGGAAGAAACTTCACCAATGACATGGTTGGCAAGGTTGGAAATGCTAAAGCGGTCCCAGCGTATTTCGGCGTCAGGCAGATTGTAATGCTGATCCGAGAGTTCCAGTTTGGCGATTTTCACGCTTTCAAACGCGGTAAGCCAACGGTTGAAGTCAAACGTTTCACCAGGTGTCGGGATCATATCGGGATCAATGGCCTGATCAAACCCGCCAAGTTCGATCCGCCCGATTGACAGGGAACCGCGTTTTTTGGGCAGGCGAATTTTAAGCCCGTTAATGCTGGCCGTCTCAATGGATTGCGTGGTCAGCCCGTCAACCAGAATACCGGCTGCTGAAATGGCTGAATGGTCTGGCAGGGACATTGTTAAATCAGCCAGGGCCATGTTTTTACACGATTCAGCTGAATTCCAGTTAAAATCGCTGTTATCCAGTTGCTGCAGCAAGGGCATTGGCCCTGCGCAATTGGCAAAAATGCTTTGCGCGATGCTGGCATTGCCCTGATCCGGTCCGGCGTCATAGCTCCAGGAACCTGTGGTGATTCCGCCAATATGGTCCGCCGCGATATCCTGAATATGGATATCCTCGATTGTGCTGGTCTGTTCCTGAAAGGACTGGGTCAGGCCGGGGCTCTGGATATCGGCAGCGGCAAAAGTTTCAGGAAGCCAGCTTGACGGATCAGCAGACACGTCGGTAAGACGGGCCTGATCAAACGTAATTTTACGTCCATTCACCTCGATATTGGCACCCTTAAGGGTCATGGCCCCGGCAAGTGCATCGTGCGAGGGGTTAAATCCGTAAACAGCAAGCCAGTCGATGCCGGTAATATCGACATGCCGGGCACTATAAACCGCGCCATCCGTCGTGACGATTTTAACATCGTCGCCCGACATGGTGCCTTTGAACAGCGACATTTGAAAATTGCTAAATTCGCCCCGGATCATTGATTGCGGATTGGTCAATGCACTGCGCAAATTGTTTTCGGTGTAAACCGGCGCCAAAAAATGAAGCCCGGCACCTGCAGCAGCCACAATGACAAGACTGCCAAGAATAAATTTTGCGGTTTTGGCCATATGATCGAATGAATCCCTGCAAATTTGAAAAATGTGTGCGCCAATATATCACGCGGCGCGTGCATTGCATGAGGCGATTACGATTTATTCGGTTCTTTTTTGTACCCAATGGTTTGAAATAAAATAAAAAGGCCGGGGCGTATTGGCCCCGGCCTGAAACATGAAACAGCTAAGGGTATGGTTAGACCAGCTTGTTCAGTTCGTTGATAACGGCTTCACCCATAACGGTGGTCGAAACCTTTGCCATACCCGGCTGCATGATGTCAGCGGTGCGCAGGCCGCCCTTCAGGACATTCTGAACAGCGGTTTCAATCATGGTGGCATCGTCGCCCATGTCGAACGAATAACGCAGCATCATGGCAAATGACAGCAAGGTTGCCAGCGGGTTGGCAAGGTCCTGACCGGCAATATCCGGGGCCGAGCCATGGACCGGCTCGTACAATGCCTTGCGGGCACCGGTTTCGTCCGCCGCACCCAGCGATGCGGATGGCAACATGCCTAGCGAACCGGTCAGCATGGCGGCACAATCGGAAAGTATATCACCAAACATGTTGGTGGTGACCATCACGTCAAACTGTTTCGGGTTGCGGACCAGCTGCATGGATGCATTATCGACATACATGTGGCTCAGTTCGACTTCAGGGAATTCCTTGGCAACACGTTCCACAACTTCGCGCCACAGAACGGTGGATTCCAGAACGTTGGCCTTGTCGACCGAGCACATCCGTTTGTTGCGCTTCATTGCCATGTCAAAGGCAACACGGGCAATACGTTCGATTTCGGGTTCGGAATAAACCAGGGTGTTGAAACCAAAACGAACGCCATCGCGTTCTTCAACGCCGCGCGGCTGGCCGAAATAGATGCCGCCGGTCAGTTCACGCAGGATCATGATATCCAGACCCTTGACCACATCTTCCTTCAGGGTCGATGCGCCCACGAGGGCGTCAAATACCAGGGCCGGGCGCAAATTGGCAAACAGGCCCATTTCCTTGCGGATTTTAAGCAGGCCGCGTTCCGGCTTGATATCGAACGGGATGTTATCCCATTTCGGGCCACCAACAGCACCAAGCAGAACCGCATCGGCGGCCATGGCATCGGCCAGGGTTTCGTCGGTCAGCGGGTTGTTATGGGCATCAATTGATGCGCCGCCGATCAGGCCTTCGGTGACGTCGAAATTGATGTCACGTTTTTTGGCCATCCAGTCCATAACGCGCTGAACCTGGCGCATCACTTCGGGGCCAATGCCGTCGCCCGGCAACATCAGGACTTTTTTGGTAATCGTCATTTTCAAACCTTAGCAAAGAAACAGCGGCGCGAGGGCGCGCCAGACATGCGGGAATTTAAAAAGGGCAGCGCAAAATATTTGCGCCGCCCGGAATGTTTTACAGCGACAGCCAGGGCTGGGATGCGGCGCGTTCGGCTTCAAAACCGTTAATCGCGTCGGCCTGTTGCAATGTCAGCCCAATGTCATCCAGGCCGTTAAGCATGCAATGCTTGCGGAACGCTTCCACCTCAAACTTGATGCAACCGCCGTCCGGGCCGGTGATTTCCTGTTTTTCAAGGTCAACCGTTACCGTGGCATTGGCACCGCGTTCGGCATCCGACATCAGTTTATCAACATCTTCCTGCGGCAGCGCGATCGGCAAAATGCCGTTCTTAAAGCAGTTGTTGTAGAAAATGTCGGCAAAGCTGGGCGCGATGATGCAGCGAATGCCAAAATCCAGCAGGGACCAGGGCGCATGTTCACGCGATGAACCACAGCCAAAATTGGCACCGGTAACAAGAATTTTAGCATCGCGATAGGCAGGCTGATTAAGAACGAAATCGGGGATTTCATTGCCGTTATCGTCATAACGCATTTCGTCAAACAGGTTTTTACCCAGACCCGAACGTTTAATGGTCTTGAGGAACTGCTTGGGGATGATCATGTCGGTATCGACATTGAGCATCGGCAACGGTGCGGCCACACCGGTTAAAGTGTTGAACTTGTCCATTGTCTTATCCCTTGTTTTCAGCGTCCAGCACCAGACCCAGTGCTTCGATCAGGTCTTCGGTGGCGTCGATGTCATTGGCGACGAAATCCGGCAGGTTAATACCGGTGAGCTGGGGCAACAGGCTTTCCAGCACCATTGCCCGCCCATACCGCGTTACGCCGTTTTCATGAATGATAAAGGCTTGTGCAGACATTACAGCGCCTTACACGATTTCAAGTTTACGAACGTCGGTCAGATGACCGGTTACGGCGGCAGCAACGGCCATTGCCGGGCTTAACAGATGGGTGCGGCCCCCGCGGCCCTGACGGCCTTCAAAGTTACGGTTCGAGGTCGATGCACACCGTTCGCCCGGTTCCAGACGGTCGGGGTTCATGGCCAGGCACATCGAGCAACCCGGTTCGCGCCATTCAAAACCAGCTTCGATAAAGATCTGATCCAGACCTTCGGCTTCGGCCTGTTCCTTGACCAGACCGGACCCCGGCACAACCATGGCATTGACCGATGCGTCAACCTTGCGGCCTTTGGCCACAACGGCGGCAGCGCGCAAATCCTCGATCCGGCCATTGGTGCATGAACCAATGAAAACGCGGTCGATTTTAACTTCTTCCAACGGCGTACCAGCAACCAGACCCATATATTCAAGCGACCGGGCAATGGCTTTTTTCTTGCCAGCATCGGTTACATCATCCGGGCCGGGAACAACGGCACTGATCGGGGCGACGTCTTCCGGGCTGGTACCCCAGGTTACCTGCGGGATGATGTCATTGGCATCAAGTTCGACGATTTTGTCGTAATGTGCGCCTTCGTCAGACGGCAGGGTCTTCCAGTATTCAACAGCCTGTTCATATGCCGCCCCTTTGGGGGCCATCGGACGGCCTTTGATATATTCAAAGGTTTTTTCATCCGGTGCGATCAAACCGGCGCGCGCACCGCCTTCAATCGACATGTTGCAAACCGTCATGCGGCCTTCCATCGACAGCGCACGAATGGCCGAACCGGCATATTCGATCACGTAACCGGTGCCGCCTGCGGTACCGATGCGGCCAATAATGGCAAGGGTGATGTCCTTTGCGGTAACACCGGGGTGCAAGTCGCCCTCAACCTTGACCAGCATGTTTTTGGCCGGTTTTTGAACCAGGGTCTGGGTGGCCAGAACATGTTCAACTTCGGACGTGCCAATCCCAAAGGCCAGCGCGCCGAATGCACCGTGGGTCGAGGTGTGCGAATCGCCGCAAACCATGGTTACACCGGGCAGGGTAAAGCCTTCTTCCGGGCCCACGATATGTACAATACCCTGGCGCAGATCGTTCATCGGGAAATAGTGAATGCCGGTGTCGCGCGCGTTTTGATCAAGGGTATCAACCTGAATACGGCTGTCTTCTTCCTTGATGCCTTGCGAACGGTCGGTGGTCGGCACGTTATGGTCGGGCACGGCCAGTGTCAGTTCGGGATGGCGCACTTTGCGACCGGCATTACGCAGGCCTTCAAACGCCTGCGGACTGGTAACCTCGTGAACGAGATGGCGGTCGATATAAATAAGGCAGGTGCCGTCATCCTGCGTGTTAATCACATGGCTTGCCCAAATTTTGTCAAAAAGGGTTTTCGGGTTTCCCATCTCGACCTCCTCTCTATTCGATCCTGTGTGCGGTATTGCAAAACATGATGCGCGCGGGCAGGCGATGCGAATGATACCGGGGCTAAAACCGTACGATCATCACGGGATAATCTGGTTTCCATGCAGGTAGCGGGTTACCGCCATTTCCTCCGGCGCAGTTTGATGCTGCGAAATATTATTATTCAGAAACGCGTGCCCGGGGCTGTTTTTGCCGCGGGACTGTTTTTATACACGCCAGCTTGCAAATCGCAAGCGCCAGAGCGGGTGTTTTTTCAGGCGACAACATCTTTAAATGGAAATGGTCAAAATTTGGCATCTTTGGGTAGCTGATGCAGCCCATAAAGCGGGATTGAGCCCCATAGTCTAAATAGCTGATATAGAAAAATGTGATGGCTAAGGGTGAACAATTCCGCCAATGAGATGGTTGGCGGGCAGTTTTTACCGATTCGCCATAACACAACTATTGCGTGTTTTTATGATGGTTCAATCGCCACAGACCGGCGTGGATCAATCACGGCCAATGGCGCGTGAGGTACAGATACGCAAGGGGATGTGGCAGGGCAGATAAGGGTCAGGCATAAAAAAACGGGCCCATTTTGCAATGGACCCGTTTGGTGCTGTCCGGTTGCCCGGTGGTCAGCTTACTTCTTGCGTTCAGCCGCAGTCAGCTTGCCTTTGTGACCATTGGTCTGTTCGGCGATACGTGCCGACTTACCAGTACGGCCGCGCAGGTAGTAAAGCTTTGCACGACGAACATCACCACGACGTACGACTTCGATTTTGTCGATGGCCGGGGAATAGTTCTGGAAAATACGCTCAACACCTTCACCCGATGCGATTTTACGCACGGTGAAAGAAGAGTTCAGGCCGCGGTTTTTACGCGCGATGCAAACGCCTTCGAACTGCTGAATACGCTCACGCGTGCCTTCAACAACTTTCAGGTGAACGCGAACGGTGTCACCGGCATCAAATTCCGGCACAGCGCGCTTTTCGGAGATTTTATCAAGCTGATCTTTTTCGATCTGCTGAATGATTGCATTGGTCATGATTTAACCCTCTTTGCTGGGCCCGTGGCAACATACTGATCCCAAAGGTCAGGACGCCGTTCACGAGTGATTTCTTCTGCCTGGTCAAGCCGCCAGGCCTGTATCTTGGCATGATGCCCGGAGAGTAGAATTTCCGGCACGTCACGCCCGTTCCAATTGGCCGGGCGCGTGTAATGCGGATATTCCAGCAACCCGGTTTCAAAGCTTTCCTCATCGACGGAAGCAGCGGTATTCACCACCCCTTCGATCAGGCGTATGCACGATTCAATCAGGACCATGGCCGGCAATTCGCCGCCCATAAGGATGTAATCGCCAATGCTGATTTCCTCGACCTGGTGTTCATCCAGTACACGCTGGTCGATACCTTCGTAACGACCGCATAACAGCATCACACCCGGTCCCGCTGCCAGTTCACGGCAGCGTTTCTGGTTCAGCATCTTTCCCCGCGGGCTGAGATAAATCAGCGGTAATTCCGGTGCCGAAGCACGAAGTTCACGCAGGGCGGCATCGACGATATCGGGGCGCATGACCATACCGGCCCCACCCCCGAAAGGATTATCGTCAACCGTGCGGTGGCGGTCCGTCGCATGGTCGCGAATGTCTTTGACATCTAGCGACCAGATCCCGTTTTCCAATGCCTTGCCAGCCAAAGCCTGGCCGACGGCACCGGGAAACATTTCCGGGAACAGGGTTGCGACCTTGGCCTGCCACACGGGCATCCTCAGGCCTCCTTTCCGCTGCCGGTCGCGGTTTCCGCGCCTGCCGCATCTGCGGTCACGGCTTCGGAGTCGCGGTCGGCCTGGGTGTTGTTGCGTGATTTTGATGCGCGACGCGGGCGATTGCCCGGTCCTTCATCTTCCTGCAACAGCCCCTCGGGCGGATTAACCACCAGCTTGCGTTCCGACAAAACCACTTCTGGCACAACTGCGCGGGTAAACGGCAACACAACAACTTTTCCCCGGCCTTCTTCCAGGGCGATTTCGATAACATCGCCCGCCCCAAAGTCAGCCACGCCGCGGACGGTGCCAAAAACAGATCCATCAACATGGATCGCTTTCAGACCGACCAGATCGGCAAGATAGAATTCGTCGTCTGTTTCCGTGTCCGGCAATGCCGCCCGTGGAATATGAAGCCGGGTTCCGCGCAGTCGTTCAGCACCGTCACGGTCATTGACACCATCGATCTTGGCGATCAACTGGTCACGAACGTGGCCAACGGGCGACAGTTTGAATTTCTGTTTCCCTTTGGCATCAAATAACGGGCCATAACCAACCAGATTATCCGGATCGACGGTATAGCTTTTGACGCGCACGGCACCGCGCACCCCGTGAGGGGCCGTGATCATGCCGATGCAGACAAAATCTGTATCGCTTTTGGATTTGCGGTTCTCAGCCATGTCAGTTCACAATTACCTGGTATCTGATCAGATCGTACGATCAGCCAATTATTCGCTAGCAGCTTCGGCAGCAGCTTCAGCAGCGGCAGCTTCTTTTTCAGCCTTTTCACGAAGACGTTCCTGGGCTTTCGCCTTCGGAGCAGACTTCTTGGGCTGTTCGGTCGGCTTGAACGCATCAGCCAGACCAGCTTTACCCAGGAAACGGGCAACGCGTTCGGTCGGCTGGGCGCCAACGCCAAGCCAGTATTTAATGCGCTCTTCTTTGAAGGTAACGCGGTTGTCAGCTTCTTTCGGAAGCATCGGATCATAGGTTCCGACCTTTTCGATGAAGCTACCGTCGCGAGGCGCACGGGCGTCAGCAACTACGATGCGGTAGTAAGGACGCTTTTTGGCACCGCCACGGGAGAGACGAATCTTGACAGCCATTCGGATAAGTTCCTTTCAGCTCGGGTTTAGTAGTCTTTACGTTACGGCCCTTTGCAGGGCCAATTTGATCCGGTTCGAATGAACCTTAAAGCAAGGTTCGTGCGAGACCGCTTGATGTGGTTCTTTCGAACCGGGGGCCTGGTTATTTCTTTTTACCAAACCCCGGAAAGCCCGGCGGCAATGCACCGCCGCCCAATCCCGGAAGTTTCGGCATACCGCCGCCCATACCGGGAAAACCTTTGGGAAGCTGAAGATCTCCAGCATCCCCGCCTTCCAGCATGGATGGGTCCATCTGGGGCATACCTTTGCCAAACATTCCCTTTTTGCCCATTTTGCCGACCTTTTTAATCATCGTCGCCATGGTCTGGTACTGTTTGAGAAGTTTGTTGACGTCCTGAACACTCAGGCCGCAACCAGCTGCAATACGTTTCTTGCGCGATGCCTTGATCAGCGCGGGGTTCTCGCGCTCTTTCACGGTCATCGACTGAATGATTGCTTCCTGGTGTTTTAACAGTTTCGGGTCGATCTTGGTTTGGGCCATCTGCTTTTTCATGGCACCCATGCCCGGCAACATGCCCATGATGCCCGAAAGATCGCCCATTTTCTGAAGCTGTTTAAGCTGCGCGAGAAGGTCGTTCAGGTCGAACTGGCCTTTCTGCAGCTTTTTGGCCATCTTTTCAGCGTCTTCACGCTCGATGGTTTCGGCTGCACGTTCAACCAAGCTAACCACGTCGCCCATGCCCAGGATACGGCCAGCGATACGATCAGGATGGAAGGGTTCCATCTCGTCGATTTTTTCGCCAACACCCAGCATTTTGATCGGACAACCGGTAATCTGACGCATCGACAGGGCCGCACCACCGCGTGCATCGCCGTCAACACGGGTCAGAACGATACCGGTAATGCCAACCTTGTCGGCAAATTCCTTGGCAACGTTCACCGCATCCTGGCCGGTCATGGCATCGGTGACCAGCAGGGTTTCAGTCGGCTTTACCGCATCACGGACCTGGGCGACTTCGCTCATCAGTTCCATGTCGATATGCAGGCGGCCCGCCGTATCCAGGATCACGGCATCAAAGCCTTCCTTGCGACCCATATCCATGGCGCGCTTGGCAATCGCAACCGGCTTTTCACCCATAATGATCGGCAATACATGCAAATCATTGGCGTCAGCCAGAATTTTAAGCTGCTGCTGTGCGGCCGGGCGATAAATATCGAGCGAGGCCAGCAGGACTTTTTTATTGCGCTTTTTGGTCAGGTGCAGGGCAATTTTTGCGGAACTGGTGGTTTTACCCGACCCCTGCAAACCAACCATCAAAATCGGCACCGGCGGGGTGGCTGCAAGATTGATTTCTTCGCCATCGCCCAGCATGTTTTTAAGTTCATCATGGACGATCTTGACGACCATCTGGCCCGGCGTTACCGACCGTAAAACATCCTGGCCAACGGCACGTTCGGTCGCCTTGCTGATGAAATCTTTAACAACGGGAAGGGCGACGTCAGCCTCAAGCAGGGCGACGCGAACTTCGCGCATGGCTTCGCGGACGTCAGATTCCTTTAACGCACCGCGTTTACGCAGTTTGTCGAGAACGCCGCCAAGCCGATCGCTAAGTCCTTCAAACATCCCATATCCCGTCTGTTTGCCGGTGTTTCCACCATGTGCGCACAAAAAAAATTTGCCCAGTGCTCGAAATCTCGAGGACTGGGGGAGTCACCATACGGATGACCTTTGCTGTGGGGTGTTTAAGTGAGAGCCGGGTAAGAGTCAAGCCCAAAGCAAGGCAAAAGGCCCGGTTTCTGCGCTTTTCGCTACAAAGACTTCATGGCGCAGGGAGCGCGGCGAGTCCGTCCTGTCGGACGGTCGCAAAAGCCGCCCTATCGTCAGGTATCGGGGCAATCTGGCTGGTTAATTGCCAGATTATCGATCAGGCGCGCTTTGCCCAGCCGTGCTGCGACAAAAACCCGGGCCGGACGGTTTACAACCCCTTGCATCAGCTCCAAAGTTTCGGCATCGCGAATTTCCAGATAATCAATCGGGGAAAACCCGGCAGCGGCAATTTGTTGACGCCCTGTTTCCAGCAACGGTTCAATGGCATCACCGTTAGCGGCCCGTGCGGCAATTTCCGATAGAACCGCAAACAGGGTGGTTGCGATTTGGCGTTCATCAACAGAGAGATAGCGGTTGCGCGATGACATCGCCAATCCGTCATTTTCGCGATGGATCGGCGCACCGATGATCGATACCGGAATGTTGAGATCGGTAACAAAGCGCTTGATCACCATTAATTGCTGGTAATCCTTTTCGCCAAACAGCGCGACATCGGGCAGGGATTGCAGCAGCAATTTGCTAACTACTTGTGCCATGCCGTCAAAATGGCCGGGGCGCGAGGCACCACAAAGCATGTCGGTCATTTTATCGATATGCAGGCGGGTGGCAAAGCCGGTGGGATACATTTCTTCCACCGTCGGGGCAAAACATAACTCGACCCCCGCTTCATCCATAATTGCCTGGTCGTCGGGCAGGGTGCGCGGGTAAGCAGCAAAATCTTCGGTTGGGCCAAACTGGGTTGGATTAACAAAAACACTGACGATCACCCGGTCAGCATATTTCCGGGCCAGCTTTGTCAGGCTGATATGGCCTTCATGCAAGGCGCCCATCGTGGGGACAAGCGCAATTTTGAGGCCTTCTGCGCGCCATTTGGAAACCTGGGCGCGCAGATCGGCGACGGTGTGAACTGTAAGCAGGCTCATGTCTTGAAAATCGCTTGTCTTATTTTACCGCGCGTAAATTGCCCGGTTTTGCCATGCCATAACAATGTTCGTCAGCCGGAAAGCTCCGGTTGCGCACATCGGTGGCATAACTGGCTGCTGCGTCGGCCACCTGGTCGCCCAGACTGGCATAACGTTTGACAAATTTTGGCGTGAAGTCGGAAAACAGGCCCAGCATGTCTTCGGTAACCAGAACTTGCCCATCGCAAGCCGCCGATGCCCCGATACCGATGGTGGGAATGTCTATTTCGGCGGTAATGGCACGGGCAACGGCTTCGACCGTGCCTTCAATAACAACACTGAACGCGCCGGCTTTTGCCACGGCTTTGGCATCAAGCATAACCTTGCTGGCAGTTGCCTCGTCGCGACCCTGCGATTTGAAGCCACCCAGTGTATTCACCTGCTGTGGCATCAGGCCGATATGGGCCATAACGGGGACGCCGCGCCGGGTTAGAAATTCGATGGTGTCGGCCAGTTCGGCGCCACCTTCAAGTTTAACAGCCGCACATCCGGTTTCTGCCAGAATATGCGCTGCAGTGCGAAATGCCTGTTCTTTGGATTCCTGATAGCTGCCAAAGGGCAGGTCAATAACGACACAGGCCGTTTTGCTGCCGCGCATCACGGCCTTGCCGTGGTTGACCATCATGTCAACCGTTACAGCCAGTGTGTTTTCCATGCCGTACACCACTGTGCCAACGGAATCACCAACCAAAAGCAGGTCGCAGTGGGCATCCAGGCGTTGGGCGATGGGCGTGGTATAGGCAGTCAGGCAGACAATCGGGTCGCCGCCCTTGCGGGCACGAAGGGCAGGAACCGTGACCCGACCCTTTTTATTGGTGGTGGTGCTCATGACGTTTCTCCGCCGGGTTTACCGGTATGTGCAGCCCGGTCTCCGCCGGACGGGCAGTCATGTTTACAATAGGATGACAGCAGGCGCGAAATATTTTTTCGCAGTTGCGTATGCACTTTGGTCAGGGGTGGTTCCCGTTTGCAGGCGTGACCTTAAATAAATGAACATTTACAGGGCCTTAAAGCCCTTCTGCCAGGTCTTCCAGCATTCCCATGCCAATGGCTTCAATATGTTTGTTGTCTTTAAGTGAAATGGTCGATTCCTTGCGCAATTGCGTCAGGGTGCGCGATACCGTTTCAATGGTCAGGCCCAGATAGTCCGCAATATCAGAACGGCTCATTGGTACTTCGATGGCATCGGCATCGACACCGCGATGTTCCTGGCGGCGGGCCAGCATCAGCAAAAATGATGCGACTTTTTCCTTGGCTGTCTTGCGCCCCAAAAGCAGCATCTGGTCCTGTGCTGCAGCGAGTTCGTCAACCGCCATGCCCAGCATGCGTTTTTCAAGGCGCGGATATTCGTTAAACAGGCGTTCCAGTTTCTGCCGCGGAAAACGACAAGCTGTTACCGGTTCGATGGCTTCGGCGGTGTAGCTGTAAGTCTGGTTAAGCGCCAGACCCAGAAAATCACCGGCAAACAGAAAGCCGGTAATCTGGCGGCGGCCATCGCCCAGAAGTTTGTAAAGCTTCACCGACCCCGATGTTACATTGAACACATAGTCGGCATCTTCGGCTTCATGAAAAATGGTGCTGTGGCTGTCATACTGAACATGGGTCAGCAACTGACGCAGGCGCGTGTGTTCTTCACCGTGTAAGGCAGAGCAAAAGGTAAGGTCCCGAATATCACAGGCCTCACAAAGCTGGGAACGAACCGCCATCTGTTTCTCCGAGGCTGTACAGTGTATACGCGCACAAACTGGAATTACTTTAGACGATTGTGATGAAAGGATACAAGCTATTCATTTCATCATCGTCATTTTGGTCCTGGGTTGTTTTTCGGGGCGACGTTTTCGTCGTCGTCGAACAGGATCCGGTTTGCGGCACCATCCATATCGTCGAATTGCCCGGACTTCAATGCCCATAAAAATGCACCCAGGCCCAAAAGTCCGAGAAATAATGCGATAGGGATTAAAAGCAGCAGGTTGCTCATGATATTTTCTCTGTGGTCATGGCTGTTTTTTCCAATTCAAACGCAAGGCGTTGGCAATGACAACCAGCGAGGATGTGGACATGGCAATTGCAGCAATCAGCGGAGTAACAATGCCCGCCACGGCAAGGGGAATGGTGACAATATTATAGGCAAAAGACAGCGAAAAATTTTGCCGCACCAGTCGATCAGCCATCCGGGCAACGCCAAGTGCCGTTATCACGGCCCCCAGCCGGTCGCCCTGAAAGATGATATCGGCAGCATTCTGGCTGATTTCAGCAGCACTTGCCGGTGACATCGAGGCATGGGCAGCGGCAAGGGCCGGGGCATCATTGATGCCGTCGCCCACCATCAGGTCATGGTGCCCGGCCAGGGCACGTTGCTCCACGACGGATACTTTCTGGGCGGGGGACAGGGCCGCCTGCCAGCTTGCGATATCAAGTTCATTGGCAAGCTGGCGCACATTATCGGCCCGGTCGCCCGACAATAACAGCACCGGGATTTTTTCAGCATGTAATGTTGCAATTGTCGATGCGGCATCGGGGCGGGGTAAATCGCGAAAGCCAAACCGGGTGGCTGCCTTGCCAGGTTCTGCCAGCCATATTTCAGGCCCGCTTTCATTGTTTGTCGGTAAAATGGCATGATTGGCCCCGCAAAATTCGCGGCTGCCAAGGCGGATTTCCCCCTGGGGCACCATCATCGACAGGCCTTGTCCCGGATGTTCACTTACGCGGGCGGCAACAAATGTGTCGCCCGCGGCCCGTACCAGGGCGCGTGACAGCGGGTGGTTGCTGTTTGCGGCCATTGATGCCGCAAGTTTCAGGGTGTCATGGTCCGGTGTTGTGATCAGTTCGGGGTGCCCGGTTGTGAGCGTGCCGGTTTTATCAAACAGAACCCCGTCAATTTTGGTCAACCTTTCCAGCGCTGTGGCCGATTTAACCAGAATGCCGGCCTTTAAAAGGCGCCCGGTTGCCAGTACTTGAACCACCGGCACGGCCAATGCCAGCGCACACGGGCAGGTCACAATCAGCACCGCAATGGCGTTCATTAACGAGTCTTGCCAGCCAATGCCACCGATCAGCCACCAGCCCAAAAAGGTTATTGCCGCCAGGCTGTGAACCACGGGGGCGTAGGCGCGGGCAACACGGTCGGCCAGGGCGACATATTTGGCGCGGCCCTGTTCGGCATTTTCCATCAGGCGAACAATTTCGGCCAGCAGGGTCGAGTCACCGGTTGCGGTGATTTGCACCCGAACCGGTGCTGATAAATTCATGGTGCCGGCAAAAACCCGGCAGCCGACATTGACCGGACTGGGCAGGCTTTCACCGCTAATCACGCTGGTATCAATGTCGGATTGGCCCTCAATAATGTCACCATCAACGCCCACCCGTTCGCCTGCGGCCACCAGAACAACCATGCCAGGCTGTGCCTTTTCCGGTGCCAGAACCCGGCGTGTTCCATCCGGGTTTATGATGGTGATGGACCGTGCGCGCAGGGTCAGCATATGTTCGGCGGCCGAGCGGGCCTGGCTGCGGGCTCGCCCGTCCAGATAACGCCCGATCAGCAGAAAAAACAGCAAGGTGATGGCACTGTCAAAATAGGCGTGTTCGGCCCCGCGCATGGTTTCAAACAGGCTCATGCCCAGGGCGAGCAATACTGCCAACGTAATGGGTACATCCATATTGACCCGGCCATGGCGTAACGCGCCAAGGGCAGAGCGAAAAAACGGCCGCCCGGCATAGGCGACGGCAGGAACCGCAATCAGGGCAGAAAACCAGTGGAACAGGTCGCGGGTAAATTCGCCCATACCCTGAATATAACCCGCCCATATTGATACCGACAGCAGCATGACATTGCCCGCTGCAAACCCGGCCACGGCCAGACACCGCAAAAGCTCGCGGTTGCGTTGGTCGGTTGCCCGTTCAAGGGTTTCCGGGTCAAACGGGATCAACCGGTATCCCATCTGGAATACCGGTGCGATCAGCCCGGCGATGTCAGCCGGTTGCCCTTGCCATGCCAGGTGTAAACGCCGGGTGGTCATGTTGATGCGGGCCTGCACCACCTGTTGCTGGCGCTGCAAAATGGTTTCGATCAACCACACACAGGCCGCACAATGCAGCCCGTCTATCATCATGTCGAGATGGCACTCGCCATTCTCGCCGGTGCTGACAAGGTCGGTGAAATCAAAGGCACCCGGCCCGTCATCTTCGGGTTTAAGGGCGCGAATGTTGGGATCAACGCTGCGGCGGGTATAATAGGATTGAAGGCCCAGATCGTTAATCAGGGAAAAGGCACCTTCGCATCCTGTGCAGCAAAAGTCAGGTCCAGCCGGCGAGCTGGCAGTCACCGGCTCGCCACAATGGCGGCAGGCGGTAATCGCGTTCATTGCTTGATCAGTACATCCTCGACGACCTGATAGTCGTGGTTTTGCGCGTGCGCAACAATCCGCAATTTCCAGTTTCCATAGACAGGGACGTTGGCGCGGGTACGGTATTCACCGGGGCTGATTTCGCTCAGCATGATTTTTTCGTCCATATCATCGCGGTCATTACGCATTAGAACCGCTTCCATCTTTGCGCCTGAAATCGGTTCCTGTGCCTTGTCACGGAACAGCACTGTGATGGTGGCTTCGTTGTTGATAACACCGGCAACCGTTACCTTGGTACGCCAGCCCAGTTCTGCCTGGGCCCGCGCATCGGAAAGGGCTTCGTTATAGGTGTTGCCATCTTCAAAGGCATGGTCGCTGACCAGGCCAACCCAACTGGTTTGGGAAAAAACGATCAGGCAGATATTGGCGAACAGCATGACGGCAAATCCGCCCACGAAATACCACGGTATCAACCGGTCCGATTTGCGCGGGCCCGAGGAAGCCGGGATCGAGGTTGTATTGGTTGTGGTGGTCATTTCGACGGCCCTTTTTGGCGGGCCGACCCTTATTTTTTCGGGCCGGCAAAGATGGTGTCATGGGTTTCAGAAACGTCGCTATCGGTGTTGGTCACAATGAAATCAATCGGTGTGGCATCACTTTGCAGGCTCGACGGACTGGCGGCAATGAAAACCCGGTAACTGCCGACCTGATCGGGTGCAACTGTCAGCGAGAATTTACCGTCTGGCGTTGGTTTTTGACCGATAATCTGGAAATCGGTGGCATTTACGCCCGACAGATCAAGAAGATAGGTTTGCTGGCTTTGTTCCTTGTTCAAAATCTTAAGCGTATAGCCATTACGGACATCGCCCGTTGAAAGCGGCACATAAAGCGGGTTGCGATCGCGCAGAACGTTAACGTCCATGGTGCTGCGATTTAGCAGGCCAACCAGCATCACCCCGGCAACAACGACCAGCAGCACAGAATAAAAGATCGTGCGCGGGCGAATGATGCGGACTTTGGCAGCCTGGCCGTGCGCGCGCAATTGCGAGTTCTGGACCGAGTCGAAACGTACCAGATCGCGCGGGAAGCTAACCTTGTCCATCATTTCGTTACAGGCATCGATGCACAAACCGCAGCCAATACACTCAAGTTGCAATCCATCGCGAATATCGATTCCGGTGGGGCAGACATTGACGCAGGCATGGCAATCAATGCAGTGGCCGGTCTCGGGAACTTCACCACGTACAAGGTTTTTGCGTTTGATCGGCCCGCGCTGTTCGCCGCGCCATGCCTCGTAGGTGACAATCATTGATTCGTCATCAAGCATGGCCGACTGAAATCGCGGCCACGGGCACATATAGGTGCAAACCTGTTCGCGGGCCCAACCGGCCAGCAGATAGGTCGAAAATGTCAAAAATCCCATGGTGACGTAAACGGCCATGCTGGCATTGCCGGTGAAAATGTCGACGATCAGGGTTGGTGCATCGTTAAAATACAGAACAAATGCGCCCCCGGTAACCAGCGAAATAATAATCCACGCCAGATGGGTGCCGCCGATTTTGCCAAATTTTTCTAATGACCACGGGGCTTTATCCAGCCGCATACGGGCATTGCGGTCGCCCTGAATATAGCGTTCAACCAGCATGAACAGGTCGGTCCATACCGTTTGCGGGCAGGCATAACCACACCAGATACGGCCATAAAGCGATGTCGCCAAAAACAGGCCGATTGCCGCCATGATCAGGATGCCGGTAATGTAATAAACTTCCTGCGGCCATATTTCGATAAAGAAGAAATAGGCCCGGCCCAGATCCATATCGATCAAAACCGCCTGATCCGGTGCCGATGGCCCACGGTCCCAGCGCAACCACGGAACGATCCAGTAAATTGTCAAAAGCGTGATCAGCGCAAACCATTTCAGGTTACGAAAATGGCCCGAAACACGTTTCGGATAGACCTTTTCGCGGTCTTTATAAAGCGGGATATCGTCCTCAAGCGGCGCTTCGTCGTTTTGTGGCGTCATCTTTTCGGGCGCTGATGATTGAGTACGAGATAATTCCATGATCGGGACCTGACCATTTGCCGTGCGATACAGACCGGCTGCTCTCATATTGATTGTGGGGCAATCAACCAGTCGGTACTGCGGGGATCTACCGGGGCGGCACGCTCGACCTGGCAGACTTGGGATTATTCAAATCCCGCAGGCAAAATATTGGAAACTGGCCTTGCTGTTCCATGACACAAATCAATTTTCGGCCCTGCGAACTGCTTGTGGACGGTTGCCTGTCACGTATTCAACCAAAGCAAATCCTGTTTTCGAGCAGGGGAACTGATGCCCGGTCATAAGCAAGTGCTTGAAGTGTCACGGTTTTATATTCAAGAGTTGTGATAAAGGATGGGATCGGTATTGACGGTAGGGCGATTTTGCAGATGCGAAGGATTTTAAATTTTATGAATTTTTTGACGAAAGTACGTCTGAAAGCCGCATGAAACGGAGGTTTTTACGACATAAAAGAACGTAATTTTGCCGGACAATACCCATACAAATCGCTGTTGAAAAACGGTTGCGAAGGGGTCACTGCGAATATGATTCGTCGCGTCGCCAGATTCGCATACGAACCGGGTATAGGGACCTGCCAGGTGACGTGCGCGTCTATGTATCCATAACGATAATGAAAATGATAATGATTATTATTTACATTGTTGTTTTGTGGCAAAGCTGTTACCAACGGCACCATCCTGTTTTTCACTGTTGGTTTCGCAAGCTCAGGCATGTCTGCACATGATCCGCTGCATAATCTGTTTTCAAAGCGCCGCAAGGCGTTGCTTGCGCTTGCCTATCAGCGGTGCGGTTCGCGTACAGATGCCGAGGATTTCGTCCAGGAATGTTTTGCCCGTGCCATGCAACTGGACTGGGCCGAGGTCGGAAAACCCGATGCCCTGTTGGCCACCATTCTGATCAATCTGATCCGCGATCACGACAGACGCCAGTTTACCCGGCAATGGGCGGACGGTAGCAGTGGCCTTGAAGCCCGGCTGGAGAAAATATCCGATCAGTCGCCATCCGCTGAACAGCGGCTGGAACATCGGCAAACGCTGGACCGGGTGATGGAAGCAATGGCCGAACTTCCCGATAAACGCGCGCGGATATTCCGTATGAGCCGCGTTCAGGGCATGAGCTATGCTGCCATTTCACATGCAACAGGCCTGACCAAGAAGGGAATTGAAAAACACATTCAACGTGCCTTAAGTGACCTGCGCGAGATATTGCGCCGGCACGATGTTGGAAAAAGGCGTTATTTTCCCGACAAGGACAGTTAGGATTATGAATTTAGACCTGAAAGCAGCAGCGAGCATTCCCCAATTGATGTGTAATTTGGATATCCTGTGATGGCCGGGCCCGATCAGAGCAAAGCCGAACAGGAACAGGCGGCGCGTGACTGGTGGCATGTGATGGCCGACGATGCCAGTGCAGCCGAAAATTTCGCGGCCTTTGCCCAATGGTGTGACGCCGCACCGGGCAACCGCGAAACATTTGATCGCATCAGCCTTGCCTATCAGCAAAGCCGTACGGCATCGCCCTTGCGGACCAAGCAAGTTCGGCGGCAAGAGCCGCGTCACAAACCGGCACGGCGGGCTAATCCGCTGCGCCGGTTGGGTATGACCCTTGCCGGGGCGGGTTTCGCGCTGGTCGCGGCCTTATCTGCGGTGGCGGTTATCCCGCGCGATGCTGCCTGGCAGGAAATTGATCTGGCGGATGGCTCGGTTGCTTCGGTTGCGCCAGGAAGTGATTATGACATCGCGTTTAATGATCAATTTCGCAACATCCACCTTGTCCATGGCAGTATCGTTATTTCGGCCGCCAAGGACCGGCAACGGCCGATGCAGGTGATCACCGACCAGGCAACGGTGCGGGTTGTGGGCACCAAATTTGCCGTTTCCATCATTGGGAATGATGTTGAAACGTCGGTTCTGGAAGGCATTGTCGGGGTGCGTGGCAATGCCGGGGACAGCCGCAATTATGAACTGAAACCGGGTGACCGCCTGTGGCTTGGTGCCGGGCACGATGCCCTGCAAACCACAGTACCGCTGGCAAACGCACTGGAAATTCGCAAGGGCTGGCAAAGTTTTCGCAATGCCCCGCTTGCCGATGTGCTGGATGGTATTTCGCGCCATAGCGGGCACCGTTTTGTGCTGTCACCCCTGTATCAGGGACAAAAACGGATTACCGGGCGGTTTAACCTGACACGCGCTGATCAAACCATTGCCGTACTGGCCAAACTGGCCCCCATCACCATTCAGCCGGTAACGGGTAATTTGACGCTGGTTTATTAGGTGCCTTGCCTGCGTGCCTTGCCGTTTGTGCCTCAGTCATCTGCTATTTTCAGTTCAGGCTGTCCGGCGCAAATGGCGGCCAGAAAATCGATAAAATGCCGCACGCGTGATGGCATGCGCCGCCCGGCACTTGTCACCGCATTTATCGGGTAGGGTGGTGGTGCATAGGCATTAAGGATGCGTATCACCTCGCCACTTGCCAGCTCGCGGGTGAAAAGCCAACTGGCATGATGGGCAATTCCCAAACCGGCAAGCACCGCGCCGCGCACATGTTCGGCATCATTGGTGCGAAAGGCCCCCTTGGCATCAAAGGTAACCTGCTCGCCATTTACCAGAAAACCCCAGCCCAAAATGTCGCCTTTATAAACATAGCTGATGCAGTGATGCTGGTTTAGTTCAGCAAGGTTTTGCGGGGTGCCATGCCGGGAAAAATAGGTGTTTGATGCCAGCGTGATCATGCGCATATCGCCAATGTGGCGCGCGATCAGGGCTGAATCCGACAGCCGTCCGATGCGAATGGCAACATCAATGCCTTCCTCGATCAGGTCCACATGCCGACCCGATACCTCCATTTCAATCAAAATATCGGGGAAGCGGTCGCGGAATTCCGCCAGCCTGGGAATAATAAACATGCGTCCGAATGCCGGGGAAACCGATACACGGATCAATCCTGCCGGGGCGGATTGCCCCTCGGTCACCCTTTCTTCAATCAGGTCTATATCCTGCAAAATATCAAGGGTGGCTTCGTAATAGTCCTGTCCGGCGGGCGTAACGGCCAGCATCCGTGAATTACGTTGCAAAAGCTGGATGCCAAGCCGGGCTTCAAGGGCAGCAAGCTGCTTGCTGACGGTTGACTGGCTGATATTCAAATCTCGTGCTGCCTGCGAAAAGCTGCCGCTTTCAACAACGCGCACGAACATTCGCATGGCATCCAGCTTATCCATTGTCCACCTTCCGATTTCTACTCACCCGGTCATTCACTTTTCCGGTTTTCATATGCGCGACCAAGCCCGTGATTATTGGGCAGGGAAAGACAGGGCCATCCGATGGCGACAGGCCTGCCCCCAATGCTTTGGCTTCCCGTGCTGCCGCGTTTTGGCCCTGCATCTTGCGGTATGGATGGCTGTTAAAACCATCATCTTAAATTCTGAAATAGAATAGATGGTATTATAATTTCGTCAATTTCATTCGATATGTGAATGGATATATAGCCGTGGTAGCGCCCAGTCACGGGCTTTGATTTGAAAGGTAGCATTATGGCGATCAGGATTTACGGTGACGCGGGCTCGGGCAGCCTGCGCCGTGTGACCACTGCGGCAAAGATCATGGGCATTGATATTGAGCGCGTCAAAATTGACCTGTTCAAAGGCGAAAGTCAGACCGATGCCTTCAAGGCACGCCTTAATCCCCATGGTTTGACACCGGTGCTGGAGGATGAAGACACCATTTTATGGGAGGCATCGGCCATTAACCTTTATCTTGCCAGCAAGGCGGATTCCCCGCTGGTTGGCAGGACAGAGAAAGAACGGTTTCAGGTTTTGCAATGGATGTTCTGGTCGGGTGAGCAATGGCGCACCTTTACCACCACCATTTTTGGCGAACGTGTTGCAAAACCGGTCATGGGCCAGCCCCAGGACGAAGCCGTGGTTAAATATGCCGAAGACCGTATCCACGGGGCGGCGAAAGTGCTGAACCAGCATCTTGAAGGCCGGAATTTCATGGTTGGCGATGCGCTGACCTTTGCCGATATCGATATTGCAGCACCGTTTTCGCAAATTGACAGGGCAAAGTTTCCATTCGGTGATTATCCACACCTGATGGTCTGGCATAATAATCTTTTGCGTACCATTCCGGCCTGGGCCGAGACAAAAGCCGAGGTCGATGAACGCATGGAAACCTTCCTGCGCAGCGTGGGTGTAACCCTGTAGGACGGCTTTGCGGTGGTTGGTTGTCGCTCCGCTACGGAGAGGGGACCGGCCACCAATTTCTGGCGCATGTGTTGGTGAGGGCTATCTGATCAGCTGGTGTTGTTTCGGTCGGGTTTTTCGCGCGAATACTTTCCGGCACCATTGGAAAAACCCCCTCAAATATCGGGTAGCCCTCGCCAGCATGCATCGCTGAAAGTACTGGATGGTGTCGTCCAGCAAATTGTGGGCCAACCGAAATCGCGGAATTCCAGCATGTTTTGGCTGTTTTTCAGTAACTCCAAAACTAATTGCGAATAATTTTCATTTTCTTTGTCGGGCAGTCAGCTGTTTCTGCGTCCTTACTATCAAGCCGGATTTATTTCTCTGCCGTCAGATAGTTTAGGACACCAGAATATGACTTCACCCTTGCCATCGGGTTCTTCGTTTAAATGGGTATTGCTGTTGGGGACGGCCCTGATCCCTGCTATTTCGGTATCCGCCTTTGCCCAGCAAAAACCGGCACTGGCGGCGGATAGCAGCTTGCAATTCAATATCCCCCGCACCGATCTTGTTTCGGCGATTGATCTGTTATCCCAGCAGGTTGACCGTCCCGTTGCGTTGAGTGACGGCGTGAATGGTCATCAGCAGGTGGGGCCACTTGTCGGGCGTTACAGCCTTGAACAGGCCTTAAACCACCTTTTGGGGGCAAGCGGTATGAGATACCAGCTTGGTAATGGCAGCATCATCATATTGCCCGGCAAACCTGCGACAGATGTGCTGTCTGCGCGCGAAGACGAGGTTCTGAAACTCGACCCGGTGATTATCGTTGCCGATCATATTGACCGTTTCAATGTCGGTGTATCATCGGTTGACAGCGAACTGATCGAACGGATCCAGGCAACAACAGTTCCTGAATTAATGGATGATTTGCCCGGCATTGATATGAACGGGACGGCGCGCCCGCAGGGGCAATCGCTTAATATCTGGGGTTTTGGTGATCAGGAGGACGTTAAAATCCTGCTTGATGGTGCACAAAAGGATTTCGAAAAATACCGTCAGGGCACTGTGTTTATCGAGCCGGACCTGATCAAGAAAGTGGATGTGCATAAAGGGGCGTTTTCGCCGCGCTCATATGGCGCATTTGGCGGCACGGTGGAGCTTAAAACAAAATCGGCAGCCGATATGTTAAAGGACGGACAGGATTTTGGAGCATTCACCAAATTTGGTTATGCCACAAATGGGAATGAAAATACCGAAACCACAGCCGTTTACGGTCAGGACAAGGATACCGGGATTCAGTTACTGGTATCCGGGACGCGCAGAGCGAACAAAAAGTTCCGCACCAGTGATGGGCAGCGTTTGAACCTGTCATCGGGCACGCTTTATAGCGGCCATTTCAAAGGCAGCCTTGATCGCGACAACCACTTTATCGAAATCGCCGGGGCAATGTCTGAAAGCGACCGTCTGGCCCCCTTCGCCGCCAAACGTGGTCAGATTATTCCCACTGATTATCTGATTGGGCGATATGGCTATGACCTTGCGCTTGCGCGTTCCACGGTGGACCGTGAAACCAGCGACCGGTCATTGTCGGGCGAATATAATTATAATCCCGACAGTGATTTGATTAATACGACGGCAAAACTAAGCTGGTCGCGCACCCGGCAGCGTGATGACCGTCTGATTGATGATATGTTTGTCAGCCTGGGATTGGGCGGCAACATTAACTGGCTGACCTATGATACATACACAGCCGATCTTTATAACCAGTCCGACTATGAACTGTTCGGGCTTGATAACAGTTTTACCTATGGCGTTCAGTACAAGTTTCAGGACCGCGACAGCTGGGCCTATGACCGTAGCCTGCGTAACAGTGCCACAGGCAATTACGGATATTTGCAGCCTTATAATATTCCGTCGGGCAACCAGTCCATCTATTCCGGGTGGGGGGAATATAATGTTGATTTCGGCAATGGTTTCGAACTGACGCCGGGTTTGCGCTATGATTACATCGTCAGCAAAGGGGTGCCGAACGCAGCAAGCAAATATAACAACCCGGCGGTCGGGCACGATTACGGTGAAGAAACCTATAGCGGTTTTTCACCGTCGTTAAATGCCTTTTACAAAATGAACCCGAACTACACGCTGTTTGCCGATTGGGCCTATAAGTTGCGCGCGCCGCTGGTGGATGAAATTTATACAGTGGGCAGTACGCGGGCGACTTCTAACCAGCTTAATGTTGAACGGGTGAATGCAAAGCGCATCGGTTTGTCGACCCGGTTTGAAAATGTGATGCAGGCAAAGGATGTGGTGCATACCCGCCTGTCGCTGTTTCGCAACGATGTAGACGATAATATCCAGGTCCTGTTTGGCAGCCCCAATGTGGCCCTTTATGGCGATAATGCCCCGTCCTATGCCAATTTGCCGGGTTATTATACCCAGGGGATCGAGGCGGAGTTTTATTACGATAGCCCCGGTGTGTTTGGCGGTGCGACATTTTCGGTTATGGAAGGCGAACATAACGGATCGTTGCGCGACATTCATGGCGCAGATCAACCGGTTTATGACATCGCGCCAATGAAACTGGTGACGACACTGGGTTATAAAATTGCATCCTATGATCTGTCGCTGGGTTGGAAAGGCAAGTTTGTCAAACGCCAAACCGACGTTCCTGACGATGATGTCTTTCCTTATTCACCCTATCCGGCGAGTGCGGGTTATGCCCTGCATGATGTTTTTGTGAGCTGGACCCCGGATGACGGCGCATTTTACGGGGCAGAGGCAAACTTTACGATCCAGAACCTGTTTGACAGTTATTATCAGCCCTATCTTGGCGTGTTCCCGGGCAAGGGGCGTAATTTCAAATTCTCGCTTAGTTACAAGCTGTAATCGTGGGGCGCAGGCAATAAAAAAGACCGGGGCGGCAAAACCCCGGTCTTCTTTTTTGTCAGGATCACAGGGCAGTTTATAACACTGCCCTGCTGTGGTTGTTACTGACCACCACCAAGCGAGTGAACATAAACCGCCAGCATTTTGATGGTTTCGTCACTAAGCTTGCCTTCCCAGGCCGGCATGACACCGCGACGGGCATTGGTGACCGTTTCGGTGATGGTGGCCTGGTCGCCGCCATACAGCCAGATATTGTCGGTCAGGTTTGGCGCACCCATTTCGGTAATGCCCTTGGCGTTGTCGCCATGGCACGCTGCACAGTTATCGGCAAAGATTTCTGTGCCACGTTCTGCGGCGGCAGGGTCGGTTTCCCGGCCACTAAAGGACAGGACATGTTGTACAACGTCGCTGATTTCGGCGTTGGACAGGATGCCATCCTTGCCAAATGCAGGCATATCATTGAAACGGGTATCGTCGTTTTGCGACCAGCGCGCGCCAACATGGATGGTTTGCGAGATGTCATCAAGCGTCCCCCCCCACAGCCAGTCATCGTCCTGAAGGGATGGGAAGCCGGTATTGCCAACCCCGCCCGTGCCGTGGCACGGGGCGCAGTTTTCAGCAAATACAGCCTTGCCACCTGCCATCGAAAAATTGAGAAGTTCCGAATCGTTGGCAATCTGGTCAACATCCAGAGCAGCGAGGCGTTCCATATAAGGCGCGCGTTCGGCAGCAACATTTGCCATCGTTTCTTCAATTTTCGACCGTTCGGTGATGTTGAACATCCCTTTCAAATAGCCGTGTGCGGTTGGAAAGGATGGATAAACCACCCAGTAACCGATCGACCAGATGATGCAAACCCAAAACACATAGACCCACCAGGACGGGAGCGGCGTATTGAGCTCCTTGATACCGTCCCATTGATGGCCGGTTGTTTCGCGGCCGGTAACATTGTCTTTTTCGACATGCGTCGACATAGCTCGGTTCTCCCTCGTCCTAGTCCTTGAACGGGATCTGGGCATGGTCTTCAAAGTTCTTCTGGCGTTTTTTGCTTGGCCACATGACGAAAGCAATAATCACCGCAAAGAAAACCATCAGCCACAGCCCCCACAAGGGCCGGAGAAAATCAGCGAGTGCGGAAAAGAATTCCATAATTCGCCTCCTTGTCTCAGCGCAAATTCATGCTTGGGTTATAGGTGGTGAAGTCCACCATACGGCCCAGAATTTGCAGATACGCGATCAGGGCATCCATCTCGGTCAGTTTCTCCGGATTGCCGTCAAAATCCCCGGTGGCGGCATTCGGATAGCGGGCGAGGAAGTCGTCGTAATCCTCGTCTGCGGTGGCCTGAAGATGAAGGTCCGCCACTGCGTCCTCGATCTGTTCGTCGGTGTAGGGAACCCCGACCATGCGCAACGTTTTAAGATGTTCTGCTGCGTCGTCGAACTTCAGTTCCTTTTTGGCAAGGAACGGATAGCCCGGCATGATCGATTCCGGCACGACCGAACGCGGGTCATCAAGGTGGGCAACATGCCAGGCATTGGAATATTTGCCGCCGACACGTGCCAGATCCGGCCCGGTACGCTTGGAACCCCACTGGAACGGATGGTCATACATCGACTCTGCAGCCAGGCTGTAATGGCCATAACGTTCCACTTCGTCACGGAACGGACGGATCATCTGCGAATGGCAGTTATAGCAACCTTCGCGGATATAGATGTTCCGGCCTGCCTGTTCCAGCGGCGTGTAGGGACGAACCCCTTCGACCTTCTCGATCGTCTGTTCCATCGTGAACAACGGAACGATTTCAACAATCCCGCCGATGATGATGGTCAGAAAAATACCGAGAATAAGGAAGAAAACGTTCTTCTCGAGGAAGTGGTGTTTTTTAAGAAGCATTTTCCATCCCTCCTTACTGGACCGCTGCCGGGGCACTAACCCCGATCGGTGCTTCCCGACGGATATCACCACGGATCGTCTTGTAGACGTTCCAGACCATCAGGAAGGAACCCAGAAGGAACAGGGCGCCGCCAGTGGCACGGATGATGTAGTAGGGATGCATGGCTTCAACGGTTTCGATGAAGGAATACTGAAGGAAACCAAGCTGATCGTGGGCACGCCACATCAAACCCTGCATGATACCCGACACCCACATCGAGGTGATGTAGAGGACGATACCAATAGTGCCGAGCCAGAAGTGATGCGCCACCAGACGCATGGAATACAGGCGCTCACGGTTCCACAGAACCGGGATCAGGAAGTAGATCGCACCGAATGTTACGAAAGCAACCCAGCCCAAGGCACCAGAGTGAACGTGGCCGATGGTCCAGTCGGTATAGTGCGACAAACCGTTAACCGATTTGATCGACATAACCGGGCCTTCGAAGGTCGACATGCCATAGAAACCAACAGCGGCAACCATGAAACGCAAAACCGGATCGGTACGCAGTTTGTCCCAGGCCCCCGAAAGGGTCATCAGACCGTTGATCATCCCGCCCCATGAAGGCATCCAGAGCATGATCGAGAAGGTCATGCCAAGGGTTTGTGCCCAGTCGGGCAGGGCAGTGTAGTGCAAGTGGTGCGGACCGGCCCAGATATAAAGGAAGATCAGCGCCCAGAAGTGAATGATCGACAGGCGGTAGGAATAAACCGGACGTTCGGCACGTTTCGGAATGAAGTAGTACATCATGCCGAGGAAGCCAGCGGTCAGGAAGAAGCCCACTGCGTTATGGCCATACCACCACTGGGTCAGGGCGTCCTGCACACCGGAAAACATCGAATAGGATTTGGTGCCGAAAAGCGAGACCGGTATCGCCAGGTTGTTGCCCAGATGCAGCATCGCGATGGTCACGATGAAGGCCAGGTAAAACCAGTTGGCCACATAAATATGCGGTTCCTGGCGTTTCAACAGGGTGCCGACAAAAATGGCCAGATAGCAAACCCAGACAATGGTAAGCCACAGGTCAACGAACCATTCCGGTTCGGCATATTCGCGGCCCTGGGTCACGCCCATCACATAGCCGATTGCGGCCATGACGATGAACAACTGATAGCCCCAGAATACGAAGGCAGGCAAAGCCTTGCCACCGAACAGGCGGGCGCGACAAGTGCGCTGTACGACATAAAACGATGTCGCCAGCAGCGCATTGCCGCCAAATGCAAAAATGACTGCCGAGGTGTGAAGCGGGCGCAGACGCCCGAAATTCAGATACTCGAAGTCAAAGTTTAATGCGGGAAACGCCAACTGCCAGGCGATAAGATCACCTGCCAGAAAGCCGACGACGCCCCAAAAGACGGTCGCCAGCGCGCCCCAGCGCACTACGTCCATATTGTAGTCAACGGCGGACGAAGCCGTCTGTGCCATGCTCCCCTGGCTCATTCTCGACTCCCGTTTGCGTGTGCGGGTGGATTGCCGCATGGGGCCGGCAATCCGAACAGCCCTGGCGGCATCCTGCAATGACCTGGTCATCCCCCGTGCCGCCGACGATAAAAAATTCCGGTTCAACCTGTGATTGTTGTGTCCATATCACAAGGTTTCAACAAAAACGTTCATAAACATGTGTTTCCGGCATCATCCGCACATTTCGTTCGCACCACACTGATCAATGTCAATTCGGGGCGATTAACGTTATGGGCGTTGGGAATGCCAGATACATTAATGTCGCTTCGGAATGTTTTATCGCAGTAATGCTTATGCCTTGTTATTGGGGCTGTTGTTGTTGATGCACATCAACGCTGGGCCGTTTTCTTTGCGCCATGATCGCATTATAAATTCGGGAAAACGACCATGTTGAACACCTATAGCGCACGACCCCTTACCGCCGGCATTGCGGATATGACCTACCCTTTGGTCCAGATGACCGAAGTTGGCATAACCTTGCAAAAATGGCAGGATTTTGTGGCCGATTATGTTTGTGTAGATGACCCGGTTCCCGAAAGCCAATGGCTGCGCGACAAGGGAATCGTAATTGTCTGCAACGAACGTGGTTATGTCCACGGACTGTTTTCATATGAAGTTCGCACCGACATCAGCATCGGGCAGGTTTTGCATGTCGATAATGTCAAAGCCGTTGAAATTGTTGCGCGCGGGCATGTTCTTAATTGTATGCGCGAAGCCATGGATCGCCTGTTGCGGCTGCATGGCTGTGCCGCCACCTATGTTGCGGTCGACGAGCCAAACCTGCGTTTGAAATCATTTTTTTCCGACGCCGGTTTTGTGCCCCGTAAAATCCGCTATTGCGCCCCGGCCTCAAAGCCGTGATGCTGTAGGCGTAGTCGCCTTTTTACAGCCGGTAGCCAAGTGGATATGAACGGAATTTCCTTTACCAAGATGCATGGCCTGGGCAACGATTTTGTCGTCTTTGACGGACGGCGCGATTCGGTTGTTCTGGACATGGACGATGCCACCGCCGCCCGCATTGCCGATCGCAAGACCGGGGTGGGCTGTGACCAGCTTATTGTTATCGAGCCATCGCGTGATGATGACGCCGATGCCTTTATGCGTATTCGCAATAATGACGGTAGCGAAGTGGGGGCCTGTGGCAATGCCACACGCTGTGTCGCCGATGTACTGATGGCCGAACTTAAGCGGCGTGACGTGACGGTGCAAACCGTTTCAGGCTTGCTTGAAGCACGCGGGCTTGAGGATGGACAGGTTAGCGTGGACATGGGGCCTGCCTGGCTGGACTGGCGCGAAATTCCGTTACTCAAGGCGGTTGATACCAACCATATTCCCGTGACGGTCGGCCCGTTAGCCGATGCCGTTGGTGTAAGTGTGGGTAACCCGCATGCGGTGTTTTTTGTTGAAAATGCCGAAAGCATTGATCTGGAAAAATACGGCCCCATCCTGGAACATCACGATATGTTTCCCGAACGCGCCAATATCGAGGTTTGCCATGTTATGGCCGATAATCGTATTCGGATGCGGGTGTGGGAACGCGGTGTTGGCATTACCCGTGCCTGCGGAACCGGGGCCTGTGCGGCAGGAGTCGCCGCAGCGCGCCGCGGGCTGACCGGGCGCACTGTCGAGGTTGTTCTTGACGGGGGCGTTTTGGGAATCGAATGGCTGGCCGATGACCATGTCTTGATGACAGGGCCGGTTGCCACCAGCTTTTCCGGCATTCTTCATCCTTCCCTTTTTGGTGTTCATTGACCGCTTTTTCGCTTCGGGCTTGCACCGGGCTTATGGATCGGCGAAAAAAGGCACCCGATGATCGCGCCGCTGTTCTGGCGGCTGTTTCCGGTTTTGGGGCATGCACGACATTGCCCCGCCGGAACTTGTTAAACGCAAAGGCAGGTTCTGATAATGGCTGATTTCAATACGCTTGACGGTGTTTCTGTCGCAGGCAAGCGCGTTTTGCTGCGTGCCGACCTTAACGTCCCGATGAAAGATGGTGCCGTAAGCGATACCACCCGTATCGACCGTACCGTGCCCGGCCTTGTAGAACTGGCCGATGCCGGTGCGCGGCTTGTCATCATTACCCATTTTGGTCGCCCCAAAGGGCAACGTGTGCCTGAAATGTCGTTAAAACCGGTGGCGGATGCCCTGGCAAAACAGCTGGGTCGCCCGGTTGCCTTTGCCAATGATTGCATTGGCAATGATGCTGCCGATGTGGTTAACGCGCTGAAAGACGGCGAAATTGCCATTCTGGAAAACCTGCGTTACCACGCCGAAGAAGAAAAAAATGACCCCGCCTTTGTCGAGGAACTGGCAAAGCTGGGTGACATTTTTGTCAATGACGCTTTTTCCTGTGCGCACCGCGCCCATGCCTCGACCGAAGGGCTGGCGCATAAATTGCCAGCTTATGCCGGTCGTTTGATGCAAATCGAACTTGATGCGCTGGGCAAGGCCCTGGAAGCTCCGAAACACCCGGTTATGGCCATTGTTGGCGGGGCCAAAATCTCTACCAAGCTGGACCTGTTGGGTAATCTGGTGGAACGGGTGGATCAGCTTGTCATTGGGGGGGGCATGGCCAATACGTTTTTGGCAGCCAAAGGCGTTGATGTGGGAAAATCGCTTTGCGAGCATGACCTGCTGGTGACCGCCCGTGAAATTTTCGCCAAGGCCGAAGCCGCCAATTGTGAAATCGTTCTGCCGATTGATGGTTTGGTCGCCAGGGAATTTAAGGAACATGCCGATCACGTTGTTTCCGACCTGAAAGCAATTGATGCCGACGGCATGATTTTGGATGCAGGCCCGGCAACTATTGCGGATTTGAATAAACGCCTTGAAAGCTGTGAAACGCTGGTATGGAACGGCCCGCTGGGCGCGTTTGAAATTGCCCCGTTTGATACGGCGACTGTTTCGGTCGCACAACATGCAGCCAAACTGACCAAGGCTGGCAAGTTGCTGTCGGTTGCCGGTGGTGGTGACACGGTTTCTGCCTTGCGCCATGCCGGTGTTGACGGTGACTTTTCCTACGTGTCCACCGCTGGCGGTGCATTCCTCGAATGGCTGGAAGGCAAGGTCTTGCCCGGTGTGGCGGCCCTGCGCAAAAATTAACCCTGCTTTTAAAGCCCGGGTTTGCCGAAATATCAAAACCCCTGTCTGTGGATATCACGGGCAGGGGTTTTTTATGCGGTCGGGAATCTGCTTTGGTGCCGGGGGCCCGTCATGCCGGTGTCTGGCACATGCCGTATTATCGGGTGAGGATCACCCTATCCCTGTTTTGTAAAAGGTATAGGTCGTTTAGACTGGAAAGTTTCGCTGATCCGGGCGAAAATACGGATTTTGAAGCACTTTTGAACTGCCGCGAAAGCCTTTGTTCCTTGCGGGATGTGCTAATATTGCGCCGCAAAAAATTAGCAAAACTTTGCAAATTTTCAGTCTACTGGCGTGGTGTCATATTGTTGCCATGTTCTAGCCAAAGGTTGGGAGTGTTAACCCTCCCTGGTTTTGTCACAGCATGGACGTTCGTCACAATGACTGGTCATGACAGCCGACTTCATCACTGTCCGCTCGTTACACCTATTCCTCCCCCTTCGTAACGGGCAGGTTTCTTAAATTTCAGCAAAAAGCTGGCATGTGTCGTTCTCCCCACGACGCATGAATAATAGCATGTGTCCCATCCCGTTCAAAAATCCCGTTTACGGAACTAACAGATGATCAAACTTGAGCATCTGACGCGCTGCTATGGCGATTTCATAGCGGTGGATGACGTCAGTTTTGAAATAAAGCACGGCGAGATCGTCGGTTTGCTGGGTCATAATGGCGCCGGTAAAACCACGATCATGAAAATGATCACCGGCTATCTGGAGCCAACTTCGGGCAAAATTGCCATTGATGACCTGGAGGTCGGGCGTGATACCCGTGCCATTCAGAAACGCATCGGTTATTTGCCTGAAAACTGCCCGGTCTGGCCGGAAATGACAGTAATCGACTATCTTGACTATCAGGCAAGCCTGCATGGTGTACCTGCCGACAAACGCCCGGCGGCGGTGGCCAGTGCCATTCGACGCACGGTTCTGGAAGTCAAGGCAACCGCATCGATCCAGACCCTGTCGCGTGGGTATCGTCAACGTGTTGGCGTGGCGCAGGCGATTTTGCATAACCCCGATATCATCATTCTTGATGAACCCACCAATGGTCTTGATCCCACGCAGATCCGCCATATGCGCGACCTGATTGCCGATCTGGCAAAATCTGCCACCGTAATTGTTTCCACCCATATTTTGCAGGAAGTACAGGCCGTTTGCGAACGTGCGCTGATCATGCGGGCGGGCAAACTGGTGGTCGATGCCCGCATTGATGAATTGCAGGAATCGGGTGGTTTGCTGGTCACCGTAGACCGCGATGCGCAACAGGCCTTTTCAACCGTTCCTGAAATCACCGGCATTGTCAGCCATTCGCAAGAAGGCGGTCGCCATCATTACCGGCTGCAAGCCAGCAATGATGCCGCGCCCGTCATCGCCCAGGCCCTGAGCCGCGACGGCGTGCTGCTTTATGCCCTGCAACCGCAACGCCGCGATCTGGAAACCATTTTCGCCGAGGTTAATGAGGAGGTGGTCAATGGCTGACATCCTGCGTATTTCCCGCAAGGAATTTCGGGGATTTTTCGCCACACCCGCAGCCTATTTGTTTATTGGTGCGTTTCTGGCGGTAAATCTGTTTGTGTTTTTCTGGGTTGAAACCTTTTTCGCCCGCAACATTGCCGACGTGCAGCCATTGTTTAAATGGATGCCGGTCTTACTGATTTTTCTGGTTTCGGCCCTGACCATGCGGGCCTGGTCCGAAGAACGCCGGGCAGGTACGCTTGAAACCCTGCTAACCGCGCCGGTTCGGCCAATTTCGCTGGTGCTGGGCAAATTTCTGGCCGCATTGCTGCTGGTGGTTCTGGCGCTGGTTTTAACCTTGCCATTGCCCATTACCGTTTCCATTTTAGGCCCGCTGGATTGGGGCCCCGTGATTGGCGGGTATGTTGCGACACTGTTTTTGGCAGCAGCCTATATTGCCATCGGCCTTTATATGAGCGGCCGCACCGACAACCCGATTGTCGCCCTGATCCTGACCGCCCTTGTGTGCGGTGTGTTTTACCTGATCGGCTCCGACACCCTGACATCGCTGTTTGGGGACAAGGTTGGCGGTTTATTGGCCGCCCTTGGCACAGGAACCCGATTCGAATCCATCACGCGGGGTGTTCTCGACCTGCGTGATCTTTATTATTACCTGTCCATTGTCGGCGTATTCCTGACGCTGAACCTGTTCAGCCTGGAAAAGCTGCGCTGGCATGGTAACCCGGCCAGCAACAAACATCGGTTATGGGGCGCTGTTGCCACCCTGTTTGTGCTGAACTTTGTGGCGGCCAATTTCTGGTTGGCACCGATTACGGCCGCCCGTGCCGATATGACGCATCAGCATATCTATTCGCTGTCATCCTCGACCAAACAGGAATTGCAACATTTGCAGGAACCTTTGGTTATCCGGGCTTATTTTTCGCCGCGAACCCATCCGTTGCTTGCACCGCTGGTGCCCCGGGTAAAGGATTTGCTGTCGGAATTCCAGGTGGCATCCAAGGGCCATGTCCGGGTTGAATTTATTGACCCGACCGCCGACCCCGACAAGGAACAGGAAGCCGCATCGAAATACGGTATTCGTCCGGTACCTTTCCAGACCAACAGCCGTTATCAGTCGTCTGTGGTTAATTCCTATTTCGATATTGTCGTTGCCTATGGCGACCAGTTTGAAACCCTGACTTATGGTGATTTGATCGAGGTAAAAACCCAGGGCGAGGGCGACATCAATGTTGGCCTGAAAAACCCTGAATATGAAATCAGCCGTACCATCCGCAAGCTGGTTAACCAGTATCAGGCCGGGGGTAACCCGTTTGAAAACATGACCCAACCGGTTACCTTTGAAGGGTTTGTTTCCCCAAGCGACAAACTGCCCGACCAGTTGCAGGAATTCCGCAAAACGCTGGACGGCGTTTTAAAGGATTACAAGGATCAGGCAGGCGACAAATTTAACATTGCCTTTCAGGACCCTGATGCCAATGACGGCGCTTTGGCAACCCGTTTACAGGATGATTACGGCTTTAGCCCGCAGGTCGCCAGCCTGATGGACCCGCAACCGTTCTGGTTTTATATGATGCTGAAAAGCGGCAAGGATGAAGTACAGGTGCCGCTGCCCGAAACCACGGATAAAGCAGCGCTGAAACGATCGATCGATTCTGCCCTGCATCGTATGGCACCGGGTTTCCTTAAAACCATTGCTTTGGTTAAACCGGCATCGCCCCCGCCCAGCCCCTATATGCAGCAGGCCCCGGGCCCGCAATATACGGAACTATACAAAACCCTGTCGGAAAACGCCCGTGTGGTTGAAGCCGATCTGAAGGACGGCCATGTGCCCGAGGCAGCCGATTTGCTGATGGTGCTGGACCCGGTTAACCTGGATGATAAGCAGCGTTTTGCCATTGACCAGTTCCTGATGCGCGGTGGCAGTGTGGTGATGGCAACATCGCCTTACGATATCAGCGTTACCAACACCCTTTCGGCCAAAAAAGTTGACTCTGGCCTGAAAGACTGGCTCGCCAGCTATGGTGTGTCGATTGATGATAAAATGGTGCTGGATCCGCAAAATGCATCTTTGCCCGTGCCGGTTGAACGTAAAATTGGCGGCATGACGGTTCAGCAAATCAGCATGATGCCTTATCCGCATTTCCCCGATTTGCGCGGTGACCAGCTTAATGGGGATAACCCGGTAACAGCCGGCCTGGACCAGTTGACGTTGAACTGGGCATCACCGGTGACGGTTGATAATGCCAAAAACAAGGATCGCAGCGTTACGGCCCTTTTACATAGCTCCAAACAAAGCTGGCTGTCTGATAGCACCGATATTTTGCCCGATTACAAAGCCCATCCTGATACCGGGTTTGCTGTTTCGGGGAATCGCGGTTCGCACGATCTTGCCGTTGCGATTGAAGGGCAGTTCAAGTCCTTTTATGCGGGCAAAGACTCGCCGCTTTTGGCCGATGATGCCAAAAAAACTGACCAAAAGGATGCGAAAAAGAACGATGCCGCCACGGCGAAAAAAGACGACGACAAAAACGTCCAGATTGGTGGTGTGATTGATCGTTCTCCGTCTTCGGCTCGCCTGGTTCTGGTCGGTTCCAACAGTTTTGCCGATGACATGTCGCTTAGCCTTGCCTCCCGCGGGATGGGCACACGTTACACGGCTCCGTTGGAATTTATGCAAAACGTTGTGGACTGGTCACTTGAAGATCAATCCCTGCTGGCGTTGCGCGGACGGACCCAGTTTGCCCGGACCCTTGTTCCAACATCGGAAGGTTCCGAACAGATGTGGGAATATCTGAATTACGGTATTGCCCTGATTGGCCTTCTGGCTGTGTGGGGCTGGCGTCGCCGGGTGGCGGCAACCGAACGCAAACATTACCAGCGCATTCTTCAGGAGGTCTGAAATTATGAAACGGACCATTCAGATATTGGTGGTGTTGTTTATCGTCCAGGTGGGTTTTGCCATCGGTATTAACTTTTACCAGCCGCAAAGCTCGGAAACTGGTGGGGATGATAAACTTGTTGCAGCCAAAACCGATAAAGTGGACCACGTAACCATCGAGGATTCAGATGGGGCCAAAGTCATGCTGGTGAAAAACGGCAAGGATTGGCAATTGCCTGATCAGGGGAACTTCCCGGCTGATAGCAACAAGGTTGATGGCTTGATCAGCAAGTTGGCAGATCTTCATGAAGGCTTGCCAATTGCCACATCAAGCGGTGCCATCAAACGGTTTAAACTGGCCAAGGACGATTTTGAACGCCGTATTACCCTTGCAAAGGGTGATCAATCAACGGCTGTCCTGTATTTTGGTACATCGCAAGGCACCCATCAAATTCATGCCCGCCGCGATGATCAAAACGAAGTTTATGCCGTAACCATGGGCAGCTATGACGCCCCGGCCAAGGCAGATGACTGGATCGACAGTACGGCCTTGCAAGTCCCGGCTGACGATATTGTTAAAATGGATGTCGATGGTTTGTCGTTGGTGGCAAATCCGGCGCCGGTTGCAAAAACCGATGCCAAATCGGCGGACAAAACAGCCTCCGCTGAAAATGCCGACAAGGTAGATCAGGACCAGGCCAAAACGCAAACGGTTTGGACCCTTGCCAATGCGACGGCCGACCAGAAACTGCAACCTGCTGCGGCCTCTACACTTGCTGCTATGATGGCAAAAGTGCGGATTTCGTCCGTACTCGGCAACGATGCCAAGCCGAAATACGGTATGGATCATCCGGTTTTAAAACTGTCCCTGACGATCAAGGGCAAGGATAAACCGGTTGATTACCTGATTGGCAAAGGCGATGGCAAGGAGGGGGATTACACCCTGAAACTGTCCTCGCGACCGGAATATTTCCGCATTGCGGGCTATACCGGTAAACAGCTTGTGCAACATGCCAGTGCATCGGCCCTGCTGGTAGGTAAAAAGGACGATGAAAAAACGGCACCGGGTAGCGATAGCCCGGCAAGTGCCAAGGCAATGAATTGATCTGAAACTGTAAAAGTTCGGTTTGATTTGAAAAACAAAGGCCCGGCATGGGATGTGCCGGGCCTTTGTTGATAAAACTGTTTTTTGCGGGCCGTCATTTTATGAGAAAGCGACGTTTGGCCCGCACCTACGAAGCGGTGCTGTTGCCGCCTGATCCGGATTCAGAATTGTCTTTTGGCGGGGACTGGTTGGCATTGCCATTGCCATGGGACGTATCTTTGTCTGATGCCGTTTTGAGGGCACGTTCCCGCGTGCTTTGGTCTGGCAGGCTTTTGTCTGCCGTGGTGTCAATAATGGCAACCCGGTCGGCCAGAAAGTCGCCATAACCCGCGTCCATCATGGCCGCAAGTTCGATATAGACACTAAACAGGCGCGATAACGTATCGGTTTCTTCCGGGTCCAGAATAGCGAGAAGTTCGGCACTGCGGGCTTGCCCGGTTTCAAAATGTTCCCATGCCTTTTCCAGCATGAAAGTGCCTAGAACGTTCAGCGCGTCATAGTTTTGCTGGCCGATTGCGTTGCGAATTTCGCCAATGCTGATATCGGCTGCCAGTAACATTTCACCGGGAATGGTCACCAGTCGGTCCGGGCCTTTAACATCAATCGGCAGGTCACGCAGGATGTGAATGACATAGCAAAAAATTGCCATATCACGTGCATGATACAGCGGCGACGCCGTCAGGTTGGACACATAACCGATTTCGTCATCATAACGGGCCGAAAGCAAATAAACGAAAATCGATGCCGGGGCGGCAGTGGCCCCTTCGCAATAGGCAATAAAGTCGTCCCATTCATCCAGCGGATCTTCGGCGACATCCTTGCGAAGCGCTTCAGCCAGTTTTACCCAAGGGTCTACCGACAAATCGCTTTCACCCAATGTCAGGGTCAGTGCGTCATACACCGGACCGGGCAGGGGGCCAACGTCGGGCCACGGGTTGTCTGCCATGACTTTGGCGGCTTCGATCTGGTCTTGCCAGCGGTCAATAATATCGAAGGTGTCGTCGCGCAGATTGTCGCGTTCGGCGTCGGATTTTTCCAAAAATCCGTCATCGACAATATCGTCAATCACCCGCATCGACGCGTAAGCCGCCAGAAAAAACCTTTGTCGTGCCGGGTTCAGGCGCATTGCTGCCCGATACAGATTGGCGTTTTTGGCCGCAGCCAGTTCCTTGCAAGCGAGAAACGGATCTTCAGAAGAACCGGAAAAGGGCGAAGGGGACACGGTCATTTATTTTCCAGGGCTTGCCATCATATCAAAATCAAAGACGGGTATTTTGCCCTGCCTTTGCGAGTCGCATTACAAACGCTTACAGGGGCAACATGAAGCCTCGTTGCCGCACTGGCAAGAGATCAGCCATGCCAGACCCCGATTTTAATGAAAATTGATGACTTATGGCTTAAAATTGCAGCCGATAGCCCGCCGTCAGGCCCAACATGGCATCAAAGCGGTCGGTCGTGCTGCTGCCGGATGATGATGTAAGGTCGCTGGTCAGACGGCCATGGATACCAACCCACAAATCCTCGAACGGCATATAGGACAGACTGGCAGCAAGCCCGGCACTGTCTGTTCCTGTTTCATTGTTGAAACCGGCACTGGCAATGCCGTTGTCATTTCGCATTGTCGGGGTGACCAGGTAATCTTCGTTATCACTTGCCGATGCCCCGATATGATTGCCCAGCGACCCGTTTAATTCAACAACCGGGCCAAAGGCAAAACCGACATTACGGTTGGGGGAATACCCGATGCCAAACTGGGCCGATACACCTTTACCGGCGTTCTGGTTGCTGTTGGCTTCAAGCCACATTAAACCGGTTTGATCATTATCGGCATTGTTGGTTGAACGTCCCGGCAGGGTTAGAACAGCGCCATGATGGCGGCTGGGCGCCGTGCTGAAATAATTGTCAAAACCGGCACGGCCAGGGGCGGGCAAAATACCCTGCACCAGATAGCTTGAAATTTTTGGTTCGGGGGATGTCCGGGGGGCCAAAGCCGGCATTTCAGTTTCGCTAACAGCTTGCTGGGCGCTGGCAACAAGCGGGTATGTGGCGCAAAGCATTGCAATGCCGCCTATCATGCCTGCTGTTAAAAATTGCCGCGTCGTCATTTCCGTCATTCCCGTGTCAAATACAATGGTGTTTTCTGCATGGTCCAGCTTGCGACTCCGGTAAACCGGCAGTCACTTACCTGAACGTTTGCAGGCACCAAAAGGACGCCCCCGAAAGAAAAAATTTTGCATCTTTGGGTCGACCAGCGTTTGGCGACGGGATGCGATTTTTTGTTTGCGTGTCAGGCCGCGGCAATATGATCATTTCGGCGCAAAATGCCAGTGGACTTATTGCATAGCAACCATTCCCTGCCGGTTTTCCGGCTTTTTATATGGTTCCAGTTTGCAGGGCAAAATGGTTTTTTTGTGATTACGTCAGCTTTTTAAGAATATTTTAACCGATTCGATCTGGTCCATAGTGTTCAGATAAGGTGCATGACCACAGCTTTCCAGACTAAGCAGGTGCATTTTCGGTTTTGCATTCTGCATTTTTTTTACAATTGTCGCCGGCACCAGGTCCGATTGTGCGCCGCTAAATAATGTGATCGGGCACGCCAGACGATTAAACATGTCCCAACCATCATATTCGTCGATCTGGTCGCGAAAAACTTCCATCACACGCGGATCGTAATGCATGGCAAATTTGCCATTAGGCAGACGCCGGGCCGAATACATCGCCAGTTCCGCCCATTCGGCGTCATTTTCCAGGCCGAACGGGGCATAGATGGTGCGCATAATGGCATCTATTTCGGTAATGCTGGAAAATTCCGGTGTCCCCCCGACATAGGATTTAATCCGGTCTACCGCATCCTGTGCCAGTTCGGGGCCAATATCGTTTAGCAATAACCGTTCAATGCGCCGGGGCGCGATATCGGCAACCACCATGCCAATAATGCCGCCCATCGATGTGCCAATCCAGCTACACTGGTTAATGCTGAAATGGTCCAGCATTTCAACCATCTGGGCGGCATAAAAGCCCGGTACATATTCACGTTCGGGGGTTTGTGCCCAGGCGGAATATCCCCGGCCCAGAATGTCGGGGCACAAAATGAAATAATCATCGGCCAGTTGCCGGGCAATAATGTCAAAGTCGGTTGATAGCCGTGCCAACCCGTGAACCATAATAATGGCGGGTTTACCGGGCGTACCCCACTGGCGAATGCGGGTTTCGTATCCACACAGGTTAACAAAAACATCCTGCACCACCCGGCCCGGCGTCGGTGTTTGTGCATCCTGTGCTGCAACGATATCTGACATTTGAATACCTGTGCTGATGGGGTGCCGACAGCCATTATTCCCTGTCGGCTTCACAATTCTGATCCGGGATCATGACAGGTGAAACAGCCCGTGCCAATGGTGTCACATGTAATAATTCCGTGACGGGCAAGGGCTGCTTTTGTGGCCTTAAAGCCGGGTTATCCCCAAAAGAACCATGCTTTAGGCAGGGGCTGCGGCAAACGTATCCATCAGGCGTTGCAGGTCTTCCATTGGGGGAAATTCGTCATAGTGATATTGCGCCGGGGTTTGCACCCAGGGAAGTTTATTGTGTGTCATTGTTTCGATAAACGGCGTTGACCACTTGTTGCTTTCAAGCAGGGTGGGGCGGACATTGACGAATGCATCAAACCCGTCGATGCGGGTATACATCCATGTCATGCAGTTGGGGCAAAAATAATGATGTTGCTGTGGCCCATGCAGCCCGCCAATTACAGGATCGCCGCGGGTTACGGCAAATGCATCAGCCGGGATCATGGCGGTTAACGAAAACGCGCTGCTGCTCATGCTTTGGCATCCGGCACAATGGCAGGCGGCTGTCATTAAGGGGCGTGCGCTGATTTCAAATTGAACCTGCCCGCAACGGCAGCATCCCGTAAGGTGGTTTTGCGTCATCGTCATCTCCTCGCCCTTTCGGGTGGCATTATCGCCGGGCGCTGTTCAGTATCTATACCGGCTTGGTCACGCAAGGTGGCGACGGTATTCAGGCTTTGCTGGCGACAATGAACAGGCGGTTAAACGGAAACAGGGTAATGCCATCGGGCCGGGGCGGGTAAACCTGGCTAAGCCGGGTTTTATAATGGTCGCAAAAGGCGGCACGGGCATCATCATCTGGCAGGTTTGCCAGAACCGGGCGCAGGGCTGTTGAGGATACCCAGTTAAATACCGGGTCTTCACCGCGAAGGACGTGGCAATATTGGGTTTGCCACAAATCAACATTGCTGCAAATCGGAGCCAGAACATCGAAATAATCGCCCGGACGCATGATTTTAATCTGGTCCTGTGCTGCGGCCACGTCCTTTTCCCATTTTTCACCGGCCTCGTTGATCAACTGGTGACTGGGGGCCAGAAAATTGTTGGGCACCTGAATGGCGACCAGCCCGCCGGGTTTTACAAAATTCAGCAGGCGGGGCAACAGGCTGGCATGACCTGGAACCCATTGCAGGGCCGCATTGGAAAACAACAGGTCAATCGGGGCATCTGGTTCCCACGATGCAATGTCGCTTTGCTGCCAGATGATACGATCATCATGGGCACGGGCCTTGTCCAGCATTTCAGCTGAATGGTCGACGCCGGTAATGACCGGGTTGTTGCCGCTGGTGGTATAGGCATCGACCAAAAGCGAGGTAACAGTACCAGGGCCGCAGCCAAGGTCGACAATATTGGCGGGATTAAACCCCTGTGCCGGTTTTGGCAGGCGGGCAATCAGGTCAGTCGCCGGGCGGCGGCGTTCGTCACCGAAAAGGCCATACTGGTTTGGATCCCAATGTGTATTGGTCAAAATCCGGTCCTTTTGTTATTCCCCCGCCAGGTGGTCGTCCGCCGGGTTTAATGTGTTTTTTCAACGTCGTCAAAATGACTGTTGATCAGCGCGAACGTAAACAGGATGGCGCCAAAAAACATAATCAGCCCGACAAAATAGGAATATCCATCATGTGCGGCTGAGGCATAAAACAGGCCGCCAAGGCCAACTGCAATGCTCAATATACCGAATATCAGGCGATCCATACCCATTTTAGAACCTTTCCAAACCCAAGGGTGTTAATGACAGCAAAATGTAACCAAAAGTGTGCCGCGTTCAAGCAGACTTTTGGTCTTATGCCTGATCATCACCTTGTTTGATTTGATCTGGAACAGTTTTGAAAATTTCTACCAACTGCTGATAAACAGGGCGTTTAAACGGTACGATCATGTCGGGGAGGGATAAAAAGTCGTTCCAGCGCCAGGCGTCAAATTCAGGGTGGTCACCGGCAATGACAAAATCCTCGTCCTTGCCCCGATAGCGCATGGCAAACCATTTTTGCTTTTGCCCGCGATACTTGCCACCAAATGCCTTGCCAATCAGATGTTCGGGCAAATCATATGTCAGCCATTCCGGGGTTTCTGCGATGATTTCGGCGTTATCGGTGCCAATTTCTTCCATTAATTCGCGCAAGGCGGCCTGTTTGGGTGTTTCATCGCCGTCAATGCCGCCCTGTGGCAATTGCCACGCACCTTCAAAACCAACACGGTTGCCAATCCAGACATCGCCGCGTTCATTAAACAGGGCAACGCCAACACAGGGCCGATAGGGAAGGTCGCTGCCCGGGGCGTCGCTGTCACTGGACTGACCGGCATCAAGGGGAAGCGGCAGGGAATCCGTCTTTATTTTTCTGGATTTTTTTTTCTTGTCTGCTTTGGTTTTTTTGGCGGGGTCTTTGGACATGGCAGATCAGTTACCCTCGATGGTTTCTTCGGTGGCGTCAGCATTTGGCGAAGAACTGCCCTTTTTCGCATTTTCAGTTGTTTCATTCATGCGTTGGGCAGCAGCGGCTTCCTGTGGCGATTGCGGTTTGACCTGTTTGCTGGCAAGGGCAGAAACCGGTGCAAGTTTAACTCCCTGGCGGTCCAGTCGTTGCGCCCAGTTGCGCAACCGCTGAATTGTTACCGGGTAGGACTGGGCAAGGCCAATGGCAAAACCATCCGTTTTTGCCTTGTTCGTCAGTGCGCTTAACTGGGCATCAATCGCACGGCGGCTGGGCACGGTATCAATGTTAAAATCAACAATGGCATTGGCTTCTTCAGCATTGGCAGCAAGCTGGGCTGCCAAGCTGACCATGCCTGTATTGCTACCATCAATATACATCAGCCCGGTTTTATCAAGAAAATCAATAACCGGGCGAATGGAACTGTCAAGATTGGCAAATTTGGACCCAAGATGCCCCACCACCCCGACATATCCGGGAAACCGTGCCAGTAACCATTCCAGCCGCACCAGATTTTCCCCTTCGGGCAGGCTGGTCATCAAGGCACGCGGGCCGGGGTCCGATAACGGGAAGTCATCGGGTTCCATCGGCAATTGTAAAAACACTTCGTGGCCCATTTGCCGGGCACGGGCCAATGTTTTGGGCAGGTTATCGGCATAGGGTGACAGGCCCAGAGAAATGTTTAAGGGCAAATCCTCAATTGCTTTGGTGGTGCGGTCCGCATTCAGGCCCAGTCCGGTTACAATCACGGCGACATAGGGCTGTTCAGGTTCCAGGGTAAAGGGTCGGGCATAGGCCTGGGCCGGCGTTGTGCCATCGTCGGCAATGCGCGGCACCCGGCCAAAACTGCCTTCTTCGTCCAACCCGGGAATCGGCGCAGGGCGCAGCGGGTCAGCTTCGATTTTTTCATCAAAATCACCCTCTGCGGCCATGGCGGCCAATTCTTCGGGCGACGGGCCTCCCGGGGCGATGTCTTCACCGTTTGCAGCCCCGTTATTGCCTTGTCCGGTTAAACTGGCGATGCCGGGTGGAAGGTCCCCCATGGCATCGGGATCAGCGTTATTCGGGTTTGCTGTATTCTGGGTTTCTGCGGCCTTGCGGCGTGCTTCGTCTTCGGCGCGGTTGCGGGCCTCGATATCAAGCACGCCCTTGGCAATTTCATCTTGCAGTTCACGTTCGGTTCCGGGGATGGCATCGGTTACCTTTGGACCGCCAAGATGGAACAGCCGCCAGCCGGTTTCAGGGTCGATGATAGGCAGGGCCACCAGTGTGGCAACGCCAAAAGGCAACAGCCAAAGTACCAGTAACAAAAATTTGGACAGCCGCCAGCGCCGCGACGGCGGGCGTAACGGCAACAGGCGATACTGTTCATCGTAGGGCAGTTCTGTAAACGGAACATCCTCCGCCACCGTGTCGGACAACATATCGTCATCCGTATCGGTTGCAGAGGATTCCGTTTTGCGGCGGGGCCGCAGAAATTTGAACAGTTTACCGATCACTGCGGGTCAGTCTCTTCCTGTTCCCGTCACGATCTTTCAGCTTTTTGATCTGAAGCTGCCATAAAGCGAAATGCCCCGGATCATATCAAGTGCGCGGGCAAGCTGATAATCGTCTTCGGTTACTTTTTCGGCGTCCTGACGGAGCTTGTCTGCCTTGGTTTCGGCGTCAACCGTGGTTGAATCCTCGTTATGCAGGGCACCATTCAGGTCTGCTTCGGACCGGCGTTGGCCGGTTTCGATGGTTTCGACCTTCGACTGGGGAACAATGATGTCGGGCACAATGCCGACTTCCTGAATCGAACGGCCAGACGGGGTATAATAACGTGCGGTGGTCAGGCGCAGGGCCACATTGCCCGGCATCGGCAAAATGGTTTGTACCGACCCTTTGCCAAAGCTGCGCGTGCCCATAATGATCGCCCGGCCATGATCCTGCAAGGCACCAGCCACAATTTCCGATGCTGATGCCGACCCGTCATTGATCAGAACAACAATTGGCAGGTTGTCGGCAAGGTCGCCGTCTTTGGCGGTATAGCGTTCGGTGTTTTTGGTGTCCCGTGGACGGGTCGAAACGATTTCGCCTTCGTTTAAAAAGGCATCGGAAACCGCAATCGCCTGGTCAAGCAAACCACCGGGATTGTTGCGAAGGTCGATCACGAAACCTTTCAGTTTCGGGCCGATTTCCTTGCGCTGGTCTTCGATGGCGCGTTGCAGGCCGCTAAAGGTTTGTTCGCTGAATTTCGTGATGCGGATATAACCGACATCGTTTTTCACCTGCGGGCGCACCGACTGGATTTTGATGACCGCACGGGTCAGCGTGACATCAAACGGGGCCTGTTCGCCCTTGCGCACAATGGTCAGTTTGATGTCGGTATTGACCTTGCCGCGCATCATGTCGACGGCATCGTTCAGCGGCAGGCCGCGCACCGATTTGCCATCGATATGGGTGATAAAATCGCCCGGCTGGATCCCGGCTTTTTCGGCAGGGGTATCAAAAATCGGCGAAATTACTTTTACAAAGCCGTTTTCCTGGGTGACTTCGATGCCCAGCCCGCCAAATTCGCCGCGGGTATCAACCTGCATATCCTTGAAATTATCCATATTCAAATAGGATGAATGCGGGTCAAGCGAGGTTAGCATGCCGTTAATGGCGGCTTCGATCAGTTTTTTATCATCGACCGGTTCAACATATTTGGCTTTGACCTGTTCAAACACGTCGCCAAAAAGGTTGAGAAGCCGATAGGTTTCGGCTGATGATGTCGGGGTATCACCGGGGGTCGAAGACTGCGCAAAAGCTGGCACTGCAAGGCCGAAATTCAGGCCCGCCGCCAGTGCAAATACTACCAATCGAGACTTTTTCATCCGCTTACCTTGCCGTTTTGTGATGCCAGCCAGGGAAGCGGATTGATCGCTTCGCCGTCATGGCGCATTTCGAGATACAGTTTCGGCCTGTTTTCGCCCATGGTTCCAACAGGTTCACCCGCCAGTACATATTGTCCTACCACACTGTCCAGGCGATCAAAACCCGCAACAAGACTATGGTATCCTTCGCCGTGTTCGATAATCAAGAGTCTGCCATAGCCCCGAAACGGCCCGGCGAACACTACTTTGCCATCAAAAGGCGAGACAACCTGCGCTTCGGGCCGGGTTTCAATCTCGATTCCTTTGGCATGGGCACCGCCAGGAAGGCCGCTTTGAACGCTACGTTCACCAAAAAGTGTTACAATTTTGCCCGCCGCCGGCATCCGCAAATGGCCGCGTGCCTCGGTGATCGAGCTGGCAACGGCCGCTTCTTTCACCGCGTCGGCGGTTTTGGCGACCGTATTACGATTACCGGCCGGTGTGTTCAATGATGCGGTTTGGGTGGGTGATGATGGCAACACGCCATCAATTTCGCTATCGGGGGCGTCTTTAACCAGTTCGTAGTCGGGTTTTTCGCGCGGTGATGGCAAACCATCGGCACGATTTTTAATACTGGCAAGAAGTTCGCCCAGCGTTTTGGCTTCCAGGGCCATTTTTTGCACCGCACGGGCGGCTTCGCGGGCTTCGTCCTCGGTATCCTGGCGTAACTGGCGTTTATCGTCTAGCAACCGCGACAGGCTTTCGCGTTCGTCGCGCAGCTTTGCTGTTACATCGCCCAATTCGCTACGCCGGGATTTGATGGTGCCACGCAAATCGGTAATTTCGCCCAGTTCCCGTTTTAAATCCTTGGCGTGCTGTTCAACACCGGGCAGGGCAGCCTTTAACAATATGGCGGATCGTAACGTGTCTTGCGGGCTGCGCGGCAGGGCAATCAGGGCTTCGGGCGGGGTGGTCGATAACCGCTCCAGCGCCATTAAAATGCGGGCATATTGCCCGGCCTTGTCTTCGAGCGCGGTGGTGGCGTCTTTTTCACGGTTTTCAAGTTCGACCAGCTTGTCTTCTATGTCGGTCAGTTCGCTTTCATATTGCTGAACCCGGCGAGCAACCGACACTTCTTCAGATTGCAGGGCCTGTTCTTCGGTCAGCAATTCATGTGATTTGCGCGACAGGAATTCTTCCTGCTTTTTTTGTTCTGAAAGCTGGCTTTGCACCGCATCAAGGCGTGAGTCAACCTTGCGCAGGGATTCTGCACCTAACGGAAAAAATGCTCCGGCACCGGTCACCATAAAGGCGGCCAGAGCCGGAGCAATCAACCATTTGCCAATATCAGCTTGCCGGGGGCAGCGCAGCATCGGGTTTCAGACCTTCGATCAGCGTTTTGCCAGTCATGTCCGCCGGTTGCGGCAGGCCCAGCAATTGCAACAATGTTGGCGCAACGTCGGCCAGGCGGCCATCGCGCAGGGTAACGCCCTTGGGCCCGTTAACCAGAATGGTCGGCACCGGGTTAAGGGTATGGGCGGTGTGTGGTTCGCCGCTTTCCGGGTCAACCATGGTTTCACAGTTGCCATGGTCGGCGGTAATAAACATAACGCCCCCAACCTTGCGAACAGCCGCAACAACCTTGCCCACACATTCGTCAACGGCTTCGGCGGCTTTCATCGCGGCCGACAAAATGCCGCTATGCCCGACCATATCGGGGTTGGCGAAATTAACGATGATGGCGTCGTATGTTTCGGCCTCAATCGCGGCAACCAGTTTGGCACACACTTCGGGGGCCGACATTTCGGGTTGCAAATCATAGGTCGCAACTTTGGGCGAGGGCACCAGAATGCGGTCTTCGCCGGGATAAACCTGTTCTTCGCCGCCGTTAAAGAAAAACGACACATGCGGGTATTTTTCAGTTTCGGCAATGCGCAGTTGTTTCATGCCTGCATTGGAAACCACTTCGCCAAAAATGTTGGGCAGGGTTTTGGGCGGATAGATCGCATCCATATAGGCGGCATGGCTGGACGAATATTCGACCATTCCGGTCTGAACGGCAAATTTGACCGGCGTTTTGCGATCAAATCCGTTAAAATCAGGGGCGCACAGGGCTGCCAGAATTTCGCGCGCACGGTCGGCACGGAAATTGGTCATCAAAAGGCCGTCGCCGTCTTTCATGCCGTCATAATCGCCAATGACGGTGGGCAAAATGAACTCGTCGTTGGTATCGGCATCATAGGCGTTGGCAATGGCATCTTCAGCGGTGTTTGCTTTTTGGGCTTTGTTGTAATTTTTACCCTCGACCATCGCGAAATAGGCCTGGCTGACCCGTTCCCAGCGATTATCGCGATCCATCGAATAATAGCGACCGGTAACGGTGGCAATTTCAACATCGGCATCGCCCAGCAGGGAGCGGAATTTTTTCAAAAAACCGGCCGCACTGCGCGGCGGGGTATCACGCCCATCGGTATAGGCATGGATTTTAACGGTAATACCGGCATCGGCAATGATTTTGGCAAGGGCGGCCATATGCGCCTGATGCGAATGTACCCCGCCTTCGGACAAAAGCCCGGCAATGTGGCAAACGCCGCCGCTTTTTTTCAGGCTGGAAATAACTTTTTTAACGGCATCGGTATCGGCAATGCTGCCGGTTTTGACGGCGTCGTCAATTTTGGGCAGTTCCTGCATCACAACACGGCCTGCACCCAAATTCATGTGGCCGACTTCCGAATTGCCCATTTGCCCTTCGGGCAGGCCAACATCCAGGCCACAGGCCATCATGAAACCGGTTGGATTATGGGCATACAGGTCGTCCCACACCGGCGTATTGGCCAGTGCAACGGCATTGTTTTCGCTTTCTTCGCGATAGCCCCAACCATCCAGAATGCATAGCACCACCGGACGGGGACGCTTTGCGGCGTTCGATACAGTCACTGTCATAACCCCACTTCTAGGATAAAAGACTGAATTACCAGTAAACAAACCTGTAAATGATGATCCAGTCATAGGTCAAAACGGCGCCGGGCGCGGTGGGTTCCGCCATCTGACGCAAATTCTTGACGTAACTTATCATGAAAGATGGCCCTGAACAGCCACCCCGGATGAAATTTTCGCAAATGCGTCAGCGCTTCTTTGACAAGGTTCGGGTCAAACAGGTACGATCAATCCGTTAAACGGTGATACCTCGCGCACCGCAATGGGAGAGACCGGTCGGACAACGTTCCGGCGGGCGCCGAAGGAGCAATTCGCCCCGAACACTCTCAGGCACATGGACCGTTGCGGATTGAGGCTCTGGAGAGCGAAAGCCGGCTGTTTGGCCGTCTTTCCACCGAAGGATGAAGTTGTGACGCGCAGGCGTTCAACGCACAATCTCAGGTAGGGGCCATTTGGCCCCAAAGGACAGAGGGGGCTGGCACCGGTTCGTTGATATCGCAGTAAATATTGCAGAAAAATATAACGCGATCAGAGCCGAGGGAGGCCTATGCCCAATTCATCCACGCAACGTCCCCAGGACGTTAATCTTTCTGTTGTCGATTTATACACCATCGGCATTGGACCATCGAGTTCGCATACCGTTGGCCCCATGCGGGCCGGTTACCGGTTTTGTCTGGAAATGGATGCCCGTAAACTTTTGCCCCAAACCGGCAGCGTAATTGTTGACCTTTACGGGTCGTTGGCCCTGACGGGTAAAGGGCACGCCACGGACACGGCGGTTTTAATGGGGCTGTGCGGGCAACGCCCGCGCTCGGTCGATCCCGATCAAATTGGTCCGACGATTGATGCGATCAAACGCGATAGCTGCCTGATGCTGTTTGACCAGCAGAAAATTGATTTTCACTTTGAAAATAATCTGGTTTTTCATATGGATGAAAGCCTGCCCCAGCACCCTAACGGGATGCGAATTACGGCTTATGACCGTGACGGGGTAAAGCTGCATTGCCAGGAATATTTTTCGGTTGGCGGCGGTTTTATTGTTTCAGGGGATGACCGCGGGGCGGAATATTCCGGCGATAACATTATCCTGCCGCATCCCTTCTCATCGGCCGACGAATTGATGTCGATTTGCAAGGAACAGGGATTATCCATCGCTGAAATTATGATGGAAAATGAAAAATCCTGGCGCGCGGCCGATGAAACCTATGAATTCGTCGACCGGGTTTATAACGCGATGATGAACTGCATTGATCGCGGCTGCGCCACACCAGGTATTTTACCTGGCGGGTTAAATGTAAAGCGTCGGGCCAATAAACTGTATCGCGAACTGGTGGACCGTCCCGAAGCCGGGTTGAAAGACCCGCTAACCGTGATCGACTGGGTGAACCTGTATGCCCTGGCCGTGAACGAGGAAAATGCGGCTGGCAGCAAGGTTGTGACCGCGCCGACCAATGGGGCGGCGGGGGTGATTCCGGCTGTTTTGCGATATTATGAACGGTTTTGCGCCAATGTAACCCAGACAAAAATTCGTGAATTTTTGCTAACTGCGGCGGCTATTGGCTCGATTTATAAAAAACGGGCCTCGATTTCAGCCGCCGAAGTGGGGTGCCAGGGGGAAGTGGGCGTAGCCTGTTCGATGGCGGCAGGGGCATTGTGTGCCGTGATGGGCGGCACACCGGAGCAGGTTGAAAATGCCGCCGAAATTGGCATGGAACACAATTTGGGCCTGACATGTGACCCGATTGGCGGTTTGGTACAGGTACCGTGCATTGAACGTAACACCATGGGGGCGGTCAAGGCGATTAACGCATCCCGGCTGGCCCTGCGGGGCGATGGACAACATACCGTATCGCTGGACCGTGTGATCGAAACCATGCGCCAAACCGGGGCGGATATGCAAAGCAAATACAAGGAAACCAGCCAGGGGGGGCTGGCCGTGAATGTCAACGTTGTTGAATGTTGATCTGACGATGGCTTTTTAAACAGATTTGGGAACTGTCACCGTCATAAAAGGCGGTTCTGCACCCGAAAATGTCGCTGATATGGTCAAATATGGCCGCAATGGACGCCTCGAAGGCCGGATGATGTCGGCTTTTGGGGCGTTTTGCGTTTTTGGATGATGATATCACCCTATTCCAGCCGGATTATCGCCACCAATCGCCGGTAGCGTTGGGAAACTAATGTTAAACTAAAACTAAAATTAAACCGGAAAAATCCGGCAGATTGGTTGGGTTAATATAATGAGTGAAAAACTGTTCCGCATTTATGTGGCGGTCAGCCTTGATAGCTATGTCGCCCGTTCAAACGGGGCGGTCGACTGGCTTGACGACTATGACCCGCAAGAATTCAATTTTGAAAAATTCCTTGATGAGGTGGGAACGCTGATCATTGGTCGCCGGACGTTTGACCAGGTCATGTCGTATGGTGAATGGCCATACGGGGACCGGCGTACCGTTGTTTTAACGTCGCATCCACTTGGCGATGATGCCCCGGAAAATACGGTTGCCTTTGGCGGAAGCCTGATGGAACTGACCGATGCCTTGCGCAATGAACGGCTTGATAACGGCGATGTCTGGATTGTTGGCGGGGCAAGCGTGATCAATCAGTTCTTGTATGCCAATATGATCGACAAACTGGACATGTTTGTCATCCCGGTTGTTCTGGGTCAGGGGATTTCCCTGTTTGACAAGGAAACCAGCCATTTACAACCATCCCCCGTGGCGACCCATATTTATCCGTCCGGTGTTGTCCGGCTGGAATATAGCCTGAAATAACCCGGTTGCGGTGCGACAGGGCGGTGGTGATTTGTGCCTGTCAGGGCTGTTTTGGCAAACTGTCTGTCTTAAGGGAAAAACGCTTTAGTTCGTTGGCTTTTGGCAAGGATGCCGACTGGCAAGGACCAACGCGTTGTGGCAATAATGACGTGCCGATAGCCCTGAATATAGGGCTATCGGCATTTTGTTTGTGATGCTTAATTTTGATGTTTTGTCAGGTCATCACGCAGTTTGTCGGCGAATTCGACCAATGACTGCGAGGCGGTCAGGGGCCAGTCATTATCCAGCACCATTTGCATGCCGTCCTGATAATGGTTTTCCACTGTCAGGCCATCTTTTAAGGCTGGCAAATCGCCTTCCAGCTTAACCTTGATGCGGTTATGCAGGGTAAGCTGCCAGAAGCCGGGTTGCATCCATGTCCAGAATTCGATGATATCTGCCGAAACCGGAATAGCGGTTTGGGCATCCATGTCGGTGCTGTCCTGGTCAAAAACACGGTATCCGGCCCGGCGAAAACCGGTTGTGATGGCTTCTTTTACCTGATTGGCAACAGTTTCGCCTTCGGGCAACAATACATCGCCAAGAGCCTTGCCAAATCCACCACGTTTGCGGGCATAGGCCCGTTCGGTGATGCTGCTATCGTCGATTTTCGCATCAGAAAGCGACGGGATATCGGCTGATCGTGGTTTGATCTGGAATTCGCGGTTATCAACAACATTTACCAACCGAATAGCCGTGCCGTTTTGCGGGTTGGGCGACGAAGATGGCGCATTGATATCGACGACGCTACGCCCAACGGCACAGGCGCCTAAAAATAGCATGGCGCCAACAACGGCAGCCATACGAAGCTGTTTGAACAACACAAATCCCCCTTGTGCGTTTAAGAAAGGCGATCTGTTTAGCCTTTGCTTATATGGCGCGCAAGTATTTGGGGAATAAGTATTTTTTATGCCCCACTAACGAGTGGGTTTTTACTATTCGCGATGATAGGGATGGTTGGTTTGAATGGCGTGGGCGCGAAAAAGCTGTTCGGCGATCAGGGCGCGGACCAGCATATGGGGCCAGGTTGCCTTGCCCAGTGACCACATGGCATTGGCGCGGGCTTTTAGTGCATCACCGTGGCCGTCGGCGCCCCCAATGGCAAAGGCAATATTGCCGCCATTCTGATCGATCCAGCCTTCAAGCTTTTTGGCAAAATCGATGGATCCATATTCGCGTCCGTGTTCGTCCAGCGCGATCAGAAAGGCATTTTCGGGGATGGCGGCCAGTAAAAGTTCTGCTTCGCGGGCCTTAAGCTGGGCGGCGGGCAGTTTTTTCTTTTCCTCGACCTCGCGCAGGGCAAAGGGCCAGCGCAGGCGGGCGACGTAATGGTCGAACAAATCCTTTTCCGGGCCTGCCTTGATGCGGCCTACAGCGGCAAGGGTGATTTGCATGTGGGGTCGCCCATTCGTTTTATGGCAAATTTCGGTGGAAAAGATTGTCGGCGTTTTGCGTAATGTTTCGTACAAATTTCGTCGAAGGTTCGCAGAAACCCGAACGCCAATTCCTATCGGGCTAAAATATGCAGCCCTGATAAAAATTTACAGATGCCTGTTGCCCCAAGCGGCAAAGGGCTGATGGCCCGGCGGAATGCGCCGGGCGACAGCAAGGCGCAGCCAATCAGTACAGACGGGCTGCTTGTTGTTTCAAGGCCGGGTTTTCAACGCCCCACATCTGTTCGATGTTGTAAAAGGCGCGAACTTCGGGGCGGAACAAATGAATGATCACATCACCCGCATCCACCAGAACCCAGTCACCCTGTTCGGTGCCCTCGGCCTGCGCACGGCCCTGGCCTGAACTTTTCAGGGTTTCAACAATATGTTCCCCCATCGAGGCAACCCGGCGCGAGCTGGAGCCTGATGCGATGATCATATAATCAGCCATGGCTGTTTTGTCGGTAAGATTAATGGTGACAAGATCTTCGGCCTTGTCGTCCGTCAGTGTTTCCTGAATAAGAGCAAGCAACTCGCTCGGTGTCAGGCGTTGTTTCGCGGTAATTATTGTCGCCACCTTAATTTAGGGTGGATGTTCGCCGCCATCACGCGGAAATTAAAACATCCACAGGTCAAACCTGCCATCGGCCTTCGGCGCGAATCGCCGTAGAGGAAGCCGGATGGCGCCGTATCGGCAGGTAAACCCAAGCTGGTGTTTCCATATCGGCCAGCAAACCTGCCTTTTCTGCGGCAATGCGCCAGCGTTCCATACGCTGTGCTGCGGTGCCACGCAATGCTTTATTAGAATAACCCTCGCGATCAAGAACCGCAATGGGCGCGCAATACATCAATTTTTCCCAGAACTTCCAGCGATCAAATTGTGCCAGATTGTCAGCGCCCATCAGCCAGACAAAACGCGTTTGGGTAAAACGGCGTTGCAAGGCTGCAAGTGTGTCGGCGGTATAACGGGTGCCAAGCTGGGTTTCAATTGCAGAAACAACAATGCGGGGATGTTGTGCAATCATTTGTGCCGAATCAAAGCGTTCCGTCAGCCCGGCCATGCCCTGACGGGACTTTAGCGGGTTTTGCGGCGATACCAGCCACCATACTTCGTCAAGATGCAATCGCTTTAACGCTTCAAGTGAAATATGCAAATGGCCCTCGTGGGCGGGGTTGAAAGACCCGCCCAGTAATCCGACTCGGGGTGGGGCATTGTGACGGCGCGGAATGCGAACGCTCATCACGGGCGGGTTTGCCCGGTGCCACGCACCACATATTTATAGCTGGTCAATTGTTCGACTCCGACCGGGCCACGTGCATGCAACTTGCCGGTCGAAATGCCAATTTCCGCGCCCATGCCAAATTCGCCGCCATCGGCAAACTGGGTTGATGCATTGACAATGACAATGCCGCTATCCACCCCGTTTAAAAATGCCTCGGTCGCGGCGCTGTCTTCGGCCAGGATGGCATCGGTGTGGTGTGACCCGTAATGGTTAATGTGGTGAATGGCATCTTTTACGCCATCAACGGTTTTGATCGACACAATCGCATCAAGATATTCGGTTGACCAGTCAGCCTCGGTTGCCGGTTTGATGCGGGCATCAAGACCACAGGCGGTGTCGTCGCCACGCATTTCACAGCCTGCTTTGGCAAGGGCATCGGCAAGGGCGGGTAACAGAGTGCCAATAACGGCACGATCAATTAAAACGGTTTCGGTCGAGCCACAAACCCCCACCCGGCGCATTTTGGCATTCAGCACAATGTCGTTAATTTTGGCAGGGTTGGCACTGGCGTGAATATAGGTGTGGCACAGCCCTTCCAGATGTTTGAACAACGGAATACGGCTTTCATCGGTGATGCGCTGGATCAGGGATTTGCCCCCGCGCGGTACAATCACGTCAATATAATCCGACAGTTTCAGCATTTCGCCAACCGCCGCGCGGTCGGTCACCGGGATCATTTGAATGCAGGCGTCGGGCAGGCCAGCCTCGATCACGCCCTGTTTCATGCAATCAAAAATGGCGCGCGACGAATTAAAGCTTTCCGACCCGCCGCGCAAAATGGCGGCATTGCCCGATTTAAGGCACATGGCGGCGGCATCGGCCGTGACGTTGGGGCGGCTTTCATAAATGATGCCAATCACACCAAGCGGCACACACACGCGCGCAATATCCAGCCCGTTATGTTCCGGGGTCCAGCGTGCCATTTCGCGACCAACGGGATCGTTTTGTCTGGCAACGTCTTCAACACCCTTTGCCATCGCTTCAACGCGGGCCGGGGTAAGTTCCAACCGATCCAGCAGGGCGGCCGTCAGGCCTTTTTTGCGCCCGCCTTCCATATCAACCGCATTGGCAGCCAGAATTTTATCGGCATTTTCGCGGATCAGCCGTGCGGCATAATTCAGGGCATCAATTTTTGGCTGTGACGGGACCTGGGCCAGAATCAAGGCAGCATCGCGTGCGGCAATGCCGATGCGAAGCATAAGGTGTGAAATGTCCTGGTTTTCAGTGCTGGCAAGTGCCGTCATGGTCCCGTTTCCGTTTGTGGGCACCGCTGGTTTGGGGCGGTGCGGTCTTAAATTGTAAAATCGTCAACAAATTAGCAACATAGTCCGCCCCGCATACAACTGCAATCACCTTGGTGCTGTTTGCGGCTGCGGTTTATTACGGATCCAAACTATGTCGGATTTTCGCTTTTTGCGGGTGATATTTCATACCGGTACTGGGCCGCGTCTGTTACCGTGATGCTTCGGGTTTCTTCATTGGTGTGACTGATGGGGAATAATAGGGAATATGGTGCGGTAATTTGCCTGGCAACCTGCCAAATCCATAACTGCCCCCGCAACTGTAAGTGCCGGTTGCCTCCTTGATGTCACTGGGGTTCACCCCCGGGAAGACGGAATGGCAACAATCGGCACAAGTCAGGAGACCTGCCCGAATTTTTGTCACTGACAGGATCAGTAAAACTGGCCTGTTCATGCACGGTGGGTGCAAGAAAGGATTATATTATGCATATCGAACCTGGCGTCGTTGACGGCGCCAAAATCGCATTAAGCTATGCCACAGCAACCGGTGCGGTGGGGATGGCCATGAAAATGGCAGTCGATACCGCACGTCGCGATGGTGTTGGCTCGCTTCTGGTGCGCAGCCTGATAACCACAGCGCTGGTTTTTTTCTTTTTCGAGGTACTGCCCCATCACCCGGTCGGGGTGTCGGAAGTTCATCTGATTTTGGGATCAACCCTGTTTCTGATTTTCGGCGCGGCCCCGGCGGCCATCGGTCTGGCGTTGGGTTTGCTGGTGCAGGGGGTGTTCTTTGCCCCGTTCGATCTGCCGCAATACGGCATGAACCTGACGACGCTTCTGGTGCCATTGTTTGCAATGGGTGTGCTGGCGGAAAAGGTTATTCCGCGCAAACGTGCCTATAAGGATGTTTCATATTGGCAGGCGCTGGTGCTTTCAACGTCCTATCAGGGCGGGATTGTGTGCTGGGTTGGTTTCTGGGCCTTTTATGGTCAGGGCTTTGGCATGGAAAATGTCGGCCATGTTGCCAGTTTTGGGGCGGCCTATATGACGGTTGTGCTGGTCGAACCGCTTATTGATCTGGCTATTCTGGCGGCGGTTAAAACCCTGTATCGTTTTCGCGATAGCGGGCTGTTCGAGCGCCGGTTATATTGCGCGGCAAACTAGCAGGCCACTTTGGTTTTAATTTTGGCTTTGACGTTGGGGCATTTCCGGCTTGGGCTGGAAATGCCCTTTTTGTGTTAAGGCAGGGCCGTTGTTTCGATGTTTCACACAATATGTTGCCCTTCATGTGCTTGCCAAATTGCCTAATACGGGCCATTTGTGGAAGGTGGGTTTGGGGAAATGGTTCATTGTGCTGGCGTTTTGCGGCATTGCCCACATCGGGGACGGGTTCAACAAGGATTAAGACGTGAAAAAAACCGGTGCAAAAGAATCGTCGGCCCGCGCCGATCTGGGCGTGATCAAAACCTTTCTGCCCTATTTATGGCCCAAGGGCGAAAAGGAACTGAAAATTCGCGTTGTGGTCGCGCTTTTGTTCCTGGTCGGGGCGAAGGTCGCCAATGTGTATGTGCCGGTTCTATACAAATATGCTGTTGATGCACTGGGCGGGGGCAAGGCTGCTGCCAATGGTGATGTTGCGGCTTTGGTGACGGTGCCGGTCAGTCTGATTATCGGCTATGGCCTGGTTCGGGTGTTATCCTCGGCCTTTGGTGAAATTCGCGATGCGGTTTTTGCCAAGGTTGCCCAGCGCGCCATTCGCAATTCGGCCCTAAGCGTGTTTGAACATTTACATGCGTTATCGTTGCGCTTTCATCTCGACCGTCAGATGGGCGGGCTGTCGCGTGCCATTGAACGCGGGGTGAAGGGCATTGAATTTTTGCTGTCCTTCATGCTGTTCAACATCCTGCCGACCCTGCTTGAGATCGTGATGGTGTCGGTCATTTTGTGGGTTCTTTATGATGTCTGGTTCGCGCTGATCACGTTTGTGACCATCATCATCTATATTGCCTTTACCCTGATCGTGACCGAATGGCGGATGAAATATCGCCGCGAAATGAACATGCGCGACGACGAAGCCAATACCAAGGCGATTGACAGCCTGATCAATTATGAAACGGTCAAATATTTCAATAACGAAGCGCATGAATCATCGCGCTATGACCATGCCTTGCGCGGATATGAAGTTGCCGCCGTCAAATCGCAGGAATCGTTATCGAAGCTGAATATTGGTCAGGGGGCAATTATTGCGGTTGGCCTGGTTTTAAACATGTTGCTGGCGGCAAATGGCGTTAAAAACGGCAATATGACCGTGGGCGATTTTGTGCTGGTAAATACCTATCTGTTACAGCTTTACATGCCGCTGAACTTTTTGGGATTTGTCTATCGCCAGATCAAACAGTCGCTGACCGATATGGAACGCATGTTTTCCCTGCTTGATGTTGGCAAGGAAGTGGAAGATAGCCCCGGTGCCCGTGATCTTGTGTGTCAGGAAGCCACGGTGCGGTTTGAAGATGTGCATTTTGCCTATAACGAAGACCGGCAAATTCTAAAAGGGGTCAGCTTTGAGGTGCCGGCAGGCAAGACAGTTGCTGTGGTTGGCCCCAGTGGTGCCGGTAAATCAACATTAACCCGGTTGATGTTTCGTTTTTACGATGCCTCAAGCGGGCGTATCACCATTGACGGGCAGGATGTGCGCGATGTGACTCAAGGGTCGTTGCGCCGCTCCATTGGCATTGTGCCGCAAGATACCGTGCTGTTTAACGATACCATTGCCTATAACGTTGCCTATGGTCGCCCCGGTGCCGGGCAGGACGAAATTGACAATGTTGCCAGCCTTGCCAGCATTCGTGATTTCATCAATAGCTTGCCCGACGGGTTTAAAACCATGGTTGGTGAACGTGGCCTGAAACTTTCGGGCGGCGAAAAACAGCGGGTTTCGATTGCGCGGATGTTGCTAAAACGCCCGAAAATCATGATTTTCGACGAAGCGACGTCAGCCCTTGATACCCGAACGGAAAAGGATATTCAGCAAGCCCTGCGCGACGTATCGCGCGGGCATACCACGCTGATTATTGCGCACCGTTTATCCACCGTGATCGATGCCGACGAAATTATTGTGTTGCGCGATGGCAAGGTGGCCGAACGCGGCCGCCACCATGATTTGCTGGAACAAAACGGCCTGTATGGCGAAATGTGGGCGCAACAACAGGAAATCCGCCAGGCCGAAGAAATTTTGGCCCATGCCGGTGCCACCGAGGCCGCAACAAAACCCAAATAGGCAAGGCCATACATTTATGGCCTGAACAAAGGGCGGGGCTGCAAAATTGCGGGCCCACTTTTTTATTGCTATCTGCATGTGTGGTAACATGGTGGTGGTGTTTTAGCTGGCGCAGGAAAAAGATGATTACGGGGTGGCAGACAGGGCTGCGCGCGCAGGATTTTACCCGATTACAGGGCTTGCAACGCGCACAGGCAGGGTTGCGGGGGCAAAATTGCGCAGCAGGGCTTGTTGATGGCGGCGTTTGGCCGGTCTTATCGGGGTATGGGGCCTGCATTGCCGGGACAATCCCGTTGGGGCTGGGTTTGCCTGCGTCTGACATTGATATTTTGGTCAATACCGATGATTTGAACGGCTTTGCCACTGTTTGCACCGGCAGATTTTCACATTTTGACGGTTTTCACATTTATAACCGTGCGGCAACCCGCCATGTGGGCGCAGCGGTGGTGGTGCAGTTTATGATCTCGTGCCCGAACCAAAAGCCCGAACAGGTGGAAATTTTTGCCACCAACAAACCGGCACACCACCAGTACGGGTTTCGCCATATGGTGGTTGAAGCCCGTATTCTCGATATGCTGGATGCGGAGTTTCACAACCGGATTATTGCCCTCAAACAGGCCGGGGTTAAAACCGAACCTGCATTTGCCCGGATATTGAAAATTGCCGGTGATCCCTATACGGGCCTTGATGCGCTGTTTGATTTTTCGCCATCGCAATTAAAGCAATGGTTGCTTTGGGGGGCGGTGAATGGTGGTAGTTCACCGTCAAATTTTACGTAAGCATTTGTTGTGGCGCTTATTGTTCGTTTAGCAAACGTACAGGCGCACCAATGGCAATTTCCGCCCCGGTAATGACACGGCAGGTAACCCCGCCCCGCCATTCAGGTCGCAGGGCATTTTCAAGGCCGGGTGCGGCTTCTTCCATGCGTTTGCACGGGTCGGTTTCGCCAGATACCTCTAAAACGAGATCGCCAATGGCAAAACGGGCACCAACATGTCGCGGCAGGGAAAAATCGGAAACCAGCAGGTTTGCCCGCCTTACTGTCCAGTCCAGGTCGGGCCGGTCAATATCGGCACAGGCGGCCTGCCAGTCTTCCCTGGCCATTACAGTGACCTTGCGCTTTTTTAATTTACCACGATGATCGCCATCCAGCCCCAGTTCCACCGATACCGAAATCAGGTCCAGGGTTTCCATTTTGGCATAAGGGGCGGCTTTGCGGGCGATGCCGCAAAGCGTGCCCGTCATCGGCTGTTGGGCAATCGCGTTATTGTTGGCGTTGGATGACGTCATGGTGGTGAAGGATCCGTTATATTGTGATCAGCTTTTCCATTGTCCCGAAACCACCCAGCGACCGGCAAAGTTTTCGGGCACCTGAATGGTTTGGCGCGGGGCGCCGGTATCATCGCGTTCGGGGTAATCGGTGGTGTAATGCAGGCCCCGGCTTTCGCGGCGCCACAGGGCAGACTGAATGATCAGCTTTGCCACCACCGACAGGTTGCGCAATTCCAGCAAATCGTTGCTAACGCGGAAATTGCCGTAATATTCGTCAATTTCAGACAGCAGCAAATCAATACGGTGCTGGGCGCGTTGCAGACGTTTTGTGGTGCGAACAATACCGACAAAATCCCACATCACGTTGCGCAACTGTTCCCAGTTATGGGCAACGATGACTTCTTCGTCAGAATCGGTAATGCCGGTTTCATCCCACGGCGGCAAATCTGTAAAGCGGTCATCAACGGGCAGGGCCTCGATAATGTCGCGCGATGCGGCTTCGCCAAATACCAGGCATTCCAGCAATGAATTGGATGCCAGCCGGTTGGCCCCATGCAGGCCGGTGCCGGCACATTCGCCAATGGCATAAAGGCCGGTCAAATCGGTTCGTCCGCGAAGGTCGGTCAAAATACCGCCGCAGGTATAATGGGCAGCAGGCACCACCGGGATCGGTTCGCGGGTCATATCAATGCCAAAACCCAGGCAGGTTTCGTAAATCGTCGGGAAATGCTCGCGGATAAAATCCGCCCCCTTGTGTGAAATATCCAGATAAACACAATCGCTGCCCAGACGTTTCATTTCGTGGTCAATCGCGCGGGCCACAATGTCGCGCGGGGCCAGTTCGCCGCGTTCGTCAAACCGGTCCATGAAACGGGTGCCGTCGGGCAACAGCAATTTGCCGCCTTCGCCGCGTACTGCTTCGGAAATCAGAAACGATTTGGCCTGCGGATGATACAGGCAGGTAGGGTGAAACTGGCTAAATTCCATATTCATTACCCGGCAACCGGCCCGCCATGCCATGGCAATGCCATCGCCGGTGGACCCATCGGGGTTGGATGTGAACCGGTACACCTTGCTGGCCCCACCGGTGGCCAGTACCACGGTTCGGGCATTAAAACTTTTCACCCGGCCCGATTTTAAATCCAGCGCATAGGCCCCGACACAGCGGCGGCCTTCGCCCCCCAGCTTGCGGTCGGTAACCAGGTCAATCGCCAGGTAGTTTTCAAAAATATCAATGTTGGGGTGGTCAATCGCCTGTTTTTGCAAGGTCGTTTGTACCGCACGGCCCGTGGCATCGGCGGCATGGACAATGCGGCGGTGGCTGTGCCCGCCTTCGCGCGTCAAGTGAAAGGGCTGATCATTGCCACCTTCGGGGTCGCGGGTTAAATCAATGCCCAGTTCATCCAGCCATTTAATCGCGGCGGGTGCATTTTGGGCAACAAATTCAACAGTTTCGCGTTTGCACAAACCGGCCCCGGCATTCAGGGTGTCTTCGACATGGTTTTCGATGCTGTCTGCGGCATCAAGCACGGCGGCAATGCCACCCTGCGCATAATTGGTTGAACCTTCGTCAACTTTGCCCTTGGACAAAATGGCAACCTTGACATGCGGGGCAACTTTAAGCGCGGTGCTTAACCCGGCTGCACCACTGCCAATGACAAGTACATCATAGTGATAAGAAAGATCGGTCATAATTTCCCATCATGTGAAGGGTTGTTCGCATTGTTGCCCCCGCCAACGCGGCAGAATAGGACTGTGTGCGCGCAATCTCAAACATTATTGCAACATACTTGACGACGGGCTGTATTGTGGAATGATCCGGCATCGCCTTGCGACTGCCTGTTTTTTGCCCTGAATATGGGCTTAAGGTGCAGCATCATAACGTGGCAATAGCTGTTTTCATCTGACTGTGTTTCGCGCGACAAAGGATAGTAACCATGACTGATAATGACCAGCAGGAACGGACAAGCGTTGATACCGGTACGGCACAGCATCACGGTGGGTGCCATTGCGGCGCAGTACGTTATCAGGTGCATGGTGACATAGAGGATGCGACGCTGTGCCATTGCCATTTATGCGCCAAGCTGCACGGGCATGTCAGTGCCTATGCCTCGGTCAATAAGGACGAATTGCAGTTGACCGCCGATGAAGGATTGCGCTGGTATCGTTTGTCGGAAAAAACTGACCGCGGGTTTTGCAAGGAATGTGGATCGGCGCTGTTCTGGCGGGTAGTTCGGTCTAAAAACATTGCCCTGACGCCGGGAACGCTGGATGGTCCGTCGGGTATTAAAACCAAATCGCAAATTTTTTGCGCGTTCAAGGGCGATTATTACCCGCTTGATACATCCATTCCGGCATTTGATCACGATGATTAATGGCACCATTCCCGCAATATAAAAAGCGGATTGTCACCATTAAACGATCCGCGTTTTAAATGTTGGCCGGTATTGCCCGGCGGGCCGTATCGCCGGGCGATTATTGGTCAGTAATGCCGGGCACTTTCATCCAGGTCAGTTCGTGTTTGTTGTTATACAAATGCACTACCTTTGATCCGGGGATATCGGCAAACTGTGTAACAGCGGCGTGGTCGGTATCGCCCTGCATTTTGATGGTGCAGATAAAGTTGGTGGCCATGCCTGCATCCATCCACTGGTTAACCAGCCGAAACAGACGATCCGGGTAACAGATTACATCCGAACATAACCAGTCGATATGACCGATCTTTTCCGGCTCCAGCCCAAACGCACTTTCCTGACGGAAATCAACCCGGGGCAAGGTGCCAATGCGCGGGTCCAGTTTGGCTTTGTCCACCGAAATAACCGACGCACCGGTTTCGTGCAAAACCCAGGTCCAGCCACCCGGGCTACCGCCCAGATCCATCGTCATGTCACCTGCTTGCGGCATGATGCCCAACCGGGTGAAGGCTTCCCACAGTTTCAGATAGGCGCGGTTGGGCGGCGTGGTTTTGTCTTCTTCAAATTCGATTTCGCCGTTTTTCCACGGGCTGGAACAATCCATGGCGGCAATGATTGTATCAGGGTCGACCAGCGCCCAGGACCCTAATGGCGCCGTCGGGGCATTGTCGCCAAAAACCTGCCGTTTGGCCGACACATGGGGCAGGTTTGCTTCGATCAGTTTGGCACGTGAAAAATGGTCAAACTTGAACATGGCCCAGTTGCGCTGGTTAAAGCGCAAAATTTTGGCCGCCCCCTTGATCGAGGGAATGGCAATACGAACCGGGTTGCGCCACACATTTTGCGCCCAGAACACCCGTCTTTCGGGGCCGGGTGCAAACATTAACCGGTCGTGGGTTTCGATCACGTCGCCCAGTTCCTGGCGCAATTGTTCCTCGAACCCCACGGCGGCCAGATAACCGGTGGCGTTCATGGGTTCGATTACGGCATCGATGCCGTCGGGTGCGGAAAAAATGTCTGTCATGGGCTGCTTTTACCGCGCTTTTCAGGTCGGTAAAAGCAGCAAATATTCATACCCCACCGAAACATTGGCTCTCGCTGACAACAGGTGCCGGTTTACCAGAAATCCTCGCGACGGACGGTAAAGGTTTCCGAAATGGTGGCGTATTCCTGATAGCCAAGGCGGGTAAGGGGCTCAAACAGGGTAATATCGACCATGCCGTTTACGATAACCGTATCGTCAATATGAATGCCAACCACCGTGCCAATAACCATGGTGTTGGGTTTTTCCGGGTTGGGGCTGGGCAGGTCCACAATCTGGAAAACCTTGCATTCCATATGAACCGGTACCCCCTTGATCAGGTGCGGTTTAACAACAGAGGCGGGCAGTTTTTCCAGTCCGGCATGGTCAAATTCATCCTGATCGGCGCGAAGCGGGGCCGAACACAGGTTAATTTCACGCAACATGGATTTTGGCGTGATGGCTGCTACAAATTCGCCGGTCGCGCGGGCATTGGCGGCACTGTCGCGGGATGCGCCACTGGCACCAAACATCACCATTGGCGGATTGCCGCAAACCGCATTGAAAAATGAATAGGGTGCAAGGTTGGCGTGGCCTTCGGGGCTTAATGTCGATATCCAGCCGATGGGGCGGGGCACAACGCAGGCCTTGAACGGATCATGCGGAAGATTGTGAGCGGTCTTTCCCGGTTCGTAAAACATCTGGTTTCCTTGTTTCAAATTCCGATTTTTGCCGCAATTCGCGGCTAGAGAAGAAAAATTGCCAAATAATTGGCCCAAATATTTTGCAACGCAACGGGACTCTGCACATTTGCTGGTTTTTCGCGTCGCAGCCTGATTTTTCTTAATTTGCGGATTCCAGTCTGGCGAATCGGCTTTGATCAGCAAAATTCCCCAGTCTTTTGACGGTTATCAGTTAAGATTGTCTAAACAACTGAAATTCCATTCAAAGTATCGCGACTCCGCAATAATTTTCGGAGTCTGTTAACTTTTTGCGCTCATGATTTCCTCAAGTTTCAAGGGGGAACCGTGAAGGCATTATGACAAAGAAGCAAACTTTACCGCTTGATCAGGTTTTGGTAGGCGACTGCATCGAACTGATGAACAGCCTGCCGGAAAAATCGGTTGATCTGATCTTTGCCGATCCGCCCTATAATTTACAGCTGGGTGGTGATCTGCTGCGTCCCAACAATACCAAGGTTGATGCAGTGGACGATCATTGGGACCAATTCGAGAGTTTCCGCCATTACGACGAGTTCAGTCGGGACTGGCTGAACGCAGCACGGCGTGTGCTTAAAGACACCGGTGCGATCTGGGTGATTGGTTCCTATCACAATATTTACCGTGTTGGCACGGTGATGCAGGATATCGGTTATTGGGTGCTGAACGATATTGTTTGGCGCAAAACCAACCCGATGCCCAATTTCCGGGGCAAACGTTTTTGCAATGCGCATGAAACATTGCTGTGGTGTTCCAAAAATGCCGAGCAAAAGGCCATTACGTTTAACTACGAAGCCATGAAGCAGTTAAATGAAGGCCTGCAAATGCGGTCCGACTGGTTGCTGCCGATTTGTTCGGGCGGGGAACGCCTGAAGGATGACAAGGGTAAAAAGGTTCACCCGACCCAGAAACCCGAGGCATTGTTGCAGCGTGTGTTAATGGCAACCACCCGCCAGGGTGACGTTGTGCTTGATCCGTTTTTTGGCACCGGCACGACGGGTGCGGCAGCCCGCCGTTTGGGGCGCCATTTTATTGGTCTGGAACGCGAAGAAGACTATGCCAAGGCAGCGCGTGAACGTATTGCCAAGGTCCAGATGCTGGATGGGGAAAGCCTGGAACTGACCGAGTCAAAGCGGTCTTTGCCACGTATTCCGTTTGGCGCGGTGATCGAACGGGGCCTTTTGGCGCCGGGCGAGAAAATTTATGATAACCGCGGCAATGTGGCGGCACTTGTCCGGGCTGACGGATCGATTGCGCATAAGGATGCGGCAGGATCGATCCATCAGGTTGGGGCCCAGGTGCAGGGCGCACAGGCTTGTAATGGATGGACTTACTGGCATTACAAATGTGATGGGCGTTTGGTTTCGATTGATAATTTGCGCAGTCAGTTGCGCAAGGAAATGGGCCAGATGTCAGCCTGATTTTTTGGTTTTCGGGCCGAAAAAGCAGTTGTTCTGACAGAAATGTGAAGACCGAAACGCAGCATTGCGCGTTTCGGTCTTTCTGTTTTGCGGTGGTTTCTGCTATATATCAGGGGTTGATAGGTTTAGCAGATCGGAGAATATCATGCAGATTGGTGGTTATGGTGCAACTCCTGTACCCAATCCCGTGCAGATTCAGCAGGCCGCTGCCCCGATCGCCGAAACGGGTGGAAATGATTTGCAGGCCCCGCCTGCACAGCGCGTCGAGCAGGCCGCACAGGCCCAGGAAGCGCAGTCAAAACCGCTTGAAAGCACTGGGCGTGGCCAGATCGTTGATATCACCGCCTGATTTTTGCCTGTACTTGCTTTGATATTAAGGCCCGCATCCGTTTGCGGGCCTTTTTGTTGCGGGAAATATCGCCTTGAAACGGATTGAAACCGGCCTTTGGTTTCAATCCGTTTTTTTACAGGTGCGTTAACGCATGGCGGACGATTTTTTTCATCACGGTGGGCAAGGCAAAATCAGCCAGTCCGTCAATGCTGGTCCAGACACCATCGGGTTCAATCGCTGTGCTGTTGTCAAACCGGGTTGCGAGAATGGTGATATCAAGATGAAAATGGGTAAAAGTATGCCCGACTGTGCCGCTTAATTCGCGCCAGGTGGCGGTTAGCGGGGCCTGGTCGCGCATCAGTGTGTCGGGTGTGTCAATGGCGCGCCATTCGCTGCCGGGCACTTCATACAGACCGCCCAGCAAGCCGGTTTCGGGGCGGCGACGGATAAGGATTTTGCCATCGTCACGTTGAACCCAAAAGGCATATCCAACCCGGGTGGGTTTGGCCGGTTTTTTGCGCTTTTTGGGAAGATCCGGGGCAATGCCGGTTTTGCGCCCTTCACAAAATGCCTGCCACGGGCATATGCCGCAGGCCGGGTTGCGCGGTGTGCAAATCGTGGCGCCAAGGTCCATTAACGCCTGGGCGTAATCGCCGGGGCGGTCCGGCGGTGTCAGGGTGGCAGTTTTTTCCTTAATTTCAGGCTTAACGTCGGGAAGTGGTGTTTCCAGGGCAAATAACCGTGAAATTACCCGTTCAATATTGCCGTCTACCGGGCTGGATGGCCGGTTAAAGGCAATCGCCGACACGGCCGCAGCCGTATAGGGGCCAATACCGGGCAGTTTTAACAGGCCTTCTTCGGTATCGGGGAAATGCCCCTGATATTCACTGGCAACCACCTTGGCGCATTTGTGCAAATTACGCGCCCGGGCGTAATATCCCAATCCTTGCCAGGCGTGTAAAACGTCATCAAGTTCGGCGTTGGCAAGGTCGGTCACCGTTGGCCAGCGGGCCAGAAAGGCAGCAAAATACGGCCCCACTGTAATCACGGTGGTTTGCTGAAGCATGATTTCGGAAAGCCACACGTGATAGGGATTGGGCAAATCCCCCGGTTCCGAGCGCCACGGCAAGGTGCGATGATGGCGATCATACCAGTCAAGCATGGTGCGACGCAGTGTGGTGATGTCTTGGTCAGTGAAATGCACGGCGTTTCCGTGATATGTTAAGCAAATTGGCGAAAGCGGCGATAAAGTTGCTGCGAACCCTACGGAAGAAGCCGCGATGAGCAAGAGAAAAGATAGCAGTAATACGTTTGGCGCATCTGGCACGGATCAGGGGGGCACGCGTGTGGGGGCAAAAAACGCGGTTAAGAAACGCCAGAACATTACGCCGATGGGGTATAAGGACCGGCGCGCCGGATTGCGCAATGTGGCACCTATTTTATCAAACCTGACCCGCCCACTGGTACGCAAACGCGGCTTTTTTCAGGCCGAAATTCTTTTGCACTGGGGCGAAATTGTTGGCCCGGCACTGGAAGATTGTACGATTCCGGTGCGCTATAGCCCGCCGCGGGGTGAAAATGCTGGCGGTGGCACCCTGATGGTGCGGGTATCGGGGCCAATGGCGCTGGAATTGCAGCACCGGATGCCGCAAATCATTGACCGCGTGAATACCTATTTTGGCTATCGGGCGGTGGAACGCATTAAAATGATGCAGGGTGATATTTCCCGGCCCGAAGCCCGGGTACGTCGCCCGGTTAACGTGCCCGAAGGCCCCATTCGCCAGGATAGCGAAAAAGTGATCAATGAAATCGAAGACCCGGCCCTGCGGGAAGTGCTATTGCGTTTGGGTCGTCATGTTAGCGGGGCGGGAAAAAAATGACCAGAGACGCAATGTTGCGGCCTTTGGGTTGAATTTCCCCGCTGCTGATATGTGTGCGATGTGCATCGGGTGTCAGCTTTTGTCGAATCATTTCCCTGCAAAAGTTTAACACGGATTTGCCCCATTTGCGGGTGATGTTTGCGACTCGTTGGTTCAACAGCAACTTTGGGGGCTGTGTTGACTTAACGCCCGCAACCGGCTTGTAATCGCAAAAGTTTGTTTTATCGGAGGTTTCCTTGCTTAAGCCGTTTAAATACCTTGTTGCAGTGGTTGGTGTTTCTCTGGCGGCACTGACTGCCCAGGGGGCACATGCCACCGAATACAAAGAACATGTAATGGGTGCAGAAGACGCGCCGGTGACGATTGTTGAATATGCATCCTTCACCTGCCCGCACTGCGCACGATTTGCCAACGAGGTATTTCCCGAGGTCAAAAAAGAATTGATCGATACCGGCAAAGTAAAATGGATCTATCGTGATTACCCGTTGGACGGGGTTGCGGTACGGGCCTCTGCCGTGGCGCAATGCTCGGGCGATGACCGTTATTTTGGCGTGCTGGAATTGCTGTTTAAATCGCAGCTGACCTGGGCGCGTAGTAACGATCCGATAGAAGGCATCAAACAGGTTGCACGGTTTGCCGGTATGGATGGTGAAACGGTTGACAAATGTCTGGCCGACGAAGAACTGATTAACGGTATTGTCGGGTCGCGCCTGGAAGCGGAACAGAAATACAACGTTAACGCAACGCCGACTTTCCTGATTGATGGTAAAACCTATTCCGGTGAAAAGGATTTGAAATTCTTTGCCGACAAGGTTGATGATCTGACCAACTAAAACCAGGTGGCATTGATTGAAGCCAATCAATGCGGTATCTGGCCGGTCATCGTTATATATGTTGCGCGGCGTTGTCGTGCCTGGTCAGTTCGCCATAAGGTCGCCTTATGGCGAACTGTGATAAAAGATTGAAACATGATTTACCGGCGCGTTATGGAATGCGCCGGTAAAACACACGGGCCTGTATCGGCCAGGGGAACTGATTGGTCCAATTCAAGTCGCTACGACTGACGGGGTTTAAATCCTTCGTCGATTCAACCGAATTGCTGGTTGAAGACGGGCTGACAGGTGTTGTCGGCCCGAATGGTTGTGGCAAATCCAATCTGGTTGAAGCCCTGCGCTGGGTGATGGGCGAAACATCGGCCAAGCAAATGCGCGGCTCGGATATGTCCGACGTTATTTTTGGCGGCACATCCACCCGCCCGGCGCGCAATGTGGCCGAAGTGGCGGTGGTGCTTGATAACGCCGAACGTCGTGCGCCTGCGATGTTTAATGATCATGAAGAACTTGAAGTCGTGCGCCGTATCGAACGGGGTGGTGGCTCTAACTACAAGGTGAATGGCAAGGATGTGCGCGCGCGCGATGTGCAGTTGCTGTTTGCCGATGCGGCAACCGGCGCGCGGTCCAATGCCATGGTGTCGCAGGGCAAAATTGGTGCGCTGATCGGGGCCAAACCATCGCAGCGCCGCCTGGTGCTGGAAGAAGCCGCCGGGATTACCGGCCTGCATTCGCGCCGTCACGAGGCCGAGTTACGCCTGAAAAGTGCCGATCAGAACCTTGAACGTCTTGAAGATGTTTTGGTTACCCTTGATAGCCAGATTTCATCACTGCAAAAACAGGCCCGGCAGGCCCAACGTTATCGCAAACTTAGCGAAAGTATTCGCCAGACCGAAGCCCTGCTGTTTCATATTCGCTGGCAGGAAGCGGCGAAACGCCAGCAGGATGCCCGCGAGTTGCTGGTGACCGGGGAATCTGCCGTTCGCGATTTAACCGCCGAAGTCACCCGTGCGACCACCGGGCAAGCCCATATTGCCGCCAGTCTGCCCGATTTGCGCAAGCAGGAAGCCGAAGCCAGTGCTGCCTTGCAGCGCCTGATGATCGAGCGCGAAGGACTGGATAAGGACAAACAGCAAATTGAAACGCAGATGGCGCAATTGCGCGCCCGTGTTCAGCAAATTGACGCCGATTTATCGCGCGAGGCGGAATTGGCCAATGATGCCCAGGGGGCATTGGACAAGCTGAAACGTGAACGCGAGGATTTAAGCGAAGCCCAGGGCGGCGAGGATGACGAACTCGACGATGCCCGTGAACGTGCTGCTGAAAAAGCCTTGCGGGTCGAAGAACTTGAAACTGCAGTTGATGATTTGACCACCCGGGCCGCCGCCGAGGATGCACGGTTAAAATCAGTTCAGCAGCGCCTGTCGGAACTGGGCGCGCGACGTATTCGTTTGACGGATCGTTATGACGAAGCGGTCGCGAAACTTGATGATATTCGGGTCGAGGCCGATTTTAGTGATGCCCTTGAAGATGCCGAAATGGCATTGGAAGAATGCGAGGAAACGGTTGAGCAGCGCAAAATGGCGATTGAAGACGCCGAAATGCGCCTGGCAGAGTTACATGACCGTGAAGATGCCGCCAAAATTGCCGAAAATGACGCCCGCGATGCCCAGCGTGATGTTGAGGCGCGTAAAACCCGCCTGATCGCGGAAATTGATGGTTTGGAAAGTCTGGTTAAAACCAGCGCGGATGATGAATATACCCCGATGATCGAACAGATCACGGTACAGGGCGGGTTGGAATTGGCGGTGGCAGCGGCCCTTGGTGAAGACCTTGATGCGCCTGATGCCATCGAATCCCCAACCCATTGGGCCGGGGTTGACCCCTTGCCCGATGACCCGGCTTTGCCTGATAATGTTCAGGCCCTGGCAAAATTTGTCCAGGCACCGGCATTGTTAAACCGGCGTTTATGGCAAATTGGCGTTGTTGAAGACGACTCCACGGGGAACTGGCTGTGCAAGGATTTGAAAACCGGGCAGCGGCTGGTATCGCGTGATGGTGCATTGTGGCGGTGGGATGGCTATCGCATTTTGGCCGGGGCGGAACTGGCGGCGGCAGCCCGTCTGCGCCAGCGGAACCGGCTGGAAGAATTGCGCGCCGAACGCGATGAAATGAACGATGTGGTCGAGGAAAGCATGGAACGGGCCGAAACGGCACGTGAAAATGTGGAACGCCTGAACGACCAGATTACCGAAGCCCGTAGTGCCGAACAGGAAGCCCACCGTGCGGCGCGCAAAGCCGACAGCCAGCTTGCGCGGGCGCGTGAAGAAATTGCCAACATCAAACGCGATGCCAGTGCCATTGAAGGGCGGTTGCAAAGCGCGGAAGAGGTGGTTAACCGCACCCGTCAGGATCTTGATGAACTGATCGCCGAGCAGGAAGAGCTTGCCGCAACCCCGCAGGAAAGCAGTGAAGGGTTGATTGAAATTAAGGCCGCGCTAAATGAAAAGCGCGCTGATCTTTCCGATGCGCGCGCCGATCAGATGGAAGCCAGAAGCCAGCTTGAGCGGATGCAGCGCGATATGTCGGGGCGGCGCAAGCGGCTGGAATTTGTGGAAAATGAAATTGCCACCTGGAACGAGCGGGCATCGGGCGCGGGTGACCGTGTAGCCCAATTGCGCGAACGCCAGGAAGAAGCGCAAATGGAACTGGAAGAACTGGAGCTGCGGCCCGACGAGATCGAGGAACGCCGCGCTATTTTGACCGACCGTATTGCCTTTGCCGAGCAAACCCGCAAGGACAGTGCCGACGCCCTGGTAAATGCCGAAACCGCCCAGCGCGAAGCCGACCAGCATTTGAAAGATGCGGAACAAAAACTGGCCGATGCCCGAGAAGGCCGGGTGCGGTGCGAGGCGTTGCTGGAGCAGGCCGAACAACACCGCCGCGATTTGATCGAACGTATTCGCGAACGGGTGAATGCAACGCCTGACCAGTTGGCCGAGCTTGCCATGCTGGACCAGAACGAAGACCTGCCTGCTGAAAACGATATTGAAGCCCGGCTTGGCCGCCAGTCGCGTGAACGCGAAAACCTTGGCGCAGTTAATTTGCGTGCCGAGGTCGAGCTGGCCGAAATGGAAGAACAGAAAAATACCCTGGTCACCGAGCGCGACGATTTGCTGGCCGCCATCGACAAGTTACGCAATGGCATTAACCAGCTTAACCGGGAAGCCCGTCAGCGCCTTAACAAGGCGTTTGAGGAGGTCGACAAGCACTTCCAGCAATTGTTCGTCCGTTTGTTTGGCGGTGGGCACGCGCATTTGATGCTGACCGATGCCGATGATCCGTTAAATGCAGGCCTCGAAATCATGGCATCGCCGCCGGGTAAAAAATTGCAGCATCTTTCATTGCTGTCAGGCGGCGAACAGGCCCTGACCGCAATGGCGTTGCTGTTTGCCGTGTTTATGACCAACCCGGCCCCTATTTGCGTGCTGGACGAAGTTGATGCCCCGCTTGATGATGCCAACGTAGACCGTTTTTGCCGGTTGCTTGAGGCAATTGGCCGTCATGCAAATACGCGATTCATGGTGATTACCCATCATCGCATGACGATGGCCCGGATGAATCGTTTATTTGGTGTGACGATGGCAGAACGGGGTGTATCGTCGCTGGTATCGGTTGATTTGCGTCAGGCCGAAGTTTATTCGCAAAAAGAACAGCATGAGCTTGATTTAACCAGTTAGGGTGAACAGGGCCTGAAATACGCCAATTCATGTCCTCTAACCTAGGGAAACCGCCGGTTGCAAGGTGGTGAGGGTTGTTTCCGGGCATGGGTGTAGCAAGAGTGATCCCGAACACACCTGAGAGGGTGTTAGGGCTGTTTTTTGTTAAAAATTGTTATTTTTCAATTTGTTAAGTGGGGTTTTCCATGCTGCGAGCATCCGGGTTTTACGGCTTGACAGCCTATGGGGGGCTAAGTATGTTGCCCGCGCCTTTCCTTGTGTTGCCAGCAAGGCTGTTACAGCGGAGTTCGTTACGATGAGCGAAGAAAAAGATCGCGCTTCGTTAGCCGAACTGGATCGCAAATTAACGGCAGTTGCCGGGCGGCGTGAAGAAAAGCGAGGCCCGGTTTCGGGAGGCCGGAAAAGTTCATCGGCGGGCATGGCGCTCGGCATGCGGATATCAGCGGAAATGATCGCTGCTGTTGTTGTCGGGTTGCTGATTGGTTGGGGACTGGACCGGTTTTTTAATACGATGCCTTTGTTGCTTGTCCTTTTTGTCATTCTTGGGGCAGGTGCCGGGGGACTTAACGCCTATCGCGCAGCCAAAGGCTATGATAGTGCCATTGGACTTGGGCGCGCGATGGGGAAGCCCAAGCAGGGGGACAAGGAATAATCCTTGGCCTGACAAGATTGAGCGAGGATTACGGTGGCTGGACCGCTAGAGCAGTTTGAAATCAAGCCGTTGGCCGATCTTTCGGTAGGTGGCTTTGATGTTTCCTTCACCAATTCCGCCCTTTGGATGGTGATCGCAGCCGTTCTCGTAACGGGATTTATGACGATGAGCATGCGTCGTGGCGCACTGGTGCCAGGTCGCTGGCAGGGCGCTGCCGAGGTGATGTATGAATTCGTCGCCAACATGCTCAAAGATAATGTGGGAACCGCCGGGCGCAAGTATTTCCCGTTTGTTTTCACGCTGTTTATGTTTGTGCTGTTCGGGAACCTTCTTGGTATGATCCCGCACGGCTTTGCTTTCACGAGCCACATTATCGTGACTTTCGCGATGGCTCTGGTGATTTTTGTCGGTGTGACGATTATCGGCTTTGCGCGCCACGGAACGCATTATTTGCGTATGTTCTTTCCGGAAGGTGCCCCGATAGCGACTGCGATCATTTTGATCCCGATCGAAATCATTTCCTATTTCTCTCGTCCGTTCAGCCTGGCTATCCGACTGTTCGCAAATATGACGGTCGGCCATATCATGTTGAAAGTGATTGGTGGATTCGTCGGACTTATCGGCATATTCGGCGTGCTTCCTTTTGCGATGCTGACGGGGATTACCGTTCTGGAGTTCGGCATTGCCGCGCTTCAGGCCTATGTTTACACAATTCTCACCTGCATCTATCTCCATGATGCAATCCACATGCACTGATGTGCTGTGGACTGGTGTGATCTTTTCTTATTGCCTTTAAGAAATTCGAAAGGGTGAAGTTATGGAACTCGATGCTGCAAAGATGATCGGTGCTGGCCTGGCTGCTATTGGTATGATTGGTGCCGGTATCGGGGTGGGTAACATTTGGTCGAGCCTGATCGCAACTGTTGGCCGTAACCCGGCTGCCAAAGCTGATGTTGAACTTTATGGCTGGATCGGCTTTGCCGTTACCGAAGCTATTGCATTGTTCGCACTCGTCGTTGCGCTGATCGTTCTGTTCGGCTAATCGGCGCCTTTTGCGCGAATACTCGGCCCGGCGAGGGTGAACTCTCGCCGGCGTCGTTGAATTCGGGAGTAGGCTATGCCGCAGTTTGATATTACGTCGTTCCCGTCCCAGATTTTCTGGCTGGTTGTTGTTTTCGCCATTCTCTATATTTTGATGTCGAAAATTGCCCTGCCAAAAGTTGGTGACGTTCTTGAACGCCGTCACAAGACTATTGAAGACAATCTTGGCAAGGCGCGGGCGTTGAAAGACGAAACCGATGCCGCCATCGCACGGTATGAAGCAGCCCTGGCAGAAGCCCGGGATGCCGCCCATGCCGATATTCGCGAAGCATCGGAAAAGGCAACTGCACAGCAGGCTGCCGAGACCGAAGCAATGGCCAGGAAGCTGTCTGAAAAGACATCCGCCGCCGAAAAGCGGATTGCACAAGCCAAGACAACCGCGTTGAGCGGTGTGTCTGAAGCCGCGGCTGATATTGCCCGCGAAGCAACTGCAAAGCTGATCGGTGTCAAGGTTCAGACCAAAACCGCTGAAAATGCGGTTGCGGCAGTGATTGGGGAATAAACGCCATGGAAGCAGAACACGGTAGTTTCTTCACCAATCCGGAAACCTGGGTTACCTTTGCGTTCCTGTTTGTTGTCATTTTTGGCGGCTACAAGGTTGTAAAGGCGATCTCGGCAGCGCTTGATAAACGCGCTGGCAAGATTTCCAACGAACTTGACGAAGCGCAGCGCCTGCGTGAAGAAGCTCAGGAGCTTCTGGCCAAATATCAGGCCAAGCAGCGCGAAGCCCTTAAAGAGGCCGACGAAATCCGCGCCCATGCCAAGTCCGAAGCGGACCGCATGCTGGTTAATGCCAAGGCCGAACTTGAAGCGTCGCTCAAGCGCCGTGAACAGCAAGCCATGGACCGGATCAGCAACCTGGAAGCCCAGGCTGTGGCAGAAGTTCGTGCCCATGTGGCCGAAATCGCCACGCAGGCGACCCTCGCGATGGTGACAAAAAATGTTACCGGCGCAAAGGCTGATGAACTGGTTGATAGTGCGATTTCTGAAATCAAAGGCCGCCTGAATTAATTCAGGTCCGCATTTCAAAAGTTAAAACCCCCTTGGTTCGTGCCTTGGGGGTTTTTTCGTTCACGGGTTCGGCTTTACCATCGCGGTCGCGGCTTTTGGGCGGCCAGTAATAAAAAGGGCGGACGCCGACGGTGGTTGTTCCATTTGGCATCGGTCGCTTCTTTTTGCGGTTCCGGTTCCAGCAGCCGAATTATCTGTAAGCCTGCATCAAGCAGTCCGTTGACGTAAGACTCAGTGGTGCGGTGATACTTGATCACACCGTCAACAAACCATCGTGTATGTCTTGGGCCTTCGTCGCGGTAATTATCCACTGGCCAGAACAGGTCGTTTCCCGCTTCATCCTGGTGCCATTTCTGGGCAGCCAGTGCGGTGCATATTGGATGTTCAACCGAAAACAGCAATCTGCCGCCAGGCTTTAACCGGGCTGTAATATCTGAAAGTGCAGCCCGATAATCAGCCACATAATGTAGTGCCAGTGACGACACGATCAAATCAAACTGGCTGTTGGCAAAGGGGGTTGCTGCAAGGTTTTCAATTGTGCCTTTGGCAAAGACGATTGCCGTGTCGTCTGTCATTTGCTGTGCTGCGGCCAGCATTTTGGCCGATATATCCATGCAGCTTACCGAAGCGGCCTGTTGTTGGCGGGCATAACGGGCGAAATCGCCAAAACCACATCCCAAATCGAGAATATCCAGCCCGGTCAGGCTTTTGGGTAACAGGGACCGCAGGGCCGGTTGTTCCAGAACATCGTTTAAGCCGGTACCGGATTCTCGCAGGGAACGATACCCTTCATGGAAGGTGGGATCATCATAGATATTCTGGATCGAAGGCATTGTCGGTCACCATCAAACAGGTCGGGAGGTAAACTTTGTGACCTGTTTGATGGCAAGGTGCAAGTTGGTCAGGTGGCTAGGGTGTTTGGCGCGACACCCTAACTTTCAAATCGTTTTAGGCGGTCGTGCGGGGCGGTAAAATCCAGATCCGGGCCAAGCGGCACGACCCCGGTCGGGTTGATCATGGTGTGGCTTTCGTAATAATGGCCCTTGATATGATCAAAATGGACCGTCTCGGCGATACCGGGATGTTGATAAAGATCGCGGGTATAGGTCCACAGGTTGGGATAGTCTTTCAACATTCGGATATTGCATTTGAAATGGCCGTGATAAACCGGATCAAAGCGCACCAGGGTGGTGAACAGGCGCCAGTCTGCCTCGGTCAAGTGATTGCCAACCAGAAAGCGGTGTTGATCCAGACGGTTTTCAAGCCAGTCCAGCGCTGAAAATAGCGATGTGACGGCGGTTTCATACGCATCTTGCGTGGTGGCGAAGCCCGATTTGTAAACGCCGTTATTTACATCGTTGTAAACGCGTTCGTTTACGGCATCAATTTCGGCCCGCAGATGTTGCGGGTAATAATCGCCCGGGGTTGCGCCCAACCCGTCAAAGGCGGTGTTGAGCATGCGGATAATCTCGGACGATTCGTTATTTACAATCTGCCCGGTTTTTTTGTCCCACAGCACTGGCACTGTGACCCGGCCTGTATATTTCGGATCGACATCGGTATAGACCTGATGCATGAAATCGCGATCGCCAAGGTCATCGCCAAGGCCGTCTTTGGCTGAAAATTCCCAGCCATTTTCCAGCATGCGCCAATGCACCACCGAAACCGATATCATGTCTTCCAGTCCTTTCAGACTGCGAAAGATCAGGGCGCGATGAGCCCAGGGGCAGGCATAGGATACATATAAATGATAGCGGCCCTTTTCAGCCGGGAAAGGGCCGGTGTTATCGGATGAAATCTGATGGCGAAAGGCACTGTCCTGGCGTTTGAATTTACCGCCGGTGGATTTGGTGTCGTACCATTGGTCTTTCCATACACCGTCAATTAACAATCCCATTTCAGCTTCCTTTGTCGTGGCCAGGGGCAAAACAGCGCCGGCCATTAAGTTTGGTTTGTGTTGTTTACAATCTTGACGTTTTCCAAGTTGAAGGCAATGGGGTGATGTGACATTAATTTGTTTCCAAATGCGCAACAGTTGGCGTGACGCAGGCGGTAAAGCAAGGATGATGCGATGCTTATTGGTAATCTTGATGGCATGACGGTTTTCGCCCGGGTAGTGGAAGAACAAAGTTTTTCCGGGGCGGCACGCAAACTTGGCATGTCCAAATCCGCCGTTAGTAAACATGTGACCAAACTGGAAGACAGCCTTGGCATTCGTCTGTTAAATCGCACGACGCGCCGGTTAAGCCTGACCGATGCCGGATCGACATTTTATTTGCATTGCGCCCGCGTGGTCGAAGAAATCGAAACCGCTGAACATGCCCTGACCGATTTGCGTGGCACCCCGCGCGGTATTTTGCGTATCTCTGCCCCGCTGACATTTGGTCAGCGGTTTTTGCCGAATGTCGTGGCCGACTTTATGCTGCTTTACCCCGGCCTGAAGGTGGATATTCATCTTGCCGACCATATGGTTGATCTGGTGGCCGAGGGGTTTGATATGGCCGTGCGGGTCGCACGTCAGCTTGATGCCAATATGATAGCCCGCAAGCTGGCTGTTTTCCATGGTCAGCTGGTGGCATCACCCGATTATATTGAAAAACACGGTATGCCCAAACATCCTGGCGATTTAAGCGATCACGATGTTATTGCCTATACCAACGTTCCCAACCCCAATATTTGGGAATTTGAAGGACCCGATGGAAAGACAAGTGTGCGCGTGAACCCTGTTTTATGGTGCAATAACGGCGAATTTACTGCCGTTGCCGCCAAACGGGGTTTGGGGATTGCGTCCGAGCCGGAATTTATCATTGCCGATGCCCTGCATAGTGGCGAGCTCGTACCGGTTTTGACGGAATATTCAACGCGTCTTGGGGGCGGCATATATGCGGTTTACCCCGAGCGCCGCCACCTGCCGACCAAAGTGCGCCTGTTTATCGATTTTCTGGTTGAACGGTTTAATGCCGGGTTGGCCACCGAAATGCGCGGTCCCTGCGCGACCCTGAAGAAAGATGACAATCGCCAATAGAAGACCATGGATGAAGCCTGATGGCGGATACAGAAACCCGGGCATTTAGCGTGTTTCGCGCCGCCAGCCAAACAGGCACAAAATCACCCCGATAATCGCCAGGGCGGGTAAGGGTAACAGATTGTTTGTTGTGCCAATAAGGGTTCGGTAGCTTTCAGTTTGGACCATTCCGACCCATTTTGGCCCGTTCCAGCTGCTATCGCGGGTGACCCGGCGAAACGCGGGCAGGCCGTTTTCAATGCGGCCGATATAGCCGTTATTGGCGGCAACAATTTTACCCAGAATTTCGGTTGTAGATGTGGTGTTGCGCCGTTCACTGGTTAAAACATCGCGATCCACATGCAGGGCGGTCTGGCTTTTTCCTTTGGCATCCCGGGCCGTAATACGGATAAGGCCGTGTTGCGCAATGGGTATGTTTGCCTGCCATGTCTGATCTGACTGGCGGGTAAACGGGGCATTGATTGCGCTTAACGTTACCGGGTCGATTGCGGTTGCCGTTTGCGGGGCTGCCCCGATTTTACGCCATGTCAAATCAAGCGATGCGCCATCGGCTGACCGGGTGGTGGTGATGGTGTTTTCTTCCAGGGCGGGTTCCTTCATTAACCAGTGCGACAACCGGCGCAGTAATTCGGCAATCGGGCCGCCACCATCGTGGCCGCGTTGCCACAGCCACATCTGGTCGCTGGTTAAAATTGCTGCCCGTCCTTCGCCCACCCGTGACATGGTTAACAAGGGCAGGTCATTAATACCTGTCATCACCGTCATGGCCTGTGCGTTGGTTTGCCGGGTTTCAATTTGCCGGTACCAGTGCCCCCAGCGATGGGTCGCCTGACGTGGCCCGGCAATGGCCGACGTCACCGGATGCAGCCTTCCGGTGTCGTTTACCGTGGGAATAAATCCCTGTTCCAGAATACGGCCGGTGGCATCAAGCGGCATCATTTGCCCCAGCACCGTATCGGCCAGGCCATCGGGCGCAATATATTCCGGTCCGGCCACCACCAATGCCGCACCGCCACCCTGAACATATTCAACAACCTTTTCCAGATACTGCACCGGCAGCACCCCGCGGCGCTGGTAACGGTCAAAAATAACCAGATCAAACTGTTTAAGGCGAACTTCAAACAGATCGCGGATAGGAAACGGGATCAAAGCCAGTTCGTTGATCGGGGTATCGTCGCCTTTTTCAGGTGGGCGTAAGATAGTGAAATGAACCAGATCAACGCCAGGGTCGGCGCGCAGCAAATTGCGCCAGGCGCGTTCGCCCGGGTGTGGTTCGCCTGACAACAGCAAAACCCGCAACCGGTCGCGAACGCCGGTGGTTTCCAGAATAAGACGGTTGTTGGTGGTATCGGCTTCATCGCGAAGGGCAGCCATACGCAGCTCGGCAATCACCGGCCCGGCATGGGTGATGGGAATGGTAATGGATGTTTTCTGATTGGCAGGAACGTTAAACCGGCGCACCGTGCCGTCTTCCTGCAGCAGGGTCACACTTATCGGGTTACCCGCGGTTATATCGGGGTCGATCGCCTCGACAATGAATTCGGCATCTTTGCCGACAATGCCGTAATCCACATTCTGATGCATTTGCAGGCGGCGGTCACGTTCGTCCCGGGTGCCCGTGATCAGGGCATGAAGCGGGGCATCAAGATGCAGGCTAACGGGGACATCGTGAACCTGACCATCGGTGATCATAACAACCCCGGCCAGCCTTTCGCGCGGAATGCCCCCCAACAGCCGGTCAAGGGCGGCGAACATGTCGGTTCGGGTTTCGCCAGCTACATTTTCGACCCGAAGGTCAATATCGGGGTCATTGTCGTATTTCTGGTGCAATGCCTCGATTGCCTGATCGGTTTGGACGGTTCTGTTCCCCAGTTGCTGGCTTGCGGAACGGTCAGCCAGAACCAGCACAATATCGCTGAGTTTTTCACGTGACTGATCGGTAAATTGGGGGGCCAGCAAACCGATTAATAACAGGGCCATCATGCCCGCACGCCAGATACCACCGCGCAACCGCAGCATCAGGCATAATATGACAAGGCCAATGGCAATCAGGGCCAAAATGCCCAGCCACCCGGGCGTGATCAACGGATTGATCTGAAAATCCTGCAAGCTGATCATCGACCCAGCCTTTCAAGGATGGCAGGCAAATGCACCTGATCCCCCTTATAGCTGCCGGTCAGGGCATAAATGACCAGATTAACGCCAAATCGCAGGGCTAATTCGTGCTGGCGCGGCGAAATGTCGTCTATCGGGTTGCTGGTGGCCGTACCATATTGTTCAAGCTCCAGCCGGGTGCTGACCCAGGATGCCGCCCAGTCATTGCCGCCAAACAACACCGATGATACGCCGTCAAGGCGCGGGTCGGGGCGGGCATCAACCCATAATGCGGCATCAAACCGGCCATAGGCCTGATCAAGCAAATAGAAGCTGCGAAATACGATATGGTCGCGCGGTGCCCGCGCCAATGTGGGAATTTCAATACCCTCAAGCAGGCGGCGTAACCGTGCCGGTTCAACTTCCCGGTCGCGACTGTCGATCAGGACCATGCCGCCATTGGCAAGATAACGGTTTAACTGTTCACGGCCATAGGCGGAAAGTTCGGCCTGCCCCTCGGCCAGGGGCCAGTAAATAAGCGGGTAAAAACTTAGATCATCGCTTTGCGGGTTAACCATCACAGGTGATGCCAGGTCAGCCGCCGTGCGTTTACGCAAGATGTCGGTTAGCCCTGAAAGCCCGGCATGGCTTAGCCTGTCAATTGCGGCAACCCCGGTATGCATATAGGCCAGGCGCGGGTGCAGTGCGGCCTGAAAATCCTGCAGGGGTGTTGTTTCCTGCGCATGGGCCTGCCCTATATTGCCCAACCCGGTTGTTAGCGCCGCCCCTGCCAGGACAAGAACCAGCAGGGTCAAGGTTTTTGTCGACGATGACTTTGTTTGTGGCGACGGTGCCATGGCCCTGTTTTTGTCGGCCTGTGCCTGTGCCTGGGCACGGGTTATTTTCCGCCCCCGCCTGTGCCCCTGAAACCGGCTGGTTGCGCTGGTTAAAATGACGATCAGGGTGTCGATTAAAAACAGGCAGAATGCCGCAAATATACAAATTGTCGCCAGATCAACCTGCGTGTCGTCGGCCAGGGTTTTGATTTGAACCTGATCGGGCCAGCGAACCGGATTGTCGAGCCCGCCAATATGTGGGCCGAGATTATGCGCAACAGCCTGGCCGTTTTGCCCGTATATCCCCGGCGGGTGGCGCGGGGTCGGCATGTCACGATCTGATTGCAGGGCCAGTACGGTCGGGTCGGGCTGATGGGCGCGGCCAAACGCATCAAGGATGGATTGCGGCGGAAGCAGGGTGCGGATTTGCGATGAAGATTGTTCATCCGGGCTGGCAAGCGGTAACAGGCGCTGCCAGATTTGCACAAATAACCCCGACATTGGCAAATTGGACCAGTCCGCCCACGGGGTGACGTGGAACAAAACAATGCGACCCGCATTTTGGGGAATACTTGTGATTAATGGCGTTCCATCGGTCAGGCGGGACCAGGTTTTTTCAACAATATCGCGGTCGGGTTCGGCCAGTAATTGCCGGGTTACGGTTATTTCCTCGGGAACGGACAGGCCAAAAAACGGGCTGTTTCCTTCAAAACGGGCAAGATGTTTGGGGCGTTCCCACGACATGGACCCGCCAAAATCCCGGTTGCCCAGGCGTAATGTGACGGGCAAAAAACGGTCATCCGGGCTGCTGGTGGCGTCACCGGCAAAACGAACCAGCATTCCGCCATTGTCAATCCAGCGTGTTAACGCCCCTTGCTGGCTGCCCAGGCCCGCTATATTGCCGGTGGCGACAAGAACATCAGGGGTGTCGGCCAGTAAACTTGCCAAGGTGCCATAAGTAACATTGGCATAAGGCGAAATTGCCCGGTCGAGGAAAAAATACCTGTCTGACAGCAATACGGGCCCTTCGCCCGAACTGACAACAATACCAACTTTGCGTTGCTGCCATTTTGCGCCGGTTTGAAACAGGGCCGCAGCACTTTCGACGTTGATAAGGCCCACCGTCTGGATTGCGTTGGCAATATCGCCCGGTAAGGGTACCTCGATATCGGTATGTGCGGTTTGTGCGGCTATGGTTACGGGATGGCGCAAAATAATTTGGCCCCGGTCATTGCGGGCAACCAGTGTGGTTTGGCGACTGTCCGCTTGTTGGGTGTGACCCAGGGTAACAGCCATGCCGTTGCGGTTGCGGGTCAGCGCCGTGATGGCAAGCGTGCCGTTATCGGGGTTGGCAGCAGGGTGGACAACAATCAATGGTGATACCGTTGACAGGTCTTCGGCAAGGCTGGCTTTACCCGGTTCATCAATATCGTTGGTTAACAGAATGGCGCTGGCAATGGCGTTGGTAATATCCTGCCGCCCGGCAATTTGGGTTGCCAGCAACGGGTAGGCCGGTGCCCATGGGTGGGGTTGCAGCCGGTCAAATGCGTTTTGGGCATCGTGCGGGGAAAGCGGCCCTTGCAAGGGGGGCAGATCGGTGCTGTTTGCGCCAGCGGCTTCGGGGGCTGTAATTCCGATGAAAACAGACTGGTTGTTTAACCGGGCCTGATTAACAATCTGTTTCATGCCTTGCCGGTATTGGGGCCAGTTGGCGGCACTGGACCAGCTGTTATCAACCATCACCAGCATGGCCCCGTTTTCAGGGGCGTAGTCGGTTTTGTTTAACACCGGGTGGGCCGCTGCCAAAATCAGCGCCAGCAGGATCAGGCTGCGTAAAATTGTTTGCCATAACGGCGACCGTTCGGCATTGCGACGGTTATTGGTGGCACCGAGTAACAAACGGGCAGCCGGAAAATGAATTCTGCGCGGGCGGCGCGGGGCGCTACGAATGATCAGCCACAAAACCGGCAATAATAATAAGCCGGCAAGAAGGGCAGGGTATAAAAACGTGATCGCGCCAAATATCATGGGCGCTGACCTGTGCGTGGCGTGCGTGGAGCCATGGCACCGCCATTGTCGGGGCGTTCTGTTATGTGCTGATACAGGGCCAGCAATGTCTGGCTTGGGTTTTGGTCGATGACGTGCAAATCATATAGCCACTGGCAGGCCATTGTTGCGTCACGAATTCTTGCGCGCCACTTTTGGCTTTTGCGAATAAATTCGTCGCGCTGGTCTTCAAATTTTTCGCTATGAAAAATGATGTTGTCGTCGTTATCGGTAAAATTAATGCGCCCGGCAAAATCGGGCAGGCATTCGGCCGGGTCGAGAACCTGAATAAGCGCCCCGTCATTCTGGTTATGCGCCAACCGGCGCAGGCTGGCCGCTGGCGAGCGGTCCGGGGTCGCAAATTCAAGAAAGTCGGCCAAAATCAGCACGCTGTGTTTACGGCCAGGGTGAATGTGGGTGCCATCATTGTCGATATTGGCCGGGGCAGATAGCATCGCATGGCCCAGTTTTACCAGTTGGTCGTGCGTGGTGATACGGGTATGGGGCAGGTCAAACGCGCCAACTGTTTCGCCGTTTCGCAATAACAAATCAGCCAGGGCCAGGGCGATAACCATCATGCGGTCTGCCTTGGGCTGGTTTTTATTGTTAGATGACCAGAAAGACGAAACACTAAATACCGGCCAGATCCAGTAGGTGTGGCTGGCCTGCCATTCAGTTTGGCGAATAAAGGTATTGTCGCTGCGCGCAGATCGACGCCAGTCGATTTGCCCGGCGGGGTCGCCTGCAACATAGGGGCGAAATTGCCAGAAATCGCTGCCGGGGCCAACCTTGCGGTTGCCATGCAGGCCACTGCGCAGGGCTGTTGCCAGCCGCCTGGATTCGTCAACAAGTTGCGGCAGTCGCGCCGCCAGTGAACGGGCGGCGGCAATCTGATCGGGCAAATTGCGCGCAGGCACCATTATGCTTGTTGGTCCCTTATTCTAGATAAAACATCGGTAATCAGGGATGCGGCCGAAAAACCGTCGGCGCGGGCACCATATGTCAGCCCGAAACGGTGGCGTAGAACCGGTACTGCCAATGCTGAAATATCGTCAAGCGACGGGGCAAACCGCCCCTGCAACATGGCGCGCGCCCGACAAGCCAGCGACAGCGATTGTGCGGCGCGCGTGCCCGGTCCCCAGGCAACATTATTGGCGATATCGTCAAAACTTGTGCTTTCGGGGCGGCAGGCCCGGCACAGGGTAATAATGGTATCAAGCACGCGGTCGGGCATTGGCAGGCGTCGCACAAAGCCCTGTGCTTCGATCAGTTCATCGGTATGCAAAATCTGGCGGGGACGATTCATTTGGCTGCCCGTGGTTTGGGCAACAATGCGCCGTTCGGCATCCTGATCGGGATAGGCCAGCCGAACCTCAAGCAAAAAGCGGTCAAGCTGGGCTTCGGGCAGGGGATAGGTGCCTTCCTGTTCCAGCGGGTTCTGGGTGGCCAGCACATGAAAGGGCATGGGCAGGGCATGGCTGTAACCGGCGACCGAAATTTCGCGTTCCTGCATCGCCTGTAGCAAGGCCGATTGCGTGCGCGGGCTGGCGCGGTTGATTTCATCAGCCAGCAAAAGCTGGCAAAAAACCGGCCCCTTGATAAAGCGAAAGGCCCGTTTGCCATCCGGCCCGTCTTCAAGGACTTCAGACCCTAAAATATCGGCAGGCATCAGGTCGGGGGTAAATTGCACACGTTTGTCAAGCAGGCCCAATGCCTTGCCAAGGGTATGCGCCATTAGCGATTTGCCAAGACCGGGCGCACCGACCATTAAAACATGACCACCGGCCAGAATGCCGATCAATGTCTGGTCAACGGCGTCGTCCTGGCCAAAGATAATGGACGCGATCATATCGCGGGCTTCGCCCAGACGGACAACACAGGCATCAAGGCGGGCGGCATCCTGTTCGAGGCTGCTGGCGCGCGACATGCCGAATTCTTCAGGAAAGTGCTGCGTGTTTGTCATGGCCGTAAATTCTGCATCCTCTGTTGCATTGGCACTATCGGGCTGTCACACAGACTGGCAATTCCCGGATCGTAAACTAGCTTAAGGTTATGACCTATTAATATGATTGCAATGGACGGTCGGAATTGTGCCGATAGGCGAAGAAAAATCGTGAAAAGTTGTAGATATTTCCCGATTTTGTGACAAGACAGCCTGCGCAAACCCGCTCGGTCCTGAAGGACAACCGTTATAATTGCGAACACCGTCGCCAGGTCGTCTGACCGGAAATCCGTTACGCTCTGCGAGCTTTTCCTTGTATTTCGCTATCATAACGGTTGCCATTGTTATCATATTAATAGGCCAAGACCCTGATCAGGGTATGTTGGAAACCTTGACCGTAAGTGTATAGCATGACCCAAAACGATAAAACTGTCGATCTTGCCGAAAACCTGTGGAAACGTCTGCGTAGTGGCAAGCCGCCGTCCGGCCGCCATCCACAAATATGCGGTGATATTCCCATGTCCATAAATCGTGATGGAACATGGTATTATCAAGGCGGGCCGATTGGCCGAATGGAGCTGGTTAAATTATTTTCCACCGTTTTACAGCGCGACGAAGATGGCGGGCACTGGCTGGTGACCCCGGCTGAAATGGCACGCATCGAGGTTGAAGATGCCGCCTTTGTTGTGGTGGAGGTCGTTCGCGATAGCGTGAATAGCGAAACCAGTATCAATACCGGGCCAACGGACCAGGTTGATTCTGTAGCCAAAACCGACATTATCCGAATGCGGACCAATATTGACCAGTGGGTTGAACTTGACGAAAACCACCCCTTGCGTGTTGAGGAAAACCCCGAAACAGGCGAGCCATCGCCCTATATTGCACTGGATCGCGGGCTTGAGGCCCGTTTGAACCGCGCCAGTTTTTATCAACTGGTGGATTGGGCCGAAGAAATTACCGCACCTGATAGCACCCAAACAGCGATTGGCGTTTACAGCCACGGACGGTTCTTTAAAATCGGTACCGTGGAGAATGATGACGTATGACACCTGAAAATATTATGGCGGCCTTAAAGGCCCCGCGTGATGCCCTTGAATTGCGTGTAGGCGACCACGCGGTTGATTTTCCCGGTTCCCGGTCACGGGCGCGCGCCTTCGCCGAGGGAGAGCTTAAATCCCGCCCGGCGGCGGTATTGATGCCGCTGGTGCAGCGAACTGAGGGATTGTCGGTTATTTTAACCCGGCGTACGGCGCATTTAAAGGCACATGCCGGGCAAATCAGTTTTCCCGGTGGCCGCAAGGAAGATGAGGACGCCGATCTGGAAGAAACGGCTCTTCGTGAAACCGAAGAGGAAATCGGGTTGCATCGGCGCCATATCCGCCTGATTGGCCGGTTGAACGATTATTATACCGTGACCGGTTTTCAGGTGACGCCAATTGTTGGCATCATTACCCCGCCCTTTGATATTGTTGCAGACCCGTTTGAGGTGGACGAGGTTTTTGAAGTGCCATTGTCCTTTATTCTTGAACCCGGTAACCAGAAACTGCAAACGGTGGATTTTGAAGGGGCAAAACGGCGTTATTTTGCCATTCCCTATCGGCAATATTATATTTGGGGGGCAACGGCAGGAATGTTGGTGAATTTTAGCGATGTGTTACGCGCCCATTCGCAAGATGTGACCCGGCCAACAGTAAAATAGCATTATCGGGCCGAATGATTTGGCTTTGCGGCCATGGCGTGCCATTGATGCCGTTGTGATAATTTAGAAAGAAAGCTGCCATGCTGCGCGAAATTATCCAGATTGGTTTGCCGATTATTTTGCCGTTTGTGATTTATTCACTTTGGTTGAAATACGCCCGTGCCAAGGCGATCCGCGAGGGACACGAAGTTATTCCACCGTGGGATCAGGGCCCCTGGCTTTTACTGTTTTTTATTGGTGTTTTTCTCGCCGGAAGCATTTTGGTTTTTACCGCCCTGACAAGCGGGTCCTCACCCGATTCTGTTTATCATGCGCCGGAATTAAAAGACGGTGTTATTACGCCGGGCTATTTTGAACCCAAAAAACCGGAATAACCAAAACCGGTTTCCAGCCGTTATGTCCCTGTTTGATCCCACGCAAGAATACGCATGACAAAGTTCGAACCCACTGGCCATTTGGCCCCTTATGGTGTGATGGCCGCCGCCGAAACAGCGCAATTGTTTTCAGCCCTGCGACAACAGGGCGGAACGGCGCGTTATGTCGGCGGAATTGTGCGTGATGCCTTGCTGGCGCGCGATTTGGGGGATGTGGATATTGCCTGCGATTTAAAACCCGATATCTGTATGGCTGCTTTGGAAAAGGCGGGTATCCGGGTTATTCCGACCGGGTTGCAGCACGGCACAGTTACCGCCGTTATTAATGATTATTCCTATGAAATTACCACCTTGCGGGTGGATGTGACCACCGATGGCCGCCATGCCGAGGTCGCCTTTACCGATAACTGGCTGTTAGATGCCAAACGCCGCGATTTTACCTTTAATGCCCTGTATTGTGACCCGAATGGCACCATTTATGACCCGTTTGATGGCGAAGCCGATTTGCGAATTGGCAAGGTGCGTTTCATTGGTGTTGCTGAAGATCGTATTGCCGAGGATTACCTTCGCATTTTGCGGTTTTTCCGCTTTTTTGCCTATTTTGGCCGTCCGCCCCTGGATGCGATCGGGGCGGAAGCCTGCCGTAAAGGGGCCATTGGCCTGCGTGATATTTCCAGCGAACGTATTCGCGATGAAATGTTTAAATTGCTGCGCGCCAAAAACCCCGCCGCGACCATCGGCGATATGGTGGGGTTTTCGGTGTTGCCGGTTATTTTGCCCGAACTTTCAAACATTCCGCGGCTTCGTATTGTTGAATGGCTTGAAACCACGGCTTTGGCCGACCCGGCAATTGGCATAGACCCGTTACGCCGGATGGCCGCACTTTTTACATCGCCAGAAACCGGTGACAAAGCCATTGCCCACGCCGCCCGGTTTGCCCGATCCTTGCGATTATCCAACGACGAGGTTGAGCGGTTTTCATTGATGAGCGCCAGCTTTCGTCTGATTGACAACGTGATGGATGATAAACGCATTCGCCGCCATTTGTATCATTTGGGGGCTGAGGCGTTTCGGGATGCGGTAATTATGGCGTGGGGGGAACGTGCGGCTTTATCGGCGCGGCCAATACCGGGTGAAAACGCCCGCTGGCAACACATGCTGGCGCAGGCACACGCCTGGCAAGCCCCGCAATTGCCGGTAAAGGGCCGCGATATTTTGGCGGCCAAACTGGTGCCGCCTGGCCCGTTGATGGGGCAATTGTTGCGTTTGGCCGAGGAATACTGGCTGGAACATGATATGACGCCGGATCACGCGGCGTTAATGGCCTATATGGCTGACCATATTCCCGATCAGGATACGAAGAACAACCCGCCCGAGGAGAGAGAATGACAGATCGTATTATTGGCCATCGGGTTTGTTTTTTTGGCGATAGTCTGGTTAACGGGGTGCGCGATGCGCAAAAGGGCGGCTGGCCCATGCGCCTGGGCCAACGTTTGTTAAACGATATCGGGCTGGATGCGACGATTTATAATTTGGGCATTCGTGCCGAAACCAGCAGCGATTTAAAGAACCGCTGGTACGACGATGCCACGCGCCGCAAGGCGGATGAATTTCCGCTAGTACTGGTATTTTGTTTTGGTTTGAATGATGCCAACCACGCCCAGGAACGCGGCGAGGAGACCACAATGCGGGTTTCCCATGCCCAATCCCTTGCCAATGCAACCGATATCATGACCAGGGCACGTGAAATGGCCCCGACATTGTGGGTTGGTCCCCAGGCCGTTATTGATGGCGGGCGGTCCAGCAAGATCGTGAATGAACGACTGGAAGGTTTAAACCAGCTGTTTGCAGAAACCGCACGCGGATTGGAAATTCCGTATTTTGATGTGTTTGAGCGCACCCGGAATGATGAAACATGGCAACGCGCCCTGCGCCGGGGCGATGGGTATCATCCTGATACAGCGGGCTATGATTTGTTGGCCGAAATGATTTGGCAGTGGCAGGGCTGGCGCAATGTTTTTGCAATGAATGGCTGATTTTGCCGCATCGCTATATGTGACAGCCATTTGTCGGAACTGGTGGCCGCTACAGGGGGCCGATATAGCAACGTAAAAAAGATGCAGCCCGACCGCGATTAATTGATCACGCGATCAAATCGACAATGCTGCCCCGGGGTTGGGAAAGGGCGGTAAGATTGGATATTTTGCCGCCATTGCCATAACCGGTTGCCGTATTTTGGGGCTCATCCGCATCGATGGTGACGGCGGAATAGGCATTTGACGCGGTGTTGGCAAGGGCATTTTGAGGTTGGCGTGGTTGCGGCTGCGCGCCATTATCGTCTGCAACAGTATCGCGTTGCGATGACGGGGTGACGGCTGCGCCCGTCTGGTCGATGGTTTTGTCAAAATCGCCACGCGCCGCACGTTCGGCAACCGGCGCAACAGGGCGCAGGGCCGCAGGAACAGCAATGTTATATCCAGAACCAATTTTGCCGATCATGGCGTGCAGCGTATCCGCGAAAAACAGCGATTGAAATTCAATCTGACAAGCCAGACATCATAATCAAGCCGTCATTAGAGGGAAGCGTTTTTTTTCGTCAGGCAACACAGGGTGATCAATTGGCGAACGCCTGGATTCATGCTGGTTAATGATTTGATATTAAAAGATTATTTTTCGTGCCGTTGTTTGTGTTTTCGCCGCGGTATCAGGATGTTTCGTTTGTTTCTGACGCCGGGTTGATTTCGTTATCCGAATCGTCATTTTCATAGATCGAACTGGCAAAGCGATCCGGGCTGTTTTTGGCCAGATCTTTCAGTTTTGCCGCTTCGGTTGAAATATGGTCCAGGGTGATATCGGTGCGCTCCGGCGGCACCCGGATTAACGCCGCACTTACCGTCATAAGTGGAAAATGTTTATCAATGCCGTCGCGCCCTTTGCCCTGCAAAAAGCCGTTTTCCCGGGTTTTCGGATCGTAGAAACTTTTGATTTCCTCGTCGAACATGGCCTGCGCACGCCGCACGGCAGAAACGGCTTCTTCAAAGTCGATTGATTGTACATAGGCAAAAAAATCGTCACCGCCGATATGTCCAATGAACCATGCATTCTGGCTTAGGGCTTTGCCCAGAATATCCTTGAACAATAAAATTGCCCGGTCACCCTGGCGGAAACCATAGCGATCGTTAAACGGTTTGAAATTGTCAAAATCGAAATAAACCGCAAAACGGCGCCGACGGGGATGTGACAGGGCATTGGCGGCATAGCGATAAATGGCGCTGTTGCCGGGAAGTCGGGTTAACGGGTTTTCATCGCGGGCGTTCAGGGTGTTGCGTTCGTTGACCGCACGCAACAGGGCACGCTGGTCCAGCACACCCAGATACCGGCCATCTTCTGTCAGGATCAAACCATCAAGTGTGTCGGCGGTGACAAAGGTTTCAAGCAGTTCCGACAGGCTGGTGCGAATATCGGCTGACGGGCAACGGCGCAAAAACCGTGACATATAGGCGCGGTTGGACGGGTTTTGCAGCAATTCACGGCCAAACGGGGTGTAGATGAATGCCTTGAAATCGGAATCGCGAATAATGCCAACCGGTTCGTCGCGGCGGTTGATCACCGGGACAATGGTTGAATCGGCATTTTTCTGGAAAAAATCCAGAATGTCGTTGGGTTTTATGGTGTCAGGAACGGCCTGTGCCTCGATCATGAAGGATCGCAGCAGTTCGCCGTCATGATCGCCCTGACGACGGTGGCGGTTTAGAACATCGGCAATTTCCGGGATGATGTCTGTGCGTTCGGGCAGGATTACAGACGGTTTTGCAACAAAAAATCCCTGAATGAAATCACAGCCAATTCGACGGCAACACATCAGTTCTTCCAGTGTTTCAACACCTTCGGCAACAACCTGGGCGCCTATCAAATGTGAAAAACCGGTAATCTGGGTCACAAACAGTTCCTTGCGCCGGTCCTTGTCCATGCCATCAATAAAAAAGCGGTCAATTTTGATGATGTCGGGTTCGCATTCGTAAAGGGCGCGCATCTGGGCAAAGCCGCTGCCGTAATCATCAATTGCAACCTTGAAACCCTGCGCCCGGTAACGCAGCAGGATATCCTGAAAATTATGGGCGTGGCTGATGTCGTGGCGTTCGGAAATCTCCAGACATATCGCATCTGGTTCCAGCCCGGCCGCTGTTAGAAGTTCGACAGTTTGCCCCGGGCGGTAATCGGTTGTGCGGACAACGCGGCTGTCAAAATTATAAAACAGTTTTAGTTTACCGGCACCAGGCAGACGGGCAAATTTGTTGATGGCAACAGCGCGAAACTGCATGTCCACGCTATGAAGAACGCCGGTTTCCCATGCGGTATCAAACACATCCTGTATTGATGTAAAGCCCGCCTCGGCCCAGTTACGCAACAGGGCTTCGTATCCGAAAACGCGCCCGGTATGGGTGCTGATAATCGGTTGAAAGGCGAAATCTATCGTTTCAATGATGTGGGGCCAGTCGCGCGGCACTAACCGATGCGCAGGAGTGGACATTGGAACGGTGGTATTATCGGATCTGAGCGTCACGCTCATTTACCCTCGCGCAGCGGATTATTGAGCAACCCTGTTATTTAGGTCAGGCTGCAATAACCATGCTGGTAGCGCACTATTGGTATCAGTCTGATGACAGTTGAATGACGAATATATGACAACATCAGCCAAGCGTAAAATTTGCCCGTATAAGGTCTGAATTTATTATACCTTGGTATTGTCTGATAGGCCATGTTTAAACGGGCATCACGCGGCTTGCGTGTGTTGATCAGGGCTTTCGATGCGCCAGCGGGTGATGTTCCTGTACCAGCCCGCGCAATCGGGACTCGATCAGATGCGTATAAATCTGTGTTGTGGAGATATCTGAATGCCCCAGCATTTGCTGCAGGCTGCGTAAATCGGCCCCGTTGGCCAAAAGATGGCTGGCAAAGGAATGGCGCAACACATGGGGCGATACCCGCGATGGTTCAATCCCGGCGTTAAGGGCCAGATCCTTGATCATGTTTAAGAACATTTGTCGGGTGAGATGACCGGTTTTGCCCCGGGATGGAAACAGATAGGTCGATTTTCCCGGTTGTCCGCCATGATCGAGCGGGATAAACGCGTCGCGGATTTTAATATAATCAATCAGTGCCCGTTTGGCCGGGGCCGACAAGGGAACCAGCCGTTCCTTGTTACCCTTGCCCTGCACGATCAGCATTTGTGGATCACGGGCAACGGCACTAAAGGGCAGTTCAACCAGTTCGCTTACCCGCATTCCGGTGGCATAAAGCAATTCCACCATTGTCAAAAGGCGGATGCCCTTGATGCCTTCTTGCTGGTTGGCGGTTTTGATCAGGCGGTCGATTTCGCCGGTGGTTAAAAATTTGGGCAGAACCGTCCCCAGGCGCGGGCTGTCTATATGGGCGGCGGGGTCGTCGTTGCGAATGCCTTCGCCGTAAATGAATTTATGAAACTGCCGCACCGCAGACAGGTGCCGGGCCTGCGTACGTGCTGCCAGCCCGGCATCGGCCAGTTCATTAAGATAGCGGCGTACATCATCAGGTTGGGCCTGTGACATATCGGTTTTCGCACCATGCAACGACGCCTGATAATCTTCAAGATCGCGGCGATAGGCATCAAGCGTATGGCGGCTGGCTCCCCGTTCGGCCGCCATCATTTCCAGAAAGTCGGAAACAAGCCGGGAATCGCGCGGGTGTGTCACCATGTTATCCTTTGCCAAAGGCCGTTTACAGGCCACTTTCCATAATGATTTCAACGGCAATGCGCCGGGCGTCACCATCCAGCCCCACCATGTTAAGGGCATTCACCGATTGGCCAAGCGATACCGGGTTTTGCAAATCGGCACCGATGCCGCCATTGGCAATAACCACCAGTGACGCCACAGTGGCCCGCTGATTGGCGCGCGCCGCCTGTGCCAGTGTGTGAACCACCCCGGCATTGGGAACCGCACCCGAAACGACATAGGGTTGAACCAGAAGGCTATCCCAGAATTTTTCGGGAACCTCGATGCCAAAAGCGGCAAACAGGCTATAGACCTGTTCGGCGTCATGACGTGCCTCAACCTGGTCGTCGCGTGCCATTTGCTGTTCGGCCCACTCATCCATGCGGGCGCGATGGCGGGCCTGTGCTTGCGATGTCGGTGCATTTTCGGTCATGGGCGGGGTTGGTTTAACAGCCCCCCCTAACCCGTAATTAGGTGCCGAATCGGGGCCGTTGCCCGCGGCACCATCGGTGGTACCGGTATCTTCCAACCCCGACAGAACCAGCGCGGGATAGAGCACGATCAGGCGGCTTTCAATGGAATTACCGGCATTGGCTGATGCTTTGGCCTGCGCCAGCCAGCCGCCCGCCCGTTCAAGGTCGTTGCTGTAAATTGATGCGGCAATGGCATCGGTAGCAAACCAGGCAAAATCGTTATTGATGGGAATATCTTCAAGCAGGGGTGCGCATAGACGTGCAACCTGGCCGTAATCGCCATTGTTGCGCGCATTATCATACATATGGGCCAGAATTTCGGCCCGTGCGGCCGGGACATCGGATTTGGCCGCGGCCTGATAAAGTTTGGCATATTCGCGGGCGGGTGTCTGTTCGCTGGCATCATCAAGCACACCTTCAAGTTCAACTGAACTGAATGTAATGCTGTTGTATACTGCGCCGAGTTCGTCGGTTGTGATGTATCCCTGCTGTTCGGCAAGGCGGGCTGCTTCCAGCTTTAAATCGGTCGCGGTGTTGGCGCTTTTGACAAATGCGATCAGGGTCGGTGCATCGGCGTTTTGCAAAAGGCTTGCGGGCAGGCCCTGTTTGGTCAGTTCCAGCATTGCAACGTCAAGCGGCCGCAAGTTAACCAACAGGTCGGGTGATACATTGCTGCCGGTGCGAATGGCCTTGTTCAGGGCAAAAAACAGTTTGTCGCTTTCACCTTCAACCTCGCGAACCAGATCGGTGCTAAAGCTGGCGGATGAGTTGTTCTTTGCGCGAAGCTGGCAATAAACGGCTGCCTTTAACCAGAAGGATGTGTCGAACTGTGTGCCATACCCGTCAATCGCGGCACAGGCATCGTCAAGCTGGCCGGTAACCAGCAGCGCGTTGATTTCGGCCTGGGCAAGTTCCGCCTCAGGCTGATTGCGCGATGTGACACTGATTAAACGGGCAACATCCCCGTAAGCCCCCATTGATTGCAGCTTGGCAATGCGATGCGCCAGAAGACTGATATCCTTGTGGTCGGCAGGGGCGGCCGCGATACTTAGCAATATGCGCCGTTCCAGATTGCGCATGGCGTGGTTGGCCGGATGGTCGGGCAGGGCATCAATCAGGCGGGCGGCGGTAAGACGGCTGGTGCCAGACCACATGTCAACACCCAGCCCGCCCGAATTGCGATCCAGTATCCCGACCGATTCGGCATCAACAGCGTTTAGTTCAAGCGTTTGTACCGCGTCCGGGTCCGTCGGGTAGTTTTGGCCAGAGGCATTATTGCCCCAGCCAAAAACACCGTTTGGCCCCTGCGGTATGCTTGTTCCTGTGGCACCACCCGAAGTTTCGCCGCCTTGTACCGGTGCAGTTGTTGCTGTGCCGTTGGCCGGTGCCCCGTCTTGCGGCGGGGTTTGGGTATCGGCGTTGCGATTTTGCAAAAACAACGGAACGGGGCCTTGCTGGGCCTGGGCGGGGATCACCTGCATCAACGCGCCCAACCCGGTCAGGCAGGCAAAGACGCAGGCTCTGGTGGTGCCTGAACGCATTTTAGTTGAACCTCGAATCAGGGATGGGTTGTTCGATTTGCGATGTCGGTGCCGGTATATCCCAGGTCACAAGGAAAATGGCGCCGCCCGCGATAACCGCGATAATCAGAAACAGAATGATCCGGGATAGAATTTTCATGGGCTCTCAAGCTTTGTTTTGGGTGTTCTGACCGAGATATCAGCCATATTGCGAAAAACTGGTTACATCCTAATTCGGCAGGACCAAGGCAGTCTAGGGCCGAGAACGTTAATAATTGCATGTCAATTTTACGATCAGGGTGAAGTTGGGCATACTGATCGCAAATTCGACATGCGGTTTGCTTGCGTTCCGCGCAACCGTGCCCTAAAGAATTACACAACAGTGTCAACACGTATCAAGCGGTCAAGGGACCGTATGAACATGGTAAAACAGGATTGCAAACCGGTCATGGAGAGCAAAAGTGCCGATTCGGGTTTGCACACGGATATAACAGCGCAGATTGGTGCCGGGCTAGGGAATCGGTCACTGGTTTTTGTCGGCCTGATGGGGGCTGGTAAAAGCTGCATCGGGCGTATGGTTGCCAAAACGCTTAACCTGCCTTTTGTCGATGCCGACCGCGAAATCGAGGAAGCTGCCGGCTGTTCGATTGCCGATATTTTTCGCCTGTATGGCGAAGATGCCTTTCGCGATGGCGAGGAACGTGTGATTGCACGTTTGCTGGAAGGTGAACCGGTTGTTCTGGCGACCGGTGGCGGGGCTTTTATCCGTGAGCAAACCCGTAAACTGATTTTGGAAAAAGGTGTTTCGGTCTGGCTGCGTGCCGATCTGGATGTTTTGGTGCAGCGTACGGCGGGGCGCCCGCATCGACCGTTGTTAAACAGTGGAAATCCACGCCAGATTCTGGCGGATCTGATTGAAACGCGTTACCCGGTTTATGCCGGTGCCGATGTAACATTTGATTGTGGCGATGCCTCGAAAGAGGATACCCGCGACGGGGTTCTTGCTGCTTTGGCAGGGGCCTTTGGCGACAATGGAAAGTTGAAACCTTGAATAGTGCAGAAATCCTTCGCGTCGATCTGGGGGCGCGCAGCTATGATATCGTAATTGGTAGCGGATTATTGCCTGATACCGGCACATATGTTGCCCCGTTTGCCAGATCGGCCGGGGTGGTCATTGTTACGGATGCTGCTGTTGCAAAGCTGCATTTGCCAACTGTTCAGGCATCCCTTGATCAGGCTGGAATTGCGCATCATTGTGTTGTGGTTCCGGCGGGCGAAGCATCGAAAAGTTTTGCCACCTTTGAAAGTGTGGTCGAACAGGTGCTGGCCCTTGGCATTGAACGGTCAACGCTGATTATTGCGCTGGGCGGCGGGGTAATTGGCGATCTGGCCGGTTACGTCGCGGCATCGCTGTTGCGCGGACTGGATTTTGTGCAAATTCCAACAACATTGCTGTCGCAGGTCGACAGCTCGGTTGGTGGTAAAACCGGCATTAATTCCAGATCGGGTAAAAACCTGGTCGGGGCGTTTCACCAGCCGCGGCTGGTGCTGGCCGATACAGCCGTGCTTGATACCCTGCCCAAACGCGAAATTCTGGCAGGGTATGCCGAGGTTGCCAAATATGGCCTGATTGATGACCCGGAATTTTTTAGCTGGCTGGAAGAAAATGCATCGGCGGTTATCGCAAAGGATGGCGAGGAACGCAAACAGGCGGTGATGCGCAGTTGCGCTGCCAAGGCCCGGATCGTGTCGCAGGATGAACGGGAAAACGGCAAACGTGCGTTGCTGAATCTCGGGCACACTTTTGGCCATTCGTTTGAAGCCGAACTGGGCTATGACGGGCGTTTACTGCATGGCGAGGCCGTTGCGATGGGTATGGTGATTGCGCATGATGTGTGTGCCGCAATGGGCATGGCACCGGCACAGGACACAACCCGGATCGTTGCGCATTTGCAAAATGTTGGTCTGCCGGTGCGGGCCGCCGAAATTTCGGGCGTACATTGGGATGTGGACCGGTTGATCAGCCATATGTCGCGCGATAAAAAAGTTCGCGACGGTCAGATCACATTTGTCATGACCCGGGGCATTGGCAAGGCATTTACATCGCGCGAAATGGATGTCGGCAAAATGCGTTCTGCGATATCGCGGTCATGCGAGAACCGATAATCAGGTTGCAGGGTGTTTCTCCTGATGCGATACGCCCGGTTGCTTCTGATGGCTTTATCGATTGTTCCTGTCAGCGTTAGTGATCGCAGCTGGCAGGGGTGATAAATTGTTGGGCTGAAGTTGAAGGGCCATTGTTGCTCTTTTGATAACGAGGGGACCAAATGACAATCACGGTTATCGTGATTTTTATCCTGTTGATGCTGTCGGCGTTTTTTTCGGGGTCGGAAACGGCCCTGACGGCAGCATCGCGTTCGATCATGCATCACAAGGAACAGGATGGTGATGTCCGCGCCGGGATCGTTAACCGGTTGCGTGAACGTCAGGAACGGCTGATCGGGGCTATTTTGCTGGGTAATAACCTGGTTAATATTCTGGCATCGGCCATGGCAACATCGGTGATGATTGCCACCTTTGGCCCCAATGGCGTGGTGTATGCCACGGCGGCGATGACGGCCCTGGTGCTGATTTTTGCAGAAATTCTGCCGAAAACCTATGCGCTGAAACATGCCGACAGCATGGCGTTGCGCGTGGCCCGGCCGATGAAATTTCTGGTCACCCTTTTTGCCCCGGTCACGGAAAGCATTCAGGTGATCGTGCGGGCAACCATGCATTTGTTTGGCGGTGGTGACGGCCCGGGCATGGATAGCGAGCGCGAATTGCGGGGTGCGATTGAACTGCATGCCGATGACGAGGTGATTGGCGATCATCAGGCCGAACGCGCGATGTTACATGGTATTCTGGACCTTGATGATGTTGGCGTTTGGGAAATTATGGTGCATCGACGCAAGGTGCAGATGATTGATGTCTCGCGCTCGATGGATGAAATTCTGGAAACGGTGCTGGCCAGTCCGCATACGCGCATTCCGATTTATGAAAATGACCCTGACAACATTGTTGGCGTGTTGCATGCGCGTGAAGTGTTAAAGGCAATTGTGCGGGGCAATAAACCGGAAAACGCCCAGGCCGTTCGCGAACTGGCCGCCAAGCCATGGTTTATTCCCGATTCCACCACCCTTGCCGACCAGTTAAAGGCATTTAAGGAACGACACGAACATTTTGCCATCGTTGTCGATGAATATGGTGCCTTTGAAGGTGTCGTATCGCTTGAAGATATTCTGGAAGAAATTGTGGGCGATATTGCCGATGAAACCGATGTTGAGGTGGTGGGGGTGCAACCCCAGGCCGACGGGTCGGTTATTGTGCGCGGCGATGTCACCATTCGCGACCTGAATCGCCGGTTTGGCTGGCGTCTGCCCGACGAGGAAGCCGCGACCATTGCCGGGCTTTTGCTTTATGAAACCCGCCGTATTCCCGATGTCGGACAGCTGTTTCGGTTTCACGGGCTGGAATTTGAAGTGTTGCGCCGGGTGCGAAACCAGGTGACACGGGTTAAATTGCGGCTGGGTGATAGTGTGCCCGCAACGGATGAAAGCTGACGCTACAGGCATCATTCATCCCCGCCAAGGCAATCAAACCTTGTTTACAATGCACCACAGCCCGCAGCAATGCTGCGGGCTGTGGCATTTGCGGTTTTGATAAAGACATGATGGCGCGTTAAATGGTCGTAAATGTTCTACTTATAGGTTAAAATTGGCATGATGGCATCGGCACCGGTTATATGCCGGTCACCACTGATGTCATGAAATGGCAACAGCAAACCGCATAGAGAGACAAAATGGACACAAAAATCGTACCGGGTCTCGTGAAGGAACAATCCCTTGCCACCCTGAACCCTGCCGATTCCGTGATGGATGCGGTTTTATTGATGACGGAACGCAAAATTGGCGCCGTGCTTATCGTCGATAATTCCGCCCGGCTTTCCGGCATTTTTACCGAGCGCGATTTGGTGAACCGGGTGGTTGCAAAGCAGCTTGACCCTGCAAAAACCGCCCTTGCTGATGTGATGACAACCAACCCCGATACCTTGCGCCCTGATGATAACGCCCAGGATGCCCTGGCTTTGATGAGCGCGCATCGCTATCGCCACCTGCCTGTGCTCGATGGGGAAACGGTTGTTGGCATGGTGTCGATCCGCGATTTGTTTAACGTGGTCAAGGCTGGCCTGGAAGACGAAGTGCGCGACCGGGAAAAGTTCATTTTCGGTTCTGATTACGGCGTTGCCTAGGGCTGGTCACGGGCATTTTACCGTTCATGTTGAGGGTTTGTGGCCCGTTTTCCGGCCCAGGAAGCAAACTTGACCGGGCGGGGTGCGTTTCCATGTTGACACAGAGGCTGGTTCTGTCTTTACGTTTACGTAAAGGAGAGAGAAATGCCCCTGTCAGAGCCCGCCCCGCGAGAGCATATCCATACCCGAAAAATAACCTGCACCGGCTACCGGCGTGCCGATGGCCTGTGGGATATTGAAGGACATATTACCGATGTGAAAACCTATGGTTTTGCCAACCATGATCGGGGTGAAATCCCGCCCGGCGAGCCAATCCACCAGATGTGGCTGCGCATTACAGTTGGCAATGACATGGTGATCAAGGCGGCAGAAGCGGTTACGGATCATGCTCCTTTTGCGGCCTGTGGTGAAATCGCCCCCAATTATGAAAAACTGGTGGGTCTTAAAATTGGCCCCGGCCTTAAGCGCCAAATTCGTGAACGTGTTGGCGGTATATATGGCTGTACGCACCTGACCGAATTAATGGGGCCGGTGGCAACCACGGCTTTTCAAACCATTTTTCCCATCCGTGCCCGCGAAGCCGAAGAAAAACAGCAACGCCAGGCACAAGACGGGCAGGCCCCGTCGCGCAAACGGCAAAGTCCGCTGGTAAACAGTTGTCATGGCTGGCGCAGTGACGGGGCGGCTGTGAAACGGATTGCACCTGATAATTATACCGGCCCGGATGAAAATTGAGGCAACAATACGGGTATGGATGTGGGTAACGGTTGAGAACTTCAAGTTATACACATTGTCACCGCGGCCTCCTTGTCTATCGGCTGTCTGATGACAAAGCGGTTTATCCCTTAATTCCCCCATAAACGCGCCCGCCTTAATTGTTTAACGAGGGCACTGCCGAGACTCGGCCCGATCCGTCCCCGACAGGGGCGTTAAAGAATAATTTTCAGGGATTAAAGAAACGTGCAGGCGGCTTTTTACGCGGCGACGATGCATATTTTATGAGGTTTTGTTGAGCTTACTATCCTGTAGATTAGTCATGCTACCCTAAAGGGGTTGTTTTTCTGCCTCTTCTTGTCAATATCGTATAGGTATTGCGGGGTGAATTGCTATTGGGGGCGGTTTTGGCGCGGGTGGGTATCTTTCGACGGACACGTGAAATGTGCGGGAAATCGCTCTGTTCGGGCTTAAAGCACTGTGTTCTGTTCGTTTTGGGAATTGTCGTTGTGGGCGTGGCAGGATGCCATCGTGCCAAAGCGGACCATAACGGCAAACATTTTCTGGTACTTCAGACTAATTTGCAGCCGCCTTATCAGGAACTCGATAATGGCGCATTGACCGGCACGACGGTGCGTTTGCTGGATTGTGCTTTTCAAAAAATCGACATCGAATACGGCATTACCCTGGCCCCCCGCCAGCGCAACCGCGATATGGTCCGAAAGGGCCAGGCAGATGGATTTTTCCTGTCGCGCCTGTCGTCCGATATGGCAAGTTACGCCGAGCCGACCTCGCCTTTGGCATTGGAAAAGTGGGTTTGGGTTTCGCGCCATCGTGTTACAGATGGCCAGTTGCGTGTTCCCCATCCCGATCAAAAGGTAACGGTTGGGGCTGTTCTTGGGTCAAACGAGGCCGAATGGACGCTTGATCAGGGGTATCGGGATGTCGTCCATGTGCCGTCCCTGCGCTCGCTGATTGCGTTATTGCAAAAGGGCCGTGTTGATTTTGCGTTGATTGATCAGCAATCCTTTGCCCGCGCACGTGACGAATTAAAGCTCGATGCCGATGATTTCACCGAACGTTTTGCCAGTTATATGCCGCTGGTAATGTATTTTGCCCGCACCTATACCAAAACGCACCCGGAAACCCTGCGTAATTTAAACCGGGCGCTGGATATTTGCGAGCCTGCCGTGGTCAAACTTGAAAATCACGAGCGCGACCAGATCATGAATGATGAAGTTGAGAAAATTCGCCAGATTATGCGGGCACCTGCATTGATTAATGCCCTGCGCGACCGGGGCGAATTTCAGGACCCTTTGCATGTGAATGTTGTCAATCGCGACAAGGTGTCGGACCTGGACCGGGAATGGCGTGAAGCAAGTGCCAATGGAACCGCGTCCCGGCTGGCTGCGGATATCTTGCAAAACGATGTTTCCACCTATTTGCAACGGGCCTATCGCAATCGGGACGTCCGCTTTGCCGAGGCCTTTATTTTTGATCAGAACGGGCTGATTGTTGGCATGTCGAGCCCGACCAGCAACTATGACCAGTCGGGCGAAGCCAAATTCGCTATTTTCAGCAATAATGCCGCCAGCCCGGTGCAAATCGCCGATATTTATTATGATCCGTCGACATCAAAGTTTTTGTCGCAAATAACCATGCCGGTGACAGACCCGAAAAATGGCGAGGTGTTAGGGGCCCTGACAGTTGGGCTGGATGTAACCGCGGCCCTGTCCACCAGAGACTGATACCTGCCACTGCCTGCGCCACCAAAGGGGCGCGGTAATTTGCAAAACGGGCCGGGGTTACGCATCAACCTTATTTGAACACGATGAAGCCGGTGTTATTTGGCAGTGTCGGCCCATTCGGCAGGGGACATTGTTTTTAAGGCCAGGGCATGGACCCGGTTTTTAAGCAGGTCATCCAGGGCATTATAAACCATGCGTTGTCGGTTCACGCGATTTTGGCCGTCAAAACAATCGGCAACGATCAATACCGAAAAATGGGACTCGCCACGCGGGTCGGCACCGGAATGACCGGCATGTTTGGCAGAATCGTCAATAATTTCCAGTTTGGCCGGGTTAAACCGGGCCGTGATGATATCGCGAATTTGCTGGGCAACTTGCATGTAACATTCTCTAATTGTTGGAAGGATGGCCTGTTTGCTTTACCGTTGGCAAAACTCTGGCGTTCTTTTGGGTGGCGAAGCAACCACCGGAAATTTTTTCAATCCTTTTATCATTCGTAATCGGCACATATGATATTGCGTCCCATGAATGTTCCGAACATATAAACCTCCATGAACAGAGCGCAACGAAACAAACGCAAGACGTTGTATTTTAGCGAGCCCGATTTGCCAGAGTGCGATTGGCCTGGCTGTGCGGAGCATGGGGAGTTTCGTGCCCCCAAGGACCGCAAGCTCAGCACGTATTATCAGTTTTGTCTGGAGCATGTGCGGCAATACAACAAATCCTGGGACTATTTCAGCGGCATGAAGGCCGATGACATCGAGGAACATGTGCGCCGCGATGCCCATTGGCAACGCCCGACCTGGCGGTTTGGCCATATTCGCGGGGCGAAAAAACCGTTCGATTTCAAATTTGCCGATGGTTTTGGCTTTTTTAACGAAGAAGGCGAACAAACCCATCATGGGCCGGGGGGCGACCCCAATGCCAACCGCCGCGAACGCAATGCGGAAGAAGCCGCCCGCAAGGCCGGGGCGCTGGGAATGCCGCGCGAACAGCAAATGGCGATGGCAACGCTGGATCTGGGCTGGCCGTTTTCCAAGGACGAACTTAAATCCAAATACAAACAACTCTCGAAAAAATATCATCCTGATGCCAATGGCGGGGATAAACGCGCCGAAGAGCGGTTTAAAACCATCAGTGCCGCGTATTCAAGCCTGATGACTTATATCCGTGATCTTGAGGCACGCGTTTCGATCTAGGTTTGCCAGCTTGCCTGTCGATATGGCGTTATTATGTATCCGGGATCAGCGTTGCGGATGGCATATGGCATGGCTTTTTATGATGAAGGGAAATTTTTCGGTATCTTTCCTTTGTCCGCGGCGGCTTAATCGTTATTAATGACAAAGATGACACATTCGGCCGGACCAACCGGCCCCAAAATGCGCGAGTACTTATGAGCCAAGGTTACGAAGCGAGCGGTGGTGCAGCAGAACATCCGCTGGATGCACCCGATACCAAAATTTCCGTGCGTGAGGCGTTCGGGATTGATTCCGACATGATGGTCCCGGCATTCAGCCAGACCAGCGAACATGTCCCGGCCAGTGATTCGACCTATCGTTTTGATCGCGATACCACATTGGCGATTTTGGCGGGCTTTGCCCACAATCGCCGGGTGATGATCCAGGGGTATCACGGCACAGGTAAATCAACCCATATCGAACAGGTGGCATCGCGGCTAAATTGGCCATGCGTACGTGTGAACCTTGATAGCCACATCAGCCGTATTGACCTGATCGGCAAGGACGCCATCGTTCTGCGCGACGGCAAGCAAATTACCGAATTTCGCGAAGGCATTTTGCCCTGGGCCCTGAAACGCCCGGTCGCGATGGTCTTTGATGAATATGATGCCGGGCGCCCCGATGTGATGTTCGTGATCCAGCGTGTTTTGGAAGTTGACGGCAAGCTGACCCTGCTGGACCAGAACAAGGTAATCCATCCGCACCCGTTTTTCCGCCTGTTTGCCACATCAAACACGGTTGGCCTGGGCGATACCACCGGTCTTTATCATGGCACCCAGCAGATCAACCAGGCCCAGATGGACCGCTGGTCGATCATTGCGACGCTGAATTATCTGTCGGTTGCCGATGAAACCAACATTGTTGCTGCCAAGGTTGCCAGCTTTGACAATCCCGAAGGTCGCAGCAAGATCGAGGCGATGGTGGCCCTTGCCAACCTGACCCGTCAGGGGTTTGTCTCGGGTGATATTTCAACAGTGATGAGCCCGCGTACCGTGATTACGCTGGCTGAAAACGCTGAAATTTTCAACGATGTGGCCTATGCGTTTCGCGTGACCTTCCTTAATCGCTGTGACGAGGTAGAGCGGCCTATTCTGGCCGAATATTACCAGCGTTGCTTTGGCGAGGAACTGCCGCAAAGTGCAATCAATGTGATGGTGCGTTAAACGCACCATCCCTGACTTCAGGTTCGTTGCCAGCTGTGATGCAACGCCCGAAACCCCAGTAATACGAGACTGCAAGCGATGAAAAACGACGAGGCGCTTTCCGGATTTCTGCGCGGCACGGCGGCGACATTTCGCGCGCTGGCCGGTCGCAATGATCTGGAGGTCGGCTTTGTCAAAGGCGGGCGCCCGGGTGGTTATGGCGAACATGTTCGCCTGCCCATGCCCAAACAGGCCCTGCCCAAGGATGAAGTGGCCGATTTGCGCGGTGTTGCCGATGGCTGGGCGTTAAAGTTGCGTCATCATGATGCGGCCCTGCATCAAAAACGCATGCCCGAAAGTGCCGAGGCCCAGGCCGTTTACGAAGCCCTGGAAACCGCCCGTTATGAAGCCGTTGGCTCGCGTTATTTTCCCGGTGTGCGCAAAAACCTGCGCGCCCATGAAGATGCCGATTGCAAGGCGAAAAACTTTCATCGCCTGACCGCGCGTGAAGATGCCCCCTTTGCCGACGCGATTGGCATGTTGGCGCGTGAAATGTTCACCGGTGAAAAAGCCCCGGATTCCGCCCGGAACCTGATCGATTTGTGGCGCGCCGAGATCGAGGAAAAGGCCGGCAGCGACCTTTCTGATTTGCGTAATATGCTAGACGATCAGGAAGCGTTTTCGCGCGGGATGCGCCGTTTGCTGGATCATTTGTCGTTAGAAGACGACTTGCTTGAAGAGCCGCCCGAAGAAGAAGGCGATGATCAGGACCAGCAAGATGGCGATGACGCCCCGGATGACGAACAGGAAAGCCAGGGCGGCGAGCAGGGCGACAGCGACGAAACCGACCCGAACGGTGATGATCAGCAGCAGGAAAGCGGCGCTGACGATGCTGAAGCGGGCGAGGGCGATGTTGACGACCAGCAGCTTGAGGCACAATCGCAGGAAGAACAGCCTGCCGGGCCGGGCGAACAGCCGGAATTTGATGGCCGCAACGAACCGGTAGAGCGCGGATACGAGCCGTTCTCGCGCGAATATGACGAAATCGTTTTTGCCGATGAACTGTGCGAAAGCATGGAGCTGGCCCGGTTGCGCGCGATGCTGGACAAGCAGTTGGCGGCCTTGCAAAGCGTTGTTTCGCGCATTGCCAACCGGTTGCAACGCCGCCTGATGGCACAGCAAAACCGGGGATGGGACTTTGACCTTGAAGAAGGTATTCTTGATGCGGCCAAACTGGCGCGTATCGTTGCCATGCCTTCCACACCCCTGTCGTTCAAGCTCGAACATGATACCGATTTCCGCGATACCGTCGTCACTCTGCTGATCGACAATTCCGGTTCCATGCGCGGCCGGCCAATTACCATTGCCGCCCTGTCAGCCGATATTCTGGCACGCACACTGGAACGTTGCGGGGTGAAGGTCGAAATTTTGGGCTTTACTACCCGGCAATGGAAAGGCGGGCAATCGCGCGAGGCGTGGGTTGAGGCGGGCAAACCACCCAAACCGGGCCGCTTGAACGATTTGCGCCATATTATTTACAAAGCCGCCGATACGCCGTGGCGCCGGGCACGCAAAAACCTTGGTTTGATGCTGCGCGAAGGGTTGCTAAAGGAAAATATCGACGGTGAAGCCCTGTTATGGGCGCATGAACGCTTGCTGGCGCGCAATGAACAACGCCGCATCCTGATGGTGATTTCCGATGGTGCGCCGGTTGATGATTCAACACTGTCGGTGAATTCGGGCAACTATCTGGAACGGCATTTGCGTGAAGTGATCAACTGGATTCAAACCCGGTCGCCGGTGGAATTGCTGGCGATTGGTATTGGCCATGACGTAACGCGCTATTATCAGCACGCCGTGACGATTAACGACCCGGAAGAACTGGGCGGCACCATGCTGCGCGAACTTTCCGATCTGTTTGATGAAAAACCCAAACGTGGCCCCAAACGCCCGCTGCGCCATGTGGCGGCCGATACGGCCAAGGATAAGGGACATGGCGACAAGGATCGCTGGTAATACAAATATACGGGGCTGGTAAAATGGGTGAGATCACCCGTTTTGCCCCCAGCCCGACCGGATATTTGCATTTGGGCCATGCGGCATCGGCCCTGTTTGCCGCCCGCAAAGCCGGAGATAAGGGCCGGTTTTTATTGCGGATCGAGGATATCGACCAAACCCGCGCCCGCCCGGAATATATTGAGGCTATTTATCAAGACCTTGCCTGGCTGGGCCTGAGCTGGGAAACGCCGGTACGGGTTCAATCCGCACATTTCAACGATTATCAGGCGGTGCTGGACCGTTTGACGGATCGGGATTTACTTTATCCGTGTTTTTGTACGCGTAAGGAAATTCAGGCGGAAATCGCCCGGATTGGCAATGCCCCGCATGGGCCGGATGGGGCACTTTACCCAGGCACCTGTCGCCATTTAAGTGTGTCGGAACGTGCGGATCGAATAGCTGCCGGGGATTCCTATGCCCTGCGCCTTGATATGGGGCGGGCCATAAAACAGGTGGGTAAGCGGTTATACTGGCATGACCGCGCCGCAGGTCGCCAGGTGGCGACACCGGAAATTTTTGGCGATGTGGTCCTGGCCCGCAAGGATACACCGACCAGTTATCATGTGTCGGTGACACTGGACGACCATTTGCAGGGCATTTCGCTGGTCACACGCGGCGAGGATCTGTTTTTTGCCAGCCACCTGCACCGCCTGTTACAGGAATTGCTGGGCTATGACGTGCCCGAATACCACCACCATAAATTGTTGGCCGGGCCGGATGGCAAACGGTTTGCCAAACGCGATAAATCCGAAACCCTGCGATCCATGCGCGAGCGGGGTATTTCTGTTGCCGATATATTGACCAGGATTGAGTCATTTTAAGCTGGCACGTTTACCGGTTTCCAGCAAATCAGGCCGGGCATAAAACCAGTCGCGGATAAAATCAATCAGCAGGCGGTTTTTAAGCGGCAATGCCCCCTGATAGGGATAAACAAGGCTGATGGGGCTTTGCGGCGATGTATAGGCGTTTAAGCGTGTTTCCAGCCTGCCTGCGCTAATTTCCTGCATGGCGATATAGCGTGGCAGGCGGGCCACCCCCAGGCCCTGACAGGCCGCATTACGGATAAGGGGATAGTGGTTAAGGCGCAAGGTGCCGCGAACAAGAATGGATTGTGGGCCGTCTTCGCCAAAAAACAGCCATCGATTGTCTGTGCAGTAATGGAAATTATTGATGCAATTATGGTTTCGCAGGTCGTTTGGCGTTGTGACGGGCGGTGTCATTTGCCAATAGGCCGGGCTGGCACAGACCAGTTCGGATAATTGCCCCAAAGGAATGGCAACCTGGTCGGGGTCGCTGGCTAAACCTGCCCGGATCGCCATATCGACCGGGTCCGATTTTAAATCGCGATAGCGGTTTTCCAGCTCCAGTTCGATGGTGATATCGGAATGGCGGGTTTGAAATGTGGTGATGATGTCGTTTAGGAAAATCTCGCCAAATGATACTGGCACGGTGATGCGAACGGTGCCGGTCGGGTTTTTGCGCAGGCTTTCAACCGCTTCAAAACCGGCCTCGGCATTTTCGCCCAGGCGCTGACAGTAAACTAAAAAGGCTGTGCCGGTTTCCGTCAGTTCCAGCTTGCGGGTGGTGCGAAACAGCAATTGTGTTCCCAATGCTTCTTCAAGCCGGGTGACATGCTGGCTGATCAGGCCTTTCGATACCTTTAAAACCTTTGCTGCTGCTGTAAACCCGCCATATTCGATAACGGCGGCAAAGCTGTGCATTTCAGTTAGATACTGTTTCATTGTTTAATTATATAAACAATGTGTTTGAAAATTGCCAGATTATCGATCCAATAAACATGTGAGAAGGTTTCGTCATCGTCTTTTAACAGATAAAAGGATTAGCACGATGAAGGTTCTTCTTGTCGGTGCCTCGGGCACGATTGGCAAAGCCGTTGCGACCGAACTGGGCGCGCGCCACGATATTATTACGGCCGGGCGCACCAGCGGCGATATCCAGATCGATATTTGTGACACGGCCAGCATCCGGGATGCCTTTAAAAAGGTAGGTGCCGTGGATGCCGTTGTGTCGACGGCGGGCAAAGTGCATTTCGGTGATTTTGCCGAAATGGATGATGAAAAATACCGCATTGGCATTAATGACAAACTGATGGGGCAGGTAAACCTGGTGTTGATCGGGCGTGATTATGTCGCCGATACCGCGTCATTTACCCTGACAACCGGTGTTTTGACCAAAGATCCGATTCGGTATGGAAGTTCGGCTTCGATGGTGAATGGTGCGGTGGAAAGTTTTGTTCGCGCAGCGGCGATTGAAATGAAACCGGGCTTGCGGATAAATGCGGTTAGCCCCGGTGTGATTAGCGAGGCGATGGAAGGGTACGGGCCGTTTTTCCGGGGGCACAACCCGGTTCCTGCGGCACGTGCTGCCCTTGGTTATGCAAAGTCGGTTGAGGGGCTTCAGACCGGCCAGGTTTTCGAGATTTTTTAGTGATAGCGGTTGGTGAAGCTGGTTAAATCGGAAGAAAATGCGCCCCAAATGGCTTTGGGCGCGTTTTTTTTCGTAAAATTGCCGTGGTTTCGGATCTAACCCTTGCGTTTATCATCTGGTATTCCATTTATAGCGCGATAGTTGGCGGCTGTTGGGGGACAGGTTGTCGCGTATAAAGCCAAGAGACGTGCCAAGATGATATTGTATTACATGCCGGGGGCTTGCTCACTCTCGACTCATATATCACTGCGAGAAACGGGGGAGCATTTTAACCTCGTCAGGATTAATCCTAAAAACAACAAGACCGAGACCGGCGAGAACTTCCTTTCCATCAATCCTGATGGCAATGTACCGACCCTTAAACTTCCCGATCAGCGCCTGATTACCGATTGCGCAGCTGCATTGTCGTATGTGGCGGATACTTTTTGGCAAACCGGCATTTCACCGGAGCCAGGGTCCCCCCGTCGTGCGGAAATGGATGTGTTGCTGGCCGAAATTGAACGCGAATTGCATGTTCAGTTTGCGCCGTTGCATCAAAAAACAACCGATATTGTCGCGCGCGATGCCGCCCTTGCCAGGTTGGCAGTTGAATTTGAAAAATACGAAACGCTTTTTTCCGATGGCCGTAAATATTTACTGGGCCGCGCGTTTAGCGTTGCTGATGCCTATTTGTTTGTTGCCATCAATTGGGCAGGAATATCGGGGCTAAATATATTCCGCTGGCCCCATGTCGGTGATTTTAGCGACCGAATGCGCAGCCGCCCTTCTGTTTTGGCGGCTTTGCGGGCTGAAGGCTTGCTTGCAGAATAAACGGTTCTGCAATGTTGCCTTTACGGGGTTTTTCCCCGCTTTGTCGATTTTTTGCATAAAAAAGCAGCCTGCCGGGAAGTCGGCAGGCTGCTTTATAATGGGTTGATTGCGTGGGTGCTGGTTTAACGGCTGAAATCCAGCAACACCAGAAACGCAACCGGAACCAGCGCCAGGGCTACGTAAATCCATGCCGAGGCAATGGAAATGCCAAGGGCGGCCAGAACAAAACCGCTCAGATACAGTACCAGGCCGATAACGGCGACCAGCAAAATGCCGATTAACGGCAAGGCAACTTTGGAATCGGTTTTCATGTAAGCATTGCTCCCCAAGCGCGGGCCTGTCGCGGACAGGCTCCTTAAAATCTGCATTACCTTAGCACTGGTGATGAAAAACTGTTTTGACAAGGATCAATACGCCGTGCAGCGGGCTGGTTGCCTGGTCTTTGTCCTGATGAAGGGATTGGCAGCTTAATATATGTAAAGGTGCCAATCGGGTTTCAGACCCTCCGTCGTGAAGATGTGTCAGGAATTTTAAGAAGGCATCTGACCGGCTGGCGGGCGTTATATATATGAGGTGTCTTTGCTTGCGTGTATAAGCCGCCCTTTGGAAACATAAACCGCGCCGTATTTTGCCGGGACGGGTGAATCATAATGTTGTGGTTTTGCGAATCCCGGTTCAGGACCAAATAAAATTGCGGTTCTGGGGGCTGGCTAAAAAAAATAATGCCCCGATTTTGCGAAGAATGACGGGAATAATCCGTGTCGGGCAGGGCAAAATGCGGCCAAAAGGGCCAAAAAATGCAATCTGGCACGCAAACAAATATTTCCGGTGCGAATGTCGACGAAATACGTGGAAGAGGCTTGACGGCACTGGTTTGAGGCAGTATTAACCCGGCTCCAAGCGCGGGCCTGCATGTTCAGGCCAAGCGTCCTTTTGCGAAATTTTAGACCAGGAGATCAGGTCATGGCACGTCGCTGCCCGGTATCCGGCAAAGGCGTTTTGGTCGGCATGAATGTGAGCCACGCCCACAATCGTACCAAACGTCGTTTTCTTCCGAACTTGCAGCAGACCTCGCTGCTGAGCGAAGCGCTCGGCCGTTCGGTTCGCATGCGTCTGACCACCAATGCAATCCGCACCATCGAAAAACGTGGTGGCCTGGATGCATATCTGATCGGCACCGCGAATACAAAGCTGGATGTTGATTTGCTTAAAGTTAAGCGTCAGATCGTTAAAGCTGCTGAAGCAAAAGCTGCCTAAGGCAACCTTGCTTTGATAAAGTATGAAGGCCCGTTTCTGACGGGCCTTTTGCTTTTTTGAAATTTGCCGAAAGGCCGCCAACAGCCGGAACCCTGTGTTCCGGCTGTTTTGCGTTTCAGGATATCGGCATCGTGTGTGCATACGCGGCCTGGTTTGTGCGTGCTGTTTGGCGATGGGCAGGGTAAGGGTAAGGGTAAGGGTAAGGGGCATGTTTGATTACTGTAGTTTGGTTTTCTTGCCTCCTTTTGCTGTCAGCCAGCGGTGCGATTAAGGCAATTATCGAAAATCAGTGATGGGGCATGGTGCTCGTCAGCAGGGGGGAAATGCGGGTTTCGCTGCGGTGCCGCGACTCGGTCCATTTGTCGATTTGCGCTTTTGGGAAAAACGTTTATACTTTTCTCAATCAGTGATTTATGCGTGCGTTACCACCCGGATGTAAAACGTCACACGATGTTCATCAGCCCCGCGTGACGAAGATGCTAGACAGGCGGTACGACTCTGTAAACACGGCGGAGCGGATGAAATGTTTCTATCGCCCAATACGTGTCCGGCCCTTGTTCTTAACGCGGATTTTCGCCCGTTAAGCTACTTTCCGCTATCTTTGTGGCCATGGCAGGATACGCTAAAGGCTGTGTTCCTTGATCGGGTTAATGTTCTGTCTGAATATGACCGCGAGGTGCGCTCGCCTTCTTTTAAAATGAAATTGCCCAGCGTGATTTCATTAAAGGAATATGTGCCGATTAAAAGCACACCTGCCTTCACGCGTTTTAATGTTTTCTTACGCGACCGTTTCAGTTGTCAGTATTGCGGCGATCGTTTGCCAGTTAATGATTTAACCTTCGATCATGTTGTGCCCCGTTCAAAAGGGGGGCGCACCAACTGGACCAATATTGTTGCGGCCTGTGGCAATTGCAATTTGCATAAGGGCAGCCGATCGGTAAAGGAAGCCGGATTGCATTTGCGCAGGCGGCCCGATCAACCCTCGATGCAGCAATTGCAGGTTATCGGACGATCTTTCCCGCCAAACTATCTTCATGAAAGTTGGCGGGATTTTTTATACTGGGATACCGAACTGGATTACGACTTTTAAACCCGCGTTCTTTAATGCCGTCCTGGTCACTATGCAGCATGTTCTGGCATCTCAGGGTCGGGTTTTGCGCACATAAACAACAAAGCCGACGCATTTTAAAAGCGTCGGCTTTGTTTGTTGGTTCCACCCCTGATGCGAAGCTATGCGCGGTGTACAGGGTGTTCTTTGCAGGCGGTTTTTGGGTGCTTGGTGCGTAAAGACAGCTGTTTGTCAGTTATGGGTCCGCATCATCTTGCTGCTCGGCGCCATCAGGCAGAAAACAGCCATGGCGATAGAGAAGAACAGATTGACCGTGGGCATGGTGATGCCAAACAGCTTCCATTCAATTTTGTCGCACCGCACGATGGGCTGCGCCAGCAATTGTGCTTTCAGGTCGGCAATGTTGTTGGCACCGCTTTGCAGGCCACCACACATTTCCGGGCCATCCCACCACAATTCCTGAACCCCGACATGATAAAATGCAATGCCTGCACCAATGGCAAAGGCCAGGCCGCATAGATAAATCAGGGTGCGCGAAATACCGGGCTGACGCAAAAACAATAACGAAACCAGGGCAAGGCCCAGGACGCTATAATAGGGAACGCGCTGATACAGGCATAACAAACAGGGCAGAAATTTTTGAATATACTGCGCGTAGAACGCAAAGCCGAGGCTGCCTGCGGAAACCAGAAAGATGAACAGGGCAGGCAGTGCCGATGGTTTGCGACGGCGAGAATATGAAGATCCCATGAGGCTCCATCCATGACGCGGGGTGGGAATGCTGGTTTCAGATCAGATATTTGATGGCGACAAAACCCCCGATCAAACCAGCAATGAAAATGGTAAAGACAAGGCCCAGGCGTTTTTCAATAAAATCGCGAATGGGCGGGCCGAATTTCCAGATCAGTCCTGCGATCAGGAAAAAACGGATGCCGCGTGCCAATATCGACGCCACCGTGAAAATAACAGGGTCCAGACCGGTCACACCGGACAGAATGGTAATGACTTTATAGGGGAAGGGAGTAACGCCGGCGATGAAAACGGCCCAGGCACCCCATTCGTTATAATAGTCGCGGAATTGGTCGAACCTGGCACCATATCCATAAAAATTCAGAACCGGTTGCCCGATGCTGTCAAACAGGAAGTGGCCAATGGCATAACCCGCCATACCGCCGAGTACCGACCCGGCCATACAAATTGCCGCAAAGCGCCATGCCTTGCTGCGCGCTGCCAAAATCATGGGGATCAGCAGGATGTCGGGCGGGATCGGAAAAAACGAGCTTTCGACAAAGGCAATGACAAATAACGCTATTGCGGCATGGCGATGCGATGCCAGGCTAAGGGTCCAGTCATAAAGTTTGCGAAGCACCTGTTGCGACCTTTGATTTCAAGGCCGCAAACCGGCCAGTAAATTATGAAAACGTGATGCGATGTAACTCCATTTGCGTCCATGCCGCAATGCTTTCTAACACAAACGTGATTTACATGATTTTTTAAAAAAAGCCCCATTGACCCGCGCAAATTTCTCGCTATTATCCGCCACCACGATGGACGGCGCATATAGCGCCTTGCTGCCCCTGTGGCGGAATTGGTAGACGCGGCAGACTCAAAATCTGTTTCACTTTGTGAGTGGGAGTTCGATTCTCCCCGGGGGCACCATCACTTTAAAACCCAGCCTTATCAGGTTGGGTTTTGTCGTATCTGGCATATGTTAACTTTCCCGGTTTACCAACGGATAGCAAACAGCATTCCAGCGGCAGTTTCGTCATTCCGGTACCCGCGGTTTTTTATGCCATGGGGCACAAACAAAAAGGGGTGCTTTGACACACCCCTTTAAAACGTTGTTGCTTATTTACCGGTGATCAGTGGCTGATCATCCAGGGGCGGGCCGATGGAAATGTTTTGCTGCCATCGGGGCGATAGATCGCCTTTGATTTCTTTTTGCCCCCGCCACAACACGAACAACCCGGGCCGTGCCCGCTTGTGTGTTGTTTGCTGCTTTTGGGTTCGTGTGATGCCCGTTCGTTGGTGAACGAAGCATGGCGTTTGCCTGCATCCATCATGGCATAGTTTGGCACAGTCAGAATGGCGCGCGGCGCCATTTGCCCGCAATCGGGGCAGGTGCAGGGGGCTGCAGACTGGGCCATGGGCCGTACTTCTGTAAATGGCCCGCAGGATGTGCATTCGTAATCATAATATGGCATGGCATTTTTCCCTCAACGGGGTTCAATAATGGATGTTACCTGTGGGCCTAAAGGTCAGGTGCCAGGGGAACATCGATTTTGCCATCCAGGTATTTGGTCGGGCCATCGGCACCTGGCATGATATCAAATTCAAAAATGTCGGTCGGCAACCACAGGGTTGCACAGGCATTTGGAATATCGACCACACCGGAAATATGCCCCTGTACCGGGGCTGTCCCCAGAATGGCGTAGGCCTGCGCGCCGGTATAACCGAACTTTTTAAGGTATTCGATGGCATTCAGGCAGGCCTGACGATAGGCAATATGCACATCAAGATAGTGCTGTTTGCCCTGTTCATCGACGGAAATGCCTTCAAAAATCAGGTAGTCGTCATATTTCGGAACGATGGGGGATGGTTTGAAGATCGGGTTTTTAACGCCGTATTTTTTCATCCCGTCTTTGAGCAGCGATACCTTGATATGCAGCCACCCTGCCATTTCAATGGCCCCGCAGAAGGTGATTTCACCGTCGCCCTGGCTGAAGTGAAGGTCGCCCATCGAAAGACCGGCACCATCAATGTAAACCGGGAAATAAACCTTGGCCCCGCGTGACAGGTCTTTGATGTCGCAGTTGCCGCCATGTTCGCGCGGCGGCACGGTGCGCGCGCCTTCGGCGGCGGCTTTGTCGCGTTCGTCGCCTTTCAGGCTGCCCATATGGGCGGTTGGGCCGCCATTGGGCAGGGTGGCAAGTTCGGGAATACGGTGCGGGTCGGTATCGACCAGGGCTTTTTCGCGGGTGTTCCAGGTATCCAGCATTTTGCGATCCGGCAAACAGCCGATCAGACCCGGGTGGATCAACCCGGCATATTTAACACCGGGAACGTGGCGCGAACTTGTGAACATGCCGTGAAAATCCCAGATCGACTTTTGCGCTTCGGGGAAATGTTCGGTCAGAAAGCCGCCGCCGTTTTGCTTGGAGAAAAAACCGTTAAAGCCCCACAGGCTGTTATCGAACGTGCCGATATCAAGAATTTCGACTTCCAGCAGGTCGCCCGGTTGCGCGCCTTTAACCCCGATCGGGCCAGATAGGAAATGAACCTGTGACAGATCGACGTCGCGCACATCGGCGGCATCATCGTTGTTTTTGATCTGTCCGCCGGTCCAGTCATAGGTTTCAACACGGAAATCGTCGCCCGGTTCAACCCAGCACGCCATCGGAATGTCGGGGTGCCAGCGGTTATGGATTTTTTCGTTGGTATAAGGGGATTCGGAAAGATCTACCTTGATAAGCGTATCAACCATAATAAAACTCCCTGATATGGAATGTGGTTTTGCATGTGCCCCGGTCAGACTGACAGAAATGCCGAGACTTTCTTTTCATCGATGCCCGCACGCGGACTTTCGTGAACAAATTCGCCCTTTTCGATCACCAGCACCCGGTCTGCCATGTCGAGCGCGAAGCTGAGGACCTGTTCGGATACGACAATCGACAGACCCATTTCGTCGCGGATACGGCAAAGGGTGCGGGCAATTTCCTTGATGATGGAGGGCTGAATGCCCTCGGTGGGTTCATCAAGCAGCAGGACTTTGGGGTTGGAGGCGAGCGCACGGGCAATGGCAAGCTGTTGTTGCTGCCCGCCTGAGAGGTTGCCGCCGCGTCGGTCTTTCATTTCCAAAAGAACCGGAAACAGTTCGTAGATCAGCGGCGGCACCGTTTTCTGGCCGGTCACCGTCAGTCCCGTTTCGATGTTTTCGCGAACTGTTAAGGTTGGAAAAATCATGCGGCCCTGTGGCACATAGGCAAGGCCGCTTGCGACCCGCTGATAGCTTTCAAGCCCTTCGATTGCGGTTGCGCCAATTTTAATGGCGCCGCCGCGTGACGGGATGATGCCGATCAGCGATTTCATCAAGGTGGTTTTACCCATGCCGTTGCGGCCCATGATGGCAACAATTTCACCCGATGTGACATCAAGTGACAGGTTGCTGATCACTTCGCTCTGGCCGTAGGCAACGTGAAGTTTATCGATCGATAACATGACAGTCTCCCTAGTGACCAAGATAGACTTCAACGACTTTGGGATCATTTTTGACCCGCTCCATCGACCCTTCGGAAAGAACCTGGCCCTGATGCAGCACCGTCACGCGATGGGCGATGTCCTCGACGAATTTCATGTCGTGTTCGATGACGATGACGGAATGTTTCTGGATGATGGTGTTTAGAAGCTCAGCTGTTTTAATCCGCTCAGACACGCTCATGCCGGCAACAGGTTCATCAAGCATCAAAAGTTCCGGGCTTTGGATGAGGAGCATGCCAATCTCAAGCCATTGTTTCTGGCCGTGGCTGAGAATGGCGGCATCGGTTTCAAGATGATCTTTAAGGAAAATCATCTCGGCAATTTCCTCGACCCGGTTGATAACTTCGGCGTCGCGGCGAAAGGCCAGGGCACCGAGTACACTGCGCCCGCGCGGAAAGGACAGTTCCAGGTTTTCAAATACCGTCAGGTCTTCGTAAATGGACGGATTTTGAAATTTGCGGCCCACACCGGCATGGACAATTTCATGCTCGCGCAGTTTGGTTAATTCCGTGCCACGGAACCGGATCGACCCTTCGCTCGCCCGTGTTCTGCCGCAAATCAGGTCAAGTACGGTGGTTTTACCGGCACCGTTCGGGCCGATAATGACGCGAATTTCATTTTCCTCGACATAAAGCGACAGGTCATTGACGGCTTTAAAACCATCAAAGGAAACCGATAATCCCTCGATGCTGAGCAGAAAATCCTTGGGTTGTACAACATCCATGATGATCTTCCTTTATTCCGCAGCCGGGCGGGGTTTGCGAACCTTGCCAATCCGCACAAGTGAAATACCACGCGTGATCAGGGGTTCGACATGCTGGCGAAATAGCCCGGCGACCCCTTCGGGGAACACCATGACAACGGCGATAAACAAGCCACCCATGGCAAACAGCCACAGTTCAGGAAAGGTTTCTGACAGCGATGTTTTCGCGGCATTAACCAGTAACGCCCCATAGACTGCGCCGAAAATTGACAGGCGCCCGCCGACCGCACAGAAAATCACCATTTCAATCGAGGGCACGATGCCGACAAAGGACGGCGACATGAAGCCGACCTGAAGGGTAAACATCGCCCCGCCAATGGCCGAAAGGGCCGCAGAGAGACAGAAAATGAAAATCTTGAAATTGGCAACGTCATAGCCCGAAAACCGAACCCGGTCTTCCTTGTCGCGCATGGCGATTAACAGGCGGCCGAACTTTGAAACCCGCACAAACTGGGCCAGAAGCAAGGATGCCAGCAACAGGGCAACACAGATAAAATAGAAAACGTACCTGGCATGGTCGCTGCGGATATCCCAGCCCAGCAAGGTTCGTAAATCGGTAATACCGTTAACCCCGCCGGTATAACCTTGCTGCCCAATGATCAGAATGGTCAAAATGGCGGCGATGGCCTGGGTGATGATGGCAAAATAAACCCCGCCAACCCGGCGTTTGAACATGGCAACACTGATGATAAAGGCCAGCGCGACAGGGACAGCAATGGTGGCAAACAGGGTAAAGGTAAAGGAATGGAAGGGCTGCCACCAGAAAGGCAGCGATGTTAACTGGTTCCAGTCCATAAAATCGGGAATGCCCGGTGTGGACTGAATGGCGGTTGCTTCGGGCGTTGAGGCTTCCAGCTTCAGGAACATCGCCATGCAATATCCGCCCAGACCAAAGAAAATGCCCTGACCCAGGCTAAGGATACCGCCATATCCCCAGCACAACACCAGCCCCAGCGCAACAAAGCTGTAGGTCAGGTATTTGCCAATCAGATTAAGGCGGAAATTGTCGAATAATGTTGGGAAAACAACGACAAGAATGAAGGCCAGAATGGCAAAGGATATCCATTCACGCTTGCGAAACAGGAACAATGCAGGAGACATTTTTATATCCTCCTCAACGACGGATCTTAAGGGTGAACAGGCCCTGCGGGCGCAGCATCAGAATGCCGACAACGGTCAGAAGGGTCAGAACCTTGGCCATTGATCCGCTGAGGAAAAATTCGATGGTGGATTGCGCCTGCGAGATTGAAAATGCCGATGCAATTGTGCCAATCAGGCTGCCTGCCCCGCCGAAAACAACGATCAGGAAGGTATCGACGATATAAAGCTGTCCGGCGGTGGGGCCGGTGGAGCCGATCATGGTAAAGGCCGACCCGGCAATACCGGCGATACCGCAACCAAGGCCAAAGGTCATGCGGTCCACCATTTTGGTGTTAATGCCAACGGCCCCGGCCATGGTGCGGTTTTGTACAACGGCCCGCATGCTTTTGCCCCAGGTCGATCGGAACATGGCAAAATACACACCAAGGGTGATCAGGATGGTTAGGCCCATAACAAACAGGCCATTGATCGGAATTTCGATGATGTCGGTCAGGGCGATGGAACCCATTAACCAGTCGGGCAGGGTGACGCCCACTTCGCGCGCCCCAAAGATTGATCGATAGGCCTGTTGCAGGATCAGCGACAAGCCCCAGGTTGCCAAAAGGGTGTCGAGCGGGCGGCGATATAAAAAGCGGATCAATCCCCATTCCACCAGCATTCCCAACAGGAACGACGCGGCAAAGGCCAGGATCATCGCGAAGAAAAAATAGATCGAAAACAGCGATGGCAGATATTCGCTGAAAAATTGTGAGCAAAGATAGGTCACATAGGCGCCAAGGATCATAAATTCGCCGTGGGCCATATTGATAACGCCCATCTGGCCGAAAATGATTGCCAGACCCAGCGCCATCAAAACGAAAACGGAAAACAGCGTCAGCCCGGCAAAGCCCTGCATGGCCAGAATGGATGTAAATTCGGTGTAAGTGTAATCGCCGATCATTGTCGCCTCACCATGATTACCTGTTGGGATGAACAATCATCCGAAAGGGGATGCCACCCCGGCAAAGAAACCGGGATGGCGTGGTGCAAACCAGGAACTTACTGGTAGCCTTCCGGGAACGGATTGGGCTCGATCAGGTCTTTGGTTTCAAAAACGACGTCAAACTGGCCATCATCACGGGCGTGACCAATGCGGGTGCGCGACCACAGGTGATGGTTTTCATGGATACGAACGTACCCTTCTGGGGCAGTGGTAAGTTCGATGCCTGGCGATGCGGCGCGGACCTTGTCGATGTCAAAGCTGCCTGCTTTTTCAACAGCAGCTTTCCACAGCCACGGGCCAAGATAGGCGGCCTGGGTTACGTCGCCAATTACGCTGTCAGCGCCCCATTTTTCCTTGAATGCGGCAACGAAAGCCTTGTTGTTATCATTGGGCAGGCTTTCGAAATATTTCATCGAGGCATAAGCACCCGCGATGTTTTCGCCGCCAATGCCAAGAACTTCATCCTCGGTAACGGAAATGGTCAGCAGCAGCGGTTTTTCTTTCGCCATGTCGATACCGGCTGCTTTTAGCTGTTTGTAAAAGGCAACGTTGGAGCCACCAACGACGATGGCGTAAATAACATCAGGCTTTTTAAGCTTGATCTTGTTGATCACGGAATTGAACTGGGTATGACCCAGCGGGTAATATTCCTCGCCGGAAACTTTCAGGCCCAGTTTTTCGATGTGCTTGCGGGCGATTTTATTGGCCGTACGCGGCCAGATGTAATCCGACCCCAGCAGATAAAACGATTTTGCACCCTTTTCACGCACCACCCAGTCGATCCCGGCGATAATTTGCTGGGTGGCTTCCTGGCCGGTGTAAATCACGTTTGGCGATTCTTCCAGGCCTTCATAGAAGGTCGGGTAATACAGCATGCCGTTATATTGTTCGAACACAGGCAAAACAGCCTTGCGCGATGCCGATGTCCAGCAGCCGAAAACGGCGGCGGTTTTATCTTCTACCAGCAGTTTTTTGGCTTTTTCTGCAAAGGTCGGCCAGTCTGACGCACCGTCTTCCTGGATATATTCGATCTTGCGGCCCAGAACGCCGCCTGCCGCGTTGATCTGGTCGATGGCAAGTTTTTCTGCTTCGACCGATCCGGTTTCGCTAATTGCCATGGTGCCGGTAATCGAATGCAGGATACCCACTTTCACCGTATCATCGGTAACGGCCAGGCCGGTGGTGTTGGCATCAGCGGTTGCAACTTCCTGTGCCCGAAGCGGTGCCGATGCAAAGCTAAGGGCGGGAAGAACCGCGATACCGGCCAGTAACGCCCTGCGTGTAATGGAAAATGGAGAGATCGTTTTCTGTCTCATTGCGAAGCCTCATTCTGACATATGATTTTTTTTAAGCAGTGCTGGCTTATCTGCGTGCCAACTGCGGCTTAGTTCGTCAGAATTTTTGCAACGCAACAATCGGGCATTTGACGTATATGCCATGGGGCATTTTACCCCTACCATGGTCTTGTATTGAAAAATGAGAGATCAGCTATGGCGGTAAAGCTGTTGATTTTCCTGTTTTTCGGTCATGATTGTTTGAATGAAAATAATGATAAAAAATCATTCACAAGTCGATTGATCAGGGATGTGTGCGGGGATTTTTGCGGATGTGTCACAACGCGAACGCTTAAATTTCGCATTTGCAAAAAGCAGGGCGGGTAAAAGGCATTGGGAACAACAATCAGGATTCCACGTATCAGGCGGACCTATAACCGCTGGGTGGCGAACCAGACCCTTGAAGATTATGCGTTACGTTTTACCGCCTACAAGGTAAGGCGGTTTTCAAGCTGGCGTATTGCCAATACGGCGATCGGCGCTGTGTCTTTTTTAGCCCTTGAGGCGATTGGCGGTTCGATTACGTTAAATTACGGGTTTCAAAATGCAATCAGCGCGATTGTTGTTGCCGCAATTATTATTTTCCTGATGGGCGTTCCGATTTCCTATAACGCGGCGAAATTCGGGGTGGATATTGACCTGCTTAGCCGCGGGGCCGGGTTTGGCTATATCGGATCGACTATCACATCACTGATTTATGCCAGTTTCACCTTTATCTTTTTCGCCATTGAAGCCGCGATTGTCGCAACGGCCCTGCAACTGTGTGCCGGTATTCCGGTGTCGCTGGGCTATATTCTTAGTGCGCTGGTGATTATCCCGCTGGTGACGCATGGCGTAACATTTATCAGCAAATTTCAGGCATGGACGCAGCCTTTTTGGGTGGTTCTACAAATTGCCCCTTTTGTTTTTGTCGCCCTTAACAGCCACGAAAGTGTGCGCCAATGGACGGGCTATACCGGCTTGTTCGGGCCGATTGACGGGTCGTTTGCGATTGCGCCGTTCGGGGCGGCATCGGCGGTTTTGTTTTCGCTGGTCGCACAGATTGGCGAACAGGTAGATTTTTTGCGGTTCCTGCCGCGCAAGGACCATCAAAACCGCCTGGCATGGTGGACCGCAATGCTTAGCGCCGGGCCGGGCTGGATCGTAATCGGCGCGCTTAAAATACTGGCAGGGTCGTTTCTGGCATTTTTTGCCTTTCAGGGCGGCGTCACCTTTGCGGATGCCGCCGACCCTACGCGCATGTATCTGAATGTTTTTCAAAAGATGCTGGCATCGCCGGAACTTGCCCTTGGCCTGACCGGCATTTTTGTGGTGATTTGCCAGCTTAAAATCAATGTCACCAACAGTTATGCCGGGTCTATTGCCTGGTCGAATTTCTTTTCCCGTTTGACGCATAGTCATCCGGGACGTGTTGTCTGGCTGGTTTTTAATGTGCTGATCGGCCTGTTGTTAATGGAGTTTGGCGTCTATCGGGCATTCGAACATATTTTGGGTTTGTATTCGATTGCGGCGGTTGCCTGGATGGCGTGCATCGTTTCCAACCTTGTGATCAACAAGCCACTTGGCCTTGCCCCCCGCCATATCGAATTTAAACGCGCCCATCTTTACGATGTAAACCCGGTGGGGTGTGGTGCCATGAGCATCGCCATTTTACTGGCCCTGCTGGCCTATTCGGGGCTGTTTGGCGAAACGGTATCAAAGCTGTATTCCTATGTGGCACTGATATCGGCGTTTGCGCTGGGGCCTGTAATCGCGGTGCTGACCAAAAGCCGGTATTATCTTGCGCGCAGCACAGCAAGCGACTGGGCCATTGGTGAAACCGAAGCCTGCTGTATTTGTGAACATCAGTTTGATCGCGAAGACATGGCCTATTGCCCGGCCTATTCGGGCGCAATCTGTTCGTTATGTTGTTCGCTTGATTCGCGCTGCCATGACATGTGCAAACCCCATGGCCGGTTTTCCGGGCAATTGCGAACCTTTGCCACAACCCATTTTTCGGCCGGTGTTGGCAAATGGGTTAATACACGGATTGCCCATTATCTGGGAATGTTGCTAACCGTTACCGGGGTTCTGGGCCTTGTTTTTTGGCTGATTTATTTTGAAACGCGACTGGATGCGCGAAATTCGACAGATTTGATCGAACTGACCCTGACCAAACTGTTTGTCATTATTTTTGTTATTTCCGGCATTGTGGTCTGGCTGTTTGTTCTGGCGCAGGAAAACCGTCGCTTTGCCGAAGAAGAAGCCCGCCGCCATACCGGCCTTTTAATGGATGAAATTGCCGCCCATAACGAAACCGACCGCCAGTTAAAGCAGGCCAAGGAAGCTGCCGAGTCTGCAAATCTGGCAAAAAGCCGTTACATGGTGGGGCTTAGCCATGAATTGCGCACACCATTAAGTGCCATTTTGGGATATGCCCAGTTACTGGAACGTAAATCGGGCGGGCAGCCCCCCTATATCCATAATGCGGCGCAAACAATTAAACGCAGCGGTGAACATCTGGCCGACATGATTGAGGGTTTGCTCGATATTTCCAAAATCGAGGCCGGGCGCCTGGATATTTATCGTTATAAAACGGCGTTACGCCCGTTTTTAGACCAGATCGTCGATATGTTTACCCTGATGGCGCAAAGCAAAGGCATCGCTTTTGATTTTCAGCCGATATCGGCGATACCGTCTTATGTTTATACCGATGAAAAACGCTTGCGCCAGGTTTTGATTAATTTGCTGTCGAATGCGATTAAATTTACCCATCGGGGCACAGTTGGTTTTTCTGTCAGTTATAGTAATCAAATTGCTACATTTGAAATTCGTGATACGGGCATTGGCATTGCCCAGGAAGATATCGAACGCATTTTCCTACCGTTTGAACGCGCGGAACAGCCTGTTGGTATGCAACAAACCCCGGGAACCGGGCTTGGGCTGACGATTACCAAGTTACTGGTTGAAATTATGGGCGGTGACCTTGCCGTAAAAAGCGAGGCGGGCAAGGGAACGCGTTTTACCATTCGGTTGATGTTATCCTCGACGGGGGAGCCCGATAAAAAAGTGCGTCCGTATCAGGCCATTGCCGGATACGCCGGACCGCCCCGAACCATACTGGTTGCCGACGATGACGCCGATCAGCGGGCGCTGCTGGAAGATACCCTTCTTCCGTTGGGATTTAACGTTGTGCTGACAACTGACGGGCATGCCTGCTTGTCGGCAATCGCATTGAACCGGCCCGATTTGATTATTCTTGATATCGCCATGCCGGGCCTTTCGGGGTGGGAGGTTGCCAGACGGGTTCGGCAGGGCATGGATTTCAAGGTGCCGATTTTGATGTTATCGGCCGATGCCGGCGGCGAGCGAACCAAACAGGAATACAAGCAGCTTTATGACAGCTATCTGGTTAAGCCGTTCGTGCTGGATGATTTGTTTGATCACCTTGCCAGTCTGATGTCTCTTTCCTGGATGTACGAAGATAATGAGGACGGCGGGGCCGATATCCCGGCTGTTTGTTTTGAAAGCCATGAAATACCCCCTCCCGAAAAGTTGCGCCAGTTGATGACGTTGGGGCAAATCGGTTTTATTCGGTCGATTGAAGTAACCTTGAAAGACATCGAATTTTCACAGCCCGATACGGCAAGGTTTTGCCAACATATGCTGAAACTCACCAAATCCTTCCGCCTGAAGGATTTCATTGCCGCGATTGAGGAGGTCGGACGGGAAAATGCCTGACCTGAATGTAGCTACCCGTATTTTGGTGGTCGATGATTCACCGGAAACTTTAACAATGCTGACGGATGCGTTGTGCATGGAAGGAATGGAGGTGGAGGTTGCCACCAGTGGCCGGCAGGCTTTCGGGTTGGTTGAAGCCTGTATTCCGGACCTTGTTTTGATGGATGCGATGATGCCGGGCATAGATGGTTTTGAAACCTGCCGGATATTAAAATCGGAGAAGGGGTGTGAGGATGTTCCTGTCATCTTCATGACCGGCTTTCGCGAAAGTGAGCATGTTGTAAAGGCATTGGCATCTGGCGGGGTGGATTTTGTTGCCAAACCCGTGATCCTTGACCAGTTATTTGCCCGTATTCGGGTGCATCTGGCCAATGCCCGCCGGGCGCGTTCCGCGCGCAAGGCGCTTGATTCCACAGGGCGGCGCATTGTCGCATGCGACCTGTCAGGGGCAATTTTATGGGCAACGCCGCAGGCTGGTGAACTGATGCGCTATGCCGGGTTAAGGTGCGATGAAACCGCCCGGTTGCCGTGGGAAATTGTCGACCATCTTTTTGGCAGTGGGGGTGTCGATAGCCCGGATCCTGCGCCCGGCATCTTTCGGTTTGCACGCAATGGTGCCGAGATCGAATTTCGGCTTCTTGATGAAGGCGAGGGTACTGAAAAGCTGATCCGTTTGATCGACGGGCAAAAAGGATCGGACGAGGAGCAACTGGCAACCGCCTTTAACCTGACTTTCCGGGAGGCCGAGGTTTTGTTGTGGGTGACACATGGCAAGTCGAACAAGGAAATTGCCGAAATTCTGGATATGTCGCCCAGAACGGTGAACAAACATCTTGAACAGATATTTGTTAAGCTGGCGGTCGAAAACCGAACAGCAGCAGCAACAATGTCGGTGCGGGTGCTTTGGCGGGACTGATCATTTAACTTTGGTTCTTGATATATGCGTTTCGGGCTGGCCCGCAAAAGGCGATACGGCGTTCCAACCGATCCTGCGGATGGTTGTATGGGGGCCAGAGCTAGGGCCAGCGGGGCGATTTAAATCGTTTTTGTTGTTTTATTGATTTTCCCGCACCCTGTTTGGGCCTTGTTATTGCCGTCGCATCAGGCCAGCCGTGTATTTCCAACCACGACAAGATAAGAAAAAAGGCCCCGGTGTGGGGCCTTGATCTTATTTTTCGAGGTCGGCAGCGTGAATTTTATAATTGGGATGATCCGGATTAAGGTAGGCCGGATCATTTTTGATGGCGTCAACCGTTGTCCCTTTTGCCTCGGCAAGTTTCAGAACCCAGCCAATGACACGGCCACGACCGGTCCAGGTTTCTTCCGGGTTTTCAGGGTTACGGTATTTCGGCGGGGTTGACTGTTTGTTTTTAGTCGGTGTCGCTGCGCTGGCAGCAGACATTTTAAAAACTTCAGGATACAGTTCGCGAATAGAGAACCCTGCATCATTAAGTTTCTGATTGAACTCGGCCTTAAGATCGCTGATCGCCTGTTCCTTGCGGCTTTCAACTTCTTCTTCGGTCTGCTCCATCAGATCGCGCAGCTCTTTATAACTTAATTTCGAAATATCAATTTTGGTCATTATTTTCTCCTGAAACAAATAATTTCTTGGGTGTACATAGTGCCTATTCTTTCGAAGGGCAAGAATTTTTAACAGCGTGCCGGTTCATAATACGCAAAACAGGGTAATGGATAAATTGTTATTTTATCTTTAATTGCAGGGATTGTGGGCAAAGCAATTTTAAATTCCACAGGCTTTGTCACCTTGAAAGAGGGGCTCGACAGAGCAGCGGAAAAAACGATGTTACCGGGAAAATCAGGGTTTCCTAGGAAGAACGGTGTGGGAAAACAGATCCGTTGCGACTGACGTATTTAAATTAGTGAATATATTGCGGGGAAAATTGTTCGAATTTCCAAGGAAGTAGCTTGATTACAGAATGGTGATTATACTCTTGTTGTGGTTTAGGGGAGAATGTTCTAGTCGCCAGGTGGTTACATTATACAAGTGTATATGTTTGTTTTGTTGGTTTAATTTGAAACAGCCCCGGGAGAGTTATTTTCGCTTTCTTCAAGTTGGACGATGCCCCTGACCGGAGCGTACAAACCTTTTCACTGTTAGCATAAGTTTCCTTGAACCAGGTTTTGATGTAGCCAATAAGGAGTAGTCCGAGCGGCGTTTTTCAACTGGTGACAAAAAATGGTTTGAAGCACGACCATGGATTGTGTTTTTAAAATGGTTTTTCTTTTGGTTGCGAATCCTGTTTGCACATATTTTCTTCAAGTCTTGGCTAAATTTACTTTTTTGCGCAAATCAGTAATCCGGATTACGACTTTCTGCGTACCCATTCCATGTCGTTTTTAGGCAAGTCACTGAAACAAAAACTTTAATTTTGCAATGTGACGAACCTATTCAAAGTGGGTGTTTGGCGTTGATTTTTCGACCAAAACAGATACTTTAGTCGTAGATATTTGGCCGCAATTTTGCTTTGAAGCCCGGTGCTTGGGCCCAAAGCAAAATTGACCGGCTTTTTTTTAGCCGTTTCTGAAAATTGTTGAGCGTCGGGCCAGTTATAACCGGGTCGGATACAACATCTCTTTTGTCAGTGTCCCTGAATGGGGATGTCTGACTTTATTTTTCCCGGATATGAATTGCGTTCGGAACCGTTGCGGCAGTCCGCAAGATATAGGGATTTTGTGATGGCACCGGATACTCGACCTTTTCGTCAGGAACGTCTTACGGAGCTTTAAGAATGTTCGGGTTTGGGAAAATTACTGCACGCAAAGCGCGCGAATATCAGCAGATTATTCATGCGCTTGATAAATCGGCTGCCGTTATCGAATTTTCTGTTGATGGGCGTATCTTGCAGGCGAACGAAAACTTTTTGAAGGTGATGGGATATCAGGCCGATGAAATTATTGGCCGCCATCACAGTATGTTTGTCTCTGAACGCTATCGTGAAAGCGCTGAATACAAAACGTTCTGGCGAAATCTGGCCCAGGGGGAATTTCAGACGGCTGAATTTCAGCGTGTTGCCAAAGGTGGCAAAAATGTCTGGATCGAAGCGTCCTATAACCCGGTTTTCGATAACAACGGCAACCCGGTCAAGGTGATCAAATTTGCTTATGATGTTACGGCAAAGCGCGAACAGCGTGCCGAGCAGCAAAGTATTTTGAATGCCATTCAGAAATCACAGGCGGTGATAGAATTTAACCTTGATGGAACAGTTATTTCTGCAAACGATAATTTTTTGGCAGTGATGGGGTATCGTGCCGATGAAATTATTGGTCGCCATCACAGCATGTTTGTAACGGCGGACGAAAAAAACAGCGAAGCCTATCGGGCATTCTGGCGGTCGCTGAATGAAGGGGAATTTGCTGCTGCACAGTTCCATCGGGTGGCAAAGGGGGGCAGATCGGTTTGGATCGAGGCCTCTTATAACCCGGTTTTTAATGCTTCGGGCAATGTTTACAAGGTTGTTAAATTTGCCACCGATATTACCCAGCAGGTTAATCTGCTGGTTGAACTTAAATCCATGATCGATAATAATTTTTCCAGTATTGAAGCCGCGATTTTAGAGCTGCAAAAAACGGCCCAGCAAGCCGTTGAAACATCGGGGAATACTGTTTCCAACGTCCAGACAGTAACCGCCGGGACAGAAGAAATGAGTGTTTCCATTTCTGAAATCTCGCGCAACATGCTGGAATCGCAAAGCACGACAGAACGTATGGTTCGTGAAGCGGTATCTGCCGATGAATCAACCCAGCGTATGGCACAAGTTGTCGAGGCCATGACCGGTATTGTCGAGGTTATTCAAAACATTGCCGGGCAAATTAATTTGTTGGCGTTGAATGCAACCATTGAATCTGCCCGGGCTGGCGAAGCAGGTAAAGGGTTTGCCGTTGTGGCCAACGAGGTCAAAAACCTGGCCAATCAGGCTGCACGCGCCACCGGGCAGATTTCGGATGAAATTCAGGGTATTCAGGAAATTACAGCCGAGGTTGTCGGGGCATTGCGAACCATTCGGACATCGGTTGAAACAGTTCGCGATGCGGTTGGCGTAACGTCAGATGCGCTTGGTCATCAGACCAGTATTACGTCGGGCGTTTCGGAACATATGCGTAACATGAATTTTGCTGTCGAAAGTTTTTCACGTAATATTGACGATATTCGCCAGACGGTAGAAAACGTGTCGCAATCCGTAATGAAAACACGTTCGGCGGCAGAAGTTCTGGCACGTTAAAATTTCTGATCCATCGCTATTCCTATTCCGGTTTTGATCCGCTCCAGCGATCAGGAGTGGGGTGTTAACAAAAGGAAGGTCCGTTTTGGCGAACCTTCCTTTGTTATTTTCGTGCGTTTCACTGTGGGTCTATTCGGCCAGATCGCGCATGACTGAAATCAGGTCGGATTTTCCTTCAAACCCGATGCCGGGTAGCTCAGGCATCGTGATGTGCCCGTTTTCGACTTTTACGCTATCGGGAAAACCGCCATAGGGCTGAAACAGGTCGGGGTAGCTTTCATTACCACCAAGGCCAAGGCCGGCAGCGATGTTAAGCGACATTTGATGCCCGCCATGTGGAATGCAGCGTTTGGGCGACCAGCCGGCCTGTTTGATCACGTCCAGGGTGCGCAGATATTCCACCAGCCCATAGGAAAGGGCGCAGTCAAACTGCAACCAGTCGCGGTCCGGGCGCATACCCCCGTGACGGAGCAAATTGCGCGCATCCTGATGGGAAAACAGGTTTTCACCGGTTGCCATGGCACCGGGGTAAAATTCGGCCATTGCCGCCTGAAGCTGATAATCGAGCGGATCGCCAATTTCCTCGTACCAGAATAGTGGATATTGCCGCAGCATTTTGGCATAGGCGATACCGGTTTCGAGGTTAAATCGACCATTGGCATCGACCGCCAATTGGGCTTCAGGCCCGATTTCTTCCAAAACGGCTTCGATCCGGCGTTTGTCCTCATCAATATCGGCGCCACCGATTTTCATTTTAACAACATTGTAGCCGCGATTAAGATAGCCGCGCATTTCAGTGCGAAGGGCCCCCAGATCCTTGCCAGGATAATAATAACCACCCGCGGCATAAACAAACACGCGCGGATCGGCTTTTACGCCGTTTTGTTCTGCCAGCAGGCGAAACAGGGGTTTGTCGGCAATTTTGGCGACCGCATCCCACACCGCCATGTCGATGGTGCCCACCGCAACGGAACGTTCGCCATGCCCGCCCGGCTTTTCGTTTTGCATCATCACCGCCCAGATTTTGTGCGGATCAAGGTTGTCACCGGCATCAGTGATCAGGCTATTGGTATCTGCCTGCAAAATGCGATCACGAAACCGTTCGCGGATCAATCCGCCCTGCCCATAACGGCCATTGGAATTAAAACCATAGCCGACAACGCGGCGACCATTGCGTTCCACATCGGTCACAACAGCAACCAGACTGGCCGTCATTTTGGAAAAATCGATATAGGCATTACGGATGGGCGACGCAATCGGTTTGGTGATTTCAACGACATCAAGAATACGCATAACAAATAGACCTGTTTTGGCGGTTAATCCTGTTTGATGGGGCAATCTTAGGCCTTGCACCTGTGGCCCGGCTAATGCCAATCTGGTGTTTGGTTATACAAAAATGGCATTACCAAATGGAACTGCGCTGGTTTGAAGATTATATCGCGCTGGCCGAAAGCCTGAACTTTTCCCGGGCTGCACAGGCGCGCAATATTACCCAGCCCGCCTTTAGCCGCCGGATACGTGCGCTTGAAAACTGGGTTGGTACGCCGTTGTTTGTGCGCACCACCCACGATGTTGCGTTAACCCCGGCCGGGCAGCATTTTCGCCAGCAGGCAGAATCCTTAACCCGGTCAATTTTGCAATTGCGCCGGGAAACCTGCGAGGTGGCCGAGCAAAAACAGGCCATTATCGGTTTCGCCGCCACCCACGCCCTGTCCTTTACTTTTTTTCCAGGCTGGATGCAGGAAATGGGGCGGCTAATGCCATTGGGGACGCTTAACCTGATATCGGACAGTATGCAGGCCTGTGAACAGGTGATGCAGCGCGGCGACGCGCAATTTTTGCTGGCTCATTTTCACAGTCAGATGCAAAGCAATCTGCCCGCCGGGCAGTTTAAAAGCATAGTGATAGGTACGGATCGCTTAATACCCTTTTGCGCAAGGGAATTTGACCAGAAATCGGCAATTTCAAAGGGGGATGTCCCGTGGCTGGCCTATCGTCGGGAATCGGGCCTGGGGCGCATTATGCGGGCCAGCTGGGCCGAAACGGCACCGTCCTTTACCTTGCGGGAAAGTTTTACATCCCATTTGGCGGCTACTTTGCAATCCATGGCGCGGTCCGGGGCCGGGGTGGCGTGGCTGCCCGAAACGGTTGCACAAAGCGATGTTGGCGCGGGGCAACTGGTGCCCTTTGGCGCGGAGGATTTGATTATTCCCATTGAAATCCGGCTGTTTCGCCCGGCCAGCCGCCAAAGCCCGATGATCGAGGCTTTTTGGCAGTTGGTGACAAAACAGGGCAGTTCCTGAAATGCTGCAGGTATTGGCGCTTGCAGTTTGACCATGCCCGGCCCGGCGCACAGCAGAATACCATCTGCGATGTGACCGGGCCGGGATGTTCTATGTCTTGTTGGTTTGGCCGGGATTATGCCGAAACTGCATCGGCAATGGCTTTGCCACATGTGATGGTGTCGGCCTTGCCGCCAAGATCGCGGGTGCGCAGATTTTCATCGACCAGCACACTTTCAATCGCCCGCAAAATGGCGTCGTGGGCGTCGGAATACCCCAGATGGTCCAGCATCATCGCCCCGGCCCAAATCTGACCAATCGGGTTGGCAATGCCTTGCCCGGCAATATCAGGCGCCGATCCATGGACCGGCTCGAACAGGGAGGGGAATTTACCTTCGGGGTTGATATTGCCCGAGGGCGCAATGCCAATGGTGCCGGTACAGGCCGGGCCAAGGTCGGACAGGATATCGCCAAACAGGTTAGAGGCAACAACCACGTCGAACCGATCCGGGTTCAGCACAAAATGGGCGGTTAGAATGTCGATATGGTATTTATCCCAGGTGATATCGGGATAGTTTTTCGCCATTTCGACAACGCGTTCATCCCAGTAGGGCATGGTAATGGCAATGCCGTTGGATTTGGTTGCCGATGTCAGGCGTTTGCGCGGGCGTTTTTGCGCCAGATCGAACGCGTATTTCAAAATACGGTCAACACCGGTACGGGTCATGACCGTTTCCTGCATCACCACTTCGCGCTCGGTGTCGGGGAACATTTTGCCGCCGACGGATGAATATTCGCCCTCGGTATTTTCGCGCACCACATAAAAATCAATATCGCCGGGTTTACGGCCTGCCAGCGGAGAAGGCACACCGGGCATCAACCGCGCCGGGCGCAGGCTGACATATTGGTCAAAGTCGCGGCGAAACTTAATGAGTGATCCCCACAATGAAATGTGGTCCGGCACGGTGGCTGGCCACCCAACGGCACCGTAAAAAATGGCATCATGGTTGCCAACCTGGTCTTTCCAGTCGTCGGGCATCATCTGGCCGTGTTTGGCGTAATAGTCGCAGCTGGAAAAATCGAAATCATCAAAATGAAGGCCGATATTAAAGGCCTTTGCCGTGGCCTTTAATACGCGCACGCCTTCCGGGGCGACTTCCTTGCCAATCCCGTCGCCGGGGATGACTGCGATTTTATGGGTTTTGCTCGGCATGGTGGTTTTTCCTGCATCGTTTTATCGGGTTGACGGGGTATAGGGTGATTATATCGTTGTTGGGTCTGTAACCAGAATGGCGCGAAAGTCATTCACATTGGTAAGTGTCGGGCCGGTAATAATTTGGTCGCCCAGGGTTTCAAAAAAGCCGTGGCCATTATTGTCGGCCAGCTGGTCCTTGATATTGATGTTTTTCTGTCGGGCACGGGCGATGGTGTCGGGCGTGATCATGGCACCGGCAATTTCTTCGATGCCGTCAATGCCGTCGGTGTCGCCCGCAATGGCATAAATGCCGGGTTGCCCGTTAAGGGTGTTTGCCAGTGCCATTAAAAATTCCACATTGCGCCCGCCGCGCCCTTTCCCCCGGATGGTGACGGTTGTTTCACCCCCGGATAACAGGACGCACGGGGCTTGAAAAGGCTGGCCGTATTTTTGTATTTGCCGCGCCATCCCTGCCATTACACGGGCCACATCGCGGGCTTCACCTTCGATGCTGTCACCCAGAATATGGGCCGTAATGCCCTGATCGGCACATATTTTTGCCGCTGCTTCCAGCGCCATTTGCGGGGTGGCGACCATATGGCAGGTGACATTGTGCAAACGGGCATCACCGGGTTTGATGGATTCACCATCGCCACTGCGCAATACGCTTAAAACCGACGGGGCAGCATTAATATTATAGTGCTGCAAAATTGCCAGTGCGTCATTGCAGGTGGTGGGGTCGGCGGTGGCCGGGCCGGATGCGATATCGAGAAAATTATCGCCGGGCACATCGGATATGGCATACATCATGACCGTTGCCGGATGGCAAAGGGCGGCCAGCTTGCCACCTTTGACCTGCGATATATGCCGCCTTACACAATTCATTTCGGAAATACTGGCACCCGATTTTAATAAATCGCGGTTCAAGGCCTGCTTGTCATCCAGGGTAATCGGTGCAATCGGGTTTACCAGCAAGGCTGATCCGCCGCCCGATATCAGGCAAATAACAAGGTCATCGGCAGACAGGTTTTGCACCGCAGTGCAAATTTCGCGGGTGGCGGTAAGTCCGGCATCATCGGGCACCGGATGCGATGCCGACATAACGCGAATTTTACGGGTCGGAACTTCGTGGCCATAGCGCGTTACAACCACGCCGGACAAATCGGTTTGGTCGCCCCAATGTTGTTCAAGCGCGCTTGCCATTGCCGCAGCGGCCTTGCCTGCCCCAATGACAATGGTTTTGCCATTTACGGGGGGTGCTGGCAGGTGCGGGGGCAGGCAAAATACCGGGTCGGCTGCCTTGATGGCTGTTCGAAACAAAACGTCCAGAAAGTGACGAATCTCATCGGGGGATGAGAGGTCATAACCTGTTGTTTTTTCAGAAAAGTCAAAAGGCCGTGTCATCGATATTCTGCCTGCGGTTTTGGCGGATTTCAGGTGCGGAGCCAGCTTGGATACCGTTAACTGTTATCGCCCATGATGGCGGCAATAACCGCGTCGGTCACCTCGCGCGTGGTGGCCTTGCCGCCCAGGTCGGGGCTGTGCAAATCGGGGTTGGCGGTAACGCGTTCAACTGCACGCATCAGCCGGTCGGCGGCGGCCTGTTCGCCCAGATGTTCCAGCATCATCACCGCGCTCCAGAATGTGGCGACGGGGTTGGCAATGCCCTTGCCGGTAATATCAAATGCCGATCCGTGAATGGGTTCAAACATGGACGGAAACTTGCGTTCCGGGTTCAGGTTGGCGGTGGGGGCAATGCCAAGCGACCCGGCCAATGCCGCAGCCAGATCAGATAAAATATCGGCATGGAGGTTGGTGGCCACGATGGTGTCAAGCGTGTCGGGTTTTAAGGTCATGCGCATGGTCATGGCATCGACCAGCATTTTATCGCATTCGACATCGGGGTAATCGCGGGCCACTTCGGCGGCGATTTCGTCCCACATCACCATGCCGTTGCGCTGGGCATTGGATTTGGTCACCACGGTCAGTTTCTTGCGCGGGCGCGATTGCGCCAGATCGAAGGCAAATTTCATGATGCGGGTGACACCGGCGCGGGTAAAAATCGACACTTCGGTCGCGACTTCCTCGGGCAGGCCAACGTGTGAGCGCCCACCCTGACCGGCATATTCGCCTTCGGAATTTTCACGCACGATCACCCAGTCCAGATCGCCCTGTTTGACATTGCGAAGCGGGCTTTGAATGCCTGGCAAAATCCGGGTCGGGCGAACATTGGCATACTGGTCAAACGGCTGGCAAATCGCCAGGCGCAAGCCCCATAATGTGACATGGTCGGGCACATCGGGCGCGCCGACAGCCCCAAAATAAATCGCATCGTGACCCGCAATCTGGTCGCGGCCATTGGCGGGCATCATGATGCCGTGTTGTTTGTAGTAATCCGACCCCCAATCGAAATGGTCGAACGATACGCCAAACTTGCCATCGCGCTTGGCCAGAGTGGTTAAAACCTCGATCCCGGCCGCAATTACCTCTTTGCCGATCCCGTCGCCGGGAATGGCAGCGATACGATAATTCTTCATATTCAGTCTCTTGTGTTTGCTGTGTTTCGGTTTTTACGGTCTGCTGGTGCCTAGAACAAAATTCCCTGTGGCATACGGATCAGCAGGATTTCAGCCATCAGGAAATACATTGCACTGACAATGATGCCTCCTGATAGCAGGTGAAGGATGATGGATCTGGCCGGCAGGCCGTCATAGTTGGAGATCGCGATCAGCGCGAAAAACGCAAGGATGCCGGCAGCGAGAAACCCGATCAACGGAATGGCCGCAATCCAGATACCCATGGCAACGACAAGGCCAATGCGACGTGGTGTGGATTCGGTATTGCTGGCAGGATCAGACGTTTTAGGGCCGCTTTTGCGCAAAATATTAATGCCGACAAAAAGGATGGCAAAAACAAGCAATACCGAGGCAATGGTGGTGGGAAAAACCGACCCCATTGGTGTCATGGCCGGTGTTTGGCCGAGCGCCCAAGCACAGATTACGATCAGTATTAGGGCAATAACGGTACCGGGCATATCGCGCGGCTGGCTAAGCAAGCCGGTTTTCGGAATGGTGGCCGATGCTTTTGCATCGCCCATGATATTCATCTCGGGGTTTTCAGCGGCCTGGTTTGCAAGGTCCCGGTTTTTCTTGTGATGTGCGTAAACTGGAAACAGCAGGGTAAAGGCGGCAAGGGCGATGATACCAACGCTGATCGGGCGGGCAAAAAACATGCCCGGAATGTCGCCGCGTGCATTGCCGATCAGATAGGATTGTACAAAGCCCTGTTCGGCGATCTGACCCAGAACAAGCCCCAGAACGATGGGGGACGGGGCAAAACCGCAGCGGTTTAAAATCCACCCGGCAATGCCCAGCCCAAACATCATTTGCACATCATGGATGTTGCTGTGAATGGCAAAGCTGCCAATGATGGTCAGGAAGGCAATGGTCGGCACCAGCATGGTTTTGGGAATGGATGCGATGGATTTATAAGCATAGCGCCCAATCAGCAAACCGGCAGGCAACATCAAAATCGTTGCAATCAGAAGCCCGAAAATGAAGGTGTAAACAATTTCGCCCTGCTGGGTGAAAAGCGTTGGCCCGATTTTGATGCCCTGAACCAGAAGGGCGCCAAGGATAATGGCATCGGGTGGCGTACCGGGAATACCCAAAACCAAAGTCGGAATAAAGCCGCCGCCAACGGTGGCGTTATTGGCTGTTTCAGTGGCGATAACGCCGTCGGGTGCGCCTTTGCCAAACCGTTCGGGATGTTTGGAAGAACGGCGCGCCTCGGAATAGGAAACCAGCCCGGCCACCGACCCGCCCGCACCGGGCAGAACGCCAATGACGGTACCTAAAACTGCGCTGCGGATAACATTAAATTTGCTGTGCCAGGCAATGCCAAAGGCTTCGGCCAGGCGGATGCCACGATTACCGGCTTCAACCTTTAAATGCGGGTCACGGGTGGCAACCAGATCAATCAGAACCGGGATGCAGTAAAGGCCGATCAAGGCGGAAACAATATCAAAGCCGCCCAGCAGGATCTGACTGTTCATGGTAAAGCGCAGATCGCCGCCAACAACGGCAACCCCGACCATGGCCAGCATCAGGCCCAGGCAGCCGCCCATAAGGCCCTTTAGGGTATTGCCAACCGACAGGGCGGAAATAAGCGTAAGGCCGAACATGGCCAGCCAGAAATATTCGGGCGGGCCAAAGGCCAGCGCGATTTTGGCCAGCGGTGGCGATAACAGCAGCAGAAACACACCCCCGACAAGACCGCCAAAGACAGAAGATAGCGTTGCCAGTGTTACTGCGAGGCTGCCATCGCCACGTTTGGCCATCGGGAACCCGTCAAAGGTTGTGGCAATCGCCGACGGGGTGCCTGGTGTATTGACCAGAATGGCGGCAAAGGCACCGCCATAAATGGCACCGGTATAGATTGCCCCCAGGGCAATCAGGCCGGTGGCAGGATCCATGGTAAAGGTAAACGGGACCAGAACGGCCACCGCCATGGTGGCAGATAAACCCGGCAATGCGCCAATGACAGTGCCCAGAATAACGCCCCCTAGCGCCATAAGAATATTGAGCGGCGTTAGCGCGCTTAACAAATAGCCAAGCAATTCCATGGTGGTAAACCTCCCTGATCCCGTTTCTTGTTTTTAGCGGTTAGCGATGCCGAGCTTTTCGCCAATTGCGCGGTATTCTTTTTTCTTTTGCGCAACAAAATCAGCCATTTTGCTATAGGGAACGTCGGTCAGAACAAAACCGGCATCTTCCATCTTTTTGATGAATTCCGGGTTTTTGTTAATTTCGCTGATAATATCGGAAAGTTTTTTACGGATATCTTCCGGGGTGGATTTGGGCACCGCAACACCACGATACGCACCGCCAACCAGGTCAAACCCCAGTTCCTTGAAGGTCGGAACATCGGGGAATGCCTTCACCCGTTCTTCGGACGCAACAGCCAGCATCCGCATGCCATCGCCGTTATTCACACCGGATGTGACATAGTTAAAACCAGCGGTAACCTGGCTGCCCAAAATGGCGGTAACTGCCGGGCCGGTGCCGCTAAACGGAATGTAGGTGGTGGTAATGCCGGCAAGTTCGTCAAACTGGGTTTGGCCGATCTGGTTGGCCGAATTGGAACCCGAACCACTGAAGGTGACAACACCGGGGTTGGCCTTGGCATAGTCGATCAGCTGTTGCAGGTTTTGAAATTCGCTGTCTTTGGGCACGAACAGGGCGTTCGGTGTGTAGTGAAAATAGTTCACAGCCACCAGATCGTCGGTTTCATAGCCGACATCTTTTTCCATCGGCTGCAACACCGTATGCGGCAGGTTGATCCCCATCAGGGTGTAGCCATCACCCTCCATGGAATTAAGTTGTGACCAGGCCTGGGCGCCGCCGGCACCGGCCATATATTGGATCACCATTTGCTGGCCGGTAATTTTTTCAAAATAGGGTTGTTGAAAACGTGCCGACACATCGGATTCACCGCCAGCATTGAACGGTAAAATCAGGTTAACCGTTTTTTCCGGGTATTCGGCAAAGGCCGGGCCTGAAATCAGGGTCGCGGCAAAGGCTGCTGCTAACGCAAGCTTACGCATTGGTATTCCTCCCGTATGTTAACATCCACACGACCTGTCATTATTGACAGCATCGGTGCCGAAACCGGGCAAGGCATTGTTATTATTGGCGATACCCGGTTGTCGGATTTGTCGTCAGCCCGTTTCACATACCGCACAATCCGGTCGGTAGGACGCCGGTGGGGGCTTTTAAACTGCAAAGCGGACAATCGAAGTGTAGATTTATTATTCGTTTAGTATAATTTCTGAATTTGCATTTCATTATGTCGTCAGGGTTAATAATGTCGTCGGATAGTGATTTGGGTTTTTTCGTGTTGCTGGCGCGCAAGGGCAATTTGTCGGCCGCAGCACTTGAGCTGAACCTGTCGCCACCCGCCGTGAGCAAACGGCTGGCAAAACTGGAAGACCGGTTGGGGGTGCGGTTAATGAACCGCACGACGCGCCGTATCAGCCTGACCAGCGAAGGCGAGGCTTATTTTCAAAGCGCGATTAAAATCATGCGCGACATCGAGGAGTTGGAGCAGCGCGTGGCAACCGCACGCGAAAACCCCAAGGGCCTGTTGCGCGTGAATGCGACCTTTGGTTTCGGGCGTGAGTATCTTGCCCCGGTCGTTTCGGAATTTTCGCATCTTTATCCCGAAGTCGAGGTGCAACTGGTGTTAAGTGACGCACCGATCAATCTGGTCGAGGAGGGGTTTGATATTGGCATCTGGTTTGGTGGCTTGCCCAATTCACGGCTGCGCGCCCGCAAATTGCAGGATAACCGGCGTTTTTTATGTGCTGCACCATCCTATCTGGCACGGCATGGAACGCCGCGCACCCTGGCCGATTTAAACGAACATAACTGCATTATCCTGCGCCAGGATAATGCCAGTTATGATCTGTGGCGCCTGCAGCGCGGCCAATATTCCGAAACCGTGCGTGTGCATGGTACGCTTAGCAGTAACGATGGTGAAATTGCCCTGAAATGGGTGCTTGATGGGCATGGCATTATGTTGCGATCCGAATGGGATATTGCCCGCCATGTGGATGCCAGCCGTTTGCGGCTGGTCTTGCCGCAATATGCGCAGGTTGATGCCGATATTTATGCCGTTTACCCGGAAAAGCACAATGTATCCGCCAAGGTTCGTATTTTTATCGATTATTTGCACAGGGAATTACAGGCCGCCCAAACGGGGAAAAAGGATTTATCCTAGAAGCTGCAATTCGTTATTTTATGTCGGGTTGCATGTTTTGGGCGAACAGGCTGTTACTGCGCTGCATTGGCACCGGGCTGTGCTACGGGGATAAAGATGTGGAAGGTAGCACCCTGTCCCGGTTTGCTTTCCACCCAAATTCGACCATGGCAATGCTCGATCACGTGTTTTGAAATGGCAAGGCCTAAACCGGAGCCCGACGGGCGTGGTTTGTCGCCGGGATATTTGCCGCCCCGGGCAAATTTGTTAAAAATCAGCTGGGCTTCGTCACTGGCAATACCGGCACCGTTATCGGAAATGGAAACAAGGTATCCGTCTTTATGTGTGGCCCCGCGCACAAAGACTTCGGGTTTTTCCGGGTTGGCAAACTTCGCCGCGTTGGACAACAGGTTGATAAAAACCTGTGTTAACCGGTCACGATCAACAAACAGATGGACAGTATCCCCGCCAATATCGACCCGTAATTTGGCGTTGCGGCTGTTAAACAAACCTTCAAGGGCGTCTATCGTTTCGCGCAAAACGGCTTTTGGGTCGACATCGCGGGGTTGCCAGTCTGAATGGCCGGCTTCAAGGCGGGCCAGGTCCAGGTGGTCGTCAATCAGGCGGGTTAAACGTTCACTTTCGCGTACAATAACGTTTAAAAACCGTTCGGTACGTTCGGCTTCCAGTTCGGGGGTATCGACCAGAATTTCAGAAAAAGACCGGATCGAGGTAAGCGGGGTGCGAAATTCGTGGCTGACCATGGTTAAAAATTCGTCTTTCAGGCGGTCGAGTTCCTGAAGGCGATCATTGGCAGCGCGCAATTCGGCAGCGGCGCGTTCCAGTTCGCGCGATTTTTGTTCAAGCCGCTGGGAATGCTCGATCACGTGCGAGGTTTCTTCGAGAATTTCCAGCACTTCATCCAGGCTGACCATTTCGCCCTTGGCAACAGACGATACCATTACCCGTGCCGATGCCGCCCCGATGGAGCCTGCCAGCAACCGTTCGCTAAAGGCGATCATATCGGCGTTGGCCTCGCCTTTGCCCCGCCAGGCGGTATGGCGCGATGTGCCATAATCGCGAAAGGCATGAAAGGCGCGTTCGCGGCCCAAAAACCGTTCGACCAGTTCGTAAAGGTCGTCAATGGTTGCCGAAGACCGCCAGATCACGGTTTCGCCGCCCTTGCGCGAAAAGGCATCGACAAACAGGGTCGCCTGTATGCGTTCCAGCCCGCCTTGACTGGTAAACAGGCTAACCACAATAAAACACCCGGCATTGAGCGCGATTGACCAGATCAAAGCGTGGGTCAGCGGGGCAAAATGATCCAGGCCAAACAGGGCTTCGGGCCTTAGCCACGGGTGACCAAAGGCCCCTTCGGTAATCAGTTTGGGGTCGATCCAGCCGGAATCGGCATAGGATGGCAGCAAAAGCGTATAGGCCCAAATGGCAAACCCGGCGACCAGCCCGGTAAGCGCGCCGGTTTTGGTGCCCCCTTTCCAAAACAGCCCGCCCACCATAATGGGAACGAATTGGGCGGTGGCGGCAAAGGATATCAGGCCGATTTCGGCCAAGGCATCACCCGCCCCGGCAGATCGGTAATAGATATAGCCCATAAAGACCACCAGCACGATCGATGCCCGGCGGATGAACAATAATAGTCCGGTTAAATCGCCCCGTTCGGTAAGGCGCAACCAGCGCAAACGCAACAAGGCAGGAATGACCAGATCGTTACACACCATGGTTGAAAGGGCGATGGCGGCCACAATAACCATGCTGGTACTGGCCGATAACCCGCCGACATAGGCAATCAGGGCCAAAAATGATTGCCCCTGTGACAGGGGGACGGATAACACAAAAAAGTCCGGGTCGGCCCAGTCGGGAAGCACACCCATACCGGCCAGTGCAATGGGCAAAACAAACAGGTTCATCAGCAGCAAATAGGCCGGAAAAGCCCAGGATGCGGTGGCAAGGTGGCGTTCATCAACGTTTTCAACCACGATCACCTGAAATTGCCGTGGCAGGGTTAACACTGCCGCCATTGACAGGGCCATTAAGGTAAACCAGCGTGTGCCGCTTTCGGGCTGCAGTTTTAAAAGGCCTGCCGTGCGTGGGGCCAGGGCTGCCTGATGAAACAAATCGCCCAGCCCGGAAAACATGAAAAAACACACAAATATGCCCACGGACAGCAAGGCAAACAGTTTGACCAGGCTTTCAAAGGCAATGGCAGCAACCATGCCTTCGTGGTGTTCGTCGGCATCAATAAAGCGGGTGCCAAACAAAATGCCAAACAGGGCCAGGCCGGTAGCGGCCCAAAACCCGCTATCGGCAAAAATATGCGATGTGGAAACAAATGGCTGCGATACCGAACTTCCCCACACGGTCAGCACGGTGTAGCTGGTCGCAACGGCTTTTAATTGCAGGGCAATATAGGGGGTGGTGCCAATAACGGCGATCAATGTCACCAGAACCGAAAGCTGCGTACTTTTGCCATAACGCGATGAAATGAAATCGGCGATAGAGGTAATGCGGTGTGCCTTGGAAATGCGCAGCATTTTACGCAGTAAAAACCACCAGCCCAGAAATATTACGGTCGGCCCCAGATAAATGGTCAGATATTCCAGCCCATTACGGGCGGCGGAGCCGACCGCGCCATAAAAGGTCCAACTGGTGCAATAAACGGCAATCGACAGGGTATAGACCGTGGGGTTGCGCACCCACGACCGCCCGGCGCGCGCCCGTTTGTCGCCCCACCATGCAATCGTATAAAGCAGGCCGACATAAATAAGCGAGACGGCAATCACGACTTCGGAAGACAGCATTGTTTATATGTCCTCCGCCGGTTGTGCGCTTTGGCGCAGTTTGCGTGTGATCCAGGCGCACAGGGCAATGAAAAAAGCCCAGCCGGCAAAGAAATAAACAAACAGCACCGGCAGGCCAAAAAGGGTGCCATCCAGCGAAAAAATGCCCACCAGCGGCGGCACCCATGCCAAAAAGGCAGTCAGGGCCAGCACAAGGGCACGTTCGGTCAGTTTTGCCGGTGGGGTCATGGCGGGTGCTGCCTTTGTTTACCGCTTAGCTGTGCGGGTTGGGGGCACGGCCCAGCAATGCCTTGACGCGGGCAACCACGTCGCGGGTGGAAAACGGTTTGGTCACAAAATCATCCACACCCAGTTCCAGCCCCTTGCGCCGGTCTATTTCGCGGGTGCGTGCGGTTAGCATCATGATGGGAATATGTTTTGTGGTGGCATTTTCGCGAACGGATCTGGCAACGTCGAACCCGTCCCGTCCTGGCATCATCACATCTAGCAAAATCATGTCGGGGATATCCCGGCTGATGATGTCGATGGCACTTTGGCCGTTGGTGGCGATGCTAACGGTGAAGCCTTCCTTTTCCATCAGAAAGGCCAGGGATTCGACAATTGTTTCCTCGTCCTCCGCGATCAGGACCGTTGGTTTGTCGGTCACGACGTTCTCCCCGATTTTGGTTTTTTATAAAATGGACCTTAACGTGTTCCGGCCTTTTATTTTATTCGACTTTAGGGTGTGACACTGTTGCCACGAAATCCAGTTTAATTTTGTGTGCGGCTTATGCCACCGGGGCGGCCGGGGCATGGGCGCGTTGCAAACAATCCACCCGCGGGCATTGCCGACAACTGATGCCAACGGGCACGGCGGCATGGGCATCGTCCATTGGTACCCCGTCAGCATAGACAATATCGCGGGCAAAGGCCGTATCGCAGCCGATCATGACCGAATGCACCGATTGCGGTACCCGGTAACCGCCATTGCCCGTGCGCACGGCCCGGGCGACAAACAAATACTGGCTGGCATCGGGCAATTGCACCAGTTGCGGCACCACCCGTTCCGGCGTTAAATAGGCCTCGTGAACGGCCCATCTGGGGCAGGCACCGCCATACCGTGGTAATTGTAACCCCGAGGCGGAAAACCGTTTCGATATATTACCAGCGATATCGGTACGCAGGAAGTGAAACGGTATGCCTTCCTCGCCGGGGCGGCGCAAGGTTGTAAGGCGATGGCAGATTTGCTCCCAACTGCCGGCAAAGCGTTGTTGCAGCATTTCGATATCATGGCGCAGTTCACGGGCTTCGGTACGGAAATTGTCATAGGGAAACAAAATTGCCGCTGCCAGATAGGAAATCAGGGCCTGTTTGGCCCGGTTTCGCGCCGCATCGCTCGTCAGGCGCGATGTGCTTAAAATGCTTTCCACGGCGTCGCTGCCTTCAAGGTGGCAAACCGCCCGTGCCGCCAAAAACCGGGCCGACGTGATGGGCAACGCACGCGAAAACTGTAATCGTTTGTGCGCTTCATCCCATACATGGCCGTTTGCGGGTAATTCTTCGGGGCGTAAACGTTCGACCGTGACCTTGTGGCGCGATTGCAAATGATTGATCAGGTCGGTCAGGAACAAGCCGCCAGACCGGTCAATTCCCGCACGCAATGTTTCGGCGCAATCTTCAAGTGCCGGGAAATGGTTGGCGTTGTCGTATAAAAGATCGTCCACTTCCTCGGACGGGTTGGCGGCGGGCCTGCCTGCGGCACCGCGTTCAAGAAAACTGAAAATTTCGGTGGCAGATTCGGCCAGCCGTTCGGATTCACGCACCAGTGTCGCATTGAACCGGGTGCGCTGGGCCGGTGGCAGGTCGTCGTAATGGTCGAAAATTTCGGCAACGGTACGGATTGAGGTAATGCGTGTCAGGATCGAATGGCTGGCTTCTGTCAAATACGGATCATGGCTTAACCGTTCCGACATCATGTCAACATCGTCCAGTGCACTGCGATAGGCGCGGTACAGGGCCAAAAGTGCATTGACCATGCCTGGCCCCGCGGAAACGACATTTGAAAATTCGCTGCGATCGAGCGGTGTATCGCCAAAAACCGGGTCGGCGGCAAGCTCGCTCAGGTCGGCCAGAACGCGATTTTCTTCCGACCCTGAAAGGGTAGACGGATGAATTTGCAGGGCTTCTGCCAAACGTAGCAGCAAGGCGCCACCAATCGCGCGCCGGTTATGTTCGATCAGATTTAAATAGGACGCCGAAATACCTGCGGCGCTGGCAAGGGCGGTTTGCGTCATGGATATGTCTTTGCGGCGTCCGCGAATACGGTGACCAATCGGGGCTTGCCGGGCCATGCAACGTCCTTATTTTTGACAAAATTTACAAATTTTCACAACGCTTATCTATATTTTTACAAAAAAAATGTTCTTTATCAAGCTGTTGTTGATTTATTTTCTAGTCGTCCCCATTGTCTTGTCAGGTCGCATAACAAAACACCCAACACAATCCCGGCCTTTTGCATTTCACTGAAACGCATCCCAGCAATTGGGGAGGAACCCTATGTCCGAGAATAAGATCATCCGTAATGTATCGCGCCGTACCGTCTTAAAAGGGTCGGCTTTAACAACGGGTGCTGCAATTATTGGTGCAACCGCACCGATGCACTTCATTCGTAATGCCTATGCCGCTGATTCATTTCGTGGCGATCCCGGCAGCAACAAAAGCATCGTTCTTGGTTTTAACGTGCCCCAGACCGGCCCCTATGCCGATGAAGGCGCTGATGAATTGCGTGCCTATAAACTGGCGGTCAAACACCTCAATGGTGAAGGCGACGGCGGTATGCTCAATACCATGAAGCCCAACAACCTGAAGGGTAACGGTATTTTGGGCAAAAAGGTCGAGTTTGTAACGGGCGACACCCAGACCAAGTCCGACGCTGCCCGTGCATCGGCCAAGCGCATGATCGAAAAAGATAATGTCGCGATGGTAACCGGTGGGTCGTCCTCAGGGGTTGCCGTTGCCGTGCAGGGCCTGTGTCAGGAAATGGGCGTTATTTTCATGGCCGGCCTGACCCATTCCAACGACACCACTGGTAAGGACAAAAAGCGTTATGGCTTCCGCCATTTCTTTAACGCTTATATGTCCGGTCAGGCGCTGGCGCCGGTTTTGAAGGATGAATATGGCAGCGATCGCAAGGCCTATCATCTGACGGCCGATTACACCTGGGGCTGGACGCAGGAAGAATCGATCAAGGCGGCCACTGAAAATATTGGCTGGGAAACCGTCAATACTGTGCGTACGCCCGTGGGTGCGGGTGACTTCTCGCAATATATTACCCCGGTTCTTAACTCCGGTGCCGATGTCCTGATCCTGAACCATTACGGTAAGGACATGGTGAACTCGCTGACCCAGGCGGTTCAGTTTGGCCTGAAGGACAAAATGGTTAACGGCAAGAAGTTTGAAATTGTCGTGCCGCTTTATTCGCGTTTGATGGCGCAGGGTGCCGGTGATGCCGCCAAAGGCATTTTGGGAACCACCAACTGGCATTGGTCACTGACCGATGAAGGGTCGCAGGCCTTTGTCAAATCCTTCGGTCAGGAATACGGCTTCCCGCCGTCACAGGCGGCCCACACCTGCTATGTCCAGACATTGCTGTATGCAAATGCCTGTGAAATGGCCGGTACTTTTGCGCCGTGGGAAGTGATCAAGCAGCTTGAAGGCTACGAATTTGACGGCATGGGCAATGGCCCGACGCTGTATCGTGCCGAAGACCATCAGTGCTTCAAGGATGTGCTGGTTGTGCGTGGTAAAGAAAAACCGCAAAGCAACTTTGACCTTCTTGAAGTGGTCAAGCATGTGCCGCGTGCCCAGGTGGAATATCCGGCCGATATGTTCGGCGGGGAACTTGGCCCGTACAAGGTCTGATTTTCGCTGCATTCCTTTGGTGCCGGGGCGTTCCCGGCACCATTGCCTTCCTTGAGGGGCCGGTTTCCCTGCGGCCCCGAAAATATCCTGTATAGTTTCGGCGGCGGATAGCTCATGGACGCGATTTTTCTGCAAATCCTGAACGGATTGGACAAGGGCGGGGCCTATGCCCTGATTGCCCTGGGTCTGACGCTGGTTTTCGGCACATTGGGTGTTGTCAACTTTGCCCACGGCGCGATCTTTATGGTCGGCGCATTTTGTGCTGTGACGATGGAAAAAATCCTGACCCTTTCGGTCAAGGTCAAGGACCCGTCAGTTACGTTTTTCGATGCCTATAAGGAAACCCCTTATCTGGAACTTTGGTTTGGCAATACCGGGTCGGCGATTATCGACTGGGTGGTGCCGATTTCCATTGTCGTTTCCATCCCGGTAATGCTGGGACTGGGTATTCTTATGGAACGCAGCCTGATCCGTTATTTTTACAAGCGCTCCCACGCAGAACAGATTCTGGTGACATTTGGCCTGGCGATTGTGTTGCAGGAACTGGTGAAAACCTTTTTCGGGGCAAACCCCATTCCGGTCAGTGCGCCCGATATCGTGGCCGGGTCCGCCGCGATTGGCAGCTGGATCGGCCTTGGCGATGCGGTGGTTTATCCGTGGTGGCGGCTGATCTATTTGCTGTTTTCTGTGGTTATTATTTCGGCGGTGTTCTCGTTTCTTAACTTTACCACTTACGGCATGGTGGTGCGTGCCGGCATGGCAGACCGCGAAACGGTTGAATTGCTGGGCATCGATATTGAACGCCGCTTTACCATTGTGTTTGGTTTGGCCGCGGTTGTCGCTGGCCTGGCCGGTGTCATGTATACGCCGGTTTTACCGCCCGATTACCATCAGGGCATGGATTTCCTTGTGCTGTCGTTTGTGGTTGTGGTCGTTGGCGGTATGGGGTCGTTGCGCGGGGCGGTTGCCGCCGGGTTCCTGCTGGGGATTTTGCAGTCCTTTTCCTCGATGACCGAGGTCAAATCGATCATTCCGGGCATTGACCAGATTATTATTTACCTTGTCGCCGTGATTATCCTGCTGACCCGTCCGCGTGGACTGATGGGCCGCCGGGGCGTGATGGAGAACTGATATGTCAAACACGCAAATCGCTACCCCGCGGCAGGAACTGCTTTATATGGTTGTGCTGTCGGCGGTGGTGCTGACCATGCCGTTGTGGTTGCAGCCCTTCGGGGCGGCTTACCCCGACCTGATGCAAAAATTCATGATCTTTGGCATCTTTGCCATTGGCTATAACATTCTGTTTGGTCTGACCGGCTATTTGTCCTTTGGTCACGCGGCCTTTCTGGGCGTCGGGTCTTATACGGCGGTCTGGTCGTTCAAGCTTTTATCGATGAATGTGGTTCCGGCGATTATCTTTGCGACATTGCTGGCAGGGCTGTTTGCCTGGCTGATCGGCTTTGTCTCGCTGCGTCGTTCGGGCATTTATTTTTCGATCCTGACGCTGGCCTTTGCCCAGATGTCCTATAACCTGGCCTATTCGGTGCTGACACCCATTACCAATGGCGAAACCGGCCTGCAATTAAACCAGGCCGACCCCCGCGTGATTGACCGCATGGCCGGAATCGAAGCCACATCGGGCCTGCCAAATACCAATTTGTTTGGCTTGCAGGGCACGGGGTATAGCGGGTTTTACATTTGCGCGGTTATTCTGATCCTGGCGTTTTTTGTTTCCCTGCGAATCTTTCATTCGCCGTTTGGTATGAAGTTACGCGCAATTAAATCCAACCAGACCCGCATGTCCTATACCGGTTACAACACACGGCCCTATTTGCTGACGGCCTTTATCATTTCGGGCATGTATGCCGGGTTGGCAGGCTCGCTTCTGGCGATGACCGACCCGTTGGCCGGGGCCGAACGGATGCAGTGGACGGCATCGGGTGAAGTGGTGTTAATGACCATTTTCGGCGGGGCCGGTACGTTGATTGGTCCGCTTCTGGGCACCGGGATCATCAAGTATCTTGAAAACATCTTTTCGGCTTTCAACGATACCGTTTTGCACAACATGTTTTCGTTCTTGCCCGACTGGCTGAACAACATTCTTACCGCCATTATCAGCCCGTTTGTCGGGGAAGGCTGGCAGTTATTGCTGGGTATTGTCTTTATGCTGATTGTGATTTTCCTGCCCGGTGGACTGATGGAAGGATATGGCAAAGTCAGCCGTATGATCCGCGAACGGGGTCAAAAAAACGTCGATGATGGATCATCTGACAAACAACATTCCACCGGGGAGGTCTGATCAATGGGTAATGTCATTCTTGATGTCACCGACGTCAGCAAGTCTTTTGGTGGTTTGCAAGCGCTTAGCAACATTAATTTACGGATCGAGGAAGGCACGGTTCATGCCATTATCGGCCCGAACGGGGCCGGGAAATCGACCTTTTTAAACGTGATTGTCGGCCGGCTTGCGCCCAGTCGCGGGCGGGTGTTGCTCGGCGATCAGGTTTTGACCGGCAAGCAACCTCACGAAATTAATCAGCTGGGGGTGGCGCGGGTGTTTCAAACACCCGAAATTTTCCCGGATCTGACGCTTTTGCAAAACATCATGATCCCGGCCTTTGCCAAGCGCGACGGCCAGTTCAGTTTTGGCATTTTCAAAAGCCTGTTTGCCGAACGCGGCATTCGCGAGGAGGCCGAACATATCCTTGAAGATGTTGGTCTGATTGCGGATCGTAATAAAATTGCCGGCTCGATGTCGCGCGGGGATAAACGCCGCCTGGAACTTGCCATGTGCCTGATCCAGGATCCGAAGCTGTTTTTGCTTGATGAACCAACAGCGGGCATGTCGCGCCATGATACCAACAGCACAATCGAATTGCTGCAACGGATCAAGGAACGCGGCATGACCAAGATCATTATTGAACACGACATGCATGTGGTGTTCAGCCTGGCCGACCGCATCAGCGTTCTGGCCCAGGGGGCGATTATTGCCGAAGGCACGCCCGAAGAAGTGCGTAATGATCCCAAGGTTAAAGAAGCCTATCTCGGAGGAGAAACCCTATGAATGCACAGGTGCCAAAAACCAAGCCGGTTCCTGCACGCGGGTCGTCTCCGGCATTTTTCTCGGTATGGGATGTTCACGCCTATTACGGCGAAAGCTATATCGTGCAGGGTGTCAGTTTTGATATCCGCGAAGGCGAAATTGTTGCCCTTTTAGGGCGCAACGGGGCGGGTAAAACATCCACCCTGCGTACCCTTGCGCGTATGTCCAACCCCGAACTGAAACACGGGGAAATCTGGCTGGACCATCAACCGCTTCATGAAATGAAATCGTGGCAGGCGGCGCGCATCGGCCTGCAACTGGTGCCCGAAGACCGCAGCATCATTCCTGGCCTGACGGTGGAGCAAAATCTGGAACTTGCCCAGATCGCCCCGCCACATGGCTGGAGCATCCAACGTATTTACGAACTGTTTCCCCGCCTGGGCGAACGGCGTTTGCAGGAAGCAATTACGCTTTCAGGGGGCGAGCAGCAGATGCTGGCGATTGGTCGCGCACTTGCGCGGGACATCAAGATTTTACTGCTTGATGAACCATACGAAGGCCTGGCCCCGGTGATTGTGCAGGAAATTGAAAAAACCCTGCAAAGTGTGAAGGAACTGGGGATTACCACCATCATTGTTGAACAAAATGCCATTGCCGCCCTGAAACTGGCGGACCGGGCCATTATTATGGATGCCGGGCAGGTGGTGTTTGATGGCACTTCGCAAGAGGTGCTGGATGACCCTGATTTGCGTGATCAGTATTTGGCGATCTAGGGCATCACCCGAAAAAAATACCCGGTTTGGGGAGCCCGCAAACGCGGCAAGGGAGCAAGTGTCGGGGGACGCTTGCTCCTTTTTTTGTGTTGAGGTGTTCGTTAGTGATGCCGTGGCCGTGACGGGGTTTCTTACACCGGTGGCGCGGATGTTGTGTCATTGTGGCACCATAACGCGCTGGTTCTAGTATGGCATATGGTTGTGCCCGGTTTTGCAAACACGTTCGATTTCATCACGTGACAGGCCAATATCGTGCAGGATATGGGCCGGGGCGCGCTGTAACCATGCGATGTCGCGTGCGACCTTGCGCCGTTTCACCCATTGGCCAAGCAAAAAAAGAAGCCAGCCCTGAAGGGATACGGTGCCGCGCGCATCGATACCGGATGGCATGGTACGGTGAGTATCAAAGTGATGGGGTGTGGTTGGCATGTATCCAGACATGATGCTGGCTCCCAGTTTGCTAATGAAGGATCGGAACCATGTCCGAACCAGCATCATATTAGGATTTCGCCGGTGCGAAGAGGGCGCAAACCTCTGCTTTTTGCGCGGAAAATTCGCAAATTTCAGGAAAAAACGATTTCTTTTCGCGCCTGTCTTCGGCCATTGTTTGCCCGAGCAGGAAACACTGGTGCCGGGGGTATGCCATCGTGGCGGAGCTGGATAAATTTGATCGCCGATTGCTGGAATTGTTGCAGGAAAATGCCCGGTTAACAGGGAGTGAACTGGGCCGGCAGGTCGGGTTATCGTCGGCGGCATGTTTGCGCCGGGTGCAACGTTTGCGTGAAAGCGGCGTTATTGAGCGCGACATCGCCGTCGTCAATCCGCGTGTGTTTGGCAAACGCATGACCGTGGTGGTTTTAATTACCCTGAATAATGACCGGCCCGATCGGTATAATTTGTTGCGTGCCGAGTTGGAAAAAGCGCCGGAAATTGTGCAATGCGACCATGTGACGGGCGCGCATGATATTGTTTTGCGTGTGAAAGTCGCCGATATGGAAGACTATAGTGCCTTTGTTGATCGGGTTTTGGTCAAACCCTATATCAAGCGCTATGAAAGTCTCGCCGTGTTGGGGGCTATCAAGTAACACGCTGTTTGCCAAAGCGAACTTCGAGACGGATCAGCAGGGGCATAGAGTCAGACAAACCCGGCAGGCTGAACGATTACCTGCCGGGTTTGTCTGAGGGAATTTGGTTGCGGGTGATTAGCGAATGTCGTTTTGGTGACCGATGCGTTTGCGGCCTGTAACCATTGCGCGCACCAGATTTTCGCGGTGGTGATAACTGGCAATGATAACCCCGGCCAAATGGCCAATGACCAGTGTTAGCAGGCAATTTGCCAGAAATTCATGGACATTCTGGACCCAGCGAACACCCCAATAGGCATCAGTGGTTTGCATCCAGCCGGTGGTGGCGACCAGCGCCATACAGGCCAGCAGGGCAATAATCATGGCTGCACCGGCCGGGTTATGCCCCAGATAGCGTTCAGCCTTGCCCCCGGGGATGGCGCGTAAATAATCCAGCGTTGTTTTGGGGCCGCGCACAAACTGGCTGAAACGGGCGTAATGCGGCCCGACCAGCCCCCAGAAAAGGCGAAAGCCAATCAGGGCGGCAGCTGTGTAACCGGCCCATTCATGCAGGTTTTTAATCACGTCGGCGGAAAGCCAGGCCACCGCAAAACATGTGACCAGGCTCCAGTGAAAAATACGAACCAGCGGGTCCCAGACTTTAACGGTGGCTGCCATGATCAACCCTCGTCTTTTTTGTCGATGGCGGTCAGCGTCGAGGGATCAAAGAACGTTTCAACACGCTTGCCATTTTCATCAAGCGCATAAACTTCGTAGCAGCCATCTTCGGTTTTGATCTGTTTGACCTTCCAGCCCTGGTTTTCCAGTTTGGTTTGCAAGGCATCGGGTTTTTGCCACTGGTCCATGGGGGTGTTGCAGCTGATTTCGTCAGCAGACGCAACGGAGGGCAAAAAGCCGTAGGTTGACAGGGCAAGTACAGCGGCGAGGATTTTCAGCATTGCGAGGTTCCTTGAAAACAATGGTTTGTTGTGACAAGGGCAATCTGACGTTCCAAACTGACAGCAGGCTGAAACATCGGGTCGTGATGCTTCAGGTGGGTGTCAGGTTCAGCAGAACCGCACATAAAAAACGGCGGAACATGTCCGCCGTTTTGGGAAAATTTAAATATGAACCGCCTGGACGATTAGCTGGAAAAATCCAGATCGCGGTCGCCATCGGCATCCTTGATGCGGGTCGGAAGACCCATCTGGTTTAGCAGATGCAAAAACGGTTTGGCCGGAAGGTCTTCGATATTGGCCATTTTTTTGACATCCCAGTCGCCCGATGCAATCAGCATGGCAGCCGCAACCGGCGGAACGCCAGCGGTATAGGAAATGCCCTGGCTGCCGACTTCTTCATAGGCGTCCTTGTGGTCGGCAACGTTGTAAATCAGGACTTCGGTTTCCTTGCCGTCCTTTTTACCCTTCACCAGATCCCCAATGCAGGTTTTGCCGGTATAATCGGGTGCCAGCGAACTGGGGTCCGGCAGGCAGGCCTTTACAACCTTAAGCGGGATTACTTCCTGCCCTTCGGCTGTTACCACCGGCTGTTCAGACAGCAGGCCGATATTGTTAAGAACCGTAAAGACGTTGACGTAATGGTCGCCAAAACCCATCCAGAAACGGACATTGGGTACATTCAGGTTCTGTGACAGGGAATGAACCTCGTCATGGCCGGTCATGAAGGTTTGGCTTTCGCCAACCACCGGCATGTCCCAGATTTTCTTGATCTCGAACATCTTGTTCGATTGCCATTTGGAATCCTGCCACGAATAAACCGTGCCGGTAAATTCACGGAAATTGATTTCCGGGTCAAAATTGGTGGCAAAATATTTGCCGTGGCTACCAGCATTAATGTCGATGATGTCGATGGATTCAATTTCATCGAAATAGTCTTCAACCGCCAGTTTGGCATAGGCATTAACGACACCCGGGTCAAAGCCGGCACCCAGAATGGCGGTGACACCGGCTTTTTCGCATTCTTCGCGGCGTTTCCATTCATAATTGGCGTACCAGGGCGGCGTTTCGCAAATCTTGTCCTGCTCTTCATGGATGGCAGTATCAAGATAGGCGGCACCGGTGGCGATGCAGGCCGACATAACCGGCATGTTAATAAAGGGCGAACCGACATTGAGAACGATTTCGCAACCGGTTTCCCGGATCAATGCCGCGGTGGCATCAATATCGGTTGCGTCAAGCGCATGGCCCGCAAGAACGCCGTCCACATTTTTCAGGTTTTTCTTGGCGTGGATCGTATCAATGATCGCCTGGCATTTCGCAGCGGTGCGCGAAGCAATATGGATATCGCCAAGCACGTCGTTGTGTTGTGCGCATTTGTGTGCCACGACCTGGGCCACGCCACCAGCACCGATGATGAGAACGTTTTTCTTCATTTCAGGCCAAAAACTCCCTTTTTTGAATAGGTGAAACCCAAATAATCAGCCTATGACAGGCTGGAAACATAGTCTTCAAAGCCAAATTCCCGAACAAGGCGTTCGGTTCCGTCAAGTTCGCGAATGGCGATAGAGGGCATGCCAACCCCGTTAAACCAGTTCTTCTTGACCATCGTATAGCCAGCAGCATCCTGAATGGAAATGCGGTCGCCGACCTTGATTTCGTTTTCAAAGCGAAACTCGCCAAACACATCGCCCGCCAGGCAGGACTTGCCACAAATCATAACTTCATGATCGCCGGTGTTAGGGGTTACTTTCGCATTTTCGCGGTAAATCAGCAAATCGAGCATGTGGGCCTCGATCGAGCTGTCGACGATGGCAAGGTTTTTGCCATTATAAAGCGTATCCAGCACGCTGACTTCCAGCGTTGTACTTTGCGTGATCGAGGCTTCGCCCGGTTCGAGATAAACCTGCACGCCAAATTTTTCGGAAAATTCCTTGAGACGGGCGCAAAATTTATCCAGCGGGTAGTTTTCGCCGGTAAAATGAATGCCGCCGCCCAGGCTGACCCATTCAACACGTGACAGCAAACTGCCAAATTTGGTTTCGATGTCGGCCAGCATCTGGTCGAACAAATCGAAATCGCCATTTTCGCAGTTATTGTGGATCATGAAGCCCGATATTTTATCCATCACCGCTTCAACCCTGGTGACATCCCATTCGCCCAAACGCGAAAACGGGCGTGCCGGGTCGGCCAGATCAAAGCTGGATGAACTGACCATCGGGTTCAGGCGCAAGCCGCGCACAATGCCCGATGCCTGATCGGCAAAGCGGTTTAACTGGCTGATGGAATTGAAAATGATCTTATCCGCATTGTCGATGACTTCGGCAATTTCATCATCGCCATAGGCAACGCTATAGGCGTGGGTTTCCTTGCCGAATTTTTCCCGACCCAGTTTAACCTCGAACAGGGACGAAGACGTCGTGCCATCCATATAATCGGCCATGAAATCAAATACCGACCAGGTGGCAAAACATTTAAGCGCCAACAACGCCTTTGCGCCGGAATGTTCGCGCACATAGGCGATCTTTTCCATGTTGCGCAGCAGTTTTGATTTATCGATCAGATAATAGGGCGTGTGCAGCATCGTCTTCTCGTTCCTTGACCGAAGGCCCTGTTTTCAGGGACCGAAAATACACTATGGAAAACGTCCGTCGACCGGCAAACGTTCCCACTCAGCTTTGGTGTTCTGTCCCGGTTTGCGCCAACGGATATAACACCGTTAATACGCGGGCACTTTTTGCCAGGGGCGTAGGCGCCGCGACCCAATAGCAGCGGGGCGCGTGGTGGTCAACACTATGACCACGTTGTGAACGCATATGACAATGCCGGTTAAACATGCCCGGATCGTGACAGCCTGCGCGACATCCCGTTAATCGATTGATTCCATGTAGGTATCAGGGGTGAAAAATAACAGGTTTCGGTTTGATGAAACTTCGGTGCCCCGCGGGAAAAGACAGGTTTGTTCCCGGTAAAAAGACAAACGCCCCTATCGCGAAAGGGATCACGGGACTGTGATGCACGGAAAAATGCGGCCCGATTGACGGTGTTCAAATTTTAATGTACCGATCGGATAATACTTTACTGATCGGTACATTAAAATTGAAAAAGGAATACACCATGTCCGAATTACGCCAGCCTTTGCCGCCCTTTACCCGCGAAACCGCCATTCAAAAAGTACGCCTTGCCGAAGATGGCTGGAACAGCCGCGACCCAAAGCGGGTATCGCTTGCGTATACCGTTGATAGCGAATGGCGAAACCGGGCCGAATTTGCCAGGGGGCGCGACGAAATCATTGCGTTTCTGACCCGCAAGTGGAACCGGGAGCTGGAATATCGCCTGATCAAGGAATTGTGGGCCCATGACGCCAACCGTATTGCTGTACGCTTTGCCTATGAGTACCGCGATGATGCCGGGAACTGGTATCGTGCCTATGGTAATGAAAACTGGGAATTTGCCGAAAATGGCCAGATGCAGCGGCGCTATGCCTGTATTAATGATATGCCGATAAAGGAAAAAGACCGTAAATTCTTCTGGGATCGATCCGGGCCACGCCCCGCCGATCATGCCAGCCTGTCTGAACTGGGATTATAGGATACTGTAATACGATGCCGAAAATTGTCGCAGAGCGCTCCGATGTCCTGCCTGTTCTCGCCGAGATTTTTCGCGAGTACGGGTTTGAAGGGGCCAGCTTGTCCCTGATCGGGAAACAAACCGGTTTGGGTAAAGGCAGCCTTTATCATTTTTTTCCCGGTGGGAAAGAACAGATGGCCACCGAAGTGCTGGGCGAAATTGACGGCTGGTTTGAAGAGCGGGTGTATCGCCCGCTGCGCGAAAATAACGACCCCGCACAGGCGATGCGCGATATGTGCGTTTCTGTGCGGGATTATTTTCATTCCGGGCGGCGGGTCTGCCTGATTGGGGCGTTCGCGCTTGACCATGTGCGCGACCGGTTTGCCGCCCCCATTCGCGATTATTTTGCCATTTGGCACCAGTCGCTGGCGGCGGCACTGGCGCGTTCCGGGCAGAATGCCAAATTGGCATCCGATATGGCCGAAGACGCCATTTTATCCATTCAGGGGGCGCTGGTGCTTGCCCGTGCCCTTGATGATATTCAGGTTTTTGACCGGGCAATGACCCGCATTGAAACCCGGCTGACATTACTGCCCTAAACAGCATCGTTGCATTGAGTTGTGGCGAGCCGTTGCAATGACGGTTTCTTTGGTGCGGCATTACGGGGCATCTGCGCCAGCCCCTGTAACAACGGTGTTTTCACATTCCCCTATTCTACTTTTAATTGATTATGTGTTCTTAATTTTGTTCTTTTGATGTATTTTACAGATGGGAAATATGTGGGGTTGATCTGATAAGTCGCCATAAAAACCGGCGGCACGTGAGAGAGTTTTTATGGGGATAAATGATGAAAACAATCACAATAGTGCGCGCGCGCCGATTGATGGCCGCCACTGCAATGATGATGGGCGTGTCCGGGGCTGCCCATGCCAGCAACATGTTGCCGCCAGATGCAGCAAATGCCTGCCCGATTAGTAAAACCACCATTGCGGGCTGGTTTGCCAGTGGCGCAATTACGGCCAATGGTGTGGTGTCGCCGGCTGATAGCACGGCTTTTCCCACCAATAACACCAATTGCGACTTTTATGCCTGGTCGGCGCAAATGTTTTTGTGGCTGACGTCGCCCGTACAACTGGCCACCGAAAATAATACTCTTGCCAGTACGTTTGTCTTTGACGGGGCCGGTTTTTACGATGTGTCACCGGCTAATGCCGCAGGCCAGCGCATATTTTTGCCCAACACATCGGCGCTGGATAATTTCGCCATTCGAATCAACAAAACCGATGACAGCCTGCCAACCCGAATTGGTGAAACGGGGCAGGCCGGCGGGGGTGGTGTGCTGATTTCGCAGGCCGGATCGCTGGTTTATTACGGTATCCATGCCAATAATGTGTATGCCGAGTTTTTAACCGGTCAAAAAGCCGGGAAAATTGCCCAGGACCAGTTTCCCACGACGGCAGCAGACCTTGAGGAAATTGACGATTACGCCACGAAAAAACTGGCCGACGGCGACGCCCTGACGATTGAATTAAAAACATCCTGGATTGATGCCGCAACGTTAACTGATCCTGAAAACTATATTCAGGTACAGGCCGCAGTACCGAAATATGACCGTACCAGCCCTTCACAATGGACATTGGCCGGAAACGAGCTAAAGACCCTTGCCCTGGTAGGGATGCATGTTGTCGGTTCGGTTCAGGGGCACCCGGAAATGATATGGGCGACGTTTGAACACCAGAACAATTCACCCAACGGGACGTATTATTACGACCGGAACGGGGCGGTGAAAGTTCCCTTTGATCCAGCCTCAACCGGATACTCCTTTTACAATTCAACTGCGACGGCCGCATCCTATAACCAGGAAAATGCGCACGTTAATGGCAGTGGAAATATCGTATCGACCAATGGCCTGCCGATCGGGCCAACCGCAGTGGTGCGAACAAACCCGTGGGGCAATGCCGGGGATGATGCCGCATCGGCCGAAGAAAATACCAACATCATTTCCACCAATAACAATGTCATTTCGGCATTGGCCGCGGGTGATATTCGGGCCAATTATGTTCAGGCCGGGGCCGTCTGGACGAAAGGCGGGGTTATTCCGCAAATGTCCGAACTTGACCCGAATGGTACTGTGACGATTACGAACCCAGAAGAAGTTGGGTCTGTCCGTTTGAGCAACAGCACGATGGAAACCTATTTTCAGGGGGCTGGTAATGGCAGTTGTTTTCTGTGCCACAATGGCGGCAGCAAACCGGCACCCGATGCCAGCTTTGGCGAGGATAATTTAAGCCACATCTATTTCAACATCATCCCGCTTGGCGGGGCGGGCAAGCCATAATGCCCCGGGTATAATGCACGATGTTTAGAAAAAAGGGGGATACTGCCAGCATGGGCGTATCCCCCTTTTGCGCCGGTGGCCTTATTCGTTTTATTCGGGGGCTTGTGAGGCCATAAATTTAAACCGATATGAAATAACAGGTTCAAAATTATGCCCTAATAGCAGGGCATAAGTACATAAACGGGATAATCCCGGTTTTGATCTGATGGTGTAACCAAGGCAAGGAGGCACATATGCCACCCGCAGTGTTTAGCGTCGATCACATGGCTTTTCCCACCCGCGATCTTGCCGCGACGGATGACTTTTATTCGCGGGTATTAAAAGCGAAGCTGGTTCATGCCGAAAGTGGCTATAGTCCGGCATGGAAAAGCGACTATTTGCGAATAACCTTTGCCTTGCCAGATGGCACGCAAATTTCATTTTTTGACTGGCCCGCTGATTTGGGCCCCTATGCCGATGATCCTGACATGCCCGATGATGTTTTTCATATCGGGTTGCGGTGTGATGTGCCGCGCGATGTTATTGCCTGGCAGAACCATTTATTCGCGCAAAAAGTGGTTTACCATAACGAAGACGACGGTACGTCGCGCCGGTTGTATTTTCGCGATCCCAACGGGATTCGTTTTGAAATTTTTGCCGCTGAAACCCGGCATCCCCGCAGTGATAGCGAAATTGATGCCCGTGCCGTTTATGATGAATGGCGCAGTATCCGTGTTTGACGGGGGTGTCATCCCCTAGCGGTTGCTGAAGGGGGCGGTACTGCCACGAGATATAAGTTCCAGTTCAAACGCCATTTCGGGCAAGGGCGGGGCATCGGCATCGCGAATTTTGTGGATCAGGGCACGGGCCGCGGCCTCGCCAATGCGGCGGCGTGGCTGGTGAATTGTGCTAAGTGCAGGGATACTGTGGGCGGCAAACTCCACGTCATCAAACCCGACAATCGACAGGTCTTGTGGCACCTTTATACCGTTTTGGTTTAATTCAGAAATCAGTCCAAAGGCCATTTCATCACTGGCGCAGAACAGGGCCGTCGGGCGTTCCTTCTGGTTAAGCGAAAGCCAGTGCTGTGCTGCTTGCACGCCGCTTTCAATGGTGAAATCCCCTTGTATTTTCCAGTCATCGGGGCAGCCCAGACCATGCTTTTGCAAGGATTGCAAAAAGCCGGTTACGCGGTCACGGGACAGCACATTATTTGGCGGCCCTGCCACATGGCCGATTTTGCGGTGCCCCAGTGCCACCAGGTGATCTGTTGCCATCATTGCCCCGGCGATGTTGTCGATGTGAAAAGCAGCTGTTTTGCTGCCGGGTATCCATTCGCAGGCAAAGACCATGGCCGGTTTTCGGCCGTTTTGGCGATCAAAGAACGATTGCGGAATATTGCCATCCAGAACGATGGCGCCGTCGATGCGGCTGATGTTGAACAGGTTGCCAAACGCTGCTTCATCAATCGGGGGAAACTGGGAATCAGCAATCAGAATGCTGAAACCTTCTTTCGAGGCGATGGTTTCAATCCCCTTTAACACCCGCGAAAAAAAGCTGTTTGCCAGATTCGGAAGCAACACAAGAATGGTGCCAGTGCCGCCCCGGCGCAGGTTTCGTGCGCTTTGGTTGATGGTGTATCCCGATTTTTCAATGGCTTGCAGAACGGCATCGCGTGTTTTTTCCGATACCCTGTCAGGAAAGGACAGCGCTCTGCTAACGGTTGCCGTCGAGACATTTGCCATTTTGGCAACATCTTGAATTCGGGGAAGATTTCCCTTCTTGGCTTTCATCTTGCCCTGTGTTCCCCCCGAAATTCATCGTCTTTAAGTTGAAAAAATCTTGACAGTCCAATGCAATCGCGTCAACGATTGTGTAATCGATTACATAAACGCCGGATGAGCTAATATCAATAATGTAATCGATTACAAAAATAAATGGAATTGTTCCGCATCCTACAGGCTGGCAATTCCGTCATCGGGAGGAAAAAATGAAAACGTCAAGAATTGCACTTTTTGCGTCTGCGCTGATGTGTTCGACGGCATTTTCGGCCCAGGCTGCCGAACTGGAAGTGATTCACTGGTGGACATCGGGTGGCGAACAGGCGGCTGTTTCGTTGCTGGCAAAGGAATTTGACGCCAACGGCCAGGATAGCTGGCGGGATTCGGCCATTGCCGGCGGGGAACAGGCCCGCGCGGTTGTCATGCAACGCATTTTAGGGGGCGATGCTCCGCAAGCGGCACAATTTAATAATTCCCGCCAGTTCGAGGAATTGGCCGAGGCCGATTTGTTGCTGGATTTATCGGACCTTGCCAAAAAAGAAAAATGGCGTGATGTCGTGCGCCCGAAAAGCATTTTGGATCCCTGTGAAATTGACGGGAAAATTTATTGTGTACCGGTCAATATTCATTCGGACCAATGGTTGTGGACCAACAAGGCCATTTACAAGGAAGTTGGGCTGGAAGAACCCCAAAGCTGGCAGGATGTTATCGATCAGGCCGGGAAAATACGTGATGCCGGTTATATCCCGCTGGCCGTCGGCGGGCAGGGATGGCAGGAAGACCTGACCTTTGACGATGTTTTCATGGGGGTTGGCGGCAAGGAACTTTGGAACAAGGTTTACGTTGATCGCGATGAAGATGCCGCCAAAAGCCCCGAAGTTGCCAAGGTTTTTGAGACCTATGGCAAATTGCGGGATCTGACAGATGAAGGATCGGCCGGGCGGAACTGGAATGATACGACAAGCCTTGTGATCAACGGCAAGGCTGCGGTTCAGGCAATGGGCGATTGGGCGCGCGGCGAATTTGTGCTGGCAGGCAAAAAAGCCGAGGTTGATTATGGGTGCGTACCTGGTCCCTCCCGGCATCCGGTACTGACGACTGGCGGGGATATTTTTATTTTCCCCAAACAGGATGACCCGGAGGTTGAGGCCGCCCAGCTTCGTCTGGCATCGATGTTACTAAGCCCGGATGTGCAGGTGAAATTCAATACAGCCAAGGGATCTTCCCCGGTGCGCGGCGATGTGAATATGGCATCGGCCGATCCCTGCATGCAAAAAGGGCTGGCATTGTTGAACGACGATGAAAACATCGCCCTTCCCAAAAATGCCATTCTGTCATCGGACACCGATGGACGCATCCAGGATCTGGTTAGTCAGTTCTGGAATACACCTTCCATGACGGTTGCAGATGTGCAGGACCAGTTTGCCGCTATCTTACAGGACGGCAGCTAAGCGCATCAAAGTGTGGTTTGAACGGTACTGAGCCGCCAGGCCACACTTTTCATCTGACATTATGGTTTTGGAGATCAGGATTTGCCATGAAACGCAAAACCCGGATGTGGTCGAACTTGTCTGCAAAGATCGCCAGTGTACCGATGCTGGTAACAGCGATTGGTGTTTTTGTTCTTTGCGTTGTGTATTCGATTGCGCTGTCTTTTACGCGCTCGCGCTATTTTCCGAAATTCGATTTTATCGGCTTTGACCAGTATGTCCGCCTGTGGACGACAGATCGCTGGACGGTATCGGTTTCCAATCTTTTGATTTTTGGGCTTCTGTTTGTCGGGTTTTGTTTGTTGCTGGGCTTTTTGCTGGCCGTGATGCTGGACCGCAACATTCGTATGGAAGGCGTTTTTCGCACCATTTTTCTTTATCCTTATGCGCTGTCCTTTGTTGTGACCGGTTTGATCTGGCAATGGATGATGGACCCGGCGCTGGGCATTCAAAATGTGGTGCGCAACATGGGCTGGGAAAGTTTCAGCTTTGCCCCGCTTACCAGCACAACATATGCCATTTACGGGGTCGTCATCGCCGCTGTCTGGCAGGGAACCGGCCTGATTATGTGTCTGATGCTGGCGGGTTTGCGCGGTGTTGACCGCGAAATTTGGAAAGCCGCCCGTGTCGACGGTATCCCGCTGTGGCGGACCTATATTTTTATCATTATTCCCATGATCCGTCCGGTCATTGTGACATCGGTTGTGTTGCTGTCGATCAGTGTGGTGCGGGTTTATGACCTGGTTGTTGCGCAAACAGGTGGCGGACCGGGCATTGCAACAGAAGTTCCTGCCAAATTCGTGATCGATCACTTTACCGAGCGCGGCAATGTCGCCATCGCGATGGCGGCGGCAACCATGATGCTGTTGCCGGTTTTGCTGTTGGTTGGCCCATGGGTTTACAACGAATATGTGCGCCGCGTGCGTGCCTAGGAGAGGGAATTATGACACAGACAAACCCTGCTGTGGCGCGCGGCAGAAAACCCAAAAAAATGTCACCGGCGCGTTATGGCCTTTACGGATTGCTGGTGATTTCAGCGACTTTTTTCCTCACGCCACTATATGTCATGATCGTTACATCCTTGAAACCGCTGGAGGAAGTGCGGTTGGGGCGGCTGTTTTCACTGCCAGCGGATATAACCTTTGATGCCTGGATTAAAGCCTGGAGCACGGCCTGCACCGGTGTGACCTGTGCGGGGATCAGCCCCGGTTTTGTCAATTCCGTGCAAATCACCGTCGTCAGTGTTCTGATTTCGGTCTTGCTGGGCGCGGTTAACGGTTATGCCCTGTCATTCTGGCGCTATCGCGGGGCGAATGTGCTGTTTGGTATTTTGGTCATGGGGGCTTTCGTTCCGTTTCAGGCGGTGATTTACCCGCTGATTGTGTTTCAGCGCGAAATTGGCATTTTCGGCTCGCTCGCCGGGATCGTGATGGTGCATTGCATTTTCGGGATGCCAATTATCACGCTGATTTTCCGTAATTATTTTTCCTCGCTTCCCGAAGAACTGTTTAAGGCCGCGCGCATTGACGGGGCCGGTTTCTGGCAGATCTTTTTGCGCATCATGATGCCCATGGCTGTGCCGATCACGGCCGTTGCTGTGATTTTGCAAACGACGGGCATCTGGAACGATTATTTGCTGGGCCTGGTTTTTGGCGGGCGCGACAACCAGCCAATGACGGTGCAGCTTAATAACATCGTGACGACCTCGTACGGGGTGCGTGAATACAACGTCAATATGGCTGCAACCATCCTGACGGCCGCTGTGCCGCTGGTGATTTATTTTCTGTCCGGCAGGTTCTTTGTTCAGGGCATCGCCGCAGGCGCAGTAAAGGGATAATGGCAATGACGAATGGTGTTTCGATACGCGATCTTTCGCTGAGCTTTGGCAGCCTGTCGGTGATTGATACCCTGAATATCGACATCCAGGAGGGCGAATTTCTGGTTCTTTTGGGGCCGTCGGGCTGTGGCAAATCAACCTTGCTCAACGTAATTGCCGGGCTTTTGGAGGCAACCGACGGCGAGGTGTGGATTTCCGGGCGTAATGTAACCTGGGAGGAACCCAAGGACCGGGGCATTGGCATGGTTTTTCAATCCTATGCCCTTTACCCACAAATGACGGTGGAGAAAAACCTGTCGTTCGGTCTTCAGGTTTCGGGCATGGCAAAACCCGAAATTGCCAAACGTGTGGCCCGTGCGGCCGAGGTGTTGCAAATTGAACCCCTGTTAAAACGGCGCCCTGGTGCCCTTTCTGGTGGGCAGCGCCAGCGCGTGGCAATTGGCCGTGCCCTTGTCCGCGATGTCGATGTGTTTTTGTTTGACGAACCTTTATCAAACCTGGATGCAAAATTGCGCGCTGAATTGCGGGTGGAAATAAAACGCCTGCATCAAAAACTTTCCAACACCATGATTTACGTCACCCATGACCAGATCGAAGCCATGACGCTCGCGGACCGTATCGCGATCATGAAAGGCGGGGTGTTACAGCAACTTGATACTCCCCAAACAATCTATAGCCGCCCGGCCAATCGGTTTGTGGCCGGTTTTATCGGCTCGCCCGGCATGAACTTTTTAAATGCCGAACTCGAAGCCGGTGCTGACCCTGCTTTCAAAGTTGGCGCCTCGCGCATTCCCGCTGCGGGTTATTCCTTTGATGGACTGGGGCTTGTTGCCGGGCCGGTTACATTCGGGGTGCGGCCCGAACATGTTGCCGCAGGCGAGCAGGCCGAAAAACTGCCTTTTGTTACCGATGTGCCAATCGAAGTGATTGAACCGATGGGGGCCGATACCCTGGTCTGGTCCCGGTTCGAGGGGCAGGAATTTACCTTTCGGATTGATTCCGAACATACCTATCGGGTTGGCGATCAGGTGCGTATTGGCTTCGACCCGGCGCGGGCATCTGTTTTTGATGCCAGCGGCAACCGTCTTTAAGTTTTCCCAAAATCATCCCGTTACCGAGGAGACGTAGTAATGACTGTATCCTTCCAGCTTTATAGTGCCCGAAATTTTCAGCCGTGGGCCGATGTGCTGAAAATGATTTCCGGTGTGGGTTATAAAAACGTTGAAGGTTTTGGCGGGGTCTATGAGGACCCAAAGGCTTTTCGGGCCTTGATGGATCAGAACGGGCTGGCGATGCCATCTGGCCATTTTGCCATGGATATGCTGGAAAATAATTTTTCCACAGCCGTTTCGATTGCCAAAGACCTGGGCGTTGAAACCATTATTTGCCCCTTTTTAATGCCGGATGACCGCCCCGGCGATAGTGCCGGCTGGGTGGATTTCGCCCATCGCCTTGCTGCCGTTGGCGATAAATGCAAGGACGCCGGTTTTCGCTTTGCCTGGCATAACCATGATTTCGAGTTCAAGGCCCTGCCCGACGGGCAGGTGCCACAGGAAATTATTCTGGAAAATGCCCCGAATATTGGCTGGGAAATGGATGTGGCGTGGGTTGTGCGCGGGGGGGCTGACCCGTTTGCCTGGATCGAACGTTTCGGGCCGCGTATCTGGATTGCCCACGTTAAGGATATTGCCCCGGAGGGTGATTGCAAGGACGAAGACGGCTGGGCCGACCTGGGCGAAGGTGTAATGAAATGGGACGAACTGCTGGCAGGTTTAAAATCCCGCGGTCAGACAGCGTTGTTTGTGATGGAGCATGACAAACCATCGGACGCGCACCGTTTTGCCAGCCGGTCTTTTCAGAATTTCAAAAAGCTTTAAGGAGTGCGTAATATGACCCGGACCCTAGGTGTCGGAATAATCGGCTGTGGCAATATTTCGCAGTCCTATTTAACCCAGGCGCCCCGTTTTCGCGGGATAGAGATACGCGCCTGTGCCGATTTGAACCAGGATGCAGCCCGCCAGCGCGCCGAAGAATTTGGCGTGCGGGCTGAAACAGTTGATGGGCTGCTTGGCAGCAGTGACATCGATATCATTTTAAATTTAACCATCCCCGCCGCCCATTTCGAAGTATCGCGCCAGTCGCTTGACGCAGGAAAGCATGTGTATTCGGAAAAGCCCTTTGTGCTTGATGTGGCGCAAGGGCAGGAACTTGCGCGCATGGCAAAGGCGCGGGGCCTTCGGGTTGGTTCGGCACCGGATACCTTTTTGGGCGGGTCACATCAATTTGCACGTCATCTGGTAGATCAGGGAATTGTCGGCAATATCGTGGGCGGAACGTGCCATGTCATGAGCCACGGGATGGAACACTGGCACCCCAACCCGGATTTCTTTTTCAAGCCGGGCGGCGGCCCGATTTTGGACCTGGGGCCTTATTACATTACCAATCTGGTGCAACTGATTGGGCCGGTAAAGCGGGTTGCTGCAATTTCATCCACGCCGACAGCGGAACGTATCATTACCAGCGAACCCCGGTCCGGGGAAAAAATTACGGTAGAAACCCCCACCACCATTCATGCGGTATTGGAATTTGCCAGCGGGGCCGTTGTGACACTGGGGGCAAGTTGGGACGTTTGGAAAAACGGCCATGCCCCAATGGAACTTTACGGCGACAAGGGAACTTTGCTGGTGCCTGATCCCAACTTTTTTGCCGGCAATGTTTCGCATAGCGAAAAAAATGGCGATTTTGTTGCCGGACCGGTGGATTGGGATCATCCCTTTGGCATTGCAAACCGCGATTTGCCAGATGGCCGCAAAGTGGCCGATTATCGCACCGCGGGTTTGGCGGATATGGCAATTGGCATTGTCGAAGACCGCGAAAATCGTTGCGGGCTGGATGTTGCCTTGCACGTTATCGATGTCATGACATCGATTTTACGCTCGGGTGAGACAAGCAGTTTTATAACTTTGGAAACAACATGTAACCGACCGGCAGCTTTGGGGCCGGATGCGGCACGCGCACTGTTGCTTGATGTCGGTTAAAACAGCGTTCTTTCCTTGAAATACATATGAATAATAAAGGAGGTCCCATGTCGCGGACAATGAAAGGACCAGCCCTGTTTCTTGCCCAGTTTGCGGGCGATGAAGCCCCTTTTAACACCCTTGAAAATATTGCCAGATGGGCGGGGGATCTGGGCTATGAAGGTGTGCAGATACCAAGCTGGGACAGTCGTTTGATTGACCTGGAACGTGCTGCCACCAGCAAGGATTATTGCGACGAGATTAAAGGCGTTCTGGCACAAGCGGGGGTATCTTTAACGGAAATTGCCACCCATTTGCATGGGCAACTGGTGGCGGTCCACCCGGCTTATGATGCCCTGTTTGACGGCTTTGCCGATCCATCGGTACATAATAATCCCAAGGCACGGCAGGAATGGGCAGTCCGCCAGATTGAACTGGCGATCCAGGCGTCGGCCAATCTTGGCTTGACCCAAATGGGATCCTTTACCGGATCACTGGCGTGGCCCTATCTTTATCCGTTTCCACAACGCCCGGCGGGGTTGATCGAGGCTGCATTTGACGAGCTTGCCAAACGCTGGCGGCCATTGCTTGATAAGGCCGATGCGGCGGGGGTGAATATTTGTTATGAAATTCACCCCGGTGAAGACGTGTTTGATGGCGCGACGTTCGAGATGTTTTTAGACCGGCTGAACGGCCATCAACGCTGTAACATTCTGTATGATCCCAGCCATTTTCAGCTTCAGCAACTTGATTACCTTGATTTTATCGACATTTACGCCGACCGCATTAAAATGTTTCATGTCAAGGATGCCGAATTTAACCCGACGGGGCGCCAGGGCGTTTATTCGGGTTATCAGGGCTGGGTTGGCCGGGCCGGGCGGTTTCGCTCGCTCGGTGACGGGCAGATCGATTTTGGTGCCATTTTTTCCAAACTGACAGCCCTTGATTTTGACGGCTGGGCCGTGCTGGAATGGGAATGCGCGTTAAAACATCCCGAAGACGGGGCACGTGAAGGGGCTGAATTTATTCGCGATCATATCATTCGTGTGACTGAACATGCGTTTGATGACTTTGCCGGTAGCGGTGCAGATGATGCGACAAACCGGCGTCTGCTGGGCCTGTCGTAACGGTGGTAGATTATAATAATTGATGCAGGATGTTGCAGGCAGCAGCACCGCAAACAATAACAAGGAGAGAAACATGGCTGGAACCACGAGCGATTATCCTGCCCCGCCACGTCGGATCCGGCTGGGAATGGTTGGCGGCGGGCAAGGGGCCTTTATCGGTGCGGTGCATCGGTTGGCCGCGCGGATGGATAACCGTTATGATCTGGTTGCCGGGGCTTTGTCGTCGAAACCTGATATCGCCCGGGCATCGGCGGCGGAATGCTATATTGCGCCGGATCGCGCCTATGTTGATTTTCGGGAAATGGCGATGCGCGAAGCCGAACGCGAAGACGGCATTGAAGCCTGCGCCATTGTCACCCCTAATAACCTGCATTTTCCCGCTGCAATGGCGATGCTGGATGCCGGTATTCACGTTATTTGTGACAAACCCCTGTGTATGAGTGTGGCCGAGGGGGAAGAACTGGCCGCAAAAATAAAGGAAACCGGCCTGTTATTTGCGCTGACGCACAATTACACCGCATACCCGATGGTGCGCGAAGCCCGCGACATGGTGCGGGGTGGCAAGTTGGGCAATATCCGGTTGGTGCAGGTGGAATACCCGCAGGGCTGGCTGGCAACACCGGTTGAAAACAAACAGGCCAACTGGCGGGCAGACCCGGCAAAGGCCGGGCCGGGCGGCGCGCTGGGCGATATTGGGACCCATGCCCATAACCTGGCCGATTTCGTCACCGGGCTGGAAATTTCCGAATTATGCGCGGATTTGTCGAGCATGGTTGAAGGACGGTTGCTGGACGATAACGTGCAAATTTTGCTGCGTTATAAAAACGGTGCGCGAGGCATGTTATGGGCAAGCCAGGTTGCCGTTGGCCACGAAAACGGCCTTAAATTGCGGGTTTATGGCGATAAAGGGTCTATCGAATGGGCGCAGGAACATCCCAATCATATGCATTTTCGCCCGCTTAATGCTCAGCCGCGTTTAATGACGCGCGGTGGGCCGGGTAATAGTGCGGCGGGGGGCCGCGTGCGTGTGCCTTCTGGTCATGCAGAGGGGTATCTTGAAGGGTTTGCCACCCTTTACACCGATTTCGCCGATCAGCTTTCTGCCCGTATTGAAGGGCATATCCCCAATGTTGAAGCCGGACTGGTTCCGGGCATTGCCGAAGGATTAAACGGAATGCGCTTTATTGAAGCGGTTGTTTCATCATCCGAACGCGGGGCAAGCTGGACCAGCCTTTAGGGGATATGGCACCTGCTAAATGGCAGATATGCAAGGCGGTCCCGGCTGGGGCCGCCTTTTTTCATGTGTAACAGGTGGTCATTTTTACTTAATATTTTATAAAATGTATTATTTGATACATTTTGGTGTTTGCGCAAAAAGGTGATCTGTCTATGATCATGCGCCCGATGGCGGGTAGCTGTTTTCCTTGTTAAAGGTTTATTCAATGAGCACGGCACTTTTGATTATTGATGTTCAAAATGCGGTACTGATCGATGATGCGCTTGTTATGTCAGACGCGCGCCGCGAACAGATTAATGCGGTGTTTGATCAAACCGTTGACCGATTGCGTGTCTTGCAGGAAAAGGCCCGTGCCAAAGGTGTTGCCGTGATAATCGTGCAACATGATGGTGGTGCGGGGGATCTTTTGGAACGGGGCACGCGCGGATGGGAAATTCGTGCGGAACTGGCACCACAAGACGGCGATATCGTTGTTGAAAAGAAAAACGCTGATTCGTTTTTTAATACCACGCTTGGCGATGTTTTAGCGGCCCGCGGAATTACCCGTTTGGTGACGGGTGGTTGCATGACCCAATATTGCGTTGATACCACCATTCGCCGTGCGATATCGCTGGGATATGATGTCACCCTGATTGGTGACGGGCATACAACGACCGATAGCCAGAGCCTGAAATTTGAAGATATTGTGCGTCATCACAATGAAACCCTTAACCATTTTCGCGCCGGAAATGCCTGTGTTCGTGTTGTGAAGACACAGGATATTACATTTTAACGGGCCGATAGACGACATGCTTGGGCGTGGTGGTTCTGTCCGCTTTTGAACTTGGGAACATTGGTGAATATGAGGCAGAAAAATGCCTGCGCGGGGAACCCGGGCGCAGGCATTTGTGATTTGTGCCCCGTTTGGAACCAGGGCAGAGGTTATTTTATTACAGCGAACTGTTAAGGCCCGATGTTTCGGCAGGTTGCTGGTCATCCGCCAGGTTTTCATAGCCAAAGCGGGCTGCTGCGATGCCGGTTAATTCATGGATTGTCGTGATTTCGGCATCGCTGAATTTGGGCCGGTAATAGCTGGGCGCATGAATGGTCGGGGCGACTTCATCAATGATGGCACCGGCATTGTCCATATCGACATGGGCGAACAGGCGCTCAAGCTGGTTGCGCGGGTCGGCAACGAAATCCTCGTAGCGTACGACAAGGGTTGCCGCACGCAATTTGTCGTTGATCGACAGGCGATCAGCAAGAAAATGATGCAGGTTGGCCCAGTATTGGGCCCAGCCTTCCACTTCGCGGCCTTCTTGCCACAGGGCGGAAATCTGGCGGGTGGCGTGGGTGTCGCCAACATTGATCGGGCGGCGGTCCATGCCAAATTCGTAATGGCCAACGCGCTGCATATGGGCCAGTGCGCGTGGGTTGCCCGCCTCACCCTTGCAAAACAGGGTGTGCTGTTTGGCAAGCGATGCAATATGCCAAAGCGGGTCGCGCACCGGCAGGACAAACCGGGCATCGGGGAACATCGATAACAGATATTCCATGCGCGTGATCAGGTAGTTGGCCTTAGAGACATAGCGTGACCCATCGCGAATGGCGATCATTTTACGGATATGGTCGCGATAGAAGTTTTCAAAGGCCGAATTGCTGACCTCGCCACCCAGAACATTGCTGTGATTGGTATCATGCAGATGTTTGAAAAATGCCATCCAGATCACTTCCTCGAAGGCTTCGGGGCTTTCGGGGGTGATATTGATACCGTCGGCATGGGTGCGTTCAACTGCAACCTGCTGGCGGGGTTTTGGGGCGAGGTCGACGAATTTGTTCCATAGATAGGGCGTGAAAACCGGCGGGTAGTCGCGATAACGATGGGTCGCCGATGCCGGGTGTTTTGCCAGGGTTTCCAGCAGGATGGTACTGCCGGATCGTGCCAGCCCGGCAACAAAAACCGGCTTTTCAATTTGGACATCGGCAATCGTATCGGCGGCCATTTTTGTATCGAAGTTACCAAATCCGATCCAGCGGTCCGGGTTATCGGCAATTTGCCCGCTAATCCAGTGATCCCAGCCCGAAACATGAAAAGCGGCACCTTTGGTCGGCGATTTATCGTCGCTATGCGTCATCTTGTTCATTCGATGCGGAATCCTTTTTTTATCGCCACGGAAACCAGAATAAGCATGACAAAGAAGGTCAGCTCCCATCCACGGGCCCAATCGGGACCAACATGGATGATTTCCTGTGCGGGAAGGTCAAAACGGATTTGCTGGATAGGGGTGTTGTCTGGCAAATAGCCAGCCGGGTTGCCGATCAGGGTGTTCCACCATTGGTGATGGCCGATAACCGGTACCGCGGCCTGCAGGGGAACAACAATGTCGGATGTGCCGGTATCGGTGGTGGTGGAAACCCGCACAATCGGGCAGGCGCCACCATTTTGCGACAGGGGGCCTGTGCCGATTTGTTCAACATGCGCATCAGACGGGCTGGCCGAAATGGTGGTGGGGGTGCCGGGCATGGGGCACGTATAGCCATATTGCCCGTCCAGCCATATCAGCAGGGCAAGGGCGGGCAAGGATGCCACAACAGCCGGCACCACAATGACACCAACCAGTTTTAACGAATGCCCCAACTGGGCTTTGGCCAGCCGCATTCCTTCGGCAAAATCCTCGCCATCGTCGTCGGACATGGCCTGGCGTGAATTTGCGACGTCGGATTTTACCTTTTTGATCCGGTTTTGCGGCGACAGCAGGGCATACAGCACCATGGAAACAATCGCACACACAACGGACCAGGCAATGATCCGGCCTAACGGGCCTAGTTGATCGGCCAATACGGCATCAAGCCAGTCAAAGGCGGGGGCGGGCCAGTCAAAAATACCCATGGGACTATCCGAATTCCTGTGTTGGCTTTTACCAAATTCCGATGATCAAAATTGACCAACGAGACCCTTGATCGGCGGGCACCTGTCTGTCACGGCGTAAGCCGTGTTGCGCAGTCTTGTCTAATGCTGTCGCCATAAGGGGCCTTATGGCGACAGGGGTTATGACGTGTGCTGGTCAGACTTGGCCGTGTTGGCATGTGCCGTTGTGGTGCCGGCAGCATTTTTACGGCGTTTGTTTCGCAGCATTTTGCGGATCGGCCACATCAGGACAAAGCCAATGGCAACACCAACCGCCGCGATTACGGCCCAAAGCGCGCTGAGCAGGCTAAGTCCGGCACCGGGTCCGACATAGGCCTGGGCTGGCATGGCAGTCAGCAGCGGGGCTAATGCGACGATGGCACCGGCAAGAGTGATATTTTTCAAGGTCAGCTTCATTGGTCTTCTCCTTTCGTGGGGGAAGAAAACAGCGCGGCGCGGTCGTCAGAAATGCGCTCGGCCTGTGAAACGATGGGGATCAGTTTTTCGTCGGCTTTTTCGGGGTTATCGCGGCGGATGGGGTTATAGAACTCCCATACAATTTCGCCATCTTTATTTACCTCGAACAGGCGTCCAGGCGTTGATTCCGTGATCAAAGTGTTGCCATTGGGCAGGCGTTCCTGATCGGATCGGATATCGCTATAGAAATAGTTGTCCTTACTGCCGTCATATTCCCAGGTAATGCCGCCGGTTTTGGGATCAATCTGCAAGACTCGCGACATGCCGGCATCGGGGTCGTCAAGCTGGCCCTGGTTATCAAACAGAAGGATATCGCCATTGGGCAGCAGGTCCGGGTCGTGCTGGCCCAGCCATGAACCGCGTGTGGCCCAGACAATCTTTTCCTGGTCCATATCGAGCACGGCGAGAATGCCAAGATCGCGGAAGGACAGCAAAACATCGCCTTCCTTGCCATAAGGGAAATTTTGTGCGGTTTCGGCCGTAATCACCTCGATCGTATTGGTGTGCAGTACGTCGTCCTTGGAATAGTACGGTACAAAATCGATCAGGTGGTCGTAGGGCGAATTAATGATCGCATCGAGGATGGAAACTTTTTTTAGTTCCTTGCCTTCGGGCGATAAAATAACGGCAAAATCGTCCAGCCGGGGTGGCTTTAGCTGGTTGCGATATTGGTATGTATTGTTGCGAAATTCCTGGGTCAGGGCATAAACCTTGCCGTCTTTATCGACGGAAAAGTCATGATGGGCGGTGCCCAGATACCCCCAGACAACGTTGGAATCCTTGTCGATCCGCGCCAGGCCATAACCGTAAGGTGTATCACCAGCAGCAGTGTATTGCACAATCAGGTCGCCATTGGGCTGCATCTTGGCGGTATGCCAATGCATATATTCGTCTTTTTGCGGGTTCTTGATGGGCGAGCTATCGTTATAAATTTTGCTAAAGGGCGTGTTCCATTCATGAACAATGTTGCCCTTCATATCAATCAGGACGGCATGGGGGCCATCGCCGGAGGAATACAGCGTCAGGCCGTTTTCAGCCTTGTTTTCATCATAGATGGTGACGCCTTTTTTGTCGTTGCGCGCGGGTGCCCAAAAATCCAGCCGACCGATATCGTTATACTGGGTCTCCTTTTCCCACAGGGCAACGCCGGCAGACCACGCATTGCGCAGATATTGCGATGGCGGAACTTCGGCCAGCATAACACCGGCGCCCACGGAAAAGCTGATAGCAGCGATGCCAACGACAAAAACAGCAAAAAAGCCACGATCGCCACTGTCATCCTCGGATGAGGGTGGGGTCTGGTTTTCTTTTTCAGGTGACGGCACGCTTAAAACCTCCGATTTCTTACATGCTTGAAGGGTAATGACGGCGCTGGGCAATATTACGGCTAATCACCGGGTAAATAGGGCTTTTTGGCCGCTTTTTGCCCCCATTTCGCCAAATAGTTTAATTTTTGCGACGTTTTACGCGGGTGTTCTTTTTCATTTGCATTGCATGGAAACAATGCAATTCCCGGATGTTTAATCGACGCCTAAGTTTTTGAAATACGGTAAAAAATATGGTGACATATGCTTATATTGCATTGCAGGGCGCGCCGGGGTGATTTCTCAAAACAAAAGCCCTGCAGCCAGCGAATGGCGTTGCAGGGCTTTGTGCCTTTGGGCCGGGGTAAAATACCCGGTTTGATGTTATTTTTGCCGTTTGGGCTGATCGATAAGCGATTCTAGCGGGGGATCGGGTGTGAATTTCACCTTTTTGGTAACGATATAGGTGAAATATCGATCGATCCCGATGCCCGCGATCAACAAACGGTCGATTAATCGCTGATAGGAATCAACATCGCGGCACAGAATTTTCAGCATGTAATCAACGCCGCCGCCCAGGGCAAAACATTCGATGATTTCGGGGATATCCTGAACAGCGCGTTCAAAGGTGGCGAAATCCTCGTGCTGATGATGGCGCAGGGTGACTTCCGTCATAACCAGCGTAGGGCGGGCCAGTTCTTCCAGATTGATCCGGGCATGATAGCCTGAAATCACGCCCAGATCTTCCAGCCGTTTTAACCGTTCCCAGCATGGGCTTGGCGAAAGGTTCACTGCCTCGGCCAGTTTGACCTTGGTAATGCGCCCTTCGCGTTGCAGCGTGAGCAAGATCTTCAGATCCTGTTCATCAAACCGGATCATGCAGGCACCACATCAGCAATGACAGCAAGGCAGTCGCCGGTTTTGATCAGCCCGGGGAAATGGCGGCAGGCCAAAATGCCGCCGCGTGGTGCTGTATAAACCGTGGCAGGAACACCGGTGCGTTCGGTGTCGTAAATACGGGCAATAATGTCGCCTGCCTTTACGGTTTCGCCCAAATCAACACAGGGTTCAAACAGGCCGGTATTTTCGCTGGCAACGAAACAGGTGCCATCGGGCATATCCAGCATGACGGTCTGTTCTGGTTGTTCAATCTCGCCCGAAACGATACCGGCATGGATGAGTAAATTGCGCACCCCGCGATCCGCAATGGCAACCCGTTCGGCACTGGTCGATCCGCCGCCGCCCAGTTCGGTGGTGACAAAGGTTTTACCGGCTTCTTCGACCACGGTGTCAAACATGCCAACACTGTCAAGTTCCAGCATCATCATCGAATAGGGCGCGCCAAAGGCTTGCATCGCGGCAACGCAGGCGGCTTCCTGTTTTTTATCAGGCAGAACGTGAACGGCGGCAAAGGGCACAAAATCCAGTGTTTTGCCGCCCGAATGCATATCCAGCACAAGGTCAGCCTCGGGCACCAGATAACGCAGAACATAGTCGGCAATTTTTTCGGTTACCGTGCCATTGGGGCGACCGGGGAAAGTGCGGTTAAGGTTGCCCTTGTCGATGGGCGATGTGCGTGAGGCATTTTTAAACGCCGGATAGTTCATCGCCGGCAAAATGATGATGCGGCCCGAAATTTCGGTGGCGGCAAGGCTGGCGGCCAGTTTGAACAGTGAAACCGGACCTTCATATTCATCGCCGTGATTGCCACCGGTTAAAAGGGCGGTGGGGCCTGTACCGTTTTTGATGACAGTGATGGGGATCATGACAGCGCCCCATGCGGAATCGTCACGCGAATAGGGCAGCTTTAAAAAGCCGTGAAAAACCCCGTCGGTATCTAGCGGGATGGTCGGGGTAATGGGCGATGCGTGTGTCATTGGCCGTATCCTTGAATGAAAATGCAGGGTTGCCGCGACCCTCGGCAACCCTTGTTTATCCGTCCGTGCGTGCTGTGTAAAAGATTAGTTTTTAACAAACAGCTGGCGCGGGAAGTTGGTCAGGGTTTTGGACCCGTGTTCCGTGATCATCAGGCTTTCGGTAATTTCAATACCCCAGTCTTCAAACCACAGGCCCGGCATGAAATGGAACGTCATGCCAGGTTCAAGCACGGTGCGATCTCCGTGCCGCAGGCTCATGGTGCGTTCGCCCCAGTCCGGCGGATAGGAAAGGCCGATGGGATAGCCACAGCGGCTGTCTTTTTCGATGCCGAATTTTTGCAATACACCAAAAAATGCCTTGGCGATGTCTTCGCAAACATTGCCGGGTTTTGCGGCCTCAAGCCCGGCCTGCAACCCTTCGATCAGCGCACTTTCGGCATCGAGAAACCGCTGGTCCGGTTCGCCAAGATAAACCGTACGCGACAGCGGCGCATGATAGCGTTTATAGCAACCGGCAATTTCAAAGAATGTGCCGGCATTATTGGGGATCGGTTTGTCGTCCCATGTCAGGTGGGGGGCGCTGGCATCCACACCCGATGGCAATAATGGCACGATGGCCGGGTAATCGCCGCCAATGCCTTCTACACCGACAATGCCGGTACGATAGATTTCGGCGACGAGTTCGTTTTTCTTCATGCCCGGTTCGACGATTTCGATAATGCGTTCGTGCATGTTTTCCACAATGCGCGCCGCCTGGCGCATGTAGAAAATTTCCTGTTCGGATTTTACTGCACGTTGCCAGTTCACAAGGGCGGTTGCATCCTTGAAGGTCGCATTGGGCAAATGGGTTTGCAGTTGCAGATAGCAACGTGCCGAAAAATAATAGTTGTCCAGCTCGACCCCGATATTGCGTGTGCCCCACCCACGCGATTCAATAATTTCCGACAGATAATCCATCGGATGGTGGGTCGTGTTTTGCACGAAATAGTCAGGATAGGGAATGATCCGGTCATGCGTCATGTAAACGGTGCGTTTGGCCCCGTTGGAATCTTGCGACCGGCCATACCAGATCGGATCATCCTCTATCGGGATTAAAACGCATTGATGCACATAGAACGACCAGCCGTCGTAACCGGTTAGCCAGGCCATGTTTGACGGATCGGTGACGATCAACAGATCGATCCCCTTTTCCACCATGGCTTTTTTGGTTTTATCAAGCCGCACGGCATATTCGTCGCGCGTGAAATTCAGTTCAACCTGGCTCATTGCAGGCCTCCAAAGCAGGGCAAGGCCCTAATCAGGAAACGATCTCGGTGCCGGCACCGGATGCATCGCATCTTTGCCGGGCGAGGGTGGCGATTGCGGTGTCCTGGACACCTGTACCGGTCAGGTCGCAAAGCGTGATTTGCCGGGCGTCGCTGCGCCCCGTCGCAGAACCGGCAATAACCTGACCCAGTTCCGTCTGGCTGCTGTTGGCATCGATCAGGCCGGCATCAATGGCATGGTGAAGTTCGCCAAGAATACGGCATTGTGCGGTGCTGTCGCAGACATAAAGATCAGCCTGCCCGATCAGGGCAGGGTCAATTTCGTTTTTATGTTCGGCATCGGAGCCCATTGCCGTCACATGGGTGCCGGGTTTAACCCAGTCCGCCTGTAAAACGGGGCTTCGCGCCGGTGTGGTTGTCACAATGATATCGGCATTTGCGCAGGCTTCGGCACCATTATCGGTGGCACGCACCGCGATGTTCAAATCACGGCTAAGCTCACGGGCGGTTTTTTCCGCCTTGGCAATGTCGCGGCCCCAAATGGTCGCCGATGTTACGGGGCGTACCAGTGTTAGCGCAGTTAACTGTAAACGGGCCTGAACGCCAGTGCCAAAAATAGTGGCATGTTTGGCATTCTCGCGCGCTAGATGGCGGGCGGCAACACCTCCTGCTGCGGCCGTGCGAATATCGGTCAGATAGCCATTATCGAGCATAACAGCTTCAAGCAGGCCGGTTTTGGCGGAAAACAGGTTCATCAGGCCGTTGACAGATGGCAGCCCCAGTTTCGGATTGTCAAAAAAACCGGGACTGATTTTGATGGCAAAGCTGTCAACACCGGGGACGTAGGCGGTTTTGACATCGACCTCGCCATTATAATCGTCGATATCAAGCCGCAGGATTGGCGGCATTCTGACATCTTGGGTTGCCAGCGCATGAAAAGCGTTTTGCACACAATCAATTGCGTCAACATCCAGCGAAATGACAGTACGTAAATCTGTTTCTGTCAGGATACGGATGGTTGGCATGGTTATGCTCCCTCTGAGGTGGGGCTATCCTGTTCGGCCTCTTTTGCAAGGTCGACATCCTCGCCACCGATAATGCGGCGATGCAGGCCCATATCGATGTTGCAACCCGTGCTTAACACCACGGTTCTGCCGGGATTGTCGATCAATCTGGCGCGCAGTGCTGCAATGCCAACGGCAGCGGCGCCTTCAATCACTTGCTGGTCATCGACATAGGCGGCCCGAATACCATCGGCAATTTGGGCCTCGTTGACCAAAACGAAATCGTCGGTCAAATCGGCGCACATATCGAAGGTATACTGGTTGTTTTCGCCAATGCCACCGCCCAGGCTATCGGCCAGGCTGGGCCATTCGCGAACCGATGTCGGTTTGCCTGCCTGCAGGCTTTCGATCATGGCACAGCCACGTTCCATCGAAATGCCGACCACGCGAATGGCAGGGTTGATCGATTTTGCCGCCAGCGCCACACCGGCCAGAAGCCCGCCGCCCGAAAGCGGCACCAGCAGGGTTTCGGCATCGGGCAATTGTTCCAGCACCTCGACGCCCAGGGTCCCCTGACCCGCAATAATGTCGGCATGATCGAACGGCGGCAACATCGTCATGCCATCGTCATTTACCAGACGGTCGACCTCTTTTTGTGCCTCGTCCTGGGATTTGCCGGAAATGCAAATTTCAGCGCCCTGCGCACGAATACCCTCGACCTTGTTTTTCGGGACCAGTTCCGACATGCAGATAACCGCGCGGACACCGGCATTACGCGCCGCATTGGCTAGCGCACGGCCATAATTGCCGGTGGAAACACCAACAACACCCTTGGCTTTCTGATCGTCTGTCAGGTTTAAAACGGCATTTGCAGCACCACGCAGCTTAAAGCTGCCGGTATATTGCTGATGTTCGCATTTGATCCAGACGGGGGTGCCAACATGGTCGCTCAGGCTTTGGCTGGGACGTAGTGGCGTGTGAATGACATGCCCGGCGATGCGTTTGCGGGCGGCAAGGATATCGCCAAGCGTTATCGGCTTTTTCATTGCGACCTCGTTTAACTGGCGGTGGGTGGCGTGTGGTCAAACAGGCTGCCAAAGCCTGTGACCGGGTTTTGATAGTCCATCAGATGCAGGGCATGCCAGATCAAAGCCTGATTGCTGGTAATCACGGGTTTGCCCAACAGTTTTTCTGCGCGCTGTGCAATTTCTGCCGCCCGAATGGCCGTGCAGGATATAAAAACAGCATCCGCATCGTCGGAGTTAGCCTGCAAGGCTGCTGCCAGCAAGGCATCGGGCGGAATGGCTGTCATATCCGGGTCGTTTTCAAGGCCAAATCCCAAAACCCGTGTTATTTCGAACCCTTGTTGGGCAATGCCCTGTGCCACGGTTGTGGTGACATCAAGGATATAGGGGGCAGCGATGGCAATTTTTTTTGCGCCAACGGCACGCAGCGCATATTGCGATGCCAAAAGCGGATTGGTGACCTTGCAACCGGGCAGGCCTTCGCGGATCAAGGCACTGATGCGGTCTGATCCATTGACGGCAGTACCTGACGTACAGCCAAAAATCGCTACATCGACGCCAAAGCCGGGCAAAATGGTGCGTGCGGCACGTGGCAAATCGTCGGCCATTGCGCGCAGGCTATCGACCGTGATCGGGTTGGCATTGGCAATGCGGGTGGTAAACAGACCAATATCAGCGGGTAAAATACGGCGTAAGTCGTCTTCGCTGTTAAAATCTGTTGCCAGGGTAATTAACCCGATCCGGCCTGCCGGGGCAACCGGGTCGGGTTTGTAGCTTAGATTAACCAGCTCTGGCGTGATGTCGGTAATGGCTGACATCGGGGGTATGCTCCGTCAAAAAACGATAACGCTGTGTCCAAAGCCGGGGTTGCCAGTTTTCCGACCAGCCCCGGTACAGGCACCGGGGCTGGCAGGATGCCTAGCGAAAGGCGGTTTCGGGGAGGAAGGTTGCAATTTGCGGGAAGAAAATCAGCAAGACCGCAACCAAAAGCAACATGCAGATAAAGGGCGGTGTCCCTTTGATGACCTCGGCATAAGGTCGCCTGAATATGGCAATGGCGGTAAAGATGTCACAGCCAAATGGCGGCGTGGCCGAGCCGATAGCCACCTGCAAGGTCACAAGCGTACCAACCAGAATAGGGTCGATCCCGGCATTATTGACCAGCGGCATGAAGATGGGCGTCAGGACCAGAATAACCACAATCGGGTCGACAAACATGCAGCCGATGAAAAAGGCAATCGAGATGGCAAACAGGATGGTGTAGGGACCGGCACTATCAAGCGCCAGCGCGCCAATCACGGCCTGCGGGATCTGGGCAAAGGAAATGACAAACGAAAATGTTGTGCCAGCACCCACCAGAATGAAAACCACAGCGGTGATCAGGCCGGTTGAACGGGCGATATGCAGTAATTCGTGCCATTTCACCGACCGGAAGATCAGCACTTCCAGGATGATCGCGTAAATCACCGAAACGGCGGCTACCTCGGTCGGGCTGACCCAGCCCAGATAAATCCCGCCGACAATCAGAACCGGGAACATGATGGCCGGGCCGGCATTGATAACGGCCTTGCCCCGTTCCAGCCATGTGCGACGTGGAATGGTCGGGATATCGTTGGCCTTTGCATACCAGACCGAATAGGCCGAAAACAAAAGCAGGATCAAAATGCCCGGGCCAATGCCGGCGATGAACAATTCGCCAATCGAAACCTTGCCAACCACGCCGAATACGATCATGCCGATCGACGGCGGAATCAGAAAGGCGATATCGCTGGCATTAATGATTAAGGCCATGGTGAAGCTGTCTTTATAGCCAGCTTCCAGCATTTTGGGGCGTAGCGGCCCGCCCATGGCCACCACGGTTGCCTGGGTGGACCCCGAAACCGCCCCAAAAAGGGTGCAACCAAGAGCCGTTGTGACAGCAAGCCCGCCGCGCATATGCCCGACAAACGTCATGGCAAGGTCGATCAGGCGGCTGGCGGTGTGGCCCTTGGTGACGATATCGGCAGCAAAAATAAACATCGGCACCGCGATCAGGGCGACCGGGCTAATGCCGCTGACCATTTGCTGAATGATGATCTGATGGGGGATGGGCATGAAAAACGCAAAGGCGATGACACTGGCCGATGCAAGGGGAACCATCATGGGAAAGCCGAGCAACAAAAGGCCCAGCATGACGACAATAATTGTTGTACCTAAATCCATTGTTTTCCCGCCCCCTTACAAATGCGTATCAAGGTTGTCGTCATACGTATCCTCGACCCGGTAAGACAGGTGGACACCCGGCTTGAATATATTGGTCAGGGCAGCAAGAACGAACTGGATACCGGTCACAGTCAGACCGAAGGGCACGACAAGAACCGTCAGATACATCGGAATGCGAAGCGACGGGGTCAGGCGGTTGGTTTTGATCAGTCCGGCCACATAATCGATGGAATAATATGCCAGAATAAACAGCAATGTTGCTGTACCCAGCGTAACAATGATCATCAGAACCTTGCTGGCAACCGGTCCCAGCATGTCGGAAAAGGCCGACATGCGAATATGACGCCCCATTCGTGCCGCTTCCGATATGCCGACAAAGGTCACCAGAATGATCAGGAAGGTATTAAGTTCTTCGGAAAAAAACAGGCTGGAACTGAAACCCAGCCGGGCAATAACGTTGGCAACCGTGTTGATTGCCATGATGATGATGCTCCAGCCGAGCAATTGCCGTTCGATGACCGATAGCCAGTCGTCGATTTTTCTAAGCACATATAGCGCCGTGCGAGATTCTACCGGCGCTTCTCCGTTCGATCCAGACATACGACCTCCTTGATGCGCGTGCGAGACATTCATTTGGAACGCGTGACTATACGAACGGTTCCCTCCCACAGATATCAGTCTGCTTCGCGCCAGAAGGTCAGAATAGAAACGCTATTGAACGGTTCAATGAAATTTTTGTGTCATGACAAAATCAATACATGACATCGAACGCGTGAACGCCGGGCATTTGCTCCATGGTATGGCGGATCTGCATCAGGCCCCGATGCAGGCTTGGTGTATCGATGGCACCGCCAACACATACGCGAATGGCATTCGGGCGTTTGACCTTGACCGTCATGAACGGGTCGGAAATGGTCACAGCGACCCCGTTTTTCCGCAATTCCGAGGCAAACCATTCCTCTTGCCAGTGTTCAGGGATGCGGACCCAGGCCGACAATGATGTCGGGTGATGGCGTACAACGGCATCACCCAAAATCTCGGCGACCAGGCTTTGTCGTTCACGCATCAGGGCGCGCTGCACGGTCACGGCCTGTGCCACCACTCCGTCTTCAATCCAGCGTGCGCCCATCTCGGCGATCAGGGGGGTGCCCATCCATCCGGTGACACGAAGCACACTGCTGGCGCGAATCGAAAGGTGTTTGGGCACAACAAGATACCCGGTTCTAAGGCCCGGCATGACAATTTTGGTCAGGCTGGAAATGTGAAAACCCAGTTGTGGCAAAAAGCTGGTAATCGGCGGCAGGTTTTGTTCCAGAAGCGGGCGGTAAACATCATCTTCAATTACGTAAACGCCATGCTGGCTGGCAATTTCGGCGATGCGTTTACGACGTTCCAGCCCCATCAGGCAATTGGTCGGGTTGGTGTAAACCGGGGTGACAACCAGGGCGCGGATGGCGCGTTGCTGGCATTCACGTTCAAATGCTTCAGGCAGGATGCCTTCATCGTCGGTTGGAAGGGCACCAAGTTTAAACCGCAGCACACTGGCCGTGCCGATAACACCATGATCGGTCAGGCTTTCGGTCAGGACAACATCATCAGGTTGCACGATGGATGCCAGGGCGATGAAAATGCCCTGGGCGGCCCCATTGGTAACAATTGTTTGTGACGGTTCGGCGGAAAGACCCATGCCTGCCAACCATTTCACGCCCACTTCACGGTGGTAATCAAACCCCGCAACAGGGCGGCAGCTTTCCATCCACGGGTGGTGCGGGTCTTCGGCCAGGCGACGGTGCATCTGGCGTGACAGGTCATTGTGAAAATCGGTATAGGCGGCACGAACAATGGAAAGGTCGATCAGGTCGGGCTGGCGGTTATCAAGGATAAAGGACGATGCACGGTCCGTCAGGCGGGCCTGGACAAAGGTGCCGCGACGTCGCTCGGATCGTAAATAACCCTGTCTTTCCACTTCCTTGTAAGCAGCACTGACGGTTTGAACGCTGACTTTCAAATGATATGCCAGATCGCGATGTGTTGGCATTCGGACATCGTGGCGCAAGCGCCCGGACTCGATATCCGTGATGATTGCTTCGACCAGTGCCTTGTATTTAGGGCCTGTGTCGCCACTCAGATCTGTCGTCGGTAGCCACATGTTGCTCGTTCCACCCATCCGTTTTGTCGGCACCCTAACATGGCCGAGGGTATTTTGGGTAGGGTCGTTTGTATTTTTGTCATGACACAAAACGTTCATTGACCTGATGCAGGAACATTTCAAAACTCCAAACGTTCAAACACACGACGTATCAATCTAACCGCCGCCGATCTTGTGAGGACGCAGGGTTGTAGCGGCCCAACAAGGGAGACTTCTGTAATGAGTTTGACAAAGCTCTTCAAGGCGACCCTGTCTGCCGCAGCTGTTTTTGCGGTTGCAGGTACGGCAATGACCGTGCATGCGGAGGAATGGAAATTCGCCATCGAAGAAAGCACGGGCGATGTCCAGGATTTATACGCCCAGAAGTTCAAGGAACTGGTCGAGGAAAAAAGTGGCGGTGATGTTGATGTCACCATCTACACCTATGGCCAGCTTGGGACTGAAAACGATATTACCGAACTGACTGCTTCAGGGGCTATTCAGTTTTCGAATGCATCGCCGGGCCATCTTGGCACCTTTGTTCCTGAAATTCAGGTCTTCGGCGTTCCTTATTTGCTGTCGCAAAACAATGACGTGAATAAGGAAATCCTGTCGCAAAGCCCGACGATTTATAAGGGCCTTTCCAAGGATTTCGAAAGCAAGGGCCTGAAACTTTATACCATGTATCCCGAAGGGGAAATGGTATGGACCACGAAGAAAAAAGTCGAAACGCCGAAGGATTTTGACGGTGTCAAATTTCGCGTGATGACCTCGCCGATCCTGATTGACAGCTATAAGTCATTTGGTGCTGATCCGGTCGCATTGCCGTGGGGCGAAGTGTATTCCGGTTTGCAAACCAGCGTGATCGACGCCCAGGTGAACCCGATTTTCTTCATCGAAAGCGCCAAGTTTTACGAAGTCACCGATTATCTGATTTATGCTGGTCAGCAGCAATATACCACCACTGTGGTCACCAACGACGCTTTCTATAAAGGCCTGTCGGATGAACGCAAGGAATTGCTGAAAGACGTAAAATCGGAACTTGATGATTATATCTTCAAGGCCCAGGCAGACCTGAACGAAAAGGCGCTTGATAAAATCAAGAAAGCCAAGCCGAGCATCAAGGTCATTAAACTTGACGCCGATCAGCGCGCCAAATTTGAAGCTGCATCGAAAAGTGTTGGCGACAATCTGGTAAAAGAAGTTGGTGGCGACACCAAACAGGTTCTTGGCGATTTGCGCGATGAAATCGCTAAAAAAGAAGAAGAAATGGGCAAGATGTAATTCTTTGTCAGTTGCGGTTTAAAACCGTCACATTCAAACCCCCGCAGTTTTCTGCGGGGGTTTTTATTTACCTTTTTTAGCGGCTTACAGTTGACGGGCCGAATGCGATGCTGCCCCATGGTGTGCTTCCAGTCTTGCATTGCTACCTCGCTCTGCAGGTTCATCCATCAAGACTGGTTCAGCCGGGGTTTATGGCCGCAAAAAATTCTTCCTGTGTGTCATCCCGGTCGGTAAAGCGGCGCGCTTTGTCGCGTGGACCGGAATTTCATCATTGGAATGGTTTCCCGTGGCGATAAACCCGATAACTTCGGCACAATATTCCGCCAGGGGCACCAAAGGCCCCTGCTGCATTTTATATGGAGGGGCATAAATGCGCCTTAGACGGCCAGCATGGGCAAGGGCCGTTTGATGGTAATATAGGCAAACAGCGCCATACCACATAACTGGATGGCAATGCCAAACAGCATCGGTGTGGATGGACCGCCGATATTGGCAATCGTTGTGCCAACAGCGAGCGTAAGCGTGCCGATGATAGCCAGGACTACCTGTAATTTGTCCAGGCCATCAAAATGGCGCCGGCTGATGCGGTAATAAGTGCCGTAAAGGGCAAGCCCGATCCAGCCTGTAAGGTTAAGGTAATGGGTGCCAGGCAACAGGGTGTCTGTTGCCAAACCTGTAATAAATGGTTGCAGGCTAAAAAGCATTTCAAGAAAAGCAAGACATGCCGCAACTCTCCAGCATAGGCGGGGTAAATTGGCCATTTCGAGTCCATTTCGCTTGGCAAGTTAGATGGTTTGCGCCCCAATATACGTATATTTTTTGTTCTGTAAGTATAGTTTGTTTTAATTTAAAATTTATACAATTAAATTTTAATGTACATTCAATGTCAGGTGCTTAGGGGATTATCCGTTGGTATTTACCATGCTTTTCTTTGGTATAGTGCGCTGCGAAAGCAATCGGGTTGCATGGCAGCATTTTTAGCCAAAAAAGAAGGGCCGAACACAAGGTTCGGCCCATAAGGACGAGGAGCTGTTTTGGAAAAGTATTCTTTTGAAAACCTGCTTATTTGGCTGCCAGTTCGTCGGTAACGGCATCGACTGCCTGTTTGGCAATATCAACAACCTTGTCGATTTCAGCCTTGGTGATGCAAAGCGGCGGGGCAAAGCCCAGGATATCGCCATGCGGCATGGCACGGGCGATCATGCCGCGTTCCAGGCAGGCGGCTGAAACCTTCGCACCCACTTTCAGGTTCGCATCGAAGCGTTCCTTTTTATCCTTGTCGGCAACAAATTCCAGTGCGGCCATCAGGCCGACACCGCGCGCTTCACCCACCAGCGGATGGTTTGCAAAGGTTTCCTGCATCAGATTCTGGAAATAACCACCGGTTTCGGCAGAATTACCCGTCAGGTTTTCGCCATCAACAATGTCGAGGTTGGCATTGGCAGCAGCCGCGCAAACCGGGTGGGCGGAATAGGTCCAGCCATGGCCGATCGGCCCCATTTTATCAGAACCCTGCTCAAGAACTTTCCAGACACGTTCGCCGACAATAACGCCCGACAGCGGCAGGTAGCCAGATGTCACACCTTTGGCAATCGTGATCAGGTCCGGTTTGATGCCATAATGCTGGGATCCGAAATAGCTTCCGGTACGGCCAAACGCGGTGACAACCTCGTCGGCGACCAGAAGAACATCGTATTTGTTCAAGACAGCCTGAATGGCTTCCCAATAGCCTTTCGGCGGGGTGATGATGCCGCCCGTGCCCATAACCGGTTCGCCGATAAAGGCGGCAACGGTTTCGGGGCCTTCGCGCAGGATCATTTTTTCCAGATCATCGGCACAACGTTTGGCGAACTGTTCTTCGGTTTCACCGGCTTCGGCATTCCAGTAAAAATGCGGGCAGGTGGTGTGCAGAACAGGGGATTTGGGCAAATCAAATGCATTGTGGAAGGTGGCAAGGCCGGTCAGGCTGCCGGTCATGATGCCCGAACCGTGGTAACCGCGCCAGCGCGAGATGATTTTTTTCTTTTCCGGGCGACCCAGAATGTTGTTGTAGTACCAGATCAGCTTGATGTTGGTTTCGTTGGCATCCGACCCGGACATACCATAATAAACCCGCTGCATGCCTTCGGGCGCACTTTTAACAATGCGCTCGGACAGGCGAATGATCGGCTCGTTCCCATGACCAACATAGGTGTGGTAATAGGCCAGTTCTTTGGCCTGGGCATAAATGGCATCGGCAATTTCGGTGCGGCCATAACCGACATTGACACAATACAGACCGGCAAAGGCATCAAGGGTTTCCTTGCCCTCGGTGTCATGAATGTAAATGCCCTTGCCGCCATTGATAATGCGGTTGGGTGTTTCACCGTCTGCATGCTGGCGCATATGCGTTGACGGATGCATGAAATGCGCCCGGTCCATTTTTTGCAGTTCGGCGGTGTTGTTTTTAATCACATTCATTTTCTTCTCCCGTTCAAGGTCGTGGGGCGAACTGCCAGCATTTAAAACGCTGCGCAGACATATTTAAGTTCGGTAAATTCTTCCATGCCGTGGCGCGATCCTTCGCGGCCCAGGCCCGATTGTTTGACCCCGCCAAAGGGGATTGGCGCACCGGTGATTTTCACACAGTTCAGCGCAACCATGCCGTATTCAAGCGCATTGGCGACCCGGTTGGCGCGTGACTGGTCATTGGTATAAAGATAGGCGGCCAGGCCATATTCGCTATCATTGGCTTTGGCGATGACTTCGTCTTCGCTGTCAAACACAATAACCGGGGCCACGGGGCCAAAGGTTTCCTCGTGATAGATTTGCATGTCATCGGTGACGTCGGCCAGCAAGGTCGGCGCATAAAAAAGCCCGCCTAATTGTTTGCCACCGACAACAACCCGGGCGCCTTTGGCGCGGGCGTCTTCAACATGTTCGGCACATTTGGCAACGGCGCGGTCATGCATCAGCGGGCCAATATCGCAATCTTCGTCCAGCCCGTTGCCAACGCGCAGTTTTTCAATGGCATCGGCAAAACGGGCGATGAACTGATCATAAATATCGCGATGGACAAAAATGCGGTTCGCTGCCAGGCAATCCTGGCCGCTGGTGGCAAATTTTGCCCCGATGGCGTGGGTAATGGCCTGGTCCATATCCACATCGGGAAACAGAATGAACGGTGCGTGCCCGCCCAGTTCCATGGACATTTTTTTAACCGTTTGCGCGCCTTGCGCCAGCAACAGCCGCCCGATCTGGGTTGACCCGGTAAAGGACAATGCCCGCACAACCGGGTTGCCACACAGTTCGCCAACCACCGGGTTGGGATCGCCGGTGATGACATTAAAGACGCCTGCCGGGATACCCGCCCGTTCGGCCAGTTCGGCCAATGCGGTGGCCGAAAACGGGGTTTCGGTGGCGGGGCGCACAATCATGGTGCAGCCAGCGGCAAGGGCGGCAGCAGCCTTGCGCGTGATCATGGCGCAGGGAAAATTCCACGGGGTAACGGCGGCGGTTACACCAACCGGTTCGCGACGAATACTCATGGCGCGATTGGGCAGGTGCGATGAAATGCTTTCGACATTCACCCGTTTGGCTTCTTCGGCGTAAAATTCGATGAAGCTGGCGGCGTAGTCGATTTCACCGCGCGATTCAGTGATCGGTTTTCCCTGTTCGAGCGTCATTAACAGAGCAAGGTCTTCCTTGTTTTCGATCAGCAATTCAAACCAGCGGCGCATCCGCCCGGCGCGTTCTTGTGGCAATAACGCAGCCCAGGCCGGAAAGGCGTTATGGGCGGCCTCTACCGCACGCCGGGTTTCGACAACGCCCATATTGGGTACAGTGCCAAGAAAGCTGCCGTCAAACGGGTTTGTCACCTCGATGACCTGACGGTTATCTGCCGAACTCCAGCGCCCGTCGATATAGGCGTGTTCGCGCAACAAGCGCAAATCGGTCAGATTGCTTAACGACACACAACGCTGTTCTTTCAATTGTGCCGTCATGGGAGCCTCCTTAAAAACGGGCCCGGCCAATAATGTGCCGGGTCTGCCTGTTGAACTAAAGGCAGACTAACAATATTGGCGCAGAGGAGGTCACCGAAGGTAAGGCGATTTGGTGTGGTTTTTTTGGCTGGAAGGGGCGTTTAAACGATGTTTTTTCTGCCGGTACGGGCTATTTGATGAAAACCCTGTTGGATGAAAACGTCTAACGATTTGAAAATAATATATTTTTACGGGTTATTTGGTGTTGTCGTCATCCAGCCAGCTTTTAATTTCGCGGCGTTTGCGCCGTTGTTCAAAAACTGTTCGAATGATTAATACCATAAAAACCAGGAATAACAGGGTTGTGGTAGTGGGAAAGGCAAAAGGAATGCCGATAACAACCATAAGTGCGCCCGCCAGGCTGCCGCCAATAATCGCAACAAAACCCAATATCAGGACAATGGCGACAAAGGCGGCAATCAGAATGGCAGCAATTTTATTCATCGGTTCGGCTGGTCTCGGCTTGTAAGCTGTTTTGTGGTCAGGTCCAGTCTTTCGGCAAGAACGCGCAACAACTGGACAGATACGGCCTGGTCCTGGCGGACAAGCCCAAGGAATTCGGCTTTATCAAGTTTCAGAACCGTCATGTCCTCGACCACGCGAATGGTGGCAGATCGCGGCTGGTCAACCAACAGGGCAATTTCGCCAATCACTTCCTTGGGTTCGACATCGCGCAGTTTCAGGGTTTGGGCTTCGTCCGTTGTAAGCCAGATTTCACCGCGCCCCGAAATAACGATAAAGGCGGCGTCGCCCGGTTCACCCTGTTTGACGATAACCTCGCCACGTTTATAGGTAAGACGCGGGCTGGTAAATGCCAGCAGTTTGATGACATTTGGGTCCAGTGCGGAAAATAGCGGAATGGTCCGCAGCAACCGGACTTCTTCCTCGATGCTGCCATCCTCGGCCGGGACGGTATCGGTTTCGGCGGTAATGGCGGTTGCATCGCTACGGGCATCGGCGGCGGTGTCGTCCTGTTTGTCGCGTTTGGTTAGCTTGCCGTTGGACATGTGCAGGCAGGTCGAAAAACGGTCGCCTGGCATATCGGCACCATCAACCCAGATGACACTGCGTTCGCTGGCTGTGCTGGTCAGAAATTCAACAACCTGATCGCGGGTTTCGTTATCAAGCGCGGACAGGGCTTCGTCAACCACGAGGATATCGGGGTTTTTGATCAGGGCACGTACCAGCGTTATTTTCTGGCGCAGGCTTTGCGATACCCTGCTTCCGCCCACCCCGACGTCGGATTCAAGACCCAGTGCAATCAGGGCTTCATACAGGCCGCCATCACGGGCGATTTCAAACAGAACTTCGCCCACGCGTTCTTCGGAATGGGCACGACCATAGGCAAAGCGACCAAACAACAGGTTATCAAGGATCGAAGCCGCTGCGGTGTAGTTATCGGCGTCAAAAAAGTCAATTTCGCTGGCAAGGTCTTCGGGAATATTTTCGTGGAATTTTGGCCGCGCTTTAAGAACCAGATCGCGGAAATTATCGTCCATCACCCGCAAACGGTGCCGGGCCGGGGTCAAATTCATGGCAACTTCAAGCAGGCGGAGCCTGTCATCTTCACGAATGTTACCAACGTCAACGCCGTCAATGCGTTTCAGCATGTTTTTGACATCGCTAAGTTCGTCGGCCGAGATAAAGCTGTAGCGATCAAAAAATTCATGCCCCGGCGGCAGGCCGGTAAACAGTTCGATCATCAGTTCCAGCATGTTGCGGCCCATATTGATCATGGGTTCATACAGGCCGTTATCGCGTAACACGCTTTGAAAATAGGGGTGGTTCAAAAAGTTGCGACGTTCATAATTCGGGTTTACCGGCACCCCGAAAATCAGGTTGATCCCGACTGTTGCGTTGTCATTGTAGTTTTTAATATCAAAAGGTTCGACAAGGTCGGCCAGCCCGCGTTCGGCAAGAAGTTCCTTAAGGCGCGGGCGTGCTGCCAATACTGCCTTGGACAGATTGGGGCGCAATTTCGGATCAATACGCCGAAACAGGCCGATCCGGTAGATATCACGATCCAGATGAACAACCGATAGAAGACTTAACAGTTCGGCGTTTAACTGTTCGAGGGAATCGTAGCCAGGCCCAACATAGTCAATCCATTGCCCGCCCGGATCATAGGGGATATTGCCTGATCGTTTGATTTCATCAAACATTTCGGCTGTCAGATGGTCGGGAAGGTCGGTTGGGGACGCCAGTTCGATTTTTTCTACCAGGGCCGGAGGCAAAAGTTTTGCTTCTTCGGGCGCGGCGTTGGCATGGCGTGTTTCGTCGGTCAGGGCCGGATTGTCGTTGTTTGCATCGGGCTGGTGTTCGGCCAGTGGGCGGTGTTTCAGGCCATAGAGCAGATTGTCCGATATGGTGCCATGAAACAGGTATGAATCCGGTCCGACATATCCGGTGCGCTGACCCAGATAGGATGCGGGAAGCTGTGCTGAATTAACATCGGCAAACTGCACGCGACCGCCGCTTGGCGTGATAAGGCGTACCAGCAACCGGGCAAGATGTGATTTGCCACTGTCTGCTGTGCCAGTCAGAAGGGCCGCGCCTGGTAATGGCATGTTGAACGACACATTTTCAACCACCCGGGTGCCGTCATCGTCCGTCCATGACAGGGCATATACATCCATCGGGCTGTTGAGATGCCCGGCCACCGGGGCGACCAGTTCGTGTTCCTGGTCCAGATCAGGCAGTTCAAACTGTTCGTAAAGCTGGTCATATTTGATGTGGGCATCGGCCAGGCGCTGGTAATAGGCCAGAAGTTCCTTCCACGGTGCCGACATATCCTTATAGGCGGCAAGGGCTGCGACCAGTGCCCCAAACGACAAATCGCCAGCAATAACCAGATAGCCGCCGATTGAGTAAAAGAAAAACGGCGTGATCTGGGCGATAAAGTTATTAAGGAATTTGATAAAGAATTTGCGGAAATAGATTTCCTTGCGGATTTCAAAAATACGCCCCATGCGCTGGGTATAACGCATCAGTTCGTAGCCCTGCGTATTATGGGCACGAATGTCGGTCGCACCGCTTACGCTGTCGCCAATATGTTCGGACAGGCGACGAATGTTTTGCACCCGGTCCTTGCCAAGTTTGTTCACCCGGCGTTGCAGTTTGGGAATCAGATAGCCCTGTAACGGATAAAACGAAACAGCCGCCAGCCCCATTAACGGGTCCTGAATAAAGATAAAGGCCGATATCGTTACCAGAATGCCACCCTGATATACCGGCAGCGAGAATGCCTCGCCAAAAAAGCCACCCAGGGGTTCGGCTTCGGCCGTAATCATGGAGACAATTTCGCCCTGGCTGGTTTTGCGAAAATGGGGCAGCGGAAAGCGCAGGACGCGTTCATACAGGATATAACGCATCCGGCGCAAAAGCCGTTCGGCCATAACGCCGGTATAGACGTTGATAAAATACTTGAAGCCGCCATTTACAAAAACCAGGGCCAGAAAAATGCCCGAGAGTGCAAACAGATATTCAACCTGATCAAGTTTGACGCCCAAAATATCAAACGGTTCACCCGCGCCGCCAATGGCCTGGTTGACGATCATTTTGGGCAGATCGAGTGAATAGTACAGAAACGGAAAAGACAGCACTGTAACGATCAAAAGCACGATCTGTTGAAAGCGGCTGTGGCGCCAGATATAGGCAAATACCGAATTCGGCATGCACGTTTCCCGTTATACTGCAAAGCCCGACCGGCACATCCGGTCAGGTCAGGTCAAAGTTTTGGCCCGGTGCGACAAACCCGCAAAAGCCGTCGGCAACGGCATCGGGTTTGGCATAGGCCGGGTAGTGATAAAGCCACATTTTGGCTTTGATGTCGTCGGGTAGCGTTTTTAACTGATCATAATGTGCATGCACACCCGACCACCGCGGGCCCAGTTCGCAATCCTGAAAAATGATGTCAGCCTTGCGGTAGTGGGCCATATGGGCATCGGGATTGAAAATCGCATCTGTTGTAATGAAAAAGCATGTCGATTTGGTTTCACCAATCAACGCAAATGACTGCATTTTTCCTTCTTTAGCGACGATATGGTCAACGGGCAAAATATTCAACTTAACGTTATGCCAGTTAAAGGCGCCGTTTTGCGACAGGGGTTTGACATTGAAATAAGTATCCAGGGTGCTGTTGCCGTGGTCGCTTACTTCAAGGCCGCCGCGCAAACTATGTTCCCATAGCGGTTCGATCAGCTCATCAACCATATAAAGATCGATGCGATGGCGGCGAAAAATAAAATAATTGCTAAGGGCAATCCATTCCAGTCCACCAATATGGTCGGAATGTAAATGGCTGACATAAATGGCCTCAAAGTCCTTTGGCCATAACCCAAGGCGATGCAGCGCGTGGCGCGCATCGGTGCCGCAATCTATTAACAACCGGGCCAGTTGGCCGGTTTCGGTGTTTTTGGTTTCCAAAATCATATTGCTTTGGAAATTATCTGCGGCAGTACAGAACGCTGATCCTGATCCCGCAAAAGTAAGTTTCATTCCCCAACTCCCCTTGCTTTGGCAAAATCTTAGTCGAGGAAGCCTATTCAGAACCACCTTAATTTATTCAAATTTGTACGTATCGTGTGATATCGGGGCTGAAAGTTGCGAATCATGGGGATGACAAGGTTTATGCGATACGTAATATCGGTGTAATTACCAATTATGACGGGGGTTAAGCGAATTTGGATGGCGGTTATTAACCCGGTGGGCGTGTTTGCGCCAATTTGACCAATAATCCGCAAGACTCGTTATTTGTCAAAAAGTTAGCAGTTTTTCGGCCGCTTAATTCAACCGCGATCGTCGCGACAGCAACATATATCATGGCGGCGCGGTAACCCGTGTCGGGAAAATAAAACGGGCCGACAGCGCAAAGCGTGTCAGCCCGTTTTAAATTCAAGGTATTTTAGGGTTCGTCAGTTCAGGCCCTGACGGCCCATTTCCAGAAACTTGTCGCGACGACGGGCTTTTAAAACACCGCCTTCATGGCCGGAAAGTTCGATCAGTGCTTTTTCAATCGCATCACCCACCTGTTTGCAGGCGTTCTTGGGTTCGCGTTGTGCGCCACCCAGCGGTTCTGTGATGATATCGTCAATCACGCCAAGCTGATGCAGATCCTGTGCCGTAAGGCGCAAGGCTTCGGCGGCGGTTTTGGCTTCGTCGCCGGAACGCCACAAAATAGAGGCACAGCCTTCGGGTGAAATAACCGAATAAATGGAATTTTCCAGCATCAATACGGTATTGGCAATCGCAAGCGCAATTGCCCCGCCCGAACCGCCTTCGCCAATGATGACGGAAACCAGTGGCACCTTGATATCAAGGCAGGTTTCAATCGACCGGGCGATGGCTTCGGACTGGCCGCGGGCTTCGGCGTCGGCGCCAGGAAAGGCACCGGCGGTATCAACCAGCGTAATCACCGGAATGTTAAACCGTTCGGCCATACGCATCAGGCGGATGGCCTTGCGATAGCCTTCGGGTTTGGCCATGCCAAAATTGTGTTTTACGCGCGATTCGGTATCGCGGCCTTTTTCGTGGCCAATTACCATTACGCTGCGACCCCGCAAACGGGCCAGGCCGCCAATGATGGCTTCGTCTTCCCCATAAAGCCGGTCACCGGCCAAAGGTGTGAAATCGTCAAAAAGATTTTTAACGTAATCCACAAAGTGCGGGCGGTCGGGATGACGGGCAACCTGGGTTTTCTGCCACGGCGTTAAGCGACCATAAGTGCTTTGCAGCAATTTGGTCAGCTTGTCTTGCAGGCGCGCGACTTCATCGGCAATGTTGACTTCATCATCATTGCCGCTCAAATGGCGGAGTTCTTCGATCTTGCCTTCAAGTTCGGCGATCGGCTTCTCGAAATCCAGAAAGTTGTGCATCAGGACGTCAAATCCGGCTGGGAAACAATGGAGCGGAACATACGTGATCAGTCTGCCACGTCAAGGGTGGAGCAAAAAAAGGCGCGATAAATTCAATTTTCGACCATATCATGGGCCAAATTCCGTAAATTTTGCGTCTACAAGTTTGCTTAATGGAAAGAATATGTCCACCAATTTAGAAATTGCACCGTTGCTGAATCCTGATATCGCCGTTTTTAACCGCCTGACAGGTATTCTAAAAGCAGCCTTTGCCTTTCAGGATGGTATCGTGAACCCGCCCAGTTCGGTAACGCGTGTGGACGAGGCCGAACTGCAATGGCGATTTGAACGTGATATGGTGCTTGTTGCGCGCGATATTGAAAATGATCATGTCATTGTCGGGCAGGTCTGGATCGAGGAAACACCCGACGATGCCTATATTTATAAAATGTCGGTTGATCCGGCGTATCACGGTAAGGGCATTGGCCGGGCGTTAATTGATGCTGCCGTTAACCATGTTTTGCAAAAAGGTCGCAACACCCGGATGCGGTTGCATGTGCGCAAGGAACTGGCGGGTAATATTAGCTTTTTTACGCGCTGCGGGTTCGCAATAACGGGGGATGGCACGCATCCCGGTTTTAGTCAGCCAACATTTTTTGTAATGACACGCGATGCCGCGGTTCACAAAACGCCTTCGCCAGCATTGTGACGCTTTTTCGAGGTGGCCGAATTACGACCGGATGAGGCTTGCTTCGACCCGGGAACCGGCATTGATGCGGGCTGATCCGAGTTTGCCGCAATGGGGGCATAATAGGGAACGTGGGTTTCCCCCCAGTCTTTTAGCGCCAGAATAATGGCGCGTAACGTTTCCCCTTTTGCGGTCAGGCTGTATTCAACCCGCGGCGGTACCTCGGCATAAACCTTGCGATTGACCAGGCCGTCCTGTTCAAGTTCGCGTAATTGCCGGGTTAACATGCGTTGGGTAACGCCCGGCATTTTGCGGCCCAGTTCGTTAAAGCGTTTGGTGCCGTCCAGCAAATGATAGAGGACAACACCTTTCCATTTTCCGCCAATAACTGTCAGCGTTCCTTCGACCGGGCACCCGGGGCTGTGATTGGGCGGACAATCAAAATCGGACATTGGGCCTCCAGAAATGGCGGAAATCTGCATTAGTATACAAATTGTTACTATATGCAAAAATTGTGCGTACTTATCATTATCATGATTATGCGTTAGGACTCTGTCATTCGCAAATTAAACCTCGGCAAGGAGGAACGATAATGAAAGCCATTGGATTAAAAGTTGCCCGTCCGGTAACCGATGCCGCCCTGTTTGAACAAACCGAAATTGAAACGCCAACCCCGGCAGGCCACGATGTTCTGGTTCGGGTTAAAGGCGTTGCGGTGAACCCGGTTGATTTCAAGGTTCGCAAGGGCAAAGCTGATGACGGTAATTTTAAGGTGCTGGGGTGGGATGCGGCAGGTGTGGTTGAGGCTGTGGGGGAAAATGTCACCCTGTTTAAGGCCGGGGATGAAGTTTGGTATGCAGGCGATGTAACGCGCCCGGGGTCGAACAGTGAATTACAGCTGGTTGACGAACGTATTGTGGCGCTAAAACCCAAAAGCCTGGATTTTGCCACGGCGGCGGCCTTTCCGTTGACATCGATCACGGCATGGGAAGCCATGTTTGACCGCATGAACATTGACCGTACCAATGTTGAGGGCAATATGGGCAAAAGCATTTTAATTATTAATGGCGCCGGTGGAGTGGGATCCATCGCCATTCAGCTGGCCAAACTTGCCGGCCTTGAGGTGGTTGCCACTGCGTCGCGCCCGGAAACCATTTCATGGGTAACCAAAATGGGTGCCGATCACGTGATTAACCATCGCAAACCTTTGAAAGAACAACTCGAAGGTGCCGGTTTTGCCACAGTTGATTATGTTCTTTGCACCTCGCAAACCGATGATTATTGGGATGTAATGTGTGATCTGGTTGCCCCGCAAGGACGGATTGCTTCCATCACCGAGGCCTCGGACCTTCATAACGTTGATCTGTTGAAGGCAAAATCAGCCAGCTTTTCCTATGAATTTATGTTTACCCGTTCCATGTTCCAAACCCCGGACATGATCGAACAGCATAAATTGCTGGCGGAAGTGGCGGCCATGGTCGATGCAGGTGAAATTCAGGTAACGGCCACCGAAAATTACGGCAGCCTTAGCCCGGAAAGCCTGCGCAAGGCGCACGAATTGCTGGAATCGGGCAAGGCGATTGGCAAAATTACGTTTGAAGGTCTTGGTGCCTGATAAACTGCGATGACTGGTTCTTGAAGGGCCGTTTTAAGGTGCCCGGCAGCCTGATTTTATAAATATGACCGAACCGGAAATGAATGACCGGTTCGGTTTTTTGTTTTTATGACGCCAGTTCGGGTGCGCGCAGCAATTTGTAAATGCGTTCGCGTAACCAGCGATGTAGCGGGTGGGTTGTGGTGCGGTCATGCCAAACCAGCGCTATGTCAAAACCCGGGACTGGCAGGGGTGGGGGCAAAATTTGCAAACGGCCGTGGCGGTTGGCGGCAACCCGGCCGGGAACTAGGGCGATCATGTCGCTTTGGGCAACAATTTCGGGAACCACAAGGAAGCCCGGGGCAGAAAGCAATATTCGGCGTTCATGTCCCAGCACTTTCAGAGCATCATCCGCCGGGCCGTAAAACCCGCCGCCTTCTGGCGAAACAATCACGTGACCTAGGTCGCAAAACGTTTCAAGGTCGATCTGCCCGTGAATGGCGGGGTGGTTGGGGCGGGCAATGGTGACATAGCTTTCGTGGTACAGCTTGCGCATATGCAGGGTTTCGGGGGCTGTGTCCGGGGTGGTTAGGGCCAGGTTAACCTCCCCGCGGACCATTTGCTCCTCAAGCCGGGCCGTATCAATGGTGCGCCAGGCAATGCGAATACCCGGGGCTTCTGCCCGAATGATTTGGGCAAGCGGTATCAACACCGAATATTGAACATAATCGCTGGCGGCAATGGCGATTGTTGCTTCTATCTGCGTTGGGTCAAACGGGCTGGTTTCGGCAATGACGCTGCGCACCGCCTCGATGGCATCATGCAACGGAGCCTGAAGGTCCAGCGCGCGTTCCGTCGGGATCATGCCGCGTTGGGATGGCAATAAAAGAGGATCACCCAGCAGGTCACGCAGCCGGGTCAGCCGGGCCGATATGGCAGGTTGGCTCAGGTTCAGGCGACGGGCAGCATGGGTCACATTGCGTTCGGCCAGCAATGTATCAAGCGTGACCAGCAAATTAAGATCAAGCTGTTCGATATCCATTGAATTTATACCAGATCAAAAAAACTTTAATTTCAACGATAGCAGGGTGATGGGGAATGATCACGCATCAAAGCAGATTATTCTGAAAAGGACGGAATTATGAGTAACATTCTGATTGTGCATGCCCACCCGGAACCCCTGTCGTTAACCAGTGCATTAAAGGATCTGGCGATCAGGACATTGCGCAGCCAGGGCCATGTCGTGCAGGTATCGGATTTATATGCAATGGGTTGGAAGGCGATTGCCGACGAGGCCGATTTTACCGACAGGGTGGCCGCAGAACGGTTAAGTTATGTTGCGGAATCGCGCCATGCTTTTGCATCCGATAGCCAAAGCCCGGACATAGAGGCCGAACAGAAAAAACTGTTATGGGCCGATGCCGTATTGTTCAGTTTTCCGCTGTGGTGGTTTGGCGCACCTGCAATCTTGAAAGGGTGGTTCGACCGCGTTTTTACCTATGGTTTTGCGTATGGTGTGGGCCAGCACGGCGGCGAACGCTGGGGGGATCGTTATGGCGAAGGGGTTTTGGCCGGGCGTCGGGCAATGCTGGTTGTGCCGATTGGTGGGCGTTTACCCCATTATAGCGACCGCGGGGTGAATGGTAGCCTGGATGATATTTTGTGGCCCATTCAGCACGGGACGCTGTTTTATCCCGGTTTCGATGTTTTACCTGCCTTCCCGGTATATCAAAGTGACCGGATGGACGACGCCGGCTGGGGACAGGTAAGTACAGACTTTTGCCTTTGTCTGGAGAATTTGTTCACCGCTGCCCCCATCCCTTTTCGAACGCAGAATGGCGGGCATTACGATGCCAGCCAGCGTCTTAAACCGGGCCTTGGGGGTGGTGAAGGCGGCACGCATATTCATCTGGTTCAACCGGGCGACCCCGTGGAAACGGTTGCCGGACGATGGCAGCGTGCCGCTTTCTAGGTTCGGGTGCCTATTTCGCATCCTTTGCTGCAATAATATCGGCTTGATGCACCATAACTTCGGCCTGCTTGATCGATGCAATATCGATCAGGCGGCCATCAAGGGCCACGGCACCGGCCCCTTCATTCTGGGCTTTTTCCATTGCTTCAAGAATGCGTTTGGCTTTGGTTACTTCCGCTTCTGACGGGGAATAAACCTCGTTGGCAAGGGTGATCTGGCTGGGGTGGATCGCCCATTTTCCTTCGCAGCCCAGCACCATCGCCCGTGCCGCCTGGGCACGATAGCCTTCGGGGTCGGAGAAATCGCCAAACGGGCCGTCAATCGGGCGCAGGCCATTGGCGCGGGCGGCTACTACCATGCGGGCGATGGCGTAATGCCACATATCGCCCCAATGATAATCGCGCGGGGCGTCGCCGTCCTTGTCGGTTAAAACGCCGTAATGCGGGTTGGGGCCGCCAATGCCGGTGGTCATTGCTTTGGTGGATGCCGCATAATCGGCCACACCAAAATGCAGGCTTTCGTTGCGTTGCGATGCGGCGGCAATTTCATGAATGTTTTGCATGCCCAACGCGGTTTCAATGATCAGTTCAAACCCGATGCGTTTTTTGCGCCCCCTGGCGGCCTCGATCTGGGTTGCCAGCATATCAAGGGCATAAACATCGGATGCCGTGCCCACCTTGGGGATCATGATCAGGTCCAGCCGGTCGCCAGCCTGTTCAAGAACATCAACAACATCGCGATACATATAATGCGTATCAAGGCCGTTAATACGGACGGATAAAACCTTGTCGCCCCAGTCAATGTCGTTGATGGCGCTAATGATGTTTTTGCGCGCCTGTTCCTTGTCACGCGGGGCAACGGCATCTTCCAGATCCAGGAAAATGGCGTCGGCCTTTGATTTGGCGGCTTTTTCAAAAAGTTCGATGCGGCTGCCGGGCACGGCCAGCTCGGATCGGTTCAGGCGTGCCGGGGCCGGGGTCGGGGTGGTGAAGCTCATGTCATTCTCCTTGCTGTCATTGCGCAAAACGGCGGATTGCCGTTAAGGGCGCAATGGCGTCAAACCTGTACCGGGGCCTGCCTGGGCAGAAAATGCGGTCTTTTTGTTTTTGCGCCGCAATAATTTGGCGCATGTTAGCAAAATCTGGCGGGTGGCGTCCAATGCGACGATGGTTGGGGGTTCATTTGCCAATAATTATGCGTGGCTAAGGCGAAGCCGGGCCGCAATTGCCGGGCATTGGTGTGTCCGGATCGTGCTAGGCGCGATCCGGTTTTGGATGTTACTGGCCAGTATTTGTATGAAATTGAAACTATTATAGGAATTGTTCAGGTTTTATCTTTATATTGCCGATCCAATTTCCGGTTATCGATATAATGGGCCAGGGGTCTGATGCGTCGTGCCTTTTTTGCCTGCATTTCTGTCGGGTCAATACCGCTGTTGATTTTGACAGCGGTAACGGCTCTGGCATTTGCGGACAGGGCCGGGGTTTTGCCGGATGGTCTTGTCGGGTTTGTACAGTATCGTCCGTTTTTGATGGCGGTACTTGGTGTGGTACTGGGGGGATGGTTTAACCGGGGGCGCGTTGTTTACGCGATGCTGGTTTTGTTCTTCTGTTACTGGTTCTTTATCGGTGCACCCGCATTCCTGTCGCCAGAGGGTGTGCAATTCCTGCAACTGGCAACACTTTATATTATTCCGGTGAACCTGTTGTTGCTGGCGTTTATGTCGGAACGTGGTGTGTTTCGGAAACGCGGCATTGCGCGCATATTGTTTCTGTCCCTGCAGTTTTTTGCCCTGATGCTTTTTGCTGTCCGGCCCGATGTTTCAACCGCTTTATATAACGTGATGAACATCCGTTTCATTACGTTAGACGGGATGGCAAACACAGTCCCCCAGATGGCCTTTATCATTGCGGCCATAACAGGTGTGGTGTTGCTGGCACGGGGGCGGTCGCTTGAATTTGCGTTTGTTTGTACGTTACCTGCGGTTTTTACGGCCATTGTGGTTGAACCCCGATATGTCCCGTTTGGCTATCTGGCGGCGACGGGCGTGGTTTTGGGTGGTGTTGTTCAGGAAGCCTGGCGCATGGCATTTGTGGATGACCTGACGGGGCTGCCGGGGCGGCGCGCGCTAAGCCATGCACTGGTGGAACTGGGCGGGCAATATTGCATTGCCATGCTTGATGTGGACCACTTTAAAAAATTCAATGACAGCCACGGCCATGACGTTGGTGACATTATACTGCGCAAGGTGGCCCGGGAACTGGATCATATGGGGGGTGGCGGCAAGGCATTTCGCTATGGTGGCGAAGAATTTGCCATTTTATTTGCCAGTCGGACATCCGTGCGCGCCACGGAAACGCTGGAAATTTTACGCAAAAAAATTGCTGCGACCAAAATTACGTTGCCTGAAGCAAAGCGTGGCGTTGGCATTACAGTTTCAATCGGTCTGGCTGAAAGGGCCGAGGGTGAAAGCGACCCCTGGCGCGTCTTAAAGTGTGCTGATGAAAAACTATTCGTCGCAAAAGATGCTGGAAGAAACAGAATCCAATTCTGATCGTATGATTGCGTTGAATCCAGAATGAATATTGTGGATTTTATTCAAAATTGTTTTCCTTAATGGCGCAAAAATGAATTTTAATACTTCATTATATTTAGTTTTTATATGTTTGTCTTGCCTGGCATCCGGTAGTAACCTTTCTGTACTTATTTATTCGTGCAGAAAGAGGCAGCCATGACGTGTGTTTCAAATGCCAGTGGTAATAAAGACAGACAGGAAAAGGCAGAAATTTCGCAATTGACGTAGATTCCACGCTTCTTTTTTGGGAAGCGTTTGAAAACGACGTGGAACGCGACGGTATTTTTGACCTCAATGCCCGTGATTGTGGCAACAAGATTCAGCACAGACCCGCATTTAAAAATTTCCGATTTTCTTGCCACCCCGCCGGGGAAATCAAATGGACGTCCTTGGTGATTTCACCGATACGCCCGATGACGTCGTTGGTATGGAAATCGACAGAATTAACCTGTCGGATATCGCAAATGAATATGTGCAATTTGGCAGCCCGGTCACGCCTTGCAAAGCAGTAGCAGGAAAGTTTTACCCGGTATTTGTCGCGTTATTTGGCCTGCGAGGCCAGGGAGGATGTTATGGCGCAGATCGTCGGAACGGATGCAAATGATACCCTTAAGGACACCGCAGAAGATGACGATATTTTCGGCCTTGATGGCAATGACCGTATCGAAAGCAGCGCCGGACATGATGTGATCGAAGGTGGAGCAGGGGCCGACACCTTTGTTTTTGGCGGAGAAGGTCGAAGTGCAACGCTTTCCTATGTCAGCTCGGATGTCGGGATCAATGTTGATTACGATTACTATTCTGCCGAACTTTATGCCAGCGGTGGGGACGCCGAGGGTGACACGGTCATCAGCACTGCCGGTCGGATCGACATGACGATCATTGGATCGGATCATGATGATCTCTTTGATGGCAGAAATGTCGTTTTTGAAGGCGGTGGCGGTGCAGATCATTTCGACGGATATAATGTTGTCAGTTATGCCCACTCAGGTGAAGGGGTTACGGTTGACCTGACAACCGGATCCGCCAGTGGCGGCGATGCCGAAGGTGATAGTTTCGGAACGTATTTTGGCCTTCAGGGTTTGATCGGTTCTGCCCATGATGATTATCTGACCAGTTCACATTACAGCGGAAACCGGATGGATGGCGGCGCGGGGGATGACGTGCTTACCGGGTCCTCTGTCATTGATACCCTGATCGGCGGGGTTGGCGACGATACGCTTGTTGGCGGTGGTGGCAATGACAACATGACGGGCGGCGCCGGTGCCGATCATTTTGATGGCGGGGCCGGTAACCTGGATAGTGTGCATTACGATACGGCGAATGCGACGACGGGTGTTTATGTTGACCTTGCAACGGGTGAAGGGCAGGGAGGCGAAGCCACCGGCGATACCTATAGTGGTGTCGAAGTGGCATATGGCACCAATTTTGATGACACCCTGATGGGCGATGATGGCGGCAATGTCCTGAGCGGCCTTGGCGGCGATGATTTTATTTTTGGCGGCGGCGGAAATGATTTCCTCCGCGGCGATGAATTTGGCGCGACCAGTAGTGACGATTACCTTGATGGCGGTGCAGGCAATGACGACCTGGAAGGTGGCGGTGGCAGCGACATCCTGATTGGCGGTGATGGCAATGACATCCTGACCGGTGGCCTTGGCGGTGATTTGTTAAAGGGCGGTGCCGGTGTCGACACCCTTGATTACAATGATCACGGCGAAAGCGGTGTGCATGTCAATCTTGCGACCGGCCTTGCCGAAGGCGAAAGTGCCGATGGTGACGTGTTCGAGGATATCGAGAACCTTGGCGGTTCGCGCTATGACGATATTCTGGAAGGCGATCAGGGACGCAATATTATTGAAGGTTCCTTTGGGGATGATATTGTGCGGGGCGCGGGCGGGCATGATGGATTGCGCGGTGGTGCTGGCGATGACACGCTTGCTGGTGGTGATGGCAACGACCTTTTGACCGGTGATGGCGAGGATGCCAACGGCGCGCACGGTGCGGATACCTTCCTGTGGGATACTTTTGAAGGCGGCGCGGAACGCGACCGCATCACCGATTTTGGCAGCGAAGATAAACTGGAATTCAGCGCGGAGTTTCAGGATAAATCCGGCATTCACGATTTTACCGATTTGCTGGCGCATGCCGAACAGAATGACACCGGCGTGTATGTCGATTTCGCCGACGGGCGACATTATGGCTATGGCGTGCAGATTGACGGGATCGATATCTCGCATTTGACACCTGCCAATGTTGTGTTCGACGAACCTGATTCGGACACAGAATCTGTTGGTTTTGAGGGAGATCTGATTTGATTTTCGACCATAGAGCAGTTGTCGTAAGTAATATTTGGATTTTCTCATGTAAAATAAGATTTTAATTTTCAATAAAAATTAATTTCACTTTAATTTACTCGGAATTAATTTTAATTTTGAGGCAATAACATAATTTATTGCTTCATTTTATTTAGTTTTATTGCATTTGTATTTGTTAACCTGCGGTAGTAGCCTTGGTGTACTTTTTCATCTGTACGCAAGGAGGCGAGAATGGCGAGCATTATCGGAACCAGCGGGAACGACGTGCTAACCGGCACGGAAGAGGTTGATCAGATCTATGGCCTGGCGGGGGATGACCAGCTGACTGCCGTGGGTGACGGTGATGTTCTCGTTGGCGGGGCCGGTGGCGATACCTTTGTGATAGATGAAAGCAGGGTCGAAGTTACCCTTTCATATGAAGGGTCCGAGCAGGCTGTAAATCTGGATTATCGCTTAAATGACGCCCCGATATATCCCGATGCGGTTTTTTCTGCATCGGGTGGCGATGCCGAGGGCGACAGCATTATCGCCCGGGATTCAGTCGGTCGCCCCACCATCAGCGTGATCGGTAGTGATGGGGATGACCACATTACCGGCGATTTCAGCTATGTTGATGGCGGGGCCGGGGCGGATACTATTCATTTTGAAAAGGGTGAATATCTGTATCGGCAGAGCGTGCTGGATTATTCATCGTCAGATGCAGGCGTGCAGCTTGATCTGAATGACGGTTTGGGGCACGGCGGCGAGGCCGAAGGGGACCAGATATCGTTTTCCGATGATGTGCACACAGTTGAACTTCGTGGAACGGCCTTTGATGATAAGTTCGTCGCCCTGGAAGATGAACGTTCCGTTATTGACAGTGGTGCCGGTGACGACATTTTGATCGGCAGTTCCAGGCTGGACCAGTTCGATGGCGGCAGCGGCGACGACTATATGGATGGCGGTGGCGGCAACGATACCTTTGTTGGCGGGGAAGGGGCCGACTACATGCTGGGCGGCGCAGGCAAAAACACCCTGGACTATCTCGCCTCCGATGCCGGGGTAAATGTGAATTTGCAAACCGGTGAAGGCAGTGGCGGTTATGCCGAAGGCGATACCATCCACGATTTCACGGTTGTCAGCTTAAGCCAGTTTGACGATATCGCCACGGGAACGGATGGGGCCGATACCCTGTTTGGCCGGATGGGAACGGATACCATTTATGGTGGCGATGGCGATGACAGACTGAACGGCGAAACCCTGTATGGCGGGAACGGCAATGACAGCATGGGCAACGATGCTGACGAATATGAAGGTGCTGGTGACAACCCGGATAACTATCTTGATGGCGGTGCCGGGGATGACTCGGTGTATGCCGATGGTGTCGGTCATGACATTTTGATTGGCGGCGACGGCGATGACTGGATGGAAGCCGGTGGTGACTTTGATCCCGAGATAACAGGTAACGCAACACTATGGGGGGGCAGTGGCGATGACTGGCTGTTTTCCCATGATGGTGGTAGCGATACCCTGTTGGGCGGCAGCGGTGATGACACCATTTATGGTGGTGAAAATGGCGACGTTATGGATGGCGGCAGTGGTTTAGATACCCTGTTTGTGACAACTGATCCCGGTAACCCCATAACCGTTGATCTGGCGGCCAGCGAGATTTCCGGCGGTCACTATGAAAATTCCACCATCAGCAACTTTGAAAACCTGACCGGCAGTTATGGCGATGACATTTTTTTCGGTGATGACGGTCGCAATGTACTTTACGGCGAGTGGGGGAATGATTCTCTGAGCGGTGGCGGCGGTGATGATTTGTTACAAGGCCTCGGTGACGATGATTTTCTTTCCGGCGATGATGGACGCGACCGGCTGGAAGGTGGTTCTGGCACTGACTATCTGAAGGGCGGTAATGGCCATGATGTGCTTCAGGGAGGGGATGGTAATGACGTGCTTGAAGGCGGAGATGGCAATGATTATCTGATTGGCGACGTTCACCACAGAGGACTTGCGTCGGGGGCGGATACCTTTTTATGGGATGATTATGAAGGTGGTGCCGAGCGTGACCGTATCGTCGATTTTCAGGCTGATGGATCAAATGCCGATTACATAAAACTGTCGGACAATTTTCAGTATAAATCCGGCATTACCAATTTTGAGGGTTTTATCGACCACGCCGAGCAGAATGATACCGGTGTTTATATCGATTTCGCCAATGGGGCGCATTATGATTATGGTGTCCAAATTGATGGCATCACGATAGATGACCTGGACGAAGACCATGTTGTTTTTGATGATGGCATGGTCGTTAGCTAAGCTGGCGTTAGGTGTTGCACTCCCATCGATGAAACAAATCACAAGGGCCCGCCGCAGTGCGATGGGCCCTTGTTGCGTGCAACAAAATATGGCGCGGTTTATTTGCCTGTTTCGTCGAATTTGAAAAGCAGCCGCAGGGACCCCGCTGTATTGGCAAGGGTTGCCAGGCAGGCGGCGGCACGGTCAGCCGGGATGGCAACTGCAAAGCGTGTGGTATAAACGCGCGAATCGTTTTCACTGGACGCGCTGGCGGCCAGCTGCACAATATTGGCGTTAAATTCGATAAATATTTCTGACAGGCGGGCAATCAGGCCGGGCTGGTCGATGCCGGAACATTCAATCATATGGGTGGCACCGGGGGCATTGGCCGCCGGCAGAACCGGGTAAATCGCCTCTACCGTGACTTCTGCCTGTTCCATCGACAGTTCGCACAAGGCCACTTCGCATTCGGTGATTGGGCAGGTGTCGGGTAATTCGCACTCGGTGGTAAATGTGGCGCGGCCCTGATCAAGGGCAAAACCGGTAGGGCCAAGATTAACGCCAATATCAAACAGGCGACCGGTAATGTCGGACACCAGACCAACCCGGTCCTGGCAGGAAATGGTAATGCGGGTATTGGCGTTCATGGATGTCTCCGTTGTTGTCCGGCAAGCTGGCAGGCGCAAGAATATTGCTGCTCACACTTTATATTATCGTGCGCCAACTATTTAGCACAGCTTTGCCGTGCCATTCCATCCAACTTCTTGGGGTAGCCGTGGTCGAGGTCAATTTCGTGGTGCGCGATATTTGGACCATCATCATATACCCCGGGTGATTTGCGGGGCCGTGGCTGATGGCATTCGTGCGGGGAAACGGGAACCCGGAAAGAACAAAGGCTCGACGCGTTAACGTCGAGCCTTTCAATGGTGCGCCCAGAAGGATTCGAACCTCCGGCCTTCTGATTCGTAGTCAGATGCTCTATCCAGCTGAGCTATGGGCGCATCGTCCTTGTTTCCGGCGGCTTGCGAAGTGTGCTCCCCGTCGGCGGAGCGGAACTTATGAAAACGCGTTGCCCTTTGCAAGCGGTAATTTTCAAAAAACTGTATTTTTTCTTCAGGGCCGTAAAAAATCGTCCATAAAGGCGGTTGAAGAGCGCTGTTTTCCGCCATGTTAGCGATTATCGCTATGTTACGGGAAAAAAGGGGGAAATGCGTCTTGTTCCTTAGGGAACCCTCTATTAAGATGCTTTTCAATCCCAGGGGAGCAGGGGCTTGTTTCTTCTATAAAAAAGCAGGCTCAGGGAGATTCGCTTATTCCTATTAGGTAATTGATCGAAATGGCCGTTCGCAAAACCTACCTCGCCGTTTTCGGCGTCGCCCTGCTGTTAGGCGGGTGTTCAAATTCTACCGATGCCATGTGGCCGGCGCTCAGTGGGGAGGATGCCGGAAATTCGGCTAACCAGTCTTCCGCAAATATGGGAGCCGGACAGGCGGATGTCGGGACAGGGGCCGGACAGGCCGATGTCGTGCGCAGTACGCAGCCATTAACCGGTATGTCATCGACAGGTACTTTTGTCGGGACCAAGGTTGAAAGCATGCGTCAGGAGCTTAACCGCCTGAAATCTGCACTCAACACCCACAACAACGAACTGCAAAGTCTGCGTGCCCAGACGGTAAGCCATTCACAGGCTTATCATGGTACGGTTGCGGCAATTAATGCCCGCTTGCAGGTTGGTACCACGCCGGGCAACCCGGTGCTGGTTAACCAGTGGAACCAGGCCCAGCAGGAACTTGACCGGGTGAATGGCGATATCGCGTCGCTAAATTCGCTGGCCAATGATGTTGCTGCCGATTCCACCTTGTCGACTTTCCTTTTGGAATCGGTACGTTCCGCGTATCAGGTTTCCGGCGCGGTTGATGAAGATCACCGTCAACTGGCCATGCTGGAAGACGAAACCAACCGGACCTCGGTTCTGATCGATCGGTTGTTGGGTGAAATCAGCGAAGACCTGTCACGCCAGACCAATTATATTGCAGGCGAACGTTCCAATTTGAACGCCCTGTCGCTTGCCGTTAAAAATGGCGAGATTTTTGGCGCGTCGCTGGCAACCAAGTCTGCACCGGCACAGCCGATTGCAAGTAACCGGGATATGCCCGACTCGGGTGATCGTCCGCTTGTGGTTATCCGTTTTGACAGTGCCAGCGTGAAATACGAACAGGCACTTTATAACGCTGTTAATCGCGCGCTGGAACGTCGTCCTGATGCGACCTTTGACATTGTGGCTGTGACGCCGAACCGGGGTACCCCGGCACAGGTTGCACTAAACAGCAGCAAGGCAAAGCGCGACGCGCAAAGTGTTGTGCGCTCATTGACCGATATGGGCATGCCCAATTCACGTGTTCGCCTGTCAGACTCGACGAGTTCTGCCGTCTCGGCAAATGAAGTTCACGTTTTCGTTCGCTAGTCAGTTTCGATCCTGATCGGGTGAACGGCCAAAACAGGGTGCCTCCTTTCGGGGGTGCCCTTTTTCCTGTTGGGCCCTGGGAAATTTCTGTTGGCAGCATGGTTTTCTTCGATGCCTTTTGTCAGAAAACGCGCCGGTTTTATGCCGATGGGTGTCGATAACGATGGCATCGCGAAAGCATGTTCGTGCAATTTGCTCGGGGTATATGGGTGGATATGATAGATATGGCCCGGTAACCGGTTTTTGTTTCGGCAGCAATTTTTGAGGCGACAATGGCCGATGTGGTGAATTTGCGTCAGCATCGCAAACGTAAGGCGCGCGATGAAAAATCGAAAAAGGCGGATGCCAACCGCGTCGAATTTGGCCGAACCCGCGCCGAACGCAGTGAAACCCGCGCCCTGAAAGATATGGCCACGAAAAAAATTGAAGGCCACCTGCGTGATAAAGTGGATGCGCCGGCAGAAAACATGGATGCAAGCCCGGACACGCATTTAAACGCTGCGATATCAGGCGGTGCGCCAGAAATAGAGCACCCTCGACGTACGAAAGTGGATCATGTCGGGCGTAAGGGCAGTAAGACGTCCAACGCAGCTGGTGGTGAGCCGTTGCCATCCGATTGCGACAAGCGCCCCGCCAAAACCCAGCAAGCCACCAGCACGCTTAAAACGCCGCAAGGGGATAATGACGGCGATAGCATGGTTCCAGCAGATGACAAGGCATTGGCCGGGCAGGCTGATGCAACCTTGCCAAAAAACGGTGATGAGGCTGAGGTTTCCAGTGTTGTTCAAATTGCGGCATGGCGTGGTAAAAAACCGACCCCGAAAAATTCCTGAAACCGGAATGGCGGTAAATGATTGTGGTAATGGCCGCGATTCAGCGAAGGGCGGTTGGCCGATCACGCTTTTATTGCCACATCATGCTATTTCCAGATGGGAACCTGACCTCGAGATATCGGCGCATGCTGTAAATTCGGGATGGCAGCGCAGGTGCCATGTTGGGGGATGTGCGCGGTGAAAATTTCCCGCGATAACGCGTCGCTTTGCGGATATCTGCCGGTGGGGATATCGGGCAGAAGCTGATTGATTTGATAAATTCCGTCACGTGATTGCATCGTGCATCAGGGCACAATGGGTGCAGCTCCATTTGCAATACCGTGTTCGGTTTTGCAAGTTTTGCGGCGTTGGTTAACGCCATATGTCAAATAGCCGCTTTTGTGATGTTCGCCATCACGGTTTTAGCATCAGCTCAGCAGTGTTTCCTTTTCGCGTTTGTCCTGGTCCAGCGCTTCGTCCCAGCCCATCAGCCAGTCTTCATGTTCGCGACAATCGGCAGGGTAGGGGTTTTCTGTCAGGCGGTGGGCGCCAAGACCGGCCGAAAACCCATATCCATATGCGGGGTTGGGCAAGGGGCGTGATTGCGTCACGGGCGCGTTGTCGCTGTAGATCCGGTTGCGAAAGGCAGGCAGTGAACACAGAACACCGTCATCAATACCTAGTGGATACGTGATCAGCATGGCCTCGCCCAGCGACGTAATTGCCAGTGTGCCATCATCGGCAATGCGAATCAGACCCGCCATTTTCAGGTGGGATGCGGCATATTCGATGCGGGAACGTAAGGTTGGGGTATCTTGCAGGGTGATCTGGATGCCGTCATCATCACAGCAGAACAGCGCAAGGACTTTATCCCTGAGGGCGTCAGGACCAAGGTTGGCGCTGGCCGAGCGTAGAATTGTCAACATCAGGGCCGGGTCGCCAGGGGTGTAATCTGTTGTGGTCGTCATTATGGGCCTCCGTCTTTGGCGAAACGAATTCCCTCCCAAGGGGCAACCATTATCGTTTGCGGTATGAATACCCGGTTGCGTTATTATTATTATAGTTTGCAGATATGTTTCAAACTTGTGAAGACAAGAGTGCGCCCCGGTAGAATTTTTTTATGTTTTAATGTGATATCGGGATTGTAATGTGGGCAAAAGGAACAGGTGGACGCGAAGTGTATTGAAAATACTCGCGTATCGCGGGCGTCGGGCGATGGTTTTTATTTGCCTTGATTGCGATGTTGTCCGCACATGACTTGGATAAAACAAGCTCCACAGGCATGGCATATGATGTGAAACAGGCATAAGGGGCTGTTTGTGCCCTGTTATGTTATGTCGCACGGTTTCCTGTTCCCGGGGTGTTTTTTTTGTCCTGGTCGGTTTCATCGGGGCTGCGCCAGACACGAACCCGATTGCGTCCGCTTTCCTTGGCGGCATAAAGGGCGCGATCCGCTTTTTCAATGATTTGACCGATCTGCCTGTCTGCCAGGATCGGGGCGGCACCAATGGATGTGGTTACAGGCAATGACATGCCGTTCGACAAGGTCACCGGTGATGCCTCGATTACGCGGCGCAGCCGTTCCAGAACGCGGGCGGTCTGGCGCATGTCGGCATTTGGCAGGCAAATCAGGAATTCCTCGCCGCCATAACGGTAAACCTTGTCAAATGGCCGCACATGCGATTGCAAGATACCGGCAACAGATTGCAAAACAAGGTCGCCATTCTGATGGCCGTGCGTATCGTTAACAGCCTTGAAAAAATCCAGATCGACAAGGGCAATGGCCGCTGATGAATGGGTGCGGATTGACCTTTCCCGTTCGATTTCCAGATCAGAGAGCATGGTCTGGCGGTTATAAACGCCGGTTAACGGGTCCACGTCGGAGCGCGCGGTGCGAAATGCCCGTTCCAGCCGCCGTATTTGGGCAAAAAACGATTCGGCGCGTAATGCCATCGCATCATATTCAGCCCCATCAACCGTGCCCGTCCGGTTTGAATGATCCATTAATCGGCGGGCACATGCATGAAGCTGTTCATGGGTGGCAGCCAGCGATTTGATCGCTGGCTGGTCAAGCAGGCGGTTATGCCGGTTTAATGCATACCAGGCGCCAAAATTGCAGTCATGATCATGTGCGTGGTCATGTGTATGAGGGCTGACGTACTGTGGAGCTGATTGTGAGGGGGCCGGGGTATCTTGCGACCGGGGGCTGGTCGCATCATCGTGGCGTACCAGCAATCGCCGGTTCCATTCCAGCACCAGGGAAATATGTTCGGAAAGGGCTGTTTCCAGTTCCGCGAGGATATCGCGTTCGGCATCGACAAAATTTCCGACCGCGATGCTTTCGGGCATGTCTGTGTCGCCATGACCAGGTGTGTCATGATCGCGGTTGGTCATTTCATCCATCGGTGCAGCCATAGTGCGCAGTTCCGTTTCTTTTGGGGCATATATTTACATCAGGCATCTGTGGCATTAGCGATAGATGGCGTGGGAAAGACATCGTCAAATGTCTGTGCCAGTAGCTGATCGAGTTGCGCCATGGTGATGTCGACTCCCAGATCTTGCAGGCTGGTAACGCCATGTTCGGCAATGCCGCAGGGCACGATGCCGCCAAAATGTGTCAAATCCGGGTTTAAATTAATCGCAATTCCGTGAAATGTGACCCAGCGCCGAACCCGAACCCCAATAGCCGCGATTTTGTCTTCGCGGCCATTGCCACGGTCCACCCAGATGCCAACCCGGCCGTCGCGGCGTTCACCGGTGACACCGGCCAGCGCCAGTGTGCGAATAATCCATTCTTCCAGGCTGTGAACATAGGCACGCACATCGCGGCCCCGTTTGCGCAGGTCCATCATTAGATAGGCCGTGCGCTGACCCGGGCCATGATAGGTGTACTGGCCGCCGCGCCCGGCGTCGTAAACGGGGAAACGGTCCGGCTCTACCAGGTCTTCGCGTTTTGAACTGGTGCCCGCGGTGTAAAGAGGGGGATGTTCCACCAGCCAGATCAGTTCGTTCGCGTCGTTGCGATAAATGGCGTCGGCGCGGGATTCCATTTCCAAAAGAGCTTCGGGGTAGGAAACCGGGCTGGTTGCGACCCGCCATTCCGGCTTTTTAGCCTTAAAATCGATACTTTTCATTTTTCCTGTCAAATAAATGAAAACTCCCCTTGATTGGGGTCAGGCTTTTTGCTATCTCCCTTTCCGCGCCAAGGCAAGCCCGCAAAGTTACCTCACAGGGCTTGTTACTACTATATATGCGGTCGTGGCGGAATTGGTAGACGCGCAGCGTTGAGGTCGCTGTGGGCTAACCCCCGTGGAAGTTCGAGTCTTCTCGACCGCACCAAAAAGGCCTTTCCTTGTTTTGCAAGGAAGGGCCTTTCTGATTCTGGCCCAAAATTGTATTTCAGGCTTGGCTGCAATGGTTTTATACGTGTCATTGCCATGCTGGGGCCGGCAACAAATTTCCATATTCTTTAATAGATAAATACCTACTTCTGTATATTATTATTGTTCTATCGGGGTATAGGGCAAAATTAATATCTGTTCCAATAATGCTTGGGTGGCAGGATTTGTACGCGCAAAACGCCGGGATACCGCGGGTTTTGCTTTTGCCCTTATATTTGCTGTGGCTGTGCAATGCAGATACAGGCTGGAACACGGGGAGTGCAGAATTAAAATATGTCTATTCGAATAAAGATTGCCAGGACAGAAAAAGAACTGAGCGACGTTTATCGGCTGCGGTATCAGGTTTATTCGGAACAGGGACATTTTGCCGAAAAATATGACGGGGCCGTGGTGGACTTGTTTGATGCCATTCCATCAGTTGCCAACATCATTGCCTATAGCGATGACACACCTGTTGCGACGATTCGGGTGAATCGCGATTCAACCTTGCAGTTGCCATCCGATCATTCGTTTGATTTTTCAAGCTATCGGCAAAAAATAACCATACAGGAACAGGTTGCAGGCCGCCCGGCACCGGTATTTGCCAGTGCGGGTATGCTGGCCATTGTTGCGCAATGGCGTAACCGCCGGAACGTTTTTGGCGGGCTGTTTCGCATGGCTGTTGATATTGGTCATATGTGGGGGGTAACCCATATTATCGCGACGGTTAATTCCGATACGTCGGGTATCTATCAACGCCTGGGCTGGGAACGGCTTTCAGAACCCTTGCAACTGGGCAGCCTCGGGGTTGAAATTACGCCGTTTGTGACACCGATGGAGCCGATGTATCGCTGGGCCTTTGGCATGTTCAAGGAACAAAAAGACCTGCTGGATCATTTTAGCGGCAGTTTTCAGTGGCTTCTGGTAGATGCGGGAACCGAGATTTTCGCGCAGGACGAGGCGGGGGACGAGGCCTTTTTGATAACCAAGGGCGGGATCGACATCACCCGTTATCACGAACCCTCGGACCGAACCCTGCGTTTGGCCAAATTGGGGGCGGGGGATATGTTTGGTGAATTGTCCCTGATCGATTCGTCGCCGCGCTCGGCATCGGCTGTGGCAAGCCGGAATACTGAACTGGTGGTGATTAATCGTGAAACGTTCTGGCAAAAAAGCAACGAGGACCCGTCACGGTTAAAAGACCTGATGCAGATCCTTTCAAGTCGCCTGCGCGATGCCAATAACCTGAGCATGATATATGCCTATGCGCCCCTGGCCGAGCGTCTGGCGTATTTTACCGACATGGTGCGCAAGGCCGCCATTCCCGACCCGCGCGACCCGACAATTCTTAAATCCCGGGTATCCTTGCAGGAATTTGCCGAAATGGCGTTGGCACCTGTCGAGGAAGCGCAAAGCTATCTGGAAATATTGAAAAATCAAAAACTGCTGGAATATTCCACGCGGCACATTACCTTTTTTGGGGACGAAGCAAAGTGAAGGAAAATACCGCAAGTTCGACGGCATATACGGTTTTACAGGGGCTGGTTTTTACCGCGAAATGTACGTCGCAAAGTTATTTGGTGCCCGATGAAATACGGCGTCTTGGCGAATGTGTTTTGGCGGCATCCGAAGAAGGCCGCGCGCGTCTGGCCGAACTGGACCATCCGTTGGTGCGGTTAAAAACCGCCATTCGTGAATTTATTTTTCTGCCCGGCATTACCCTGCACTACATTTTGCGCAAACGCTGTATCGAGGATAAAACCCGTGCCGCCATTGCCGCCGGTGCAAAACAGGTCATCAGTCTTGGTGCCGGGTTTGACAGCCTTGCCTTTCGGCTGTCTTGTGAATTTCCCGATGTTAATTTTATTGAGATTGACCACCCCGATACCCAGAAATTCAAGGCCGATGCCTTTAAAAATGCTGCCGAGGCACAGGCCGGCCTTGCCAATGTGAATTATCTGAGCGTCGATTTTACCCATCAGAATATCGAGGACAGATTACGGTCATTTGAACCGTTTGACAGCGAGCGTCCGACCCTTTTCATTAGCGAGGGTGTGACGATGTATCTGACAACCGAGGAGGTGACGCATATGTTTACCTCTATCCGTAATTTGTGCGGGGTTGGAACCCGGTTTTTATTTACCGCAGTGGAGCCGCGCGAAAGCCCGCGCAACAATACCCGGCTGGCCCTTTTCCTGTATCTGAAGCTGATTGGCGAGCCGATTAAATGGTCGATGGAGGCCCCGGAGATGGCCGCATTTCTGGCAAAGCAGCGTTGCAAATTACTTACGATTGATGCCACGGACGATTTTAAGAACGCCTATATGCAGCCGGGTAAACACCCCCGTTTGCATTACGGCGAATATGTCACGTTGGCCGAGTTCGAGTAAGGGACTGCTACTAGATCGTTCCAATTTGTCAGGGTGGTAAAAGATCGGACAAACAGACGTCGTGCGAACCGTTTAAGACCATAAGGATGGAACACAGTTGGAAAATGTTAAAGTTTTCGAATGGCGTTCCATCCGTGTTATGCTCTGCCAGATCTTGGCGGTTTTTACGCAAAGGGGGCGGGGATTTTTGCTATTGAAACAATAGAACGCTTCTCTCGGTGTGATAATTCCACTACGGTGGCCGGTCCCACACGGCTACAATTTTTCAGGACTTAATCCACTTTAGGTTAATTTCACCTAAATACCTGAAGTTAAAGGTATTATTATGACAAACAGAAACGACAAGCTGCGCGAAGCGGCATTGGACTATCACCGGTATCCCACCCCCGGTAAACTGGCAGTCGCGGCAACCACCACACTTGCCAACCAGCGTGATTTGGCCCTGGCCTATTCGCCCGGCGTCGCCTTTGCCTGCGAGGAAATTGTCAAAGACCCGGAAACCGCCGTTCATTACACGGCGCGTGCCAATCTGGTGGCGGTCATCACCAATGGTACGGCTGTTCTGGGGTTAGGCCCGATTGGCCCGCTGGCATCGAAACCGGTGATGGAAGGCAAGGCCGTCCTGTTTAAAAAGTTCGCCAATATCGACGTGTTCGATCTGGAAGTGAACGAACTGGACCCGCAAAAATTCATTGATATTGTCGCAGCCTTGGAACCCACATTTGGCGGCGTCAATCTTGAAGATATCAAAGCGCCGGAATGCTTCATCATTGAAAAAGCATTGCGCGAACGTTGCAATATTCCGATTTTTCATGATGACCAGCATGGTACTGCCATTTGTGTTGCCGCTGCCGTGCGCAATGGCTTGCGCGTTGTTGGCAAGGACATTGAAAAAGTTCGTCTGGTGGCATCGGGTGCCGGGGCCGCCGCCCTTGCCTGTTTGAACCTGCTGGTATCGATGGGCCTGCCGCGCGAAAACATCACCGTTACCGACCGTTTCGGCGTGGTTTACAAAGGCCGCGAAGAAGAAATGGACCCGTGGAAAGCGGAATATGCCATTGAAACCAATGCCCGCACCCTTGATGACGTGATCGAAGGCGCCGATATTTTCCTGGGTCTTTCAGCACCCAACATCATGGGTGAAAAAGAACTGCGCAAAATGGGCGAACGCCCCATCATTATGGCGCTGGCCAACCCGACACCGGAAGTTTCGCCCGAACTGGTTAAGGAAATTCGCCCCGATGCCGTTATGGCAACCGGACGGACCGATTACCCCAATCAGGTTAACAACGTTCTGTGTTTCCCGTTCCTGTTCCGTGGCGCGCTCGATGTTGGGGCCACCGAAATTAACGAGGAAATGAAAATTGCCGCTGTCGAGGCGATTGCCGATTTGGCAACTGCCGAGGTTTCGGACATTGTTGCCACGGCCTATGGTGGCGAGGAACTTAAATTCGGGCCGGAATATCTGATTCCGAAACCGTTTGATCCGCGCCTGATGCTGGAAATTCCGCCCCGTGTTGCCAAGGCGGCTATGGATAGTGGTGTTGCCAAACGCCCGATCGAGGATTTCGATGCCTATCGCCAGCAGCTGGAAGGGTTTGTTTTCCGGTCCGGCCTGGTGATGAAGCCGGTATTTGATATGGCACGCAGCCATAAAAAACGCGTGGTTTACCCCGAAGGCGAATCGCGGCGTGTGCTTCAGGCCTGTCAGGTTCTGGTGGATGATGGCGTTTGCCATCCGGTGCTGATTGGGCGTCGCGAGGTTATTCTGGATCGCATCAAGGAAATTGGCTTGCGCCTGATCCCGGATGTTCAGGTTGAAATTCACGACCCCGACGATAATCGCCATTTCGAACAGGACTGGCAGGATTTCCATAACATTATGGGCCGTCGCGGCATTAACCCGGAATATGCCCGTTCTATCGTGCGGACCCGCCCGACCGTGGTGGCCTGCCTGATGCTGCGTCGTGGCGAGGTGGACGCGATGGTTTGCGGGTGCCAGGGCGGTTTCCTGCGCCATCTGCGCTATGTCCGTAATCTGGTCGGCCTGCGTAAAGGTGTTTCGGATTTCTCGGCTGTAAATATGATGATCATGAAACAGGGGACGTTCTTTTTGACCGATACCTATGTTTCGGTTGATCCAACCCCCGAACATGTAGCCGAAACCGCGATTATGGCGGCCGATGTGGTAAAACGGTTCGGGATTACGCCAAAGGCAGCGTTAATTTCGCATTCCAATTTTGGCAGCCATGAAAATCCGTCAGCTTGCAAGATGCGGGATGCCCTGAAAATTATTCGTGTTCAGGCACCGGATCTGGAAATTGAAGGCGAAATGCATGCCGATGCAGCCATTTCCGAAACCATTCGTAATCGCATTTTTCCCAATTCGATGTTGAAGGGCGCTGCCAACCTGCTGGTGATGCCAACCCTGGATGCGGCGAATATTTCCTATAATATGGTTAAAATGCTGGGCGATGGCTTGCCTGTTGGCCCGATTCTGGTCGGTGCGGCAAAGTCTGCTCATGTGGTTAGCCCGTCAATCACTGTGCGTGGCCTTGTAAATATGAGCGCCATCGCTGTTGTGGATGCGATTGACCGGGAACAGTCTCGCAATTAATTGCGTTTAACCGGGCAGTGCATCACCGCACTTGACCGGACATGAACGTTAGCGCAGAAACAGCCGTGCCGGACTGCAATGTCCGGTACGGCTTTTTTCTTTGGGACAGTAAACCGGCGCAGCATGTAAAATAACTGGGGAGGGGCAGATGACTGACATCGACGAACTTGATCGTCCGGGCAGTGCGACGTCGTCTGTATCGACAGGCGATGATTATGTTGATCTGACACCCGAATATGCCCGCGAAATTCTTGATGCCCTGCATCAGGAAGATACGCCACGCGTTGAAGAACTGGTTGGCGAGCTTCACTTTGCCGATATTGCCGATTTGCTGGGCTGGGCCGGCAGTACGGAACGTCAGCAGCTTGTCGATGTTATCCGCCCCGACTTTGACCCCGAACTTCTAACCGAACTTGACGACGAATTGCGCGAGGAAGTCATCGCGCAGCTTGGTACGGCAGCCGTGGCCGAAGCCATTTCCGAACTTGATTCGGATGACGTGGTTGAAGTTATCGAAGACCTGGAAGAAGCAGACCAGCGCGAATTGCTGGGCGCGTTATCGGAAATTGAACGCGCCCGGGTACAGGAAGCCCTATCGTACCCGGAATACACGGCTGGCCGTATTATGCAGCGCGAGCTGGTGGCGATCCCCGATTACTGGAGTGTCGGCCAGACAATTGACTTTCTGCGTTCAGCCAAAAACCTGCCCGAAGATTTTTACGATATTATCGTGGTGGACCCGCGGTATCGCCCGGTGGGCATGGTGCCGTTATCGCGCGCCATTCGTACCAATCGCCCGGTGCTGGTGCGTGACGTGATGGAAACAGACGACATGCGCACGGTGCTGGTCACCGAGGAACAGGAAAATGTCGCCCATCTGTTTCGCCAGCGCGACCTGATTTCCGCCCCTGTCGTGGATGATAATGGCCGGCTGGTTGGTGTGATTACGGTCGATGACGTGGTGGACGTGATTGACGAAGAATACGAAGAAGACATGATGCGCATGGCCGGTGTTGGCGAGGAAGACGACCTTTCCAGTGCCATTTTTGATACCACGCGGTCCCGCTTTACCTGGTTGTTTGTCAATCTGGGAACGGCGATTGGTGCATCTCTGGTGATTGGCCTGTTTCAACATACCATTGAAAGCCTGGTGGCCCTGGCCGTGTTGATGCCGATTGTGGCCTCGATGGGCGGAAATGCCGGGACACAAACCCTGACAGTGGCTGTTCGCGCCATTGCCACCCGCGAATTAAACAGCACCAATGCCTGGCGCGTGGTGCGCAAGGAAGTGGCGGTTTGCACACTTAACGGTTTGGCATTCGCGGTGCTAAGCGGGGCTGTTAGCTGGTTCTGGTTTGATAACATGCGCCTGGGCGCGGTTATCGGGGTGGCGATGGTCATTAACCTGATTATGGCCGGTGCGGCAGGTGCGATTATTCCGCTGGCCCTTGAACGGGCGGGCGTGGACCCGGCGGTGTCGTCATCGGTTTTTTTAACCACCATTACCGATGTGGTCGGGTTCTTTGCCTTTTTGGGGCTGGCGGCTGCCTTTTTAATGTAGGAACGCCCGCTAAGCAGGCTCAATGCCCTGCACGCCCATTTGGGGCTTGCCCGTAATGGTCACCCGGCACGCGGGTTTCAGTTTTGGGTGCGATTCCCGCCACGGTAATTTGCATATGTTATGGCGATGTGAAAATGGCTACCGCCTGGTAACGGTAGCCATGATCAATGTGGCTGGTTCGTGCCGTATGGTCGCCGCCCGATATAAAATCAATGATCGCCGGGCTGATCTGTCGTTGCCTGGCGGGTCAAAAATGTTTGGGTTTCGTCTTTTGCAACCGGGGCCGAAAAAATGAACCCCTGCATTTCGTCACAATCTGCCGCCCCCAGCATTGCCAGTTGGTCTTCGGTTTCGACACCAACGGCAACAACGCGGCGGTTCAGGCTTTTGCACAGGCGAACAGCGGGGTTTAGCACGCTGTTTTCAGGTTGTTCATCGAGCTCGATATCAAACAGGCTGCGCGACAGTTTTATCCGCTGGATCGGGAAGCGTTTAAGATAGCGTAGCGACGAATTGGCAGCGCCAAACTGATCCAGCGTCAGGCCGATACCGGCTTCGGCAAAGCGATAAAACTGGGTTAACGACCGTTCGGGGTCGCGCATGGCGATATCTTCGGCAACCTCAATTTCGATCAGGGCTGGTGGAATATCCTGACGTTCGGTTTCCTCGACGATGTTTTTGATAATATCGGCCTGAATAAATTGCCGCCCCGAAAGGTTCAGGGAAATGGGCACCGGCAAATATCCCTCGCTGCGCCATTGATTGATTTGCAAACACACTGTTTCAATGATCCAGCGCCCCAGCGGTGCCAAAAGACCTGTTCGGTCCGCCACGGCAATAAAGTCGGGGGGCAGGTGACGTTGGCCGCTATCATCGACCCAGCGCAGCAGGGCTTCAAAGCCGGTCACACCATGATCGGACAAACGAAAACGTGGTTGATATTCCAGAACAAAGCGTTTTTCATCCACTGCCCGGCGTAGCTGTGTTTCCAGTGACAGACGGGCGTGCATGACGTTGTTCATGGTTTCAACAAAGAAACAATAAGACGACTCAGCCGATTTTTGCGCCCGGTACATCGCCGCATCGGCATTGGCCAGCAATTGGGATGGCGCACGCGCATCATTGGGGTAAAGGGCCACGCCAACGCTGACATGCAAGCGGATTTCATCCCCTGCAATGGGAATAGGATGGGAAATTGCCTCGACAATGCGTTCAGCCACCAGGGCGGCGCCTTCGGCCTCGGAAAGGTCGGTGGCAATAATGGCGAACATGTCACCGGAAAGTCGCGCGCAGGTATCTTTTTCGCGCACTGTGGCGCGCAATCGCCCGGAAATGGACCGCAGGGTTTCATCGCCCACATCGGACCCGTATTTATCATTCACCGCCCGGAAGTTATCGATATCGACAACCAGAACCGATAACAGTTTTTCGTAACGTTTGGCGTGGGCAACGGCCTGGTTCAGGCGGTCGTCAAACAGGGCACGGTTGGGCAGGCCGGTTAGCGGGTCGTGGGTGGCAAGGTAACGCAGGCGGTTTACTGCCGCGTTGGCCGCCGGGTTATGATGCAACACAACATCAATGCAATCGGGATGGACATCCGACGGCGTCATCAATAGATCGCAAACAACATGCACGCCTTCAGCACTGCGAACGACCCATTCGCGGCGGACTTCCGTTTCGCCCTGGCTGACGGCGGTTAACAGCTTGTCCTGGGCGCGGTGCGATGATGTGCCATCAGATTGAAATTCAGGGGCGATATTGTAAAGGCGGATAAAGCCGTAATCTTCTTCGCGCAGATCAAAAAAACTGGCGGTTTCGGGCGACATCATACGCAAATGACCATCTGCCTTGTTAATGGTCAGGGCAAGGTCGCTGATATTTTCGCGCCCGCGCAGCCGGTGCAGGCTTTTTGCCGTCGGGTTGCGGTTGGCATACATAAATAACAAGCCAGACAGCAAGCACGCCAGTATGAGACCAAAAACACTGATCATGTTCGGGGTCAGGGCGCTCAATCCGGAAATGTCGGGATCGGCCGTAACCTCAATATCCCAATGCCGCCCGGCCACATTGATGCGAGTGCTGCGGGTTAGTCTGGGGTCGGTGCTGTCGCCCTGCATTTCAAACAGGACGCTATCGCCTTCGCGTACCCGAATAGTATAGCCCGCCAGATAATCGCTTTCCAGCACATTACTTAGCATGGTGCGGATGCGAAACACCCCGTTTACCATGCCAATAATTTCGCCCTTGCTGTCTATAACGGGCACATAGGCGGCAAATCCGCGCCCGCCTTGCAATAACTCAAGTGTCGGCGTCATCTGGATTTTGCGCTGGTCAAACGCCATGTCAAGAACCGGCCCCGCCACCGGGTGGCGTTTTAAATCGGCCCCCATTGCCGGGACATTGCCCTTTATCGGCGCGACAAACTGGATGATATAGTTGGGGGAAATCCAGTTGACGGCCTGTAACGCCTCGAACCGGGATTGCAACGAGGACGCGTGGGATAAATATTGGCGTTCATCCAGCGGTGCGTCGCCCTGCCAGCTATCGGCAAAGTTTTCCAGGGCATGTAAATTGGCGGTTATGGTTTCATCAATCCGGTCGCCAAGCCCCTGCGCAAGCAGGTTCGCATTGGCGGCAAGGGCGTGATCGTTCGCCTGTTCCATTTGCCGGGCCACAAGCCAGAAAGCGCCGCCCAGTATACAGAAGAACAGGGCTGCAATAGCGACTGCACGTGGCTTGATTGCGGTTCTGTTTTTTTCCCGACCATCGTCAGGCAGATTAACGCCGTCCTGCATGGGCTCCCCGTTTTGTTATTTATGTCCTGGTCTGTGCGAAGGCCAGGTTTCCTGGAACTGGCCCGACGATCCCCCACTTATCCGGGCAAATCAGGAATTCGCCCATGTCGTTCCGCACCTTAAGATGGCAGCTTATCGGATTTCATTCCAAATGTGTCGCGAAATGTTTTCTGAAACCGAGGTTAGGGATAAAAGATAAATCGGTACACCTATACGGAAGTTAGGGGTCGTCCCCTGCGACATGGCAATAGGTGCCAGTTGGACCCTAGGCACAGGCGGCCCAAGGCCCTATAACAGGGGCCGTCATAACCCGCAGGTCCCATCGTGACAGAAAAACGCCATCGCGCGATGAAGGCCAAAGCAGGTTTGAAATTTTATCCCGTATAAGAGATCGATTATGAAAAACCGCGCGCGCAATCCTCGTTCCCGTCCCGGCCGTCGTTCCGGAGCGCCCCGGCGTGACCCGCTGATCGGGGTTGAGGTTGATGTTAAAATTGCCGATATCGGCGCGCGAGGAGACGGTTTGGCCGAAACCACAGCCATTGGGGGAAAATCGGTATTGGTTTATGTCGACGGGGTGCTGCCCGGCGATGAGGTTCGCGTTAAGCTGCGTCAAAAACGCGGTGACGGATATGGCGCCGAGGTTGTCGCGGTTCAAAAACGCCCCAAAGACCATGCAGCGGCCAAATGCTCGCATTATGACCAGTGTGGGGGCTGTTCGTTACAGCATCTTCCTGACGAGGATTATCGCATCTGGAAACGGCATCGTGCGGTGCAGGCTGTGATGCGGGCCGGTATTTCCGATGCCGGGGCGGCCGAAAACATGGTTGCTGCCCTTGAAACATCGCCGCCCGCCAGCCGCCGCCGGGCCGATTTTTCGGTTATTTGTACGCAGGACGGCGTTTTTGTCGGCTTTACCGAACGTTTTAGTCACCATATCGTCAATGTTTCCGATTGTGCTGTTTTGCTGCCAGCGATTGTAGATTTTAGAAATCAGTGCCAGGCGTTTCTCGAATCATTGCCGCGTGAAACCGTTGCCATCATTCGCAATGTCGTGGTCAATGCCAGCGACAACGGCCTTGATGTCATGATTGGCGCCACCCATGAGCCCAACCTTGATTTGCGCCAGGGCCTGGCCGAACTGGCTGATCACGTTGATCTTGCCCGTTTGGCATGGAAAGTGGGCGATCACGCAGCCGAACCCGTTGCCCAGCGCCGTACGCCGGAAGTTCGTTTTGCCGATGTGCCGGTGTTTGTTCCGTCGGGTGGTTTTTTGCAGGCAACCAAACAGGGCGAAACGGCCCTTACCAATGCCATTGCCAGCGCATTATCGCGCATTCCTGCCCGTCAGGTGATTGACCTGTTTTGTGGAATTGGCAGTTTTACCTTTCCGCTGGCCTTAACCGGTGACCGGCGCCGGGTCATGGCGGTTGAGGGGGATATTGCTGCCGTGCGGGCGATGCAATATGCCGTTGGTCGGGCATCTGCGCCGATCGAGGTTGTGCATCGCGACCTGTTTCGCCAGCCGCTGGATGCCGAGGCCCTGAAAGATGCCGATGTTGTGGTGTTTGACCCGCCGCGCGCCGGGGCACTGGCACAATGCGAAATTTTGGCTAATTTTGGCCCGGAATGGATTTTGGCGGTGTCGTGCAACCCGGCAACCTTTGCCCGTGATATGCGTCTGTTGCGTAATGGTGGCTATGAATTGCAACAGGTGGTGCCGGTCGATCAGTTTTTGTGGTCGCCCCATCTTGAAATGTTTGCCGTTTTGCGCCGGACGTTGCCCGCTGCCGCGTAATTGCGGGCCGCGTGTGCCTGTTTAATTTGTGTTAGGCCACAGTTTGCTGCGGGTTTCCTGCAACTGATTGTGGCCTTTCGTGTAACTGGCGGGCAGTGGTACGAAATTGTTTGGGGGACAGGCCGGTATTGCGTTTAAACGCAGTGCTAAAGGCACTTTCCGACATGTAACCCAGTTCAAGGGCCAGCGAGGATACAGGAATATCACGTTCGCGAAGGGCGCGACGGGCAAGGCGCATACGCCAGTTTTGCACATAGGTTAATGGCGGCATGCCAACCCTGGTGCGAAACCGCAAGGCAAAACTGGTGCGTGACATGCCTACTTTTTGGGAAAGTTCGGCCAGGGTCCATGCGTGGGCGGGGCAGGTGTGGATATGGCGCAGGGCCGGGCCGATATGCGGGTCGCCAATGGCTTGTAACCAGCCGCGTTCCTGCGGGTCGGCATTGGCAATATAGGTTCGCAATACCTGTACGAACATCAATTGTGCCAACTGGTTGGATGCCACAGCCTGGCCTGGCAAACCCAGGTCCTTTTCCGCAATCATTTGTTCCAGTAACCAGCGCAAAATCGCCGATTCCCGGTTATCTGCGCGAATACGCACCAGTTTGGGTAAAACGCCGGTCAAAAAATCCATCCCGTCGATATCAAGGCGGACATGCAACCCCAGAACAAAACACTCCGGCTGTTCACCAATGACAAGGGAATTATTTGTGGTGTCCCGGTACGCCTTGCGGGCATCAATTGGCGTCAGGCCCGGTTCGCTGGCCATGACATAGCCGTAACACCCGTTAAATAGCACAACGTCACCGGTTTCGATCCAGACCGCAGATAGATCCTCGCGCGGGTCCGGTATTAGCCAATAGCCACCCTGGACAACGGCGTTAAATTTTACACCGTCAGGAGGCGGCAATTGCAAGGCCCATTTACCGCCTGCTTTCATCGCCCCGGAAATGGTGCTGCGAGCATTTAAAATATGTAGGGCATCGGACAGGGGATCAACAGTCATTTGGTACGATCGCGCAATTTATTGGGACTTTAGCGTATTCATCATTCAGAATTCCCAGCTTATATCAAGTGTCACCGTATGAACAGGAGACACAAAATGACAACAGCACAGGCGCCCATCGGCTCGGGGTTCAAGGCCGCGTCAACGACAAACGATGTTATCAACGGACAAGACCTGACAGGTAAGGTTGCCATTGTTACCGGCGGGTATTCGGGGCTTGGCGTGGAAACGGTTCGGGTTTTTCTAAAGGCTGGGGCACAGGTGATTGTGCCCACCCGCGACCGCGCCCGGGCGGAAAAGGCGCTGGCGGAGGTGCCCGGTGCAGAACTTATGGACCTGGACCTGATGAACCCGGCATCAATTGATGCCTTCGCCGATGCGTTCCTGGCATCCGGGCGTCCATTGCATGTGCTGGTAAATAATGCCGCTGTGATGGCAAGCCCGCTTTTGCGCGATGATCGCGGCAACGAAGCGCAGTTTTCCACCAACCATCTGGGGCATTTTCAGTTAACGATGCGGTTATGGCCGGCTTTGTGCAAGGCCAAAGGGGCACGCGTGGTGGCGGTGTCGTCCCGTGGGCATCGGTATGCGCCGGTGGATCTGGAAGACCCGAATTTTAACAATCGTGATTATGACCCGTGGAAATCCTATGGTCAGTCAAAAACCGCAAATGCCTTGTTTGCCCTGGCACTTGATCAACGTGGTAAAGCCCATAATGTGCGGGCCTTTTCGCTGCATCCAGGCGGTATTCTTGCCACAAATCTTAGCCGGCATATGTCCGCCGAGGCATTGCAGGCAACCGGTTTTGTTGCCAAAGACGGATCGCCAATTATCGACCCTGAAACAGGCAAAAAAACACTGGAACAAGGGGCGGCCACCACGGTTTGGTGTGCAACCAGCCCGCAATTAAACGGTATGGGCGGGGTTTATTGCGAAGATTGCGATATTTCCCCCGTCGTAAGTGCCGATGCGGAAACGGTCGGGGTTTTCTTTCCCGGTGTGTGGCCGTGGGCCTGTGATCCGCACCAGGCGGAAAAGCTGTGGCAGTTAAGCGAGAAAATGACAGGTGTGTCCTTTCCTGCGTCATAAAGCCGCCTATTGGCAACAACATGACCTGACAGGGTTAATATCGTATCGTCGCCCTGTTTTGATGTGACCCTGCATTTAACAGGGCGGCCTGGTTTTGGCCGCCCGTTTATTCGATGGTTTCGGTGTCATAGACACCCCAAATTCCCTGGCGTTGCACCCAGCCGTCGTAATCCTGAAACTGGACCTGGCACCAGTCGACCCCTTTGGGGCAGGTTTCCACCCGGCCGACAACCCCGGCTTTAACCAGGGCAATGGGCCGGGCATTTTTGTCGGCTGCGGCATAAAGCGTAATTTCATCGCCGGTGACAATGACATAACGGGTGCCGATTAGCAGGCTTTGATGGACCCAGCCCTCGCTGCCTTCCCAGTCGCGTACTTTGCGCCAGGTATCAAATTCCGATACCACTTCCATCGGTAAATGGCTGTGCTGATAAATCCAGACCTTGGGGTAACGCAGCCCGGGGCCGGAACGCAGATGTACCTTATCTGACCGCAATGCAACAAACCGGGGGATCGGCAGGCCCGATTCTTGTGCAAGAGCAAAGTTTGGCAGGATAAAACCGCATAATACGATCAATAGAAGGAGCTTTCGCATCCCAGCAGGCATGGGGGTGGTTCCCTTTTTGTGGTCAGTAACCCGACTTTATCGTCAAAATCGGATATTTAAGAAATAAAATTACAAAAAAGACGTCAAAATTCTTGCTTTCGTACCTTTGGCCGTGGCATCACTGCATTGCGGCAAGATGCAAAGGCCCAAAAAGCAATCTTGCCAGCAAAGAGTTAAAAGACCGCATAGGATCGGCAGATGACCAAGAAAAAGCCCCTCGTCATCGTGACCCGCAAGTTGCCGGAAGCGATTGAAACCCGCATGATGGAACTGTTCGATAGCCGGTTGAACATCGACGATACGCCGATGGACAAAACCGCCCTGATCGAAGCTGTGAAACATGCCGATGTTCTGGTGCCGACTGTTACCGACCGTATCGATGCGGCGGTTCTGGCCCATGCGGGGCCGAATTTGCGTCTTATTGCCAACTTTGGCAATGGTATAGACCATCTTGATCTGCAAACAGCACGCCAGCGCGGCATTACTGTGACTAATACCCCCGATGTCCTGACCGAAGACACCGCCGATATGACGATGGGGTTAATCCTTTCCGTGTCGCGCCGGGTCGGCGAGGGGGAACGCCTTATTCGTTCTGGCGACTGGAATGGCTGGGGGCCAACATTGATGCTGGGCCACCGTATTTGGGGCAAGCGCCTGGGTATTGTTGGCATGGGCCGCATTGGCCGGGCTTTGGCACGCCGGGCCAAGGGATTTGGCCTGTCGGTACATTATCATAACCGCCGCCGGGTTCACCCCGATATTGAAGAAGAACTTGAAGCCACCTATTGGGAAAGCCTGGACCAGATGCTGGCCCATGTTGATGTGGTATCGGTCAATTGCCCGCATACACCGGCGACCTATCATTTGCTGTCGGCGCGGCGGTTAAAGCTTTTGCAATCACACGCCATTCTGGTTAACACCGCACGCGGTGAAATTGTTGACGAAGCCGCGCTGACGCGGATGTTGTCCAATCAGGAAATTGCCGGGGCCGGGCTGGATGTGTTTGAACATGAACCTGCGGTAAACCCGAAACTGATCGAACTTAACAATGCCGTGCTGTTGCCCCATATGGGGTCGGCCACCATCGAGGGGCGCATTGATATGGGCGAAAAGGTGCTGATTAACATTAAAACCTTTGTCGATGGACATACCCCGCCCGACCGCGTGATTGAAGGGTTACTGTAAAACACAGGTTCTGTTTTCAGGTCTCTATCAATATCAACTGCCAAAAGCCTGCCGCAATGATAGACGGCGGGCTTTTTTTATGCCGCTGATCCGTCGGGGTAAAATGTATCGGGTCATTTTGGGGCGGGCAGGTTGGGGTGGTCAGGTAAATTAATCGCTCCTCCTGACATATCCTGACAGGGGTGTGGCGAATTTGAACGTTGCGCCATTTCCTTTTGCCACAGGCTTCGGTATCACTGGGGGATAAATGTCTCTCAGGGAGTTCCCCCAATGGCCTATTTGTTTGCACCTGCCGATGTTACGACTGTTCCGGTTGACGGCAGCGACGATGTTTTTCCGGTAAATCGTATTTTTTGTATTGGCAAAAACTATGCCGATCATGTGCGTGAAATGGGGTCGGACCCGGCCAGTACGCCACCTTGTATTTTCATGAAACCGGCAAATTGCCTGAAGGTTGGTGACGGCGATCTGGCTTATCCTTCTGCCACGCAGGATTTGCATTATGAAGGTGAACTGGTTGTTGCCCTGGGTGCGGGTGGCAAGGATCTGGACCGGTCGGCAATTGAAGCGGCAATTTTTGGCTATGCCTGCGGCCTTGATATGACGCGCCGCGATGTGCAGGGCGACCTTAAGGAGCGCCGCTTGCCGTGGGATATGGGCAAATCATTTGATGATTGTGCCGCGATTTCCGCCATTCGCCCCAAAGCTGCCTGTGGTACCCCGGCTGACACCAATTTGAAGCTGTCGGTTAACGATACCGTGCGCCAGAATGATACAACCGCCAAAATGATCTGGCCGGCGATTGATGCGCTGGTTCATCTTTCCACCCTGATCGAACTTAAAGCGGGCGATTTGCTTTATACCGGAACCCCCGAAGGTGTTGGTGCGGTTGTCCGTGGCGACCGCATGGACCTGGTGATTGAAAATGTTGGTTCACTGTCGGTGACATTGAAATAACCTGAGTAACCCCAATAACGGAGCCGGTTTTGAAAATCGTAAGCTGGAATATCAATTCGGTGCGCTTGCGCATCGACCAGGTGGCAGAGTTTTTGCGCGACCAGCAGCCCGATGTGTTGTGCTTGCAGGAATTAAAATGCCCCGACGAGCATTTCCCCCACGAGGCCTTTGATGCACTGGGCTATAAACACCGCCACGTGCATGGAATGAAATCCTATAACGGCGTGGCGATTATTTCCAAAATGCCATTTACCGGCACTGAAATTAAGCATTTTTGCGGCAAGGAAGACCGTCGTCATTGTATGGCGGTGTTTGAAAATGGTGTTGAAGTGCATAATTTTTACATCCCCGCCGGTGGGGATGAACCTGATGTTACCATCAATGAAAAATTCGCGCATAAACTGTCATTTTTGCAGGAAATGACCCAGTGGTGGACAGAACGCCGCCAGACCGGTGAACGTAAAGCCGTGCTGGTTGGGGATTTTAACATTGCCCCGTCGGAAAATGATGTCTGGTCGCACAAGCAGCTTTTGAAAGTGGTCAGCCATACCCCGGTCGAGGTGGAAGCGCTGGAACGTTTTCGTCAAAGCGGCGATTTTATTGATGCCGTGCGTGAAATTTACCCGGAACCGGAAAAACTGTTTAGCTGGTGGAGCTATCGGTCACGCGACTGGCGGGTCTCGAACAAGGGCCGACGGCTGGACCATGTTTGGATGACACCGGAACTGGCCGGAACAGTCACCAGGGCATCAGTATACGATACTGCGCGTGATTGGGTGAAACCGTCGGATCATGCGCCGGTCATTGCCGAGTTCAACGTTTGATATTTGCAGATTAACCGGTTCTTGTGGTCAGGAACCGGTACAAAGGCTGCCGCGATACAAAAAGAAGCACAGGCGAGGTATCTGCTTGAAACAGCGGATTTTTCTTCCTCCTGTGCTTTTTTTATGGGAAACTTTCCCCCGGTTTGGGGAGAGGAAATAGCGGTTGGGCCTTTGGCGTAATAATCCTGTGCTCGATATTATGCCGGTTCGTCCAGTATTTCCGGAAGTGGGAAAATGATATGCGTAAAATCCTGATTGGCCTGACGATCATTGTGCTGATCGTTGTCGGGTTTCTTGTTTATCTTTATGCCAACCTTGATTCGATTGTGAAATCGACCATCGAGGAAGCCGGAACGCGGGTGACCCAGGCCGAGGTTAGCGTTGATGCCGTTAAGATTGAAACCACCCAGAACACCGCCGAGATCAAAGGTCTGAAAATTGGTAATCCGGATGGATTTTATAGCGAGCAGGCCTTTTCGCTAGGGGATATTTCGGTTGTGATTGATGGATCGTCACTGACCGAGCCTGTTATTCATGTTGAAAAGGTTATGATCGATGCGCCGTCGATCATTTACGAGGTCGGCGATAACACATCCAATATTGCGACGATCCAGCGCAATGTTGAAAGTTTTATCAGTCGTGTTTCCGGGCCGGCCGGTGATGATGCGACCAAGGATGCCAAACAAATCAACGAGGATCAAAGTGGCACCCGTGTTGTCATTGATCACGTGTATATTCAGAATGGCTCTGTGGCAATTTCGGCCAGTTTCCTCGGTGGGAAAAAGCTGTCAACGTCGTTGCCTGACCTGCATTTGACCGATATCGGCCGCGACAGTAACGGGGCAACGCCTGCACAGGTTGCCGAGAAAATTTTATCGGCGATGAACGGTGCCGTGATTAACTCGGTTTCAAAGTTGAATATGGACGGTTTGATGCAGGGTGTTGGTGATTTTAGCAAAAGCCTGACGGCCCCGCTGGGGGCACTGGGAACGTCGGGAACCGCCGGATCGGGCACAGATGGCGGTAGTTCGTTAAAAAATGGAGCGAATGCCGTGGGAAATGCGGTTAAAGGTCTGTTTGGCACGGGTAAGTCCGATAGTGAATGACAACAGGGGCCGCAGTGGCGTTGTCCTGATACTGTATTTGTCGGGCAGGCTGCAGCAAGCCTAAAGGTCTGAAATCAGGGCTAAACAGCCCTAAACTTGCCAAATTTTATCGCTTATATAGCGCCGCGAGGAGATTGATATTTTAACAATGTTGCGCCTGCGGTTTCGTGATTAATCTGTATGGAATGGGAAAAAACCGTTCCGCATTTGAACAAGGGATATGAAATGCGTTTACTGATTGCTTTATTGTTGCCGTGGCTGTTGTTTTTTACCATTGGGCGGCCTTTTGCCGGGATTATCTGCCTGATTTTGCAAATCACCCTTCTGGGCTGGATTCCGGCTGCGATCTGGGCGGTTTATGCGCTAAGCCAGTATAATACCGACAAAAAGATCCAGAACGCGTTCGGCGATCGCACGTTCTGATACGGCGAAAATGGACCAGACATGTTACCCGGCACTGTCATATGTGCCGGGTTTTTTTTATGGTTTAGTCCTTCGAAGCGATGCTGGTATTGGGTGGTGCCATATTATGCCGTGATCAGTGTGTTGCAATTATCGCCCTTGCGAACCGCCAATATCACGGGTCAGGCGGGCTGCAAAATCGTCGGTCATGCCGGAAATATAATCGAGTATCGACAGATAAAGATCATAAAGCCCGCCACCGATTGGTAAATCATCGCGGCCAATCAGTTCACGCACCCGTGCGGCGCGATAGGATAATTCGCTTTCGCTATGCGCCTGATGAATTTCCAGTGCCGTGCGACAAAAGGTTTCCAGCAAGACTTCGATACAGGCAAAGGCACCAACCTCGATCTGAACCTTGCGGCGGTTCAAAATGATCTGCTGTTCGGAAAATTCCTTGGCCCGTAAAATCATATCGTTATAGGGGCCATCAACATGGCTTAGAAGTTCGCCCGTCATTTCGCCCGCCAGCAATTGTTCTTCGTTGGCAATAAAGGCATCGCTGGTCGCGGCAAGCAGCCCGGTCATGATGCGCCCCCGCAGAAAGTTCATTTTTCGCGTAACGTTTTGTTCGCGGTGATATTCCCCTGGTACATCATGGATGCATGGCATGATCAGGTTCTCAAATACCTGAAAATCAACCAGTTCCAGTTCGATCCCGTCTTCAATATCGATCAGGGCATAACAAATATCGTCTGCCGCCTCGACCAGATAAACCAGCGGGTGGCGGGCATAACAATTTTCTCCCCGCCTGATCAGACCGGTGACGTCCGCCACCTTTGCCAGCATCGGGGCTTCCTGTTGAAACGCGCCGAATTTGCGCTTTTCGGGAAAGGGGCTGTCAATTGCCGTCCACGGATATTTGATGAAACTGGCAAGGGTGGCATAGGTCAGGCGCATACCGCCATCATGCAGGCCGGTGCGTTTGTTGGTCAGCAACCGAAAACCCTGGGCATTGCCCTCGAATGTCAGTAAATCGGCGCGTTCACCATCGGACAGAGGCGCCAGGAATTTTTCGTCGGCTTCGGCAAACCATTGGCGAATGGCATATTCCCCGGCATGACCAAAAGGCGGGTTGCCAATATCGTGGGCCAAGGCGGCGGCCTGGCTGATTGCGGCCAAATGATCGGCCTCGACATGATCGGGAAGATGCTGTTTTTCCGCCAGACGATGCCCCACCATCAGCCCCATTGACCGCGCAACACAGGAAACCTCGAGGCTGTGGGTCAGCCGGGTGTGAATATTGTCGTTTTCAGGCAGGGGGTGAACCTGGGTTTTGCGTTGCAGGCGGCGAAAGGCCGATGAAAAAATGATCCGGTCGTAATCTTTATGAAAATCGGACCGGCCAAAGGTTCCCACAGATGAATGTTGGGTGCCCAACCGGGCCGGGGACAGCAGTTTTTGCCAGTTCATCATCTGTTTTGGTTCCTGAATGTGTCGGTCATGGGCGCACTTTGCCGCAAAGGTCATGATATAACCTTAAGACTGCTGCTGCTAAAACAGGTTGGGTAAAATTTAATTATGCACCGGGCACCGCAGCCGACCCAGCCAGCAGGCCGCCATCAATGGTAAGTTCGGCTCCTGTCATATAGGCAGCCTCGTCCGATGCCAGCATCACGGCCACGGCGGCGACTTCTGCGGGGGTGCCAAACCGTTTGGCCGGTGTATCGGCCACAAGGGCTGCCATCCGTGTTTCGCGGTCAGGGCCAGTACCCAGCATGGGTTCCCACATGGGTGTTAAAATGGCGGCAGGATGAATGGAATTACAGCGAATATTATACCCTTTCTGGGCACAATAAAGCGCAACCGTTTTACTGTGGTTGCGAACAGCAGCCTTTGAGGCGGCATAAGCGGCAGCCAGGGGAATACCGACCATGCCGGACCGCGATGAGATATTTATGATCGATCCGGAAGGCCGGTTTTGCATGGCGCCAATGGCATATCGGCAACCCAGAAATGTTCCGTCAAGATTAACGCGATGAACGGCCTGCCAGTCGGCAAGGCTGGCATGTTCGGGGTCATGGGCAACCACACCATTTTCAAAACCGGTGATGCCGGCATTATTGACCAGAACATCGATTTCCGGCGCCGCCTTTGCCAGTTTCTGCCAGCCTTTTTCACAGCCAACATCAAGGTGAACGGGCGTGCATTTTGTTTCGCGGGCAAAAGCCTGAAGGGCTGTTTCGTCACAATCGGTGGCGATGACATTTGCACCTTCGTTGATAAAAGCCCGGCAAATGGCGGCACCGATGCCGCGCGCAGCACCGGTAACGACACAGGTTTTGTTTTCAAGGCGTTTCATCCGGGGCTCCTGTGTTTGTAAATGCCGATTAATACAACCTTAAATATTAAAAAAGTGGCGCGTTGGGGAACGCGCCACTTCATTTTAAGGGTTTCGTATGGGCCGATGCCTTATTGGCCCAGCCCCTTTTCCATTACCAGATCAAGGCGACGGGCAAAGGCGACCGGGTCGGGCAGGGCTTCGCCTTCTAAAATACGGGCCTGATCAAGCAAAAGCAGGGCAGCGTCATTCAGGATATCAGCTTTGGCATCGGCATTGGCAACACCGGACAGCTTTTTGATCAGGCTGTGTTTCGGGTTGATTTCCAGAATGCGCGTGCTGACATCGTCAACCCGGTTATGCTGTTTCATCAGCCGTTCCATCCGCAGGTCCATGTCACTTTCATCGGCGATCAGGCAGCAGGCAGAACTGGTTAAACGGTCGGATTCGCGAACATCTTTCACGTTGGTACCCAGCGCAATTTTGATCGCGGCAATCAGGGTATCAAGTTCGGCGTCGCTCACCGGTTTTTCGTCGGCGTCGTCTTTTTTGTCGGCCTCATTTTCATCGGTTTTGACGTCATTCAAATCGGCACCGCCCCGGGTGACAGATTTGAAGTCTTTTTCGTCAAACTGGCCGACAGACGGCATCCAGAATTCATCAACCGGGTCCGTCAATAGCAGGACTTCAACGCCCTTGGCATCGAATCCTTCCAACTGCGGGCTGCGGCGCAGGGCATCCACATCCTCACCGCTGATATAATAGATGGCCTTCTGGCCTTCTTTCATCCGGCTGACATAATCTTCAAGGCTGGTCCAGCCATCGACCTTCGATGATTTGAACCGGGCCAGCTTCAGGATACGATCACGATTGGTATAATCTTCATACAGCCCTTCCTTCACGACCGAGCCAAAGGCCTCCCAGAAGGTGTTGTAACCTTCGGTGTCCTTTTTGGCACTGCTTTCAAGTTCCGAAAGCAGTTTTTTGGTCAGGCCGTTTTTGATTTTGGTCAGCAGCGGGTGGTCCTGCAACATTTCGCGCGAAACGTTAAGCGGCAGGTCCTGGCTGTCAACCACACCCGATACAAACCGCAACCACGGCGGCAGCAATTCGTCGGCACCTTCGGTGATGAAAACCTTGCGCACATAAAGTTTCAGGTGATTGGTGCGTGACGGATCATACAAATCGAACGGGCGCATGGTCGGGATATAAAGAAGCCCGGTATATTCAATGGCACCTTCGGCCTGATAGTGGATGGTTTTCCAGGGTTCATCAAACGCGTGCGAGCTGTGTTTGTAAAATTCCTTGTACTGCTCGTCGGTGATTTCCGATTTCGGGCGCGTCCAAAGGGCCGATGCTTCGTTCAGGGTTTCGTCATCGCCATCGGCCTTCATCAGCACAACCGGAATGCCGATATGGTCGGAATAGGTTTTAACGATGTGGCGCAGGCGGTGTTCTTCGGTGAAATCCTTGGCATCATCATTCAGATGCAGTGTGATCTGGGTGCCGCGGCCTTCCATTTCGGTTTCGGCGATGGTGTATTCACCCTTGCCATCCGATGTCCACTTCCAGGCCTGGCTGTCACCCGCCTTTTTGGTAATGACTTCCACCTTGTTGGCAACCATGAAGGCTGAATAAAAACCAACCCCGAACTGCCCGATCAGATCGACGCTTTTTTTCGCGTCCTTGGCCTGGGTCATGGCTTCAACAAACTTTGCCGTGCCCGAATTGGCGATTGTGCCCAGGTTTTCCACCAGATCGGCCTTGTTCATGCCAATGCCGTTATCAATGATGGTCAGAACGTTGCGGACATTATCTGTCATCAGGCGAATTTTAAATTCGCTGTCCCCGGCAATCAGTTCCGGGTTGCCAATGGCTTCGTAGCGCAGCTTGTCACACGCATCGGATGCGTTGGAAATGAGCTCGCGCAGGAAGATGTCCTTATTGGAATAAAGCGAGTGGACAACGATGTCGAGAAGGCGGCTGACCTCGGCCTCGAACCGCATTTTTTCTTCCGTCATGACCTCTGTTTTCTCCTTTGGGATCAATGGACTTACCATCAATTTACAAGGGATACGATTATATCCCCCGCGACCTTAATCTGCTTGATATGCGTCAACACATCTTGCAGCGCAAGCCCTGTATCCTACATCTATATTAAAGATGGTTTTTCCCGGCACCGCAAACAGGGTGTCGGTCCTGCCCCGGGATGGGCGTCATCCCGGATAAAATGCAAGGCGCAAAGTCTTGTGAACGTCCAAGCCTTAAACAGGAGGCCCTATATGAAGGTTCCCGTGCAAATCACCTATCGTGATGTTGATCAGTCCGATGCGCTTGACGAGCGTATTCGTTTTAAGGTGGAGAAACTGGAAGAAACCTTCGACCGCATGACATCGTGCCATGTGGTTATTGAAAAGCCCCATTCATCCCATGCGCGCACGCAATATTCTGTCCATTTTGGAATTAACGTTCCGGGAAAGGAAATTATGGTCAAACGCGACAGTGCCGACCATGCGCACGAGGACGTCTATATCGCGCTGAAAAACAGTTTTATGGCCGCGCGACGGCAGCTAAAGGACTATGCCGAGAAAATGCGCAATCATTGATCTGACCCTGCGCAGATCATAGCGGTTTTATCCGGGAAAGGATCGGGGCGGCATGTGATGCCGCCCCGTTGTTGTTCGTTACCTATAGAAAATCCCTGCACCGGCGGGCGGTGCAGGGATAAAGGATGTAAGGATAGGGCACTGATGTCAGATATTACTGTCAGGCAAGGTCAAAACGGTCTGCGTTCATAACCTTGGTCCAGGCGGCGACAAAATCGGTTACGAATTTTTCGCCATTATCGTCCTGTGCGTAAAGTTCGGCATAGGAACGCAATATGGAATTGGAACCAAAGACCAGATCGACCCGGCTTGCTGTCCATTTTACGGCACCGGTTGTACGGTCGCGGATTTCATAGACATCTTTGCCCGCCGGTTTCCACGTGTTTGCCATGTCGGTCAGGTTTACGAAGAAATCGGTGCTAAGCGTACCTTCACGGTCAGTGAGAACGCCATGTTTGGTGCCGCCGTGGTTGGTGCCCAAAACACGCATCCCGCCAACCAGAACCACCATTTCAGGGGCCGTCAGGCCCATCAATTGGGTCCGATCAAGCAACATTTCTTCGGCACTGACGGCATAATCGGCTTTTAGCCAGTTACGATAGCCGTCATGTACCGGTTCGAGGGCATCAAACGAATCGGCATCGGTCATTTCATCGCTGGCATCGCCGCGACCCGGGCTGAAAGGTACATCAACATTGAAACCGGCGGCTTTCACGGCCTGTTCGATGCCAACATTACCGGCCAGCACAATGGTATCAGCCAGGCTTGCGCCATGTTGGGCTGCAATCGGTTCAAGCACACCCAGAACTTTGGCAAGGCGTGCCGGTTCGTTACCAGCCCAGTCTTTTTGCGGAGCCAGACGAATGCGGGCACCATTGGCACCGCCGCGCATGTCCGATCCGCGATAGGTGCGTGCGCTGTCCCATGCGGTTGTGACCATTTCCGAAAGGCTCAGTCCGCTATTGGCAATTGCCGTTTTCAGGGCTGCAACGTCATAGCTGGTGCTGCCCGCCGGGATCGGGTCCTGCCAGATCAGGTCTTCTTTCGGAACGTCCGGGCCAAAATAGCGGGCTTTCGGGCCCATGTCACGGTGGGTCAGTTTGAACCACGCGCGGGCAAAAACGTCGGAAAAATATTCCTGGTCATTGGCAAAAAGTTCGCAAATCTGGCGATAGGTCGGGTCTACCTTCATGGCCATATCGGCATCGGTCATGATCGGCATGCAACGAATGGACGGGTCTTCGACATCGACCGGCTTGTCTTCTTCCCTGATGTTGATCGGTTCCCACTGCCATGCACCAGCCGGGCTTTTCTTGAGTTCCCATTCATAACCGAACAGAAGTTTGAAATAACCATTATCCCATTTGGTCGGGTTGGTCGTCCACGCCCCTTCAATGCCACTGGTGATGGTGTCGCGGCCAACGCCCTTGCCGTTCGGGTTGGCCCAGCCAAGGCCCTGGGCATCAACGTCGGCGGCTTCGGGTTCGGGGCCAAGGCGGCTGGCATCGCCATTACCATGGGTTTTACCAACGGTGTGGCCGCCGGCTGTCAGGGCTGCGGTTTCTTCGTCATCCATTGCCATGCGGGCAAATGTTTCGCGAACCTGTGCCGCTGTTTTCATCGGGTCCGGGCTGCCATTGACCCCTTCCGGGTTCACATAAATCAGGCCCATTTGTACCGCTGAAAGCGGATTTTCCATTGTGGTGGGGTCTTCAACGTCGCCATAACGGCCATCACTGGGGGCCAGCCATTCTTTTTCAGCGCCCCAATAGGTGTCTTTTTCCGGTGCCCAGATATCCTCGCGGCCAAAGGCAAAACCGAATGTTTTCAATCCCATCGATTCGTAGGCAATGGTCCCTGCCAGAATATAAAGGTCGGCCCAGCTGACCTTGTTGCCGTATTTTTTCTTGAGCGGCCATAACAGACGGCGTGCCTTGTCCAGGCTTACGTTGTCAGGCCATGAATTAAGCGGGGCAAAGCGCTGGTTGCCGGTGCCGCCACCACCCCGCCCGTCTGCCAGGCGGTAGGACCCGGCCGAATGCCATGCCATGCGGATCATCAGGCCACCATAATGCCCCCAGTCGGCCGGCCACCATTCCTGGCTGTCGGTCAACAGGGCATGCATGTCTTTTTTCAGGGCGTCAACATCAAGGCCTTTTAGCGCCTGCTGATAGCTAAAGGACGTTCCCAGCGGGTTGGTTTTGGTATCGTGCTGGTGCAAAATGTCCAGGTTCAGGGCGTTGGGCCACCAATCCGTGTTGGTTTCACCGGTAGAGGTATGTGCGCCGTGCATTACCGGGCATTTACCGGCTGTATTCTTACCGTTTCCATCCATCTTAATCTCCGATCATGGCTTCGTTGACTAATTTACCGGCAAATGGCGATTGGACCCTGTGCCGTTTAACTGCGAATTTTTTTGTGACCGCACTGCATATTTCGGGATGCAATCTCTTCACTTCGGCAACTCTAGCAATGCAGTATTTTAAAGTGAATTCACAAATTTATTAACTTTCGATAGTTTTTTTCTATTACTGAAGGCGAAAGTCATAAACAGCTACGTGCCCCGATTTAAACCTGCTTCGTTGCCCATGTGTCTTTGGGTGTTTGTTGTTCCGTTAAAATCTACCATAGGGTTTGTTTTCGCGCACAAATTTATCCGTGTAACGTCGTGGTGCCACAAAACGATCATGCGGGGCTGTGCATGTCTGTTGCGTATTAGGGGCAATGTGATGGGCATATCGACAATGAACAGCATAGAAATGCCTGTATCGGGGCGTAAAACCGTTCTTGTGCAACGGGGCAGGGTAAAACGGCAGAATACTTGACTTTGTGCGGGCAAAGTGTTGAAAAGCGCTAAGACCGGTGGTTCCCGTATCGGGTAACCGCCTGCTGGAAGAGTTTAATGCAGATTTCAACCCGATCAGGTCCCCGCATCCTTGCCGTTCTGGGGCCGACCAACACCGGCAAGACCCACCTGGCCATGGAACGGATGTTGGCGCATACCACGGGTATGATTGGCTTTCCGTTGCGTTTGCTGGCGCGCGAAAATTATGACCGCGCCATTGCCAAGGTGGGCAAGGGGGCCGTCGCCCTGATTACGGGCGAAGAACGTATTCTGCCGCCACACGCCAGATATTATCTGTGTACGGTCGAGGCCATGCCGGTGAACATGCCGGTTGATTTTATGGCGATTGACGAAATCCAGATGTGCGCGGACCCGGAACGCGGCCATGTATTTACCGATCGCCTTTTGCATGCGCGCGGGCGCTATGAAACCATGTTCATGGGGGCCGAAACCATTCGCCCTGTGATCCGGCAACTGGTCGAGAATGTTGAATTTGACAGACGGGCACGTTTTTCGACCTTGACCTATTCGGGGCCGAAAAAAATACAGCGCCTGCCATCGCAATCCGCCGTTGTTACATTTTCTGCCCAGGAAGTTTATGCCGTGGCCGAACTGGTGCGCCGCCAGAAGGGCGGGGCGGCGGTGGTGCTTGGCGCGCTAAGTCCGCGCACGCGCAATGCCCAGGTTGAGATGTTCCAGAATGGCGATGTCGAACATCTGATTGCCACCGATGCCATTGGCATGGGCCTTAATCTGGATTTGCAGCATGTGGCCTTTGCTGCGCTGTCAAAATTTGACGGTCAGTTTCACCGCAGTTTAAGTGCGGCTGAAACCGCCCAGATCGCCGGGCGTGCCGGGCGCCACATGAATGACGGCAGTTTTGGTGTCACGGGTAATCTGTCTGGTATCGACCCTGATATTATCGAGCAGATTGAAGAACACGAATTTGAGCCGTTGGCGAAGGTTTACTGGCGGTCATCCCGGCCTGATTTCCGGTCGATTGACGGCTTGCAAAAATCGTTGCGCCGCCTGCCTGATAATCCAACATTGATCCGGGTTCGTGAACCTGTTGACGAAATCATGCTGGATTATCTCGCGCATATAGAAGATATAGCCCGTATCACACGGTCCCCGGACCGGGTGCGGCTATTATGGGAAGTCTGTCAGATTCCAGACTTCCGGAATATCCATACTGACGCCCATCCGCGTCTGCTTTCGGCCATCTATCAGTTCCTTTGTCAGCCAAAAAGCAAGCTGCCAATTGACTGGATGGGCGAACAGGTCTTGCGTATGGATCGTTATGATGGTGATATCGATCAGCTGTCATCGCGTTTGGCGGGTATTCGGGTCTGGACATATGTTTCGCACAAGCATAACTGGCTTGATGATGCGATACATTGGCAGGAACGAACGCGCGCCATTGAGGATAAGCTGTCAGATGTGCTACATGAACGGTTGACCCAAAGGTTTGTGGATCGCCGGACCTCGGTTTTATTGAAAAGTCTCAAGGACAAGTCTGAACTCATGTCTACCATCACTGCGAATGGTGAAGTCCAGGTCGAAGGTGAATTCGTCGGCCGACTGGAAGGATTCCGTTTCATTGCCGATGAAACCGACGCCGCCTTTGAAGGCAAGGCAATCGCCAGTGCCGCCCGTCGTGCGCTGAGTGGCGAAATTGCCCAGCGTGTCAAAACACTGGAAACGGACGAGGATAACCAGTTCGCCGTGAATGGCAAACTAGAGATCCTTTGGCACGACTCCGTTGTTGGCACCCTTAAAAAGGGCGACACGGTGCTGAGCCCCGAAATCAGCGTTATCGACAGCGAATTTTTTGACGGCCCTACCCGGGAACGGGTGCGGGTACGGCTTCAGACATGGCTGAACAGCCATATTGAAACCCGTCTTAAAATGTTAACCCGCTTGCGTGACTGTCAGATGACAGGGGCGATTCGCGGGTTGCTGTTCCAGCTTAACGAAGGTCTGGGCTGTGTTCCGCGCTCCGAACTTGAAAGTCTGATCAAGGATCTGACCGACGAGGATCGCAAGGCCTTGGCAAAGCTGGGCGTGCGTCTGGGTGTGGAAACGGTGCATGTGCTTGACGCGCTCAAGCCGGACCCGGTCGAGTTGCGCGGCATTTTGTGGGCCGTTTCCCGCGATCTGGAAGAACTGCCCGAACTGCCGCCGGCAGGCCGGACATCGGTTCTCAATGATCGTAGCAATTCCAAGGGCTTTTATCTGGCTGCCGGCTATATGCCGGTCGGTCCGCTTGCTGCCCGTGTTGATATGCTCGAACGGTTTGCAGCCCTGCTGCGCCAGAAAGCCCGCGAAAATGATGGCAAGGTCCGCCCGGACCCTGATCTTCTTTCGTTGCTGGGCTGCACGGTTGAACAGGCCGAAGGTGTGTTTGCGGCTTTGGGCTGGCGCCCGGAAATCGTCAAGGTGAAAAAAGCCGCGCCGGAACCGGTTGCTGACACTGCCGCCTTGACCGACTCGGACGTGGTTGTGGCAGATAAAGCCGATGCCGCGGAGGGCAGTGAGGCATCTGTTGCAACAACAGATGCTGAACAAGCCGATGTTGCGTCATCGGGCGAATCGGATGCCGTTGGTTCGGATGTTGCCGCAAATGCCGATAGCGCAGATGCAGTCGCGGCTGAAACTGCCGATGACGAATACGAAGATGTGAAATTTTTCGTACGCGTTGATCGTCGCAAGCGCCATCAGCCCGGGCAAAATAACCGCGGCCCGCGCAATCAGGCCGCAGGTTCGGGTGCTGGTGCCGAAGGGCGTGCAGATGGCCGTGGTGAAGGTCGCGGGGCAGGTAACCGCAACAACGGCCAGCGGGGTGGTCCGCGCCATGCCAAGGGCGGCCCCAAAGCCGCACCAAAGGGTGGTCATGGCCGCAACAACGCCAAGCCCCATCAGGCTGCCGCAAAAAATAACGAGATCAACGAAGATTCGCCGTTTGCGAAACTTAAGGAAATGCTCGCCGCCAAGGGTTAAGCCCTCGCAGGCAGCAATGATCAGGATTTCGGCCTGTTGTGGTTTTCGCAGCAGGCCGAAATTGTTTTTAAACAGGAAAAGGCAATGGCCGAACAGGATGGCGGCAAGGTCCGCATTGATAAGTGGCTGTGGTTTGCGCGATTTTTCAAAACGCGCTCGCTTGCCAGCAAGGCGTGTCAGGGCGGGCATATTGTTTTGAACAGCAATACAGTTTCAAAACCCAGTGTGGCGGTAGGCCCGGGGGACCGACTCCAGTTTTTCCAGGGGCCGCATATTCGCATTGTAGAAATTGTTGCAGTGGGCACCCGGCGTGGCCCCGCGCCCGAGGCACAGACCCTGTACGAGGATCAATCCCCGCCGCGTATAAAAAAGCAGGATGCAGACGCCGATATTCGCACCGCTACAGTTGCCATTCGTGAAACGGGTAGTGGGCGCCCGACCAAGGCCGAAAGGCGCGCGCTGGACCGTTTGCGTGGCGATAACACCGAGGATTAACCACGAGGCAGCCTGATAGGCGTATGGGATGGTCATGTGTTTAAGGCAGCAGGCGGCGGGCCAGGCCCGTTCGTGTCCTCGTCATGTGTTTTTTTGCCGACCCGCTACGCAATCGTCCTGATTGTGGGTGATTGGTGGCGGGCGAATCCTTGTGCGGGTTGCCCGATTGGCAGTGTGTTGCCCTGGCCGAAAACCCGGATTTTCTATCTATGGGTGAAACAGGTTGCCCGGGTTTGTTCGTCTGGTTTTCAGGGCGCGATTCGTCGGGGTATTCGGCAATTAAAGCGAAATCACGTTGACTTTACCCCATAAGCCCCTTATCCACTGCGGCCTTGCGTTCCAAATCGATACTGCGCTTAACAAAACCCGCCGCTATTGCCGGATTTCGGGGATAAAAGGCGGTGGTGTGATTGACAGCGCAGGTGGGAAGCCCTATACAGCGGACCTTGAATTTTATTGGATTACCTTCATTAGAACGGAGTATGTGCAGTGAAACGCACCTACCAGCCCAGCAAACTCGTACGGAAACGCCGTCATGGCTTCCGTTCCCGCAACGCGACCGTCGGTGGCCGCCGCGTGATTACCGCACGCCGCGCCAAGGGCCGCAAGCGTCTGTCGGCTTAATCTTGTGACCGTTACGGTGGAACGCCTGAAAAAGCGCGCGGAGTTTCTTCGTGTCGCCGGGACCCGCCGTAAATGGGTAACAGACGGTTTGATCCTGCAAGGCGCTCCGCGTCCCGGGATCCAGCCGGAAGACCAAAGCGCCGGAGAAGACCGGTTCGCCAGAATCGGTTTTACCGTCACCAAAAAGGTGGGCAAGGCCGTCGTACGCAATCGCGTTCGGCGGCGTTTGCGTGCTGTTGCCGACCAGTTGGCAGCAGAACTGGCTTTGCCTGGATGGGATTATGTCGTTATAGGACGGCATCAAACCATCGAGCGGCCCTTTGATGCGCTGGTTGACGACATGAGAACTGCCTTGCGGCGCATACCTGACGCCAAACCATCCCCTGCTGACCGATCACGCCCTGTGCGGGGCCGGAATAAAGGCAAGGGTGGCAAACGTCAGACAAAAGGAGGTTCGGTAAAATGAGCCCTCTTGCGCGCCTCATGCAACTCGCCGTTCGGGGCTATCAGCTTGTTTTATCTCCCTATGTTGGGTGGCAATGTCGTTACCAGCCAACATGCTCGGCCTTCATGATGGAGGCTTTGGCAAAACACGGGGCGTTGAAAGGTGGCTGGATCGGGTTTAAACGGATTATGCGGTGCCACCCCTGGGGTGGACATGGCTATGATCCTGTGCCTGATTGTGGTTGTGAACGAAAAGAAGCGCCGCCGGACAGAGACCCTCGGTCCTCGGCGCTTTCGTCATATAGATAGAATAACAGCCGGTCAGGCCGATGGCCGCCGGACGAAAGCGGAAAGAGGCGATGAACGAACAACGTAACCTCTGGATTGCGATTGCGGTTTCGGTCGTAATCCTGGTCGGGTTCCAATTCCTTTTCCCTCACAAACCTGATCCCCAGGTTCGCGAGGCGCAGGTTCGCGAGCAGCTGGATGTTGATTCCACTGCACCGAAGCCTTCTTCATCGACGCAGACCCCGTCTGCGCCTGGTGGTAAAACCGCAGCGCCTGTCGCCAACCGTGATGATGCCCTGGCGTCGTCGCCGCGTATTGCTATCAATACACCGCGCGTTCAGGGGTCGATTCGTCTGGTCGGTGGCCTGATTGACGATATCCAGTTGCAGGATTACCGGGAAACCGAAGACCCGAAAAGCCCGCTGATCCACGTTCTGAACCCTGCCGGGTCGGACGATGCGTATTTTGGTGAATTTGGCTGGGTTGCCGCGGATGGTGCCGGTGATATTGCCCTGCCGGGCAATGATACCCGCTGGACCGCCGATAGCGACAAGCTAACCCCGGAAAAACCGGTAACCCTTAGCTGGGATAACGGCCAGGGCCTGACTTTCACCCGCACGATTTCCATCGATGAAAACTATATGTTCTCGGTGAAGCAGTCGGTCAAAAATGATAGCGGCAAGGACGTTTCGCTTTATCCCTATGGTCTGATTTCGCGTCGTGGTCTGCCCCATACATCGGGTTATTATATCCTTCACGAAGGTCCTGTCGGTGTGATCGACGGGTCGCTGAAAGAAATCAGCTACAAGGACCTGATGGAAGACGATGGTACGGTTAGCAATAAATCGACCGGCGGCTGGGTTGGCATTACCGACAAATACTGGCTGGTTGCCCTGGCGCCTGCCAATGACGAAAGCCTGACCGCGCGTTTCAGCCATCACAGTGTCAACAATACCGACAAATTCCAGGCCGATTATCTGGGCGCGGCGCGCACCATTGCCAATGGGGCAAGTGCCAGCTCGGAAAGCCATATGTTTGCAGGGGCGAAGGAATATAACCTTCTTGATGCCTATGCCGACAAATACGACATCAAGCTGCTTGATCGTGCGATTGACTTTGGCTGGTTCTGGTTCCTGACCATTCCGTTCTTCCAGATCCTTCAGTGGATCAACCATGTGATTGGCAACTTTGGTTTGTCGATCCTGGCCTTTACGGTTCTGGTCAAGGCGGTAATGTTCCCGCTGGCGAACAAATCCTACAAATCCATGAGCGGCATGAAAAAGCTGCAGCCGCAAATGACGAAAATCCGCGAACAGTTCGCCGATGACCGTCAGCGTCAGCAGCAGGAAATCATGGGCCTGTACAAACGTGAAAAGATCAATCCGGCATCGGGTTGCTTGCCGATCGTTGTACAGATTCCGGTGTTCTTTGCGCTTTATAAAGTGCTGTTTGTGAACATCGAAATGCGTCATGCACCGTTCTTTGGCTGGATTCAGGATTTGTCGGCACCCGATCCGACCACGTTGTTCAACCTGTTTGGTTTGATCGACTGGACACCGCCGCACATGCTGATGATTGGGGTTTGGCCGCTGATCATGGGGATTACCATGTTCCTGCAGCAAAAGCTTAACCCGGCCCCGGCCGATCCGACCCAGGCCAAGATCATGATGTTCCTTCCGCTGATCTTTACCTTCATGCTGGCAAAATTCCCGGCAGGTCTGGTGATCTATTGGGCCTGGAACAACACGCTGTCGATTCTTCAGCAGCGCTACATAATGTACCGGATGGGGGTCTGACGACCCCCGTCTTCGGGCCGCCAAAGGGCGGATACGGAAAAAAATGACCGAAGAAAACATACCGGTGCTGTCATCAGTACCGACTTATAAAGAAAAGCAGATCGAAGCCGGGCGCATGTTGTTTACGCGCCCGGTTACATTCATGTTGGGGGTTGCGAAACTTGAGCAGCTGCCAACCGAAGACAAGGTGGAAATCTGTTTTGCCGGGCGTTCCAACGTTGGCAAATCCAGCCTGATCAATGCGCTGTGTTCGCGTAAGGATATGGCGCGGACATCGAACACGCCGGGTCGGACCCAGCAGCTTAACTTCTTTGACCTGGATGGTGCGTTTAACCTGGTGGACTTGCCAGGTTACGGGTTTGCCCAGGCACCCAAGGATGTTGTCCGCAGCTGGCAGGGGCTTATTCGCCATTATTTGCGCGGGCGTGTTACGCTGCGACGTGTTTTTGTTCTGATCGATTCGCGCCACGGCTTTAAGGGTGCGGACCTTGAAATGATGAAAATGCTCGACGAAACGGCTGTGTCTTATCAGGTTGTTTTGACCAAGGCGGACAAGCTGAAAAAAGGACAGATGGAAAAACGCATTGCCGAAGTGGTTGAAGCGTTGAAAAAACATCCTGCTGCCCTTAATCAGATTTTTGCAACTTCAAGCGAAAAAAGCACAGGCATTGCGGAATTGCGTGCCGAGGTTGCGAGCCTGTTATAATTAATAGACTGCCGCGTTGCATGAATTGGGGAGCATTATGAGCGAAGAAATCCGTCCCGAAGACGAAAGTTCCGAATCCAGTGCGTATCGGACTTTGGCCCGTGCCAAGGTTCTGTCGGAAGCTTTGCCTTACATGCGACGTTATAACGGCCAGAAAATCGTGGTTAAATATGGCGGTCATGCCATGGGTGACCCGGAACTGGCCCGTTTGTTCGCCCAGGATATGGTGCTGTTAAAGCAGGTTGGCATGAACCCGATTGTGGTGCATGGCGGCGGCCCGCAGATTGGCCAGATGCTTAAAGAACTTAACATTCAGTCTGAATTTATTGATGGTTTGCGGGTGACCGACCAGCAAACAATTGACGTTGTTGAAATGGTGCTGGCCGGCAAGATCAACAAGGAAATTGTTTCCAACATCAATTCGTCAGGCGGTGTGGGTGTTGGCCTGTGTGGCAAGGACGCGCACCTGATTACGGCGCGAAAATTGACACGCACCAAACGCGACCCCGAAAGCAATATCGAAAAGGTGCTGGATCTGGGATTTGTCGGGGAGCCGGTGGCGGTTAACCCGCATGTGCTTGATTGTTTCACCAATACCGACATCATCCCGGTGATTGCACCTATTGGTGTGGGGGAAGATGGGCAAACCTATAACATCAACGCCGATACCGCCGCTGGCGCGATTGCCAAGGCCGTTGGCGCGCGTCGCCTGTATATGCTGACTGATGTTAAAGGCATTCTTGATAAGAACAAGCAACTGGTGCGTGATGCCAATGTTGATAGCATCAATGCCATGATTGCCGATGGTACCATTTCGGGCGGGATGATTCCCAAAACCGAAACCTGCCTTGATGCCGTTCAAAACGGGGTTGAGGCTGCGGTTATTGTTGATGGCCGGGCACCTCATGCCGTTTTGCTTGAACTGTTTACCGAACGTGGTGCCGGAACAATGATTCGCGGGTAAGTCCCCGTATTTATCAATTTCCTTTTTTCTGGCAATTTCGTGCGCACGATACAAGTTGATGTATAATCACTCGTCCGTCTGAAGAGTACGGCGTGGATGAGGATTTTTCGGTTTGTGTCGTGCAGCACCGACATGCTGTTTTGGGTACTGCGGAGCATATGCAAGGTGACAACGGTGTCTCCTCTTAAATCTCGTCATTGGGATACAGTCGCAGCGACCCTTGATGCGTTGCGCGAATATGATCTGGCCCCTGTGCCGGAACTGTTTCATGTCTGGTTCGTTTTTTTCGCCGATGATAATCCTGATATCGTTCGGTCGATTGAACTCGCGCGCCAGCAGGGCACGGCAATTGACGAAAAACAACTGCTTGATCTGTATTACCGGTACATCCTGCATCGGCACACCACTGACTTTTTACGACAGGGCATGGAAAGTTTTGCCGACGTTATTGAAAATAGCGAGCAAAGCATTGCGTCTGTCAGTTCCGAATTGGGGATCTATCACAAGGTTCTTGAGGAAGCGGACGCCGTTTTGCGACGGGATGGTAAACCGTCAGATCTTCTAACTGCCGTTTCCCGCCATACCCGCAAGGTGCAGAAAACCGTTAGCACACTGGCAGAACAGCTCGATAGCTATCACCAGCAGATTGCACATTTGCAAAGTGAACTGCAAAAAGCCCAGGAACAATCCCTTACCGACGGGCTGACGCGGGTCTCCAACCGGTTGCATTTTGAACAAATCCTGACGGATTTATGCCATGCTGTTGACGAAGGCGAAGACAGCGAACCTTTCTGCCTGATGATGATCGACCTTGACCAGTTCAAGCAGGTGAACGATCGTTACGGCCACCGGGTTGGCGATGAAATTCTGGTGCTGATTGCCGGTATTTTAAAAACCAATATCAAGGGGCGGGACACGGTCTCGCGCTATGGCGGTGACGAATTCGCGGTGTTGTTGCCGCAAACCACGCTGGATGAAGCCCTGTTTCTGGCCGAAGACCTTGGTAATCGCGTGCGTGCCCGCGAAATTCGTGCGAAATCATCGGGCACGTCTTTTGGCAGTATGACCATTTCCATTGGCATCGCCGAATATCAAAGGTATGAAACCTCGTCTTCTATTGTTGATCGGGCCGATAGTGCGCTTTATCGGGCCAAACAGGGGGGGCGCGATCAATACAGCATCGCCCTGCCTTATGAAGGTGAGCCGGAAACCGTTGCCCCCTGAACCGCTGGCATGACCTGATTGGTTCAGGTTTGCCGCTATCGTTTTCACGCATATTCGTTGGGGTGCGGGTGACCATTGTCATAGCGGTCTAAGGTCGCCCGTCACCGCACAATGCATGGCAGTGTTGCCAAAGGCGATACGGGGTGTAAAGTTTGCCCGGGATCGCCCTGCCTTACGATGTCAGTATTTTGGCATCTAAAAATTATAGTGTGATTTCAGTTGGTTGAACGGCGATGTTTGGTTTCCGCCACCTTGTTGGTCGTAAAATTACCGGGGTGTTGCCATCCGATTGCTGTGGGTAACTATAGCGGAGCATCCGGCGTCCGGTCTTGCAATCATTTGTTCAAAAGCGTATGTAACCAGCGCCTGGGCACGCTAAACGTTGCCGGGTTTTCCGGTTTGCACCATTGGGGCCAGGTGCCCTTGCTTGCCGGAATATAATAATTTGTTTCCGTTTTACTTTTTACCGCCAGTCTTCGAAAGCCGAGCATGACAGAGCCGCGCGTCATTACATTTGGTTGCCGTTTAAACACCTATGAGTCCGAGGTGATGCGCGACCACGCCAAGGCAGCAGGGTTGGATGATGCGATTATCATCAATACCTGCGCTGTCACGACCGAGGCAGAACGCCAGGCGCGGCAAAATATTCGCCGCCTGCGCCGCGAAAACCCGGATGCCAAAATTTTCGTGACCGGCTGTGCGGTTCAGGTAAACCCCGACAAATTCGCCGGGATGAAAGAAATCGACCGCATTTTTGGCAATGATACCAAAATGAAGGCCGAAACCTTCATGGATATCAGCCATGAACGCGTGATCGTGAATGACATCATGTCGGTTGAAGAAACCGCCAGCCACCTGGTGTCGGGTTTTGAAGGGCGTGCGCGGGCCTTTGTTCAGGTTCAGAATGGCTGTGACCATCGCTGTACATTCTGCATCATTCCCTATGGTCGGGGAAATTCGCGCAGTGTGCCACTGGGCGAAATTGTGACCCAGGTGCGCGAACTGGTTGCCAATGGCTATGCCGAGGTCGTTTTGACCGGGGTGGATATTACATCCTACGGGCATGACCTGCCGGGCAAGCCCACTTTGGGGCAAATGGCGCGCCGCTTGCTGGCCCAGGTGCCGGAATTGCCGCGCTTGCGTATTTCATCGGTCGACCCGGTGGAAATTGACGAAGACATTTTCCGCCTGATTGAAACCGAACCGCGCCTGATGCCGCATATGCATATTAGTCTGCAAGCGGGCGATGACATGGTGCTTAAGCGCATGAAACGCCGCCATTTGCGCCAGGATGTGATCGATTTTTGCCAAAAAGTCCGTGCATTGCGCCCGGATGTGACCTTTGGCGCCGATATTATTGCCGGTTTTCCGACTGAAACCGATGAAATGGCCGAGAATACCCTGCGCCTGGTTGAAGAATGCGGGCTGATTTATTTGCATGTGTTTCCCTATTCATCGCGCCCCGGTACGCCAGCGGCGAAAATGCCACAGGTGGCCAAGGAAAAGCGTAAGGAACGGGCGGCGGCCCTGCGCGACGCGGGCGACATTCAACTAACGGCATTTTTACAATCGCGTGTGGGATTGGTCGAAGATGTGTTGGTTGAAAAGGAAAATACTGGCCATACAGAGCATTTTGCTCCCGTTGTGCTGGATCGCGTGATAGAACCGGGCACGATCGCCAAGGCAAAAGTCATTGGCCACGAAGATGGAAAATTGATTGCGGAGCTGATGGAATGAGTGATGAGGGGAAAAAAAGCTGGTTTGCCCGACTAAAGGACGGGTTGAAACGGTCCTCCTCGAAACTGACCACCGGCATTGCCGATATTTTTACCAAGCGCCGTCTTGATGACGATGCGCTGGAAGAATTCGAAGATCTGCTGATTACATCCGATCTGGGTGTGACAACAGCTGCAAAGTTAAGTGCAGAACTTGCCCGAACCCGTTTTGACAAGGAAGTGGATTCTGCCGAGATTCAGGAATTCATAGCCCAGGAAGTGGCTAAAATCCTTGAACCGGTTGCACACCCGCTGGTGATTGATGCCAATCGCAAGCCCCACGTCATTCTTGTGGTCGGGGTTAATGGGTCGGGTAAAACCACCACCATTGGCAAGCTGGCGAAATCCTATAAGGATCAGGGCCTGAAGGTGATGATGGCGGCAGGCGACACGTTTCGGGCGGCTGCGGTTGAGCAGTTAAAGGTTTGGGGCGAACGCACGGGATGCCCGGTTGTTTCGCGTGATACCGGGGCGGATGCCGCCGGACTGGCCTTTGATGCGATCGAGCAGGCCCAGCGTGACGGCATGGATGTTTTGCTGATTGATACGGCCGGACGGTTGCAAAACAAGGCCCATCTGATGGATGAACTTAAAAAGATCGTTCGGGTGATCCATAAGCGCGATGAAACCGCCCCGCACGATACCTTGCTGGTGCTTGACGCGACAACGGGGCAAAATGCCCATTCGCAGGTCGAATTGTTTTCCGCCGCGACCAATGTTTCAGGCCTGATTGTTACCAAACTTGATGGTACGGCCAAAGGTGGTGTGGTTGTGGCGCTGGCTGAAAAATTTGGCAAACCGGTGCATGCCATTGGTGTTGGCGAAAGTGCCGAGGATTTACGCCCGTTCGAGGCGCGGAACTTTGCCCGCAGCCTGGCCGGGCTTGCCGATTAAGTTTTGGCTGACTACCGCAAAAATCAAAGGCCGCACGGAGCATATCCGGCGGCCTTTTTGCTGATATCGCAAAAGATCAGATTATGTTGGTCGGCTTCCTTACGTTTGATTTATGGAAGCCAGCCCCCGACCGAGAGGGCCTCGTTGACCGGTTGGATTAATGAGGCGTTGTGGTCCGGGGGTTTCAGGTGCTTGCAGTTTCGTGAAAGTCGGCCAGGGCCGTATGAATGTTTGCCAGTGCCTGTTTCAGGTCGATCAGGTTGCTTTTGACCGGGTCGGGTTTGTTGTCGATTGGGCAGTCTTCAAACAGGGCCAGAAGCGCGTTGATCTGGTTGCCAAGGCCCGCGGCCATACGAACGTCAAGGTCGTTTAGAACCCACGACAAAGCCTTGTCACGCAATTGTTCCATGCTGTGCAAATCCGGGTCGGGGGATGACAGCGGCAAGCCATAGGGGCGCAAAGCCAGTTCAAGCTGGCGAATGATATCGCGCAGGACCCGCGAATTATCATGACAGATGGATTTCAGCGCGCTGCTTTGCGCAATGCCGTAACTTGCTTCCATGCGGATGGCAAGGTCTTCGGCATCGGTCGCTATATCGTTTAGCGCATCGCTGTCGCTGATATCGTCAGGCACGCTGACGTCGCCGGTAAAGGTTGCCGGGGCAAAAACCGGCAACACCGCGCGTTCAAGGGTGAAATGTGCGGGTAATTTGCTGATGATTTCGCCGTCAGCCAAAATCGGGTGTGGTTCGGCACAATCAATATGGATGTCATCACATTCCATTGTCAGTGCAAGTTCCGATTCATCAACCGACCCAAACAGCAGCGCCGCCCCGATATCCATGCCTGACAGCGTGTCAACGTCGGCGCGAATGGCAAAAACATGCAGTTTGCCATCATCCAGGCGTTTATTTTCACGCGGGCGCAGGCCCCCGCCAAAATACTGGCCGTTGGTAACCGTTAACTGGCGCAGCTTAAGATGTTGCCGGTCATGCCCGGCACAGGTTACGTCCAGATCAAGCGGGGTCATTTCATGCCAGCTTTGCCAGTTGGCAATCGCATAGCTAATTGCACCGGTCCAGCGTTTCAGGTCGGGATTGATGCGTTTGCGGGCATCGGCAGGAACGCCGATAGAGGCCGCATTGACAAAACTTTTTCCATTTACCCGGCCAATATCAAGCTGGGTCAACTGCCCGTTAATGGCAGCCTGGGCGGCCTGTATCGGGTCATCAGGCAGTTTCAGGCTGCGGGCAAAATCGTTGGCCGTGCCAAGGGGCAGGGCAAGCAAGATCGTGCCAGACTGGCAGATTGGGTCAATCAGGGCATTTATGGTGCCATCGCCGCCACCAATGGCAACAATGTCGCCAGGCCGGGTGTTGGTTTTGATTTGTTCAATCATGGCATCGGGATCGTCACAGAATACCAGTTCTGTAAGGTAGCCCGCATTTTCAAAAACGCTGCGCAGGGCTTGTGCCCCGTCGCGGCGCCACCGGTCGATGACCTTGTGACGGGTCAGCAACAAAAGAACCTTGCCGGTGAGGTCTGAGTTATTCACCTGTGGGATCTCCCTGCCTGTTCCAAAACCGCAAACTGCCATTAAAGGAAGTATGCTCTAATGTGGCTTTGCTGTGCCAAATATTACGTTGCGAGTGTCGTAAAAAAAACCGGCGCCTTTGTGGCGCCGGTTCATCGCCTGTATAAATGCTGCCCTTATGAAAGGGTCGCGCGCAACATCCAGGCTGCTTCCTCGTGTACGCCAATGCGTTCGGTCAGCATGTCGGCAGTTTTGGGGTCGTCAACGCTGTCGGCTTCGGTGACACCCTCGCGCAACAGCTTGGCCATTTTTTCATGATCCTCGATCAGTTCCTTAACCATCTGGTCGGTGCTGAGAAGTTCGGTTTCGTCAGTGACAACCGAATTTTTGATCATGGTTGAAAGGCCGGTCGGCGCGGTAAAGCCGATGGCACGAATACGCTCGGCCATGTCATCATTGGCAGTATGAAGGTCTTCATACTGTTCTTCTGTCATTTTGTGCAGCGAATAGAAATTCGGTCCCACAACGTTCCAGTGAACACCGCGAACCTTACCATACAGAACATGCGACGATGCAACGATCTGGGTCAGCATTTCCGAAAGTTTGCGGCGATCCTTGCGTTCAACACCGGTTTCAATCGGTAATTCCTTGGCAACGGTCTGCATATTGCTCTGAGCCATTGGTAACTCCTGAATTTTTTATCGTAGTTCGTTCAAAGCAGATGAACGATTGCCTATAGAACGCGTGCGTGAAGGGGGAAGTTCCAAGGAAATAAACAGACCTGCTTGGGAACATCATCTTTGCCATTCCGTTATCAGGGGTAAGCAACGTTAAATAAAGGCGTCGCTTTTTAAACAAAAAATGGAGGTTGTGATGCTTGGTAAAGCAATGTTGATGGCTGGTACTATTATGGTTTCTTCGGCCGTTATGATTCCGGCGTATGCGGATTCCGCCGATACGATGAAAACGGATGATGCTGTTAAGGCAGATGCGACCGAAATGAAGAACGATGCCAAAAACGAATATGAAGATGCCAAGGAGTATTCCTACGAGCAAAAAGAAGATTTCATGGATTGGGCAAAATCCAAGTCCGATGCTCTGGGCGAAAAATATGACGAGATGAAAGATTCAGCCGCAGATAACAGCGACGACGCAATGGACGCTGTGGCCGATGCCTGGGAAGATGCCAAAGACAGCATCAGCGAAGCAATGGATGACGTACAGGATGCGTCCGCCGATACATGGGAAGATGTAAAGGCCGAGACGATTGCAGCCCTTAACAAGGCACAGAATGCACTCGACGACGAGCCTGACGCTCAGTAACGGACATCACAACCTGTTCGGGCGCGTGCTAGTCCAAGGGTGCTTTTCGGCCCGCCTCAATTAATTGAGGCGGGCCGTTCTGATTTTAGCGTCTGTTATGGCGTTCTGGCTGTCATGGCCGGGGTTTTAACGTTTGTGTTAGGCAAAACAGAACAGGTCGTTCATGAATAAAAAGTGTTCTGATGAAGAAAACGGAGCCGCCCGTCATAGCGGAACCATCCATAACAATAATGTATCGTCAGCCCCGGCTTCCAGTTTTGCCGGTATTTGGCAAAAAATAAAGCGTCCATTACATGCCCTGGCGGCGGGGAAACGTGGATTGGCCGGTATCGGTGTTGCGTCTTTTCTGGAAACGACGATCATTCCCATTCCGGTCGAGGTGATTATCGCCCCGCTGATGGCATTTTCGCGAAAACGGGGCATTCAAATCGCAACAGTGACATTGATCGGCAGTGTTATCGGGGCGGTCGTGCTTTATTTTCTGGCCTGGGGGGTGTTTGACGATGTTGTTACACCCTTTCTGGACTGGAGCAACGGCCACCAGCAATTCGATCAGTTAAAAGAACGGTTCCAGGAGGGGGGATTCTGGGTGGTGTTTATCATAAGCATTACACCAGCCCCGATGCAGCTTGCTGCATTGGCTGCCGGTGGTGTGAATTATCCGTTCTGGCTGTTTTTTATCGCGATTTTTTTATCCCGGGCGATTCGATATTACGGACTTTTTGCAATTGTCCGTCTGTTGGGTGCCGGGTATATCCACTATTTTTCCAGCAAGAGTGCCAAACAAGGCAACAAAGAGGCAAAATAAAGCCCGGAACTGGTAAATATTAAAGCGAACATTTGTTGTAATATTGAAATAAAAACGCCCGGTCGATTTTTCCGGGCGCTTTTTTTGCCGTTATTCGGCTTCGATACGGAAATCTGTGGTGGTTTTGCCCTCAACATCAGGGGCATCAACATCCTCAGATACCAGTCCGCGGCGAATTAATTCGCGGATCGCAGCTGCCCGTGTCGGCATTCTGTGCTCGAAACGCCAGTCATCAATCACCTTCAGCTCGTCGTCATCCAACATAATTTGGAGCTTTTCGGTCCGTTTAGACGTGGGCACTTTGTGCTCCTTTGCTTATCCGTGTCCTTATAAGGTGTCACGGAAACCGTTGATATCCGGTGGTTTCAGAAATTTTGGAGTAAGTGACGTTACCGCTGTTTTCTCCGTAACTCAACCACAATACTGATTTTGATCAGAATAAGTCCGTTGATCAATATATGTAAAATAATCAATGTGAATAACGTATGTATTGTGATGTGGTTAGTTATAATAATGATGTTAATGACAATACATTGGTTGTTTATATTGTGTATTGAGAGTGTATTGATCAGGTGAAGTATACGATTTTACTTTGTTTATTCAGTATTTTTGTTAGGTTGGGTCATCAACAAAAAACGGAGGTTGTGATGTCGGGCCAGGTAATGAATGAAATTGAAGATCACGTTCCAGCATTGCGTCGTCATGCGTATCGTCTGACCGGTACTCAGGATCGTGCAAATGATCTCGTTCAAGACACCCTGCTTAAAGCTATCAGCAAACAGGACAAATTCGAGGAAGGCACCAGCTTGAAAGCATGGTTGCACCGGATCCTGTTTAATACGTTTATTTCGGAAGTTCGCCGGACCAAGACCCGTGGTCATCATGTTGACTGGGACGATCTTGGCGACGTCTATGGACATGGTAGCAATCAGATGGCCCGCTTGCAGCTTCGTGACGCTGACCGCGTCCTGGACGAACTGCCCGAGCAGGAACGTCAGGCGATCCTGTTAACCACAGTCGAAGAAATGTCCTATCAGGACGCTGCCGAATTCATGAATGTTGAAATTGGCACAGTAAAATCTCGTGTTGGCCGTGCTCGCCGTAAGTTGCGCAGTATGGTTGGTCAAATTGAAACGCGTGAACATGTATCACGATTTGTGACGGAGGCCTGATAATGACAGCAATTCTTGCTATATATGGCAGGGAAGACATCGTAAATTATGTACATGGCAAGATCGAAACGGATGCTGACAAGCACGAGATCGAACAACTTGTGCAAAGTGATCCAATGGCAGCCAAAACGATTATCGATATTGAAAAAGGTCATGTAGAAAACACAAATATGATCGACTTTCTTCAATATCGCCGGGTACAACGGCTTAAGAGCTTAGCCAAATCTGTTGGCTTGCTTCACTAGAAGAATACACACGGGATTGTCATCTTTTCCCTCAACGTCTTTTTAGTTCAATCCCGAATTGGGCCGGTTCCTGTTTACAGGTTCCGGCTTCTTTTTTGCTTTTGGTTTATTATTAAGTGCCAATTTATCCGGATTTTACAATGTTTTAGTACCCTTCGAAGTGGAGCCTTGTAGGCTTGTTTCTACCTTTTTGGCATTGCGACTCGACAATTTTTAATAAGGTTTCAAAAAGAAGAATCGTAATTCCGACCTGAACCGATTTGTAGCTGACATTTCGGTTGTTGTGGCGTGTGACATCGCTGTTCCAGCTTTTTCCGATGGTTAGGACTGTTCATCCCGGGATTGTGGTTCCTGATGGTAAGGCCAGCCGGACGCGGCGTAACGGGTACGTCTAAGCACCCCATATTGTGAAATGCTGTTTTTCTGCTGTTCGGGTTGAACGCTGACACTAACGTTACGGTAACAGTGCGGGCGGCATATCCGGTTGGGCAACGGCGCCTTCATGTGGTCCTGATTTCAGGAAAGTCTCAATTTGCTAAATGTCGCCCAAACGGCGGGTTACACCCGTTTTGGGTGCTTTAAGTGCTGAAAACCTGTTCGATGACACGTTTGTTGCAATTGCGAAAAATCCCATAACCACTGCGTTTACAGGCTTGCGTTTTCGCAAAAATTCCCGTATCAAAGACAAATGACCAGTAGTCATTTATTGGTTTTCGGCAGATGTGCCTTCTGCCGAACCGGGGTTGTGGTCTTTTTCCTCAACGTCTTATCAGCCCCTTTCCTGGGTCGGTGCTTTTGCTCCGGCCCTTTTTTTTCCTCAAATCGCGCTGTCCTTGCCGCAGGTTTGGTCCGGGCATCCCCACTAATGGGCGAAATTTCGGGTTTTTCGGCATTTTGTGGCGGTCATAAACAAATGCCGGTTTTGGTCTTTTGCGTGTTGACCAATGGTCATTTGTGGTGCGTCTCAAAGCAGGCGGCGCGTTTTACGTGCTGTTAATGTGCCGTGCAAAGACGTCTGGGGGCGGTGCAGGAAACGCGGGGGAATCCTCGGTAATGCCAGAATACGGGGGCTACGCCATTTTGTGTGGCATCTTGCCGCGCGCACTATATTAGCGTCGCTTTTGTCCGGGTCGGGAAACTGTCATTTGGAATATTTGAAAATAACGGGCAAACTTGCCGGGTTGGCATATTGAAATAACCCGGTTTTTGGCGCTTTGCATCGCAATATTACGTTAAGTATATTTTTCTGTTTTTGGCGGATGCATTTCACATTTGCACAATTGGGGGTTGCCAGCACCGGGTCGAGCGGTGATAAATCTCTCGCTCACAACCAAAAAAAATAAAAAGGAGCAATATTTATGGTATCCGGAATCCACGGATCGGTACGCGATCTGTTTGAATTTACCGATGCGGACAAGGCACTGGCCCGCATTCGCGACATTTACGAAACGGGCGGAACCGCCGTTCGCGAAGCTTTTACCCGCTTTGGCACAGGCCAGCAAACCTCGCCGGTGCGCGCTTATTATCCGTACCTTGGCATCGAGGTGCCACCGGAAAAGCTGCATGTCGAAAGTACTCTTTCCTACGGGGCGCCGCGTGACCCGGGTGTGTATGGCACCACCCTGACCCGGCCCGACCTGTTTGAGGAATATTACCGCGAGCAGATCGAACTTCTGTTGAAAAATCACGATGTTCCGGTTGTTGTTGGTGTGTCGGACCGGCCCATTCCGGTGCCGTTTCTGGTGGAAACAGCAACCGATGCTATTGGCCCAACCGACATTCGCCAGTTGCAAATGACGTTCGACATGCCCGATCTGGCACGAACCGATGATGACATCGCCAATGGCGTGCATGTTCGTAATGGCGATACGCCAAAACCATTGTCGCTGTTTTCTGGCGAAAGGGTGGATTATTCGCTGGCCCGGTTACGCCATTACACCGCAACCGCCCCCGAACATTTCCAGAAATTTGTTCTGTTCACCAATTATCAGCGCTATGTCGATGAATTTATCGAATATGCCAAAGCCCAGCTTGAGGACCCCAAAAGCCCCTATGTGGCGTTTGTTGAACCCGGCCCGGCTGTGCATGTGCGCAAAAACGCACCAAAGAAATGGCAGGCCGGCGGAGAGGCCGTTAAACAATTACCGCAAATGCCGTCTTACCATTTGATCCGCGAGGATGGACTGGGTGTTACCCTGGTCAATATCGGGGTGGGGCCGTCCAACGCCAAAACTGCGACCGACCATATTGCGGTGTTGCGACCGCATTGCTGGTTGATGCTGGGCCACTGTGCCGGTTTGCGCCGAAGCCAGCTTTTGGGCGATTACGTATTGGCACATGGCTATGTGCGTGATGACCATGTGCTGGATTCAGACCTGCCGCTCTGGATTCCGGTGGCACCGATTGCGGAAGTCCAGGTTGCCCTGGCTGACTCGGTTGCCAAAGTCACCGGCCTGACCGGCAAGGAAATGAAAGCCCGGATGCGGACCGGCACGGTTGCCACCACTGATAATCGCAACTGGGAACTGCGTTACAGCGAATTGTTTGTTCGCCTTAACCAGGCCCGTGCGATTGCGGTGGATATGGAAAGTGCCACCATTGCTGCCAACGGTTTTCGTTTTCGTGTGCCATATGGCACCCTGTTATGTGTGTCGGATAAACCGGTACATGGTGAATTGAAACTGCCTGGCATGGCGAATAATTTCTATCGTCAGCGCATTGGCCAGCATCTGGAAATTGGCTTGCAGACAATTGAAACCCTGCGGGCGGAAGTCAATCAGCTTCATTCCCGCAAGCTGCGCTCGCTTGATGAACCTGCATTTCGGTAACGCCGGTTCTTCATGTGCCAACTCATCAGGAACGGGTTAATCGCGCCAGGTGCTATCGGGCCTTTGCCAGATAAGGCCGGGGCGGATCGCCCGCTTTTTGATATTCATAGATCGTGATGCGCAAAGCCCTGCCATTGATATGTGGCAGGGCTTTTTACGATGTTGATGATATGTTCGGGCGTGGAAAAGGGTTAACCCTTCTCATCTTTCGCGCTGTCTGTGCCATCATCTTGCGATGGGGCGGCATCGGTGTGTTGCGGAAACAGTGCGGCGATACCGCCGACAAAACGGCGCACATCAAATACATTATGGCTGCGGGTTAATCCCAGGCGTACAATTACCAGGTCCTTTGACGGAATGACACTAAGAGACTGGCCGTCATGCCCCAGGGCAAAATAGGCATCGCCGGGAACATCGGAACTGTTTTGATTGTCATTGCTGTAATCAGGCAGTTTTAGCCACCAATGTGCGCCATAGATCCCGTTTGGGGCAGTGGGGGCAGGGGTTGTTGCATGTTCAACCCAGCCTTTGGGCAGCAGTCGTGTTTCGTTCCATACGCCGTCCTGCAGGTATAGTTGTCCCAGTTTGGCCCACTCACGGGCGGTGGCATGCATAAAACTGGATCCGACCAGATACCCGTCACTATCGGTTTCAACCACGGCATGGCGCATTCCAAGGGGGCGAAACAGCAATTCGGCCGGCAGGGCCTGATATTGCTGCATCGAGCTGCTAAGGTTGCGCATGGCGGCGGAAAGAACGTTGGTGGTGCCGGAGCTATAGCGCCATTCCGTGCCCGGCGTGGTTGCCAGCGGTTTCGAAACAGCCAGTCCGGCGGCACTGGGGGCAACAAACAGCATTTGCACCACATCTGAAACCGGGTTCCGGTAACTTTCGTCAAACTCAAGGCCGCTGCTCATATGCAGCAATTCATCATAGGTAATTTTAACACGCGGGTCGTTGGCCTGGGTGTCCCATTCGTTGATGCTGACCGGGTAATTAAGCGGTGGCAACATGTCTTTCATCCGCATACGGCCTAAGATGGCGGAAAATGCGCTTTTGGTCATTGACCAGCCGGTTAGCGGGGTGTTGACCGTAATTCCCTCGTCGTAGCGTTCGGCAACAACCCGGCCCTTGTAAAGCACGACAATCGCGCGGGTCCGGCGGCTGGGGGTAATCGACGGTTCGTCCATCGCCTCGGACAGGATGTTGTTAAATTTGCGCCTGTCGATGCCCGGTGGCAAAGGTGCGGTCATTAAAGGCTGGGGCGCGATGGGGCGCAATACCGGGGCGGTATTTTGCAGGGCGCTAACCTTGTCAGGGTCGGTCAGGGTGCAACCCATATTGGGGCGATACACTGCCACACGTGTGCGAAAGCCAAAGGCATGGGCGCTTACGGTTTGGTGGCGCAGGTCGATATTTGCCGTAATCAGCGATAACAGGCTGCTATTATCGGACAGGACGTCCTCGTTTAAGGCGCGTTCCGACGACAGGCCGCTGACAAAAATGCGCGAACACAATACCTTGGCGGTATAGCCCGCCCCAACCGGGGCAAGCCAGATGAAAAACCCGGAAATAGCCACAACAACCAGTAGTAACAAACCGATAAATATGGCTTTCAGCCAGGCCATTCCACATCCTTTAAACTTGTTTTGCGCAAGGAAAGTCGCCCGCTTTCACCTTTTGGTCAAGGGGCGTTCCCACAAGGATGCGATATGGAACAATCATGGCGCCGGTGTGATACGTTTGCGCGCAAATATAAGCGAAATCAAATAAAATGCGGCAAAGGCAATGGCTGCCCCGGTCCAGGCAAAGTCGTCAATAATGAACCCGGACACGGGGGGAATGATGACAACAAATATTTCAGCAAATTGCGCGAGCATGCCCTGCAAGGCTGGCATGGAAAGGTTTCTTCCCGCTATGCGCGGCAACATGGCAAAACATGTTCCGGCAACAATACCCTGGCCAAAGTTAAAACCGCATAGCGCAATGATCACGATCAGAAGACCCGGGGCCAGATAAATAATGGCAATACACGTTGCCATAAGCGGCAGGGCCGTTAGCAATAAAAGGCGGCCAGTGGTGTTTTTGCCGAGTAAAATGCCCCCACTTAACGACCCGGCAATGTTACCGGCAATTGTTGTGATGCCAATCATGCTGGCGGCCAGTGTCAGGCTGATGCCAAGCCGGTCCATCAGCATGGCGGGCATAAAGGCAACCGTTGCCGATGTTGTTCCGGCAAAGATGGCAAATGTCATTGCAATTGAAAGGGCATTTTTATCGCGCAATACGCCGATGATGCCGTTTGCCAGCGAACGGTTAAATCCGTCGCGCGGTGGTTTTTGCAATGCAAGAAGCGGGGCGGCAAACAGTAAAACCGGCAAGGCACAGCCCAGAACAGCTATTCGCCAGCCAAAATATGCGCTGAGGCCTGCGCTTATCCATGTGCCAAGGGCAATGCCGACCGGAACAAAGGTGCCCCACAGCCCCATCGCCAGCGTGACAAGACGTGAATTGCCAAAATAGGGCATCCAGCTTGGCGCGCCGACAACAATCAGCAAATAGCCGATACTGGTCAGCACACGCCCGGCATACAGAAATGCCACGCTATCGGCCTGGGAAAAAACAATTGCCCCCGCCAGCATCGTGGCACCCCCTGCCAGCACGGCCTGTTTTAATCCCAGTCTGGCGGCCCAGATCCCGGTGGGAATGGCGCACAGGGCACCTGCGACCGTGATTAACGATGCCACCAGACCAAACTGTGCCTGTGTCAGGTCAAATTGCTGGCGCAATGTTACGGCGATAGGTCCGATCAGGCCCACCTGCATAGAGGCACAAAGGCCGGTTCCATATAAAAAGATAATCGGCAAGACAGCACGCATGGGACACTTCCAAATCAGGGTCGTGTGTTTTTAGCGCGCCCGGGTGTTCAGGGCTATGTATGAAATATGCGTGTTGGTCTGCTATTTGCGATGGCAGGGCCGTTAAGGTTGTTGTTTTGTCCTGGTCCTGGCAAATACGGCATGACGATCTTTACAGGATTAGTAATTTTGCGGGCGGTGATCAAACCCGGTGGTTAACCGTACTGCCCGCCCATCGGCCAGATAGAACCGTTCCCAAAGAATGTATTGATCAATGATGCGCATAGGGCCGCCGTCGCGGGCAGAATTGGCAAATAAAACATGATCGGCCTGGCCCTCGTGCCAGCCCATATGGTGCAGGCTTTTTTCGGCGGCGGCAATTTCCCGGGTTGCAAATCGCCACAGGGATTGCCCCAGCAATTCATTATCATCACGTTGCCATTCACGCTGACGCGGCAGGGACGAACATAACAGCCGGTGGCTGCGATCTTCGATCAGGTGAACGCGCTGGCGCGATTGTTTCACCAGTCGCTTTATCGCATGATCAAGGCGCAGATTACGGTTGCGCGTCATCATGTCGTGCAAAAGCCGGTATTGAAACGGAGAGGGGTGCTGACCCCCTTTTTCCCAGCGCGATATTGTTGCCTGCGTCACCCCCAAAATATCAGCCAGCCGTTGCTGCTTTATATCTGCCATGCGTCGCCACTGCCGCAGTTTGTCGCCAAACCGGGCAATGTCATCGGGGGTGGAATTGTGGATGTTCAGGGGGTGCATCGGGCCATTCCATCTTTACACCGCTACAAATTATCGCGTGCAGCTGTCAGATGCAATATGTGCCAAAATGAACGGAGGCATTGCAGGCCTCCGTTTTATTCACAGCTTGACACCTGTTATTGAGCAAACAGGCGCATGATTTCGATTTTGCAGCGCCCGTATTTGCGGGAATCCAGCAAGTCGATACCAGGAACGTCGGCACCGGGATCGCGGAGCGCGCGTTCGGCAATGATCAGGGTCTTATCGTTAATCCAGCCCGCATCACGCAGCGCAATAATGCTGGGTGTGATCATTTCCTTGTGATAGGGCGGATCAAGAAAAATCAGGCTGGCGGCCTGATGGCTTTTGATCGGTTTGGTCGCATCGGCACGGCGCGTTGTGGCCCGGTCTTCAAGGCGCAGCGTTTTAATGTTTTCTTCAATCGCGGCCAGTGCCTTGGCGTCGCGGTCAAAAAACACGGCCTTTTGCGCCCCGCGCGACAGGGCTTCAAGCCCTAGCGCGCCGGACCCGGCGAAAGCATCAAGCACGATGCCGTCCAGTAACGGGTTTTCTCCATCTTCATACCAGCGGCTGGCATGGGATAGAATGTTAAACAGCGATTCACGCACCCGATCCAGTGTCGGGCGCACATCGCTGCCAGCGGGGCAGGTCAGGGTGCGCCCGCGAAGACTTCCGCCAACAATTCGCATTAACGATCTCCTCGCTTGCCATTACCTGCCGGTTTGGGGCCGTTTCGTCCCGCCGGACGGTTGCCAGCAGGCTTGCTGCCGGTATTGCCGCCGGGGCGGCCAGCCGGTTTGCCTGCGCCGGCGTTGCCACCGGCATAACGGCCACGACCCTTGTTCAAGGGACGGCTGGTATTGTCGCGGTTTTCTCCGGCATCATCGCGGTTGCGCGGGTTTCCGCCGCGGCCGGAAGGTTGCCCTTGCCCGCCAAAGCTGCGGTTTCCCGCCGTGTTATTGTCGCGGTTTTGCGAATCACGCCCTCGCCCGGACGACCGGCCCTGATAGCCACCATCGCGGCTGTCGTTGTCATTGCGATCATTGCCGCCACCGAAAGAACGATTTTGTGGTGCGCCCCGGCGGGCATTATCGTCGCGGCCAAAGCCGCGATTATCATCACGGTCATTATCGCGGCCTCGCCCGGCGGGGGTGCGGTCGTTATATCCGCCACGGGTGTCGTTGCCAGACCGGTCATTGCGATCACCACGATCATTGCCGCCACCGAAAGACCGGTTCTGCGGTGCGCCCCGGCGGGCATTATCGTCGCGGCCAAAGCCACGATTTTCATCACGGTCATTATCGCGGCCTCGCCCGGCGGGGGCGCGGTCGTTATATCCGCCACGGGTGTCGTTACCGGACCGGTCATTGCGATCACCACGATCATTGCCGCCACCGAAAGAGCGATTTTGTGGTGCGCCCCGGCGGGTATTGTCGTCGCGGCCAAAGCCACGATTATCATCACGGTCATTATCGCGGCCTCGCCCGGCAGGGGCGCGGTCGTTATATCCGCTGCTGCGGCTATCATTTTCGAACGGGCGCGGACCGGTGCTTTTCAGGCTTGTGCCCGTATCTGCATCGCGCGGGCCACCACGGCTATCGCTGCGAGCCGGGGTTTTGCGGTGGGCTTTGGGTTTTTTCGGTTTGGCTTTGGCCTGGCCATGATTGTCATTGTCGCGCTTGGCTGCGGCTTTGCTGCCGTCACCCCCAAAGAAGCCGGTAAGCTGTTCTTTCATCACCTTGCCGGTAATTTCTTCAATGTCGCCCGGTGCCATTTTACCCAGATGGAAGGGACCATAGGACAGGCGCATCAGGCGCGTAACCGGCCAGCCCAAATGTTCCATAACCCGGCGAATTTCGCGGTTTTTGCCTTCGCGAAGCGTAATCGTCATCCAGGCATTGGTGCCTTTTTGAACGTCTACTTCCGCCTGAATCGATCCGTAATTAACACCGTCAACGGTGATGCCGTCGGCGAGCTGTTTAAGTTTGGAATCATCGATAAAGCCATGTACACGCACGCGGTAGCGCCGCGCCCAGCCAGTGGCAGGAAGCTCAAGATAACGGGCCAGTTCGCCGTCATTGGTCAGCAACAACAGGCCTTCGGAGTTAAGGTCAAGTCGGCCGACCGAAATAACACGCGGAACATGCGGTGGCAGGCTGTTAAAAACGGTTTCGCGGCCCTGTTCGTCGCGATGGCTGGTCACCAGGCCGCGTTTTTTAAACAGGCGCCACAGGCGCGGTTTCTGTTTTTCCGGCAACGGTTTTTCGTTGATCAGAATAACATCGTTGTCGGTCACGGTGACAGCCGGGGTATCCAGGCGTCTGCCGTTCAGTTTGACCTTGCCGGTTTTAATCAGCTGTTCGGCATCGCGGCGCGAACAGACACCGGAACGGGCAATGCGTTTGGCAATGCGTTCGCGCGGCAGGTCTTCTTCGGGGATTTCGACTTCAACCAGGTCGGTTTCGCCATCGATGTCGGCGTCAAAATCATCCTGCGGCATTTCGGCGTCGAAATCGTCTTCGGCGTCGATATTTGCAGGGATGTCGGTTTGTGACGGGGCGGTATCTGCCTTGTCGGTCATTTTCGGGCCTCAATGATCAGGGCGTCGAAGATTTTGGCATCTCCGGTGCTGATGTGAAATTCGGGATGCCATTGTACGCCAAGGCAATAACGGTAGCCGGGATGTTCGATGCCTTCGATCACACCGTCCGGGGCGCGTGAATTGATAATCACGTTCGGCCCAACATCGGCAACGGCCTGATGATGGGCTGAATTTACAGATAGATGGTCAACATTGTCGCAAATCCGCGCCAGCAATGTTCCGGTTTCAACGCTAACGTCGTGTCCGGCTTCGTCGCGCGGGTTAGGCTGTTCGTGGGGCAGGCAGTTTTTCACCGTATCGGGAATATGCTGGATCAACGACCCGCCCAGAATAACGTTTAAAAGTTGCTGGCCGCCGCAAATGCCCAGAACCGGCATGTCGCGATCCAGCGCGCCCTGTGCCATGGCCCATTCAAATTTGGTGCGGCGGTCCTTGGTAATTACACTATCGTGGCGTTCGGTTGCCCCAAACAGGGACGGGTCCACATCAAACGCCCCGCCGGTTACGACCAGTCCGTCGATCAGATCAAGTAATTCGGGCACCAGATCAATTTCATGGGGCAGGGGCATGGGAATGCCGCCTGCGGCCACAACGGCCCCGGCATAGTTCTGGCGCAGCGCATACCACGGAAATTTCGAATACCCGCCGGGTTCTTCGGAATCAAGGGTAATGCCAATGATCGGTTTTTTTACACGTGTGTTCATGGGCGCTGTTTAGCCTTCTGTCGGGGTATGGGCAATGGCAATCGTTATATGGGGGCCAGTTTGGCAACACTTTATGGCTTCTTGACCCTATGGGGCGTAAATTGCACTGTTTTGCAGTATCTGCCGACCTGATCATAGGGCCAGTGTCGCAAAATGAAAACAGATGGTAAGGCATGACTGATATCGGATGATATCAGGTCGTGACGTAACAAGATCAGCAAGGCGGGATGAACGCGATGAGCGCAGACAGTTTCATGGATATGGCATTGCAGGAAGCCCGTGCTGCCGCCCGTCGCGGTGAGGTGCCGGTGGGGGCTGTGGTTGTTGATACCGATACGGGCGAGGTTCTGGCCCGCGCCGGTAACCTGACCGAGGAAAACAACGACCCGACGGCCCACGCCGAAATTGTTGCCATCCGCGCCGCAGCAGCATTGCGCGGCGAACCGCGCCTGCCCAATTGCGATTTGTATGTCACGCTTGAACCTTGCCCGATGTGTGCAACGGCCATTTCCTTTGCCCGCATTCGCCGGGTTTATTTTGGTGCCTATGACCCCAAAGGCGGCGGGGTAGACCACGGGCCGCGTGTGTTTGAAAGCACAAGTTGCCATCACCGGCCCGAGGTTTATGGCGGCATTGGTGAAATTGAGGCTGCCACTTTGCTAAAGGAATTTTTTGGATCGCTGCGTTAACCGAACGCAAAAAACGGGGTACGGTGGGGCTGTAATATCAATATACAGAAATGGCCCGGCAATATACCGGGCCACAGGGTGGAGGCCGTCAGGGATGGCACCGGGGCAGTTAGCTTGATAATGCGACAGCATCCGCACCAGCCGGCAGGCGAACCGGGCAGGACGGGTCGGTTGCGGCGCGCCATATCGCCTTTGCCACATCATCCGATTGGGTCACCATGTCGGGCGATTCCTGTTCAAAGTTTGCAAAAACCTGCTGTACCAATTCGCCATAGGCGTCGGGAAATCCCCCTTCCTTGCTCATGAGGGCGCGGGCGTTTTCGCCAAATTGTGTGGTCGGGGCGCGGCCAGGCAGCACAATGCGGGCCTGAATGTTGAACGGTTCAAGTTCCAGCGCCATTGATTCGGTAAAACCGTTAATCGCGGCCTTGCTGGCGGTATAAACCGACAGCAAATGTAACGGCTTTAGCGTGACTGACGATGTAACGTTGATAATCACGCCGCTGCCTTGGGCACGAAATTGTGGCAAAACGGCTTTGGTCATGGCGATGGTGCCAAAGGTGTTGGTTTCAAAAATCTGGCGCACAATTTCCATTGATGTGCCTTCAACCGCGTTCAGCCAGCCGATACCGGCATTGTTTACCAGAACATCAATTTTACCGGCGTCCCTGATGGCAGCGGCGATGCTGGCATCGTTGGTAACATCAAGTTTGATCAGGCGCAGTTTGTCGGATTTGGGCAAAACATCTTCGTTCGGGGTGCGCATGGTTGCGATAACATGCCACCCCTGTGCCAGAAAATAGCTGGCGGTATCGCGACCAAACCCGGACGAGCAACCTGTAATCAGAACTGTTTTCATGGGAAGACCTCTGTGTTGTGATGAGGCCCAAGATATAGGATGAAGGATCCGTACCTTCTATAATCTGAAATCCATAAAACGTTAGAGTTAGTCCAATTTGCGCTGTTATATCGGCTCGGCAGGTTCGGTTGTTGCCATAAGATCGGTCTGGCGGCCATATTGCGCCGGCGGGAACCCGGTATGGCGGGAAAACGCCACACTAAATGCGCTGGCCGAACCATAGCCAACTTTGTTGGCGACTTCGGCAACACCACATTTGGTTTGTCGCAACATCTGTTTTGCCAGTGTCATGCGCCAGTGCAAAAGATAATCCATCGGGGCGATGCCAAGTGTTTTGTTAAAGCGTGCAAAGAATGCCGATCGCGATAACCCGGCCTGTTTTGCCAGTTCGGCGACGGTCCAGTTCTGGTCCGGTTTGGCGTGCATGCAGCGCAAGGCAATGTTTAACCGGTCGTCGGACAACCCCTTGAGCAAGCCCGGTGATGCGGTTGTTTCCGGGACGGATCGCAAGGTTTCAATTAAAAGTGCTTCCAGCAGGCGTTCGAGCAATATGTCGCGGGCCGGTCGGTTGGCCCGCGCTTCGTCGCCAACCAGCTTTGCCAGGGTACGAATGCGGCTTTGCCCGCGAATGACAATGACATCGGGCAGCAGGGATACCAGCAGGGAGGCATCGGGCGCGCCAAAAACACAAAATCCGATTAGCTGTTGTGTTTCGACCGGAACGTTCGGGTCCCCTAACCGGAAGGTTCCGTCGTCCTGTTTGACCGGGACGCTTCTAAGGTCGTCCTCCGGTTTGGGGGGGGTAACGCTTGACATGGCAAAACTGTAGGCTTCCGGAATAAGCGCGAAATCGCCTTGTTTAAGGGTTAACGGGGGTTTCCCGTTAACCTCAAGGCAGGCCTGGCCCGTAAGGATCAGACAATAATATACCTGGTCCACATTTGTGCGCTGAACACGCCATGCGCCGCTTGATTTGACCAGTTTTGAAAAAGGTGCCTGGGGCTGCAGCAGCGTGACAATTTCGGCTAAAGGATCAGACATCGGTAATTCCAGTTATATGTGGGAATGGGGATATATCATTGATACCTGTCGCCATGCGGGTATGACCGCGATTTGGATTATAGGGACAGCGATGGACCTATAGCCACAAAACAATGAAACCCGGCCCATTTGGTGACAAAGCCCCCAACAGGCGGCAAAGATTTTTTGGTTGTCTGCGCCAGATCAGAAAACCGGTTTTAAAACAGGTATAAAACGTTTGTCAGAAACATGTTTTTGATCATCGGGATCAAAACAGACGGATGGAAATTTGATGTCTGACAAAACGCCTGCCGCCAACAAGGATAAAACACCTTTTCGCGCGCCTGCAAAAGCGCTGAATTTTGGTTTGATTGCGGCGATTGCGGCCTTTGTCGTAATCATGCTGCTGCCAACACCCGAGGGCCTGCCAATTGCCGGGCAGCGGATGTTGGCGATTTTTATGTTCGCCGTCATTATCTGGGTGACAGAAGCGGTCGATTTCGCCGTAAGTGCCATTCTGATCGCCGCCATGATTGCGGTGACGCTTGGCCTGTCGCCCGCTGTGGGCGATAGCGACACACTCTTGGGTACATCCAAGGCGCTGGGCACCGCCATTACCGGGTTTAGCAGCCGCGCGCTTATTCTCGTGGCGTCGGCCTTGCTGTTATCCGCCGCCATGACCCTGACCGGGCTGGATCGCCGGATCGCGATGATGGTATTGTCCAAGGTGGGGGCCAAGGTAAGTCATATTGTGATTGGCAGTATTGTTGTTGCCACCTTGCTGGCATTTCTTGTGCCCAGTGCAACGGCGCGTGCCGCTGCCGTTATCCCGATTATGATGGGGATTGTGGCCACGTTTGGGGCGGGTAAACAAAGCCGCTTTGCCGGTTTGCTGATTATGACAACGGTTCAGGCTGTCAGCATCTGGAATGTCGGTATTAAAACAGCGGCAGCCCAGAACATGGTTGCTGTCGGGTTTTTACAGCGGATTTTGGGCGTCGAAATTACCTGGCTGGACTGGTTTATTGCCGCAGCGCCGTTTTCACTGCTGATGTCGGTGGCACTGTATTTTGTGATGATGCGGATGATGCCGCCAGAACATGACACGGTGCCAGGCGGGCGCGAAAGTGTGGCCGCCGCCCTTAAAGAAATAGGCCCCATGACCGGGGCGGAAAAACGCCTGTTGGTGGTTTCCCTGTTACTGGTTTTTTGCTGGGCAACCGAAGGGGTTCTGCATCATTTTGATAGTGCAACTTTGACCGTCCTTGCCGTGACATTTTTGCTGTTGCCCGGTGTGGGTGTCATGAACTGGAAACAGGCCAATGCCAAATTTCCCTGGGGCACCATTGTTTTGTTCGGGGTTGGTATCAGTCTGGGGTCCGCATTGCTGAGTACCGGGGCGGCGTCGTGGCTGGCAAAGTCGGCGGTTGATATATTTGGCCTGTCGGGCTTTGGTACTTTGGGCATTGTCGCGGTTCTGGGTGGATTTTTGATTGTGATCCATTTGGGGTTCGCCAGCGCCACGGCTTTGGCATCCTCGATGATCCCGATTATCATTGCCGTTCTCCAGCAAATGGATAATGGCAGTGTCAATGTGTTTGGCACTACCATTTTGCTGCAATTCGTGGTCAGTTTCGGCTTTATTTTACCGGTCAACTCGCCGCAGGGCATGGTCGCGCATGGCACAGATACCTTCGCGGTAAAGGACTTTGTCCGGACCGGGCTGGTGTTAACCGTGATCGCCTATGGTTTGACGCTGGTCTTTACCGCCACGTACTGGAAATGGCTGGGGCTTGCCTAGCTGTGACGAGGCGGCCAGAAAGCACACGAACCCGCCTGTGCAAGGCGGGTTCGTACTTGACATGTCGACGATATCGATCAAGCCGGGATTATTGTTCATCCCAGTTTTTTAGGCCCGGTAAATGCTGGAACATCCAGGTTTCAGACAAGGGGGCGTCGCCGCGTTTCAAATACATCCGCATATCAACGGGATCGTTGCCTTCGACTTCAAGGTCGAAAATCGCGCGCCACAGGCGGGTGTCGGGGATGGGTTCTGTTTTGATCCGCGACAGTTTGCCGCGTGATACCGAAATAATCGCTTCGGGATATTCGCCATAGGCCAGTGTTCCCAAAATGTCGCCTTCAAAATCAACAACAAATTTGGTCAGGCCTTTGGGCCGTGGCAGGCCTTCCTGTCCGCCGCGGCCAAGCCTTGTGGCCTTGACATGGGCCAGTTTTTCCAGTGGATAAGGCGTGTGCGCCTGCCAATATAGCCGATAGCGGAAATGATAGGATTGCCCGGCCTTGGCCGGGGCCTCCGGCACCCAGAAAGCGGCAATATTGTCGTGGATTTCATCGTCGGTGGGGATTTCGACCAGTTGCACAGCCCCTTTGCCCCAGGCCCCCAGCGGTTCGACCCACAGGCTGGGGCGGCGATGATACATCACACCATCGAGGTAATGGGTGACATCGCGGTCGCGTTGCATCAGGCCAAAGCCGCGCGGGTTATCATCACCAAAGGCCGATGCGCGGGTAAATTCGGGGTTGTTAAGTTGCCGCCATATGCGTTCGCCGCCGCCGGTCCATAAGGCCAGCCCGTCTGAATCATGCACTTCAGGGCGCCAGTCCATGCGGAATGGGCGGTTTTGCTCCGAATACCAGAACATGCTGGTCAGCGGGGCAACGCCAAACCGTTCAATGTCCTTGCGAATGAACAGGAATTTTTCCACATCCATCGTCACACCCTTGTCGCGCGTCAGGTAAAACCGGTAAGCACCAGTGATGCTGGGGCCATCTAGCAGGGCATAAACCGTTACCGGGTCTTCGGCACTTTTCGCGGGTTCAATGTAAAACTCGGTAAAATCGGGAAATTCCTCGCCCTGCGGGGTGGCCGTATTAATGGCAATGCCGCGCGCAGAGAGGCCATATTGCCCTTCATCGCCAATGGCGCGGAAATAGGACGCGCCCAAAAAGGCAACCCAGTCCTGGGTTTTCCAGTCATCGCGGTGAATGTCTTCATGCAGGCGGAAACCGGCGAAACCGATATTTTCCGACAGTTTGCGTGCCGGGCTGTTTTCGGGCATTTCGAAATAATCGGTTTTATATTCGACTTCCTGCGACATGCCGTTTTCCAAAAGGTACATATGCACCGGTTTCTGGAAAAACTGCCCCATATGGAAATAGGTGACCGGATAGGTGCCTGACCCGTCAGAAAAAGGCGCAAAGTCGCGTTTGTATTTCAGTTTGCCATGTTCGGCATAATCAATCTGTTCAAGGATCGCCTTGTCGGGTGTTTTCGGGGCAACATAGGGTTTGCCTGCCATTTTGCGGGCGCGCTCGACCAGCGCATCAAAGCTGAATTTGTGCTTTTTGCCCAGTGCCAGCTTTTTAACGGCATCGGCGGCAAAGGCCTGTTGCCACATCGACATACCCGGCAATATCAAACCGGCAGCCGCAGCGGACTTTAAAAAGTGTCGGCGCTGTGCGGAAGTGTCCATCGAAATTATCCCTGTTATATTTTTGATTTGCACAAACTTGCGAAATACTGTGGTGGCAATTCGGACAAAGCATGGCGAATTCGCGGCCAAATATACCAACGCGCAAGTTTTTGAATTGATCCCGTTTTAGATGGCAGCACATCATTTTGTGCGATTGACATTTTCTCGGATGTTGCAAAGGCAATATGTCGGCTCGGGTCAGGCTTTGTATTACGCCATAGCGTAAAAGTATATAAATTACGTTATAGCGTAATATGATAAAATTTGCGCTATGGCGTAAAATAAGATAAATTACGCTATAGCGTAATATTGAGGATCCCGATGAAAATTACTGCCCGAACGCCTGATCAGATTGGTAATGCCTTGCGGCGTGTGCGCAAGGCCAAAGGCATGACCCAAAAAGATGTCAGTGCGCGAACCAATTTGAGGGTGGCAACGATTTCGTCCCTGGAAAACGGGGATCCGGGGACGCAAATGCGCACAGTGTTAAGTGTGCTGGCGGCCCTTGATCTTGAATTCGTTGTTCAGGACCGCGTTCAGGAAAACCAACCCAGCATAGAGGACATTTTCTCTTGAAACCGACAAGACGTAACAAACCTTTGACGGTTGTGCTGAATGGGCGGCTTGTTGGCGAAATTGTGATGGCAACCAGCGGGGCGGTGACATTTCGATACGATCAGACCTGGCTGGATTGGGAATATGCCCTGCCAGTTTCGCTGTCACTGCCTTTGCAGGTGCAAGCCCATATTGGTGCGCCGGTTATTTCGTATCTGGAAAATCTGCTTCCTGATAATCAGAAAATTCGGGAGCGTGTTGCCGCAAAGGTAGGGGCAGAGGGGACTGATGCGTATCATATGCTGGAAAAAATCGGACGTGATTGTGTCGGGGCGTTGCAATTTTTGGCCGATTATGACGGTGAGGCCGGGCCGCCGGCACTGGATGGAGATGTTCTGAGCGACACGCAAATTGCAGACGTGATCAAGAATCTTGCTACAGCCCCACTTGGCATCGTTGAAGAAGATGATTTTAGAATTTCGATTGCCGGGGCACAGGAAAAAACCGCGCTATTAAGGAAAGATGGCAAATGGTTGCGTCCTTTGGGGGCGACACCAACCACGCATATTGTGAAAACACAATTAGGCCAGTTGCCAAACGGGGTTAATTTATCTCGCAGCGTGGAGAACGAGTTTTTCTGCATGGAGTTTTGTCGCGCGATGGGGGCCAATGTGGCCAACGTGGAAATCCATGATTTCGACGATACCCGGGCCTTGATTATCGAGCGGTTTGATCGGCGCTGGACCCGTCAGGGCAAGCTGATCCGCCTGCCACAGGAGGATTTTTGCCAGGCTCTGAAATATTCGCCCAGTCAGAAATATCAGGCGGATGGTGGACCGGATGTTAAATCCTGTGCAGCGTTGCTGGCTGGCAGTAATACGCCAACCGATGACCAGCTTGTATTTTTTCAGGCTCAGATTTTGTTCTGGATTTTAGGGGCAACAGATGGTCATGCCAAAAACTTCAGCCTGTTTTTACAACCCGGCGCCGGTTTTGTAATGACGCCTTTATACGATATTTTGTCAGCGCAGCAGGCCGCTGATGAAGGGCAAATTCGGCATGGCCAGTATCGGCTGGCAATGTCTGTCGGGGCAAAAAAACACTATCGCATTGATGAAATTACATCGCTGCATTTCCTGCAATCCGCAAAGGAATCCGGTTTTGGCGTTTCCCTTGTGTTGGATCTCCTCACCAGAATTTTCGAGGATGTTCCTGCTGCAATTGATCAAACAATCGCCCTTTTACCCAATGATTTTCCGATGGATTTATGTGATGCCCTTGTGAATGGCATTAAGGCCCGTCACCGGATATTGGGTTTGGGGCTTTCTCACAACGCGAAATTGGACGCATGAAGGCTTATGCCCGTCAGGCATGAGTGATCAAACGCCTTGACGATGATCGGTCCTTATGGGACATCATTTTTGTCGGTATCCATTTTGGATAAAAGGGAATTCAACGCTGCCTGATTTTCCAGGCAGTCAAACGAAGCTGCCCCCGCAACTGTATGCGGCGAGCATGTCCTGATCAATGCCACTGGGGTATTTGCCCCGGGAAGGCCAGGAACATGTTTTGACCCGCGAGCCAGGAGACCTGCCGACAACCGTAACGACAGACTGGGCGGGGTGCCCCGGAGTTGTCCTGCGCAGGTTTTGATGCCGCACCCCTGTTTCCGTGTGGATCCTGGCTTATTGCATTGGGCCCTCCTATTGATTTTCCGGTTTCCCCGCTGGTACGTCGTTTGGCGTAACTGGTGTTCCTTTGAAAGGACTGGAAATGACCAGCCAATTAAAACAGGTTCTTGCTGCCGGGGCGTTTGCAGCAGGCATGTTGTTGTCAAATGGTGGGGCGCAGGCAACCACCTATCCGTTGACCATCGAAAATTGTGGTCGAACCCTTACGTTTGACCAGGCCCCGCAGCGTGTTGTGTCGCTGGGGCAAAGCAATACCGAGGTTTTATACCTGCTGGGGCTGGCGGACGCGGTTGTGGGAACGGCGGTGTGGATTGACCCGGTAATGCCGGAATTTGCCGACGTGAACAGCAAAATTCCCCGTCTGGCCGATAATGACCCGTCATTTGAAAGTGTGGTCGGGCAAAAGCCTGATCTGGTAACAACCCAGTTTCAATGGCATGTCGGGCCAAATGGGGCCGTTGGCACGATCGACCAGTTTGGTGAACTGGGCATACCGGTTTATACCGCCCCGGCCGATTGTGTGGGCAAGGATAATACCACAGGTGGTGATGGCACCCGCGAAGACGCCTTTGCCATGACCAGCATTTACCAGGAAATTGAAGACTTTTCGAAGATATTTAACGTTGAAAAACGTGGGGCCGATCTGATTGCGGACCTAAAACAGCGCGAGAAAGCTGCCCGCGAAACCGTTGCCAATATTGGCGGGCACCACATATCGGTTGTTTACTGGTTTTCCAGTGCAGAATTGCAGATCGACCCGTACGTTGCCGGGCAAAAGGGGGCGCCAGGCTATATTTCAAACATATTGGGCATTGAAAACGTTATCAAAAGTAACGACGAATGGCCCACCGTCGGCTGGGAAACCATTGCCCGGGCCGACCCCGACATTATCGTGATCGGCAAAATGGAACGCCGTCGTTTCCCGGCCGATAACTGGGAACTGAAAATGCAGTTTCTGAAGTCTGACCCGGTTGCCAGCCAGATGAAAGCAGTGCGGAATAACCATATTGTCGTGATGGATGCCCAGTCGATGAACCCTACAATTCGGACCATTGCCGGGATTGAAAACCTGGCAAAGGCGATCAAGGCCTTTGGGCTAGATCAGTAAGCGTGGGTTTGTTTAAACATCCTGCCTTCTGGCACCGTATTGGCGCGGCTTTGGCCGCGCTGATGCTGCTTTGTGCGGCATTGGCATTTGCCGCCTCGGTGGGTGAAACGTCAATCCCGGTCCGGACGGTGCTTGATACGCTGGCAAATCATTTGTTCGATGCCAATCGTCATGTCGATGCCATCGATTCCGGTATTATCTGGAATTACCGCCTTAGCCGGGCCGTGGTGGCCGCGTGTTGCGGGGCCGGGTTGGCCGTTTCTGGTGTGGTGTTGCAAGCCCTTTTGCGCAACAGTTTGGCCGATCCCTATTTACTGGGCATATCAGCCGGGGCATCTACCGGGGCTGTCAGTGTGGTTATTCTCGGGCTTGGCGGGGGCATGGTTTCCTTGTCGTTGGGCGCATTTGGCGGTGCCGTGGCGGCTTTTGCCTTTGTCAGTTTACTGGCCCTTCAGGCCGGGCGGGGCACCGGCGCAATTATTTTGGCCGGCATCGCCGGGTCGCAAATGTTTAACGCCCTGACATCGTTTATCGTCACCAAATCAGCCAATGCCGAACAGGCGCGCGGCATTATGTTTTGGTTGCTAGGAAATCTAAGCGGGGTGCGCTGGCCCGATGTGTGGTTGGCATTGCCTGCGGTAATATGCGGTTTGCTGGTGTGTTTGTGGTATGCCCGTGCGCTTGATGCTTTTACATTTGGCCGGGAATCAGCGGCATCGCTGGGTATTCCGGTGCGGCGGGTTTATGTGGTGTTAATCGGGTCGTCGGCGATGATGACGGCGGTTATGGTCAGCATTGTTGGTTCTATTGGTTTTGTCGGTTTGGTTATTCCCCATGCCGCGCGGTTTTTTGTCGGGGCACGCCATGGTTTGTTATTGCCTTTATCGGCCTTGATCGGGGCGCTTTTTCTTATTAGTGCCGATGTTATTTCCCGCATCATTGTGCCAGGCCAGGTGGTGCCAATTGGCGTGGTAACGGCCCTTGTTGGGGCACCGGCCTTTGCCCTGATTCTATGTCATCGAAGGGTTTTGCGATGAGTTTGGAATTGCAGGATGTGGAATGGTTCGCCGGATACCGCCAGATTATCAAGGGGGTTTCGCTTGAAGTTATACCGGGCGAGTTTTTAGGCCTGATTGGCCCGAACGGGTCAGGTAAAACCAGTTTGATGTCAATTCTGTCGGGCATTCGTCGCCCGGATCGCGGGCGGGCATTGTTAAGCCGCCAGGACATGCACAGGCACGGCCGTCGTAAGCTGGCGCAACATATTGGCTTTGTCGAACAGCAGGCCGATACCACCGACCGTTTAACGGTACGCGAAGCGGTTTCGTTGGGGCGCACACCATATTTAAGCATGTTGTCGCCCTGGACATCACACGATGATGACCTGGTGGCACAGGCATTGGCCGATGTGGATATGGCGCATATGGCAGACCGTCACTGGCAGACTTTGTCGGGCGGGGAAAAACAGCGGGTTCACATTGCCCGTGCGTTGGCACAGGAACCCAAATTTCTGCTGCTTGATGAACCAACCAATCATCTTGATATTCGCCATCAACTTGGTCTGCTGGAACTGGTGCGCACATTGCCGGTAACGGTGGTTGCCGCCCTGCATGATTTGAACCATGCAGCCCTGTTTTGTGACCGTATTGCCGTGATGAACCACGGCGTACTGGTGGGGCTTGGCACGGTGCCCGAGATATTGACCAAAACCATGCTGCGCGATGTTTTTGGCGTGTCAGCCCAGGTTGAGCAGGACAATGACGGTAACTGTTTTATCCGTTATCACGCCGCGTTTGACAAATAGGCAAATACCGGGTGTTTCCACCCGGTATTTTGATGCGACGATTTCAGTCCGGTTATGATTTGGCTGTGGTCGGGGCCTGGGTGACCAGGGCGGACTGAACGCTCAGGTTGCGTTCGACCAGCCCCAGCGTTTTATTGGCGTCTTGCGGCTGGCTGTTGATCAACTGGGTATAGGCCAGGTTCAAATCGCCAAGGGTTTCGGAAAACGGCATGATAACCTTGTTAAAGGCAACCTTGGTGCCTGTGCTGTCCTGCGGAACGACAAGATCCTGATCCATTACCAATTGACCATTGATCACAAGATTGCCGCTTGCGCCTTCGTCATACATGTTTGCCATTGTGGCGCGGGCATTGTGCAACAGCTTTTTCGCTGTTACCCGGTCATTTTTGGCAAGGGCGACGCGGGCCTGATGAACCTGCTGTAAAACAGTTTGCCCTTCCTGTGAAAACTGGGCCTGAATGGCCGGGCTGTTGACGTCCGGCTGGGGCAGTTTGGCCTGTTTGGCGTCATAAATATCGGTTTCCTTGCGCGCGCGGTGCGGCCCGCTGATATTGTTTGGAACAACTTCGTGGCTGATGTGGGCCGGGCTGTTCTGGTCGGAAGTATTTGTATCCGGGTGTGCCGCCAGCCAGATTTCATATTCTTTTTCCGCCCCATGTTTGCCAGCGGTATTGTTGGGCACAATTGCCTGATAGGGGCTTGCACTGGCAGCATTGGCAAAGGCCGGAACAAAGGCGGCAGAAACACCAAAAGCCAGGGTGGCAATGGCAAATTTGCGGGTAACGTTTTTCATGGCTTTAGTCCTTTTTACAAAACCCGATAAAGATAATGATCAGAAGGTCCGCGATGGGTGTCGTTTGTGGGCCGTTCCGTATGTCGTTTTCTGCGACATCTGATCTTTATTTTGCAGGGACCGTGCCAGAATTTAACTATTTGATTTTAAATGATATTTATAAATGGTGCCAGTTTGACGCCGGGCATTGGTGGATATTACCACCAATTTTGGGGGTGATGTGGTGGTTGGCCCGGTTGTATTGCCCGCTTAGGCGTTCACCAGGGCCTCCAGCCCGTATTTACGAATGCGATAACGCAGGGTTTCTCGCGTGGTGCCCAGCGCACGAACGGCGGCCATCACATTGTAATTATGGCGTTCCAGCACGGTGCGAATAATGCATTCTTCCATGTCATCAAGCGTCATTGATCCATCAAGTGGCAATGTTAGCCCGTCGGGATCGTGCAACGTCGCATCGGCCGGGGCGATGGGGGCGGGGCCAGATTGCCGGTGTGGGGCAACCGGTGTTGCGGGTGACGCAGTAGTACTGTCAGGCGCTATGCCCAACCATTCGCGGGGCAGTTCCGGCCCGGTCGCCAGCATCACCGAACGTTCGATCACATTGCGTAATTCACGCACGTTCCCCGGCCAGCTATAGGATTGCAGGGTTTCAAGAATGGGCGGTGGCAAGATGCTGACCTGTTTGCCCGACCGGGCGTTAAATTCGGTAAAAAGGGTGGTGACAATGCTGGCAATGTCGTTTGGCCGTTCGCGCAGGCTGGGCAAGCGCAATTCAAAAACAGATATGCGGTGATAGAGATCGCGGCGGAAATCGCCCTGATCGGATGCCGCGCGCAAGTCGCGGTTTGATGCGGCAATTAACTGAATATCGACCGATATTTTTTCCTCGCCGCCCACCCGGCGAAAACTTTGTTCTTCAATCGCCTTTAGCAATTTGGATTGCAGGCCAATATCCATTTCGCCAATTTCATCTAAAAACAGGGTGCCGCCATCGGCCTGTTCCATCAGGCCACGATGACGGCCCTTGGCCCCGGTAAAGGCCCCGGGTTCGTGGCCAAACAGTTCGGATTCCAGCATGTCACGCGGAATGGCAGCACAGTTTAAATCCACAAAGGGCCCTTCGGCGCGTTGGCCGGCATAATGCAGTATTTTGGCAACCAAACCCTTGCCAGTGCCGGTTTCGCCGCCCAGCAAAATGCTGGTGATCGGAATGGTGGCAAGCTGGCCCAACATGGTGCGCACCTGTGTGGCCGCAGGACTGTCGCCTATAAAGCTGTCGGGGCTGTATTTTTGCGCCCCTGTTCGGGCTGTATCTGTGATGCGCTGGCGGGCACGTGCCCCACGCGTTGCGGTGGCAATTGTCAGGTCCAGCTTGTGGTAATCCAGCGGTTTTGCCAGAAAATCCAGCGCCCCCAGCTTTGCGGCCCGGGCAATATCCTGCCGTGATCCATAACCCGACAGAAAAATCCATTCCGATCGGCCACCGTGTTCGCGCACTTCTTCTAAAAAATCCAGTCCGTTGCCGTCGGGCAGGTTCATATCAGACAGAACAATCGACGGGCTGAAATCAAGTTCCATAATTAATCGCCGGGCATCGGCCAGTGTTGGCGATAATGTGACGGACCATCCTTCGCGCTCGAACCGGCGTTTAAGTTCGCTGCCCAGCAATTTTTCATCTTCAATGATGGTGATGGTGCGCATGATCAGGCTCCTCGCAGGGGAATTCGATAACGGTTTTGGCGCCGCCATTGGTGTTGCGATCAAAGTGAAGGGTGCCGCCCGCGCCATGTACCAGATGTTGCACAATCGACAGGCCAAGGCCCACGCCATCCGTCTTGCCCGTTTGAAACGGCCGAATACCCCGCGTCAACAGAGCATCGGAATATCCCGGTCCGGTGTCGGCGACGGTCAGGCGGGCTGTGTTTTTCGCAACGTCAAAGGAAACAGTAATGGTGCCTGGCTGGTCACCCAGCGCCTCGCACGAGTTTTTCAACAGATTAAGCAAGACCTGACGTACCGTGTCGCGCGGCAGAACGATAGTGTAATTTTCGCTGTGGACCTTGATTGAAATATGCGTGGGCAGGCGATAGCCAAACAATTTAACCACATCGCCAACCAATTGGTCGCTTGATACCTGCACCGGCGTTTCCAAGGTAAAGGATTTGTTTTGCAGTAATGAATTTAACAATCGCGTTACCCGGTCCATTTCCCCGGCAATCAGGCCCAGGCGTTCGCGGTGGTCGGGGTCTTCGGTTTCAATTTCCATATTGCGCAGGGCCATTGAAATACCCGATACCGGGTTACGCAGTTCATGGGCAAGTCGGGCGGAAAATTCGCCAATCGCGGCCATTTTTGCCCCGTTTTCAAGCTCTGCCTGTTGGCGTAACAAGGTTTCGGATGCGGCACGCACCTGGTTTTCAAGCTGGTCGGTATGGTCTCGGCTTTGCTGCGCTACTGTGCGCAGGCTGGCCGTCATTTCATTATAGTGGTCATAGATCGGCGCGAGCGGGTCGTTTTCCGATACCGGCCCGATTTCGACAAATCGCAAACTGGCAACGTTATCTAATAATTCCGAAAGTCTGCTAACTGCGCGAAACGCCCGGCGGCGAAACCATATCATCACGGCAATGGCAAGGATCGGGGTTGCGATCAAGGCGATTAGGGCGATGGTAAATTCCTGATCGGCCGACTGGCGGGCCGTTTTTATTGCCTGCTGTTGCAGGGCGTTTTCCTGTGTCAAAACCTTGCGGATCAGGGACAAGGCACCAATCAGGTTGCTGCTGGGGTTATCAATTGGCAAGGAAAGATAATCTGACGCCATTCGCAGGTTTTCGGGCGTTTTGGGTGATAATTGCCCGTTTTGCTGCAATAAATCGTCCAGATCGGCGCGGATATGTGCCAGTTCCATCGCCGTTGGCGGTTGGTGACTGCCAAGGTGACGGGTCAGTAATTTGCCGATGGCAATGTCGGTTTGCTGTAAACCCTGAATTTGACGAATGTGATTTTCAAGCGGGCTAAGCCGATAGGCCGAATGCCACGCTGTTAAGGCAAGAAACCCAAGTGACAGGATAAGGGCAATGGTTGCCAGTGCCACCGACACCCGAAGAGGCTGCAACAATGTGGTGCGCGCCGACATTGGCCTTGCGTAAGCAGGGGGCATAGGCGGGTTTCCTTGAAACGAAATGAAGTTCACGATCCTGAAAACCGGGGGCCGGTTCAGGATCGTGAAAACAGGAGGCGATTCGTTTCATAGGAACAGATTAAGGCAAACCGATGTTCGCCGTTTTGGCAGATCAGGCCTGTTCGCGGGCAATTGCACGCCAGCCAATATCGCGGCGGCAAAAACCACCGTCCCAATCAATGGCATCAACGGCTTCATAGGCGCGTTTCTGAGCATCGCCAACGCTGGTGCCGCGTGCCGTCACACCCAGAACCCGGCCGCCGGTTGCGGTTAGCTTATCGCCATCCATTTTGGTGCCAGCGTGTAAAACCTTAACGTTTTCCATGGCATTGGCGGCATCAATGTTTTTAATTTCGCTGCCTTTTTCATACGATCCCGGGTAGCCTTTGGCGGCCATCACGACCACAAGGGCGGTTTCGTCATGCCATTGCGGGGTAACCTGATCCAGCGTTTCGTTGGCTGATGCTTCCAGAATATCCAGCACGTCGGATTTAAGAAGGCTCATCAAAACCTGGCATTCCGGGTCGCCAAAACGGATGTTATATTCAATCAGTTTCGGGTTTTCGTTCTCGTCAATCATCAGTCCGGCAAACAAAACGCCGCTAAACGGGTGTCCTTCGGCGGCCATGCCCTCGACCGTGGGCACGATAATGTCGCGCATTACGCGATCTTCAACCGTTTTGGTAAATACCGGTGCCGGGGAATAGGCCCCCATGCCGCCGGTATTGGGGCCGGTGTCGCCTTCGCCAACGGCTTTATGGTCCTGTGCCGCAATCAGCGGAATTACATTTTTGCCATCGCACACGGCAAAAAATGATGCTTCTTCACCGCGTAAAAATTCCTCAATCACCAGTTCGGCCCCGGCATCCCCAAATTTGCCGCCAATCATGGCGTCATCAATGGCGGCATAGGCGTCAGCGATGGTTTCACAAATGGTCACACCCTTGCCTGCGGCCAGGCCATCGGTTTTGATCACGATGGGCGCGCCGGTTTTTTCAACAAATGCGCGGGCGTCGTCACGATTGGTAAAGCGGCCATAACCAGCCGTTGGTACGCCAAATTTGGCGACCATGTCCTTCATGAAACCCTTGGAACCTTCAAGCTGGGCAGCGGCCCCGGTGCAGCCAAAATACTTAATACCGGCAGCTGCCAACGCGTCACCCAAACCGGCAACCAGTGGCGCTTCGGGGCCAACCACCACCAGGTCAACCTTATGATCGGTGGCAAATTTTACCAGGCCGTCCATATCGCTATCGGCAATGGCAACACATTGCGCAGAATCGGCGATCCCGGCATTACCCGGTGCGCACCAAAGTTTGGTCAAACGCGGGCTGCGTGCAATTGCCCAGCATAATGCGTGTTCCCGTCCACCGCCGCCAACGACCAGAACTTTCATGACTTTTACCCCGACTGCTTGATGGTCCAGATGTGATCCTTTAGGCTTCACATCTCCACTGCGTAATGTTTTACGTAACCGCGTTAATAATTCACGCGGGCTTTTAGCATAAAGTACCCTTGATGACGCAAGATTTGTTCGACCCATATGCACCGCAACCGCAACAATCTGGCAATCTGCCGGAATTTTCGGTTTCCGATTTGTCCAACGCGCTGAAACGCACGGTCGAGGATGCCTTTTCCTTTGTCCGGGTGCGCGGCGAAATTTCAGGTTTCAAACGGGCATCCAGCGGCCATTTGTATTTGGCGCTTAAGGATGACAGTGCGGTACTTGATGCCGTGTGCTGGCGCGGGGCCGCAGGTAAACTTGGTGTGCAGCCCGAAGACGGCATGGAAGTGATTGTTACCGGGCGTCTCACCACTTTTCCCGGCCGGTCGAAATACCAGATCGTGATCGACAGCATGGAAGTGGCCGGTGAAGGCGCCCTGTTGAAATTGCTGGAAGACCGCAAGAAAAAACTGGCTGCCGAGGGCCTGTTCGAAGCTGACCGTAAACGTCCGATTCCCTTTTTGCCCGATGTTATCGGTATTGTCACCTCGCCCACGGGGGCGGTGATTCGCGATATTATGCATCGCCTGCGCGAACGGTTTCCACGCCGGGTGTTATTGTGGCCGGTTATGGTGCAGGGCAAGGGGGCAGCCGAGCAGGTAGCCCATGCCGTGCGCGGCTTTAACGAATTACTGCCGTATGGCGATATTCCCCGCCCCGATGTGCTGATTGTGGCGCGTGGAGGCGGCTCGCTGGAAGATTTGTGGGCCTTTAACGAGGAAATCGTTGCCCGTGCGGTGGCGGAATCGACCATTCCGGTTATTTCGGCGGTAGGCCACGAAACCGATACCACCCTGATTGATTATGTATCCGATCTGCGCGCGCCAACCCCGACGGGGGCGGCGGAAAAGGCAGTGCCGGTACGGCTGGATTTATTGGCACAGGTCAACGACGACGGGCAGCGGCTGGCGCAGGCCGTTCGGCGACTGGGGGCAGAAAAACGTATCGCCCTTGATAGTGCCGGGCGTGGGTTGGGCGACCCGAAACGAATGCTCGAAGACCGTGCCCAGATGCTAGATAACTGGTCCGATCGGTTGCCGCGTGCGGCACAGGCGATGTTGCAACAGGCAAAATCGCGGTTGAACGAAACCAGTGCCCGGCTGGTCAGCCCGCGCGAACAATTGTCGGAAAAACGGGGGCGTTTGGAAAATGCCCGGCTGCGGCTGGAGGGTGCCATCAGTGCGCGGGTACAAAGCCAGAAAGCCCGGCTGGACCAGACGGCGGCAGGGTTGCGCCCCGGCAATGCGACCCGCGATATTAACCGCGAACGTAAACATGTGGCCGACCTGGCCTCACGGCTGAATGCCGCGGTAAAAAACACCATCACCCGCGAAAAAGACGGGCTGGCTCGCTATGACCGGCTGCTGGAAAGTTATTCGTACCGCAATGTTTTAAAACGCGGTTTCGCCGTGGTCCGTGACCGGAACGGTAAATTACGCGCACAGGCAGCATCACTTGTCGACGGGGAAGGATATGTTCTGGAAATGCAGGACGGTGTTGCCAATGTGGTGGCCGGTCATGCAGTTACAGGCGGCAGTACCCAAACCCCGCCTGACGGGCAAAACAACCTAGCATCGGATGCAGATGCAGAATCGGTGAAAACGTCGCCGGATGATGACGCGCAAGGTCGACCGAAACCTGAAAAACCCCGGCGCAAAAAAGATCCGCGCCCCAAAGATGATGACCGCCAAGGGAGCCTGTTATAATGCGTTGGGTAACGAAACTGGCATTTATTGCAACCGTGCTGGCCGGAATGACGGCGGCGGGAATGCCCGCACAGGCCGGCGCGCCGGAATTTAAAGGTGCGTTTAGCCAGGGCGGGGTTGTCTTTGGTCAGACAACGCCGGGCACCAGCGTGATGCTGGACGGCGAAAAGATTGATACAATCGCCCCGGATGGCAATTTTGCCCTGGGATTTGAACGCGATTATCAAGGCCCGGCAACCCTGACATTGACCCATGCCGATGGCAGCACCGAACAATTCACCTATCCGATCAAACACCGCGAATTTAACATTCAGCGTATTGATGGTTTGCCGCCCAAAATGGTGACGCCGGACCCGGCAGTGATGGACCGGATCAAGGATGATTCCCGCCAGGCCCGCGAAGCCCGCACCGAACGATTTGCCACTGAATATTATAAATCCGGCTTTATCTGGCCCGCGACCGGGCGCATTAGCGGGGTTTATGGATCGCAACGCATTTTAAACGGCCAACCGCGCGCGGCCCATTGGGGGGTTGATGTTGCGGTACCAATGGGAACACCCGTTGTTGCCCCGGCGGACGGGGTTGTAACCCTTGCCCATCCCGATATGTATTTTTCGGGCGCAACATTGTTTATTGATCATGGCCTTGGCGTTGTTTCGGCCTTTTTGCATTTGTCGAAAATTGACGTCAAAGTTGGCGATGTGGTGCATCAGGGCGATGTGGTGGCGCATTCGGGGGCCAGTGGCCGTGCCACCGGGCCGCATCTGGACTGGCGGGTAAATGTTGGCCCAACCCGCATTGATGCGGCCTTGCTGGTGCCACCGATGGAACAGGTTTTGGCGGGGGCGAAAAAATGACACCTCACCGGGGCGATGAAACCTGCCATACCCGGGGTGCCGTAGCCGCCGGGCACGAACAAACAGCCCGCGCCGCACAGGACGTGCTTGAGGCGGGGGGCACGGCCTTTGATGCGATTATTGCTGCAATGTGGGCGGCCTGTGTGGCGGAACCGGTGCTGGCATCGTTAGGTGGTGGCGGTTTTTTAATGGCCCGACCCGCAGGGAAAACACCCCGGTTATATGATTTTTTTGTCGAAACACCGCTCGCCAAACGCCCGGGTGAAAGCCTTGAATTTGAAAGCTGTATCGCCCGTTTTGCGGGGGGTGTAACGCAGGAATTTCATGGCGGTTACGGGGCTGTGGCAACACCGGGTATGGTTGCCGGGTTATTTGCGGTGCATGGCGATTTGTGCCATTTGCCGATGGCCGATTTGGCGCAGTCGGCCTGCAAACTGGCCCGTGACGGTGTCGTCATCGATGATTTCCAGAATTACGTTATGAATATTGTAACCCCGTTACTGGGGTTTTGCGAAGAAACCCGGGCAATTTATGGTGCCAAAGGCGACTTGCAACAGGCAGAAGGTGATGGCGCCGGCACTGCGTTTCGCGTGGCGAACGCGGGTGACCTCCACGTTCAATCGCAACTGGCCACGACGATTGAAGAACTGGCAAAAAGCGGTGCGGGCAGCTTTTATCAGGGCGATATTGCCCAAACCCTGATTTCGGCCTGTCGTGACAATGGTGGTTATATTACCGGCGATGACTTGGCGTCGTATCGCGTTTTGGTGCGCGACCCGTTGCTGGTCAGCGGGCGTAACGGGCGTTTTGTTTTAAACCCGCCGCCGGCATCGGGCGGGGTTTTGGCCGGGTTTGGTTTGAAACTGGCGCGCGATTTGGAACTGGGTGATTTTGGCGATGCCCGCCATCTTGATGCGATATCCGAAATTTTGCGAACAACGTCGGTTGTCCGGGGCGAATACGGGGCTGCCCCGTCGATATTGGGGGATGAATTTTGTGAAGGGTATCGAAGCCTGATCGGCGACCGGCCCTTAACCCAAAACGGTACCACCCATATTTCAGTGGTGGACCAGTTTGGCAATCTGGCGGCAGCAACCTTGTCAAATGGCTCGACTTCGGGGCGGATGATACCGGGCCGAGGTGTTTTGCTTAATAACATGCTGGGCGAGGCTGATTTATCGCCCGACGGCTTTCACACCTGGCCTTGTGGCGTACGCATGACATCAATGATGACGCCAGCCTTGTATTTGGCGCAGGATGGCACGGCGGTGGCGTTGGGGTCTGGCGGGTCAAACCGTATCCGTTCGACCATGATGCAGGTATTGTTGAACCTTGATGTGTTTGGCATGTCACTGGAAGATGCGATTGCCGCACCCAGAATGCATTTTGACGACGGATTGTTGTCCATTGAACCGGGCTTCGACCTTGCCATTCTGGACCAGTTGCGCCTGAACGAACAACATCGCTGGCAGGAAAGCGATATGTTTTTTGGCGGCGTACATGCGGCGGCTTTAAACGCAAAAGGCGACAAGCTGGTGGCTGCGGGTGATTCACGGCGCAATGGTCACCATTTTATCGTGCCCTGAACACATCCTGTGTGTGGCTACGTTTATGGTTGTCGGTTTTGATCGTCGGTAAATGTTTTATGCTGCCGAGCTGTTTTGATCGGGCGAAATAACGGCCGCAACATCAAGAAGCGGCGACGCATCTATTTTTTCAGCATGCATCATGGTTGCCACCCGTTGCAGCGAGGACAGCATCTGGGTTTTTTCCCAGGCTGGCATTTCCTCGAACTGGCGAATAAATTCTTCCTGCAACAGATCGGGGGCATTGGCGATGATTTCGCGTCCGCTATCGGTCAGTACGGTATTTACCACGCGTTTGTCGGTGGTGGATCTGCGCCGTTCCATTAAACCACGTTGTTCAAGGCGGTTTAATATGGTGGTGACGGTCGCCTGACTTAGCGAAACATGATTGGAAATGCGGCGTACGGTTACATTTTGCAATTCATCAATCGCCCGTAAAACCATCACCTGCGGAATGGTCAGTCCGCAAATTTTCATCATGCGTTTGGAATGCAAATCGGTAGCGCGAATAATCTGCCGCAAGGTTACCAGAACATCCTGCCAATATGGTTGCTGGTTTTCCAATGTAAAACCTTTTGTACTGTAGAACGTAGGGTCAAACCCGTCGGAACCAAGACGTGATCTTAAAGGCCGCGACGGGCCATCTAAGGGTTACCGGTTAGCGGTCTTTGGGGTGAAAATCAATTAAATTGAATATAATTTGCTACCCCAAACGGTCATGGCGGCTATTCGTTGCCAGTCTATCCCTTAAAGCGGCGCAATAATAAATATAATGCGCCAAATATTGCCGACAATACCGCAAGGACACCAAGAATAAGATAAAACTTTTCGTACCGCAGATCACTGGTCTGGCGGTTTTCCATATAAGTCAGGATGCGCTTGCGTAAATCGTCAATATCGGGGGTCAGGTCGCGCTGCGGTATGTACAGGGGTAACCCGGCCCGCGATAGCAGATCATTGGTTTTGTTCATGCGTTCGTTATAAAGCGCATAACGTTCCTCGGCGGTGCGCACATCATTTAAAGGTGTTGATGCAGCATCCTGATCAATGCTGCCCGATTTCAGGGTAACAGCGGGCCGGGCAAGGTTGCGATACGGCCCGGCAAAGCAGTTTGCCAGGGTATCGGGGCCGTTTTTGCAGTGAATAACACGGTCTGGCGCAGCTTGCAGGGCATCCCGGATGCGTTTTTGCAAATCAAGATCAAAGCGGGCAATCGTCAGGCGTAACTGTATCGCGTTGTTGCGAATGTCGCTTTGTTCCGATGCCATACCGCTGTGGGCAAAAGGCATCACAAACAGGATTACCAGCACCATACCGGTCAGCAGTCGCATGCGCACGGCATTGTCCTTCATCGCATTCCGGTAGGCCATCTTCGGGTCAGCGGAAGTTCCAGGTCAGGATCAGTCAGGCCAGCGGCGATGTACCCACAGCCATTGTGCAGGACGCTCGCGGATCCAGCCTTCCATGATGGCGTTTACGTTCGTCATGATTGCAAGAATATCAGCATGGCGATCGCTGGTTTTAACAATATCGAGTTGCGGGTAAAAGGTCATGCGGAAATACGCCCCGTGCAGGCGTTCCAAGCGTACAGGTACGGCCGGGGCATCATAACGCAGACAAAATTGCGCCAGTGCCGGGGCCGTCATGGCATCGCGACCAAAAAACGGCACGGCAATGCCGTCATTCATTTTCTGATCAACCAGCATGGCGGCATGGCCGCCTTTGCGCATAAAGGCCGTTAGCTTGCGTGCGCCTTCCGGCCCCTTGCGGACCAGTTCGCCCTGAAAACCGCGCCGGGCACGGGTGAAAATCCTGTCGACCCAGGGGTTATCGGGTGCGCGGTATACGCACATCATGTCAAGGTCCATTGCCCGGGCCAGCAACATGGCAACTTCCCAGTTACCAACATGCGCGGTAAAAAACTGGCCGGGTTTGTCGTCGTTTTTAAGGGCAAGGCCGTTTTCCAGCCCAACCACTTCCAGTCGTTCCGACCCGGGACGGATATTATGGATATGGGGAACTTCAGCAACACTGCGGCCCAGATTTTCCCACATATCGCCGATAATTTCGTCGATCTCGGCGGTATTTTTTTCGGGAAAGGCCCGTTCCAGGTTTTTGCGGGCACGTCGCGTGACACTTAGTTTGGGGCCAATCCAGCGGCCAATACGGGCACCAAAGGCCGATGCCTTGTCAATCGACAGGGCCGCAAACAACCAGAAAAAGATATGCGTAATCAACCCCTGCAGGGGATAGCTGAAAAAACGCTGAAAATTACTGATGTTGCTGTTCTTATGCGCCATTGGCAAATACCGTTTTGATCAAATTTATCACGCCAGCCATATCGTCAAATTCCAGGGCAATGCGCAGGGTCTTTATGGTGTTTTGAGCGGCGAAAGGCAAGCGCACCAGGTCTTTTTCTGTGGTGACGAGATGCGCGCCATGCTTTTGTGCCAACCCTTGTAATGCCTGTATTTCGTCAGGTTTATACATGTGATGGTCGGCAAAATCATGTGTGCCAACAATGTCGGCATTACAATCACGCAGGCTTTGATAAAACTTTTCCGGGCGTCCAATGCCGGCAAAAGCGACAACTTTTTGCCCGGCAAAATCAGTGGGGTTTTGCACAACGATTTTGGCGGTGAAAACCGGTATATGGGCCGGAATATGTTTTTGGACACCGGTTTTATCATGGCCAATGATAATGGCCGCGCCGACTTTGGCAAAACCGCTTTGCAATGTTTCGCGCATTGGCCCGGCTGGCATCACCCGGCCATTGCCAAAACCGGTGGCACCATCAATAACAACAATGCCCAAATCTTTTATTACGCCGGGGTTTTGCAACCCGTCATCCATGATAATGACATCGGCACCGGCCTGTTTGATTGCGCGCGCACCCGCCGCACGATTTTGCGAAATCCATGCCGGGCCTAAACGCGCCAGCAACAGGGGTTCATCCCCAACCTGCATGGCGGTATCGGTTTTAATGGCAACCTGATGTGGCCCGGTCAGGCTTCCGCCATATCCCCGGCTTAAAAAATGGGGGGTATGGCCAAGGTTGCGCAAAATGGCCTGTAATGCCTGGGCCGACGGCGTTTTGCCTGCTCCGCCCACTGTGAAATTTCCCAGGCAAATGACCTTGCAGCCGGGGTGAAAGGCCGTTGTCGTTGCCTGTCGCCACGCTGCACCGGCACGCCATATCCATGATGCCGGGCTAAGTATATGGGCCAGGAAACCGTTTTTTTGCCAAAAGTCAGGGGCGTGCATGGGGCCCCCGGCACGCCACGAACAGGTCGTTGATCGCAGTCATGGTACGATCAAGTACTTCGGCCTTGCTGCTGGCATAGGTGCTGGCTGCCTGGGTTAGCGCCGTGCAGGCTGCCGGGTTTGTCAGCAACTGGTCAAGCTGGCGGGCGAGATCTTCGGCATCCGTACAGGGGCGGCAGGCGCGCTCGGCCAGCATTTCGCGGCTTATTTCGCTAAAGTTGCTCATATCTGGCCCATGCAGGATCGCACAGCCCAGCCGGGCGGGTTCCAGCGGGTTTTGTCCGCCGCCGACAGCCAGGGTTTTGCCAATAAAGCAGATTGGCGCCAGCCGATAATAAAGCCCCATTTCGCCAATGGTATCGCCCAGAAATATATCTGTATCGCGGGTAATGATGTGTCCCATGCTACGCCGGGCTACGCGAAGGCCCTTTGCCATCAGGGCGGCCTCAATGGCGGGGGCGCGGTTGGGATGACGCGGCACGACAATGGTTAACAGGCCACGGTGTTTTTCGCGCAGTTTTACGTGGATTTCTGCGGCGATGGTTTCTTCGCCCTCAAAGGTGCTTGATGCCAGCCAGACCGGCCGGTTATCAAGTTGTTCGCGGGTTTTTTGAAGGTCTGTTTCATCAACCGGCAACGGAAGGGCAGCAAATTTAAGATTGCCGGTGGTCATAACGTTTGGTGCGCCCAGTTCGGTGAAATGGGCGGATTCTTCGCTGGTTTGCGCCAGAACAACATTAAAACAGGCCATGACCGGGCGAATGAAAGACGAAAACCGGCGATAGCTTTTAAAACTGTGTTCGGAAATGCGGCCATTTAGCAGGGCAATTTTTGTTCCCGACTTGCGTGCCCGCGTCAGGATATTGGGCCACAAATCGCTTTCCAGCCACAGGGCGATATCAGGCCGCCAGTGGTGCAAAAACCGGGCAACATAAACCTGCCGGTCAACCGGGATGAACTGGTGAATAACCCCTTCGGGCAGGCGCTCCAGCATCATGCGCGCCGAGGTAACCGTTCCGGTTGTGACCAGTATGTGAAATTTGGGATGGTCGCGTTGCAGGCGATCAATAACCGGAAGCGCTGAAAGGGATTCCCCCACACTGGCCCCGTGGATCCATACCAAAGGGCCGTTGGGGCGCCGTTGGCCGGGGTGACCAAAACGTTCGCCAATGCGGCCAGGGTCTTCCTTGCCGCGGTTTTTACGCCGATGCAGATAAAGCCCAACAATTGGGCCTAACATGCGCGTTGCCGCGCGATAGGCGTAAAACAGGCTCATTGTGTGGCGTCTCCGGCGTCACGGCGGGGCCGTTTTTGTTTGGCCACTTCATCAAGCCCTGCCGGTTCGATAATGTCCAGACCATATTCACGGTCGTATTTCTGGGTCAGGCTGATGAGTTTGTCTTCCAGTTCCTGGCGTTTTGCTTCCAGCCCGTCATTGTCCAGCCCCTTGTCCACGTAAATTGGATCCCCCCAGGAAAAGGACCCGCTGGAAAATGGAAATGGTAATACAAACCGGTCCCAGCTACGCATAACCCGGCGGCTGGTTATGGAATAAGTCAGCGGGAAGATGGGGACGCCGCTCATTTTGGCGGCAGTGATAATGCCGCTTGAGGCACGCATGCGCGGACCGCGCGGGCCATCGGGGGTCATGCCAACAACTTCGCCAGCCTTAAGGGATTTCAAAATGCTGCGCAGGGCATTGGCCCCGCCTTTGCCCTTGCCAGTGGATCCGGCAATGGTCGCAATGCCGAAATGGCCAATGATACGCGAAATGATTTCGCCATCACGATGTGATGAAATCAGCATGTTAAAAGGGGTGTTCCCCCCCACAATTTTCCAGGTATAGGGCATCATCAACAGGCGTTGATGCCAGAAAGCAACAATAAAGGGTTGCCCGTTTTCCAGCATCTGGCGTGGCAAGTCGGTGCCGTTTTGGCGCCAGCGCCCTGTATGGCGAATGACACGAATATAAAATGCCGCCAAATGGCACAGGGTTGCCCGTGCCATTTGGCTTTTGATAATTCCCTTATACCACTTCACGCGTCTCAGTCCTGATTTGCCACCATCTGCGGGTTTTTACCCGGTTCTTCGGAAAATTGCAGGTTATACAGGTTGGCATAGGCGCCGCCAAGGGCAAGTAACTCTTCGTGTTTTCCCTGTTCGATCAGCTTGCCACGATGAATAACACAAATTTTGTCAGCATCGATAATCGTCGAGAGGCGATGCGCAATCACCAGCGTTGTCCGGTCTTTCATCAGGTGGGCAAGGGCTGTTTGAATGTGGCGTTCGGACTCTGTATCAAGTGCCGAGGTTGCTTCATCAAGCAGCAGGATCGGCGCGTTTTTAAGCATCGCCCGGGCAATGGCAATGCGCTGGCGTTGCCCACCCGAAAGTTTGACGCCATGTTCCCCAACAATGGTGTCATAGCCGTTTTCAAGCTGCATGATAAAATCGTGGGCTGCGGCATTGCGTGCCGCTTCCTCGATTTCGGCTTCGCTGGCACCGGATCTGCCATAGGCGATGTTGGAGCGAACCGTATCGTCAAACAGGGAAATTTCCTGACTGACCAGCGCTGTTGCCTGGCGCAGGCTGGCAAGTTTCACATCGCGAATATCCTGCCCGTCAACCGAGATACTGCCATTGTTGATGTCGTAAAACCGCGGGATCAGGTTCAGAATGGTTGATTTCCCGGCACCCGATTGTCCGACAAGGGCCACGGTTTGTCCGGCGGCGATATCCAGGTTAATGCCGCTAAGGGCATTGTTTTCGCCGTCTTCACCATAGGTGAAATCAACATTATCAAACCGAACGGCCCCCCCCGAAACAGCCAGTGCCTTTGCATCGGGTTTGTCTTTAATATCGGGTTCGATATCCAGAATGGTGAAAACCCGTTGCGATGCTGCAAGGCCAGCCTGCAAATTCATGTTGATATTGGCCAGGCGTTTGACTGGCTCATAGGCCATTAACAGGGCGGTAATGAACGCAAAAAAACCGCCTGCGTCGTTGCTGCCCTCGATCACCCGGTAACCACCATAAACAATGATGGCGGTGACGGCGACGCCCCCCAGTGTTTCCATAATGGGGGATGACCGCGCCCGGACTTTTTGTGCCTTGAAATTCAGACGGAAAATATAATCAACCAGTTTGCCGACCCGGGTGCTTTCATATTCTTCCATGCCATAGGCTTTGACATGACGAACGCCTTGAAAGGTTTGTTCCAGCAAGGTGGCAAATTCGCCAATTTGTTGCTGCGTGTTTGCCGACACTTTCCGCATGCGTTTGCCAAGGCGCGCAATGGGAAGAATGGCGATCGGGAACACAAAAATGGCAATGAAGGCCAGTTGCCAGTCTTTGAAGAACATCACCGCGATCAGAAAAATTGCCGACATCAGGTCTTTGCCAAACCCGGTCAGGCTTTCGGATACGGCGGATCGCATGGCGCCAACGTCGCTGGTAAAGCGCGCAATCAGCTTGCCACTGTTCGTACCATGGAAAAAACCAATATCCAGGCTCATGACATGATTATAAAGCCGGTTTTGAATGTCGGCCAGAATGCGCCCGCCGACATAGCTCATCATCACGGCCTGCCCATAATTGCCAAAGCCCTTAAGGGCAAAGGTGATTAAAACCGCAGCCCCGACCGGAAACAGCATGGCCCCATTTTTGTTGATGAAAATTTCATTGATTACCGGGTCCATCAGCCAGGCAGACGCGCCGGTTGTCGCCGCGACGACCACCATGAATAACAGGGCCAGAACAATTTTACCGATATAGGGGCGAACCGCCTCACGAACGATCCGTTTGACCATCGGCCATGTATTCCAATGATCGCTGGTATGGTCGATATTTTGCTTGGACAAGAAGATATTCCTGGTTGTTGTGGCACAGCTTGGTGAAACCGGATTTTTCCGGTGGGTTGCCCCTGTTTTGCCTTTTATCAAGGCCCAATTCTGCCCGATTTTCCGTGCAGTTTGCTACCACGGTGATGGCTTGACGGCAAGTATCCGTATGTCGCCAGGCACAGGCTGGCATCGGGAAATTCGTACAGCACCGCAAAAGTCATGCACCGCATTGCAGGTTATATGGTTCGTTTAAAAAAATAAGAAATGAGCAAACACCTTAAAAATACGATTGAATGTACTCTGTCGCACGGGCCGGGTGCCCGTGTGTTTCCATTGTGTTGGCACGGCCAACGTTTGTGGGTCAAACAGGCTGTCGCCCCGAAACAAAAGGTATGGCACCGTTTTCAACGTGCTGCCGCCGGTATATTGGCGGTTCCAATGTTGCGCCCTACTGTTTCGCCTGGCGGTTGTCGCGGGTTGCGTTTTGAAACCAGCCATTTATTGCGCATGCGCGACCACGGCGTTCATGTTCCTGAACTGGTTATGATCGATGATGACTGGATTGTGCTGCGCGATAATGGCCACATCCTGAAAGATCAGATCAAGGCGGCGGTGGCAGCGGGTGACACAGCTAAAACCTGTGACCTGATTGAAAGGGCCGCAACCGGATTGGCCGATTTACATGCCCGTGAGTGCGCCCATGGCGCGCCATTGTTGCGTAACATCACGATTTGCAAGGATGGCAGCACCGGGTTTATCGATTTTGAAGAAGACCCGGAAGGATGCATGCCGATCGCCGATGCGCAGGCACGTGACGTTTTGCTGTTTTTGTTTTCAATCCAGCGTGAAATAAAAAAACGGCCCGATCTTTTACAACTGGGATGGCATAAATATCAGTTGCATGCAGGTCGCAATGCAGCGCCCTTGCGGCCACTGGCAACGGTGCTGCATCGGATTTTCCCGGTCTATTTATTGCTGCTATTGTTCCGCCGCTGGCTGGGCACCGATGCCATTACCGCGTTGCAAACATATCAAACCCTGTATCGCGATGTCGGGTCACTTGCGGGCAACCCGCGCATTGGTGAAAATAGCAACAACAGCACAATCCAATAAAATTATTGGGCAGGCTGGGGTTGCGGAATATCGCTTTGCGGGGCGCTTGTCGCTCCTGCGATGAGGGGGCTATCTTGTGCCGTGCCGGTGCCCAGGCCTTCGGAAAGGGTAATTCTGGCGGCGACTTCGCCATTAAACCCGCCCGAAAACGGGGCAAGGTTGTGCAAAAACTGCTGAGCCGAATGATGCCAGCTATATTTTTCAGCCAGGGCGCGGGCATCGGCGCGGTTCAGTTTTAAGGCATCAAGGGCGGCCTGGCGCAAATCGTCGTTGATGGCGCCTGCCTTGGTGCCGCGTACAATGTCGGCAGGGCCTTGCACCGGGAAAACGGCAACCGGTGTGCCCGATGCCAGGGCTTCAAGAATGACCAGTCCGAAGGTATCTGTTTTGCTGGGAAAGACAAAAACATCGGCCGAGGCAAAGGCAACAGCCAGGCTTTCGCCGGTTTTTTTGCCCAGAAACTGCGCCTGGGGATGTTTTTGTTTCAATTCGTTTAGCTGGGGGCCGTCCCCGACGACAAATTTGGTGCCGGGCAGGTCAAGGTTTAGAAAATGGCCGATATTTTTTTCGACTGCGACCCGGCCAACAAACAGCCAGTGTGGTTTTGGAAAATCGCCAAAGCTGGCATGTTCACGCGGGTGAAACAGCGATAAATCCACCCCGCGTGACCAGATTTGCAAATTGTCAAACCCCCATTGGGTCAGTTCATCGCGCAGGGAATCTGTGGCGACCATTACCGATTGTGATTTGCCATGAAAACGGCGCATCCCGCGATAGGAAATGGAAAGCGGCAATTTGGTCCGCGCGTGAAGATATTCGGGGAACCGGGTATGATAGGCGGTTGAAAACGGTAATTTACGTTTCAGGCAATAGGCCCGCGCCGCCTGGCCAAGGGGGCCTTCGGTTGAAATATGAATGGCAACAGGTTGCATCGCGTCAATCATGCGCGACAATTTGCGCCGGGCAAAAATGGCCAGCCGGATTTCCGGGTAAGTCGGGCAGGGAATGGTTGTAAACTGATCGGGCGAAATGACGCGAACGTCGTGTCCGTCGGCAATCAGTTCGTCACGCACGGTTTCCAGCGTTCTGACAACGCCATTGACTTGCGGGCGCCAGGCATCGCTGACAATCAGAATTCTCATGCTGTTTTTCCCATGGGGGTGTTTTGCGTTTGCGCGCCCGAAGCGCGGCCTTTCCCCGAATGTGCGGACGTGGATTGTGGTGTGGCACTTCGAAACAGGGACATTAACCGTCCCAGGCCCAGGCTTGCCGGGGTGCTGCTGTTGGCATCGGGCGGGCCAATATAGGACATCGCCATATTGCGCATTTCAGCCCAGTGCAGCAATTCAAGCTCGCCATCCCTGTGTTCGACAAGGGCGGTGCAACTTTCAACCCAGTCGCCGTCATTGCAATACAGAACCTTGCCGATCATGCGTTTTTCGGCGTGGTGAATATGGCCGCAAACCACCCCGTCAACCTTGCGTTTGGTTGCGGCGTGGGCCACGGCGGTTTCAAAGTCGCAAATGAACTGAACCGCGTTTTTAACCCGGTTTTTAAGATACGCCGATAGCGACCAGTAGCCGTAACCCAGTTTGCGCCGGGCAGCGTTGAAATACCGGTTCAGCATGATGGCAAGGTTATAGGCCGTGTCGCCCAGATAGGCGAGCCAGCGGGCATATTTGACAACCCCGTCAAATTCGTCGCCATGTATGACCAGCAGGCGTTTGCCATCGGCGGTGGTGTGAATGTCGTTCATGCGGACATCGACATGACCAAATGTCATATCGACAAATTCACGGGCAAATTCATCATGGTTGCCAGGCACGAAGATAACCTTCGCACCATTTTTGGCCTTTTCCATGATGTTGGTGATGACGGCATGGTGGCTTTCCGGCCAGTACCAGCTTTTTTTCAGTCGCCAGCCATCAATGATGTCGCCGACCAGGTAGTAGGTATCGGCCGTGACTTCATTTAAAAAATCTACCAGCAATTCTGCTTGGCAACCGCGTGTTCCCAGATGTACATCAGAAATCCACACCGTGCGGTAATGCGGTTTCGTGTTCATTGCTGTCATCGTTGCCCTCCATGTCCCCATTCAAAGGATGGTCAGGCACCGTTTTATTGGGCTCGACCACTATCTGAATAAAACAAAAAGAGCGAACACATAACCCGTTCACATAAATTTATCAGTATTGAAAGGATTTTGTTACATGTTTACTTTTGTATAAGGGGGTAAAGAAACTATTTTTCATTTTTATTACAGGTAATATTTGTTTCATGTCTGATGATGGCATCACGATTATTTTCAACCCGCGTGCCGGTGGTAACAAACAGCGGTTTTTGTCATCTATACTTCAGCGGGCAGGGGTAAAAGTTGAATTATTACAAACAACTCATCCCGGTCATGCCCGAGAACTGGCAAAGCGGGTACGCGCCGGGCGGCGGTTATATGTCGCGGGTGGTGATGGATCGTTAAACGAGGCCTTGAATGGTTTGCTTGATGCGCAAATCGAGGGTCACGACGTTCCGCCATTGGGAATCATTCCGTTGGGAACGGCAAATGTGCTGGCTGTGGAAGTTGGGCTGGGCGTAAATACGCGGGCGGTTGCCAGCTATATCAACGACCCGGTTCATGTCTGGGTGCGGCCCGGTTTGGTAAACGGGCGTGCGTTTTTTCTGATGGTCGGTATCGGTGCCGATGCCGACACGGTGGCAAATGTATCGCTGAAATTAAAACGGCTGATTGGCAAGGGGGCCTATGTGCTTGAAGGGCTGCGCAATATTGCCTTTCCCCGCCATCGCGATTTTGAGGTTAATATCGGTCGTGACCAATACCGGGTGGCCGGGGTGGTTGCCACCCATGCCAGCCATTATGGCGGCAAGTTTATCATTTCGCCGCAGGCCAGCCTGACCGATAACAAACTGGATGTGGTTTTAATGCCCGCCAGCGGCAGCCTGGCAACCGCACGCTATGGGCTAGCCTTAACAATGAACCGCCTTTTTCGCCAATCCGACGTCAGCGTGATCCGCACCGAACGGTTAACAATCACCAGCCATTGTGGCCCCGCCCCCGTGCAGATCGACGGGGAAAGTGCCGGGCAAATGCCCTGTGAAATCAGCCTGTCGCCCTATCCGGTGCGGCTGATGGTGCCTCGCGCCTATCCCGGGGTCACCGCAGGGTCCTCTTCCACGCAGGCCGAGCCGCTAAAAATAGCCGGTACCGCCCAATAGTCACATTTCATCTGGGGCGGCGGCAGGTGGCCTGACAGGAAACATGACATCTGCTTTTGTCGCAAACAGTCCCTGTCATGTTCCCCGATATTGATGGTCTTTTCCGTACTGCTACGGTCCGGTTTTTTCGATTATGTGCGTAGCCCTGTGTCGGGCCTGATTTTGCCCTAACCTGCGCGGACCTTGGCAATGAAGTTATCGACCTCGCGGCGTAAATTTTCGGCCGAGGTTGAAAGCTCGCGTGCGCTTGATAAAACCTGCCCTGCTGCAGCTCCGCCTTCGTTCGCGGCTTCGCTGACTTGCGATATCGCAGCGGAAACATCGTGTGTGCCAGCCGAGGCCTGGGCAATATTGCGGGCAATTTCCTCGGTGGCGGCGTTTTGTTCCTCAACAGACGATGAAATTGAGGACGATGTTTCGCGGGTGCGTGAAATGACATCGGAAATATCGCGAATGGCATCGACCGTGGTCTGAGTGACATTTTGAACTTCGGCGATATGGCTGGTAATGTTATCCGTTGCCTTTGCCGTTTGAGTGGCCAGATTTTTTACTTCGGATGCCACCACGGCAAAGCCTTTGCCGGCATCTCCGGCGCGGGCGGCCTCGATGGTGGCGTTCAGGGCCAGAAGGTTGGTTTGGGCGGCAATATCCTGAATAAGATTAACGACTTCACCGATTTTTTGAACCGATTCGACCAGGCTTTCGGCGGTTTTTTGGGTTTCGAGGCCTTTTTCGACGGCCATTTGTGTCACATCAGACGAATTTGAAACCTGTTCACCAATTTCGCGCACGGATGCGGCCAGTTCTTCGCAGGCGGTCGCAACAGTTTCAACATTGGTGCTGGCCTGTGTGGCCGCGGCGGACACATTACTGGACTGGCTGTTGGTTTCATCCAGCGTCCCTGTCAGGACTTGAGCGGCTGTTTCCAGTTCGGTCGCTGTCGATGCCACGATGGTCACAATCGCGCCAACTGTCTGTTCAAACTGGTTGGCAAGATCTTCCATGATCCGGCGCTTGTCCTCTTGTGCCTGTTGCTCGGCACGTTCGGCGGCTTCTTCCATTTCGCGGTTGCGGGCCATATTGGTTTTGAAAATTTCCATTGCACCGGCAATCTCGCCAATTTCGTCAGCCCGGTCCGTGCCGTAAACCTCGATATCCAGGTTGTTGTTGGCCAGTTCTTTCAAGGCGACGACAATTTTGCGGATCGGCGATACGATACCAAATCTGGCAATGATGATCCCCAAACCCAGCCCGAGGGCAAGGCCGCCAATGGCGACAATTATGGTAATTGTAACACCAGTGCCAAATGCCGTGTTTGCCGCCGCAATGGATGTGTCCAGGCGTTTTTCGGCATAGGTAACATAGGCACGGATACTATTGTTCAGGTCGCGGGCCCCTTCGCGGTTGGCACGTGCAATACCAACCAGTGAACCGGCAAGGTTGCCGCTATCAGTGTCTGTGAGGCTGCTGTTTGCCGTTTGCAGCAACTTTCCCACTCCCTGGCGATAAACCTGATAGCGATTTTGAACATCTTCCAGCAGCGCAAGACGTTTCGGGCCTGCTGTCTTCGATGTTTCAGCGAGAATATTTTTGAACTCCGCGCTTTCGCGGGTAATGGTTTTGTTCAATTCGGTGATGGTCTCGGGGGAGGGGTCAGCTGCAATGCGAAATTCGGCCCGGTTCAGGGATGTCACCAGCTTTGTCAGTCGCAGCCCATCAAGGGCCTCGTTGCCGGCAGCTTCCTGCACCCGGGACGACTGATTCATGGTGTTGAGGCTGTAATAACCGTTGGCAGATATGGCAATAATCGCGATGCCAAGAACGGCAATAATGGCGAATATCTTGGTTGCTATACCAAATTTTCCCAGCTGCATGTGTCGTCCCCGATATGGAAGGTGTGAAAATGCTGATTAATCGTCTACCGAGACACCAAATAAGAAATGGCCACTTTTATTATAGTTAATTATGATTTAATCATCTTAAGGTTGGGTATCAAGTCGGAAAACGGTATTGACAGGCATTTGTCAGGCTATACGACATCTCTGTTATTGCTGGCGGGGTAAAACCCGGCATCCTTCAGATATGGATGCCGGGTTTTCAGATGTTATGCTGTTGCAGACGAATGCAGGAAATGCCGGTGTTTTTCGTAATGGTTCAACACATCGGCGATAACCTGTTCCTTGTTGTAACCAAACACGTCGTAATCCTGCCCGCCATCAAGCAGGAAGACCTCGGCGCGATAGTATTTGTTTGTTTTTGCCGGCGATTTGCTTTCAGGAAAGGCGAAATCGGGCAGTGAATAACTGCGCAAACGTACGCCATAGACAAAATCCTGAACATCGCCATGGGATATTTCCAGCCGAACTTCCATGTCATCATGGCTAACATTTACGTTCAGGTCCGACCCGCGCAATTCCATGGCAACGGCATCAAGGGCGGGAATGGCTGTTTCACCCAGGAATGTTTTGCATCTGTCCAGCCGCGGGTAACTGACAATGGTTTGTAACCGGGTTTTCCACGGCACATGCGCGCCATGCACCGATGTTACCGGTGCCAGTCCCATGCTGTATTTCTTCAGCTTTTCCAGCCTTAGCCCTTTTAGCAGGCCATAACAGACAAACAACATGACAATGGAAAAGGGCAGTGCTGCAGTAAGCGATGCGGTTTGCAAGGCATTCAGCCCCCCCATCACCAGCAGCACAGCGGCAACAACACCCTCGGTAACGGCCCAGAAAACCCGCTGCCAAACTGGCGGGTCTTCCTGACCACCCGATGTAATGATGTCAATCACCAATGAACCTGAATCCGATGATGTGACAAAGAAGGTCACCACCAGAATGGTTGCCAGCAGGGATGAAACACTGGCGAACGGAAAGTTTTCGAGGAATTTGAACAGGGCTGTTGAAATATCGGCACCGACGGCGTCGGAAATGGCCCCGGCCGCAGGCCCCATATCAAGCCACATCGCGGCATTACCAAAAAACGTTAGCCAGATAAAGGTAAAGCCAACCGGTACAAACAGCACGCCGATAACAAATTCACGAATGGTCCGGCCCCGTGAAACGCGGGCGATGAACATGCCCACAAACGGCGACCACGCAATCCACCAGGCCCAGTAAAACAGGGTCCAGCCGCCAATCCAGTCATTGGGTTCATAGGCAAACAGGTTAAAGGTTTTATTGACGACCTCGCTAAGATACAGGCCAACATTTTGGACAAGGGTTTGCAGCAGATAAACTGTCGGGCCAACCAGCAACACAAACAGCAACAGGGCCAGCGCCAAAAACAGATTCAGTTCAGACAGGCGTTTGATCCCGCTATCCAGGCCCGCAACCACGGACATGGTTGCACAGCCGGTAATAACGGCAATCAGGATTAACTGGGTAATTTCGGATTGGGGAACATCAAACAGATAATGCAGCCCGGAATTAACCTGTAAAACCCCCAGCCCCAGGGAGGTTGCCACACCAAACATGGTGCCAAGAACGGCAAAAATATCAACCGTATGGCCAATCGGCCCGCGAATGCGTTCGCCGATCAACGGATACAGGGCTGAACGCACTGTTAACGGTAAATTATGCCGAAAACTGAAATAGGCCAGCGACATGCCCATAACGGCGTAAATCGCCCATGCATGAATGCCCCAGTGGAAAAATGTAATCGACATGGCTTCGCGGGCAGCATCCATGGTGCCACCATCGCCAATGGGCGGGTTGTCGTAATGTAATACCGGTTCGGCAACCCCGTAAAACATCAACCCGATGCCCATGCCAGCACTAAACAGCATGGCAAACCAGGATGTGTAACTGTAATCAGGTTCGGAATCATCGGGTCCCAGCTTGATTTCACCATAGGAGCTGACGGCCAGCCCCAACGAGAAAAACAAAAACACAGCAACGCTGAGCATATAGAACCAGCCAAAATTACCGGTTAACCATGACTGTACGTTGTCAAAGGTACCTTTGGCGGTTTCGGGCATAGTGATGGTGAATAAAACCACCAGAAAAATCAAAATCGCAGACCCGAAAAAAACAGGCGGGCATAGTTGCGATTTGGGTTTTTCAGCCACGTCGTTGTCGGACGATGACATTCAATTTTCTCCAAATATTCGGTTTTTCGACAGGCCCCGGCGGGGCCGACGCGGTTCGCCGTTCTTTGGGAATGGTTTCGCCTTTGATGCACGTTTGGCAGGGTGTTGCCGGTCGGGCATAGCGCCCGTTTTGCTGCCTCAACGTGTATCGAAACATCTCCCCTGCCACATGGACCCAACCGGCACGTTGCAACGGTTGCTCAAACGTTTTCAGGTTTGTGTCAGAGGCTCCCTTATTCCTGAACGCGAGCAATAACAGCTTTGTTCCATAACCATTAAGGGGTGTTCCGGGCGCGGTGCTATCAGGCTGGAAGGGGTTTTACGCGAGGTGGCGGTGCTTTTTTTTCAGGGGCAATCAGGGTAAATTTACAGTCCCAATATGGGGACTGTGCCGGGTTGCGAAACAGGATAGACATAAGACCGTCACCACAGCGAAAGTCACGCTGGCAGCGGGTTTTACCGTTAAAGAGAATTCGCCGGCAGCCGGCTGATATGTGCCGTGATCCTCCCTTATCCGTTTTTGTAAACCGGACAGGCATTCGGATATTTCCGGGCTTTGCCTCTGACTCGGCCGCACTTTATCCCCGTGAAGTGCGGTCTTTTTTTTGCGCGGGTTTTGACACTCCCTAAATGTGGATATTGCGAAACTATGCGTCTGTATAGATTGGCCAGGTGAATGGTGATTGCCTGCAACGGCGATATGCGGATAGCGGCAGAAACAACGAACAATCAAATGTCGAATTTAAAAATTCGCACCAAAATATTTATTGGCTTTGCCGTTGTCCTAGCCGTTCTTCTTTCGGCGCTGGCTTTTTCTGGCTACAGTTTTTTTACGGTTTCCCAGGACGTGAAAAAATATGCCCTAAGCGTTGAAGAGGCGACCCTGACCTCTCATATCGAGGCAAATTTTGTAAAACTGCGGCTACATGCCCGCGAGTTTGCCTATTCCGGTCGCGAAAAGGATGCCGAAGCCGTACGCAAGGCTGCCCGTGATTTGCAGCCTCTTATTGAGGCGGCCCGCGCGGTTTTTATCAACAAGGCTCACATCGATGCACTTGATACAATGGAGCGGGATCTGAACGCCTACCTGGAAAATTTTGACAGGGCGAAAGAACTTAGCGACGAATATCGATCTGTTATCCTTAAAAGGCTGGAGCCGAACGGCGAACGTATGATTGCCGACCTTGGTCATATTGTTGATCTGGCCAAAAACCGGGATGACACCGGTATGATGGACCAGGCTGCAAAAGCCCGGGAACACGCACTTCTGGCGCGCTTATATGCCAACATCCTGATCGGGCGCAAAGATGACAGCTTTGGGGAACGTGCTGCAAACGAGTTCGAAGCCCTGAGCAAAAGTTTTGATAAATTATCCGAACAGGGGATTGAGCAGGAGCAACAAAAGGCACTGGATGATTCCCGGCAGGTCTTTGACGAATATCGCAAGGCTTTTGACATTATACGCAGTGACGAACGCCAGATTGTTGAACTGATCGATGGCGATATGGCCAAAGCGGCCGAGGTTATTGTTTATAATGCCGAAGCTTTACTGGACGATTTTCAACGTATTGAACAAAATATTCGTCAATCAACCGAGACTACAATTAAGTCAACAATGACTGACATGCTGATCGCAGGCCTTGCGGGTCTTGTTGTTGGTGTGGTTCTTGCCCTGGTATTGGGGGTTCGGTTGTCTCAGCCGGTCATGCGGATTACCGAAACCATGCGCCGGCTGGCGAACAATGACTTCGACGTTGTCATTCCGGCGACCGACCAGAAAGATGAAATTGGCAGCATGGCGCGGTCGGTTGAGGTGTTTCGCCAAAATACATTACGGGCGCGAGAACTGGAAGAACAGGCGGTTGAACAGGAACGTCTGGCTGTTATCGAGCGCCGGGAAATGATGAACCGTACCGCTGAAAACTTTAATATCAGTGTAGGCGAAATTTTGCACATTGTTGCGGCCGCTTCGACCGAACTGCAAGCGACATCGGCCAGCATGGTTGGCCTGGTTGTCGAAGCTGGCAGTCAATCCAATACCGTTGTCGGTGCCACCGAGGAAGCCAGCAGCAATGTCAGTTCTGTTGCGGCGGCAACCGAACAACTGAATGCATCAATTGACGAAATTAACCGCCAGGTCAGCCTGTCTTCGAAGTTGATGCAGACAGCGGTTGACCAGGCATCGTCAACGCAGAAGACAATGGAAGAATTGTCCAACGCGGCCAATGGTATTGCATCTGTTCTGGAGCTGATTACCGAAATTGCCGAACAAACAAATCTTTTGGCGCTAAATGCCACAATTGAAGCCGCACGTGCAGGCGAGGCCGGTAAGGGATTTGCGGTTGTTGCAAGCGAAGTCAAGGCATTGGCTGTTCAGACAACCAAGGCGACACAGGAAATTTCCGATCAGATTGTGAACGTTCAGAAACGAACCGGTGATGCTGTCAGCATGGTCAGTATTGTACGCAAATCAGTCGCAGAGATGGATGGAATTTCGTCAAATATTGCCGCAGCGATCGAGGAACAGAATGTTGCCACCCGTGAGATCGCTTATAACATCAGCCAGGCTGCGGAAGGCACCAGGGTTGTTAGTGAAAATATCGGCAATGTTAATTCCACGGTAAACGAAGTCGGTGCGGCATCCGAAGCGGTTCAGGCGGCAACCGAAAGCCTGTCAAAGAACTTTGTGGTTCTGCGACAGGCAACCGACAAATTTGTTTCCGTCATCCAGGCAGCATAGGGATTGAACCCGGGTTAAATATCTATTTCCGATTTTGTCTCCTGAACCTTGATCCAGCTGCGAAAGCAGCTGGATTTTTTTATGCGATCCATCCTCCTGGATAGGTGCGCTTCCTATCCTTATGCGCCAACCGGCATGTATTGAAATATAGGTTAGCGACGTCAAATATAACCTTTGATGGCAATTGTTCATACAAAAACGCCGTATTGGCGAAGCGGCGACGGGCTCGGTTGGGCCGCATTCGCGGTAAGTTTTCGGGGGAAAGCCTTATATGTTTGCGCATCTAAGAATCAGGACGAAAATCGTTCTCGGGTTTTCTGTTGTGTTACTGGTTTTGCTTGCTGCGCTGGTTTATTCCTATGCCAGCTTTGTTGTTGTGTCGCATGGCGTCGGAGAGTTTTCAGAGAAGGTTGATCAGGCGAGCTTAACCGCGCGCATTGAATCGCGATTTATCCGTTTGGGGCTGCATGCGCGGGAATTTGCCAATACCGCGAATGATGCCGATGCCGAGGCTGTTTTTCAACTGGCCGACGGAATTTTACCAATGCTGGAGCAGGCCCGGTCCCGCCTGACCGATCCTGAAGATCTTGCCCGTATTGCTCAGATGGAAGCTGATCTGGCGTCTTATATCAGTGATTTTTCCCGTGCCAGAGCGCTAAGCGATGAATATCACGGCCTGATCCTGGATAAAATGGAACCGGACGGTGAAAAAATTGTTGCCGAGCTTGGCCAGATTATTGCCGCAGCAATAGCCAGCGGGGACACTGCCACGATTACCGAAGCAGTAGCGGCGCGGGAACATGCGTTACTGGCAAGGCTATATGCCAATATCCTTATTGGTCGCCAGGATGACAGTTTTGGAGAACAGGCCGCCGCCGAATTTGCCAAACTTGAAAAATCGTTTGATGTTCTTGGAAAATCGGCAGGTGTGATCGGGCAAGACAAGGTGGTAGCAAGTGCTACCAGCCTGTTGGGCGATTACCGCAATGTATTTGAAGCCGTGCGCCATGACGAGGTGCAAATTGCATTGCTTGTTAATAATGATATGGCAAAGGCCACCCAGGCAATTGTTGAAAATGCCGAAAGCCTTTTGAGTCATCTGACTGCTGGCGAAGAGGCAATCCGCCAGTCGATGACAGCTGGTATTTCTTTGGCAGAAAAGGAAATTGTTGCGGCCTCGCTAATTGGTGTGATTTTAGGGTTCACGATTGCAATTATTTTGGGAACCCGCATTTCACAACCAATTATGGGCATTGCCGGGGTGATGCATCGATTATCTGATAATGACCTTGCCGTCGAGGTGCCGGCCCGCAACCGGTCGGATGAAATCGGGGAAATGTGCAATGCGGTTCAGGTTTTCAAGGAAGGTGCCATTCGCAATCACGAACTGGAAGCAGAGGCAAAGTTGCAGGAAACGCGCATGGCGGAACAACGCCGTGAGTTGATGCATCGTACTGCCGATGATTTTCAATCCAGTGTTGGCAAAATTGTCGAGGCAGTGGCCGCCGCATCGGTAGAATTGCAGGCCACTGCCAATTCAATGTCCTCTCTTGCTGAAGGTGCATCCCACCGGACGACAGCGGTTGCCTCGGCAACCGAGGAAGCCAGCAGCAATGTCAATTCGGTGGCTGCCGCAACCGAGCAGCTTAATATGGCGATTGGCGAAATTAACCGGCAGGTTACGCTATCGACCGATATGATGCGCAAGGCGGTGGATCAGGCGCAATCAACCTATGGCTCGATGCGTGAATTGATGGATGCAACCCAAAGCACTGACCAGGTTTTGAAAATTATTTCCGATATCGCCGAGCAAACCAACTTACTGGCCCTGAATGCAACCATTGAAGCCGCACGGGCGGGGGATGCCGGGCGCGGGTTTGCCGTTGTTGCAACCGAGGTGAAAAACCTGGCCGAACAAACCGCCAAAGCCATTGGCGATATTGGTAATCAGCTGGAAAATGTTCAGGCCCGAACCCGGCGTGCGGCGACCGATGTCGAAGATATTGGCAAAACCATTCATGATATGGACGGTATAGCAGCGGCAATTGCATCCGCGATCGAGGAACAAAGTGTGGCAACCAGGGAAATTGCCCACAATGTTGAACAGGCAGCATCGGGCACCTCTATTGTCAGTGCCAATATTACCGGGGTTAGCGAAGCTGTCAGTGAAACCGGGGCGGCTGCACAGCAGGTTTTGGGCGCGGCCAGTATGCTGTCGGAAAACTTCACCGAATTACGCGGGGCAACCGAACAGTTCATGACAACCATTCGCGCGGCATAGGTTTATTTCGGGGCAATAAAATGCCGTTCCGTGGTGGTGTTTGGGATTGGCGAGCAACGTTAGCTTTCGGGTGTTTCGTTGAAACGACGTTTGATCATCTCCCCGCACCCTTCAGTGATGCGGGGAGATTGTTATTACATCAGGCATCGTGGCTTGCACCATCAAGGTCGCAACCGTTTGGTCCGGGCCGATGAGTGGCCTTGTGGACCCGGGTTGACCCAATACGGCACAGGGGTGTTATTGCCCGGCGATTGTCAGGCCATCAATGCGCAGGGTCGGGGCGTTGGTGCCATATTTAAAGGTCAAATCACTGGCTGGCGTAACGGATTTGAACATTTCCTTCAAATTGCCCGCCACGGTAATTTCCGAAACCGGATAGGCCAGTTCGCCATTTTCAATCCAGTAGCCCGACGCGCCGCGTGAATAGTCGCCCGTAACGCCATTTACACTGCTGCCGATCATTTCGGTCACATAAAGGCCCTGTTTTACATCCTTGATCATGTCGGCCGGGCTGATGGTGCCCGGTTCCATGTAAAGGTTGGTGGTCGACGGGCCGGGCAGGCTGCCTGCCCCGCGTGATGCGTTCCCGGTTGATTTCAGGCCCAGCTGGCGGGCAGATCGCAAATCCATGATCCAGGTTTTCAAAACCCCGTTTTCAACCAGATTGCGCTTCATATTGGCAACCCCTTCGGCATCAAACGGTTTGGACCGCAGGCCGCGTTTACGATGTGGGTCATCAACAATGGTGATGTTGGGGCCGAAAATTTCCTTGTCCATCATGCTGATCAGGAAACTGGTACCGCGCGCAATGCCCGATCCGTTAATGGCACCGGCGAGATGCCCAACGATGGAGGCGGAAACCCGCGGGTCCATAATGATCGGCACCTGCATGCTTTTGATTTTGCGCGGGTTGAGGCGACGCAGGGTTTTTTCGGCGGCCATGCGGCCAATATCGGCCGGGTCGCGAAGGTCGGTTGAAAAAACCGCACTGTCATAATCATAATCGCGTTCCATTGCCGTGCCGGTCCCGGCCAGCACGGATACCGAAATGTGGCTGCCGCTGCCGGCATAGCTGTTGGCAAAGCCGTTGGTGGCGGCCAGTGTAATCTGGTGGCGGCCCCATCCGGCATCCGCCCCTTCGGAATTGGTAATGCCATCGACCGAGCGCGCGGCTTCTTCACACGCTGCCGCCCAGGATATCAGTTTATCCTGGTCTACTTCGCCCGGTTCGCACAATTCCAACCCGTCAATATCAAATGTTTCGGCCAGCTCTGACGGGTCGGCAATGCCGCAAAACGGGTCGTCCAAAGCATTTTTCGCCATGGCAACACAGCGTTCGACCAGTTCGTCAAGGGCGCTGTCGCTGGTATCTGACGATGAAACAACAGCCTGTTTCTTGCCAATCAGCACCCGCAACCCCAGATCGGCCCCTTCGGAGCGTTCCAGTTTTTCCAGTTTGCCCAACCGTTGAGCCACCGAAAGCGATGTGCCTTCGACATAAACGGCATCCGCGTCATCTGCGCCGGCCTTTTTCGCACGGGCCAACAGGTCATTGATGCGATCAAGCGTCATTTCAGTTTTGGGCATTGATATTCCTTTTCACACAAAGTGTCTTATCACCGTTATAGGTAGCCAAGTGCCAATGCGCAAAGGGGAACAGCCCAATTTGATGGTTTTGGGGAAAATTTCGCCTATAGTTTGAACTTGCTGCGACAAATGAGGGGATTGTTATGAAGGGCACCATTCTGGAAAATGCCGGCCGGGCCGAAATTCGCCAGGCACCGTTTCCGCATATGGTGATTGATAATGCCCTTGATCCGGTCCTGTTCGATGCGTTGCAGGCCAGTCGCCCAACCATGATGGACCAGCAAGCCGGGGCCAGCCGCAAAGGTAATGTGCGAATGCCCATATCGGCCCGTATGTTTCGCGATCTGGAATTTTATCCGTCCTGTTGGCGTGCCTTTACCGCCCGACATGTTCAGTCGGGTATTTATTTTGCCATTCGCACCCTGTTTGGCAATTCATGGCCCGAAAACCAGCCGCAATTATCGCCTGCTGATGCCCGGTTTGGCCTGATGGAGGCAGACGATTTTGAGCATTACGATGTTTTGTGTGATGCGCGGCTGGAACTGATCAGCCCCGGCAAAGTATATGGCAGCCATCGCCGCGCCCATCTTGATGCACCAAACCGGTTGTTTTCGGCATTGTTGTATTTTCGCGATGCGGTTGATGACACAAAAGGCGGCGGGCTGGATTTGTTTGCCTGGAAAAACGGCCCGACGGATAATGCCGGCACAACCTTCGAGATAGACGAAAATGCCGTCGAATGCCGGGTTAATGTGCCCTACCGGGCCAACCAATTGGTTATTTTCCCCAATAGCATCCATGCCCTGCATGGATCAGAGCCACGTGATGCAGGGCCGCATGAACGGGCCTATGTGTTTATTACTGCTGAAATGCGTGATGACTGGATGTAACCGTGGTACGTCATAATCAAAATTGGTCATGTTCTGAATAATTTTATTCTGTAACTTTAGCGCATCTGTAAATTTTAATCTTGCCCTGCCATAGTGGCGCGAACATTTACGCGCCTGCCTTTAAATGCGTCTGACGTGATTGGCAGTGTACTTTCAAAACCGGGCACGCCTGACGGAGACAACAATGCCGAAACTTGCCACCTGTTATATTCTTTATGGCCTGACCGGTCTTGTTGCTGCCACCCAGATTTCCCAGGCTCAGGCGGGAACTGCAGGAACTGCGGGAAATGCTCAACCCGGGCACGTCGTGAACAAACCGGGGATTGCGGGGGAAACGGCGTCATCTGGTAAGATGTCGACGGCAACGGACACAAAAAGTATCGCGCAGGGAACGGCAAATGCCGCCATTAGCGCACCTGCGGATAAACAGACAAACCACGATGACCAGGCAGGCCCGGTAACCGACAATGACCTGTATCGCGAGATGCGTATGCAGGCCGGTCAATATGCCGCCCGCAACATGCATCAAATTCTGGTCGGGGATTTTACCTGTGATGGCCAAATTGACCGCATTGCCGGCTGGGTTGACCGCGATAATCCCGAAGGGCCGTTTTTTGATGTGTTATTTGTGACGCGCGATGGCGGAAAGCTAAGCTCGGAAATGAAGCTGATTCCCTTTGCACAAGATAAACAGTTTGCCTTGTGTGTGGCCGATGATACCGCCCCGCCCCCCATGAGCTGGCAACAGGTTGAACCTGATTATGTGCGTGATGTTGTGGGCAATGCCAATTTATGCACCACTGCTGTCCGGGTTGAGGATTTTATTTGTGATGCGCCCCAGTTTTACTGGAACAAAAAAGCCGATGAAAACGGCGATCACTGGGTATTTTATCGTAATTAGAAAAGCCCAGTGATTGTTCTTTGTCAGGCTGGTAGCCGATTTCTGATTTTTGGCTTTACGACGTGATTATCGCTGTCAGGAATTTATGTGTAACGATTTTGCCAAAGCAGACGTGACACACAGATGTGCCAGGCCAGATACAAAAACGGGCCGTTCATTTGAAGCGGCCCGTTTTATGCGGTTTGTTATTTCCAGATTTTGGTGCCACTGCCCGGCAGGCCATAGCGTTCCCATTTTTCATCAACGCGGTCGATGATGTCATCGGGCATATATAGTTTTTCGCCCCATTCGCGGTGGGTTTCCGGGGGCAGTTTATTGGTGGCATCCATGCCCAGTTTGCCGCCCAGCCCGCTTTCGGGTGATGCGAAATCCAGATAATCAATCGGGGTGTCGGTGATGGTGGTAATGTCGCGCACCGGGTCCATGCGGGTGGATATTGCCCACATCACGTCTTTCCAGTCGCGCACATTAATGTCGTCATCCACCACAATCACGAATTTGGTGTACATAAATTGCCGCAGGAACGACCACACCCCCATCATTACGCGCTTGGCATGGCCGGGATAGGCCTTTTTCATTGACACCACGGCAATGCGATAGCTGCAACCTTCGGGCGGCAGCCAGAAATCGACGATTTCGGTAAATTGCTGTTGTAACAATGGCACAAAAACGTCGTTTAATGCTTCGCCCAGAACCGATGGTTCATCTGGCGGGCGGCCGGTGAAGGTTGACAGGTAAATCGGCTTTTTGCGCATGGTGATGGCGGTAATGGTGAAAACCGGGAAGTTTTCGACCGAATTATAATAACCGGTATGGTCGCCATAGGGGCCTTCGGGCGCGTATTCATCAAGGGATACATGGCCTTCCAGCACAATCTCGGCGGTGGCGGGCACCTTAAGCGGGATGGTTTTGCAATCAACCAGTTCTACCTTTTCCCCGCGCAAAAGCCCGGCAAACTGATATTCCGATAAGGTATCGGGCACGGGGGTAACTGCGGCCAGAATGGTGCCAGGGTCAGCGCCCAGCACAACAGCGCATGGCAGCGGATCGCGTTTGATGTTTTTCCAGCGGGCATGGTGCTGTGCCCCGCCACGATGCTTGAGCCAGCGCATAATCGCCTTGTCCTTGCCCAGCACCTGCATGCGATAAATGCCCAGATTGAACACATCGCGTTTGTCGCCACCTTTTTCGCCCACAGACGGGCCTTGGGTCACCACCAGCGGCCACGTGATCAGCGGGGCAGGTTCGCCGGGCCAGCAGCCCTGAATGGGCAGTTTGCCAAGGTCGATGTCATCGCCGGTCAGCACAATTTCCTGACAGGGGGCCTTCGATACCGTTTTGGGCTTCATCGCCATCACGGTTTTGGCCAGCGGTAGCATCGAAAAGGCTTCGCGCAAACTTCCCGGGGGTTCGGGCTGTTTTAAAAAGGCCAGTGTTTCGCCCACTTCGCGCAGTTCTTCGGGCTTGCGGTTCATTCCGGCGGCAACACGTTCAACGGTGCCAAACAGGTTTACCAGAACCGGCATGTCATATTTATGGCCATCTTCGCCGACGACATTTTCAAATATCACCGCCGGGCCGCCTTCGGCCAGCAAGCGGGTTTGAATTTCGGTCATCTCCAGATGGGGCGAAACCGGCTCGCTAACACGTATCAGCTGGCCTTTTTTTTCCAGGTCGTCAATGAAGTCGCGCAAAGACTGATAGGGCATGGCACCGCAATCTTGTGGGGCGGGCAGATGTGGCTGACCGCATTAAAAACATGGTCACAGGTGGTAATACGCCATGGGGGACTTGTCCAGTATGTGGCGCGCCGAGGGCGACACCCGGTGACGGCAAATGCCGCTAAGATCGGGCCGGGATTAGCAAATTAAAGACAAAAAACCCGTGCAAACACAAGGTTTGCACGGGACGCATCATGTTGAAATGGCCGTGTAACGGCCCAACGCTGTTATGATTGTGTCATATAGTGAATTTCACCATCATTATCGATTGTGGCGATCTGGCCTGCTTTGGTAAATATCGTGGCGCACTCGTCTTCCTCACTGCTATCCCACAGGCACAGATATTTGCTTTGTTCGACCGTCCACAGGCGTTTTTTCATCCCGCGGTCGCCGTCATCGTCAGACCAGGTCATGGAGGCGACACCATTTTCAAAATAGGTCACATTGACATTGGCGTCCTTGTCGCCATCGCGGTACGAAAATGTATGATTGGTAATCGCAGAAACCAGCGACGTTCCGGTTAAGGGCTGATAACCCTGATTAACCAATACGGTACCTGCTTCGGTCATGTCGTTGCTATCAACATCGATATCGGTGCTGTTAACCGTGGTGGTTGATCCACAGGCAGACAGGGCCAAAGCCGCGCCCAGTGAAATCATGCCGGCCATACCGATGTTTTTAATCTTGCTTGCTCGCATTGTTGTTCTCCTTGTTCTGTTTTGAAACAAGTTTGGGCGCGGGCGGTTGCCCAAATGCGCCGTGAAAAGCAGGTTTGCCGCCAAAACTGGCAATTAAACGACGGTCATGCGTCCGTTGCATGGCAATATTATTGAAATTGTCGGTTTTGGTTCTTATGTCGATTGGATATACAGTGGGCAGAATCGGTCGCATTGCCCACAGATGCGGCATTTCCACTTCACCAAGAAAACGAGGGACGCACAGATGGCCAATTACTGGGTTATCGGGGGCACCTATCAGGATACCGGTTTTGAAGCGCCCGTTGGCGAAGAAACCAAAGTAGGCCCGTTCGGCACCTTTGAAGATGCCGAAAAAGAATGGTCAAAACTGGCCTGGCAGTCGGTCGACGATGCCAATTCACGTTACCGCATTGAACGCCTGGACGAATACTGGGTTGTTGGTGGCGAATATGAAGACACCGAATTTGAAAAGCCGGTTGGCGGTTCGGAAGAACGCCATGGCCCCTTCGCCAGCTTCGAGCAGGCCGAAAAGGAATGGTCAAAGCTGGCATGGCAGAATGTTGATAACTGCAATTGCCGTTACCGGGTCGTCGAAAACTGATTGATCCCGTCGATGTTTGCCCGTTCTGACACCGTCCTGATTGCGGACGCCGATTTGCGTTTGCAGGTCGAACAGCATCCGCGCGCGCAGGACCTCCTGCGCGCGCTTTTATATCCTTATGCTGCCCCGGATTATGATTTTATCTTGCGCGCTGGCACCGTAACCCGGTTTGCCACCGATGCCGATGCCGATGCCGATGCAGGCGCTGACATTGAAAGACTGTTATATGGCCGGGTGCCGGTTTTGGCCGCCGGGTCCAACCGGTCGCCGCTGCAACTGGCGCGCAAATATGCCAAACCCTTTGAGGGGGGCGATATACCGGTAACGCAGGGCTGGATGCACGACCACGACATTGTGTATTGCGCCCATTTAACCGGCTATGGCGCGGTGCCTGCCACCATAACGTCGTGCGCGGGGGCAACAGTCCGTGTGGCAATTAACTGGCTGAACCCGGACCAGCTTTCGCATATGCACGCCACTGAATCGCTGGGAAAACATTACGACTATGTGCAAATCCCGGCGGCGGGCCTTACCCTTGATTGCGGGCAGGCTGTTTCACGCGTTGGTGCCTATGTGGCGCGGTACGGGTGCGAATTTTCACCGGGCGATGTGTTTGCCATTGCCGACATTGCAGCACAAAACCGGCGTTTTCCGGCGCGCAACCAGTGGCAAATGCTGCAATATGTTGCCAGGCGCGCCGGGCATGTGCCGCATCCCGATTTTATCATCCGCCTGATCGAAGACCCGGAATTTCGCTTTGCCCAAAATGGTTTGCGCACGCCCTGACCTGTTCGGTGTTTCAACGTAACCCATCGTCAGAGGTATCGGAGCTGACCGGGGTGGCGGAACTGTTGAAATAGGGGTCTTCGCTGGCAAAAGTTCCCATAAACCAGTCGCGAAACAGGCGTACCGGCTCGTTGGCGCGGCTGCCATAGGGGGCGGTTAGAAAATACCCCGATGCAGATAGCAAACTTTGTGAAAACGGCGCGATCAGGCGACCAGCGGCGATGTCTGCGTCGATCAATGGGGTGCGGCCCATCACCATGCCAACGCCGTGAATGGCAAGCTCAAAGCAGGAATACAATAAATCGCAGGTAATTTCGTTGTCAAAGCCAAGGCCGGGCACGCCTGCTGTTTCCAGCCACAAGGGCCAGTCATCGCGCAGTAATAACGGGGTTGTGGTGCGAATGACCCGATGGCGCGAAAGTTCAGCCGGGTCAAGCGGTGGCTGCCTGTTGCCAATCAGGGTCGGGCTGCAAACCGGAAAAATCCGTTCAGTACTGATTTTATAGGCGTCATGGCCGGGAAAAGTTCCCAGCCCATAGCGGACAATCAGGCTTAGATCCTTGAAATCCCCGGTGCCATCGCGGTCGCTAACCCGGTAGGGGTCAAGGGTGAGCATCCGAACATCAATATCGGGATGCAGGGCAATAAATTCGCCAATGCGCGGGGCCAGGCATTTAAGCAAAAAGGTGCCAGGCGCCCCGATCCGAAGCACATTGTCGCGCTTGCCGCTGGCAAGGCGGTCGGTGGCATGGGAAATGCCCACCACCAACGGGCGAATATCGGCCAGATAATCCTCGCCCTGTGGCGTGAGGCTAATGGTGCGGCCGGTCCTTAAAAAAAGCCCGGTGCCCAGCAGTTCTTCAAGTTTGCGGATCTGATGGCTGATTGCCGTCTGTGTAAGGTTCAGTTCAATCGCGGCCCGGCTGAAGCTGCGATGTCGGGCAACGGCTTCGGCGGCACGCAGGCAGGCAATTGATGGCAAGCGGCTAACCATGCGCAACCTCGCTGTAGTGACAGGCATAAGTATGAAAATTTGTCATATTTAGCGTTACGAAATTTCATTTGTACAGCCCGAAATATAACCTATCAAGGTCAGTAATATTAAGAGAAATAGTGCATGCAAGGCGCAAATCTACAAAATCGCAAATGCGAGAATGAAAGGGAGGATGATGAATTTTCAGGAAAGAGAGGGTCAAGCGCCGGATGCTTCAGGGGTAAATTCGCCCTGGTATCGCGGCCTGACCAAACAGCACTGGCGGACCCTGTGGGGCAGTTATCTAGGCTGGATTTTTGATGGTTTCGAGGCCTTTGCCCTTGTGCTGTCATTGCCGTTTGCCATGAAAAGCCTGCTGACCCCGGAACAGGCCCAAACACCATCTTTTTATGCCGGTCTGGCGATTGGCATTACCCTGTTGGGCTGGGGCATTGGCGGCCTGATTGGCGGTGTGTTAAGCGATTATATCGGTCGCAAGCGCATGATGATGTTTTCGATTTTCTTTTATGCGCTGTTTACCGGCCTGACGGCTTTTAGCACCAGTTTCGCCACCCTTGCATTGTTGCGGTTTGTCACCGGGCTTGCAATTGGCAGCGAATGGAGCACGGGCATTGCCCTGGTTTCGGAAACATGGCCGGATAAAGCCCGCCCCAAGGGCTGCGGGTTTTTGCAGTCAGGTTTTGGGGGCGGTGCGTTGCTTGCCGCAGTGGTCTGGTATTTTCTGTCGCATTATCAGCCGTTGGGTGCTGAAAGCTGGCGTCTGATTTTTGCCGTTGGCGCATTGCCGGCTTTTTGCGTGCTGTATTTACGTCGCGCGCTTGATGAGTCTGAAAAATGGGCCAGTGCGGTCAAGGCGCAGCGCCAGGCCGAAAAGGAAGGCAAGGGGGCACGGCCGTTTACCCTGGCCGAAATTTTCCGCAATGCCGAAAGTCGCCGCCTGGTGATTTTAACCACGATCCTGTCATTTGTAACGACAGTTGGCTGGTGGGCTGTTTCAAGCTGGATGCCGGGCTATACCGAACAACTGGCCCATTTGCACGGCGAACCGGCCGGGGTGTGGGCGCCGCGCATGTCGTTGATATACAATATTGGTGCTATTTGTGCCTATGTCGCGTCGGGTTTTGTTGCCGATGCTTTGGGGCGGCGTTTGTACCTGTTTTTAACTTTTGCCGGGTCGCTGGGTTTTTCCATTCTGACCTATACATGGCAGGGCGACCTTGAAACCTTTATGGTGATCGCGTTTTTCAACGGTGTTTTCACCCTTGGTTTTGCCTTTAGCTGGATGGCGATTTATCTGGTCGAACTGTTTAGCTCGGTGGTGCGTGCCACGGCAGCAGGTTTTATTTTCAACGCGGCCCGGCTGGTCGCCTGGATATTCCCGATTATTGCAGGCGTGATGGTTTCTACCATGGGCGGTCTTTCCCATGCGGCCCTGATCATGGGCAGTGTTTACGTCATTGGCCTGATTGTGCCGTGGTTCCTGCCTGAAACCAAAGGCAAGCCGTTACCGGAATAAATAGCGGTTGGCGCAGTATAAAAATCCCCGATTGCCAGTGTGGTGATCGGGGATTTTTTATGGGAAATCTAGCGGGTGCGATCAGGTAATAATTGCCATACACGGGTGAATTTTGTGTCGGTATCCTCTACCGCGACATCAACCGGCACGTCATAGGTTTCAAGTTCGTCGATATTGCGCGTCGGGGCATAGGTGCGGCCCGGATCGGCCAGAATAACCCGGGTGCCCAAAAGGGCCTCGGCCATCAGCCATTGCAATACCGCATCGGCCATATCCTGCTGATAACAAACATCCCCGGCAAAAATCACATCCCAGCGTTTTTCAGGGCTGCTTGTGCCCACCAGATTGTCGGTCAGGGTGACAAAATCGACATTATTGCGCGCGGCATTTAACCGGGTGGCGGTAATGGCGACCGGGTCAATATCGTTGGCAACCACGTCGGCAGCGCCCATCATGACGCACGCAATGGCCTGCATGCCGCCACCACAGGCAAAATCCAGCACCCGTTTGCCCCGTACCAGGTCGGGATTATCCAGTATGTATCGGGTAATCGCCTGCCCACCGGGCCAGGCAAAGGCCCAATAGGGCGGGGGAATGTCCAGCACGCCCAAAATATCCTCGGTCGCTTGCCACAGCGGGGTGATATGGGTTGCCAGGTACATTTCAATTTCGGGCGTTAACGGCACGCGGGCAGGGACGGTAAAGGTCGCAATCAGATCGGCAAATTGCGGGTCGTCAACCTGGGGGACCAGCGCATCGGCAAAGACATTTTCCATTGTGCGCGTTTTCCTGTGTTACCGCGATGAACCTGCGCCCAAGTACGTGTTTTGGGGGTGGCATGCAACAGCCGTGATGGATATGGGCCCGGTGCGGGGCGTTAAAATGCCCCGCTATGACCAACTATATTGGCAATGATAATGCTGGCTGTAACCAGCAAGGCAAAATCGCGGTTCGATTTAAACCGTTTCAGGCAATTGGCCGCATCATCAATATTAACCGTGCGCACCTGCCACACCAGATGCAGGCAGGAAAGGGCCAGCAGGGGGAAATAAACCCAGTGTAGCCCGGCCAGCCCGCCCGATACTGCCAAAAGGGCGGTGGTCACACAGTAAAACCCCAGGGCCCATTGCGGCGTGGCATCGCCCAGGCGCAGTGCCAGCGATTTAACGCCGATTTTAATATCGTCTTCTTTGTCCTGGTGGGCATAGATGGTGTCATAGCCCAGGGTCCAGAAAACACCTGCCACATACATGGCAACGGCGGCAGGGGCGATGGTGCCGGTGACAGCCGCCCAGCCGACAAACGCCCCCCAGTTAAAGGTCAGCCCCAAAAAGGCCTGCGGCCAATAGGTGATGCGTTTCATGAATGGATAGGTAAAGACCAGCGGCAGTGAACAAATGCCAACAATAATCGCCTCGATGCGAAACTGCACCAGCACGGCAAGCCCGATCAGCAGTAATAGCCCCAAAAAGGCAAAGGCCTGCCATATTTTAATTTGGCCCGATGGAATGGGGCGGGTGGCGGTGCGTTCTACCTTGCCATCATAATTGCGATCGGCCAGGTCATTAACCACACAACCCGCTCCACGCATGACCAGGGCCCCAATGGCAAACAACACAAACATTTTCCAGTCCGGCGCACCGTTCGATGCCATGGCGGTGGACCACCAGCAGGGCAGCAACACCAGCCATGTGCCAATGGGCCGGTCCATACGGGCCAGCTTCAGGTAAGGGCGCACAGGGACGGGCATGTATTTGTCAACCCAGCCATCGGCGGGCATATCGTTTTTCGTTTGATTTAACGGTTGGTTGACCTGTGCCATAATAACCCTGTTTAACGCTGGCAAGATTTTACATCTTGCAAAATGATCACAAACTTTCAATCCGCTTCGGGGACGATCGATGCATCAGGATACACCACGCGCCCGTCAAAGACTTTTCGTTGCCGATGCCATCACCGCCGGGGCGGAAATTGCACTGTCACCCGAACAGTCTCATTACCTTGAACATGTCATGCGCCTCAAGCCCGGAACGTCGGTAAAGATATTTAATGGCATGGATGGAGAATGGTTGGCGACCATTTCCGAGTTGCGCAAAAAGAAAGGCATGGTCAGCGTTGAAACCCGTTTGCGCGATCAGCAAAACAGCAACGGCCCGGCATTGGCCTTTGCGCCGATCAAAAAACAGCGGCTGGATTTTCTGATTGAAAAGTCGGTTGAACTTGGCGTGTCGCGGTTAATGCCGATCATTACCGCACACAGCATTACCGACAAGGTGCGACTGGATCGTTTGCAGGCCCAGGTGATCGAGGCTGCCGAGCAAAGCGAACGTCTGGATGTGCCAGAAATTGATCAGCCGGTAAAATTGTATGATTGGCTGGCAAACTGGCCCGAAAACAACCACTTGCTGTTTTGTGACGAGACAGGTTCGGGATCACCGATTGGTGATGTGCTGACAGAATCCTTGGCAAAAGCCGCTGGCTCGGCTATCGACAACAACAATGTTGTTAACCATACACTCGTGATTGGACCCGAAGGCGGCTTTGCGCCAGACGAAATTGACCGGATCAGAAAACAGTCCTTTGCCACGGCTGTCAGCCTTGGCCCGCGTATTTTGCGGGCTGAAACGGCGGCAATTGCGGCATTGGCGGTTTATCAGGACCGGATTGGCGACTGGTCGGCCCGCCCCGTTACGAGAGATTAAGGAAGACCCTTATGAGTGTCAGTGCCGCTACCGGGGACAGCCCGGAAATTGAAAGCCGGGCGCAGCTTGTTGAATGGTTCGAGTCCGGGTGCAAACCCAAACGCGACTGGGCCATTGGAACCGAGCATGAAAAATTCGCCTTCACCCGCGAAGATTTACGCCCCATCCCCTATGAAGGGGAACGCGGGGTCAAGGCCCTGCTTACCGCCCTTGCCGAACGGTTCGACTGGGACCCGATTTTGGAAAACGGCAATGTGATTGCCCTTTCCAAGGATAAATGTTCGGTGTCGCTGGAACCGGGCGGGCAGATCGAACTTTCCGGTGCGCCACTTAAAAACATTCACCAGACCTGTGGTGAAGTGCACCAGCATCTTCATGAAATTCGTGAAGTTTGTTCGGGGCTGGATATTGATATGCTTGGCGTTGGCCATCAGCCCAAATGGGCGCGCGATGATATTCCGTGGATGCCCAAGGGCCGCTACGACATCATGCGCAATTATATGCCCAAGGTCGGGTCGCTGGGCCTGGACATGATGCTGCGGACCTCGACCATCCAGGTCAATCTGGATTTCGACTCCGAAGCTGACATGGCGCACAAATTCAGAACCTCGCTGGCCCTGCAACCCGTGGCAACGGCCCTGTTTGCCGCATCGCCCTTTGTCGATGGCAAACCCAGCGGGTATCTTTCGGCGCGATCCCGCGTCTGGACCGATACCGACCCGGATCGTTGCGGCATGTTGCCGTTCGTGTTCGAAGACAGTTTCGGCTTTGAACGCTATACGGACTATATGCTTGATGTGCCGATGTATTTTGTCTATCGCGATGGCAAATATATTGATGCGTCGGGCAAATCCTTCCGCGATTTCATGGCAGGCAAACTTGATGTGCTGCCGGGTGAACGCCCAACCATGAATGACTGGTCGGACCATATGACCACGGCCTTCCCCGAAGTGCGCCTGAAAAAGTTTTTGGAAATGCGCGGTGCCGATGGCGGCCCATGGCGCCGTATTTGTGCATTGCCGGCGTTTTGGGTTGGTTTGCTGTATGACAGCGCCAGCCTTGATGCCGCCTGGAACCTGGTGAAAAATCTGAGCACCGAGGAACGCGAAGCCCTGCGCAATGATGTGCCCAAATTGGGGATGCAGACGCCGTTTAAAAATGGCACCATGCAGGATCTGGCGAAGGAAGTCCTGGCGATTTCCAAACAGGGCCTTAAAAACCGCGCCAAGCTGGACAGTTATGGCGACGATGAAAGCCATTTCATCGAAAGTCTGGAAGATGTGGCGCAAAGTGGCCGCACCCTTGCCGACGAGTTTTTGGACCTTTACGAAACCCGTTGGGAAGGATCGGTTGACCCGGTGTTTCGCGAGTACGCCTACTGATTGTCAAGGGCGTAAAAACGTGCAAGGGCGGTGGTAAATCCACCGCCCTTGTTGTATCAGGCAAGATATCAAACCTGATTGTCACTAAAAAAGGATGCCCAAGCGATGAAAGCTGTGCCGTGCGAAACCATGCAGGATGTTCGCGAAAATGTGGACCGTCTTGACCGGGTTTTGGTCGGATTGCTGGCCGAACGGCTGGGCTATATCGAACAGGCTGCGCGCATTAAACAATCGCGCGATGCTGTACGCGATGAAGCCCGCATCGAAGACGTGATCGCCAAGGTTAAGGCCCAGTGCAAAATCGACGGGTTAGATGAAAACATCGCCGAACGCCTGTGGCGCTTCATGATGGAAGATTATATCGCCCACGAATTTGTGAAGTGGGATGACCTGCGCAAATAGGCAGGTCTTTGCAACCTTGGTGTATTCGGTGTTACCGGGCCGCAAGCTGGTCGGTATTGCGGGAAAACCAGTTACGAACAGCCTCGATATCCTTGTTTGTCATGCCAAGGCCAAGTTTGGTGCGCCGCCATAAAACATCCTCGGCGGATGTGGCCCATTCCTGATGTACCAGAAAACGAAGTTCGACCTCGTAAAGGTCGGGGGCGATTTGGGGGCCAAGGTCTTTTGGTTCTTGTGCCGTGTCGACCAGATCAAACAGGCGGGTGCCGTAACAATGCGCCCAGCGTTCGACGATTGGGCCGGGCAGCCACGGCAAACGGGTTTTTACATCGTTTAAAAAATGCTGAAAATTGCCATCCGCCATGTTGCCGCCGGGCAAGGTGGCGGTTGCTGTCCAGTCGGGCCTGTTATTGCCTAAAACCGGGGCCAGTTTTTGCATGGCGTGTTCGGCTAACCGGCGATAGGTGGTGATTTTACCACCATAGATCGACAGGATTGCCGGGGCGGTATGGCCGCCGGTATCAAGGTCAAAAACATAGTCGCGCGTTACGGCGGATGCATTGCTGTTTTTGTCATCATAAAGCGGACGCACGCCCGAATAATGCCACACCACATCAGCCTGTGTTAGCGGCCTGGCAAGATAGCCGTTTACAAGATCCAGCAGATAGGCAACCTCGCCATCGCTGATGTTAACGTCGGCAGGGTCGCCGTCATAGGGAATATCGGTGGTGCCGATCAGGGTGTAATCGCCCTGATAGGGGATGGCAAAGGCAATGCGACCGTCGCCATTTTGAAAAATATAGCAATGATCGTGCGGGTGAATGCGAGGGACAACAATGTGGCTGCCTTTAACCAGCCGCAAGCCGGCCGCCTTGTCACCAAGGCCCGCCTGCCTAACCATATCGGTCACCCATGGCCCGGCGGCGTTGACGACGGCGCGGGCTGTAACGGTGGATTGGCGATTGTCACAATTGCCATTCTTGCCAGCGTCGCTGGTGCAAAGGGTGGATGTCCATGTGTTGGCATCTCGCGAAAGGGCGATACAGCGTGTGCGGGTTTTAATAACGGCCCCGCGTGATTGGGCATCCAGCGCATTTAGCACCACCAGCCTTGCATCATCGACCCAGCAATCGGAATAGGAAAAACCGCTGGTGAATGCGGGTTTAAGGGCTTCGCCTTCTTTTGTGCCGCGCAATGGCAGGGCGCGCGAGGCGGGCAGGCGTTTTCGTTTTGCCAGATGGTCATATAAAAACAACCCGGCACGAAGCATCCATTTGGGGCGCAGGCCCCGATGATGCGGCAAAACAAAGGTTAACGGCCAAATGATATGCGGGGCCGCGGCCAGCAGCACTTCGCGTTCCTGCAAGGCTTCGCGAACCAGTCGAAACTCGTAATGTTCAAGATAGCGCAATCCGCCGTGGATCAGTTTGGTTGAGGATGACGAGGTGGCCGATGCAAGGTCGTGCTGTTCGACCAGCAGAACAGACAGGCCGCGTCCGGCGGCATCACGGGCGATACCTGCCCCGTTAATGCCGCCGCCAACGACCAGAAGGTCGTAATGTTCAGACACGTCAGATCACCTTTTTACGCAAATATGCAGCAATGGCCTCGCCGATGATCACCAGGCCGATAATGGCCAGCAGGATCGTTGCTACGGTTTGCCATGCAAAGGTGTCAATCGCGCCCTGAAGGATGATGCCAATGCCGCCCGCACCAACCAGCCCCAACACCGTGCTTTCGCGCAAATTGATGTCCCAGCGCAGGATTGATACGGCAAAGAAAGTCGGCATCACCTGTGGAATAACCCCATAGATCAGGATTTTAAAGCGCGATGCGCCAACAGCTTCAAGGGCCTCTATCGGGGCGCGGTCTATTTCCTCGATCGCTTCGCCCAGCAATTTGCCAAGGAAACCAAGCGAGCGAAAAATGATGGCAAGAATACCTGCCAGCACGCCGGGACCAAAAACAGCCACAAACAGCAATGCCCAGATGATGGTATTCACCGAACGCGACGAAACCAGAATGAACCGGCCCAGCCACAGCGTTGCCTTGTTGGGGGTGGTGTTTTGCGCCGCGATCAGGGCGATGGGCAACGACAGAAAGACAGCAAAGAACGTGGCAATCGTTGCGATGTTGACTGTTTCCAGAAGAGTCCAGGCAATATCCTTCCAGCCGTCAAGCGAGGGCGGAAACATGCGGGCAAACAAATCACCCATCTGCATGGGGGCATCCCATAGCCATGGCCAGATAATGTTAATGGTTGAAAGTGACCAGACAAGAGCCAGGGCGACCAGCCCGGTCATGGCAAAGCGGGTCCAGCGTTCTTTCGACGTATATCGGGACCATTCGCGCAGTGCGATGGCATCCGGCCCGGATTTTTGCGTGGTAGCTACCATAGGTTCCTCCGGATCCGGCCGCTGATGGCCTCGCTGACAAGAATGACGCCAATGATGCACAGCGTAATTGCCAGGGCGAAATCATAGTCGTATCGCCCGAACGCATTGAGAAGCGTTGACCCGATGCCACCGGCCCCGACAATGCCGACAATGGCCGATGCACGCAGGTTGCTATCAAGCTGATAGATTGAAAGGCCGATCTGGCGGGGCATGATTTGCGGGATCACGGCATAAAGCAGAGTAACAAAAGTGGCACCCCCGGCGGCCTTGATGGCCTCGACCTGGCCCCAGTCGATTTCCTCGATCCGTTCGGCCAGCATTTTGGCGACAAAACCGATGGAATAGATTGTCAGTGTTAAAATACCGGCCAGCGGGCCAAACCCGACAGCCTTGACAAAGATAATGGCGACGATCACCGGGTGAAAGCTGCGGGCGACAATGATAGTGCCGCGCCCGATGATATAAAGCCAGCGCGGGGCAATATTCCGTGCCGAGGCAAAAGCAATGGGCACAGACAAACCCAACCCCAGCAGGGTCGAGACAATGGCGATTTTGATGCTTTCCATAAAGCCGTCAAACAGTAGTTCGCCGCGGATAAAACTGGGCGGGAAAGCGCCCTTGAAAATACGGATCGCACGGGGAACACCTTGCTGAATGCGCTCCCAGTCGAAAGGCAGGCTGGTCAGTGCCCACCAGATATAGGCCGCAGTTCCGATAATCAGCGCCCAGCGCAACACCGGGTTGGCGATAAAGGACGGTTTTTTCCAGGTGCGGCCCGTTGTGGTTTCAACGGTGCTGTTCATCTTGCCGCTACCTCGCGCAAATGGGTGCTGCTTTCTGCACCGCCGCGTTCCTCGGCGGGGACACCGGCATAGATTTCATCCATGGCGTCATTGTTCAGATCGGCGGGGACGCCGTCAAATGTGATGCGGCCAAACCGCATGCCGACGATGCGCTGGGTATATTCCTTGGCTTCGTTAACGTTATGAATGTTGATCAGAACCGGCAGGTGCAGCTCGGATGCCAGGGCGCGCAGCAATTCCATAATCTGTTTTGATGTTTTCGGGTCGAGCGAGGCGGTTGGTTCATCGGCGAGCAGAATTTCGGGTTCCTGCATCAGGGCGCGCACCACGCCCACACGCTGGCGTTCCCCGCCCGAAAGCTCGTCGGCACGTTTGTTGGCGTAATGGGCAATGCCGACACGTTCCATCAAATGGAATGCACGGTCGATATCCTGTTGGGGATAGTTACGTGTCATGGCGCGCCAGGCGGGCAAATACCCCAGGCGGCCAGACTGCACATTTTCCATCACCGTCAGGCGGTTGATCAGGTTAAAGCCCTGAAAAACCATGCCAATACGGCGGCGTGCCAGGCGCAGGGCCTTGCCCTCAAGTTTGGTCAGTTCGGTGCCGTTCAGCTCGATCGAACCTGATGACGGTTCCACCAGTTTGTTGATACAGCGCAGCAGCGTACTTTTACCCGCACCCGATGCGCCAATGATGGCAACAACACTTTCGCCAGGGACTTCAAGGTTCAGGTTTTTCAACACTGCCTTTTCATCACCATAACGTTTTACAAGTTCCTTGATACGCAGCATTGCGTTTCCCCGGTAAAATCAACCTGGCCGGGGCCCAAAAGGACCCCGGTAACATCAGGCCGGTATAAAAAGGCAAAGATTATTTCAGGTTGTCCGGGGTGTATTTAACCCCGTTGGCGGCCTGGATTTCGCGAATGACATCCCAGTCTTCCTTGTAGGTAACCGGAATGAATTTCGACACACCCTTAAATTCTTCACCAAGGGCTGTGCCCTTCATATCGAAGGTAAAGAAGGCTTCCTTGATCTTTTCGATCAGTTCGGGTTTCAGGTTGTAGGCATAGTTGAACGAAGTTGTCGGGAAAGGTTTGCTTTCGTAAATGATCTTGACTTCATTGGGGTCATACAGGCCGCGCTGAACCATGCGTTCAACCACTTCGGATGCCACAGGGGCGGCATCATAGTCGCCGGCAACGACCCCCAGGATCGACTGGTCGTGCGACCCGGAATAAACAACTTCATAATCCTTTTCCGGAACTATGCCCTTGGCTGGCAGCAAGGCGCGCGGGGCAAGGTTACCTGAATTTGACGTGGGCGAGGTATGGGCAACACGTTTGCCTTTCAAATCGGCAAGCGTGTTAATGCCGCTATCCACGCGGGTATATAATTGCAGCGTGTAACCAAAACGCCCGTCATCCCCACCCATCAGGGCAAAGGGAACCGCACCGGCAAGGTTAACCGCAAACGGGGTTGGCCCGGTTGAAAAACCCGCAACATGCAAGCGGCCACTGCGCATCGCTTCAACTTCGGCCGAGTTTGATTGTACGGCAAAGAATTGCACATCCTTGCCGGTTACTTTTTCCATATGTTCCAGAAACGGCTTCCAGATATCGGCGTAAACCGCCGGGTCTTCGACCGGGGTATATGCGAAAACCAGCGTGTCGGGGTCTTCCTGCTGGTCTGCGGCAGGGGCATCAGCCACAAGATCGCCGTCCATATCGCAATACATCGGGTCAAGATCGCCATGCGCAATGCAATCATCGGCGGCGCGTGCCGTGCCGGTGTGGGTCATCATGCCCATCATGCCCATCATGCCAAGTGCAGCCAGCATGAGGGTTATTTTTGATGTTTCTGTTTTTTTCGGATGTGAAAACATTTTCGTGGAGCCTTTCTTCCCTGTAACGCTTGAATTATGCCGTCGTAAAGTGGTTTTGTTGGCATTATTGTTGTTTTTCCCAACATTATAGAGCGTTAAAAAGTTTGGAAAGCAACATAAAACTGTCACAAACAGTTACAAAAACAACTGCTAATATCCATAAAATCCCCGAAGTCAGGCCAGTTATTGGAAGGATTGGCATTTGCGTATCGGAAAAAAAGAACGACAGAGCCGCATTCTGCAGGAATTGCAAATTCATCCCCATGTGCGAGTTGCCACATTGGCCGAACGATTCGATGTGGCGACGGAAACCATCCGGCGTGATCTGGATGCATTGGGACGTGCCGGGTTGGTGATGCGCCAGTTTGGCGGGGCATCGGCAAAACCAATGGGGCATCAGCCCGATTTGGCCCAACGCCAGTTAGGGGCGGTTGCGGGCATTGGCCGCATTGGTGCGCAAGCCGGTAAAATGGTGCAACCCGGCGAGGTTATCATGATTGATGCCGGCTCCACCGTAACCCGGATTGCCCCTTATCTGAGCAGTGATAACCCGGGCCAGCATCGAACCATTTTGACCAATTGTTATGCGGTGGCGCATGGCATGGGCGAACAGGCCGCGATCGACGATGTAATTTTGTGTCCAGGGCAGTTTGACCCGCGTGAAAATGCGGTTTACGGGCATGATACGGTCGATTTTTTGCGCCGCTTTCATGCCAACCGGGCCTTTATCGGCGCATCGGGCCTGTCATCGCACGGGTTTAGCGATGTAAACCGCAAGGCGGTGGCGGTTAAACGTGCCATGATGGAACGTTCGGACGAAACATGGCTGTTGGTGGATCATACCAAATTTGAACAGCGATATCTGGAAAGTATTGGTCCGTTTAGCACCCTGTGTGGCGTGATTACAGATCAGGCCCCGCCGGAAAATTTACGCGAAAAACTGGCCCGTGCCGGTGTCGAGGTGATTGTGGCCGATCCCGAAGCCGGGCTTTCCGATATTCGTATTGTTGTCTAGATCAGTTTCTTTCTCCGTCGTCTTTCCTTTTCTCCCCTTGCTCTCCTTTTCTTTCCGCCTTCTGTTGGGCATTTCCTGCCTGTTTCGGTCCCGTCTTTTATCTTTTCCGCTGCATAATATTGGTCCGGTTTGCTTTTTTTCACCTTGTCAGCTTTGCGCTGACGAAGAAACTCACCCATATTCGCAAACAGTATCGCATATGCCGCCGGGTTCCCGCCCCGGTCAGTATCTATTCTGACACGGAGGATTTATATCGTGACTGATCACGCTACAACGCGCACCGAACAAGACACCATGGGCGAAATTGACGTACCCGCCGACCGTTATTGGGGCGCGCAGACCCAGCGCTCGCGTGAAAACTTTCGCATTGGCGGAGAAACAATGCCCGAAGCCCTGATCAGGGCCTTTGGCTTGCAAAAGCTGGCGGCGGCCCGCACCAATAGGGTATTAGGCAATCTTGAACCCAAAATCGCCGATGCCATTCAGGCAGCCGCGCGTGAAGTGGCCGACGGCAAATTGTCCGATCATTTTCCGTTGGTGGTGTGGCAAACCGGCAGCGGCACGCAAACCAACATGAATGCCAACGAGGTTATTGCCAACCGGGCGTGCGAATATATGGGGGCGCCGCTGGGCAAGCGCGAACCGGTTCATCCTAACGACCATGTTAATCGTGGCCAGTCATCCAATGACAGCTTTCCGACCGCCATGCACATTGCTGCGGTGGTTGAAATTGAAGAACGGCTAAAACCGGCCCTGCGTCATTTGCGTGAAACGCTGGATGCCAAAAGCCGGGCCTTTGAAAACATCGTTAAAATTGGCCGGACCCATATGCAGGATGCCGTGCCCCTGACTTTGGGGCAGGAATTTTCCGGTTACACCATGCAGATCGAATTGGGGCTGGAGCGGATTGAAGATGCGCTTAAACGTCTGTCCAAACTGGCACAGGGCGGCACGGCCCTTGGCACCGGGCTTAATGCGCCCGACGGTTTTGACGAACAGTTCGCCCGCGAAATCAGCAGCCTGACCGGGCTGAATTTTGAAACCGCCGCCAACAAGTTTGAAGCCCTGGCCGCGCATGATGCCTGCGTTGAAATGTCGGGCGTGATGAATGTGCTGGCCGCATCATTGATGAAAATTGGCAATGATATTCGGTTGCTGGGCTCCGGGCCGCGGTGCGGGCTGGGCGAATTGATATTGCCTGCTAACGAGCCGGGATCGTCAATTATGCCCGGCAAGGTTAACCCGACCCAGGCCGAAGCCCTGACCATGGTCTGCGCGCAGGTGATGGGCAATCATGTCACGGTAACAGTGGCGGGGTCTAACGGGCACCTTGATCTGAATGTGTTCAAACCGGTCATTATCTATAACCTTTTGCAATCCATTCGTCTGCTTGCCGATGCATCCGTCAGCTTTGCCGATCATTGCATTGTGGGGTTGGAAGCCGATCAGGAAAAGATCGATCTTTATGTTGAACAAAGCCTGATGCTGGTAACTGCCCTGGCTCCGCATATTGGTTATGATAACGCCGCTGCCGTTGCCAAAAAGGCGCATAAGGACCGGTCCAGCCTGAAAGAAGCCTGCCTTGCGCTTGGTTTTCTTGACGGGGATAAATTTGACGAACTTGTCCGGGCTCGCGATATGATCTGATGTGCCTTGCTGCGGCACCGGTTTTAACGACATTTGGCCGGGCGTTTGACGCCCGGTCAATTTACCGGGGGTAAGCAGCCCTAAGCATGGTCGGAACGATGACCCTGTGAAAGGGCATGATGGTTGCCAGATAGGCCCGGCCAAAAAGGTTGTGGCGCTTTGTCAGGGTTATGGCACGGATCAATGTCTGATCATTGGCAATATGTTCAATTTCAATCACCAGCCTGAAATCAAGATGCCGGTCATCCAGGCCCAGCGTAATCGATGTATCGGTGCGGTCAATCACCGGGAAAATGCCAATAATGTTCGGGTTGTCGCTGTCATTTGCGCCCGATTTCAAACCAAGCGGACTTACCAAAAGGTCACGCAACCGCATCAGGTGAATAATCCAGTCCGGCCTCGACATCATGATTTTTTGTGCGGCATTCTCAGGTGTGATGCCGTGCTCCGACGTTGTGATTGTGAAGGCATCGGCCCAGTCGGCAGTTGGAAAGGATATATGAGGCAAGGATACCGGAACAGCAGCTGCATTTGACACGTGGTGATCCTTTTTCGAACGTCCAGAGACATAAATATTGCCATCATGCCCGGAACATACCGAGTGACGGAATTGTCGTATCAGCTGATTTCGGGTGTATCAAGAACATGTTAAGTGCCGGGATGTTGCAGCATCAGACGATCCGTTCGGGGTGATTTGTTAAAATACGTGATCAATATGGGCCGGGCCGGGTTTTCCTCGGCCCGGTTTGATATATAACATTGCCGATTGAACAGCGATTGGGCATATCATCCTGTATGGCAGCAAAATATTCCGCATTTTTGCCGTATCCTGCCACGGTGGTTTCTGCGCCGATGGCACGATTACGCCGCACCTTTAACGGTGTTCAAGGCTCCCTGCGAACTGGTTTGCGGGTGTGGGGGCTGATTTTTGTTGTCATTCTGGCATCCCTGACCCAGGCGGGTGTGCCGCTTGCGTTGCATGGGGCCGGTGGAAGCGGGCCCGGGTCGTTTCAGGCCAGGTCCGACATTATCTATATCTGCACCGGAAGTGGTATTCAGCCGGTTCGCCTTGGGCCGGTAAAGGCTGGCAGCACGAATGTTGCAGGTGGTGTTGCGGCGTCATCATCTTCGCTGGCGAGCGATGATAATATCGTTGTTAATGCCAATGCTGCGACCACTGGTTCGGCTGGCAAAGCCGCACCTTCCCATGCTTTTTGTGCCCATTGTGCTTTTTGCCATGCCATCCCGGCGCTGGCAGCGGGCTTTATATATTCCCATCCGGTTTTGCAAACCCGGTTTGCCCCTGTTCCGGCGGGGCAGGAGGCAGGCTTTATTCTGGCCGTTGTCGGGTTTGCGCCGCGTGGTCCCCCGGTTTTCATCTGATCGATTAATTCGGCGGCGTTTTATTTTCAATCAGAGAAATGGACCAGATCATGTTTAACAGGTTTTTGGGAATTGCCACGATGGTGGCAGGGATTGCAGTTGCGCTTCCGGCATTTGCCGGTGACATCACAATCAGCGATGCGTGGGCCAAGGAATCCATTGGTCGTGTGCCAAACGGGGCGGCTTTTTTTGTCATTCATAATGATGGGGGCGCAGACAAAATTGTTGGCGCGACCTCGGATCTGGCTGATCGCACCGAACTGCATACACATATCATGGAAAATAACGTGATGAAGATGCGCCGGGTCGAGGGCGGGGTTGATGTGCCTGCCAACGGCGAGCTGGCCTTCAAACCCGGCAGCTATCATGTGATGATGCTGGATTTGCACGAACCGTTAAAGGCCGGGCAGCATGTTGCCCTGACCTTGCAGTTTGAAAAGGCCGGGGAGGTGCCGGTTGAGGTCGCGGTTATTTCCATGTCGGATGCAGCCAGCAAACAGCATGGTGCGATGAAGATGGATATGAAACCCGGCAAGGATGGCGCCATGGGTAAATCAAACGGCATGGGTGGTTCGTCTGGCGGGGCGGGCCAAATGCAAAACTGATTATAGCTTCGGTCGCTGTATGGTTCCGTTTTGGGCCTGCACGCGGTTTGAGGTATAAAACACGGTCAGGAATGAATGGTAATGACAAGGGGTGCGGATTGAACCGCGCCCCTTTTGCCGTCATGATGGTGTTTTGCCAAAATGCGATGCGCGGGAAACATGACCAATATTGATGATCTGATCACAAAGCTGAACCTGTTGCCCCATCCCGAGGGCGGCTATTACGCCGAAACCTTTCGCGCCACGGAACCCACCAATCCGCAGGGGCGATATCCGTCGGATCGTGCGACAGGCACGGCGATTTATTATCTTTTGACTGCGGATACATTTTCGGGGATGCATATTTTAACCTCGGACGAGATTTTTCATTTCTATATGGGCGATACAGTAGAGCAATTACAGTTGTTTGCCGATGGCAGCCACCGGGTGGTCGAGATCGGAACAGACATAGTTGCAGGTCATCGTCCGCAACAGGTGGTGCCCAAAAATGTGTGGCAAGGGGCCCGCCTTAAACCCGGCGGCGCATTTGCCCTGCTGGGATGTACGGTGGCACCGGGGTTTGATTTTGCCGATTTTACCATGGGCAAACGGGCGGATCTGATGGCGACCTGGCCTGATGCGCGTGACATGATTACGGCCTTGACGCGCGATTGAATTTGCGGCGCAATCGGCAAACAAAATTATGATTTGTCGGGGTGGATGATGTCCTTTGATACGTGGCTGGTTTTTGCCGGGGCGGCCTTTGCGCTTTCGATGGCGCCGGGACCCAATAATTTGATGGCGATGTTTAATGGTGCGCGCCACGGTGTGGGGGCATCGGCCACGGGCGGCATTGGCCGATTGCTGGCCTTTGTTATTATGATTGTGGTTGCGGCAACCGGCCTTGGTGTGGTGCTGGCGGCAAGCGAAGTGGCGTTTGGCATTATCAAATATGCCGGGGCGGCGTATCTGGTTTATTTGGGCATTAAAACCTGGCGCAGCCCGGTTTCCGGTCAATCGGCGGAAGAAGCGGCAATTTCGGGCGAGCACAAGGTATTTCAGGCCCGCCCGCGTGCCTATGATCTGGCCCGGCGTGAATTTTTGACCGCGATGGGGAACCCCAAGGCCATTTTGATTTTTACCGCCTTTTTCCCGCAGTTTTTAAATGCGCAAGCCCCTTATGGCGAACAGTTTGCCATTATGGGACTGACATTTTTGCTGATGGAGGCCTGCGTTTTGCTGGCCTACGGGCTGGTGGGCGGGCAGGTGAAGGGGTTTGTGCGGTCTGCCCGCCATTTGCGCATTCTTAACCGGGTTAGCGGTGGCGTATTGATGGGGGCAGGGGCGTTGCTGGCTGTGGCACGTCGGTGATTTTGGCGTATTTTATTGATGTTAATGTCAAAATGAAAACGGGCTGCGCAAGCGGGCAGCCCGTTTGGGAGTGGTTGTTTTACCGGCGATTTAATTGCCGCTGCCAAACACGGTTGAAAGAGACGTCACAAACATAACCAGTGTTAAAATCGCAAAAAGATATGCCCAATAGCGCACCTTGATGAAAAATATGCTGTCGCCGCGCTTGAGCAAAACGGTTTCGCCGGTTTTTTCATCTAACAATTCGCGCCCCTTGTCGGAACGTTCAAGCCAGCGCACGGTTTGAAAGACAGCCAGTGTTGCGCCAAGCATGATGAAGGCAGGCAACATTTGCTGGGGAACGTATTGTTCGACCAGTCCAAAGACAAGCATGGAAATCAGCGCACCGATCAGTGCAGCCAAGGGCAGCAAAATGCCCCATCCTCTCCAGATAATAAACATATGATCCTCCGCGTTTGTTTTGTTTTGTTATGTTTTGAAGCTCGATGCCGGGGATATATGACCCGGAACGGGTTCTATGAAAACAGGAAAGTGCAGGGAAACCACAAATTTCATGGGTCCGAAAACATAACCATTCCCGCGTGCATGCGCAGCAAAAGCCCGGCAAGAAGGGGCGCAGATTTTGCAGCACCCCTTTGAGGAAAAGATTGATCTGATGGTGCATGCCCAACGCAAATAGCATCCATCACCAGTGAGGGCAGAAATCAGCAAATTTCCTTTACCCGATGCGGGGTGACTTTCCGACCTTCAATAACGTGCAGCCCCGGACCGACCTGGGTGTGATGTTTCATCGGTTCGGGGTGTCGGCTTTTGATGTTTGTGTAAACACTAAGGTAATTGACTTAGTATTGTTGACAAAGGCCCGGAATGTCGATTATTAAGGCATATGCCTTATCATTCTACACCCCTGGACCTTGCCTTTCATGCTCTTAGCGATCCCACTCGCCGGGCGGTGGTTTCGCGGCTTGCCCGGGGCGAGGCACCCGTGAGCGATCTGGCCGCACCTTTCGACATGGCCCTGCCCTCATTCGCGCAGCATCTTAAAGTCCTTGAAGATTGCGGTCTGATCACCAGCGAGAAGCGCGGGCGTAGCCGTTGGTGCCGACTGGTGCCGGAATGTTTCGATGAGGCTGTGACCTGGCTGGAATCGGAGCGTCGGCGTTGGGCCGCCCAACTGGATCAGCTGGAAGTCTACTTGGACAAAAAGGAGGTAGATGATGGATGATACGAAAAATCCGATTGAGACGTGGTCTCTTGACCGGGAAATCGTGCTGGTCAAATTATTGAACCACCCGCGCCATAAGGTCTTTGCGGCCTGGACGGACCCTGATGCGCTGGCGAAATGGTATGGCCCGGTCGGCCTCGACATCGAGACCCTGGAAGCGGACATCCGGGAGGGAGGAGTCTGGCGGTTTGATATGGTGGGTGAATTTGAAGGCAAACCGCAGCGTTTCGAAAACCATATGCGCTTTTTGGAGATCGTGCCGAACGAGCGGATCGTTATGGATTACGGCACACCTGACCCTGACGACCCCGAACGGTTTCGCATGACGGTCACCTTTGATGAGCAGAGCGACGGCAAGACTGTGGTTACGTTACGCCAGCTCCATCCCACTCGGGAACGGCGCTCTGCGGTTATTGCTTTCGGTGCGGTGGAATACGGGCTACAGACTCTTGACGGACTTGCCGCATGGCTGGATGGTTAAGCCTTCGGTTAATCGGCGCGGCACAAGAAGGCGACGAACGCTCTATCGACCTGGCACCATATGCGCACAACCTGTAAATAAAGGGACGCATTGTTTGGATGCGTCCCTTTGTTCATACCGGTTGATTGTCGAAGAAAGGCAGGATCAGAAGATTTCCTCAACCCGATGGCAGGCGACTTCTCGGCCTTCAATAACGCGCAGTTCCGGGCGAACCTGGGCGCAATGCTCGGTCGCGTAGGGGCAGCGTTTATGAAAGGCACAGCCTGATGGCGGGTTGATCGGGGATGGCAGCTCGCCCGTTAGCGGGTCGGATTTAACCCGGTGTGCGGGGTCAATTTTTGGTGCTGATGCCAGCAAAGCCCTGGTATAGGGATGAAGCGGGCGGTTAAACAGTTCCTCGGTCGGGCCTTTTTCGGCCACCCGGCCCAGATACATGACCATCACATCATCGGCAATGTGGCGCACCACAGACAGATCATGCGAAATGAACACATAGGCGACGTTCATTTCATCTTGCAAATCCATCATCAGGTTCAAAACCTGTGCCTGCACCGATACGTCCAGTGCGGAAACAGGTTCGTCGGCAACAATGACCTTGGGTTCAAGGATCAGCGCACGGGCAATGGCAATACGCTGGCGTTGCCCGCCCGAAAACATGTGCGGATAACGATTGAAAAATTCCGACCGTAACCCGACCTTGGACATGGTCTCGCGCACGCGTTCCTGGCGTTCCTTACGGCTCAGTTTTTCCATATTCAGCAAAACCGGTTCTTCCAGAATCTGGCCGACCTTTTTGCGGGGATTAAGCGAACCATACGGGTTCTGGAAAATCATTTGAACCGTGCGACGAAACAGCTTGGCGTCTTTTTCTGACAAATTGCCAACAGCTTCGCCATTGATTTTAAGCGCGCCCGAAGACGGCTTTTCGATCAAGGTTAACTGGCGGCCAAGGGTGGATTTGCCACAGCCGGACTCTCCGACAACTGCCAGGGTTTTTTTGGCTTCCAGCGAAAATGAAACACCATCCAGCGCCTTGACCGATGCGGTCGGTTTGCCAAATCCGCCCCCCACCGTGTAATGCCGCGCCAGGGTGTCACCTTCCATCAGGGCAACGCCGGGTTTGGTATCAAGAAAGCTCATTTACACAGTCCTCCCGGTGGGCTGCCCGTTATCATCTAACGGATAAAAACACCGCACGTCCCGGCCGTAATAATCCTCTACCAGCGGCTGGGTCGATACGCATTTATCGGTGGCGTAACGGCAACGCGGGCTTAACAGGCACCCGGTCGGGCGGTCATGAGCGCCCGGAACCACACCGGGGATGGTGCGCAAGCGGTCATGTCCTTCCGAGCGTTCCGGCAAGGCTTCTAGCAAGGCCTGGGTATAGGGATGGCGCGGGGCGGCAAACAGGCCATCGGCCGGGCCGCTTTCAAACAGCTGACCTGCATACATCACCTGAATGCGGTCTGCGGCCTCGGACACCAGGGCCAGATCGTGGGTGATCAGGATCAGGGCCATGTCACTGTCTGATTGCAGTTTCAATAACAGGTCAATGATCTGGGCCTGAATGGTGACATCCAGTGCGGTGGTTGGTTCGTCCGCCACCAGCAGGCGCGGGTTACATGCAATTGCCATGGCAATCACAATACGCTGGCTCATCCCGCCCGAAAGCTGGTGGGGATAAGCCTTCATCCGCGATTTGGGGTCGGGAATGCCGACCTGGTTTAACAAGTCCAGCGTGCGTTCGCGCCGTTGCTTTTTGTTGCCGCCCTCATGGACCTTAAGGGCCTCCATGATCTGGGTTTCAACAGTGTAGCACGGGTTGAGCGACGACATCGGATCCTGAAAGATCATGGCGATGTCTTTGCCGGTAATGTTGCGGCGCTTGCGTGCGGGCATCCGCAACAGGTCTTCGCCGTCAAAGGTCAGGCTGTCGGCGGTGACACGGCCGGGATAGTCGATCAGGCCCATCAGGGCCAGCGAACTGACAGATTTGCCCGACCCGGATTCACCGACAATACCCAGAACTTCGCCGCGTTCGACCGAAAAGCTGACGGAATCAACCGCGCGAAACGGGTTGTTTTCCGAGCCAAATTCGACCGTCAGGTTTTTTACTTCTAACAATGCCATGACGATTTACCGCTTCATCTTGGGATCGAGGGCATCGCGCAGACCATCACCCATCAGGTTAAAGGCCAGCACGGTGATCAGGATACACAGGCCGGGGAAGGTAACGATCCACCAGGCGGAACCAACGAATTCGCGGGCGTTTGCCAGCATCGAACCCCATTCCGGCGTCGGCGGTTGTGCGCCAAGGCCCAAAAAGCCAAGGGCAGCCGCATCCAGAATGGCGTTGGAAATGCCCAATGTGCCCTGCACGATCAACGGGGCGGCACAGTTGGGCAGAATGTTGATAAACATCTGGCGCAGGGCACCGGCACCGGCAATTTGCGAGGCGGTGACATATTCCTTGTTACGTTCCGAAATCACCGACGCCCGGGTCAGTCGCACGTAATGGGGCAACTGAACAATGGCAATGGCCAGCATCGCATTGATCAGGTTCGGGCCAAGAATGGTGACAATGGCAAGGGCCAGTACCAGGCTGGGAATGGACAACATGATGTCCATCACCCGCATGATGCCAATTTCAACCCAGCCCCGGAAATAGCCGGATGCCAGACCAAGGGTCACGCCAAAGATGACCGAAATAATCACAACGAACAGGCCGATAAACACCGAAAGCTGCGCGCCATACATCAGGCGCGATACCATGTCGCGGCCAACCGCATCGGTGCCAAGCAAATATTGCGAGCTGCCGCCATCTTCCCATGCCGGCGGCATCTGGATGGCGGAACGGTCCTGTACGATCGGGTCGTACGGGGCAACGACCTGGGCGAACACGGCTAAAAAAACAACAATGCCAACAATAATCAAACCGGCAAGTGCGCCGCGATTCTGGCGGAAATAATGCCAGAATTCAGCCATCGGCGAGGGCGGTTTGGCGACCAGGCTTGCTTCAAGTTCCTTGCGCGCTGCATCGTCCTGATCGGGCGTGGTCGCGGGATTTGTTTGTGTACTCATAACTTTGCCATCCCTTAGCGCGTATGACGAATGCGGGGATTGATCACGCTATAGGTCAGATCAACAAACAGATTGACCATCATGATCATGATCGCGATCAGAAGAATACCGCCCTGAATGGTCGGATAGTCGCGACGGCTTACCGCTTCGACGATCCATTTGCCAATGCCGGGCCAGGAAAAGATCGTTTCCGTCAAAATGGCACCGGCCACCAGCACACTCACCTGCAAGCCAATCACGGTCACAACCGGGATCAGGGCATTGCGAAGGGCATGTACAATCACAACCTTGGTCGGGCTAAGGCCCTTGGCGCGCGCAACACGGATGTAATCCTCGCGCAGAACTTCCAGCATCGAGGATCGGGTCATGCGGGCAATCACGGCCATTGGAATGGTTCCAAGCGCAATTGACGGCAGGATCAGATGCTGCAAGGCATCGACAAATGCGCCTTTCTGATCGCTTAGCAACGTATCAATCAGCATGAAGCCGGTCGTGGGTTCAATGTAATACAGAACCGACAGACGGCCCGAAACCGGCGTCCAGCCAAGGGATACGGAAAAGAACATGATCAACATCGTTGCCCACCAGAAGATCGGCATCGAGTACCCGGCCAGCGAGATGGTCATGGTGGTATAGTCAAAAATGCCACCCCGGCGCACTGCGGCAACAACACCCAGCGGCAAGCCAACGACAATGGCAAATAAAATGGCAATAACACCCAGTTCGACCGTTGCCGGGAACAGGGTCATGAATTCTTCGAGGACCGGTTTTTTGGTCACAAAGGATTTGCCAAGGTCGCCCTGGAATACCCCCAGAAGATAATGGAAGTATTGAACAATGACCGGCTGATCAAACCCGTATTGTGCCTTTAACTGGGCATAACGGACAGCATCAACGCCACGTTCCCCGGCCATCATCAGGATGGGATCACCAGGAATCAGGCGGATCAGGAAGAAGACCAGCAGGGTAACGCCGAAGAATGTCGGCACAATGTCACCCAGTCTGCGGAAAAGGAATCCTAGCATGCCTTGGGGCCTTTTTTGCTCATTCAGGCGCTGTTTGCGCGCTTGAACGTTCTCTCTCTTATTTTTATCCGGGAATGCGAAGAGGCCCGGATAACCGGGCCTCTCGACAAAATGGGCGCGCGATTATTCCTTGATATCGACGCCGTAGAAGATGTGACCGCCAAACGGGTCAATCTTGTAGTTTTCAACTTCCTTGCGGATCGGTTCGAAAACAACAGAGTGTGCAATGGTTGCCCACGGAGCCTGTTCCTTGAACACAACCTGTGCCTGTTCGTACAGACGGGTGCGTTCGAGAACGTCCGAAGTGGTCTTCGCCTGCTGAATCAGCTTGTCGAAGTCTTCGTTGCACCACTGTGCACGGTTTGAACCGCCAACGGCATCACAACCCAGCAGAACGGCCAGGAAGTTGTCGGGGTCACCATTGTCACCGGTCCAGCCCATCAGGAACGAACCCTGTTCGCCCTTTTTGGTGCGTTCCAGATACTCGCCCCATTCGTAGGAAACGATTTTGGCTTTAACGCCAACCTTGGCCCAGTCAGCCTGGATCATTTCGGCCATACGACGCGCATTCGGGTTGTACGGGCGCTGTACCGGCATGGCCCAGATATCGGTCTCAAAGCCGTCCGGATAACCGGCATCTGCCAGCATCTTTTTGGCGGCTGCAGGATCGTACGGGTCGTCAACGATGTCGTTGTTATAGGACCAGATGGTCGGCGGAATCGGGTTTTTCGCCTTGGAACCGGCACCCTGGTAAACCGCTTCAAGGATCGCATCCTTGTTGATCGCCATGTTCAAAGCCTTACGGACTTCGGTTTTGGTGAACGGTTCTTTCTGGGTGTTGTAGCCAAGATAACCAACGTTCAGACCTTCCTGGCTCATCAGGTTGATCGACGCGTCAGAATCCATCGCCTTAAGGTCAGCCGGGTTCGGATACGGCATCACCTGGCATTCGCCAGCTTTCAGCTTCTGGTAACGAACGGTGCTGTCCGGGGTGATCGCAAAGATCAGGTTGTCAATCGCGGCCGGGCCTTCCCAGTAATCAGGGTTGGCTTTATAGCGAATGACAGCATCTTTTTGGTACTGAACCAGCTGGAACGGGCCGGTGCCAACCGGGAGAAGGTCAACCTGTTCCGGGGTGCCTGCTTCGAGCATGTTGTCGGCATATTCGCCTGACAGGATCGATGCAAAATCCATTGCCATGTTGGCAATGAACGGGGCTTCCGGACGGTTCAGCACGAATTTAACGGTGTAATCGTCAACTTTAACGATGTCTTTGATCAGGTCGGGCATCGACATGGCGTCGAAATATTCATACGAACCGCCGCTGACACCGTGATAGGCGTTTTCTTTGTCCCACATGCGGTCAAAAGAATACAGAACGTCGTCGGCATTGAATTCACGGGTCGGGGTGAATTCCTTGGTGGTCTGGAACTTCACACCTTTGCGAAGGTGGAAGGTGTATTCCAGGCCATCAGCCGAAATGTCCCAGCTGGTTGCCAGGCCAGGAACGATCGTTGTCGTGCCGCGCTTGAACTGAACCAGACGGTTATAGACGTTCTTTGACGTCGCATCAAAGGTTGTACCCGATGTGTAAAGCTGCGGGTTGAAACCTTCAGGGCTTCCTTCCGAGCAATAAACCAGGGTTTTTGCCGAAGCGGCCGTCGGTGCGGCCCAGGCTGTCGTCGCAACAAGGGCTGCGCCCAAAGCCGCTTTGACGAAAGTCGCTTTCATTTATATGCCTCCCTCAAGGCTGGCCCGAACAGCCATTTATGATTTGCAAGTCTCACCCTTTGCAAACCACATGATCCGTCCGGGCTGGTTTACCCGATCCAACACGCATGTTGGTAATCGTCGTGGGAAAGTAATCAGGGTTTTTGCGTACCGTCAACGCCTGCTGAGGGATTTTACGGACAGATCACGACCGCGCGACAGATGAATTTATGTCAAGTGTTTGTTATTTTTATGAAATTGACGATAAATTTTTTCGGTGGCTGCCATGTGTTTTTTTCGGGTCTGCTTGTGCCACCACGTAAAAATGCGCCCTCGCTCTGTAGATCGGGGGCGCATTTTCATATTTTATACCGTACAGGGATTCGTGCGTCGTTTCAGGTAATTAGTGAAACTTACGATCCCTGCAGCTTTATTTTGAGATCGTTAATTGCGTTCGTATCGCTATTCCAGGCGGTCACAAATCGATAGGCATTTTTGCTAAGGGACGGCCAGGAATAAAATAGCAAACCGGCATCGCGCAAATTTTGTGCGGCTTTGTCAGGCAGGGAAACAAATAGTTCATTGGCCTGACTGTCGAGCAACATTTCACCGCCTTGCCCGATCAGCAGGTCGGACAGGGCCGATGCCGCGGCATTGGCCGTTCGAGCGTTTTTCAACCACAGGTCGTTGTCGATATAAGCGGCCAGCTGGGCTGCAAGATAGCGATGCTTGGATAATAAATGGCCACTGCGTTTGCGGGCCAGTTCGGCCTTGTCGCGTAAGGCAGGGTCAAACAAAATAATGGCTTCCACAGCCAGCGCCCCGTTTTTGGTGCCCCCGAAACTTAGGGCGTTAACGCCTGCCTTCCAGGTAATGTCGGCGGGGTGGCAGCCAAGGGCGGCAACTGCGTTGGCAAATCTTGCGCCATCCATAAACAGTTTTTTGTCAAACTGCTTGCACACAGCGCCAATTGCACCAATTTCGTCCGCACTGTAAACCCCGCCCAGTTCGGTCGATTGGGTGACGGCAACACATTCCGGCGTTACCGAATGTACCCCGCGATCAACCCTGCTTTCCAGATAGCGGCTTAGGGTTGCGGCTTCGATTTTGGCAGACGGGCCATCAATGGGCAGCAGTTTTGCCCCGCCGGTAAAATGGGCAACAGCGGTTGATTCGTCTTCGTTAATATGGGCTTCGTGATGGCACACAATGCCACCATAAGGTGACACCAGCGTTGACAGGCTAATGCAGTTTGCCGCTGTTCCGGTGCTGACGGGCACCACGGCGACCGCGTGGTCAAATAATTCGGAAAAGGCACGGTCAAGGGTGCCCGAGACATCATCACCGCCATAGGCCGGGGCATTGCCCTGGCACTGGGCATCGATGGCAGCCTGAATTTCAGGACAAACCGGGGTTACATTGTCGGACGCAAAATTCATCAAAGGCTCGCTTTTATATAGGGTTAAGGGCCGTGCTGATGCCGGTGGCAATACACAGAACGGCAATTACTGGTGTTATTGTTTCACGCGTGCTGTGTGACTGGCAATATTTTGTCAGGCCATGTTCAGGCTGGCAGGCAGGGATGTAATCGCATCCAGCGGGCTGTTCCACGCGGTGACAAACCGGTATGCCCCCGGCCCAACCGCAGGCCATGGACGAAACACAATACCTGCCGCTTGCAGCATGGCGGCAAGGTTGTCGTCCATATATACAAACAGTTCATTTCCCTGGGGCTGGTGTGCCATGCGCGCACCCATGCCAGTCAGGGATTGCCCCAGAAGTTTGGCTGCCATATTGGCGTGACGGGCGTTTTTCAGCCACAGGTCATTTTCCAGATAAGCCAGCAACTGCACTGCCAGATAGCGATGTTTGGAAAACAGATGACCGCCGCGTTTGCGGGCTTTTTCGGTTTTTTTGCGAAGTGATTTATCAAACAGGACAATCGCGTCCACAGCAAGGGCGCCATTTTTGGTCGCCCCGAACGTTAACACATCGACCCCGGCCTTCCATGTGATGTCGGCTGGATGGCAGCCCAGCGATGCCACGGCATTGGCAAAGCGTGCGCCATCCATAAACAGGCGCATGTCACGGGTTTTGCAAACCTGGCCAATAGCGTTGATTTCATCAACACTGTAAACCGCGCCAAATTCGGTGGCCTGGGTGATGGCAACACATTCCGGGTCCACTGCGTGAATACCGCGGTTGCTTTGCGCGGCTAGAAATTTATCAAGCCGGTCAGCCTCGATTTTGGCGGATGGCCCGTCCATTGTCAGCAGTTTTGCCCCGCCGCCATAAAAGGCGACACCAGTTGATTCCGTCTGGTTGATATGGGCTTCGTGGTGGCAAACCACCCCGCCATAAGGCGATACAAGGTTGGAAAGGCCGATCAGGTTGGCGGCGGTGCCAGTGGCAACGGGGACGACAACACAATCGGTTTCAAACATGTTTGAAAAGGCGGCATCAAGCTTGGCTGTCTCATCGTCTTGCCCATAGGGCAGGGCACTTGTATCGGACTGGCTGGCGATAGCAGCAAGAATTTCCGGGCATACCGGTGAAACATTGTCAGATGAAAAATTCATGGGGGCCTGTTTTTCGAACTGGAAGCTGGTGGCGAGATTTGATCCAGCATTGGCGCAACCGGTTTGAAATGCAAGCATAACAAAACCCGCCGGCGGATGACGCGGCGGGCTTGCTGTTCGGGGGCAAGGGGCAGTGTGCTTTATTTGCTTGTGGCAACAAAAACACCATCCCAGTCCGGGCCGGGGGGCGATTTGCGAAATGCCGCGATGCGTTCATCATACATGTCATAAAGAATTGAAAGATCGCGCACCGGGTTTTGCCGCAGCGACAGCAACAGCGTTTCAACCTGATCCCAGTTTTGCCCGCGATAAGCCTTGATCATGGCGTCATGCATTTGGGCCAGTTCGGCAAAATCGTTGCTATCGCGCAAATCGCGGTCGCCCAGAACGGTGAAAATTTCAACCGCTTCGCTTTTGCCTTTTACGGCAATCAGGTCCAGTTGCAAAACGGCAAACCGGTTGGAAACTGTGACGGCACTATCCTGCCCAATCACAATATCGACCCCATAGTTTTTTGATTGTCCCTCCAGCCGGGATGCCAGGTTAACCGCATCCCCCAGGACCGAATAATCAAACCGCTGGTCCGAGCCCATATTGCCGACAACACAGGTGCCGGTATTGACCCCGATACCGATATTCAGTGGCAAAAACGGGCGGCCCTCGGCATGGGCTTCGGCCTCGCGTTCGGCATTTAAGGCCCGCAGGGATACAAACATTGCCAGCGCGGCTTCACAGGCCTTTTCCGGGTGCAGGGGAACATCAAGCGGGGCGTTCCAGAATGCCATGATGCAATCGCCCATATATTTGTCGATCGTGCCGTCGCGCTGTAAAATACAGCCGGTCAGCGGGGTTAGCAGCCGGTTGATCAACTGGGTCAGACCTTGCGGGTCGGATTTATAACTTTCGGAAATGGTGGTAAAGCCGCGCACATCGCAAAACAGCAATGTCATGTCGCGCATTTCACCACCCAGTTTTAACCGTTCGGGGTGCTGGGCCAGTTGTTCAACCAGGGCGGGCGACAGATAGGTGGAAAATGCGCCACGAACCTGGCGTTTTTCGCCTTCGGTGCGCATAAAGCCGATCAAGCTGCCCGATAGATAAACCAGTATGGTGGAAAGGCTGGCATATAACGGGTCGATCAGCATGTGATGCTGGCGAAAGGCCCACCAGGAAAACCCGATGGCCCCGGCTATAACGGCCACACCAATGATGGCGGGCCAAAGGGGGCCCAACCGGGGGATCGCGATGACGAAAAACAGGCCGACAATCACCAGTGCCAACGTTTCTGCCTGCGACGCCCAATAGGGGCGCGACAAAAATTGCTGCAACAGCATTTGTTCGAGCATCTCGGCATGGACCTCGACCCCTGGCAAAACCGGGTTTAGCGGCGATGACCGCAAATCAAGCAGGCCCGCAGCACTGGTGCCAATCAGAACGGCCGTATCCTGAAGCGCACCTTTGGGCAATTTATCATTCATTACATCGGATGCCGAAACATAGCGGTCCTGCTGATGGCCGGTAAAATAAACCCACATATTGCCCGTTGCATCGGATGGAATGGTAAGCTGTCCGACACGAATGGCATCAACCCCGTCCGATGTGGTCCAGCTGGCGGCACCGCTGGCACCTGACAGGCGCACATTCATTGTTTTGGGGGCATCCTGCATCACACGCAGCATTTCCATGCTGAGCGTCGGGTAGACTGGCTTGCCGATCAGGGGTTGTTCGGCATCAAGGGCCAGCAATAAGGGCACACGGCGTACAACACCGTCGGCACCGGGGGTGACGTTGATCAGGGCATTGCCCGCTGCCGCATCTTCAATCGCAGGCAGGTTGGTTGTTGCCCCCGCAAGTGTCGGGATATATTCGGCAATATTGCGCCCTTGCGACCCTGCAACCGAAAAATTGCCAACCTGACGCGGTATTGTCACAAGCGGATTATTGGTTAACTGGGTTGCTGTAACGATTTGTCCGACACCCCCGATAAACTGGGCAAACAGGGCATCATGGTCGGGCAGGCCGGTTGCAAGTTCACGGATTTTGGCCGTGTTGTCATCCTGGGGCCAGTCGCCAATCACGCGTGAGGGCGATGTGCGGTCAGGTTCGGCAAAAATAACGTCAAACCCCACCACGGTTGCCCCGGCCATGCGCAGCCGGTAAACCAGTTCGGCCAAACGGGTGCGCGGCCACGGCCATTGGCCCAGTTCGGCCAGGCTTTTATCGTCGATATCAACAATGCGAACCCCGACATCCTGGTACTGGCGCGGTTCAATGCGTTGATAGGTATCAAACACATTCATCCGCAATTGCCCCACCAGTGGCACATCCTGCCAGCGCAAAACAACACAGGTGATCAGAACCAGTAACGGGATCAGATAGTGCAGAATGCCCGACAGTTTTTTGCGCATGTGTGTGATACCGATTTATCCGTTAAGGGTCTTGCGATACGGGAGGGTCCAGATCAGGTGCATTTCCCGGGTCTTTGTCATACTCGTTAAGGCCATAACTACCACTGGCCCCTTCGGGAACGGCATTTGTTGTTAACTCCACATTTACAGCGGTTGGCGTTGTAAACGTAACTTTCCCCTTGCATCCCATGTCATCGCAGGCAGATCCGGGATCAAACTGAAAATCGTCACTTGTAATAATCGCGTAGTCTGAACGGTCAGTGTAGTATTTGCTGGCGCTTATGTAGCCTTCAGACCCTGTGGAATCCACAATGTTAAATATTTCGGTGAAGATATGACGAGATCCGAAATCAACTTCGGTAAATGAACGATAAGATAAATTTGACGTGCTGACATCCAGATAGCCGTTGTAAATGCCATTCGAAATTTCGCTCATTATCTTAAACGTTGTTGCATCAACCGTTTCCCCAGGGATGTCTGTTGTAATATCCGGGTCGCTATGCACATCGCTGTTTTGTTCGGCGGTCTGGTTGCTGGTTTCGCTGGTTTGCGTGGTCACACTGGTTTGTGTCATGGCCACATCAAGAACACTGGCAACAGTTTGCCCTGTCTGGTTGTTGGCCGCCGCCATTGTGTTGCCGCTCAGGGTTGATGTTTGCGAATTACCTGCAGATGACGGTGTGGTTCCGCCGGACCCGGACGTACCTGATGAACCCGATGTACTTGCCGTTGTCGAGGATTGCTGACCGGAAGTGCTGCTATTGCTGTTTCCGTTGCCGTTCCCATTACTGTTGGTGTTGCCACGGCCATTTTGTTTTGCATCGCGCGGGCTGGGGCGGGTTACCAGCGTGCTCATATCCAGCCCGGCCAGGTCGGCAGGGAAACGGGTGGGTGGTGTTACGGTATCACCGGTGATAAAGGCGCCAAACCCCTCGCTTGACAGCGGCTGGGTAACACCGTTTAGCGACGTCAGTTCAACCGCCCCGGGGCGAGATCCTGAATCGTTGCGGCCCGCCCCCGGACCAAGGTTAACCACGCCAACAATTGGCCCGGTTGTGGTGGTGGAACCCAATTGTTGCCGGGCAAATTGTTGGGTTGAGGGCGACCAGCTGTTGGACCCGCCAGTGCCGTTACCATCCCCCGGGCCATCCTGAACCGAGACCAGAAACTGTGTGCCGCGAATACCGATAGAACCAACCGGCAGGTTGATTTTCATGGTTTTCGGGTCGTTATGGGCCAGCTTCCCGGTCAGGACACGCACCACACCACGGGTGATGCTGGCACTCATATGGCCCTGGTTATTGGCCGGGTCATAGACAAAATCGTCGATGGCGATTTCGCTGTTGGGGCCAATGGTGAAAACGGTTTCATCCATCAGCAAGATCTGCATCCCCGATCCCGGCGACGAGGTTATATAGTCGCCCAGATAAATCGGCTGGCCGCTTTCAACTTGCGTTCCAACAATGCCCTTGGCCTCGGCCAGTTCAACGTCGCCGCGCACGGCAGCACTTACACCCGCCTGTTCGCCGCGCGCATAGGCCGGGGAGGAAGCAATAATCGTACCCATGGCCAGCGCTGCCAATGTCAACGGGGCCGGGCGAAACGGTGCAAGAAACAATGACATGCTTTTAGCGGGGGTCGACATGCGAAACATCATGGTCTTGATCCTTTTCAGGCGAACCACAGTAAAAAAGTGGCCTTGGTACTGGGTCTGCGAGCAACGACAATAACTTTGTCTCTTTGCGAGATTGATCATGTCTTTTTCGGTGTTGGTATCGCTGGCTGATTAGTCAATTTCTTTCTCGATATCTACCGATGTACTGGCCCCTTCGGGGACGGCATTGGTTGAAACATCCACTTCCACATGGGTGGGGGTTTCGAAAACCATTTGTGCCTTGCAGCCCATGCTTTCGCAGTTGCCGATAAAATCAAAATCGTCCGTCGTGAAAATAGCTTTGCCGGTTCTGTCGTTAAAATAGGTGTTTAGGGCCAACCCGTTATTTTCGATATTAAATGGCTGTATCCCGGATTGTGCATTTTCGTGAATATATGAAATGAATGCACCAATATATCGGCTGCCAAAATCAACGGAAATCCCAACGTCGTACGTCAATGCACCGTTATCAACGGTATTATAACCGTAATAAAAACCATTGGTGATGTCGCGCATGGCATCAAATGTTGCTGCCGTGACGGACGTGTCTGGCGTGGTATCGACAATGTCGGGGTTGCTATGTACATCGCTGTTTTGTTCGGCAGTCTGGTTGCTGGTTTCGCTGGTTTGCGTGGTCACACTGGTTTGTGTCATGGCAACATCCAGAACACTGGCAACCGCCTGACCGCTATCATTGTTGGCTGCGGCCATTGTATTGCTGCTTAGGGCGGCAGGTTGCGCCGTACCCGATGTTCCTGAACCGGTGTTTGTTGATGATGGCTGGCCGGAAGCATTACTATTGCTGCTTGCGTTGCCATTACCATTACTGTTGCCACGGCCATTTTGTTTTGCATCGCGTGGGCTGGGGCGGGTTACCAGGGTGCTCATATCCAGCCCGGCCAGGTCGGCAGGGAAACGGGTGGGGGGTGTCACGGTATCACCGGTGATAAAGGCACCAAACCCCTCGCTTGACAGCGGTTGGGTAACACCGTTTAGCGACGTCAGTTCAACCGCCCCGGGGCGAGATCCTGAATCGTTTCGGCCCGCCCCCGGACCAAGGTTAACCACGCCGACAATTGGCCCGGTTGTGGTGGTGGAACCCAATTGTTGCCGGGCAAATTGCTGTGTTGAGGGTGACCAGCTGTTGGACGCGCCAGTGCCGTTACCCTCCCCCGGGCCATCCTGAACCGAGACCAGAAACTGTGTGCCGCGAATACCGATAGAACCAACCGGCAGGTTGATTTTCATGGTTTTCGGGTCGTTGTGGGCCAGTTTCCCGGTCAGGACACGCACCACACCACGGGTGATGCTGGCACTCATATGGCCCTGGTTATTGGCCGGGTCGTAGACAAAATCGTCAATGGCGATTTCGCTGTTGGGGCCAATGGTGAAAACGGTTTCATCCATCAGCAAGATCTGCATCCCCGATCCCGGCGACGAGGTTATATAGTCGCCCAGATAAATCGGCTGGCCGCTTTCAACTTGCGTTCCAACAATGCCCTTGGCCTCGGCCAGTTCAACGTCGCCGCGTACGGCAGCACTTACACCCGCCTGTTCACCGCGCGCAAAGGCGGGCGGGCTGACCAGCAATGCACAAACAGCAAGCCCGGCCAAGCCAAACCCGACCCGTCCGGTTAGGCTGCAAGCGGGTACATACAACGCCTTAAGGTTTGAAGCGACAGATACGGTCATATTCCGTCTCCGGTTAAAATGCCCAACGGCGCGACAGCAAAAATTGCGTGCGCCAGTTGTCATAGTCGTAGTTGGCAATGTTGGAAGATGTGGCCTGATATTCTTCGGTGATCGACCAGGAAATCGGTGCGATGAACTGATAGATATCCTGGCCGATATCACTGCCAAACCACGATGCTTCAAGCAGGTTTGCCAGGTTGGAACCATAGGAAAGCCGGGCGCGCAAAGGGTAATCCTTGCGTGTTAGCGGTGTGCTGCCCGTGACCAGGGGGTCGGGTTGCTGATATTGGTCAACACCATAGGAAACACTGCCCAAAACATATTTCCCCCCTGCCAGAAGCAAGGTATGGCTTAACTCGGCGCCGACGCTGCGATAGGTGTAATAGCTGCGCGCAGCTTCCTTGCGGGCCAGTGTCACGCCAAATGTGGTACGGTTCTGGTTGTCCCAGGCATAGGTGACGCCGGTTTTACCCTGATAACGCTGCCCGGATCGCAGGGGCAACGCGCTTGAATCCGGCGTGGCGCCATAACGTTCGTCAAAATAGCTGGTCTGCCCCCAAAGCGTGGTATCGGGCTGGACCTTCCAGTCTGCCCGGAGCCGCACTCCGCGCGAGGTCAGGAATTTTTCATTGTTAAGTTCTGCCGCGGTCTGGATCAGGGTGGGGGTGATGGTCAGATACGGGCTGCGCCAATGGCCGCCAACCTCGAAGCTGGCAGTCCCGACATCAAGGTTATCGAGGCGAACCTGATCATCGTAATATCCCGTTACGCCGGCAAAAATATCATGTCCGGCCTGATAGCCCAGATCATAGGTGATGTCGTAATGGGCTGCCCCCATATAACCGATATCGGACTGATGGCGATCTTCGGTATTTGTAATGGGCAGAAGCGACCCCAAAACCATACGTTCGTCATTGCTTGGGGCCGAATTGCGGTTGGTATCGTAATGAACGCCAAAGCTGACAGACAGGGTTTGTTTTATCCGCTGGCGGCGTTTTTCGATGGCATCGAGATATTGGTCAATCTGGGCTGCGACATCGGGGCTGATCGGCAGGGCACGCAGTTTTTCAAACTGTGCTTTGGCAATATCAAGACTGTCGAGGCGATACAGGACAATTGCATAATAAAGCCGGACTGGCGCCAGATCCGGGTCAAGGATCAGAATGCGTTCGAGTGTCGCCGATGCGCCGCGAATATTGCCCTGTGCCATTTGTGCCTTGGCCCAGCGGAAATTCAGCACAATATTGTCAGGATCACGTAAAATATCGGCAAAGGTAATGCCTTTGCCGTCATCTGTGCTTAACAGAAATTGTGATTTTTCAGCCGCACCGGAAAGTTCCTGAAACTCTTCCTGCATTTGAACTGAACGTTGTGCTGCATCAACAGCAGGCGGTTCCTGCGCCCATGCCCCATTGTTAACGGCCAATACCGACACAATGGTGCACACGGCAGCTGCGGCGTACCTGCCGCACCGAATATTCATCACTAACAATTTAAGTCCCCAATTCGCAGGCAGGCCCAAACCGCCATGGCTGGTTTAGTGTTAGGGCATGCCAACCCCATATTTCTATAACAGCGTAAACGGAACCAACGCGGTTGAAAAGTTCTAGATCACAACGGGGCCGATTAAGGCAGGTATAATGCCGGATTTGCATAAATTTGATGCAAAAACAGACAGGGCGCCACCGATGATCGGCAGCGCCCTTCTATTATGGCTCGTTTCGTGGGGTGTTCGGGTTACATTGCTGTCCCGCCAACCGTCAGCCCGTCAATGCGCAGGGTGGGCTGGCCCACGCCCACCGGCACACCCTGGCCATCCTTGCCGCAGGTGCCAATGCCGTCATCGAGTTTCATGTCGTTACCGATCATGGAAACCTTGGTCAGGCTGTCCGGGCCGTTACCAATCAGGGTGGCGCCTTTGACCGGCGCGCCCAGCTTGCCATTTTCGATCAGATAGGCTTCTGACGCCGAAAAAACAAACTTGCCCGATGTAATATCAACCTGGCCACCGGCAAAGTTAACAGCATAAATGCCCTTTTTCACCGACGAGAGAATTTCTTCAGGGCTATGATCACCCCCCAGCATATAGGTGTTGGTCATACGGGGCATCGGCGCGTGAGCATACGATTGACGCCGCCCATTCCCCGTTGATTTAACGCCGGTCAAACGCGCATTCAGCCGGTCCTGCATAAAGCCTTTGAGGATGCCATCCTCGATTAACACGGTGCGCTGGGTTGGTGTGCCTTCATCGTCAATCGATAGCGACCCGCGACGGTCGTGGATGGTGCCGTCATCGACCACGGTGACACCGGGCGATGCAATGCGCTGGCCCAAAAGCCCGGCAAAGGCCGAGGTGCCCTTGCGGTTAAAGTCACCCTCAAGGCCGTGCCCAATTGCTTCATGCAGCAAAATACCGGGCCAGCCCGGCCCAAGCACAACGGTCATTTCACCGGCAGGCGCGGCAACGGAATCCAGGTTGACTATGGCCTGGCGCATGGCTTCGTCAACGGCGGATTTCCAGGTTTTTTCGTCAAAGAAACCATCAAAACCAATGCGCCCGCCTTGCCCGTGCGAACCACTTTCCATCCGGTCGCCGTCCTTGACGACAACGGATACGTTAAAGCGCACCAGCGGGCGAATGTCGCCAATGCGCTGCCCGCCCGACCGCCAGATTTGCACAGCCTGCCAGTTGCCCGAAATCGATGCCGACACCTGCGAAACACGCGGGTCTTTGGTGCGTGCATAGGCATCAATCTTGCCCAGCAAATCGACCTTGGCTTCAAAGCTGGCTTCGCCCAGCGGGTTAATGTCGGTGTAAAGCGAGACATTGGTGCCAATTGATCCCAGATCAACTTTGCCTGATCGGCCTGACCCAACCGCCTTGACGGTTTCTGCCGCGCGGCCAACGGCGGCGTTGGACAATTCGTTGGAATGGGAAAAGGCAGTGGCTTCATCGGCGACGGCGCGCAGGCCAAAGCCCTGGGCGGTATCAAAATTGGCACTGCGCAGGCGTCCATCATCCCAGGTCAGGCTTTCGGACTGGCGATATTCCAAAAACAGTTCGCCGTCTTCGGCAGTGGCAAGGGCATCATTAACCTGGCTTTCCAGCCGGTCGCGATCAAGTTCGCCCTTGTCGAAAAAGAGGTTATCGGTTTTGCTCAGATCGGTCATGAAACCTCCTTGTCCATCAAATTCGCACTGCGCGGATGACGGGTGATTTTCCCCTGCATGGCAAAAGACATGTAACAGTAATTTCCCTTAGGTTTTGGGGCTTTCTGCTATCGTGGCTTTTCGTTTATACAGGGTTATGTGATCTCTCTATATAGACTGGCGAAGGCGAAGATGAAAGCCCGTGGCAATGTTTGTTGAACATCCCCAGCGTGTCGCACTTCATAACGAAATTCATGCCAGGCCATTTGGCGGGGTCGAAAGCCCGGTTCGGTGCAGCTGTTTGGCCTTTCACGCGGGGGAGGACCTTGATGGCGAGGTGCGCCAGCATTTTCGCATTTTTTGCGAACGCTATACCCTGACCCCACCTGCCGATGACCAGAAATATTACGAAGCCGCATGCGACGGCTTTACCGTGATCTGGGAACGGCACGCCGAATTTACGGTTTATGTTTTTAAACGGCAGGCCCAGTTTGATCAGCCGTTTGACGACCCGGTATTGAACCTGGTGCCGCGCGACTGGCTGGAAACTGTTCCGGGCCAGTTGCTGGTCGGTTTGCATATAGCGATGGATCGCAAGGACCGCAGCAGCGATGATATTGCCCGCCTGTTTGATTATAACGGTTTAACAGGCAGCCGCGTTCTGGGGCGTGGCGCATTGATATGGACGGACTTTCGCCTGCATGGTGATGGTTTTGGCCGCATACTGGTGCGTGATAACGGGTTGGAACCGCTACAGGCCGGGCGGCTGATTCAACGGCTTCAGGAAATTGAAGTTTACCGCATGATGGCCCTGCTGGCATTTCCGCTGGCCCATTGTGCCACGCCCAAGGTGTCGGAAATTGATACCCGTCTGTCATCCATTACGGCTGAAATGGCCAGCAAAACCCACACCAATGACGAAGAAACCCTGCATAAGCTGACGGACCTTGCCGCCCAGACCGAAGAAATGGCCGCGTCGCTGAATTATCGGTTTGGGGCGGCACGGGCCTATTATCGTATTTTGCAGGCGCGCCTTGGTGAATTGCGCGAAGAACGCATCGAAGGCATGCAAACCCTAAGCGAATTTATGGAACGCAGGTTGGCCCCGGCGATGCGCACCTGCCAGAATATCGGCGACCGGCTGGAAGTTTTGTCCAAACGTGTCGCGCGGGCCAATAACCTTTTGCGGACCCGGGTGGATATATTGCTGGAAGCGCAAAACCGCGATTTGCTTGCCAGTATGGACCGGCGGGTAAAATTGCAATTACGCCTGCAGCAAACGGTCGAGGGGTTATCGGTTGCCGCCATTACCTATTATGCGGTCGGTCTGCTGGGATATCTGTTCAAAGCCCTGAAAGGGGCGGGGATGCCGGTAAATGATACCGTTGCCAGCGGCGCATCGGTGCCGGTGGTACTGGCAATCATCTGGTTTTCCATGCACCGCATCAAAAAAGCCCTGCACCGTGATGACGGGTAGGGGAAAAACTTTATCGGGCAAAATTGGGATGTATCCGGAAACGCTGTTCTTTTTTGTTCAGTGCAGTCTCTTGCTGTAATTGTCGGGCTTTAAATTTTAAATGGAATTTTGAAGTGATTGATCTCCCCAAGGGAGAAAATCAGTATCGCTAAATAAAAAATTGTATACATTTCCCATCTCCCAAAAATCTCCGGTATATCCCAGGTCTTGTTCTAGTATTTTTTTTTCTAATATTTTTATGCCATTTTTGTTTAGTAAATTTTTGATGATTTTTTCATATTCTTTTTCTGTTTCAGGAGAATATTCTTCTGTTGTTTTTTCTTTTGAATTTATTAGTAGGGCATATTTTCCTATCATCGATATCTGCATTAACCATGTCAAGTCTCCCTTGGTGATAGAATAGGAGAAGCAGACGTCGTCGTTTATATCGGTGTTTTCCTCCATTTTGAAGTGTTGATTTAATTCTTTAATGATTTCCGAATAAAGTTTTTTTTTGTAAGTTTTTTCGACGAACGAAAAATCTGGATTTTTAAACGAACCGTAAGCATTCAGGCAATCGTTCTTGATTTCCGTGAGAATGTTTTTCATTAATGCACCTTAAAACTTTTCAGGCCCAGCGGGATGACCATGAATTCGTCCCTGACGATCTTGATGTACTCGAACTTTGCTTTGCATTCCACCATTCGGTCCAGTTCCTACCGATATTCCAAAATCATGCTCTTTAATCCCTGGTCTGCTGGGTATCGTTTTCCCTTTCTTAAATGCTTCTTGTGTCAGCCGGTTTCCGCTTTTTTTTCCAAAGAACGTGGAGGTTGATTTATTGGATTTTTGTCTGTTTAAGTTTTGTGCTGTTCCTTTTATATGACCTGCTTGTTTTTGTTTTTTTAAGGGTGTTGTTTTTTGAATGAATTTTGAATTTAAATGTTTGCTGTTGTGCGGTTTTTCAATTTTTTTTTCTGTTTTTTGTAGGAGGTGGCCGTTTTGAAAACCTTCCTTCTGGTGGATATCCTGTCGGCTATCAGAATATTGATCGCGATCAATTTTGTTATTTTCTAATCCTGAGAGAGAAGATGAGTTATGCTCTAGAGTTTGAGGGTTGTTACCCGGGCTGGAATGAGTTGTCTTTCCAAATTTAGCACCAACACGTCCGGCACCCAAGGTCAGTATAGTAACCAGCACATTGAGGGTGATTTCAACAGCAACCTTGGCAAATACTTGAGCAGCGCGGTCTATCTCGCGCTCATCGCTTGCATTGGCAACCAGCGAAACTGCCATCACCAAGTCACCGATGATGCTAAAAATATCCGCGCCGACCATCGCGTAACTAATAGCGACTAAAGCCGCTGCGATGACACCATCACTCACGATTGACAAGACAGTCAGCGTGGCGATGGCTGTTCCAATCGCAGCAGGTGACACCCGGGCACGATAAATATCAGCAAGGCTGTCTCCCAGATAGTCGGGGACTTTCTCGAATGTCAGCTCGAATTTTTCGTCCATCGACATCGTTGCCACAGGGCGGCCCTTGAGTGTCGAAAGCACCGGGGTCATCCGCCCCTTCATCTTTTCAGAGGCGACTGGTCCCAAATTTCTTTCATCGGCAATTTCAAGCACCATCCAGGTGCCCTGCGCGACAATGCGCCCCGCATCGCCAGCCAGTTGCTGGTCATTGGCGGGGATACTGCTGCCCGGGGTCGCCGCTGTCCAGAAATGGCGTGAAAATATGTGGGCAGTTATCGGAACTCAGTTTTCTGCCGTGTGCCGTATCAAATGTTGACCGGGCTCCGTCCGTTAAAACCCAATCCCTAGGCAGGATCCCGCAGTTTGTAGGCGCAAAAGGTGGTGGCGGCGATCAGAAGAACGGCACCTGCTTGATGCGCCACACCGAGCGGCAACCACACAACACTTAGCAATGTTGAAATGCCAAGGGCGACCTGTAAACACACGGCTGCCAGCATCAGGTGGCAGGCCCGTTTTTGATCGGCAGAAAGATCCAGCCGGATGGTGCGCCACCAGAAAAACAGGACGACAAAAAAGGTCAGTTTTGCCAGCCAGCGATGATCAAACTGGATGGTTTTGACATCCTCGAACGGGGCCATCCAGGCCGGGTCAAAGGCAAATAACCCGTCGGGGATCAAATGCCCGTCCATCAGCGGGAAGGTATTATAGATAAACCCGGCATTGGTCCCGGCAACAAAGCCGCCCGACAATGCGGTAAACACAATTAACGCCAGCACACCCAGAATGCGGCGCGATTTGGCGGTGGCACCGGAACGCGGGGCATATTGCTGCAAGCCGACCCATAACAGGGCGATAAAAATAATCAGCGCCAGGCCAAAATGTGCGGTTAGCCGGTATTGGCTGACATCGGGGCGATCGACAAGACCGCTCATCACCATGTACCAGCCCATCACACCTTGCAGGCCGCCCAGCACAAACAGACCGGCCAGTTTCCATTTGGTGGTGCCATCAATGCTGCGTTTAACCAGAAACCATACAAAGGGGATGAAAAACACCACGCCAATTAACCGGCCCCACAGGCGGTGGATAAATTCCAGCCAGAAAATCGATTTGAAATCACTCACCGACATCCAGCCATTCACTTTTTGAAACTCGGGATACTGGCTGTATTCCTGATACAGGCGTTGCCAGTCGCCTTCATTAAGGGGCGGGATGATGCCGGTAAATGGATGCCATTCAACAATCGAAAGACCGGACTCGGTTAACCGGGTCAGCCCGCCAATCACCACCATGACAAACACCATGAAGGCACAAAAAAACAGCCACATTGCAACGGCACGGTGCGGTTGCGGGGCGGCAATGTCTATGCCGCTGGCGGAATGGAGGGTGGGGGAAACACTGCGCGACATTGAATCCTCTGGCTCAGCCAATGCAAATTTCGTCGGCACTATAGGACGAAACAATTCTGTTTTGTACGAAAAGCCGCATGTATCCGCCCTGATTGCCCAATCACGAAGCTGTTATCGGGCGTTAAGGGGCAAGATTGCCGTTTTTCTGTGGTCGGGTACAATAAACACTTAATTATTGTTGAATGTTAATAAAACACATAAAAAATGTATTGAATTGAATAAAACACACCTTCATAGTGCAATCAACAAACAGAAAACCGTATTTAGAGGATCGACGATGTTTCCCATCAATCTGGACCTTGGCCGCCTGTCGGTGGCTCTGGTTGGCAACGGCGAGGCTACGCTGAACCGTTTGCGCCAGCTTGACGGTGATGGGGCCAAATATGTCACCGTTTATAGCGAAGACCCGAGTGCCGAACTGGCCGAACAGGCGGGCGACCGCCTGCACCGTTATCTGCCCAATTCGGCCGATATTAACGCCGTAGCCATCATGTTTGTGGTGGACCTGCCCGAGGCCCGGGCAGCCGAACTTGCCACAACCGCCCGCGCCGTTGGCACCATCGTCAATGTCGAGGACGTAAAGGATTACTGCGATTTTTTTAACCCGGCCCGTGTTCAGCGCGGCGATCTGGTCATCACGGTTTCGACCAATGGTGCCAGTCCCCGTCTGGCAGGACGCATTCGGCGGGCGATTGAAAACTGGCTGTCTCCGCATTGGGGCGACCGTTTGGGCGAACTGGCAAGCCAGCGTGCCAAATGGCGCAAATCCGGTGCTGATATGAAGCAGCTTGTGCGCCTGACAGATGATTATATAGATCGCCGGGGGTGGTTATAATGGCTGCTTTGAGAGAGGAAGAAGTCGTCACCGGTGGCAGCATGACAGTTGACGAAACGACCGAGCGTGCCCGCACATTGCTTGATCGTTATGGCCACCTGCAGGGAATTTCCCTGATTGAACCGATGGTCCACGAAGAATTTGCCGGCAAGATCACCATGACGTCATCGTTCGGGACAGAGGCCGCCGCGCTGTTGGCGCTGGTGGCCGAAGTTGACCCGAACCTGCCGGTGATTTTTCTTGATACCCGTAAATTGTTTGGTGAAACCCATCGCTACCGCGAACAATTGGTGGACCAACTGGGCCTGACCAATATTCGCATCATGCGCCCCGATGAAGAAAAACTGAAAGCCGAAGACCCCAACGGCATGTTGTTTGCCAAAGATGGCAATCGCTGCTGCTTTATTCGCAAGGTCGAGCCACTGCAACGCGCCCTTCAGGGCTATGATGCGTGGCTGACCGGGCGCAAACGCTTTCACGGTGGTGAACGGGGTACCTTGCCGGTGATCGAAACGGCAGGAACCCGGATCAAGGTAAACCCGCTGGCTGGTTATAACCGTCAGGATATCGAAGATATCTTTGATAACCGGGCCTTGCCGCGCCACCCGCTGGAAGCCGAAGGCTATATGTCAATCGGCTGCATGCCGTGTACCGACCGGGTGGATGCCAGTGTTTCCGATGTTCGCGCAGGCCGCTGGGCCGGGCAGGACAAAACCGAATGCGGCATTCACTATATCATTTGATCATGTGGCGGGGTGTTCCGTTATCATGCCAGTTGGCCTTGCCCGTGTTATCCGGGCAAGGCCATTTTTTTGATTATGCGCGGGTGGTTTTGGTTGTTTGCCCCTGTTGCATGGTATTCGCCGTGGGGTTACGAAAACCGCATCTCAGGCCTCGATCGGAATTAAGGGCTACATCTGCGCATCTTCAGGCGCTGATATTGTTGCGCTTTTGCCAATATTGCTTTTTTCGCGTCGGCACCGTTCGGAGCAGTATTTAACGTCTTGCCAGCAATCCTTCCATTTTTTGCGCCAGCTAAAGGGGCGCTGGCATACCAGGCAGGTTTTGGCGGGCAGGTCGGATTTTTTTTTCATGACAGGCTTTTTAGAAACCGGTTGGCGTCATCGGCGATGGCCTGTTTTTTATCATTCCCCATGCGGTCATAGGTTTTATACATCATGCCCACACGATGGTTATCGGCCAGCTTGGTGCGATTGCGCGCCAGAAAATCCCAGTACAGGTAATTAAACGGGCAGGCATCAGGCCCGTTCTTTTTGCTGACTTTGTATGAACAGTTGTCGCAGTAATTCGACATTTTGCTGATATAGCCACCACCTGCAGCATAGGGTTTGCTGGCAAGATAACCCCCATCGGCAAAAAGGATCATGCCGCTGACATTGGGCATTTCCACCCATTCAAAGGCATCGGCATAAACGATTAAAAACCATTCATTGACTTCAGCCGGGGAAATGCCCGCCAGCAGGGCAAAATTGCCCAGTACCATCAGGCGTTGAATATGGTGGGCATAGGCATTTTTGCGGGTTTCAAGCACGCATTGGCGCAGGCAGTTCATTTTGGTTTGCGCGGTCCAGTAAAATTCCGGCAGGGCGGCGGTTGCTTCAAAATAGTTTTCATCGCCATAGCCCGGTATCCTAAGCCAGTAAATTCCCCGGACAAATTCCCGCCATCCCAAAATCTGGCGAATGAAACCTTCGGCCGCATTTAACGGCACATCGCCGCGATAATAGGCGTTTTCCGCCGCCTTGATGCATTCAAGCGGTAAAAGCAGACCGCAATTGAGATAAAAAGCCAGATGGGCATGAAACATCCAGGGCTGGTTTTGCACCATTGCATCCTGATAATCGCCAAACTGTGCCAGTCGCTGATTGATAAACTGGTCAAGTGCATTAAGCGCCTGCTGGCGCGTAACAGCAAAATGAAAAGGCTGAAGGTCGCCAAAATGGCTGCCAAATCGCGCCGCAACCAGATCAAGAACATCACTTGTAATGTCATCGGGCCGAGACTGGTACGGGGCGGGAATATCCATGTCGTTTTTGGGTGGTTTGCGGTTTTGTGTGTCAAAGTTCCATTGCCCGCCAACCGGTTTGCCATTTTCCAGCAAAATGCCGTGTTTTTTGCGCATCTCGCGATAGAAAAATTCCATTCGCAATTGCGTGCGGTCTTTGGCCCAGTCGCGAAATTCATCAAGGCCGCACAGAAACCGGTCATCGTCACGAATTTCAACTGGCAGGCCGAATGTTTCCTGCCAGGTTTTCATATCCTGCAACACGCGATATTCGCCGGGGTGGGTGACAATGATTTGTTCTGGCGCATGACGGGCGATGGCGCGGTTTACTTCACCGCGAAAGGAACCACTATTTTCGGCGTCATCTAGTTGGATGTAATCAATATTGTACCCCGCCTTGCGCAAATCACGGGCAAAATGGCGCATGGCAGAAAACAGAAAAGCGATTTTCTTTTTGTGATGGGCAACATAGGTGGCTTCATCCCACACTTCGCACATCAAAATGGTATCGCGGGTTTTATCGCAACCCGTAAGGCAGGAAATAGATTGCGATAACTGATCGCCTAAAATAACCCGCAAACGTCCCATAACCACCTGCCGCTTGTCGCTTTAAACACTGCATGTCTATACGGTGTCGCACGGTCGGTTGGTTCAAATGGTTATGCCCTGTAGCTTGCGAAACAGGGTAACGGCGTAACGGTCTGTCATGCCGGAAATATAATCCATCACCCGCATGATACGATCATAAAGTGTGTTGCTGGCTGAAAGTTTGCCAGAAAGCAATTTGTCGATCCGGTCGGCCTGCGGCGGCAGGCGTTTGTCGTGTTTTTGATGTTCTTCAATATCGATGGCAGCACGGACAAAACTGTTGAGCAAGCCGTTGATCACCTCGAACCCGGCCATTTCAATTGGCAGGACATGCGGGGCATTGTAAATTTTATCAACTGCCAGCGTTTTGCAATATTTGGCATCCATCCCCAGTGCCGTGTTTGCCAGCAAATCGCCATTTAATGTGCCACACAGCAACGCGTCCTCGTTGGCAATAAAGGCATCCACCGATGCCTTGACCAGGTTGCCAATCGCCTTGCCCCGCAAAAAGCCAATGCGGTCGTTTTGCGATTTTTCGGCATACCATTTTTCGGCCTTCAAATCGGTCCAGCGCTGGTCGGCATCGCCTTCGTATTTGTCGGGGTGGCGGGCAATCGGGGCCAGGGCGCGTTCAACTTCCTCGAAGCTGACACAGCCCAGTTCCCAGCCATCTTCCAGATCGACCACCGAATAACAAATATCGTCTGCCGCCTCGACCAGATACACCAGCGGGTGCCGCCGCCAGGCCCCGTCCAGCCCGTCATGGGCGATCAAACCGCAATTTTGCGCAATCGCGGTGGCAATGGCCCGTTCGGATTGATAATAGCCCGGCTTTTTAAGGCCGGTATATTCCTTGCGCCGTGCCGCACTCATAGAGGTGGAACGCGGATATTTGATGAAACTGCCCAGCGTGCCATAGGTCAGGTTTAGCCCGCCTTCAAAGCGCTTCATTTCCAACTGGCTGATAATGCGCAGGCCCTGGGCGTTGCCTTCAAAATTGCGCAAATCTTCCAGTTCCGGGCCGGACAGGCGCGATGTCAGTTCGTCTTTTGCCAGTTGGGATGTGGTAAACCATTCATTGATGGCATCTTCGCCCGAATGGCCAAAGGGCGGGTTGCCAATATCGTGCGCCAGGCAGGCGGCCTGCACCATATAGCCGATATCGGCAATGGTGATGGTGCAATCATTGCCAAGCTGTTTGACGATATGCGCCCCGGCCATCAACCCCAATGATTGCCCGACCGACCCCACCTCGATGGTGTGGGTCAGGCGGGTATGGACATGGTCATTATCGGACAGGGGATGAACCTGGGTTTTGTTTTGCAGGCGACGAAAGGAGGATGAAAAAATCACCCGATCAACGTCTATCTGAAACGGGCTTCGGCCATCGGCAGCAGGGCGGGCGGGGCCATCGGGCCGGGTAATTTTGCCATCCACCACATCAAGACGATGGGCCGAAAGCAAATCTTCCCAGCGCATTTTTGCCGTTTTCGCCGTTTCTGCCGTCGTCATAAAGCTGCCATTCCCTGTTGATTAAAACCCGCAGCCGCGACTTTAGCGATGCCGCACCGCTGGTGCAATCATCCTGCCATTTTGTTCGGTATTTAGCAGGTGGGATCAGCCAAAAAACCAGCTTCGCGGATTGTTAATCGGCTTGCCTTCCATGGCCCGTAACAGGCCAATCACGTTGCGGCCAATAAACCACGCCGCGGTATAAAGCCCCATCAGGCCAATAATGGCCCAGCCGATCAACGGGATCCACCAGACGAAAAACGTCACAATCCCGGTCATCACTGCATATAAAATGCTGATCCAGAAAGTGCGGATGATGAAGGTATAGTGGCTGTTGCTCCAGTGATTGTCATCCTCGCGTGCAACATAGGCGACAATCAGGGCAATCAGCCCGGTGGCATAAGCTGTAAACAGGGTGGCAATCATCAACCCGTAACAGACAATGGCGGTATTGCCGCTGCGTTCTTCGGCATATACCGGCTGTGCTGTTTGATAGGCCGGGTCCTCGGAAAAGCGGGCGTCAGTCATTTTGGTGTCGTCCTGTTTTGTGGGGCGTTGCCACGACGGGCGGTTTCGATTTTAAGTATATAGGATAAACAGCACAAAACGCCATTCCCGGTTGTACTTCACGAACACGTGGTTGGCATTGCAAACTCTATCCTAGACTCTGGCGAATTGATCCCTACATTTGGCGCCATGTAGCGGGGATTATCCAACCCAAGGATTTATGTAAATGTCGACAAGTTACGATTTTGATCTGTTTGTAATTGGTGCCGGGTCCGGCGGTGTGCGCGCGGCCCGTGTTGCTTCGGGCTATGGCGCAAAGGTTGCCATTGCCGAAGAAAGCCGGGTGGGCGGCACCTGTGTTATTCGCGGCTGTGTGCCCAAAAAACTGCTGGTCTATGGGGCGCATTTTGCCGAGGATTTTGAAGACGCCAGCGCCTATGGCTGGACCCTTCCGGGCGAACCGACCTTTAGCTGGAAAACGCTGATTGCCAACAAGGATGCCGAGATTGACCGGCTCAACGGCATTTATCACAAACTGCTGGCCGGATCGAACGTGAAACTGTTCGAACACCGCGCGACCTTTAAGGATGCCCATACTGTTATTGTCGGCGGTGAGGAAGTGACGGCCGAACGCATTTTAATCGCGGTGGGGGGGCATCCGACCCTGCCAGATATTCCCGGCATCGAACATGCGATTTCGTCAAACGAAGCCTTCCATCTCGAAGACCTGCCCAAGCGTATTGTCGTCGTTGGCGGCGGCTATATTGCGGTGGAATTTGCCGGTATTTTTGCCGGTCTTGGTGCCGAGGTAACCCAGCTTTATCGCGGTACGCAAATTTTGCGCGGTTTTGATGGCGATATTCGCGACCATCTGGCGGCGGAAATTATTAAAAAGGGTATCGACCTCAGGGTTGAAACCAATGTGACCGCGATTGAAAAACAGGGTGATGGCAGCCTGAAGCTGACATTAACCGGCGGCGGTGACATGGAAGTCGATGCCATCATGTTTGCTACGGGTCGTGCGCCCAATACCAAGGGTTTGGGTCTTGAAGAAGTCGGTATTGAAACCGACGATAACGGCGCGGTTAAAATCAACAAGGGCCTGCAAACCAGCGTTGAAAATGTGTATGCCGTGGGCGATGTGACGGACCATGTCCAGCTTACCCCGGTCGCGATCAAGGAAGGCATGGCCTTTGCCGATACCGTTTATGGTGGCAAGCCGTGGCATATGTCCTATCAGGCCATTCCAACCGCAGTCTTCTCGCAGCCACCGGTTGGCACCGTGGGCCTTAGCGAGGAAGAAGCCCGGGCCAAAGGCGGCGAAATTGAAATTTACAAATCAACCTTCAAACCGATGCGACACACGCTTTCGGGCCGTGATGAAAAAACGCTGATGAAGCTGATTGTCGATAAAACCACCGATGTGGTTTTGGGCGCACATATGGTTGGCCCCGATGCGGCCGAAATCATTCAGGGGATAGGCATTGCTGTGCGCCTTGGCGCGACCAAAGCCCAGTTTGACCAGACAGTGGCCGTGCATCCCTCGGCGGCAGAGGAATTTGTGACGATGCGGTTTCCGGTTGGGGGCTAGACTACATATCGGCCATCAATGTCGGTCGGTAGTGAAACGGCGGATATGAATAAGGCGGCATCCCAAGTGGTGCCGCCTTTTCATTTTTGCAGCGACACGGACGTTCTTAAAGGCCCATTTCCTTGCGCAAAAGCTCATCAACACGGGTCTGCCAGCCGTTGCCCGTCGCCCGCGAGGCGTCGAGGACTTCGGGCGATAATCGGATCGATACCTTGGTTGTCGTTGCTTCGGCAAAGGGACGCCCGCGTTTTTTGCGCATCAGGCTGTCCACCAGTTGCGTATCCGGGGCATCCCTGGCGGCTTTGGTGATGGCGGTATCTTTTGCGTCTGTCATGTCCGTAAGGGCCTTTTGGGCCATGCAGCGCGCATTTTCAAATTTGGTTAACATAGGTTTCGATCTTCCGCCGGTTGGCTTTGCGCAGCGATATGACGCGGATGGTGCTGGCACGCAGGGAATAAATCAGAACATGCAGCCGATCTTTTATAAAACCTGCCGCGATCATACGCTCTTCGCCGTATTCCTGCCGGTCATCTTTGAACACAAGGGTGGTGCTAAAATCGAAATTTGAAACGGCTGTGAAGGGTACGCCGTGACGTTCGTCATTGCGGGCTGCCTTCGCGTTATCTCATTCGAAATTGACCATTCCAGCCCTTGTTTCTATATTTAATGTGTACCCGTTAATTCAGGATTGGTAAAAATTATTGCCATGACATTAATTGTTGTTTGGATGTACCGGGATATACAGCTTAAAACGCCAGCGGCGCATTATCGACAACCTCTTTCATCACAAAGAATGTGCGGGTTTGGCGCACGCCGGGCAGGGCGATGAGTTGGTCGCCGTGTAAATGGTTGAAATCGGCCATGTCGCGCACGCGGATTTTGAGGAAATAGTCGAAATCGCCCGCGACCAGGTGGCAATCGAGAATAAACGGTAATTTGCGGCACGCGGTTTCAAATTCGGCGAAACTTTCGCGGGTTGAACGGTCCAGCACCACGCCGACCATGACAAGGGCACCGCGTTCCACCTTTTGCGGGTCGATCATGGCGCGCACTGTGCTGACATAGCCTTCGTCAAACAGGCGCTGGATGCGGCGGTGGCAGGTGGCGGGGCTGACATTGACCCGTTTGGCGATATCGGCATTACCCATGCGGCCATCACTTTGTAACAGGCGCAAAATCTTTTGATCGGAGCGGTCTAGCGGCTGGGTCATGAAATTATATTCCATATATTGGTAAATTTATGGAAGTGTAGGCATGGTTTGTCGATTTTAGGAAGTCTCATGAGCAAAAATAAGCATAAATTCGAGAGCACCTTTCATTTAAGGCGGAGTAGCATTTCCCGATGAATAATCGCAAAACAGGGAGTGCGAAAAGTGAAAAAAATGAATTTGGGTAAGTTTGAAAAATACACGCTGACCTTTGGGCCGACCCCGATTGAAGCCTTGCCGCGCCTGTCAGAACATCTGGGCGGCGATGTTGAACTTTATGCCAAGCGCGAAGATTGCAATTCCGGGCTGGCCTTTGGCGGTAACAAGGTTCGCAAGATGGAATATATCATTCCCGATGCGATTAAATCGGGTGCCGATACATTGGTGACGATTGGCGGTGTGCAGTCCAACCACACCCGCCAGGTCGCCGCGATTGCCGCCAAGATTGGCATGAAATGCCGGTTGGTTCAGGAAAGCTGGGTGCCGTTTAACGATGCCGTTTATGACCGGGTTGGCAATATTTTGATGAGCCGTGTCATGGGCGCCGAGATCGAACTGGTCGATGAAGGCTTTGACATTGGCATTCGTGAAAGCTGGGAAGCTGCCCTGAAGGATGTGAAAGCCAAAGGCGGCACCCCCTATGCGATCCCGGCCGGGGCATCGGTGCATAAATATGGCGGGCTGGGTTTTGTTGGCTTTGCCGAAGAAGTCCGCGCGCAGGAAGCCGAACTGGGGTTTAAATTTGATTATGTTGTGGTGTGTACTGTTACCGGGTCCACCCATGCCGGGATGGCGGTTGGTTTTGCCGCCGATGGCCGGGCCAACAAGGTGATTGGTATTGATGCGTCGGCCACACCGGAACAAACCCGGGCGCAGGTTTTGGCGATTGCCGAAAAAACCGCCGATCTGGTGGAACTGGAAGGTGGCATTTCGGATGCAGACATTACCCTGATCAATGATTACGCTTATCCGGCATACGGTGTGCCGTCTGATGAAACCAACGAGGCCATTCGTCTGGCTGGCCGCACCGAAGGCATGATGACCGACCCGGTTTACGAAGGTAAATCGATGCAGGGCATGATTGATCTGGTCAAAAAAGGCTATTTCCCCAAAGGATCGAAAGTTCTTTATGCCCATTTGGGTGGGGTTCCGGCGATTAATGCCTATAGCTATTTGTATCGCAACGGCTGATACCCTTTAAAATTGTATATGTATGACAGCAAGGAAAGTGTCCGCTTTCCTTGCTGTTTTTTATTGGCGCAACCCCCTGAATTATCAGCGTCATGGGGGATCCGTGTTGATGTGCAATTTTTGCGTGTTGCGTTATCGTAAAAAAACCTTTTTTCTGGTCTGGATTAAGGCTTTGCCTCCCCCTGAATGATCCAAGTGAAATTGAGGTTCCAATGCCCGGCGAAAAATGGCTTTCCGCCCTGTTTCTTTTTTTGTTTTTCCTCGTTTCACCCGTTATGTCCCAGGCCAGCGAAACCTATCGCGCCAGTTTCCCTTGCGAAAAGGCGTCAACCGGGTTGGAAAAATCCATTTGCCATAATCAGGATATTGCGAAACTGGATCGGGAAATGGCGACTGTTTACAAGCAGGCGTTAGGGGAACAGGGCGACGTTGAACAGGTTGTTTTACAAACGGACCAGCGGGCCTGGTTGCGTAATTTGCGTAAAAGCTGTGTTTTGATGCCGAGTGAAAAGCCCGATGCCCTGTCGGACGCGACACGAACCTGCATTGTGGAAAACTATCGCACCCGTATTTCGGATTTACAGGCATCTTTAACGGGGAACCTGGACCTTGAAAAGGTAACGATGCAGGCGGAAAAGGCTGTAAGCGAGGCCTGCTTTGCCTTTGACCATGATTTAAGTGACGATCAGCCGCTTGACCTTAGATCCTATATCGAGCTGTCGCCAAAGCGTGATTATTCGGCCCGGATAGCGGACGGAAAATTATGCCTGTTCGGTCTGCCGCATTCGCAAACCACAAAGGTTACCCTGCGCAAGGGGTTAAAGGGTGTTTACGGGTTTGCCCTGGCCGATGACGTGACGCGCGATGTTATGATGGGGGCGCGCAAGCCCGATATCGTTTTGGGGACCAACAGTTATGTTTTACCCAAAAGCGATGCGCCGGTCATTCCGGTGACGACGGTTAACCTTGATAGCGTGAATTTGAAATTCTACCAGGTTGTGGAACGCAACCTGGTATCGACGCTGACAGCGAGCCTTTTGGGCCGCGAAATGGATAACTGGGATATGCGCCGCATCCGCGACGAGGCTGGCGAGGAAGTCTGGGCCGGAAAGCTGGATATTCGCAATATTCCAGATACCGATATTGTTACCCAAATTCCGCTTTCCGAAATGGTGGCAGATTTTAAACCGGGTCTGTATGCGCTGGTGGCAACCGCACCAGATGATGATGACACCTGGGGCAATAAACCGACCCAGTGGGTGGTTGTAACGGATCTGGGCCTGTCGGCCTATGACGGGGAAAAGGGCCTGTCGCTTCAGGTGCGGTCATTGCGCACGGCACAGCCGGTTGCGGGTGCCAAAGTGCGGCTGATTGCCCGCAACAACGCCATATTGGGCGAAACCACCGCGAACAAGGATGGCTGGGCCGATTTTTCGGGGCCATTGTTAAATGGCAAGGGCGGTAAGGAAGCCCTGTATCTGACGGCAGAAACAGAGACCGGCGATTTTTCGTTTATTTCATTGCAGGAATCGGCACTGGAATTATCGGACCGGGGTGTTTCAGGCCATGTGCCGCCCAAGCCGTTGCAATCGTTTTTGTATTCGGACCGGGGAATTTACCGCCCTGGCGAAAAGGTACATCTGGGCTATTTGCTGCGCGATGACAAAGCCGATGCGCAAACCGGGGTACCTTTAACCATTGTGTTGTATCGCCCCGATGGCAAGGAAGCCTTTAAAACGGTCCAAACCCCTGATGATACCGGGGGTGGCCGAGTTGATATTGCCATATCGTCCGCTGCGGCAACCGGTAAATGGCGCATTGCCGCCTATAGCGACCCCAAGGCCGACCCGATTGGCGATTTGTCGATCCAGGTGGAGGAATTTGTTCCCGAACGGCTGGAGGTAAAAGCCACCACAACGGCCCCTTATATGGTGTTTGGTGCGGCAATGCCGCTTGATGTGCAAACCGATTATCTGTTTGGCGCACCGGGAAGTGGCCTGCGTGCCAGTGGCAGTGCGTTTTTACAGGTTGATCATCATCCGTTTGAAAACCGGCCCGATTATTATTTCGGCCTTCAGGATGACGTTGCCCAGATCCGCAAAAACTTTGACGAAATCAAAAGCAATACCAGCGGTTATGCCGATATCAGGGTGCCGGCCTTTGAGGCGGTGGATTTATCATCGCCCCTGAAAGTGACCCTGAATGTCGAGGTTGCCGACATTGATGGCCGCCCGTCGCGCGCGAAGGTCAGTCTGCCATTGCGCAATAGCGATAGTTTTGTTGGTCTTCGGCCCGGTTTTACAGGGGATTCGTTGTCGTATGGGCAGGCGGCAAAGTTTGACGCCATTGCAGTTGACGCCGATGGCAAAGCCATCAAGGGCCGCGAATTAATGGTCGACTGGATCCGCGAGGACCGGGACTATAACTGGTTTTATCAGGGCGGGCAGTGGCAATCGACCTATGAAAAATATGACATGCCGGTGGGGCATGATGTTGTAACCACCGATGCTGATGGAAAAATTACCTTTGATCGTGCCTTTGACCGGTGGGGATATTATCGCGCCGTCGTGCGCGACCCGCTGACCGGCAGTGCCGCCGACCAGACCTTTAGTGTTGGCTGGTGGGCCAATGGCCAGTCGCCCGACCGCCCGGACCAACTGTCAATGAGTGTGAAATCCACCGATGTTAAACCGGGTGATCAGATTGACGGGTTTGTAAAAGCACCGTTTGACGGGCGTCTGGTGGTGACTGTGGCGCAGAAAAACGTTATGTGGCGCAAGGAATATGACCTGTCGGGTGATGGTGTTGAATTTCACATTCCGGTCGATGCAAAATGGGGCAACGGGGCCTATGTTTTGGCAACGGCCTATCGCCCCGGCCTGGATCAGGACCAGCGCGGACCAGTGCGCTCGGTCGGGGCGCAGTGGGTTTCGTTTGGCAAGGAAAGCCGAACGATGACGGTTGATTTTGACCTGCCCGACGAAGTGCGCCCCGGCACCAGCCTGTCGGTGCCAGTTCAGGCCTCTGGCCCGGTGGTTGGTACAGAAAAGGTTCGGGTTAACGTTTTTGCTGTGGATGAAGGCATTTTACGTTTAACCGGTTTTAAGGCCCCGAAACCGGAACAGGATTTGTTGGGACAGCAATATTTGCAATTATCCTATCATGACCTGTATGGGCATTTGATTGCGCCGCAAAAAGGCGATGTCGGTGTTTTGCGATCGGGCGGTGATGAAATGGCCGAGGGCAACCAGGCATCGTTAAATTCGCGCGTGTTTAAAACCGTGGCCCTTGCCAGCACAACAGTGCAGCTTGACAATACCGGTGCCGGAACCGCGCATTTTGATATCCCCGATTTTAATGGCAAGCTGCGCGTTTTTGCCGTTGCCTATAGCAATAGCGCGACGGGCAGCGGGGTTAAAAACATGCTGGTGCGTGCGCCGGTGGTGGCCGAATTATTGCCACCCCGCTTTATGGCACCGGGCGACAAGGCTGCGTTTGCCCTGCGGTTGCGTAATTTAAGCGGGGCCGAAGGGGCCTATAAGGCCACGCTTGCCACCAGTAAGGAATTAAGCGTTACCAAACCTGACTGGCAAGGTGATATCGCACCGGGACAACAGGTTGAAACCCGGTTTGATGTAACCGCCGCCCATGTTGGGCAGGCCCGCCTGACCCTGAATATCGACGGGCCAAACGGGTATCATCAGCAACGGGTGTGGGATGTTGAAGTGCGCCCGGCCCAGCCATGGGAAACCCGCAGTGGGCAACGGCAACTGGCTGCTGGCGAAAGCCTTGATCTTGATGCGTCCTATCTTGATATGTTCCGGGCTGAGACGGCATCGCTTAATTTAAGCCTGTCGAGTGTTCCTGAAATTGATGTGCAAAAACTGATTTCGGGGCTGGATCGTTATCCATATGGTTGCCTGGAACAGACAACCAGCCGGGCCTTTCCGTTATTGTCGTTTCGCGATGCACAGGACCGCTGGCAAGGCGTAACGTTTGATGAAGACCATCTGGATGAGAAAATTCGCGATGGCATTGAACGGGTTTTGGCCAAGCAGCGCACCGATGGCAGCTTTGGCCTGTGGGATCGCCATAGCGACCCGGAACCGTGGTTGACCGCCTATGCGACCGATTTTTTAACCGCCGCCCGGGCCAAAGGGTATGACGTGCTTGATAACCGGTTCGTCAGTGCCCTTGACTGGATGCAAAATGCGGTGCGTGCCGAACAATATTCGCCCGAGGCACGGTCCTATATGGTGCTGGTGCTGGCCCGCAATGACCGCTATTCAAAATCGGCGCTGGATTATGAAACCACCCGTCTTTTAAAGGGAAAAACCGGTTCGCTTGCCCGCGCACAGCTTGCTGCGGCACAGGTTTTAAATGGCGGTACGGTGGATGGTTCTACCATCGACAATATAACAAATAACTTGGGAAATGACCGGCGTTACTATCGCAGTTTCGGGTCGCCCCTGCGCGATTTGGCCGCGATATTGACCTTGCCCAAACAGGTTTTTGTCAACGATCAGGAACGTCTGACATTGCTGTCATCGGTAACGGAAATGGCCGAAACTGAAAGCTATACCAGCACCCAGGAAAAGGCCTGGTTGTTGCAGGCGGCCACCAGCATTACCGCCGGGGCGGGTAAGTCGGTATCGTTGCAAGTTAACGATCAGCCGCCAGAGCAGGTTCAAAGTTATCACACCGGGGTGACGCCCGCTGTGTTGCAAGACCATTACACAGTTAAAAATGCAGGCAATAGCATTGTTTTTGCCAAATGGTCGGCAACCGGTATTCCGGCAAAACCTTTACCGGCCGAGGCACATGGCCTGTCGATCAAACGGCAGTATTTTGATGTTAGCGGCAAGCCAGCCCTGCTTGAGAATGTGCAAACGGGGGACCGGTTTATCGTTGTGTTAACCGGGCAATCGACCAATCGTTTATCCCATCGTGCCCTGATTGCCGACTTTTTGCCTGCCGGGTTCGAGATTGAAGCCAATGCCCGTTTTCCGGAGCTGGAAAAGAAACTGAAAATAGAACCTGATACGTTATCCCCCACCGATTTTCGGGCCGAACGGGATGACCGGTTTGTTGCCGCCGTTAACCTGGGGCAGGACGAGTATGGCAACGAAAACGGTGCCGGTTTTAAACTGTTTTATGTGGTGCGGGCGGTAACGCCGGGCACATATGCGCATCCGGCGCCGTTTATTGAGGACATGTATAAACCGGGTTATTTCGCCCGTGGGGATGTGTCGCAACTTGTCGTCTCAGCCGCGCGTTAGGAGGCTTTCCATGCCCGGTTGGCGGCCGTTTCGCAAAATCATGCCCGGACGCATCATTATGGCGGGTCTGGGCGGGGTTGCGGTGCTGGCTGTGACATTGGTGGTGCTGGACCAGGTTTTTCCGCCCAATCTGGCGCGCCTGTCGCATGTTTCAACTGTGGTTGAAGGTGAAAACGGGCGCCCTTTGCGGGTGTTTTCCACCGCGGGCGGGTTGTTGCGGCTGAAAACCACCCTGGCCGATATTGACCCGAAATATGTGCGGTTTTTAAAAAGTTACGAAGATCGCCGGTTTGACAGCCATATTGGCGTGGACCCGCTGGCTTTGGCGCGCGCGGCATGGCAATGGGTGCGGGCGGGGCATATTGTTTCGGGTGGGTCCACCCTGACAATGCAGGTTGCCCGGTTGCTGGAGCCGCGCGACCGCACAATTTGGGCCAAAAGCATCGAGATTTTGCGGGCGATGCAACTGGAATGGCATTTTTCCAAAACCGGTATTTTAAACATGTATGCAACGCTGGCCCCGTTTGGCGGGCGCGTTGAAGGGGTGCGCAGTGCGGCGAATGTTTATTTTCAAAAAGACCCCGGCCATTTAACCATTGCCGAAGCTGCGTTGTTAACGGTTTTGCCGCAATCGCCATCGTTGTTGCGGCCAGACCGTTTTGCCGGGCAGGCGCGGCAGGCGCGCGCCAAGGTATTGCAGCGTTTGCGAAACGATAATGAAATTACCGCAGCCGAATATCAACAGGCGCTGGGCGAGCCGATACCCCGGCAACAATATGCCATGCCCCTGCTGGCACCGCATCTGGCAGAAAGGCTGGCGGCGCAATACCCGGATCAGAACCGGATCGTAACCACCATTGAACCGTGGTTGCAGGCCGACATGCAAAAGCTGGTGGAATATTATGGGGTTAGTGTTGCGCGTGACCGGTCGCTTGCGGTGGTTGTGGTTGAAAACAAAACCGGCAAGGTTCGCGCCCATTTGGGGTCGCGCGATTATCTGGATCGGCCCAGTCATGGCTTTGTTGATATGACCCGCGCCATCCGGTCGCCCGGTTCAACCCTGAAACCGTTTATTTATGCGCTGTCATTTGACGATCATCAAACCCATCCGCAAACCCTGATCTGGGATCGGGCGATTGCCGATGGCGGTTATCGGCCTTCCAATTTTGATCATAACGAAGCGGGTGAAATCAGCATTGCCGATGCGTTGCGCTTTAGCCTGAATATTCCGGCAGTTAAGGTTCTGGGGCGGTACGGGCCGATCCGGTTTAGCGAATCAATGCGTAAAAACGGGCTGGAATTAAGTCTTCCGGGGGATGCGGCGGTGCCAAACCTTGCCATTGCCCTTGGCGGTGTCGGGGTGAAACTTGATGATTTAACAGGGCTTTACCGTGGCCTTGCGACAGACCGCAAAAACTGCCCGCTGCAATATTTACGCGATGAAAAACCGGCAGCGTGCCTGTCCCCGCACGAGATGTTTTCGCCTCAAACCCAAAAATGGATTACCGGTATTTTGCAAAATACCCCCAGGCCCGATGGATACCGTGCGCAAGCAACCTTAAACCCGGCACCAATTGCCTTTAAAACCGGGACATCCTATGGGTTTCGCGATGCGTGGGCGTTTGGTTATAACGCCGATTACACTGTGGGGGTGTGGGTCGGCAAGGCGTCCGGGCAGCCAAGCCCCGGCCAAACCGGGCTAAGCAGTGCGGCACCGTTGTTATTTTCCGTGTTTGAAAAACTGCCGCGTTTGTCGCGTATTCATAATGTGGATTTAGATGAAAGCTGGAAAAAACCGGCACCGGACGGCTTGAAATATTTTGCCCCTAACCGCGCGCAGCAAAACCAGCTTGCCGCAAATGCCCTTGATATTGAATTTCCTGCCGACGATGCCCTGTTCTTGCTGGGCGATATTGCCCGGCGGGGTGTGGTTTTACGTGCCCGAAACGGGGTGCGGCCTTTAATCTGGATGGTAAATGGCGTTCCGCTGCCATCGGATCCATGGAAAAGGACGGCGCGCTGGAAACCATCGGAACCCGGCTTTTACGATATTACCGTGCTCGATAAAAACGCCGATGCCAGCCATCGCCAGGTTACAATCCGGGCAAATGCACCCCAGCGCAGCACGATCAGTCAGGTTTCAATATCATCAGTTAAAAACAGGCCGTGAACCGTTGGATAGCGGTTGGCGCCAAGCTGATTGATAAGTAATATTGATAGAAATTATTGATTAATATTGCCGCATAATGGAATAGTTGAAATCGGCTATGCTTGGCTGAACCGGCCGCCACCAAGGTGGCCTGCATGTCAGGAGGAACGCCATGTTTGAGGGTTTTCGGGAAGAAATAATTTCTGGCGAGGGTGCCGATATTTTTGTGCGCCATGGGGGCAAGGCGGATGGGCCGGGATTGTTGCTGTTGCATGGTTACCCGCAAACATCGGCAATGTGGCATAAGGTCGCGCCGCAACTGGCCGATAAATACCATGTGGTTTGTGCCGATTTGCGTGGTTATGGCCGGTCATCAAAGCCGCAAACCGATGCGCAACACAGCCCCTATTCCAAGCGGTCGATGGCGGCCGATATGGTGCAGGTAATGGCGCAACTGGGCCACAGCCGGTTTTATGTTGGTGCGCATGACCGGGGCGCGCGGGTTGCCCATCGCATGGGCATGGACCATGCCGGGGTGGTTCAGGCGATTGCGATGCTGGACATTGCGCCAACTCGTGAAATGTACCGCGAAACCGACGACGCCTTTGCGCGCGCCTATTGGCACTGGTTTTATTTAATTCAGCCCGCCCCGTTTCCTGAAACCATGATTGGCGGCGACCCGGATGCCTATTGGAAATTTAAATGCAAGGCACAAAGTGCGGGGGCATCGCCCTTTGCCCCCGAAGCCCTGGAAGAATATTTGACCCTGTTTCGCAATCCCGATGTGATCCATGCCAGTTGCGAGGATTACCGCGCCGCAGCCAGCATTGATATTGCCCATGATGACGCCGATGGCGACCGTAAGCTGGCGATGCCGTTATTGGCAATCTGGGGCGGGCGCGGGGTGATCGAGCGGTGTTTTGATGCCCTGGCTTTGTGGCGCGAACGGGCCGACAACGTTACCGGTTTTGCCTTGCCCGCCGGGCATTACCTGGCCGAGGAAATCCCCGATCAGGTGGCGGCGCATTTTCGCGAATTTTTTGATCAACATTAACCCCCCTGCAATATGCGGGCTGGCTATAACGCGGGATGCAAATGGAATTTAGACAGCTACAGTGTTTTGTGGCCGTGGCCGAAGAACTGCATTTTCGCCGTGCGGCTGTCCGCCTTGGTCTCAGCCAGCCTGCCTTGTCGGCCAGTTTGGCCACACTGGAAGCCGATTTGGGCTTTGCGCTTTTTTTTCGCACCACCCGGCAGGTCAACCTGACGCAGGCCGGGGCGGTGTTTTTAAAAGATGTGCGCCAGATTTTGCGCAACATTGATGCCGCTAAACGCCATGCCCGCGAAGTTGCCCATGCTGCTGTGCCGTCCATTCGGGTGGGCGGGGTCGATGAAGCGATTGTAACCCTGTTGCCTGCCTTGATGGCGCAGTTTCGTGCGCTTTACCCCGATATCCATTTGCAAATTCAGGAAGTTTCATCATCGGGCCGCAATGTGCAGGCATTGGAGGCCCATCGCGCCGACGTGGTGTTTATTCGCGAAAATGTAAAAAACGATTTTGTTGAAAGCCGATTGCTTTATCGCCAGCGCATTATGGTGGCCTTGCCCGTGCCCCGGCCTGATAAACGCGGTGGATGGCAACATGACATTGGCCAATATGATAAAATAACACCGGCACAGTTGGCGCGCTGCCCGTTGATCGGCTTTCCCCGCCATGCCCGGCCCTTGCTGCATGATCTGGTAATGAGCAGCCTGGCCGACATCGAAACCCCGCCCGAAGTTACCTGCGAAGTTATTGATAAATCTACTATGCTGCAATTGGTGCGCCAGGAGGTGGGCGTCGCACTGGTGCCTGAATGGGCGCAAACCATTGCCCCTGCCGGGGTGATGTTTTGCCCTTATGGCGACCCGGTTTTGGAATTGCCGCTTTATATCGCGTGGCGCAAACGCGATTATTCAGCGCAACTGGGGCAGTTTATTGACTTGGCCAGCAAGGCTTGCGCCGTTCGACATTCAGGCAATACCCCGCCTGACTGATTAAAAGCAGTCCGTCGTTCTTACCTGGTGGACGGGCTTTTTGCTGGCCATCCTGGTGATATTGACAGATGCGGCTTCATGACAAACGGGCGGGATGCTGTGCAATCCCGCCCGTTTGGTTTTGGTTGGTCTTAAAATAATATCGCCTGGCTGTGTGTGCTTATCGCCCGGTAATGCCGGGGAAGATGATCAGAATGGCGACAGCTAAAACCTGCAGGCAAATGAAAGGCACAAGAGACTTGAAAATTGTGCCAAGCGAGATGTCGGGCGGTGCCACCGATTTAAGATAAAACGCAGCCGGGCCAAAAGGCGGCGACAGAAAGCTGACCTGCATATTCATGGCAAAAACCACGCCGAACCAGATCGGGTCAAAACCCAGGTCTTTTACGATGGGTACAAAAATCGGCATGGTCAGCAAGGCAATGCCAACCCAGTCCAGGAACATGCCAAGGATGAACAGAATCAGCATCATAAACAGGATGACAACCATCGGTTCATCGGAAATGCCCGTGATCAGACCGGATACGAAATCAATACCGCCCATCAGGTTGAACACGCCAACCAGAGCCGATGCGCCAATGCCGATCCAGACAATCATGCCGCAGGTTGTCAGGGTTTGCATCGCTGCACCCTTTAGCATGGACAGGGAAAATTCACCGCGCAGCATGGTTGATGCAATCACACCGGCAACGCCGACGGCCGAGGCTTCGGTAACCGACGCAATCCCGCCATAGATTGACCCCAGCACGCAGAAAACAACAACCATGGGCAAAAACAGCCCTTTAAGCAGGCGCAGTTTTTCTTCGGTGGGAATGGTTTCTGTCCGGGGTGGGGGGGCAATATCCTTGCCGAAATAACAGCGAAACAGAACATAGGCGACATAAAAGCCCGCCAGCATAAAGCCGGGAATAAATGCCGATGTAAACAGGTCGCCAATCGAGACATTGGCGGTCAGGCCATAAATGATCAACACGATCGAGGGCGGGACCATTGTGCCGAGCGAACCACCGGCACAAACCACGCCAATCGCCAGGTTTTTGTCATATCCCTGCCGCAGCATCTGGGGCAGGGCGATCATGCCCAGCAACACAATTTCACCGCCGATAATGCCGCTCATGGCGGCCAGAATAACGGCGACGAAAATGGTTTGTACGGCAACCCCGCCTTTTAACCGGCCGCCAAACAGGCGCATGGCCTCGAACAGATCCTTTGCAATGCCGGATCGGTCGAGAAGGGCGGCCATCAGCACAAACATTGGTACTGATACAAAAACGAAAGACGAAACAAAGGAATATACCCGGCTGGTAATAAGCGGCACCGCCATGGGGCCAAACCAGCCAATGGTAAATAACAGGGCGACCAGCAGGGTAACAAACGCCAGCGGCATGCCGGTCAGCAAAAAGCCGATCAGCATGACAAACATTGCCAGCGTGCCGTATTCAATGCCCAGTGATTGCAAATGTAACATGGAGAATTATCCTGGTGCGCCAGATGCGCAGGAAATGGGACATGGGACGATGAAGGGCGCGATTAACGCGGCACCGTGGCATCGTTTGCGGAGACGTCCAGTTTTTGCCGGGCATAATTATATGCCAAAATCAGAAACTGAATGGTCAGCGCCACCATGATGACCAGCATGAAAATTTTTAAAATGGCCGGAAAAGGCGGGTTCCATGCACTGCCACTGGTTTCGAGGCGAATACCGCCATTTGGCGAAAATGCTGCACGTTTCACCATCAGCCAGGCCGCAAACGCAAAAAATCCCGACGAAACCGCACAGATCAGGGAAATGACGATGTTAAGGATACGCCGTGCTTTGGGGCTGACCATGTCGTAAATGATGACAACCCGGATATGCTGATTGCGTGATGCGCAAAACAGTCCGGCAAACACAAAACCCATGGCACATAAAAATGTGGTGGTTTCGTGCGCCCAGATCGTGGGGGCATTGAAAATATGGCGCATGCAGATTTCAAAAATAAGCGCGGCCATCGAACACAGAAAACCAATGGCAAATATGGACCCGAGATAATTGACGCAGCGGCCAAAAAGGCCTGATTCCGCAGGCATGACAGCGCGGTTATCGTCGATCAGCTCGGCCACGTCCCCTTCGGAGGTGCCAAGTGGGGTATGGGGGTCGCTGTGGGGCGTATTGGTCATGGAACCATTCCTTAAACGAGGGAATCTCGCGGGGCAGGCTGCATCTGGTTTGGGCCGTTGACTGTTGGAAAATCACGTGCAACAGCACCAGAATGCGATACCCCCGGCCCGATATGTCAGGCCGGGGGACATTTTAGTCGTATTATTTCAACAGGCCCTGTGATTTCAGGTATTTCGTCAGGGTGTCGTAAACTTCCTGGGCGTTGTCCGAACGCTCGGCCACTTTTTTCCACTGTTTCATGGCAATGGCGCGGAATTTGGCGCGTTCTTCATCAGACCAGTTGGTGATTTCGATGTCACCCTTGGCCTGATCCTTGGCAACGGCTTCGCGGTCTTTCATTTGCAGGCGTGCGACCAGGTCCTGGGACAGATCACGCACCGATACCGTCAGGATTTCCTGAAGGTCTTTGGGCAGGGCATCCCATTTTTCCTTGTTCATCGAGACTTCGACCAGCGGCATGGAGTGGAAGCCCGGATAAACCGGATGTTTGGCAATGTCGTTCAGGCCCATTGCCGAGTTGGTGGCATAAACCGTGGCATCCGCCGCATCGATGACTTTTTTGTCAAGCGATGTATAAACTTCGGACTGCGGAATGTTCACAGGGGCCGCACCGGCAGCGGCAAACACTTCCTGCACCATGCCTTCGGGCGCACGCACCTTAAGACCCTTGAGGTCAGCCACACCATTAAGCGGAACCGTTGAAACAAAGGCTTCCAGGCCCGGGGTTACTGCGCCAATAAAGTGCAGGCCATAGGGCTCTTCAAGTTTGTTCATCAGTTCCTTGCCGCCACCATAATTGATGAAGCGGAACATTTGTTGCGGGTCGGCCCAGGCGCCAATCGGGTTGGCGATCAGGCTGAATGCCGGGTCTTTACCGGAAAAATAGCTGACGTCGGTAATGTGCCCGTCAAGGATGCCTGCGGCAATGGCGTCCTGGGTTTCGGCATGTTCCACAATGGAACCAACCGGCAGCAGTTCGATTTTGATGCGGCCATTGGTCATTTCGGCAACACGGTCGGTCCATTCCTTGTCGATTTCAAAGGTAGGTGTGCCCGACGTGTCGCTGGACTGGAATTTCCAGTTATAATCGGCAGCATGTGCGGTCAGCGACGTGCTGGCAGCCAGGGCCACGGCAAAGGCCGCGCCAAAAAGTGTTTTGATGGACGTTTTCATAGTCATCCTCCCTTGGATGTGGATTTTTCGCTTGGATATGGTGCGGAGTTTTCCGCCTGGTTCTGGTCGCCGTTTCGTTTTTCGAGACCATCCAGCACTTGCCAGACGATATCGTTAAGTGGGGCAATTATGGAAACAGTCAGCGGATCTTCATCCGGCCCCAGCGGTTCAAGATCGCCAAGCTGGCTGTCAAGCAGGGCAGAAGGCATGAAATGACCTGACCGGTTGTTCATCCGGTCCAAAATCAGGTCACGTGGGCCTTCCAGAAAAACAAAAGCCGGTTTTGGCCCCAGGTGATCGCGCAGAAAATCGCGATATCGGCGTTTAAGGGCGGAACAGGCAATAAAAATGGGGGGGACATTTCCCCCGGGGGCGGGTGCAATGCCGTGCGTTGTTGCCAGGTCCTTGCGGGTCTGGATTGCGACCTTGCACAGGGCATCAAGCCACGGCCAGCGCATTTCGTCATTCAGCGGCAAACCACGGCGCATATGTTCGACATTTTCGACGGGGTGGTGGTCATCCGCGTCAAGCCAGGCCCCGTTGGTGGCCGCGGCAAGACGGCGGGCGACTTCGGTTTTGCCCGATCCGCTCACACCCATAACGATGACGAAATTTGCGACGTGCTGCATTGATAAAGACTGTTTCCCGGACGCTGAAGGGCTGGATTTTGTGCCCCCTGTTTTGTTAGCGCTAACTTAATGATAGCGCTAACATTAAGTCAACTGCGAAATTGGGGAAAATTTTCCTTCTTGTAATCACCTTCGAATACAGCATGTTAGAATTATTATAATAAAAGGCCGTCGGCGATGATGACGCGCAAGCCACGCTTTGTGATAGAATGATGGTCCGTGACGCCGATAGTGCCGATATCGTATGTTCTGGCGGTTTTCGTGATGCCAACCATGTGTAGATAACTTCATCGGGAAGAATGCAATGTATACCAAAACCATTCTCGCCTTTGGCGATAGTCTGACCTGGGGCCATCACCCGGAACATGGCCGCCGCCATGCCCACGATGATTTGTGGCCAACTGTGCTTGATGCCGGATTGGGCAGACAGGGGCGCGTCATTGGCGAAGGGCTTGGCGGGCGCACGACGGCCTTTGACGATTATACCGCCCCGACAGAACGCAACGGCGCTAAAATCCTGCCAACCTTGCTGGGCAGTCACGACCCGCTGGACCTGGTGATTATCATGCTGGGTACCAATGATTTGAAGTCGTTTATTTGTGGTGATGTTATGGGGGCCAGTGCCGGCCTTGGGCGACTGGTTGATATTGTGCGCGGATATTCCTATAAATCGGGGCCGGCACCTGCTGTTCTGATCATGTCGCCCCCGCATTGTTGTGAAACCACCAAAACAGGGGGGACATTGCCATCGGTGCGCAGTATTGCCGAATCGCAAAAATTTGCGGCTGCCTATCAGGCGGTTGCCACCGAAAAGAAATGTTATTTCTTTGATGCGGCAACGGTTGCTGTGGCATCACCTGTGGACGGGGTGCATCTTGATGCAGCCAATACCAGGGCGATTGGTACGGCCTTGATACCACTGGTCGAAGAAATTTTGCGCGGTGGCCCACACTATTAATGCAAATTGCAGTCAGGCACGAATGAGAAAACGTAAAGGGGCCGGCCGACCGACAATCGCCGATGTCGCCACCCAGGCCGGGGTCAGCTCGATTACTGTTTCGCGTGCGCTGCGCGATCCGCAAAAGGTATCGGAACGGTTGCGAGGGCGCATCGATAAAGCGGTGCGTGCCCTTAATTACATTCCCGATACTCACGCCAGCGCACTGGCATCGTCGCGCTCCAACGTGGTTGGCGTGCTGGTACCATCGCTAACCAATAACGTGTTCGCAGATACCCTTCGTGCCATTTACGATGCGCTTGATGGCAGCCCGCTTCAGGTGCAGTTGGGTAATTCGCGTTATTCGGCGGCCGAACAGGAACGGCTGGTGGGCATATTTTTAAGCCAGCGGCCCACCGCCATGATTGTTTCGGGGATTGATCAGACGCCGACAGCACGCAAAATGCTGGAAGATGCAAATTGCCCGATTGTGCAAATCATGGAAACCGGGCCGGACCCGATTGATATGATGGTGGGCTTTTCGCATTATCAGGGCGGGCGGGCCGCTGCCCGGCATTTAATTGATCAGGGATACCGCCATATCGGATTTTTAGGCGCCCGGATGGACCCGCGCACCACCCGCCGCCTGGCCGGGTTTCGCAGTGCGCTCGAAGATGCCGGTATGTTTGATCCTGATCTGGTGAAAACCACCACCACATCGTCAAGTGTCACCCTGGGTGGGGTTCTGGTGCAGGAACTGGCCCGTCATCGCCCCGATCTGGATGCTGTTTTTTGCAACAATGATGACCTTGCCCTTGGGGCATTGTTTGGCGCGCAAAAGGCGGGTATTTCGGTGCCGGGGCAGTTGGGCATTGCCGGGTTTAACGACCTTGAAATGATGGAAGCTGCCTGCCCGACCCTGACCAGCATTCGCACGGATCGATACGGGATTGGTCGCCATGCGGTGAATATGATCCATGCCGCACTGGATGGAACGCCGCCGTTGCAAAAAGTGGTCGATCTGGGGTTTGAATTGCAGGTGCGCCAAAGCACGGACCGTACTTATCGCGCCACCTGACGGGATGTCCGAATTATTCGGGTGTATGCCCTTCGGGTGCCGGGAAACGTTCTGCCAGGGTACGAACGCTGTCGCGCGGCCCACTTATGTGCATAAGGGTGCCCACTGTATCAAACTGGCGATCCAGCACGGTAATGTCCGGTTGGGCGCAGGCCCGTTCCATCGCCCCGGCGTCGGCAAAGCTGGCAAATAGCCGGGCTGTGCCCTGTGGCACATAGGGAATGATAGCCGCATCATCACAAACGGCCTGTGCCGCGCCACTATAGGCCCGCACCAACCCGCCCGTACCCAGCTTGGTGCCGCCAAAATAGCGGGTGACAATTACGGCCACATTGATCAGGTCGCGTCCCTGTAACACCTTCAGGCAAGGCATACCCGACGTGCCCGATGGTTCACCGTCATCCTTGCCATGCTCAATAAGCTGGTCTTCATCATTAAGATAACGATATGCCGTAACGTGATGATTGGCCTTGGGGTGTGCCTTGCGCAAGGTCGCCAGCGTATCGGCAAACTGGTCATAGGGCACCAGCGTCGCCAGAAATCGCGATTTCTTTTCTTCGGTTTCGCAAAAGGCGGGCTTTTCGATGGTGTGCATGGCAGTGTCTTATCAGACCGCGAAGCGGGACAACAGTTTTAATGATCAGGCCAGCAGGGCTTTGCCAATCAGGATAATGCCAAACAAAATCAGCATGATCAGCACCAGCTTGCGAAAGGTTTCTGCTTCCAGCCGGGCGCGCACGTAACTGCCCGCCTTTACGCCAATGAAAACCGGGATCAAACCGGCCAGCGAAATCCAGACGCTGTGCCATGTCATCAGTCCGATGCGGCTAAGCCCGGCTGCCATGACCAGGCTGGAAAGCGTAAAGGATATATTCACCCCCTGGACAAAGCGTTTGGGGTCCAGGCGCAGGGATAGGAAAAACGGCAGGATCGGCATCACCTGCGAGCCGGTTACACCATTGATCAGACCTGTGAGAAAACCCGATATCGGCGCAATACGTTTTGCCAGCCGGTCGGAAATGTGAATGGCGGGGCGGCTGATGGTGATAACGCCATATAAAATCAGAACCGTCCCCAAAACCGCACCGGCGACAAGCCCGTTGACCCGGTCCAAAATCAGCAGGCCAACAATCAGTCCGGGAATGGTTGAAAGAAACATTGGCCAGAAACGCCGCACCGTTTCGCGAAAATGCCCGGCCTGAAACATGACGATAACATTGCTGACCACGGAGGGAATAATCACCAGCGGCATCGCCGATTTAAGACCCAGCCCCAGCGTCATGACGGGCAGGGCGGATGTTGAAAAACCAAGGCCGGTTGCCCCTTTGACAAAGGCAGCAATGAAATAGGCGCAGGCAATGATCACTGCTGTTTCGATGGTCATGGGGCGTCCTGAAAGCGAAAATCGGTGGCGGTATGTGGCTGGCTCTGCTGCCATATCTGGCGGGAGGCGCAGCATGCGGGGAAACGCCCCGGGGTGCAACTGTTTCGCGCCCGGGCTAGACTGCACCTTTATGGCCGTTGTGCATAATGATGCGCAGGCAGGACCAAAAAGGATGGCAAGGAAGCAGATCATGACAATGGCAACATCACCGGAAAGATCATCGCCAGCCCGTCTGACCGGCGGGTGCCAGTGTGGGGCTGTGCGCTATCAGGTAAATGGCGCGCCCCTGAATACCTATATCTGCCATTGCCGGGAATGTCAGAAACAGTCGGCATCGGCGTTTGGAATTTCGGTTCTGGTGCATGGTGCGGATATCATTGTGACGCAGGGGCAGGTAAAAACATGGCAGCGACCCACCGATAGCGGCAATGTCCTTGATTGCCATTTCTGCCCTGAATGCGGATCGCGCCTGTTTCATGGGGACCTTGCCGGGCAGGGCCCGGTCAGCATCAAGGGCGGGTCGCTCGATGTGATGCCCGACCTTTCGGGGGTGGATCATATCTGGGTTGTGCGAAAGGCAGGTGGTATTGCGATTCCTGCCGGTGTGCGAACATATTTTGGCGAGCCGGATGACGAACAGGGTGGCGAAACGGGCTGAAACCCTGATGGATTCGCATTTATGATGTGCGTATTGCGCGTAATGTTTTTCGCCTGTTTCATCTGCAAGTGGCTAAAGTGGGTGGAATTTTGCGTGCAATTGCGCAGTATTGGCAAAAATTTGCCATTTTTCTGTTGTCGCGGTGCGGGAAAGACTGGAAACGGCGGCACAAAACCCTTATCTAGTTGGACCCGGCAAATGGCGGGTTTTGGCCCGGATAAATCGGGCCGTATGATATATTTGATGATATGCTAGGGGTGTTGAAAGAGACATCCGATGGAGAGGAAGCAAATGAGCAAGAGCTGGAGCACTGATAGTTGGCGGAACCTGCCTGTAAAGCAGATTCCGACATATCCGGATGCACAGGCCCTCAAGGCCGTAGAACAGGAGCTCGGCAGCTATCCTCCTTTGGTATTTGCTGGCGAGGCGCGTGCGCTTAAGGAAAAACTTGGTGCAGTGGCAGAAGGCAAGGCCTTCCTGTTGCAAGGTGGGGATTGCGCCGAAAGTTTTAAGGAATTTCATCCCAACAACATCCGTGACACCTTTAAGGTCATGTTGCAGATGGCTGTGGTTCTGACCTATGGCGCTTCGTGCCCGGTGGTCAAGGTGGGCCGTATGGCCGGCCAGTTTGCCAAGCCGCGTTCGGCCGATATGGAAACGATCGACGGTGTGGAACTGCCCAGCTATCGCGGTGATAATGTTAACGGGATCGAATTTACCGAAGAAACACGCACCCCGGACCCGCAGCGCCAGATCAAGGCTTATAACCAGTCGGCATCGACGCTGAACCTTTTGCGGGCCTTTGCCCAGGGTGGTTTTGCCGATTTGACCCAGATCCATCGCTGGAACCTGTCATTTGTTGATAACAGCCCCGCGGGGGAACGATATCGCCAGATGAGCACCCAGATCGATGAAGCCGTTGCCTTCATGCGCGCCTGCGGCATTACCCCGGAAACCGCGCCGCAAATGCGCGAAACCGACTTTTACACCTCGCACGAGGCATTGTTGCTGGGCTACGAGCAGGCTTTGACCCGTCAGGACAGCCTGACAGGCCAGTATTACGACTGTTCGGCACATATGTTGTGGATTGGTGACCGTACCCGTCAGCCGGACGGCGCACATGTTGAATTCATGCGCGGGGTTAAAAACCCGATTGGCCTGAAATGTGGTCCGACGCTGGATGAAGACGAACTGATTCGCCTGATCGACATTTTGAACCCGGCGGACGAAGCAGGTCGTTTGACCCTGATTTGCCGTATGGGGTCGGGCAAGGTGGCCGAGCATCTTTCGCGTCTGGTCCGTCGTGTCCAGGCCGAAGGCCGCAAGGTTGTGTGGTCGTGTGATCCTATGCATGGCAATACGGTCAAGGCCAGCAATGGTTACAAAACCCGTGCCTTTGATGCGATTTTGGGCGAAGTCAAAACGTTCTTTGACATTCACAAGGCCGAAGGCACCCATGCCGGTGGCGTTCATTTTGAAATGACCGGCACCGATGTGACCGAATGCATTGGTGGCGCACAGGCCATTACCGAAGAAAGCCTGTCGGATCGTTACCACACCCATTGCGACCCGCGCCTGAACGGGGCACAGGCCCTTGAACTGGCGTTTTTGATGGCGGAAATGATCAAGCAGGAACGCGACAATGTGCGTGACGAACTGCTGGCCAGTGCCTGAACAGTTTGAATGATCCGTTCGTTACGGCGAATGATATTGAAAAAGGGTGCCCGATTTTCCGGGCGCCCTTTTTTCATCGCAATACTGACCATTTGGACAATGTTTTTAACTTTTTTTGGCTCAAAAAACTGTCAAAACATCCCTATTTGGGAATTTGTTGCAGATTGATATTGATGCGATGCTTGTCCTTTAGCATATAAAAGAAACAGGGCGCACTTGCCTGCGAGAGAAGGATAATCGCGAACATGTCAGCCGATAATGATTTTGCACTTTGGCAAAAGAAAGTTGAGGGAACCAACATTTCCTCGGCCACGCTGCTTGCAACGGATTATCTGAATCATTTCAACGAAATTGTCATGTTGTTGGAAATGGTACCCGATATGCCCGACATGCTTGAAGATTGTCAGGAATGGGCACCTAAAAGCTATCAACAGCATTTTCAGGACAGTGCTTTTTCCGATCGTGAACTGGCGATTGAAGCCTATGATCATGTGCCCGATAAATTTCGATGCCCGTTCGAGGAAACCATCGAACATATGAATGCGGTGGTCTTGCGTGCCAATGAACAGCTTGAAGTCGTGATTGCCGAAGGCAACCCCGATATCATCCGCATGACAGCCAATAGCACAACGGCAGCTTTGCAGCGTTTTATGGATGTTGCCAGCTCGATCATTCATGGTTCGGCCAAAACCATGAGCCAGGATGAAATCGACGCCGCTATGGCACTTTAAGCCGCAAGCAACGATCTATCCGGGGATGGGTTGTAAAAGCATCGGGGGCTATTGCAATTTCCGCAATTGACTTGCGGGCGGACCCCTCCTATTCCAAACAACATGAAAAACAAACTCGCCATTGCCATTGCCCAGTTAAACCCCGTTGTCGGCGATATTGCCGGGAATGCGGAAAAAATTGTGGCTGCCTGGGAATCTGCGGCCGCCAGGGGCGCGGATATTGTCCTTTATTCTGAACTGGTGTTATCGGGCTATCCGCCCGAGGACCTGGTGATGAAACCGTCTTTCATGCGCCATTTGAAAAACGCGGTTGAAGATATTTGCAAACGCACGGCTTCGCGCAAAAACGGACCGGCCCTGTTGCTGACCACCCCGTGGGAATTTGATGGTAGCCGTTACAATGCCGTGTTGCTGATTGATGGCGGCACCATTGAAACTGTGCGTGCCAAAAATGATTTGCCCAATTACGGCGTGTTTGATGAAAAACGCGTTTTCGCCGCCGGGCCGATGCCCGATGTCGTTGATTTTCGCGGGATCAAACTGGGGGTTCCGATTTGCGAAGATGTGTGGACGCCCCATGTGGTGGCCCATCTGGCCGGGCGCGGTGCCGAATTTATGCTGGTGCCCAATGGCTCGCCGTTTGAGGCCGACAAGGATGGGTTGCGTCGCCAGCTGATTCGTGACCGGGTGCTGGAATGCGGCTTGCCGATGATTTATTGCAACGAAGTCGGCGGGCAGGACGAACTGGTTTTTGATGGCGGCTCGTTTGGCTTGAATGGCGAGGGAAACCTTGCCGTTGCCCTGCCTGCCTTTGCCGAATCGGTCCAGATTTCCAATTGGTCACGCGATGGCGATGGCAAATGGTATTGCGAGGATGCCACCCCCGACGCGCGTTATCCATCCGGCCTGGATGCGATATACCAGACGCTGGTGTTGGGTCTGCGTGATTATGTGAATAAAAACCGGTTTCCCGGTGTTGTTATTGGCATGTCTGGCGGAATTGATTCGGCCCTGTCCGCCGCCATCGCGGTGGATGCCCTGGGGGCAGACCGGGTGCGTCTGGTGATGATGCCATCGCCCTATACCTCGGCTGATAGCCTGGAAGATGCACAAATTTGCGCCGATATGCTAAAAACCGGTATCGAAAGCATTAATATCGGCCCGGCGATGGAGGCCTTTGGTACCATGCTGGCCCCGGCCTTTGCCGGGCGCGACCCCGATATTGCCGAAGAAAACATTCAGGCGCGGTCCCGTGGCATTATCCTGATGGGGATTTCCAACAAATTTGGCCATATGGTTTTGACCACAGGCAATAAATCGGAAATGTCGGTTGGGTATGCTACCTTGTATGGTGATATGTGCGGCGGGTATTCGGTTTTAAAAGACCTTTATAAAACCACGGTGTTTGCCCTGTGTCACTGGCGCAACGCCCATTGCCCGCAAGGTGTTTTGGGGCCAGAGGGCATGGTAATTCCCGAACGGATCATTACCAAACCGCCTTCGGCGGAATTACGCCCGGACCAGAAAGACGAAGACAGCCTGCCGCCCTATGATGTTTTGGATGATATCCTGCACCAGATGATTGAAGGGGAGCGTAGCGTTGCTGAAATTGTTGCCTGTGGCCATGATGAAGAAACGGTGCGCCGGGTGTGGCGTTTGCTGGACCGTGCCGAATATAAACGCCGACAAGCCCCGCCGGGGGTGAAAATTACGCCGCGTGCCTTTGGCCGCGACCGGCGATACCCGATTACCAATGGTTTTACCAATCTGGTAACCTGATGTTAAAACGCGTTGAGCGACATCGATCAACGCGCCCCTCACTTGGCGGGCGGGCTTTAATAAAGCCCTTGCCTCTCGCGGTATTGGCCGCGCGGCGCAGTCGCGCCTAACCGGATTTTGACGAGGTAACCCTCGGCATGGTCTGGTATGACATGGATTTTGTTTGAAAAATATTGATATGAAAAAACCTGTTTTACGTTTTGCACCCAGCCCGACCGGCTTGCTTCATGTAGGCAATGCCCGCGTTGCCATGATGAACTGGCTATATGCCCGCAAGCATGGTGGTGAATTTATCCTGCGGTTTGACGATACCGATCCCGAGCGCTCCAAGGATGAATATGTTGATGCCATTCGCGAGGACTTGCGCTGGCTGGGCATTGACTGGGACCGCGAGGAACGCCAGTCGCTGCGTCAGGACAAATACGACGTTGCGATTGAAAAGCTGAAAGCCGAAAAGCTGCTTTATCCGTGCTATGAAACGGAAGGCGAGCTGAACTGGAAACGCAAGGCCGCCCGCCAGCGTCACCAGCCTTTCATCTATGATCGCAAGGCCCTGATCCTTGATCCTGCCGAAGTTCGCGCGCTGGAAGCCGAAGGGCGCACGCCCTATTGGCGTTTCCTGCTGCCCGATGGCGTGGTGGAATGGGATGATATGTGCCGTGGCCTGTGCCATTTTGACACCGAACATGTGTCGGACCCGGTTCTGATCCGTGAAGACGGATCCTTGCTATATATGCTGGGGTCGGTTGTGGATGATCTTGAAATGGGGGTTACCCATATCATTCGCGGTGAAGACCATGTGACCAATACCGTGGCGCAAATTCTGGTTTATATGGCGCTGGGCGGCAAGGCAGGCGGGCTTGATTTTGGCCATACGCCGCTGTTGGCCGGGCCGGGCGGATCGCAGCTTTCCAAACGGCTGGGCAGCCTTTCGTTGCGCGAATTGCGCAATGACGGCTTTGAAGTGCCCGCGCTGGTCGGGCTTTTGACCGGGCTTGGTGCGTCTGACCGGATTGAACCGGTAACGATGCGTGGTGCCATCGAAACGTTTGATATTTCGGCCTATGGCCGGTCTACGCCGAAATTTGACCCGGCTGATCTGGCATCCCTGAACGAAAAAATCGTTCATGAAATGCCGTTTGATCAGGCACAGGAAAAGCTGGTTGCCGCCGGTATGGAAGGCATTGACGAAGATTTCTGGCTGGCGGTGCGCGGCAATTGCTGGCGTGTGGCCGAAGCGCGCGAATGGTGGGATGTAATCCACGCTGTTACCGCGCCCGAAATTGACGAAGAAGATGGTGAATTTTTGCGCCAGGCGGCCGATATTCTGCCCCAGGGGGCGCTTGACGCAACAAGCTGGAAAAGCTGGACCGGTGCGCTTAAGGAAGCAACCGGCCGCAAGGGAAAACAATTGTTCATGCCGTTACGCAAGGCCCTGACCGGGCGCGAACATGGCCCGGAAATGTCGGCAATGTTGCCGTTGATTGGCAGTGAAAAGGCCCGTGCGCGGCTGTGTGGCACGGCGGTCTGATTTCGGTCGGATCGCCCGAAAATGACAGATGCTTTCACGCCATTTGAACGGACCAGAAAAATGACTGATACATATCCAGAACTGCGTATTTACGACAGCATGACCCGCGAAAAGCAGGTTTTTGTCCCGATTGACGACGAAGACGTGCGTTTGTATGTCTGCGGACCAACGGTTTATGACTATGCCCATGTTGGCAATGCCCGCCCGGTGGTGGTGTTTGATACGCTGGTACGTTTGTTGCGTTACCTGTATCCGAACGTCACCTATGTTCGCAACGTCACCGACATTGATGATAAAATCAATCAGCGTGCCCGTGACAGCGGCGAAAGCATTTCGGTTATTACCGCACGTACCCACCAGGCCTATCTTGACGATATGGATGCGCTGAATGCGGACAAGCCCGATATTGAACCGCGTGCGACCGACCATATTCCCGATATGATCGCGATGTGCGAAAACCTGATCGAACAGGGATTTGCCTATGCTGCCGAAGGGCATGTTTTGTTTGCGGTTTCGAAATACGAGCAATATGGCAAATTGTCGCGGCGCAATCGCGATGAAATGATTGCCGGTGCCCGGGTTGAAGTTGCGCCTTATAAAAAGGACCCGGCGGACTTTGTGTTGTGGAAACCGTCTGACGATGACACGCCGGGCTGGGACAGCCCGTGGGGCCGGGGTCGCCCGGGCTGGCATATTGAATGCTCGGCCATGTCAACGCGCTATCTGGGTGAAAATTTTGACATTCATGGCGGCGGCATTGATCTGGTGTTTCCGCATCATGAAAATGAAATTGCCCAAAGCTGCTGCGCCAATCATGGGTCCAGCTATGCCAAATACTGGATGCATAACGGCCACCTAATGGTTGAAGGTGAAAAAATGTCCAAGTCATTGGGCAATTTTGTCACCGTGCATGAATTGCTGGAAAGCTGGCCGGGCGAAGCCATTCGTCTTGCCATGATGGGCACCCATTATCACCAGCCGATCAACTGGACAGAAGAAAACCTGCGCCAGGCCAAGGAAGCACTGGACCGTTTTTATACGGCCCTGCGCCAGACATCATACATCATTCATGAAGATGCCGATGTGCCTGACGGGGTGTTGAACGCGCTGTGTGATGATTTGAATACGCCATTGGCCATTGCCGAGTTCCACGAGCTGATAACCCAGCTGAACAAGGCCAAGAACGACCGTAAAAAGGCCGAAGCCAAAGGCCGTGTTCTGGCGGCAGCCGAATTGCTGGGTATTCTGGAAATCGATGTTGACAGCTGGTTTACCGGTGGTGGCGATGCGGATGAAGCCGCAGAAATCGATGCCCTGATTAAAGAGCGTGCTGAAGCCAAGAAAAACCGCGACTTTGCCGTTGCAGACCAGATCCGCAATGATTTGCTGGCCCGCGGCATTATTCTGGAAGACTTCAAGGACGGAACAACCTGGAAACGTGGTTGATCTGTTCGGTTCGATGATTTGCAAAAGGGCGCTGCCGGGAAACGGGTGGCGCCTTTTTCTTTGCATTAACAAAGACCACGCCGCTTTGGACAGGCTGAGGATGACTGTCTTATTATGCGTTCTGTCGCGCCACTGCGCCGGATCGTATGCTGTTGCAAATGGGCCTCCCTTGCGCGGACGGGCATTTTGCGGCACCCTTGAGGGGTGATCGGACCCCGGATAATCAAGGGAAATGGTAACATGGCCTTTGCTGATATCAGTCGGCGCAGTTTTTTGGCAGGTGCAGGCAGCACGGTTGCCGCAAGCCTTGCCGGTATGCCTCTTATCCATGCTGGAACGGCACAGGGGCAGGTGGCGGCCGGTGTGTTACGCCGCAAAATACCTGGTAGCGATGTCTCAATTCCCGCCATAGGCCTTGGCAGCTGGATTACTTTTAATGTCGGTGTTGATCCGGTTTTGTTGAAAAACTGCACTGATGTAATGGCTGCCTTTTTTGCCGGAGGCGGCGAAATGATTGATTCTTCACCGATGTATGGATCATCGCAGGCGACCATCGGCCATGGTTTGAAAACACTGGGCATTCATCGCGATCAGGTTTTTGCGACCGACAAGGTTTGGACCAGTGACGAAAACGGGGGCGCTGATCAAATTGCGGAAACCGCCCGGCGCTGGGGCATTTCAAAGTTTGATTTGTTGCAAGTCCACAATATGCGCGACTGGGAGGACCAGTTGCCGGTGTTACAGGCTAAAAAGGCTGCCGGTGAACTGGGGTATGTCGGTGTCACCACATCGCATGGACGACGTCATGAATTGTTGTCGGTGATTATGCAGCGTGAACCGCTTGATTTTGTGCAAGTGACCTATAACCCGCTGGATCGTGAAGTTGAAAACCGCATTTTACCAATCGCGCAGGAACGCGGCATGGCCGTTATCATTAACCGCCCTTTTCGCGGCGGGCATTTGACCAAGGCACTGCGTGGGGTGCCTGTTCCTGAATTTTCCAGCGAACTTGGCGCGCAAAGCTGGGCGCAACTGATTTTGAAATATATCGTTTCCCATCCGGCTGTTACTTGCGCCATTCCCGCAACAACGCGGGTGGACCATGTGCGTGAAAACCTTGCGGCGGCCATGCCGGGCAAGGGTGAAAAAGATGCCGTTTTGCCCACCCCGGATATGCGACATGCCATCGTCGCTGCCATAGGAGATGCCCTGTGACAGACTGGTGGGATTATCATTTGATTGATTTTTTGCTGTTTTCAACCCGGGTTTATTACCGGTTGTTTGTCAGCTTTAATCTGGCTTTTTGGCCGGTTAACCTGGTGTTGTATCTTGCGGGCGCGGTGCTGGTTTACAGGGGCTTGCGCGGGGGGCGGCTGTTTCAACGGGGTATTCTGGTTGTTTTGGCCGTGATGTGGGCATGGGCCGGTGCTGTTTTCATGGGGCATTATTACCGGCCAATCAATTGGGCCGTGCCATATATACTGCCGATATTTGCTTTCCAGGCTGTGATAATGGTGCTGTTTTCCTTGCGTAAAACGCCGCTTGTGTTTTGCTGGCGTGGTGACTTTTCCAGTATGGCCGGGGTGGCTTTGCTGATTTTGGCAATTCCGGTTTATCCGTTTTTTAGCCTGCTGGCCGGTCGTGATGTTTTGGCCGCCGAACTTTTTGGCAGCGCCCCGGACCCGACAATTATCGGCACCCTGGGCTTTGTGTTGTTAATGCGTGGTACCTGGCGCTGGCTGTTGCTGCCTGCTCCGGTTTTGTGGTGCATTCTTACCAGCCTGACATTATGGGCGATGGACCAGGATATCGCGTGGTTGCCGCTGGTTGCGGCATGGCTGGCGATTTTGGGCGGCTGGATGGATGCCAAAAGTGGCGTGACACGCAAGCCGGAAGCAACCTCGCCCGCGCATTTAAATCGTGCACAACGCGGGGCCGCAGACCCGGCCGGTTTGGTAGAATAGCAACATCACAGATTGGCGATGCGGTAGGGATGTTCGGGTTAGCGGCTAAATAACAGTTTCACCCCGATGGCTGCAAAAAAGACGCCCAGAAACCCGTTGATCCAGCGGGCCATACGGCGATAAACGGCAATGACAGGCCGGGTTGAAAAAGCGGTGGCATAAAACAGGTGGATCACTGTCGATATTGCCCCGCATCCTGCCACAATGATCAGGCCCACCCATAACGGGGCACCGGGTTGCAAACCAATGGAAATAATCGCGATCCAGGTCAGGATGGCTTTGGGATTGGTTAAATGAAGGGCCAGCCCACGACTGAAATAGTGGCCTGGGGCACGTAACGGGCTATTTTCGGCCCTGGCATCGGCAGGTGCCGGGCGAAAGGCAGATCTTAAGGCCTTGAATGCCATCCATAATAAATAGCACCCCCCGGCAATGCGAATGGCAAACATGGCATCGGCATAGGCGACCAGCAGGGCAGAAAGGCCCGAAAGTGTTATGGCACCGATGCAAAATGATCCGCTGCCAATGCCCAAGGCAAAGTAACGCCCGGCCCGGCGGCCTTCGCCAAGCGATACGCCCATTAACGCCATAAAGGCAGGGCCAGGGCTGATCAGGCCGACCAGCAAGGCGGCATAAGCCAGCAAAATACCGGGCAGATATAAATGAAGTTCTGTCATCGGAATCCCCATTGTTTGCGTGTTTTAAAATCTAAACCCAAACAAAGGCAGCGTCGATGAGAGAAAGGACCGGTTTTGTTCCATGCTGCCGGGATTGTCAGGATAGGCTTGCAGAATGGGGACTGCACCGGCAAAGGGCGAACTGACCTGAAACATGCGGTAAATGGCAGCAGTTTGGTTTTGCCCGACAACGAGAGGCAGGCATATAAAAATCAGCGCCCGTTATAAAAGCCCGATACAAACAAAGCCCGGCAGGGGTTGCCGGGCTTTGTCAAAACGTGTTTGGGAAATGTGCCGCCTATTCGCCAGTTGCCCCGCGGGCAATTTCGGAAAGGGCCTGTTCAAAAACTTCGGGCGGGTGGCCGCCGCTAATGGCGTATTTGCCATTTACCACATAGGTCGGAACCGACGTAATACCGGCACTTTTAAATTCTTCTTCCTCGGCGCGAACTTCGCTGGCATAGGTGTCGCTGTCTAGAATGTTACCGGCTTCTTCGGGGGACAGGCCAACTTCCTCGCAGCAGCGTTTTAAAACGCCATGGTCGCCGGGGTTTTCGCCCTCCTGAAAATAGGACCGGAACAGCGCCATTTTCAGTTCGGTCTGTTTGCCTTTTTTGCCTGCCCAATACAGCATACGGTGACAATCAAAGGTGTTGTAGATGCGGCTGTCTGAACTGAAGTGAATGTCAAAACCGGCATTTTCGCCCATCATCTGGATGCGGTCGCGGTTTTCGGCACTCTGGTCCGGGGTCAGGGCATATTTTTCATGAATATGTTCGCCCAGCTCCTGGCCTTCCGGCCCCATGTCGGGGTTTAACTCGAACGGGTGCCAGCGCAATTTGGCATCGATCTGGCCCTCCAGATTTTGCAGGGCCTGCTCAAGATGTTTATAGCCGATAATGCACCACGGGCAGACAACATCGGAAACAATGTCGATCTGCATTTTGGTCGGTTGGGTCATGCCGGGACCTTTTGTTATGAATGAACTTGCCCCAGACATAAGCCCTTGTCGCAGGAACGCAACCATTCTTGCAGTGCCGGTTGATCATTCGTTTGATAAAACAGTTCCTGCTAATGCAGGGGATCAGGGATTGTGACCAAAGGGGCACGGGGCAATGGCTTGCCACCGGTTGCTTTTGCCATTGCCGATTATTTGAAATTCACAGGAAGGGTGCCCGTCACCCAAGCAGGTCTGATCAGTTGATATCGAGCCTGGCATGACGAACCTGATCAATCAGGTATTCGGCAAATGTTTCTATCGTCGGGCAGGACCATTCGGCGCGGGTTTTAATGCCGTTACGCATCCAGTATCCATGCCATCTGTCGTCCGTGTCGCGGCAAATGGTGTATTCTGCAAAACGGTCAGCCGCGCGCCAGCAATGCTTTCCGTCGCGATGCCATGTCAGCCCGCCCAGAAAAATCAGATCGTCCGATTCCGATATGGCGGCAATACGAGCCATATGACTATTTCCTTAGAACCAAGAGATAAGTCCTTAATCGCATGTATAGCAACGCTATGTTGAGGTGACTGAGGCACTGCATCTATAAGTGTATATATCAATATAGTGCCACCGCTATCGCCTGCACAATCATGCAGGGGGACAGGTTTGCTACTCTAAAGGCGGTGAAACGGCGGATTTTGCCGTTTTTCTCTCTGGTGTGGTAACGAGGTTGCGCCAGACGAGGTTTTGCGGCAATTTGCCAGACCGTCCCGGTACAGGATATCGGGGACACACCTCTTTTTTCGATGGTTGCCCGTGTGGCGCCGCATCAATGCAGATTTGGAACCAATATGTCTGACAAGCGCGTCTATCTCTATGACAGTACCTTGCGCGATGGGCAACAGACCCAGGGCGTCGATTTTTCAGCCGCGGATAAAACCGCGATTGCCAAGGCACTGGACGAGCTGTCGATTGACTATATTGAAGGCGGTTGGCCCGGCGCAAACCCGACCGATGATGCGTTTTTTGCCAGCCCGCCCAAACTGAAAAATTCTCGTCTGACCGCCTTTGGCATGACACGGCGTGCCGGTCGCTCCGCTTCTAACGATCCGGGGTTGGCCACCCTGATCCAGAATGCGCCGGTGGTGTGCATGGTGGGCAAAAGCTGGGATTTTCAGGTGACCGAGGCGTTAGGCATCGAACTTGATGAAAACATCGCGATGATTTCGGAATCGGTCGCACATGTGAAACAGCATAGCGAGGAAGTGCTGTTTGATTCCGAGCATTTCTTTGATGGGTATAAAGCCAATCGCGACTATGCCCTGTCGGCCATTCAGGCGGCTTATGATGCCGGTGCGCGCTGGGTTGTGCTGTGTGATACTAATGGCGGCACCCTGCCAGACGAGATTTTTGACATTGTGACCGATGTCTGCACCCGCATCCCCGGAAGCCATGTTGGCATTCATTGCCATAACGATACCGAAAATGCGGTTGCCAATTCGCTGGCGGCGGTCCGGGCCGGGGCACGGCAAATTCAGGGCACGCTCAATGGTCTTGGGGAACGGTGCGGTAATGCCAACCTGATTTCCATCATCCCGACCCTGATGCTGAAAATGGGCTATGACGTGGGCATTAGCGCACAGCAACTAACCCAGTTGCGCCGTATTTCGCATATTCTCGATGACCGGCTCAACCGCGAACCAACCCGCCAGGCGGCCTATGTTGGTGAATCGGCCTTTGCCCATAAGGGCGGTTTGCATGTGTCGGCGGTCGAGAAAAACCCGGCCTGCTATGAACATGTCGAACCCGAAAAAGTTGGCAATCAGCGCCAGATTCTGGTGTCAGACCAGGCGGGGCGTTCCAATATTCTGGCACGGTTTCGCGAAATTGGTGTCGAGGTTGACCCGAAATCCGAGGCGGTTGGCAGGCTGGTGGAACTGGTCAAACAGCGCGAATTTGACGGTTATGCCTATGACGGGGCCGAAGCCAGCTTTGAACTGTTGGCCCGCAAGGCGATGGGCGAACTTGAACGCTATTTCCGTGTCACATCTTTCCGCGTGATCGACGAACGCCGCTGGGTGGATGAACAGGACGAACAGGTTATCACCATGTCGGAAGCCACGGTAAAAGTGGTGGTAGGCGAGGAACAGTTCATGTCGGTGGCCGAGGGTAACGGCCCGGTCAACGCCCTTGATGCTGCCCTGCGCAAGGTGCTGTTAACTGTGCCGGAATACCGCGAGGTCATCGCGCCGATCGAACTGATCGATTACAAGGTGCGGATCATAACCCGCGGCGATGGCACCCGTGCGGTTACCCGCGTGATGATCGAAAGCCGCGATGCCGAAGGCAACAGCTGGGCAACCGTCGGTGTTTCAAGCAACATTATCGAGGCGTCCTATAACGCACTGCGCGATTCCATAAGTTACAAGCTGTTTAAAGCCGGGATTCGCAGCCAGCATTCGTGATGAATGCGTTTGTTTGCTGTATCGGGTGGTGTCGTGCGTGCCCGGCGTCGGCCCTATAGGGTTATGTGTGTGCTGATGCTGGTGCTGCGCGGCAGGAAATGCTAAAGCAGCGCGCAATCACGGGCGGGTTTACCGCCTTTTATGGATTGGTGCCGGTTATTGGCTGGTGTGTAACGGTGCCGATGAACACTATAGGAGACTTCAGGGGATGAGCGATACCCCAACTGCGGCCCGCCCCGAAACGGCAGGTGTGGTTAACCCACCCGTTATCATTTTAATTGAACCGCAGCTTGGCGATAATATTGGCAAGGCGGCGCGGGCAATGTTGAATTGCGGGCTGGTGGATTTGCGGCTGGTGCGCCCGCGCGATGGCTGGCCCAATGAACGGGCAACGGCCAATGCGTCCGGCGCGGATATCGTGATCGACAATACCAGGGTGTTTGAACGCGAAGAAGACGCGCTGGCCGATTTGAACCGTATTTATGTGACAACTGCACGCACCCGTGATGCTGTTAAACCGGTTTTTACCCCGCGGGGGCTTGCCCCGGAAATGCGTGCCAATATTGGCAAGGGCGAAAAAATTGGTGTGATGTTCGGGCCGGAACGCACCGGTGTGCGCAACGAACATATTGCCATGGCGGATGCCGTTGTTACCGTGCCGCTTAATCCCGGTTTTACCTCGCTTAACCTGGCCCAGGCCGTGCTTTTGATTGGGTACGAGTGGTGGCAGGCCGGGGTCGATGTGCCCGATTACCAGATGATGATGAACGATTCGTTCCCCGCCACCCATGACGAGGTTGAACGGATGTTTGTGCATCTGGAGCATGAACTTGATGAATCCGGTTTTTTCCGTGTCGAGGAAAAGCGACCGGCAATGGAACGCAATATTCGCAATATCTTTACCCGTATCGGTTTGACCCACCAGGAAGTGCAAACCATTCGCGGGATGGTATCGGCCATGCGCGGGGCAAAGCATAAACCCAAACCAAAATCCTGATTGGCCGTTTGACCTGCGGCTGTTTGTGGGCTGAGGACAGGACATAACCAAAGACCAAGCCCCCGGAAAATGTTCCGGGGGCTTGTCATATAGTGCCTGAAAAGGCCGTGTTGTGCGAGGAATGCCAGCCTAGTTTGGCATTAACACGGTATCGACCACATGGATCACGCCGTTCGACTGCATGACATTGGCCGTGGTAACTTTTGACCAGTTGCCTTTTTCATCGACGATATAAAGCGCACCGTCTTTCATTTCGGCGGTAATGGTGCCGCCTTCAACGGTGGTCATTTTATACATGCCACCCATCATCATGGCTTTTTCCATCAGGTCCTTGGCGGTCAGTGTGCCCGGCACCACGTGATAGGTCAGGATTTTGGTCAGGGTCGGTTTGTTTTCCGGCTTTAACAGGGTGTCGACGGTGCCAGCGGGAAGTTTGTCAAAGGCGTCGTTGGTGGGGGCAAATACCGTGAACGGGCCGGGGCCAGACAGGGTATCAACCAGGCCCGCCGCTTTGACAGCAGCAACCAGGGTTGTGTGGTCTTTGGAATTGACCGCGTTTTCAATGATGTTTTTTGACGGATACATCGGCGCACCGCCCACCATCACCACATGTTTTTCGGGGGTCATGGCGGTGTTGGACTTCATCATGTCGTCTTTGTTCGCGTGCATGTCAGATGAACACGCACCCAGCGCAAGTGCCATTGTCGCGGATGCAATTACCATCATGGAACGAAATTTCATGGTCTCGATGTCCTAAGCTCGTTCGTTCGCGGCTTGTCTTTTTTTATCCTGCGTGTTTCGCCGCGTAACTTCATTATTGTCAAAACGGGTCCCAAGAGCTGATCCGGTTTGAACACGCATGGTAAAAATTGTTACGCGGCGACGGGCGAACTGGATTGGAACTTTTGACAAAAAAGTGCAGGGTGCTTCTGCGATGCCGGAAAACGACCGGAAAAAAGATGCACTCAATCGACCAGACAGGCTGGTTTTCTGCGGTTTCCGTTTGACTCGTGCGGATTCATCTCTATATTGCGCCTCACTTCCGAGAAAGCGGGTCGCGGCAAGGTTCTGCGTCCCCGTTCTGCAAACAGCCTGTTTGCAGAAACTATCGGGACAACAAAGCACTTTTAAAAAAGCGAGTTTACAATGTCGAAACGTATTGCTGCCAAGCATAAAATTGACCGCCGCCTTGGTGTAAACCTTTGGGGCCGTTCCAAATCGCCGCTGAACAAGCGCGAATATGCTCCGGGCATGCACGGCGCAACCCGCCGTAAAAAACCGACCGATTATGGTATCCAGCTGTTCGCCAAACAGCAGCTTAAAGGCTACTATGGTTCGATCTCGGAAAAACAGTTCCTGCGTTATTTCAAAGAAGCATCGCGTCGCCCGGGTGATACCTCGGAAACCCTGATCGGGATTCTCGAAACCCGTCTGGACGCTGTTGTCTATCGTATGAAATTCGTTCCGACCGTGTTTGCTTCACGTCAGTTCGTGAACCATGGCCACGTCCTGGTCAATGGCAAGAAGGTCACCATTCCTTCTTACCTGGTCAAGGAAGGCGACGTTGTTGAAGTCAAATCGGCTTCACGCGAAATCCCGATGGTTATGGAAGCTGCAACCCTGGCAGAACGTGACATTCCCGAATATCTCGAAGTTGACCCGAAAGCCTTCAAAGGTACTTTCGTTCGCGTCCCGAAATTCGCCGAAGTCCCGTACCCGGTTCAGATGCAGCCGAGTCTGGTTGTCGAATTCTATTCGCGTTAATCTGTTTTACAGGTTTCGCCGAATACAAAAAGAAACGCTCGCTGTTTTCAGCGGGCGTTTTTTTGTGCCGGTTATTTGATGGTGTTTGATCCATCAGATATGTTCGGGCAAAATGACATATCAAAACGAGGACGACCTCGCCCGGTTCGGGTTTTATATGTTCGGGACGACCCGATAAGATAAGAGGTCGCCATGCGCACGACACTTGACCGTATCCGTCATACTCTCAGCTTTGAAATTATCGGCCTTGCCATTGTTGCCCCGCTGGGCACGTGGGCGTTTGACATGCCAATCCATGATATTGGTGTGGTGGCCCTGTTTAGTGCCGTTCTGGCAGCGGCGTGGAACTATGTTTTCAATGTGCTGTTTGACCGCAGCATGATTGCGCTATGGGGCAATGTTCACAAAACAGTACCGTTGCGCGTGGCACATGCGGTTTTGTTCGAGGCGGGCTTGCTGGTTGTTTTAATGCCGCTGATCGCCTGGTATCTGCATGTCAGCCTGTTGCAGGCTTTTATGATGGATGTATCATTTTCGGCGTTTTATCTGGTGTATGCGTTTGTTTTTAACTGGGCCTACGATGTTTTGTTCCCGGTGCCACAAGCCCCTTGCAAGAACGGAAAGCAGGCGGGCAACGCAGATAGTACCAACTGGTAAAACCCGTAAGGACCCAATAAAAAACACGCCCGCGATGTAACGCCGGGCGTGTTTTATAAATCAGATTCGTAACGCGAAAATCAGGCTGCTGCAGCAACGCCTTTTTCACGCATATGCTGGCCCAGTTCACCATTGGCAAACATTTCGCGAATGATATCGCAGCCGCCAACAAATTCGCCTTTGACGTAAAGCTGGGGAATGGTCGGCCAGTTCGAGAAATCCTTGATTCCCTGACGGATGGCCGGATCGACCAGAACGTTCACGTCCTTGAACGGAACGCCAAGTTCGGCCAGAACCTGCACAACGGCGGCAGAAAAGCCGCATTGCGGGAACATGGATGTCCCTTTCATGAACAGAACGACGTCGTTTTCGTCGATATCCTTCTGGATGCGGTCAAAAACCGGATTTTCGGACATTGCGGGTATCCTTGACTGTGATAATTGCGGTACTGCGCACGACCGCCGATATAAATGTTTCTGGTCGAAGATATGGCGCTCTGTGGCGTTTATGTCAACTGTTGGCGCGCAACCGGCGAGCAGTTCGCAAATTGTCCCATGTAAACAGCGCCAGACCACACCAGACAAAAATATATGTAATCAGATGTGCATGGGTAAAGTTTTCGCCAAACAGCAAAACGGCGACAACCAGCTGCAGGGTCGGGTTTATATATTGCATTAATCCCAGCGCCCCGAATTTCATGTTGCGCGCGGCAAAGGCAAACATCACCAGCGGCACGGTTGTCATAACCCCCAAACCGATCAGCAGGGCGTCATGGCCTGGCCCGGTATGAAGAAACGCCATTTCGCCGTTGCTTTGCAACCAGCCCAGATAAATCAGGGCAGCGGGTAGCAGCGTCAGGCATTCAACAAACAGCCCGGCAATCGGGTCGGCGGGAATCATTTTACGCAGCAGGCCATAAAAGCCAAACAGGAACGCCAGGCTAAGGGCGATCCAGGGCAGGGTGCCAAAAAAGATCAGCAGGTTCAAAACCCCGGCAGAAACAATAACGACCGATAAAATCTGGATGCGGTTAAGTTTTTCATTGAGAAAAATCCGCCCTAATACCAGCATGATCAACGGCATGATGTAATAGCCAAGGCTGGCTTCTAGCGCATGTCCATGATTGACCGACCAGATATAAATCAGCCAGTTACCGGCAATCAGCAAGCTTGTAATAAATAACAACCCCATCGTGCGGGCCGAACGCAACAGGGTCATCAATGCCGGTTTGCGGCCCAGCGCAAAAATCAGGATCAGGGTTAAAATGGCGGACCACAGGATACGGTGGCTGAGGATTTCCATCGCATCGGCAAAGCCGACCGCATGAAAATAGGCACCCGCGACCCCCCAGGTAATAAAGGCAAACAGGCCGGCCAGTGGACCTGCCCCGATCAGGGCTGGTTTGTTCGCGTTCGACATATCAGGTGAACCAGGGTCAGTTATTGGGGCGTAATCTGGCCCCGGAAACCGGGTGCGTCCGCCCGGTTAAAGGCGGCGCATCGGGCAGGATTTCCGAAAACGAAACGGATTTTATTCAGGAACCGAGGTTTGCAGCGCCAGAGCGTGCAATTCGTCGCCCATTTTACCCTTCAGGGCCGAATACACCATTTGATGCTGGATCACGCGGGTTTTGCCACGAAATGCCTCGGAGACAACCATCGCAGCATAATGATCACCGTCGCCGCGCAAATCCTCGATTCGCACCTGCGCATCGGGAAGGGCTTCCTTGATCATGCTTTCAATTTCGTGGGCTGCCATCGCCATGTGTATCATCCTTTCTGGGGCAAATCCTGTGGCCCGTGCGGGTGGGCGGATTTGCCAATAAATCATTGTTGGTTCTGGTATATGTTGCGCCACCGGGGCTGTCAATCAAGGCGGGCGGGTTGAATGGTTTTGCGGGCATGTCGCGCCATTGACGGGTGAAGGCCCGGCGCGTTTGCAGCCAGATATGCGCCATCGGGGCATCATTGCGTTGAATTTTGCCAATCTTTGCGCTATTGCCTTTATCGGCCTTGCAACAGCCAGCCGTTCGCGCCCGCAAGGGAAGGTGAATGTTGCATTTGAAAATTATCGGTTCCGCGTCGGACCGGCAATGCGAACACCCGGCCTCCTGTCAGGAGACGATGATGCGTTTACAAAACCCGGTCGAACAAACCCCGCCTGACCAGCCGATGATGAAGCCCGCAGACGGGACTCCGAAAAACTTTTCCAATGATGCAGCTGATGGACTAAAGGCCCAGGCCAAACGCTTGCGTGCCGCCCTGGCAAACCGGGATGTGATGGTGTCGCACGCCGGTAGCCTGGAGCTGATGGCCCAAAGTTATGGCTTTCGCGACTGGAATACCGCCCTTGCCATGACGCGGCGTAATTCCATGGCAATCAGTATTGAAGATCTTGGCATTGGCAAACGCTTTGCCGGGTCTTATCTGGGCCATGCCGTATCGGGCAAAATACTGGGATTAACCCGTACACCTGTCGGTGGCGTGTATCGGATCGAGGTGCACCTTGACCATGCTGTGGATGTGGTGGCCTCGAAACATTTTAGTGGCTTTCGCCAGCGTATAGCTGCGCGGATCAACAAGGATTGTGAACCGGTTCTGGCATCGGGCCAGCGTGGCCCCGGCCTGTCGGTTGATTTGTTGTTATAGCGCGGCCAACCTTGCGAATGCTGCTTTTACCCACCATTGATGACCAAACCCTCCGGCTGCTGCCCAAAGCAGCCGGAGCCTATATTTTGCACATTGATGTGAAAGCCGATGTTGCCCTGACCCGGCACCGGTTTGCCGGAAAGGTTATTAAACAGGGGACATATTTTTATTGTGGAAGTGCGCGCGGCGCTGGTGGCATTGCTGCGCGGGTCAAACGTCATTGTGCCAGCGATAAAAAGCCGCACTGGCATATCGATGCCCTGACAATAATGCCGGTTGGCAAGGTTATGTCGGTTTTGGCAGTGCCGAACGGCAATGAATGCGATTTATGCCGCTGGTTACGTGAACAGTTTTTACTTTCGGTTCCTGTTCCCGGTTTTGGCAGTTCTGACTGTGCGGTGTGCCCGGCACATTTGCTGGCAGTGCCAGGCGAGCCTTTAAGGGCGGTTAGCCTGTTGAACAGCGTCAAAAACACTGCTTTCGTTTGAACGAAATGGAAAATGTTCGATGTTGTCTTATGGTGTTCCCTGTTTATGATCATTGCGTATGGTTTGTATCTGTTCGTAAGGGATACGTATGGATGGAACTGCGAGAATGGCGCTGTGCTGAAGGTTTGTTTCCCGGATCATTTTGCGCTTTCGGGTGGCGTTTTAATTTCTGTTAGGCCGGATAGATGCTTGAACTGAAAGGTGTCGCCCTGCTGATTATCGCTATCGTCGGGATCGGCCATGCGCTTTTTTTGATATTATTGCTGCTTCAGGAAGGGAAACGTGCCTTTCGGGCCAATCGCTGGCTGATATTTTTTGCAGCGGTCGTTTGTGTTGTTTTTGTTGATAAAGTTCTCGACGTTTTCCTGTCTCCATTGACACGTTTGTACCTTGCCCCTTTATTTTCGCCGTTTGTTTTTGCCTCCCTTCCGGCAATTTATTTATATTTCCGCGAAATTTCAGGTCGTCCTGTGCTGCAACCGGCCCGGCATTTTGCCGTTGTTTTGTGTGTCGGCGTTGGCATCGCGGCCATTGCCTGGCTGGTTTCCACCAATGTCGAGGCCAACCACCTGTTGCTGACAGAACAGGGACTGGGGTTTAAGTGGCAGGCCCCTGTCGCCGTAACGGCGTTGCTGTTGTTAATGATTACTGTGTATTGCGCGCAATTTGTTGCCTATATGATTGCGATATGGCGGACCTGTCTGGTGTATCACAGGCAGGTGCAGCAGCAATTCGGACTGGACGGGGCAGTATTACGCAACTGGACTTTCGAGTTGCTTGTTGAAACAAGCGTTATTTTTGTAATTTATACAGCGATTAACCTGTTTGATATCTTTGTATTCAGAAGCGAATGGCTGATTATTATTGCTCATTGCGGTTTTGTTTTGGTCTTCTTTCGTATCAGCCATGTTATCGCAACCAACCCTGCTCTTTTTGTCGAGGCAGCTGTGTCGGGCGGTTATGGAGCCCCGGACAAAGAAGTTGTGCCGACGGATGATGTGGCGGGAAGCACTGCAACAGCCCGCAATTTGGTAGATGAAGATGAAGTCCGGCGTATTTGTCGACGGCTCGATCAGGTCGTTACGCGGGACGAGGTCATATTTGATCCCCTCCTTTCGATGCCCAAACTGGCCCAAATTGTCGGCGTGACACCCAATCAGCTTTCCTTCGTCCTAAATCGCTATATTGGGAAAAGCTTTTTTGATTTTGTTAATTCTGTGCGTATCGATCACGCATTGCGCTTGCTGGTCGAGGAGCCTGATCGGCAGGTTCTTGATATCGCCATCAGCATCGGATTCAATTCAAAATCAACTTTCAATCTGGCTTTTAAAAAGATCACGGGGACAACGCCGTCCGCCTATCGGGCCGAGAATATGGCGAAAGACGTTGCACAGATCATTTGACCCGGTGAAAAAGCACAGCAGATTTTGCTTATCTATCCGGCCCCCCTGTGGAAGATGGGGGAGGCGTGCCATGCCATGGCACGCCACCGTGAAGTGATTGGTAAGGGCCTGGCGACCCGCTCGTCGATCAGGGATGTATTGATCGGTTTTGAGTAACGCCGTTTGATATGACCGCCGGATATTTTAAGGATTTAGCCGTTCCGCCTGATTTTTCTCGGTGAAAACACGGCAAATTATGTGATGGGCACTGTTTGCTGCCGCTAGCTCGGGCAGGTGATTGCTGCGTGCAAGAATGACAGGCTCAATCGCGGTTTGATCGCTGATTTTTCGGGTAACAACACGATTTCCATCATAGGAAAAATCGCCAGGTGGCAGGGTATAGGCAATGCCTATTCCTTCGCCGTTGGCCGCAAGGCTGCGCATGACCTCCAGTGAATGTACCCGGTGCGCCACTTTGGGGTTATGGCCGCCCTGGCGAAACAGATTAAGCATATGGCGGACAGATAACCCTTCTTCAAACAGAATAAGCTGTTCGGTCGCGAGATCAGCAAAGCTAAGGGTCGGTTGCCGGGCAAGTGCGGCCTCGGCTGCCATAAAGGCGTGCGGTGAAACCGCTTTCAGTCGTGTTTTATCGAAATTGGCGTCCAGCCCAAGGTCGTAGGTAATTGCAAGGTCAATCTGGCCTTCGCGCATGTGGCGCGCCAGATTTTCAAAGTCATAAATGCGCCAGCGAAGAACGACATCTGGCAAGCCCTGGCGGAGGGCCTTTAAAACCGGTGCCAGATAAAGGGGGGCTAAATCTTCAAAGCAGCCCAGTGTCAGTGTGCCATTCACAATGCGCGATAAGGATGCCGGGTCTTCCAGCCGTTGGGCCTGTATTAAAAGGGCTTCGGCCTCGGTAATATAGGTGCGGGCAAAGGCGGTTAAGGTAATCGGGCTTCCCTTGCGGCGATTAAACAGCTTTTGGCCCAGCCTTTTTTCCACCACGCTTAGGGCAACAGACAGGGCCGGTTGCGAAACATGCAGGTTTTGCGCTGCCTGTGCCAGGCTTCCGGCGCGGGCAACGGCCACCACATATTCGATCTGACGCAAGGTTAAATATAACATCAGACTAATTCTAACTTTAGAATGTATTATTGGAAGTTATTTTTGGGGTAGGGCAAATTTCTGGCATTGCAAGTACCCAAATTGCCAGACAGGAGCTTTCGCCATGGTTCATCCCCTTGTATCCCCAGCCGATATTGAAGCCTGGCAGCGCGACGGTGTTGTTTTGATCCGGGGGCTGTTTGCCAACCATGTTGATCAGCTGGCCGCAGGCATTGAAACTAACATGAGACAACCTGGTCCCTATGCTGCTGAAAACCTGAAAGCGGGCGAAGGGGGCCGGTTTTTTGATGATTATTGTAACTGGCAGCGTATTGGCGAATTTGAACAGGTGATCCGCCAGTCGGCACTGGGCGAGGTTGCCGCAGATTTGATGGGGTCGCAAGCCGTTCAGCTGTTTCACGATCATGTGCTGGTCAAGGAACCGGGCACGTCCAAGCCGACCCCGTGGCATCAGGACAGCCCGTATTATTTTCTCGAGGGGGAGCAGACGATCAGTTTCTGGTCGCCGCTGGACCCGGTGCGCGAGGCATCCTTGCGCTGTGTTGCCGGGTCGCATAAATGGCCGCGCGCCGTGTTGCCAACCCGGTGGTTGTCAGAACAAAGTTTTTATCCCAACGAAAATGATTATATGCCGGTGCCGGACCCGGATGCCGAAGGCATGGAAATTCGCGAATGGCATATGGCACCGGGCGATGCCGTCGCCTTTGATTTTCGCATTTTGCACGGCGCACGCGGCAATTTGACGGGTAACCGCCGCCGGGCCTTTTCAGTACGGCTGGTGGGCGATGATGCCCGCTATGTTGAACGGCCCGGTCCCACATCACCGCCGTTTCCCGGCCATGACATGCAAGCCGGGCAAAAATTGCGCGAGGATTGGTTCCCGGTCATTTTTCAGCGGTGATGTCCCGCGATATTTGAACGGGCCTTATCGCGGCCTATGGGGTGGTTTACCCGCCCGTCATGCTCATATGGCGCGAAACGGCGGGTTTTGCGCCTTTGCGCTCGATCACGAAATCATGGCCCTTGGGTTTAAGCAGCATGGCGCGGTCCAGGGCTTCATCAAGCAATGCCGGGTCGTTTTCACGCAGAATTTCGCGAAGGTCGATATGGTCTTCCTGGCCCAGGCACATATAAAGCGTGCCGGTGCAGGTGATGCGAACCCGGTTGCAGCCTTCGCAAAAATTATGGGTCATGGGCGTGATAAAGCCCAGGCGCCCCCCGGTTTCGGTTACGGAAACATAACGCGCCGGGCCGGGGGTGACATGGTTGCTGGGCACCAGCGTCCAGTCTTTTTCCAGCCGTTCACGCACCACGGTCAGCGGCAGGTAATGGTCGGTCCGGTCGCCATCAATGTCGCCTAGCGGCATGGTTTCGATCAGGCAAAGATCAAAACCTTCCTGCCCGCACCAGGCCAACATGCGTGAAAATTCGTCTTCATTTTGCCCGCGCAGGGCCACGGCATTGATTTTAATGCCGATGCCGGCTTCCTTGGCGGCTTGCAGGCCGGTTAATACCTGTTCCAGGCGGCCACGACGGGTGATTTCGGCAAATTTCTGATGGTCCAGCGTATCGAGCGAAATATTAAGGCGTTTAACCCCGGCCCGTGCCAGATCATCGGCATAGGTGGCAAGCTGGCTGCCATTGGTGGTCAGGGTTAGTTCATCCAGCGCGCCGGATTTTAAATGGCGCGACAAATCGCGGATCAAATCCATGATGCCACGGCGCACCAGCGGTTCGCCGCCGGTCAGGCGCAGTTTGCGCACCCCGCGTGAAATGAAAGCGGTACAAAGCTGATCAAGTTCCTCAAGGCTCAGAACCTGTGATTTTGGCAAAAACGTCATGTTTTCCGACATGCAATAGGTGCAGCGAAAATCACAGCGGTCCGTTACGGAAACCCGTAAATACGAGACATGACGGCCATATTTGTCGATCAGCGGTTTGTGCACGGTTTCACTGCCTGAGTTTTGGATGTTCTGTTTGTTCCCGATACCCTGCATGACAGATAGTGCATGGATGGGGGGACGGGCAAGGCCCGTCTCCTCACTTTTTGCGGAGCAAGGCTGTTATCAGGCCGGCCCGTCATTTTGCCAGGCTGCGGCTTCGCGGTTATGCAGGGCGGCAATGTCGCGATCAAGGTGGGCCATGACGCGGCGTAAAACGGCAACCTTGTCGTGGTCAATCTCGGCAGCCAGCAAGGCCGAGCGTTCCGGGCTGGACAAAATGGTACGTACATCGCGAAACATTGCGTGGATCAGTTTTATAAAATGATCCTCGGTAAATTCCCAACTGGACCCATTGCGATGGATATTGTCGTTTACCAGCTGAATGAACCAGTTTTTGCGTTTCTGGTAATCGGCAAAATGCATGGCCATACGCACAAACACCATCGTGATCTGCTTTGACACCAGCGGATTTGCCGAAAGGTGATCCCAGTAATCGGTGGCATCACGCATTTCGTCTTCTTCGTGGGCGTGGGTGTCGACAATGGCGCGAATTTCAGAATCGATCTGTTCGATGGTATCAGCCCCGACCATCATGCGAATCACCTGAAAAAACGGATGCAGCATTTCGCGCGACAGCGCACCGTGTTCCAGATCACCGGCTTCGCGGCCCTCGAGCAAATGGGCAAAGCGACTGACCAGCAGGCGGCCAAACGGATCATTGCGGATAGACGGGGTGCGTCGCGCATTTGCGGCTGTAACCTCTGTTTCCAGGGCGTGCCATGCATCGTCAAACAGGTTTGGTTGCGCTTTGAGCGACACCAGCGCCTTGTGGATGTCTTCCACACTAATTGCATTGCCCTGGCTGCGGGCCTTGTCGGCCAGCCCGGTGGCAAAACGCTCCAGCACGGCCCAGGCGGCGTCATGGTGGCGTTTTTTAAAGCTGTCCGGGGCCAAAGGCATTTCGCTGATTGTCATTTACAAGGTGTCCGCAATTGTTCGGGGTCATGAAAATGCGATATCGCCGCTAGGGCTTAAGCCGCACTTTTCGCTATTTTATCACATTTTTTCGAAATGCAGGCGCGGAACTCGCCTATTCGTAACCCACGGCAGGTTCGACAATTTCAAGCGCAACGTGCCGGGTGCGAATAATCTGGCGTCCGGCCTCTTCAAAATTAACGGCAAGCCTGTCGCCATCAACCGCCTGAATGCGGCCAAGGCCCCAATCGGGCTGTGACGGGTGACGGACAATGGTGCCTGGTGTCAGAAGAAAATCCATAAAAACTGCGATCCCAACCATTAACGATGTTTATCAGGTGCCGGGTCGGGGCGAATTTTGCACCGGCTTGCGAAACCTGCCAACAGGGTGTTCTTTATTAATGTTAAATAAATCTAGCATCGCAAAGCACCGCTGACAAAGGGCGAAAAATATCATTCTGTCGAATTGCCATACGTGCAGATGCGATTTTGCCCTATCATCTAAATAAGGTTTTAATACCTGTTTTGCACATTAGGGTCCGGATGACGGTCATAACGGGTGTGATCCGGTTTTTTTATGTGGGGATGCGGTTTCAGGGGAAGCCGCACCATCAGAATCTGGAGCAAGGTGCATGCAACAGGACAGGCAGCTAGAGCTTATCCTGATAGAACTTATCAGCTCGCGTATTTGTCACGATCTGGTTGGCCCGGTTGGCGCGGTAAACGCCGGGGCCGAACTGATGGAAGAGGCGGGCGGAACAGACGACGAAGCCCTGGGCCTGATGCGACGCAGTGGACAGGAGGCCCAGCGCCGCCTGCAACTGTTTCGACTGGCTTATGGCCGGGCAGGCAACAGTGTTGATGCATCAACAATGCATAAAACAGTGATGCAGGCCTATGACGCGGATGGCAAGGTGACGCTGGACTGGGCGGATCACCGCGATATTGATGCCGTAACGGGCAGGGTTGTTTTGAACATGATCATGATGGCCCGCGAGGCCCTGCCATTTGGCGGTGATATTTCTGTTCAATGCGACTCCGACAGGAATATTCGCGTTCGCGCACAGGGAAAACGCGCAGCGATCAGACCGGAAATTGAAAAGGTGCTGTCAGGCCCGGTGGACCCGCAAGACCTTGATCCAAGGAACATTCAGGGCTTTTTTGCCCGGAACCTAGCTGAAAGATTAGGGAAGCGTCTGGTGGTAGAGGCAGAAGAAAATTCAGTCACTTTGATCTATGTTTAAAAAAATTGCCGTGCCAGTATAGTAAAACCGTATGCTAGGCTCTACCTACATGGTAGCTCTCGTGTAAGACGAGCAGAATTGAGTGGGCAGATTTGATGCGGTTGACGTCCCGGGTCCGGTGATGGTCTGATTGCCGGCATTGTGGAGGGGGTATATGGACGATCTTTTAAGTGAATTTTTGACCGAAACTTCGGAAAGTCTTTCAACGCTGGACGTTGAACTGGTGAAACTTGAGCAGAACCCGAACGATCCTGATATTCTGTCGAATATCTTTCGTCTGGTTCATACCATCAAGGGAACTTGCGGCTTTTTGGGGTTGCCGCGTCTTGAAGCTGTTGCCCATGCAGGTGAAAACGTGCTGGGTAAAATTCGCGATGGCGAACTGATCGTGACCCCTGACGCCGTGACGCTGGTTCTTGAATCGATCGACACGATTAAATATCTGTTGAGCGAACTTGAAACCAACGAAACGGAACCGGAAGGCAACGACGCCGATCTCATCGCCCGGTTGAACCATTTTGCCGATACCGGCACATTGCCTGCTGCCGGGGCTGCCATGCCCAAGGCCGCAGCAAGCACGCCGCCGCCTCGGCCTGAAATTTTCCTGTCGCCCGAGACAGAGCCGGAAGTAACCCCTGAACCAGAGCCGGAGCCCGAAGAGCCCAAGGCTCCTGCGGCAGCGGCCAAACCGCCATCAGCCCCGAAATCGCAGGCTGTTCAGGCGGCTGCACCCGCACAGGATGCCGGTGCCAAGGCCGACCCGCATGCGCGGAACGAAGCCAAGGAAAGCACGGTTGCGGCACAGACCATTCGTGTGAATGTCGAATTGCTTGAAAACCTGATGACACTGGTTTCCGAACTGGTGCTGACGCGGAACCAGCTGTTGCAGATGGTACGTGGCAAGGATGACAGCGAATTTACCGTGCCGTTGCAGCGTTTGTCGCACATCACCACCGACCTTCAGGAAGGTGTGATGAAAACCCGTATGCAGCCGATTGGCAATGCATGGGCCAAACTGCCGCGTATTGTTCGCGATCTGGCCCTTGAAATGGGCAAAAAAATCGATCTGCAAATGATTGGTGCCGATACCGAACTGGACCGTCAGGTTCTTGAACTGATCAAGGATCCGCTGACGCACATGGTTCGGAACTCTGCCGATCATGGCCTGGAAGATATTCAGGGCCGCCGTGATGTTGGCAAGCCTGAAACCGGAACGGTAACCCTGAACGCCTATCATGAAGGCGGTCATATCATTATCGAGATTTCCGATGACGGGCGCGGGTTGAATGTGCCCCGTATCAAGGAAAAGGCGCTTGCCAATGGCATCGTGTCCGAGGGTGAACTGGAAAGCATGTCGGATCAGCAGATCCACCAGTTCATTTTCAAGGCCGGTTTTTCGACTGCGGAAAAGGTTACATCGGTTTCCGGTCGTGGTGTGGGTATGGACGTGGTTCGTACCAACATTGAAAAGATCGGCGGCACGGTCGAACTGAAATCGGTTGAAGGTCGCGGGTCAACTTTCATCATTAAAATTCCGCTGACCCTGGCCATCGTTTCGGCCCTGATCGTTGAAAGTGGCGGCGAACGTTTTGCCATTCCGCAGATCAGCGTTTTGGAACTGGTGCGTGCGTCGAGCAATTCCGAGCATTCGATTGAACGGATCCACGACACGCCGGTTTTGCGCTTGCGCAATCGTCTGTTGCCGCTGGTTACGCTTAAGAAAATTCTTGGTCTGGACGAGGCTGCCGAAAGCGACGTCGATGAAGAAGCCTTCATCGTTGTGGCCCAGGTTGGTACTTACAGCTTCGGTATCATTGTGGATCGCGTTTTTGACACCGAGGAAATCGTGGTCAAGCCGGTGGCACCGATCCTGCGTGATCTGTCGCTGTTCTCGGGCAATACCATTCTGGGTGACGGCAGCGTCATCATGATCCTGGATCCGAACGGCATTGCAACCCGGACCGGTGAAATCACCGTTGGTGGCCAGCAGGGTGTTGAATCCAAGGCCAAATCCGAAAGCACTGATCGCGAAACCACCTCGATGCTGGTGTTCCGTGCCGGTGGGAATGAAGTTCGCGCCGTGCCGCTGGCACTGGTGGCACGACTGGAAGAAATCGATGTGGAAAGCATCGAATATTCCAACGGGCGCCCGCTGGTTCAGTATCGTGGCAAGCTGATGCCGCTGGTCTTTATTGACGGGGCCTATCAGATGAAGTCCGAAGGCCGTCAGCCGACCCTGGTGTTCCAGGATCGTGAACGGACAATGGGGCTTGTCGTCGACGAAATCGTTGATATTGTTGATGATGTTCTAAATGTTGAATTGACAGCCGATCGTGATGGCCTGGTTGGGTCTGCCGTGGTTGACGGCAAGGCAACTGACCTGATCGATGCGGGTTATTATCTTGAACTTGCCTTTAGCGACTGGTTTGGCAAGGAAGAGGCAACGGGCGAGAAGAAAAAAGTGCTGTTGGTTGATGACAGCCCGTTCTTCCGCAATTTGCTGACGCCGATGCTGTCGGTTTCCGGGTTCAAGGTAACGTCGGTTGAAAGTGCCGAACAGGCGATTGAGCTGAAAAACAATGGCGCAACATTTGATGCCATCATCAGCGACATCGAAATGCCTGGCATGAACGGTTTTGAATTTGCCGAAAGCCTGCAAAATGACGAAGCCTGGGGCGAAGTTCCGATTATTGCCCTGTCTTCTCATACCAGCGAAGAGGATTTCGAACGGGGTCGTCGGGCCGGATTTAGCGATTATGTTGCCAAATTTGACCGCGATGCCCTGGTGTCGACCCTGATCCAGACGCTGGCAGCTGTCTAAGTCGAAGGTAAAGTATCATGAGTGACAAAAACGCACTTGTCCCCAGTTCCGATCGCCACTCGGCCCTTGATCTGGGGGGATCAACCAAGGATTTTGTGACGGCGACAATCGGCAAACAGATGTTTGGTATTCCGGTTCTGACCGTTCAGGATGTGCTTGGCCCGCAACGTATTACCCGCATCCCGCTGGCACCGCCGGAAGTGGCCGGTTCGCTGAACCTGCGGGGCCGTATTGTTACCGCGATTGATGTGCGCAAACGTCTTGGCTTGCGCAACAAGGAAGTCGAAGATCCGGGAATGAGCATCGTTGTCGATCAGGGGGGTGAACTTTACAGCCTGATGGTCGATCAGGTCGGTGAAGTTTTAAGCGTGCCGCAAAACGCCTTTGAACGGAACCCGGCCACACTTGATCCGCGCTGGCGGGAATTTTCTGATGGCATCTTTCGTCTGGAAAAGAACTTGCTGGTTATTCTTGATGTGACCCGGTTGCTTGATTTTGCCGGGTCTGTAAAGCAGGCGGGCTGATGTCGGTCTGTTAAAGATGTTCCGGGCGCGCCCGGCGCCCGGATATTGCCGGTCGTGGCTTAACAAATGAAATTGCGAGAAGGAAGTCGATGAAGAGTTGTCTCGTCGTCGATGATTCAAAAGTCATCAGAATGGTGGCACGCCGTATCCTTGAGGAATTGGGATTCGAGGTTGTCGAAGCCGAAGACGGTATGGAAGCGCTTGAAAAGTGTCTTTCCGACATGCCTGACGCGGTGCTGCTAGATTGGAACATGCCGATCAAAAGCGGTATCGAGTTCCTCCGGGATCTGCGTGCAGCACCGGGAGGGGATGAACCCGTTGTTGTATTCTGCACCACGGAAAATGACCTGGAGCATATTCAGGAAGCCATTACCGCCGGGGCGAATGAATACATCATGAAACCCTTTGATAGCGAGATCATCCAGGCCAAGTTTGAACAGGTTGGCCTGATCTGATCCTTGTGGCCGCGACATCATCCGGGGCGTTGCGGCCTTTTGACCAAGCGGGAACATCGTGCCTGTGGAACAAAACCACATCGATCCACCATACAAAGTCCTGATCGTTGATGATTCGGCAATTGTACGCGGCCTTGTTGCGCGTATGTTGCAGGATGATCCCGATATTGAAGTCGTCGGCTCGGTTGCCAACGGGGAAGATGCCCTTGGGGTAATGCAGGACGGTGGCATTGAAACTGTTGTTCTCGATATCGAGATGCCGGTGATGGATGGTCTTACGGCGCTTCCAAAAATCCTGGAGATTGATCCCACCGTGCGTGTGATCATGGCATCCACCTTAACCAAGCGAAACGCCGATATCAGTTTTCGGGCCATGACCCTGGGGGCGGTGGACTATATTCCCAAGCCATCCTCGGCCAAGGACATTAATGTCGGTTCGGGGTTTCGTACCGAACTGATTGACAAGGTCAAGGCGTGGTCGGAACAGCGTCGCAAGATGCTTGAACAGTCGGCCGCGTTTGACGAGGGCGAATTTGACGATATCGCCGACACCGTGGTGGATGCCGCGTCTGTCAGCGGGGATGCGATTGCCCCGGCCGATATGGTCGAAGATGGTGCTGACCACGATTCACACGCTGTCGATGGTGAAAAACCGTTTCGTGCCGAACTGTCGGCGGAACATCAGGTTTTGCAAAAGCCGGGTCGTATTCAGCGTAAGCGCTTTACCGCCGAGTTGCGCCCCCGACCGATGCAGCAACCGATGCGTCCGCAAATGCGGCCGATGCCGGCATCGCCGTTGCGGGATGCCGATGGCACCGGCCATATGCCTGCGCCCCATGCCAAACCCGATGGTAGCCCCATCGTGCGCGACCCGGGCCGCCTGATCGAGGATGCCGCCGTTGCCGCCAAAAAAGCAGCAAGCGGATCCCCTGTTGCCAGTACGATGGGAAAACCCGGGGTCGCGAGCAAGCCTGTCGGCACCCGGCCGGTTTCAACCGCGGCACAGGCATCAGGCGTTAAGGGCGATGCGGCCTCGCTTCGGGGGGCAGGACAAAAACGTGATATTCCCGCACGCGCCCCGGCACCGGTGGCTGCGCGCCCGGCGGATGTCCAGGCAAAGCGTGGCATTGCCACAGGTAACGCCCCGGCCCCCGCACGACGCGGGCGGCATAACCAGGGCCCGATAACCCTGCAACCTGAAAAGCATATCAATGTCGAGGCGATTGCGATTGGCAGCTCGACCGGTGGGCCGCAGGCATTGTTCGAGGTTTTACGTGGTCTGGTCGGGGTGCGTCAGCCGATTTTTATTACCCAGCATATGCCCGCCACCTTTACCACCATTCTGGCCGAACACATTACCCGTTTGACCGGTTTAAAATGCGGCGAAGGTGTGAATGGTGAAAACGTTCAACCCGGCAGGGTTTATTTGGCCCCGGGGGATTACCACATGGTAGTGGAGGGGCGCGGCAATAACCGCCGGGTCGCCCTGAACCAGAATGCGCCGGAAAATTTCTGCCGTCCGTCCGTTGATCCGATGCTGCGCAGTCTCGTCGATAGTTATGGTGGTAATTTGTTAACAATCATCCTGACCGGAATGGGGCAGGATGGTATGCTGGGTGGTCGCAATGTTGTTGGGGCTGGCGGCATGGTGGTGGCCCAGGATGAAGCAACAAGTGTTGTCTGGGGTATGCCCGGGGCTGCGGCCCAGGCCGGAATTTGTACGGCGATACTGCCAATAGGGGGCATTGCCCCTTACGTGAAAAAATTTGCCGGAGGTCGTTAACACAAGATGTTGAAGCCGGAAGACTTTGATTTCGTAAGCAAATTGATCAAATCCCGCTCGGGCCTGGTCCTGACGCAGGATAAGTTCTATTTGCTCGAAAGCCGGCTTATGCCGATTGCGCGCAAGCGTGGTCTGAAAGACCTTGGCGAATTGATCGGGGCGTTACGCGGCATGGACCGCACGCTGGTCGAAGACGTGGTCGAAGCCATGACCACCAACGAATCCTTTTTCTTTCGCGATACCAAACCGTTTGATCAGTTTCGCCATGTTGTTTTGCCCCACATGATCAAGGCCCGTGCCAGCAAGCGTCATTTGCGCATCTGGTGTGCTGCGGCATCTTCCGGGCAGGAACCGTATTCACTGGCGATGATCTTGCAGGATTTCGCCAGTCAACTGGCCGGGTGGCGGATCGACATTATCGGTACCGATATTTCCCGCGAAATCCTGAATAAGGCGCGTGCCGGTCTGTATTCGCAGTTTGAAGTCCAGCGCGGCTTGCCAATTACCCTTCTGGTCAAACATTTCCAGAAGGCCGAGGATATGTGGCAAATTTCGGCTGATCTGCGTTCGAAGGTGCAATATCGCGAATTTAACCTGCTGGAAGATTTGAAATCGCTGGGGCAGTTTGACGTTGTTTATTGCCGCAACGTGCTGATTTATTTTGACCAGCCAACAAAAACCGATGTGCTGTCGCGCATTTCGGCGCAAATGCCCGATGACGGATTTTTGTTTTTGGGGGGTGCCGAAACGGTTTTGGGTATTTCCGACAAATTCAAACCACTGGCTCGCCAGCGCGGTATTTACCAGCTGAACCGTCCCGGTGCGCCCGATGTTGACGTTAGTGCCCTTGAAAAAGTACAGGCAGCCGGAGCTGCAAGCACAGCCGCCGGTGCGGGCGCGGGTGGATTTGCCTTTCCCAAACCCAAGGCCATGCAAACCGCCGCCGCAGCAGGCAGTGCATCAACGACGCCATCCACCACGACGCGGCCTTCAACAACCGGCACACCACCGCGAACCTACGGTACAGGAAGCACCGGTACTACAGGCAGCACCTATAGCCGACCATCGACCAGTAGCACGGCTGGTACAGCCGGTTCCAGCGGAGCAGGGACATCACGTTACGGTACCGGCGCTGGAACAGGTAGCAGTGGCACATCAGATAGCAGCAGCTATCAGCGTCCGGCACGGCCTGCGGGGACGGGGACAGGAAGCAGCTATTCTTCTACCCGGCCGTCATCCTCTACATTGGGGCGGACATACCCGCGTAAGCCGGATGATAAAAAGGATTAGGCGGGAAGGAAAAACCCGAACCGCTTGCCAAATTTCACGACAAACGCCCGGTCAATGTTCCGGGCGTTTTTTGTTTGTGACGCGCCTTAATACCAGACGCTATGCATTAAAGCAGATTAACGCTGTTCCCCAGGCGGCGGGTTGGCTCAACGATGCCTTTCTCAATTGCTTCAAACGTTGCACTTTACCCGTCATGGATAAAAGACGCCCTTACAGATAGAGAACGGGTATAAAGTAAAAAAACACCCCGCCAACGATACGATGGCGAGGTGTTTTTGGCAGAAAAGATAGCGGATGTCATAAATTCAGGCGGCGGCGTGGGCACCATTACTTTCCGGGTCGCGCAAAACATAGCCGCGCCCCCAAACAGTGTGGATGTAATTGTCGCCTTCGGTCGCGGACTGAATTTTTTTGCGTAATTTGCACACAAACACGTCAATAATTTTCAGCTCGGGTTCGTCCATGCCGCCATAAAGATGGTTTAAAAACATCTCTTTGGTCAACGTGGTGCCTTTGCGCAGCGACAGCAATTCCAGAATGCCATATTCCTTGCCGGTCAGATGCAGGGGCGAACCAGCCACATCAACAGTTCGGGCATCCAGATTGACATGAAGTTTACCGGTGGCAATAACCGACTGCGCATGGCCCTTGGACCGGCGCACGATCGCCTGGATACGTGCCAGCAATTCCGTTTTATCAAACGGTTTGGTCAAATAATCGTCCGCGCCAAAGCCAAGGCCTTTAACCTTGTCTTCGGTTTCGGTCAGACCCGACAAAATCAAAACCGGTGTTTCCACCCGCGCATCGCGCAGGCGACGCAGAACCTCGTACCCGTCAATGTCAGGTAACATCAGGTCCAGCAAAATAATATCGTAATCGTATAATTTACCAATCTCCAGGCCGTCTTCGCCCAGATCGGTGGTATCCACAACCATTCCTTCGGACTTCAGCATAAGTTCTATGCTGTCCGACATGGCGTCGTCGTCTTCAACAAGCAGCACCCGCATTTTCCGCTCCGCTCCGTTACCATATTCCGCAATAAATTTGGTGTTTATCCGGACTGTCCCGGCTATGCCCCAACAGCAGCCGTATCGTGGGATTTTTCCCGTTTTGTTAACGATACGTTGCTTTGCGACTCGTGGCAAGCGCACGAGTCGCAATTTGTTAACTTTTTTACCGCCATATTGTTCCCGTCATGACCAAATAAAGATTTAACAGTGGTTTAAGCCCCATTCCCTAGGCCAGAACTTTGGCGTCATTACGGCCAATGCCGACTGGCAGCTTTGTAAATCCGGTCTTCTCTTCTATATTTGGAACATGCGGCGCCGGTTTCCACCCCCGCGTCGCAGTGCGATCACCCCGACCAAAGCAGGCTCCATGTTCCAGATTGGCAAAAATATTATCGCCGACCTTCGCCGTGTCCCCGAATATTGGGTTGTGGGCCGTGTTACGGCTGTTTTGGGTTTGCTGGTTGAAATTGGCGGCGTTGAAGGTGCATTGTCGATTGGCGACCGCTGCAAGGTTGTTCGTCGCGATGGCGAGGCAGTGGTTTGTGAAGTTGTCGGTTTTCGCAGTGAACGGGCCTTGTTAATGCCGTTTGGCGCGCTTGATGGCATTGGCATTGGTTGCGAAGTTGAACTGGCCGATACCCAACCGCAAATTTACCCCGATGACGGCTGGTTGGGCCGCGTGATTAATGCCTTTGGTGACCCGGTGGATGGCAAAGGGCCATTGCCGCAGGGGAACACGCCCTATGCCATCCGGCGCACGCCGCCTTCTGCCCATACCCGCCAACGTGTTTCGGGCAAGCTGGATTTGGGCGTTCGCGCCATGAACACTTTTCTGACCTGTTGCCGGGGGCAGCGTATGGGTATTTTTGCCGGGTCCGGGGTGGGGAAATCCAGCATGTTGTCGATGATGACGCGCCATACCACCTCGGATGTATCGGTGGTGGGCCTGATTGGTGAACGTGGCCGCGAAGCCCGCGAATTTATCGAAGACGATCTGGGGGAGGAAGGTTTGCGCCGCTCTGTTGTGGTGGTCGCAACATCCGATGAACCGCCATTGATGCGCCGTCAGGCGGCATTTATGACAATGGCAGTTTCCGAATTTTTTCGGGATCGCGGGCGTGATGTGCTGTGCATGATGGATTCCGTCACCCGCTTTGCGATGGCGCAGCGCGAAATCAGCCTGTCGGTGGGGGAACCGCCAGCGTCAAAGGGCTATACCCCAACCGTATTTGCCGAATTGCCCCGTTTGCTGGAACGTGCCGGGCCGGGCGGGCCGGGGCAAGGGTCCATTACCGGGCTGTTTACCGTGCTGGTCGATGGCGATGATCATAACGAACCTATTTCCGATGCGGTGCGTGGTATTCTCGATGGTCACGTGGTGCTGGACCGCGCCATTGCCGAACAGGGCCGTTATCCCGCGATCAATATTTTGCGCAGCGTATCGCGGACCATGCCAGGCTGTAACAATGAATATGAAAACCAGATTGTGCGGCGTGCCCGGCAATTGCTGGCGACCTATAATGACATGGCGGAACTGATCCGGCTGGGGGCTTATCGTCGGGGGACAGATGCCAAAGTGGATGAAGCCATTCATTATTTTCCCTTGATCGAGGAATTTTTAAGCCAGCGTAAAAATGAATGTACCCGCCTTGCCGAAGGTTACGCCGATTTGGCGCGCAGGCTGGATATGGCCCCGGTGGAGGATGGCAATGCCCAGGTGGCGGGCAATGCCGGCCATGCCGCAAGGCCGGGCAGTGCGGTAAATAGCCAGTCCCGGCAATCGCCAACGGATTTGAACGCGGCGAAACGGGCCCTGGGCGGGCAATAAACCCGTATCCGAGGGGCATTTTCCTGCCGCGAAATGTGCTGCCTGGGCATGAGGGCGATATGGTGGATGCCGATGTGCCGTTTGAAAAGAAGCTGCCTAAAACGATGACACCACAAACACGAAAGGCCCGGCATGGCCAAGGACTTTAAAACCCTTGTTCGTATTCGCAAATGGACGCTGGATGAAAAACAGCGCGAACTGGGCGATATGCTGCGCGTACTGGAACAGTTGATCGAACAGCGCGAGGAACTGGGCCGTGCGTTAAAGGCCGAGCAAAAAGTGGCATCGGAAAACCCGCAAACGGCCGGTTTTGCTTATGGCAATTTTGCCAATGCTGTTATTGCCGAACGCACCGCGCTGACCGAACAAATTGCCGCACAGGAAGCCAAAATTGACAATTTCCGCGATGTGGTGGCACAGGCGTTCAAGGATATGAAAACCGCCGAAATTTCCGAACGCAACCGCGTTGCCGCCGTGCGCGCCGAAGAGGACCGCAAGGAACAGGAAAGCCTGGATGAAATTGGGGCGCGTGCCGCCACCCGCAAGGATGGCCTGATGTAGGTGGTTTCGGCCCTGCATTTTACCGGCCCGGCGCTCCGGTGTTTATGATGCGTCCTGATGCAACGCATGGCCCTTTGTGATGCCGGTGATATGGCACAATTGGGCCGGGGTCAGGCAAAACACACTGCGCGGTGTTCCTGCTGCCAGCCAGATGGCGGGTTTCGCCAGCAGTTTTTCGTCAATCAGCGTGCGTATGGCATTGGCATGACCAAAGGGTGGTACGCCTCCGATCGCGTATCCGGTATGGTTTTTTACCTGTGTTGCATCGGCCTTGCCAATGGCTTCGCCAATAACAGCTTCAACCCTGGTTTCGCAAACCCGATCCGCCCCGTTCATAATGATCAGGACCGGGCTTTGGCTGTTTTGGCCCTGAAATATCAGTGATTTGCCAATGTCGCTGATGTCGCAGCCAACGGCCCGTGCTGCATCGGCGGCAGACCGGGTGCCATCGGGAAATTCCAGCACATCAATATCGGTCAAACCGGCTTGTTCAAAGGCGGCGGCAAGTCTGGCGGGCGGCGTTATTTTTTTCATAAGCGGGCGGCTGCTTTGTTGGCTGTGATTAACAAGGGTTAAAAACAATAACTTTTCGGGGTTTTATTGCCAAAGCATTTCACCATGAAACCCGTTTTCGCGACAACGTTTGGCGCGGGCGACTCTGCCCCGGATTGAGGCTTATAAATCTGAAGTCATTCCAGGGATGTAAATCAGCCCGCACTTTGCAAATATTCTGATTTCCCTGTTGATTGTATCGGACGCTGTTTTGACGGTAATTTTCCCCGTTGATCCCGGTTTTTCCCGATTATTCTGGTCTCCGTGACATGATAATGATAATCCTTCTCACGAATTTTGAGGGCCTTGTTTCTTAAACCCTTCCTTTCTGCCCTCATCATAAAACCTGTGAACACGTCGTTATCACCTGCGGTTTGTCGTCGCGTGCCTGTTGGCAATTGGCGGTATCGCACGAAGGAGTGTGCCTTATGAAATTCAAAGCCCCCTGGATTACCAGGATTGGTGCTGCCGGTCTTGGTGTGTCTGCATTGTTGATGTCATTGCCTGCACAGGCGCTTGAATATCCCATTGGTGAACCCCAGGAAGGGGGCGGACTTGAGGTTGCAGCGGTCTATTTGCAACCGATTACCATGGAACCCGAAGGGATCATGCGACCGGCAGATCAGTCTGATGTGCATCTTGAAGCGGATATTCATGCGCTGGCCGACAATAAAAACGGTTTGGCCGAGGGGGAATGGGCACCTTATCTGGAAATTGGTTATACCCTGACCAAACTTGACGACGGCAAATCTGAATCCGGGATGTTGATGCCGATGGTGGCCAATGACGGCCCGCATTATGGCGACAATGTTAAATTGATGGGGCCGGGCAAATACCGTTTGACCCTGGATGTTGCCCCGCCTTCGGCAGCGTCGAAATTCGGGCGTCACATCGATAAGGAAACCGGCGTTGCGCCGTGGTTCAAACCTTTCAAGAAAGATTATGACTTTGTTTTTGCCGGTATTGGCAAAAAGGGCGGTTATTAAAACGGCCTGTGAAGCTGGCGCATGTGTGATGTGCCAGCTTTTTTATCTGCTTGTTAATTAAGGGAATGGGCATGATGCAAAAATGGAAACAGGCTGTTTTCACGATTTTGGCTGTGATCGTGGCAAGTGTTGGCGCGGCCTGTTTGTCTGGTGCCGCACAGGCCGACGAGATGCAAATCATCAATATGGACATCAAAGACGGTGTCATCACCCCGAACCGCATTGAAGTTGCAGCGGGCTCCACGTTTAAAATTGTGGTGACCAATTCGGGCAGCAGCCCGGCAGAATTTGAAAGTTTGCGGTTGCATCGCGAAAAGGTTTTGGCACCCGGTGTGACATCCTTTGTCGTGATCCGCCGTCTTTCTGCCGGGACATACGAATTTTATGACGAATTCCATATGGACCAGGAAACGGCCAATGGCGTTATCGTTGCGAAATAGGAAACCGGGCAACCTGAATGTGGTGCCCGGTATTTGTGAAGCGGCCTTCATGACATGACGATGTTCACAAAAACAATAAATGGTTCTGCGACCGCCCCGTCCGGGCGGCTTTTGGCGTTTGGATTATGGTTGCGCAACCACCAGGTTGTTGTTCGCCACCTGCAATGGGCAGTGGTTGGCATTTATGCGGTATTGCTGATTGTGCCGGTTCTTATGCCTTTGCCGGGCCTGGCATCGCATATCTGGAACAATGTCACTGTGTTTGCGCAGTTCGTGTTCTGGGGCATCTGGTGGCCCGGTGTGTTGGTGTCGATGTTGCTGTTTGGTCGGTTGTGGTGCGGGCTTTTGTGCCCGGAAGGGGCGCTGACGGAATTTGCCAGCCGCCACGGGCGGGGCCGTGCCATTCCGCGCTGGGTGCGGTGGCCGGGCTGGCCGTTTGTGGCGTTTGTGTTAACCACTGTTTACGGGCAAATGACCAGTGTTTATCAATACCCGGCCCCGGTTTTGCTTGTTTTGGGCGGATCAACCGTCGGGGCGATTATTGTTGGCTATCTTTACGGGCGTAACAAACGGGTTTGGTGCCGGTATTTATGCCCGGTGAACGGTGTTTTTGGATTATTGGCCAAGCTGGCCCCGATGCATTACGGCGTTGATCGGGCGAAATGGGACCTGAATGCTGCAACCCACAGTCACGAACACCGGTTTAACTGTGCCCCTTTGGTGGCGGTGAAAAATATGGAAAGCCCGTCGCCCTGCCATATGTGTGGCAGGTGTAGCGGTTTTCACGATGCCGTATCCCTGGAAGCCCGCCATCCGAATGATGAAATTGTGCGTTTGTCGAGCCGCACGGCAACAATTTGGGACAGCTTGCTGATTATTACCGGCCTGATGGGGGTTGCCATCGGGGCCTTTGAATGGAGCAGCAGCCCCTGGTTTGTCGAGATTAAGCAGATGCTGGCGATGGCACTGGTGAACCACAATATTATCTGGCCGTTGCAGGCGACCTTGCCATGGTGGATTTTAACCGATTATGCCGCCCAGAATGATGTGTTGACCGTCCTCGATGGGGCGGTGTTGCTGGGCTATATTGCCACAACCGCAGTTGTGTTATCGGTGCTGATTTCGATCCCGTTGAAGCTGGCGTGTTTGCTGATGCGTTCACGCGGCGGGCAGCCCTTTTTTCATTTGTCTCATGCCCTTATTCCATTGGCAGCCTGCGGGGTGATTTTGGGGTTGTCGGCACAAACGGTCACGTTGCTGCGGGCGGACGGGTTTGCTTTGGCATGGGTGCCAATGGCGCGCCTGGCCTTGCTGATCGTGGCGACGGCCTGGTCCTGGTGGCTGGGAACCTCCATTCTGGTTCGCAAGGATGGGCGGGGCGTGCAAAAGGGCGCGGCATCGCTGATGTTTGCGCTGGCACTGGCCGCCCCGGTTTATGCGTGGGTGTTGATGTTCTGGATCTGGTAGGCCGAAACGAACAGTGCCATCGCCTGCCGTTTGATCGACAAGCGATGGCACCGGAATGTAAGGGAAACCAAACGTATTGGGTTATTGGCTGGTGCCGGTTTGACTTTTAAGCCGGTTTTTCTTCTTACGCTGGCGATTTAGCAGGTTAAGTGTTTCGACGCCCAGGCTAAACGCCATGGCAAAATAAATGTAACCCTTGGGAACGTGAATTTGCACGCCGTCCAGCAGCAACACAAAACCCACCAATATCAGAAACGACAGGGCCAGCATTTTGATCGACGGGTGCTTGTCGACAAAATCGCCAATCATGCGTGCTGCCATTAACATCACGCCCACCGATATGATCACGGCCAGCATCATCACGGTCAGATGGTCGACAAGGCCGACAGCGGTAATCACGGAATCGAGCGAGAAAATAACATCAAGCAGCATGATCTGCACAATGGTGCCGACAAACCCGGCAACGGGTTTTGCTTCGTGTTCGCCCGGCTCATCGATGGTGTGGTGAATTTCCATTGATGCCTTGGCAATCAAAAACAACCCACCGATAATCAGGATCAGGTCGCGCCCGCTAATGCCGCGGTCAAACACATCGAATAACGGGGTTGTAAGCTCCATTACCCATGCCATGCAGGCCAGCAGCAACAGGCGCATCAGCATGGCCCCCAAAAGACCGGTGCGCCGGGCCGCTTTTTGCTGTTTTTGGGGCAGTTTGGCGACAATGACAGATAGAAAAACGATATTGTCGATGCCCAGCACAATTTCGAGAGCCGTTAGCGTTGCAAGACCTACCCACATATGGGGATCGGCAATCCAGTCAAACATAGTGGTTCCATTTCTGTGTTGTGGCCTTGCGGCATCGTCGCATCAAGATGTGTTTGGTGCTGTCTTAACGCAAGCGTGAATTGATTTCACGGGCTATAGGCCTGAAAACAATTCATTGCAGGGTGATAACGGTGGCAAAAATTGATTGTTCCGTTTCCCGCTGTCACAGACAATTAACGCGCATGTCGATTGCGTAAATTTCGGGGGAAGGAAACATACATGCCCAGATTAATGGCCCGTTTGATCGTGGTGGCAACGCTTGGCGCCAGCCTGACCGGATTTTCCCCCCTTGCCAGCGCCGACCCGGCGCCCGATATGCACAATTGGGATGCGGTTTTAAAACAGGCCAAAGGTCAGACCGTTTATTGGTATGCCTGGGGTGGGGAGCCACGCATTAACGATTACATCGCCTGGGCTGGCAACCAGGTGCAGGAAAAATACGGCGTTACCGTCAAACAGGTCAAACTTGCCGATACCGCCGATGCGGTATCAAAGGTGGTTTCGGAAAAGGCCGCCGGGGTCACCGATGGCGGCGCGGTCGATATGATCTGGATTAATGGTGAAAACTTTGCCGCGATGAAACGCAATGATTTGCTGTTTGGTCCGTGGGTCGAACAAACGCCCAATTTCAAATATGTTGATGTTACCGGCAAGCCCACCACGATCAACGATTTTACCGTCCCAACCGATGGGCTGGAAGCCCCGTGGGGCATGGCGCAGCTGAGCTTTTTTGATGATACATCCCGGGTGAAAACCCCGCCGCACAGTGCGCAGGACTTATTGGCGTGGCTGCAAAACCATCCGGGCCGGTTTACCTATCCGCAGCCGCCCGACTATATGGGATCGTCCTTTTTAAAGCAGGTTTTAACCGAGGTCGTCGATGACCCGGCAGTTTTGCAAAAACCGGCAGACGCCGCCGATGCGCAAAAGGTGTTGGCGCCACTGTGGAATTATCTGGCAAAAATGCAGCCGGTTTTATGGCGCGAGGGCAAGGCATATCCGGCCAACGGGGCGGCCTTGCGCGCCATGATGGCCGATAATGAAATTGATATTGGTTTTTCGTTTAGTGCGGCCGAGATATCGTCAGCCATTGCCAATTTTGAATTGCCCGACACGGTTCGCAGTTTTGTGTTTGACGGCGGCACATTGGGCAATACCAACTTTGTCGCCATTCCGTTTAATGCATCGGCCAAGGCCGGTGCCGTGGTGCTGGCCGACTTTTTGATGTCGCCACAGGCCCAGTTGCGCAAACAGAACCCGGAAATCTGGGGCAGTTTTACCGTGCTGGACATGGCTAAAATTCCGGCGGCGGACCGTGCAAAATTTGACGCGCTTGATTTGGGTGTTGCCACCCTGTCGCCAGCCGAAATGGGCAATGTCCTGCCCGAACCGCACCCAAGCTGGATGGAACTGGTCGAAAGTGAATGGCAAAAACGCTATGGCGTTGCCCAATGATTTTCCTCCAATCCTGTTTCGGGCGCTTGCGAACGCCCCAACATGGCCATGCCCGGTGCGGGATATGGCCGGTGTGACGGGGGATATGTGCCCAAGCTGCTAAAATATGCGCCGGGTTTAACCGTGTTTTTAATGGTCGGGCCGTTGGTGGCCGGGCTGTTGGGCACGGTGTTGCCTGCCTTTGGCTATTTGCCGGCCCTGGGCGGCGGGCAATGGTCGCTGGCAGCGTGGCAGGAATTATTTGCCCAGCCGGGATTGCTGATTTCAGTTAGGCTTTCGGCAACGACCGGCCTGTTGGCAACGGTGATATCCTTTTTTGTGGTTATGCTTTTTTGTGCGGCGTGGCAGGGCACACGTGCCTTTGCCCTGATGCAACGTGTACTGGCACCGATTTTGTCGGTGCCCCATGCCGCAGCGGCCTTTGGCATTGCCTTTTTAATTGCGCCATCGGGCTGGGTTATGCGGGCGGTTGCATTAGTTGGCGGCTGGGACCGCCCGCCCGATATTGTGACCGTGCAGGATGGGTGGGGATTGGCACTGGTCGCCGGGTTGGTGGCAAAGGAAGTGCCGTTTTTGTTTTTAATGACGCTGGGCGCGTTGCCACAGGCTGATGCCGAACGCACCCGCCATATTGCCTTAACCCTGGGATATGGCCGGGTGGCGGGCTGGTTTAAAACCGTATTACCGCGTATTTACCCGCAAATAAAATTACCGGTTTTTGCGGTTCTGGCCTATTCGGCATCGGTGGTTGATGTCGCGATGATATTGGCCCCGACCACACCGGCCCCGTTGGCGGTGCGTATTTTACACTGGTTGTCCGACCCGGATTTATCCATGCGGTTTATGGCATCGGCGGCGGCTTTGGTGCAACTGGGCGTGGTTGTGGCTTTGATTGTGCTTTGGTGGGGGGGTGAAAAGCTGGTTGCCCGCTTTGGGCGCGGCTGGGCCGAAGCTGGTGGACGCTATCGTTACGAAGGCAGTGTGCGGACTGCAGGCGCACTTGCAGCCCTGATTGCGGCGGGCATGGTGCTGCTGGGCATTGCCGGTTTGGCGGTCTGGAGCATTGCCGGGTTTTGGCGTTTCCCCGATATGTTGCCAGGGCAATGGACCCTGAAATTATGGCTGCGTGAATTACCGGCCCTGGGCGATGGTGTGATCAATACCATCATTATTGGTGGTGCTGCTGTTTTACTGGCGATTGTTCTGGTGGTGGCGTGTCTGGAGCGCGAACAGCGTACCACCGTTTCCCGGCCCGGGCGCGGGGCGTTGTGGCTGATTTATGTGCCGTTGCTGATGCCGCAAATCAGTTTCATGTTTGGCTTGCAGGTGTTTTTTACCTTTTTGGGGCTGGAACGCACCCTTGTTTCGGTGGTGCTGGCGCATCTGGTTTTTGTGCTGCCCTATGTTTTTTTATCGCTGGCCGATCCGTTTCGCGCCCTTGATGCGCGCTATCGCCAAACTGCGTTGTGTTTGGGCGCATCGCCCGACCGGGTTTTCTGGCGGGTGATTTTGCCGTTATTAACCCGGCCCGTGCTGGCGGCTATGGCGGTTGGCTTTGCCGTTAGCATCGGGCAATATTTGCCAACCTTGCTGATCGGGGCTGGTCGCTTTGCCACCATCACCACCGATGCGGTGGCACTGGCGGCGGGGAATGACCGGCGTATGATTGGCATTTACGGCGTTTTGCAAACGATATTGCCCTTTGCCGGTTTTGGTATTGCCATGCTGGTGCCTGCAATTTTGTTTCGTCGGCGTCGCGGTTTGCGAAGTGGCACATGAACATACGGGATAGATCCAATATGCCTGCATCATCGCACCGTCTTTCGGGTCAGAAGGCCGGGTTGAAACTGGATCGGGTATGTATTGCCATACAGGGCCAGAAATTGTGCGAGGTTGACCTGGCCGTTGGCGCGGGTGAAATCGCAACCCTGATGGGGCCAAGCGGTGTGGGGAAGTCGTCCTTGCTGGCCTATGTTTGCGGTACGCTGGCGCATGGTTTTGATGTGACAGGGCACGTATTTTTAAACGGTACGCAAATTGATAATTTGCCGCCGCAGGACCGCCATGTCGGCATATTGTTTCAGGATGATTTGCTGTTTCCGCATTTGTCGGTTGGCGGCAACCTTGCCTTTGCCCTGCCGGCCCATGTCAGGGGCAGGGACGCACGGCGCGATGCAGTGGAACAGGCCCTGGCAACGGCAAATCTGGCTGGTTTTGCCGACCGTGACCCGGCAACATTGTCGGGCGGGCAACGAGCAAGGGTGGCGGTGATGCGGGTCTTGTTGTCGCAGCCATCCGCCTTGTTGCTGGATGAACCGTTTTCCAAGCTTGATGCCACCTTGCGCGACCAGTTTCGCCGGTTTGTGTTTGATCAGGCCCGCCAGCAAGCCTTGCCAACCCTGATGGTGACCCATGACCCGGACGACGCAGCGGCCACAGGCGGGGCGATATTGACCCTGACAGGGCAAAATAACGATGTTGCGGAGCCGGGTTAAAACGGCTTGATCGCTGCTTTCTATGGGCATGAGGCATGGAACGCCGGTTTAGCGCAACGGTGCAGGGTGCCAGGGGCCTGTGATGTGACTGGCACGCGCGTCATGCTCTGAAGCTGGTATTTGTCTAAAAATCAACATAGTGAGCTGATGTTGTTAGCGTGAATTGACCCGCCTGAAAATTTGCGGAACCGTGCGTTTTTTGCGCTGGTAAGGTGCTGCAAAGCGGTATAGATCGGCGGCAGCGCCAATAGGGCGTGTTTTGGAGTTTTGGCGAAATGTTTCCCGACGAAATGTCTCTGGTTGTGCCAGACGCGCTCGATATTGAAACCTGTGATCGTTTAATTGCCAATTTCAATGACCGGCTTGACGATGGTGGTTTGGTGCAGGGGCAGGCCGCAAGCCATATTCGCCGCAGCCAGATTGGCTGGTTTAATGAAGAACAGGAACCCGTAGTAATGCGCCAGATTGTTGATCTGGTTGCAGCAGCCAACCGGTCCTGTTTTGATTTCGGGTTAACCGAGTTTGCCGAAAATGCACAGATTGCGCGGTATGAAGGCGACCAGCGTGGCCATTATGACTGGCATAGCGACATTGGCGCATCTGACGTTGCACGCCGTCGCAAGCTGACAATGGTAATTCAGCTTTCCGACCCGGCCGATTATGAAGGCGGGTTATTGCAGATGAATCCGGCAGGCCACATTGTCGATGCGCCGATGGCACGCGGCACGGCCATTTTGTTTCCCAGTTTTGTGTTGCACCGCGTTGCCCCAACCATTGCCGGAACCCGGTTTTCGTTAACCTGCTGGGTACATGGGCAACCGTTTCGCTAAGCGGTTAATACCGTTCCAGGCGTTCAATCAGGCGGGCATTGTGCCAGCGTGGCTGGCGATCTTCCAGGGTGGCTTCATGATGTTGCACGGTGCCACTATCGGCGGTGTGTTTGTTTAACCGCATGTTGATCCAGCGGGGCACCAGTTCGTTGTTGAAATCTTCCATCAACAGGACGGCGGCCTGTTCAAGGTTATCAAAGGTTATGGTTTCGATTTCCTGAAAATAGGTCGCCAGGCAGGCCGGTTTCAAAAGCAGGCGGTCAGGAACGTAACGCAGGCTAAGCCGGGCCGGAAAAACATTTTCGGCACCTGTCAGTTCGCTTTGCAATGTTACGACATAATCGAACTGAATGCCGGGGTTGGCCTCGGTTTCCAGCAGGTTGCGGCGTTCAAAAATTTCCAGCATGGGCCTGTTCCTGATTAAGATGTGTTGTTGGGCGTCGCACTGGCGGGCAATTAATGCCAGCGGTGCCGTGGTGGGCGTGCGCCCGTGTTTTTGTCTTATGCTTCCAGTCCGCGTTTGTGCGGGCCGGACGGTGCAGGGTCGGCGCTGACCGCGACAAAGCGCTGGCCATTTTGAAAATTCAGCGCCCCGCCCAGCTTTGCCAATGACAGGGCCTGATGAAAAATGGCACGAATGTCGTCGCGCTGGGGGCCATCAAGGGCATTTTCGGTTCGCACGATCAAATCAAATTTCTGGGTTTCCTTGCGCACCAGCCCGTCAAGCTGGGTATGGCCCAGCCGGGTAAAAGACAGATCCAGCAAAAAACGGGTGCCGGGGTCGTCGGCCTTGCGTTCCGGTGTGTCGTCGTCTTCGCCCTGGCCCTGTCGCCATGCCAGTTGCATTTGTTCAATCCGCTCCCCCATGTGAAACGGCATCGACATTACCCGCCAGCCGTCCGATCGCGGTTCGCTGGCCATACTGCGCAGGATGTTAAAATCTTTTTCCAGCTTTTTGCCCAGTCCGGCATCCTTGCCATCGCGCCCGTCAAGTGAACCAATGGTGCGTTCCCCCAGCCATCCTTTGGCGGTGCCGGTAGCACCTGTCATGGCGGTAAAGAAAAACATCATGGTTGCGGTCAGGCGCGGGCCGGCTGCGGGGATCTGGTTTAACAGGGCCTGTGCGGCCTGTGGGTCGGCCTGGGCAAGGGCGGCGACGGCACGTTGCAGGCTGTCCCAGTCGTGGCTAAGGCTGGCAGCCTGCCCACGGGCCATAAGTTCGCCTTCCGTCATCATCGGCTGGGGAATACGCGCCGCAGCCGCACTGTTGGCATCGATTGCAAAAGATAAGGTTGCACCGACCGGGGCAGGGACGGGCAGTCGAACGCCGATGACACCGGCATTGGTTCGCAGGGCTGTAAAACCATCGGGCAACAGGCGGGCTTCGGGGCTGTTGGCGGGTAATACCGTGCCGGTCAGGACCATGGCAGGTTGACCGGCCCCTTTGGCACCGGCGGCAAGCAGGGCGGCCGAGGTTGCTGTTCCGGTGGTCATGCCTGCCGTTTGGCCGGTTTGGCCTGCAAACCCGGCCCGCCCGGCAAGGATATTGGAATTGGCAATATTTGCATTATTGGCCGTACCCGCACCAGGCGTTTGCCCCGCCATTTGCGATGCAATGACCCCGGCGGCCTTTGCCGATGACGCTGCACCGGGGCCAACAAACACCATTTGCATCTGGCTGCCGGCGGGCAGGGTGGCCCCGCCGGGAAATGTCAGGCTGGTGGTGGTAACGCCGGTAAAACTTTGCCCGGGCATCAGGGGGGTCGGGTTGGCGGCCACATTTGTTGCGGCACCACTTGCACCGGCACTGGCCCCCGCACCATTGCCGGCCGTCATCAGGGTTTGTGGCAATACTTGCAAACGCAGGCCACTGCTGCCATCGGCCCCGGTCTGGGGCATGATCCGCACCCAGACCAGATCATTCAGGCTGGCAGGCAGGGCTTGCGGCAATTTCAGTGTGACATTTCCCGCGCTGGTTTGCAGGGTTACTTCCGCACCATTTTTGCTTTGAATGGTGGCCTGGATCAGGGTGTCAACGGGCAGTTTGGCAAGGGCGGCAGGCGGGTTTTGGGCGACTGCCGTGCCGCTTGCATTGCCCGCACCTGTTGCCCCGCTGCCAACGGCGTTGGCACCGGAGACAGACGGAACAGGGGGGCTTATGTCTGCCATGATGGTGTTATCCCTCGATCAGCCTTGTTGCGATCGCCTCGATATCCTGTGCGGCAATGGAATTGGGATGGCGGGTAAGCAGCGGGGTTTGGCTGCGAATGCATTCCGATACCTTGCTATCTGCCCGGATCACGCCCAAAAGCGGCGGCGAGATTTTCAAAAACCCTTCGCACGCCTTAAGCAGTTTACCATAAATAGCCTCGCCTTCCTTTTTGTCTTTTGCCAGATTAACCACAACACGAATATCGGCCCGGGGCCGCGCCATATGGGTAACCTTGATAAAGGCATAGGCATCGGTCAATGCGGTGGGGTCGCCATTGGTCAGGACAATGACAGTATTGGCAAGGCTGGTCATCTGGCGCACGCCCTGGTCAACACCGGCACCAAGGTCGATGACAACCTTGTCATAGGATTTGCCGGTTTGCAGCAAATCGTCTGACAGGGCCTGCAAGCGGCTGGCCGACAGGTTGGCAAGGGTGCCCGAACCACTGCGCCCGGCAACAATGTCAAACCCGCCATTCTCAAAGGTTGTAATGGCATCGCGAAGCGCAATACGCCCGGAAATAACACCGCCCAGGTCATGTTTGGGCATCAGGCCCAGTTGAATGTCAATATTGGCAAGGCCCAGGTCGCCGTCAAACAGCAATGATTTCAGTTCATGCAAAGCCAGCGCATGGCACAGCGAAATGGCAAACCAGGTCTTGCCTACGCCGCCTTTTCCCGACGCAACGGCAATGACATTGCGTCCCTTGGTGCGTCCAGCCTGTTTTGGGGTGGCATCAGTTTTGGCTGTCATTTCATGACCTCGGCGAAACTCGTTTTCTTGTGGGTGTGTCTGGCAGGAATAAGCAGCTTTGCCAGGGCGACCGGGCTAATGGCTGTCAACCCGTCTGCAACCTGTGCGGTCATGCTGACATTGCATAGGGAAAGGTTTCCTGTATCCGCACCATATAACGCGCCTCCCAGCCGGGATGCAACATCAAGGCGCGTAATCAGCATTCTGGTTGTTCCGCATTCAGCAAAGGCATTGGCAATGTCGCCTGTTTCTTCGGCATCGACGCCGGCCGGGCAAACCAGAATGGGTTCGCTGGGAACGGCATGTAAAAATTCGCTTAATGTGGCAAGTTCGCTCTGGATATAAGGATTGCAGTTCGCCGTGTCGACAAATACCAGATCTGCCCCGCGAGAGGCATCAAACTGTTCGCGCAAATCCTCGGGTGATTTGATAATACCCAGTGGAATTTTCAGGATTTTGGTAAAAGCCCGAAGCTGGTCAACGCCACCCGCCCGTTTGGTGTCGCTGGTTAACACGGCAACCCGGCGTTTTTTCATCACGGCCCGGGCTGCGGCCTTGGCAACACATAATGTTTTACCGGCCCCGGGTGTGCCGACAAAGGCAATGGCGCGCGGGCTGCTTTTTTCGGGAAGCGGGGTAAATTCAAATATTTCATCAAGGGCACTGGCCAGCAATTGTTGCACATTGCCGGGGTTACGTTCGCGGCCCATGGCATCGCACAGGCGCAGGCGGAGCCTTTCGGGTACCGAATGACGGATAAGGGCGGCCTCGGCCTCGTCGATCAATTCGCCAAGGGTTGGGCCACTGGTGGCGTCATCATTGATGCCGCCCGCACCCATTTCAAACTCGGGTTCGCTGTCAATGGCGGCGGTTAAACGAACGCCCGAACCGGGAATATCCTGGGTCGATACGATAATGGCATCGGCCCCCATATGTTCTTTGACCAGCGCCATCGCGGCGCTCATGGTGGGGGCGGTAAAGGTTTTAAGACGCATGGAACGCCCCTTTTTGCCCGATCATCAAATTTGCCCCATTGTTTTTAATTGTGCCTTGGGGTGAATTTCGTTTTGCGACATGACAACCGTTGCCGGGCGGAACCGTTCGACAATAGACCGCACATAAGGGCGAATGCCCGGGCTGGTTAGCAAGACGGGAGATTCCCCCATCATGCCCAGGCGTTCAAACGTGGTGCGCACCTTGTTGATAAATTCCTGAAGCTGGCTGGGCGGCATGGAAAGCTGTTTTTCCTCGCCGGCACCCACCAGGCTTTCGGCAAAAATCTGTTCCCATTCGGGGGACAGGGTAACAAGCGGAATCACACCATCGCCGTTGGAATTGGTGTCCGACAGCTGGCGCGCCAGGCGCGAACGCACATGTTCGGTCATAAAGGTTGGATTGCGGGTAAAGGCGGTGGCTTCGCCGATCCCCTCCAGAATGGTCGGCAAATCGCGGATCGAAATACGTTCGGTCAGCAAGGCCTGCAACACACGCTGAACCCCGCCCACCGAAATCTGGCTGGGGATAATATCCTCGACCAGTTTTTTCTGTTCGTCTTCCAGTTCGTCCAGCAGCTTTTGCGTTTCGGCATAAGATAGCAGTTCGGGCATGTGGTCCTTGACCACCTCGGTCAAATGCGTGGTGATCACGGTTTGCGGGTCCACCACCGTATAACCCCGGAACATGGCTTCTTCCTTCATGCCCTGTTCCACCCACATGGCAGGAAGGTTAAAGGTCGGCTCGATGGTTTTTTCACCCGCCAGGGTAATTTCCTCGCCGCGCGGGTCCATCACCAGCAACATGTTGGGGCGCAAATCGCCACGGCCTGCCTCAATTTCCTTCACCCGTACCACATAGGTATTGGCCGGAAGCTGCATGTTATCCTGAATGCGCACGCTGGGCATGACAAAGCCCATATCGGCCGCCATCTGGCGACGCAGCGCCTTGATCTGGTCGGTCAGTTTTTGCCCGCGTTCCGTGCTGATCAGCGATAACAGGCCATATCCCAGTTCCAGCCGGACATAATCCATGCGCAAGGCATTGGCGATGGGTTCTTCGGCGGGGGGGGCGGCGGCCTGTGCGGCAGCATCGCTTTCTTCCTGAATGGCGTTGGCCGTGGCGGTATCCTTGCGCTTGCCAAGCATCCAGGCCAGATAACCCATGCCGATTGCCGCGCCCATAAACCAGACCATGGGAATGCCTGGTAACAGCGACATGCCGCCCATCATGGCCGCGGCAATGCCCAAGGCGGCAGGATAGTTGGACACCTGGCCAAAAACGGCCTTTTCGGTTGCGCCTTCCATGCCGCCCTTGGTGACCAGCAAACCGGCGGCTGTCGAAACGATCAGCGCCGGGATTTGCGATACCAGGCCGTCACCGACGGTTAAAATGGTATAGGTTTCGGTGGCTTCGTTCAGGCTTAGCCCCATCTGGGCCGTGCCGATGATGATGCCGCCAATTACGTTGATGAAGGTAATCAGAATACCGGCAACCGCATCGCCACGCACGAATTTCGATGCACCATCCATCGAGCCGAAAAAAGAACTTTCTTCTTCCAGTTCCTTGCGCCGGGCCTTGGCCTGTTCTTCGTTGATCAGGCCCGACGACAAATCGGCATCTACCGCCATTTGTTTGCCGGGCATGGCATCAAGGGTAAAACGCGCGGCGACTTCGGCGATACGGCCCGAACCCTTGGTGATCACGACAAAGTTAATGATCACGAGAATGGCAAAAACAATAATACCGATGACAAAATTGCCACTGACCAGAAAGGCGCCAAATGCCTCGATCACGTGTCCGGCGGCCTGGGGGCCTTCATGGCCATGACCCAAAATCAGGCGGGTGGTGGCGATGTTAAGTGCAAGACGCAGCGATGTTGCCACCAGCAAAATCGTTGGAAACGAGTTAAATTCCAGCGGTTTTTGAATGAACAGCGCGGTCATCAGGATCAGGATGGAAAAACTGATCGACAGGGCCAAAAACATATCCAGCAGCCAGGTCGGCAGCGGAAACATCATGATCACAAGGATCAGCACGAACCCCAACGCCATGGCAATGTCGCCACGCCGCATTGCCGAACGGAACCGCCCTTGCAAATTGCCCATAACGGCATTGCCGCCGGATTGTCCGTCGTTTTTTCCGGCCCCTGACGGGGTTATCTGGCGACCATCTGCCATGTTGTGCGCTGTTGTTCCTGTTTGTTGCCCGTCGCGCCGGGAAAACCCGGTTTGTGTTTATGGGGTGTTTTTTACGACATCAAGCCCAAAGCTTATTTATATGTAACAGCGGCACAGTACCCCGGACTGTGCAAAACCGGTTTTATCCGTTGCCCGGAAGCGGGACACTTACCCCTTCGTCGTTATATTGGCGCAGTTTGTTGCGCAAGGTACGGATAGATATTCCCAATATATTGGCGGCGTGGGTCCGATTACCAAAACAATGTTTCAGGGTATCAATAATCAGTTCCCGTTCCACATCGGCCACTGTCCGCCCGACCAGGGCTGCCGTGATGGACCCGTGATCGGAAATAACGCCGGTGTCCTCGCCTTCGGGCGCATGGTCATGCGGGGGCGGTGTGCCGTTTGACGATGGCGTGGCATACGGGTCGTGCGATGCCGGGGGGCTGGCCGGTTGCGGGGGCTGCGCCGGTTCACGCGGGGCGGCATACCCGCCATTATCGGGCGTGCTGTTGCCATATCCGCCTGCTGATCCGCCGGAATTACGATAGGCCTGGTTTACATAGGCCGGGTTATAGGCCGATGCTGCCGCGTTATTACGGGCAATGTCGCGGGGGTCCGGGCCGTTATTGCCATAGCCTTGCTGTTGTGCCGGAGCAGCCTGTTGCGGTGCCGGGGCAACGGCCTGGGGGGCCGTGCCCGACAGCATGATGGATTCCGGGCCAATTTCGTCTGGCCCGGCAATTAATACGGCGCGGTGCATGGTATTTTCAAGTTCACGTACATTGCCGCGCCAGTAATGGCCCACCAGTCGTTCAATGGCCAGCGGGCTGATCGGGCGAAGCGGCATGTCGTTGGCTTCGGAATATTTGCGCATAAAAAATTCTGCCAGAACCGGGATATCGCCGGGGCGTTCACGCAGTGACGGAATGTCCAGATTGACAACATTTAACCGGAAATACAGGTCTTCGCGAAAATTGCCTTGCTGCACATAGGCTTCAAGGTCGCGGTTTGATGTTGCCAGAATACGCACATCCACCTTGACCGGTTTGCTGCCGCCCAGCCGGTCAATTTCGCGTTCCTGAATGACGCGCAGCAATTTGGCCTGCAACCGTACATCCATTTCGCTGATTTCATCTAGCAGCAAGGTACCGCCATTGGCTTCTTCAAACTTGCCAATCCGGCGGGCCTGGGCACCGGTAAAAGCGCCCTTTTCGTGGCCAAAAAGCTCGGATTCCAGCAAGTTATCGGGGATCGCGGCACAGTTTACGGCCACAAACGGCTTGTCTGCCCGGTTGGATTTACGGTGAATAAACCGGCTGAGAATTTCCTTGCCGGTGCCACTTTCCCCGGTGATCAGGATGGATGCGTTGCTGCGTGATACCTGTTCGGCCTGCCGCAAGGTTTCTGTCATGCGCGGATCACGATGGATCAGGGCGTGGCTTTCTTCGGTTACGGCTTCAAAAATGGCGGCAATCAAATCGGCTTCGGGGGGCAGGGGGATATATTCCTGCGCGCCGGCCTTAATGGCGTTGACGGCCCCGTTAATGTCATTTCCCACACCACAGGCCACCACCGGCACGCTGATACGTTCGGTCGACAGGGCCGTGATCAGGGCACCAACATCAAGCGCAATATCGGCCATCACCAGATCAATGCGTTTGCCTGCGCGCAGGATGTTCAAGGCTGTCGTAACGCTTTCGGCCAATTGAACCGAAGCACCCCGCGCCATCGCGATCTTGCTGGCTGCGCCGATCTGGCCGCCCAGTCCACCAACGATCAATACCTGCATTACCTAATCTCTTTCCGATCCGCTTTTTGTGTGTCTGTGCATTGATACCATTGATTTGTCACCGAAAAATGGCAATCGGTGATCAATCGAAATAACTGACCCGTTTTGCAGGCGGCAAAATCGAATTTAACAACATTTCAAGGCGACGGGGGTTTTCCTGCCGCCCGATTGACACGGCACCGACCATATAGACCGAGTTCAATAATTCTTCTTCCTGCGAGTTGCGTTCCAGTTTGGCGGCCAGCGGCATGAACACCATGTTTGACAAAACCGCACCATAAAACGTTGTCAAAAGGGCCACCGCCATTGACGGGCCAATCGATGACGGATCGTCAAGGTTACCCAGCATCTGCACCAGACCAATCAATGTCCCGATCAGACCCATTGCCGGGGCAATGTCACCAGCCTTTTTTAACATGCTGGCACCTTTCTGGTGGCGCGAAATGGTGGCGTTCATGTCCTTGCGCATGATCCCTTCAACTTCTTCGGGCGGGGTGCCATCCACAACCAGCGACAACCCTTTCCACAGAAATTCCTCGCTTAGCAGGCTGTCGAGATGTCCCTGCAGGGACAGAACACCGCCTTTGCGGGCAATTTCAGCCAGTTGCAAAATTTGCAAGGCGGCATCCGACGGATTGCGCGACGGATGAAAAATTGTCCGAGCCAGAACCCTGCCAACCCCTAAAAACTCGCCAAGGGCAAAACACACCGCCGTAATTGCGGCAGTCCCCCCCAGCACAATCAGGATTGACGGTACGTCAATAAATGCCCCGGGCGATCCCCCCAGGAAAATCGCCGCAATAACCAGCGCAAACCCGACGGTCAGTCCGACCACCGTTGCGATGTCGAACGTCGTCTTCGTCCCCCCGTCCGCCATTCACAGCTATCCTTCTGACCAGCCTAGTTTCGTTCCGATTTGATGATTTCCGTCATGGTCACCCCCAGACGGTCTTCTACCACAACCACTTCGCCGCGGGCGACCAGGCGGTTGTTAACATATATATCAATAGCTTCCCCAACCTTGCGGTCAAGCTCCACGACAGCACCACGGCCCAATTTCAGCAATTGGCTTACCTGCATCGTCGCTTTTCCCAGTACGGCGGATACCTGAACGGGAATATCATATACCGCTTCAAGATCCTTGGATGTTTTCATCCCTTCGCCACTGGTATCGAGTCCGGCCAGCAATTCTGTTCCTTCGCCTTCCAGCTCGATATCGTCATCATCAAGCTCGGACAGTTCAAGATCGTCATCATCTGCCATTTTGTTCTCCTGCTTGTGTCGGGACGGATTGCGCCTGCCGAACCCGTATTGTCGCTTTCATCACCGCACTGATGCAATCTATTGTTTGAAACAGCCAGTGCTATCTTTTTTTGGGTTCAGGTTGTGCCGGGGGACGCGAGGTCCCCATTGCGGTTCAAACCCGTGCCATACGGTGTTTCGGCAGGGCTGGCCTGGGGGGCCGGTGGGGCATCATCAGGCATGTTTCGTTCTGTTGTCTGGCTGGTTTGCCCGGTCGGGTCGGTGCTGTGCGTTCCGGTTTCCGGCGTTGCCGGGGCAGGTGTGTCCCCGGTTTCGGTCTGCGCGGTTACGTCCGGGGCCGGGTCGGCGGTAACCGTTTCGGGTTTGGGTTCCGGTTTACGGCTTTTTTGAATTTCCGGGTCCGCCATCGGGTTGTTGTCGTCAAGGTCAAACCCTTCGCGGTGGGCGGCAATCGCGGCATCGAGAATGGCGTTTATTTCCCCCCATGTTCGCGCCTGATCGCGGACCGCGGTGCCATCGCCCCATGAAACGCGGCAGTCACCTTTGGCAATGCTGGCTTCGCCAACAACAACCGCTTGCCCCGAAAAACCGCGACTACGGGCGATTTCGGCCACGCGGGTTTGTAGTTCCCCGGCAATATCGGGATCAACCTGCACCAGTACCTTGGGCGCATCAAACAGGTTGGACAGGCATTGACGAACGATGCTTTCGATTTCGGTGGTATTGTTTTCCTGTGTCCACGCCGGAAGCAGCTTTTTGACAATCGCACGGGTGACATGAATTGCATCTTCGGCAATGCTTGCCTGGGCGCGTTTCTGGATTTCATCAATATGTTCAAGGCGGGCCGCAATTTGCCCGGCGGTATCTGCAACGGTTTTTTGTACCGATGTCAGAATTTCCTCGCGCCCCTGGGCTAAACCCTGTTCGTGGCCTTGTGCCAATGCTTCGTCGCGTGCGCGTGTTTCGGCTTCGCGCAGCATGGTTTGCATTTGCTCTTCGGTGTAAATCGCCGGGGGCGGCGGCGGCACATCTTCTTCTTCTTTTTTCTTGCGCTGCGATTTGCGCTTTAGCGAATAATGTTCCTCTTCCGCGCCAGCCGGGCGGATGACAGTATCGGCATCATCAAAGTTAAGTTCAAATTTGAATTTTTCGATCGCAGTCATATCATTTCGGCAATCTGTCAGGTGTTAGTCCGGGGTCGTAACCCCGGATCAGAAATATCAAACAAACGTTGCACCCGTTCGAACAGGCCCCGACCCTAGTTTTCCTGATAAAGCCAGTTGCGAATAATCGCCAGGGCCTCTTCCGGGTGTTTGTCAACGATTTCGCCAATTTTCTTGACCGAGGATGCTTTAACCCGGCCTTCAACCTGCGAAATATTGATCAGTTCGTCATGCTCTTCATTCATGTGCCCGCCAGGCACAGGGGCCGGGCCCGCCAGTGCAGGGGTGCCACCTTCCATCATGCTGCCATCTTCGGTCAGCAACTGGCGCTGTGCCATGTCAGCAGCACTGGGCAAGGTTTCAAAGGCACGGGTCAGAAGCGGGCGAACCACCAGCAGGATAACAAGGATTGCAACAATCGCCAGTACCAGCATTTCCGCAATGCGGAAGACTTCGGCCTTATCAAGCCCCAGGAATGTATCAACCGGTGCATCGCTGAACATATCGCCGGTATCAGCAAACTTCATGTTGATGACTTCAACCTGGTCACCGCGGTTGGGGTCATAACCAATGGCGCTGCGCACCAGAGCCGCAATTTTATCAAGATCCCCCGACGAACGTTCCTGATAAACCTTGTCACCGTTTTCGTCGGTGGTGTAGGTGCCATCAACCAGTACCGCCACGGTCACCCGCGAAATCTCGCCGACTTCCTTGATGCTGGTGGTGGTGGTTTTGGAAATTTCGTAATTAACCGTTTCTTCCGACCGGTTTTCCTGGCTGTTGCTACCGGCACCGTTGTTGCCCAGGTTCGGGTCGGGCAGATTGTTTTGCAGGGTTACCGGGTCGGTGCCATCGGTTTCGGTGTTGGTCGATGTCTGGTCAACGGTCTGGCTTGAACGTACCACCTGTTCGTCCGGGTTGAACCGTTCGTTATTGGTGGTGACCTTGTTGAAATTCATATCGACCGATACCTCGGCCCGCACTTCGCCATAGCCAAGCGAGCGCGACAGCAGGTCTTCGATGGTGTTGCGCAACCGGGTTTCATTGCGGATGCGCATTTCATCGGCGGTCTGGGTCAGAAAGGTGGCGGTTTGCTGTTCGCCGTCGCCGCGGGCCAGCAAATGCCCGCGCTCGTCAATGATGGAAACCTTGCTGGGCACCAGTTGCGGCACAGCAGCAGCAACAAGGTGCTGAATGGCTGTTACCTGTTCGGCATCAAGCGTTTTGCCTTGCAATTGCAGGGCAATGGACGCACTGGGTTCCTGGGTTTCGCGCGAAAACATTTGCCGTTTGGGTAAAACCAGATGCACGCGCGCCTGTTTCACCGAATCAATCGAGGCAATGGTACGGGATAATTCGCCTTCAAGGGCACGAACATGGTTGATATTTTGCTCGAAACTGGTCGAACCCATGCCGTCCTGTTTGTCGAAAATTTCATAACCGACCGATCCCCCCGATGGCAGTCCGGCTTCGGCCATGGAAATGCGCATACGGTTTACCTGGTCCGCGGGAACCAGAATTTCGGTGCCACCCTTAAGCAATTGATAATCGACCTGCTGGCTTTCAAGACGGTCAACGATCTGCCCGGCATCGGCCGGTGACAGGTCGCGATACAGCAAATCCATATTTGGCTGTGAGACACGCAAAATCAAAAAAGCAAAGAACACAATCAACAATAGGCCAACGCCCGACAACGCCATCAGACGTGTCGGCCCCAGGCTCTTGAGAGTCTGTAAAATGCCGCCCATTCAGGCTGCTCCTATCCCGCTCGGTCACCCCAATTCCCAAACTGGTCTGGCGTCATGACGCTAACCAACCCCTATCACGAATAGGGGGGCAAGTTGAAGAACAGGTTAACGACCGGCAATTTTTGCCCACCAATGTCCGCGCTCGGGCATCTTGGGTTGAAAGCACGATCATATACTATGTAGGTACTGGTTTGACGAAAAAAAAGCCCGGCCAAAGCCGGGCGAGTCCCTAACAGTAAGCCTGTGGCAGAAACTGCCGTGGCAATGGCGCGGGAACTTAACCCGCGCCAGCCTGAGATTAACGTTTCACCCGAATCAGCTCGTCGAGCATTTCATCCGTTGTGGTGATGGTTTTGGTATTCGCCGAATAGGCCCGCTGGGTCACGATCATGTTGGTGAATTCCTCGGCCAGATCGACGTTCGAGGATTCAAGTGCGGATGCCACAACCGAACCCGCGCCGTTCAGGCCCGGTTCACGCAACAGATAGTCACCGGATTCACGGGTTTGGCGATAAACGTTGCCGGTATGGTTTTCCAGCTGATCGGGGGCTTCAAAGGTGGCAACGGCCAGTTTGTAGACCGGGCGTTTGACACCATTGGCAAACTCGACCTGCAAGAAACCATCTTCGGTGAAGCCATAATTCACCATTGTACCGGCCTGGGCACCATCCTGATTGATGAAGTGGGTGGTGTAGTCAACCAGGTTGCCGTTGGCGTCGGTTCCGGCAGCAAACTGGGTAATGCCGTCCGTCTGGCCAATTGTACCGGCATCCAGGGTAAAGGAACTGGGTTCCGCACCGTTGGTCCATGTGATCCCGGTAACGGGTTGATTAACCCGCGACAGGCCCCCTTCGTCGGTAAAGGTTTTAAGCGCGCCGTTCCCGTCAAAGGTCATGGTGCCCGATGCAATCAGGCCATTGGGATGGGCGGCTGTATCAAGCTCGCCGGTGGTGGTGGCCCCGGTCAGTTCATAGCCCCATTTATTCTGCCCGAGTTTGATCACCTGAAGGTTCAGTTTGTGGGCTGTCCCCAATGAGTCATAAACCGTGATCGGCAGGGAATTGTTGGCCGTAATCGAGCCCGATGCAATGTTACCTGCACCTGGTGTAAAGGCAGCCGTCGTTGTCAGGGTGCCAAAACCAAGGGCCGCCAGCGGCGTGTTGTTGTTGTCTGCCAGTGTCAGCGTTTCCTCGGGGTCGGTCGAGGCAATTGACAAGGTGTGGTTGGTGCTGGTGGTATCAACCGTTGCGGTTACGCCGGTCAGGGCCGAAATTTTGGCAGCCAGACTGTTCAGGGTTTCGCCTGCTCCGATCGTAACGGTCTGGGTGGCACCGGTGCCAACTGTAATGTCAAAAGAATCACCTGCGGCCATGCCCAGTGTTGTCAGGTCCGTTGTATCGGCGGTAATACCGGCGGTGCTCGACGTGGTTGGCGTTCCGTTCAACGGTGTTTCGTTGGCGTTAAAGTTCGCGCCAAATTCGATTTTGGTGGTTGATGCTGCGGCTGTCAGGATCGAGTTGATGTCGAGAATTTGCAAATCGCCCGCAGCCGAGCTGTTCGATGATGTGACAGCACCGGTTTTATCAAGCAACTGGCCGTTACGGTCGGTTGCCCAGCCCTGCACATAATAGCCGGCAGTGTTCTTAAGGTAACCGTTATCGTCGGGTTTGAAGTCGCCCGCGCGGGTAAAGAACAGTTCGCTGTCTTCGCCCGGGGTTGCGGTATCGCGCACCAGGAAAAAACCGTCGCCCGAAATGGCAACTGCCGTTGTCGATGACGTTGCCTGCAACAGGCCCTGTTTGCTGATCAGGGCTGTCGGATGAAACTGCACGCCACCGGGCGTATAGTTGGTGTTGGTTGCCGATTGCGTCACCAGGGTCGAAAACCGACCCACGGTGCTTTTATAACCGACAGTATTAAGGTTCGCGATATTATCCGAAATAACACCAAGGTTTTGGCTCTGGGCGTTAAGGCCGGATACACCGGAAATCATTGCACCGAAAAGGCTCATTTTTATCTCCTGCGCTTACAGGCTGTTAGGTTCAAAAGTGGTCGATCAATCAGGCGGCTTCGTCGCTCGCCGTATCGTCGCCATCGTTTCCGGTGCTACCTGTTCCGGAGTTGCCATCACTGGCGTTATCAGAGGCAGTTGCGGCCAGTTTGACGTTGGTCAGGGTCGTGAACGGAACCGAAACATCGCCAATCCGCAGGTAAATATCGTTATCGCCAATGTCGACACTATCGACCTTGCCGACGATGCCAATCGAGACCGAGGCTTCCTTGCCCTTCTCATCCTTGAAGGTTTCGCCGTCTTTACCCAGCGGTTTGATAACCAGGGTATAGGCACCTTCGGCAACATCCGTGCCGGAATTGTTCTTGCCATCCCAGCTAAAGGTCTGAACACCCGATACATCTTCGACTGTTTCGGAATAAATCGTTTTGCCTTCCTGATCGACGATCTGAAGCTGGGCGGACGGCACTTCGGGCGAAATATTGTATTTGAAATCAAGGTTTTCGCCAGGCGTGTGCCAGTTGGTATCGCCAACGGCCTCGATTTCTGCGCCGACATAGGACAGGGCCGAAAGCTGGCGTTGCTGGCCTTGCATGGTCAGCAGGTTCTCAAGGTTCTTGTTGGTCTGAATACCTTGTTCCACCTGGGCGAACTGGCTGAGCTGGTCGGTGAATTTATCACTTTCCATCGGCGAGGTCGGGTCCTGGTTTTTTAACTGCGTGGTCAGCAGTGTCAGGAAGGTATCGAAGTTCTGTGACAGCGATGCGGCCGAATTTGACGAAGAAGCGTTCCCATTCGAGGTCTGAAGACCGATATTGGTTAAGGAAGAAACCGTCATCTTTTATCTCCCGGGCTAAATGCGTATATCGACAAGGCCGTTGGAATTGATGCCATAGCCCACAGCAACATGCTGGGCCAGTTCGGCACCGCTGATAATATCGCCTTCATTCGGGCGGGAGGCACCTGCGCGCCCGTTACTGCCGCTATTCTGGTTCGGGTTTTGCCCTTGTCCGCCATCCTGGCGCTGTTCAAAGGTAAAACTTTGTGAATCGGCATTCAGACCCGCGTCCCGCAACGCCTGTTGCAGGCCTTTGACATCCTGGCGCAACATGTCCAGGGTTTGGCGGTTATCGGCCTGAACTACGGTTTGCACCCGGCCATCATGGGAAATTTCCAGCTTCACATCGACGCGGCCCAAATGTTCGGGGCGCAGTTGCACGGAAATCCGGTCAACGCCATCGCCAGCACCTTTTTTAATTTGAACGGCGACCTGTTGCTGAACAGTTTCAGCGGCTGCCGCACCCCGCCCAGCCTGGTTGGCGGCGGCCTGTGCGGTGGCGGTGGTTGTGCCGTTAACGGTTTGTCCGGCAACGCCAGGCACCGCCCCGTTCGTGGCATCCGTTGCCCCGATTGCGGCTGTTCCACCGGTGGCCGATGTCGCTGTTTGTGTCGTCGTTGCCTGGGGGGCTGCCGCATTTTGCAAGGCGGCAAGATTTGCCATAGCCGTATTTGTGCCTTGCTGGGCTGCACCGTTTGCAGTTGGTGCGTTGGCACCAGTATTATTTGCCCCGTTATTGGGGCTGTTTTGGCTGTTGCCATTACCGGCATTGGCGTCGGCCTTGCCATTACCGGGTGTTTGCTGCTTAAGGGCGGCTTCAAACCCGGCTTTGGCATCCGTACCGGTTGATGTATCGCCATTCGCATCTGTCCCGGTCAGGGCTGCGGCCTGCATGGTTTTGGCGGCACTGCCATCATTTTGGGCGGTGCCATTGGCCGTGGCCGATTGCGACAGGGCGGTTGACGATAACAGCGCGTCCTTGGCGGATGCGCCATCCCCCGTTGTTACTGTGGCAGCCTGTGCGCCCGGCACGCCTGGCACCCCTATGGGTGTTTGGCTGGCAATAACAGGCTGGCTGGCACCGGCGATGGCTTCGGCTGTGGTTTCATCCCCGGCCTTGGCTGTCGTTTCGGTGCTGTCTTTTGCAGGTTTGCTCGTGTCTGCTGTCGTGTTGTTATCTTCGCTGGCTGCGGTTTGATCTTTCGCAGCACCGGTGTCGTCCTGTGTGGATTCTTTAACCGGTTTTTCATCTGACGCGTCGTTTTTTGCGACATTTTTGTCAGGCGTGTCTGTGTCGTCCTTGTGGTCGACTTTGTCTTTTTGGGTATTGTCCGCTTTGCGGGGGCGCGTGTCGTCGTTGCGATCGGTACGCGGCGTCGCGTCACGATCCTCATCCGGTGTGTCTTCAGCCACAGCCCGGCGGTCCTGGTCGCTGCGGTTGTCGCGCGATGCCAGGGTGTCGGCGGCAGTATTTGCCGGGTGTTTTTGGGATCGGGCAGCGGTGTCTGCCCGGTCCGCCTGTACCTTTTCCATGATGTCGGCGAAGGCCACACTGCTGCTGGCAGGTTGGTTCTGCGCGGGCACCGATATGGTCGGTGTACTGATTTTATCGATCGCAGAGCTGTGCATGACACGGTCCCTTTTGTAAGTCTGCAATAGATAATGCAAGTGGCGGGCCAGTTTCGATGTTTACCAAATGTTAATTGTGATCAATATGTTAGGGCAGGGGCGATGGATGCGGCATTTTTTGCCGATACAAATGTCGTGGGGTTTCTGGTCGGTAAATTCGGCCATCGGCCAAAATATCCCTGCCTGGCCCAGCTATGCCAAGCCACCCAGCCGGGCGGTTGTAATCCCTCGGGTGGAATGCACGGATGCAAAATATGCGGCAGACGGGTGCGGGAAGGAACGCGCAAAAGAAAATCCCCCAATCACGGATCGGGGGACACAAACAGAATTCAAGTATGTTTCGTTAAGGCAACCCGTAATCAGGCCTGGGATGCCTTGCCTTGTGCAGGGATGCGGGTATGTGAAACCAGTCCCTGTCAGCTTGCAAAATGTTAAGCTGAAATGGAAATGCCGGAAGGGCGTGGTTGTTCTTTGGTCCCCGTTTCTGCCGTGTCGCCGTTCTTTTCGGCATCGGCGGGTGCTGACTGGGACATATCTTGCTGGTCTGCGTTGCCATCCTTGGCACCCTGAACAGCCTGACGCAATTCGTCCGCACTTTTGCGCGCCAGAATGGCCCAGGAATCCCGCATTGGGGTTAGCAGGCCAATAACATCCTGTGCGGCCTGCTTGTCGTTATAACGGTCAACCTTCATCAGGTGGGTCGTTGAAAAACGATAGATTTCCTGCAAATTGCGGGCAATTTCCCCACCTTGTTCAAGGTCAAGCGTCCCCGACAAATGGGCAATAATTTCCATTGCACGGCAATTGGCATTGCAACGTGCCTGAATATCGTTGGCATCAATTGCCTTGATGGCTTCCTGAAGTACCGAAATGGCCTTGTTATACAGCATGTAAACCATCTGTGCCGGCGATGCTGTGTTGACCTGTTGGTCGCCATAGGCGCGGGCTGCGTTTGTATTCATGCTATATCCTTGACATTCAAGTGGTGGTGGTTGACGTCAGGCGTCGATCACCTAGCTATCGCTTTTTCCGGCAGCCATCAACTCATCAAGAGAGCTCTGGACATTTTTTATCCGGGCAAGGGCCTGTTCCATATTGATGAATTTGTTCATCATCACTTCACGCTGGCCGGCGATACGGGTATCGATCCGGTCAATTTTTTCGCCGAAAGTTGTGTTTTGCGTTTCAACGGCATTAATTTCCTGCGGAAGGCTGCCGTCTTTGCTGTCGAGCATATCCTGCATGGCAAATTGTAACCGGGCACCCAAACCAACAGAGGTTTTGATTGTCGCGGTTTCCGTTGCACCAGCCGCACCATTATAAAAGATTTTCATCCCGTCGGCAGTCGACAGGCTGCTGCCATTAATGGTCGCGTTCTTGGTTTCGCCGTTCAGGGTGTAAGTGGCGCTGGTAATGGTACCTGCGGCGTCCTTGGTCACCGAAAACGCGTATTCGCCAGCGCCTGTATTTCCGTTAAAGCTGGTCATCGTCAATGCCGGATTGTCGCTAGTGGCTTTGAAGTTAAAAAGTTCTGCCACCTCATCAACATTGTTGATCAGCATTTCGTTTAGCTTGGTTTCATCCAGCTCAAGCGTGCCTGCTGAATATTTTGTATCTGCGCTGCCGCCCGTTGAGGCCGCCGACGTCAGACTAATACCGATCTGCGCCAATACTGCCAGATCGCTATCATTGCTGGACGCGCGAAATGGGGTAGAGCCGACAATTTGCTGAAGACTGGTTTCGATTGATTTGACCGCCGAATTACCCAGCAACACAGAACCTTCAGCTGCTTTGTTGGTTTGCGGATCAACATAGGTTTTTTCGTTGATATAGGATTTGACCGCGTTATAGGCGTCAACAAAACCCAGGATGGCGCTTTTCGCCGCTGTCAGATCCTGTTCAACCTCGACATTGATGGTCATGCCCGGTTCAGCATCATACAGGCTGATCGACAGGCCATCGACCAGGTCGTCAATGTCGTTGCTCGAACGGGTAATCGACACACCGTCCATCGTAAATTTGGCATCATTTCCGGCATTAATTTCTTTTGCCGGGTCGATCTGCATGGTGCCTGTGCCGGAATCCAGCGCAAGAACGCCTAAATTTTCCAGAACATTGCCCGTATCGTCAGACAGGGTCATGCGGCCTGTCGAACCTTCTTCGGTCGATGTCAGAATGATGGTTGACTGGCCATCTGCAACCTTGACCACAGACGCCTGAACACCGGTTGTGCCGGTAACCGTGTTGATTTTGTCCCGGATATCCTTAAGGGAATCGGTTGCCGAAACGTCAATCTGGACGCTGCCCTTACTGGAGCCAACGGTGAAGCTGCCTGTGCCTATCGCCGTGCCGCTGCTGTTAAGGGCGGTGCTGATATCGTCGTCGGGGTTCATACTGATTGTGTCAGTACCAACTTTGTGCTTCGACGCGATTTCATCAATGACAAATTTGTAACTGCCGGTCGCTGCGTTGTTGCTCGCGCTGACCGATATCAGGTTGGCGGCATTGCCATCTGCGGATGTAGAAAAAACCTGTTTTGAAGCAAAAGTGTTTTTAGACTGATCAAAGCTTGCGGCACCGTACAGGGTCGAGATCGAGCCTTGCAGGGTCTTGACCAGGTCCTGAAGTTCGCGTAGCGAGGTTAGTTTCTCGTCATTCGCATCGATGCGCTTTTCAAGGTTGTCAGCCGGGATGCGGCGTGCCTTCATCATCTGGTCAACAACATCGACAAAGTCGATGTTGGAACTCAACCCAGAAAGCTGAATTCGGCCATTATCGCCGACATAGACATTGTTTAAATTGACGCCACTCATGATGCGTCTCCCGGTAACGAAAGCTGGGCAAATTTTGCCCGAAAACGATTATGCGCAGATTTATACGCAAATACTATGCCTGTCACGCATGTGCGTGAAAATCAGGCTTCTTCGTTTACAAAGGTACCGAGATAATCACGAATTTGGGAAAACAGGTTTTGAAGTTCCTTTGACGGAATTTCACGAAGAATCTCGCCGTTTGTACGATCCGTTACCTTGGCAACAACCCGCCCGGTATCGCGGTTGAAATTCAGTTCAACCCGATAATTGTCGATAGGGCGACCCGTAAGGTCAAGGTCGGCAAATGCCTGTTTTAACTGATCCGTCGCATCAATCGGGGCACTATCCCCGGATGCCTGATATCTTGATACCGGTGCAACAGTTGCAGGGGCCGAAGAAGTGCCCGAATTTACCGATGACAGCCCAGGGGCAGAAATACCTGTAGCCGCAGCAGAACCGCTCGAAGAAGAAACGGAACCATGAAGCGGCGATAACGACTGGGTAATTTCCATTTGGGCCTCCCGTGCCGACTAAATCGACATAGGATAATCCGTATAAGGAACGGGGGAATATCCCCCGTTCCTTTACGAATATCCGGATTACTGCAACAGACGCAGCAGGTTCTGCGGCATCTGGTTGGCCTGCGCCAGCATGGCAACGCCAGACTGAACCAGAACCTGTTTCGAACTGAACGTGGTCATTTCCGAAGCAACGTCGAGGTCCATAAGGGTCGAACGGGCGGCTTCGGTATTTTCCTGCGTGGTCGAAAGGTTCTGAGCGGCAAAGTCAAGACGGTTCTGATATACGCCGATATTGGCACGTGCGCTCTGCAGATCGTTGATCGAGTTACCAACGATGTCAATTGCGGCCTGTGCGTTCGCCTGGTTGGTCAGATCAGTGCTCTGCAGGGCAGTTGTGCCTGAAACAGTACCCAGCGTACCAGCGTCAACGGCGCTCAGATTGATAGTGAAGCGGTCGTTGGTGGTGCTGCCAGAACCGATCTGGAAGTCAACCGGAGCAAGAGCAGCAGAAGCCGAAGTCGTACGTAAACCAATCGTCGCGTTGGCAGCGTCAGAAGCAGTGTCACCATCCCAGTCATTAGCGTTGGCAGCAGCGTTGACAGCTGAAGCGCCGAAGTTTTCGTTCAGGGTCAGCTTAATGCCGAGCTGATCGAAGTTCAGTGTCTTGGTCTGGCCAATACCGATTTCTTCAGTGCCACCGGTAGCAAGTTGGGTTACGTCGATAGACTGCTGAACGGTGCCGTTCGATACGGTCAGGATCGTGCTGCCAGCAGTTGCTTGCATGTCGAAGGAGATGGTGTCAGTCGCAGCAATCGGCGAGTTCGGAGAGAAGGTCATACTCTGAACACCGGCAGCCGAAGTAACAGCAGTGCCGATTGCAGTCGGATCAACTTCCGTACCACCACCAGAACCCAGCAACTGAACATCGTTAAATTTGGTAGTTGCCGAGATACGGTTGATTTCGTCGGTCAAGTTGCCGTATTCGTCGTCGAGGAAGCCACGTTCGGTGTCCGACAGGTTGCCTGAAGATGCCTGAACAGCAAGGCTTTTCATGCGAACGAGAACGTTGTCGATGGTAGCCATGCCGCCATCGGCGATCTGCAGCATCGAGTTGGCCTGACCAACGTTAACCGTTGCTGTTTTCAACGACTGGCTTTCAGCGTTCAAACGAGCGCCAATGGCCATGGAAGCTGCGTCGTCACGTGCAGACACAACGCGGGTACCAGAAGACAGCTTGGCGAGCGAACGGGTCGCCATGTCATCGGAAGCCTGCAGGTTACGGTGTGCAACGTTGGCGGCATAGTTGGAAATAATGTTCAAAGACATAGTGATATACTCCTACATGGATCACTTGCAATTGGCGATTTTGCCAATCAAACCCGGCAAACTCGCCGGATGGCACCAAGATCTTCTTGACCAAGGGATGCCGATTCGATAGTCAAAATATACCCAACTGCCAAGATAGAGTCTAGTGTTTTTTGAAATCCCGAATTGTCTAGTGATAATAACGGGTTTCAGTTTTTACCGGTTAATATTTGGTTAATCCGGTAAGCGAGGGAAAGTCTTCACGAAGCGAAAACCAGGTCGTTTCGTGTCTTGAGTCGGCCGTCAGATATCGTGTTGGACAGGGTATTTGTCGTGCGGCATGATGTGCTGCCACCCAATCTGACGGCTGGTGTTGATAATAACCGGTGCCTGCAAATTAACAGACATGGCAAAGTTTTGATCGGTTCCGGTGGGACGCACCGTTACAATTAGCAAAATAGCCAGGTCTTCCTGTGGGATCGCCAGACTTTTGCCAGCCCGTTCAATGTCGGCAGCGTCATAAATGCCGCTATCGGAATTGTAAGGGGCAACAATAAATGACAGGTCTGCGTCCGTCAGGCTTTGATACAGTTTGAACTGGTCAAGGTTTTTGCCCGGAATGTTGGCCAGACCAAAAACATGCTGATCGGTAAATCCAAGCAAACCGACCGGCATATAAATTGCTTTGTCCCAGACAAATTCAATATCGCCAAACCGGGTTTCTACAAGAATCGATTTGGGTACGTTGGCTTCATCAATTGGCTGAGTGGTCATTTCCCGCTGTCTTTCCCCAATGTAACACATCAAACATGTGATGCCTTCTGGCAGGATCGTCAAGTTTTGCTGTGGCTTCCATGTTTTATATCAAGCCTTAACGCAGATAATTGACAAGGGAAAGATCTGCGGACTTGGAAATGGTCAGGAAGCTTGCCTGCAAGGCGGTGTTATATTGTTCAAGTTCCGCCAGCGTTAGCGGCACATCGACATTTTCAATGTTGGAAATGGCATTGTTGGCAAAAACCTTAAAATCCTCGTGCTGGGATTCAATTGTTTCAACGTTTTTTGTGTCGATACCAATTTTTGATGTCACATTGGGCAGGTTTTCAATTGCATTGTCAATATGCCCCATTGCAATGCGCAACGAGTCCTCGTCGGTGGATGTGCTGATAATGCGCAAACCGGCAATCAGGCTGGCAAAGGCAGGGTCATCGGCCCTGACGCCATATTTGACAGAATATTCTTCGTCGACCCGGGCCGAAAGATGTTTCTGGTCGCCCTGATAATAGCCGGTATCGGTGGCCAGTGCGGGGTTGTGTGACAGGCCATCAAGTAGGTTGCCGCCACCGGTTTCCGTAATCGACATGGGATTACCGGAAAAATCCTCGATTACAAGACGGTAATTGTTGGTTCCCGGATCAGCGCGAACCGACGCAATCGCCGGTGGCGGTGAGAGCTGGTTGATCTGGTTTACCAGGTCCTGTGCGGTGTCGGATGGCGCATAGGTAACGGTTTGCCCGTTAATGTCCAGGCTACCGCCAACAGTGCCGCCGAGTGTACTGAGCAGGGAACTGGGGAAGCCGCTGACAGTTGCAAAATAGGTGTTGGGAATCGGGGCCGAGTCGAAATTGACCGGCGCCGTATCGGTGGTGGCGCCGCCAAACAGGTAACGGCCATCAAGAGTGGTGTTAAGCAGGGATTGAACCTGGTTAAGAGCCTGTTTGCCTTCTTCATCCAGGTTAAGGTCGTCCGCCTGTGAATTGCTAAGGCCCTGTAGCAGCAGGGTTTTCATGCGTGTGGCAATATCGGTCATGGAATCGGTGGCCGATTCCATGTTTTGCAACCGCAGTTTTACCTCGGTAATGTTGTTTAGATACTGGCCATTGCGGGTAAGCGAGCCTTCAAGATTAAGTAACTGCTGGGTGTCGCTGGCGATGCCGGCATAGTCGCGCGACTTGTAGCCGCTGCTCGACTGCGTGCTGAGCTCGCTATATTTTGCCGCGTTTTTCAGCGCCTGGTTGCTTAACAATGTATGAGTGGTAAAGGTTGCTACCCGGGTTACCATTCTAATTCTCCATCACATGCAGAATATTAAACTGCATTCAGCAACGTATCAAATAATTCATCAACCGTCGATATAACCTTGGCCGAGGCCGAGTATGCGCGCTGGAAGATGATAAGGTCGGACATTTCTTCATCAAGGTTAACGCCGGCTTCGTTCTGAATTCGCGTATCAAGATCATTTGCCAGCGTGTTCTGGAACTCGTTCGCATCGCTTGCAGTCGCGGCTTTGGTCGATGCGGTGCTGATAATGCTGGCGGCATAATCGATCAGCGATGTTTTTTCCGGCGATAACCCGCCTGCTGCATCAAAGTTGATATCGGTACGGGATAACGCCCCCGCCAGACTTGCCGCCGACGAATTGTCACCTTCACGAATACCATAAGGAATGCCAAGGCCCAACGTTTCAACCAGGCTGGTATCCGTCCCCCCGGCAGAGGGCATGGAGGCAAAATTGTCGCTAATGTAAAATGATTCGCCCCCGGCATCCTGAATGCGGATCTTGTAAGACCCGGCGGATCCGTCGAAATACACTTCGGCGTTAATGTTGTTATCGGTAAGGGTGGAATTGGCGTTGATGCGGGCGGCAAGGCTGTTAAGGGAATCGGTGCTGCCATTATAGGAAATGGGAACCGTTCCGAAACTGCCGGTAATGCTGAGTGTATAGTTCGTGCCAGCCGGGGCCGGCGGTGATGCCGGTGTGCCCAGACCAGGCAGGGTGGCTGCGGGATCGGCAATCTTGATGCCGCTACCCGAGGCGGAGCCTGATTGATAAACATCGGCATTTAACGTACCGCGCGACAGGCGCGACGGATCGTTGACGATATCTTGCGAAACGGTCAGGCTGCCGGTCATGTCGGGCTGGTCTTCGGTCAGGCCGATTTTGCTTGAAAGGTTGCCGGTATCTGTTGCGAACATGTTGGCATCGCTTGAAATAACCAGGCGCGCACGATCACCGTCATTGGCGATATAAACCATGTTCGATGCCTGATCCGCGCTCAGGCCCAGCGCACCGGTTAGCTGGCCGCGCAGTTTGTTCTGAATTGTCGTCAGGTTATCGCCATTGGTGTAGCTGACACTTATTGGCGTTGCCAGTGTGCCGCTTCCTGCCGACAATGTTAATGTTCCCGAAACACCCAGAGCAGATGACGCATCGGGCATGGCGGTCGATGTCAGGATTCTGGAATTTTTTGCCGTCGTAAACAGGTCATTCAGGCCAAAGTAATGCGACAGGCCCTGGCTGCGGCCATCGCTAAGTGTGACCGCGCTATCGAGTTCGTTTACAGCAACCCGATTGCCGTTTTTACCTTCGATCACCAGGCGACCGTCGGCAATTCTTGCCTGTAGATCAGCGCCCGAGGATGAGCTGTTGATCGCGGTGACAAGATCGGCAACAGTTGCCGGGCTAGGCAGGGTCGACAGGTCGATGTCGGAATAGCTTACAATGTCGCCGTTGGTGCCAAGGGCCGCAACACGAAAAGTTCCGGTCGCTGCCAAAGGATCAGTACCTTCGATCTGGCGCGAACCGGTCAGGTTGGTGGGCGGCGGAAAGGCCGAGCCTTTATTGTGTTCGGCGTTAATGGCGTCGCGCAACTGGGTGGCCAGCTCGTTGATCTGGTCGGCAAGCTGGGGCAAATCCTGGTCGCGCATATCGACCAGCCCGCGCAAGGTGCCCGATTTGATTTCGTCGGTAATATCAACGCCATCCAGTGAAATGCCAGAGCCGCTTGACCCTGGCTCGTAGCCTGCAGTTGGCGAAAAATTCAGCGTGACGGGGCTGCGGTCCAACAAGGGACGCGAGCCGTTGGCGGTGAAAATAACCATCGAGCCATCTTCGCGGGTGTAGGTCGATGTATTGATAATTTTCGATAACGCATTGACCTTCTGGTCGCGCTGGTCGCGCAACTCGGTGGTCGGCTGGTCAATATTGCCAAGCCGGACAATGTCGGTATTGAGCTTGGCAATCTGGCTTAGCAATGAATTGGCGTCATTGATTTCCTGGTTAATGCTGTCATCGGCATCACTGCGCAGGGTTTGAATTTGATCAGACAGTTTGCCAAACGAGTCGACAAGCTGTGTTGCTGCCGCAAGAACCTGCACCTTGGGCGAGTTTTGTTCCGGGGTGCTGTTAAGCTGTTCAAATGCGTCGGAAAGGTCGCTGATGCGCTGGCTGATGGCCGAGTTTGACTGCGGGGTGCCAAACAGCACCTGAACGCGCTGATAAAATTCATCACGGACTTCGGCGGTGCCGGCTTTGCCCAGTTCGCCGCGCAATTCACTTTGCAGGCCTGCATTTACATTGCGGGTGACATCGCCAATCTGAACACCGGCACCCTGACCGTTCAGGGTAATCGATTCCTGACCGGCAATTTTACGCGAATAGCCAGCTGTATTCACATTGGCGATGTTCGATGACGTAATCGAAATACGCGACTGCGCGGTATTCAAACCTGAAATTGCCGAATTAAGGGCCTGTGTCAGTGACATGGTATTTCCCCTGTGCCTTAAAACGTTTCGTTCAGGCTGATGGAAAGAGTGCCGCGATTTTTGGTGGTGTTGTAACCCCGACCGACCGGGCTATTGACATAGCCGCCCCGGTTATAGGTTGTGACCTGTTCATTGGCGCGGCTTTTGACTGCACGAACGATGGTGTCAATCATGCGCTGGTTGGTGATTTCGGCAGCCTTGAGCGCACGCATATTGCGCTTTGCAGCTTCCTGAAAACGGGCCTGCAATTCGCGCAGTTCAACTTTTTCGTCTTCGGGCATGTTTTTCAGGTCTTCCGCCCGGGTCCGCAATTCCAGCACCAGCTGTTCATATTGCATCGACAGGGCAGATTTTTCCGCAACGAAGCGGTCATATTCTGCCGTTTCAAGGGTGCGCATACCCTCGGTTTCGCGCTCCAGCAGCGAAATCAGGTCAAAAGTGACGCTTTTCAGCTCAATTACCATCTGTTCCGTTGTCATGATATCAGGCTCCCTGCGTCTTGAGGATTTCGCGTGTAACGGCATCTGCAATTCCTACGCCACCCGCGCTGGTCATTTTTTGCGCGTACTGGTCAACCAGCATGGATCGAAACATTGTTTCGCCATGCCCGCCGCCAAAATTCGGATCGGTTTCGATCCCTTCAAACATGTGGCTCAGCATTTGCGACAGAAACATGCTTTCAAATTTTTTGCCGGCTTCCTCGGCTTGTGCCAGTGTTTTGTGCTTGCCGTTACCAAGCCCGCTTGCCTGTGAGGCAATGGAAGATGCCTTGCTGGCTTGTGCGCTGGTTTGTGCCTGCGCCATAAGGGCGCTTGTGCCATCAATCATCATTACATCACCTCGATTTCGGCCTGAAGGGCACCGGATGCCTTGATGGCCTGCAAAATTGTGATCATGTCGCGCGGGCCAACGCCCAGGCTGTTCAAACCGCTAACCAGTTCCTGAAGCGTGACACCGGTATCGAGAATTCCCAGCTTTTTGTCCGCCCCTTCGTCAACCTGCACATCGGTGCGCGGGACGGTGGTGGTGGTGCCCCCTTGCGAGAAAGGCGAAGGTTGGGAGACCTGCGGGGTTTCGGTGACCCGGATGGTCAGGTTGCCCTGGGCAATGGCAACGCGGTTGATGCGCACATTTTCGCCCATAACAATGGTACCGGTCGATTCATCAATCACCACCTTGGCAATCTGGTCCGGTTCGACGCGCAACTGTTCGATATCGGTCAGTAACGCCACCACATCCTTGTTATAGCGGTCCGGCACGGTAAGGCGAACAGTGCCAGGGTCGCTGGGACGGGAGGCAACCTCGCCAAGATAGGCGTTAATGGCGTTGGAAATACGACGTGCCGTGGTGAAATCGGGGTTGCGCAGCACCACCGACATGGTTTTCATCGCATTCAGATTAAAGTCGATTTCGCGTTCAATAATGGCGCCGTTGGCAATGCGTGCGGCGGTTGGAACACCCTTTACCACGGTTTGGGCATTGCCCTGCGCGCTAAAGCCGCCAACGGCAACCGGCCCCTGGGCAACGGCGTAAACTTCGCCGTCGGCACCGACCAGCGGGGTTACCAGCAAGGTGCCACCCTGAAGGCTTTTGGCGGTGCCAATCGCGCTGATATTGACGTCAATTTTCGACCCCTGGCGCGAAAAGGGCGGCAGGGTGCTTGTGACCATCACAGCGGCGATGTTGTCGGAATCAAGGTTTTCGATCTGGTCGCGCACGTTAATGCCCAGTCGTTCGAGCATGGCAACCATGCTTTGGCGGGTAAATTCGGCGTCTTTCAAATCGTCGCCCGTGCCGTTCAAACCAACGACCAGGCCATAACCCACCAGCATGTTGTCACGGACGCCTTCAAAATCGGCGATGTCCTTGATGCGGGACTGGGCATGGGCGGCTGATATGGGGGCCAGGGCGAAAATGCCCAGCGCTGCGATAATCGCTGCCTGAAATGCATATTTGCCAAGACGCTTGATCATGTTGGTCATTCCGCTGTGTCGGGGGCGAAAGTTACGCCGGTTAACTGGGCTGACAGGCATTGTGAAATGCCTTCGCCAGATACAAAGCGAAAAACGTGCCAATCGAGCATTCACAAGGTTCGCGCGTTAGGGAAATTTAAACGGTTCCAGTAAATTCAGCTGCTTATGCCCATCTGGCTGATGAAAAGGAGCCGCTGGCGGCCTGACCCGGCATTTTTTTCCGGTTGCTGAAACGCTGACTTTGGGGAAGACTCGACAAAGGATCAATTTGTCGCCAGATATAGGGCAGGATACGGAATTGATCGTGATTTTCCGGCAGGTCGTTATATGGGCCTGGAACGCAAAAATAAGGCAGTAGACAAAATGAAGGTTAGCGGATCAAAAGGCACCACATCGGGTGCGTCGACACGCAAGGCTTCGGGCACTGGTGGTAATGACCAGGGGTTTGCCAATGCCATGCGTTCCAATGGCCCGGGGCCGGAACGGGCTGCGGCGGCGGGTGGATTGCATGCGCCATCATCGGTCAGCGCGCTTGATGCGTTACTGGCCCTGCAGCAAAGCGGTGACGCGCTGGATTCCCCGCGTAAACGCTCTGTTGCACGCGCAAAGACGCTGCTTGATCAGCTTGACCGGGTGCGTCAGGCCTTGCTGGGCGGTGGCCTTCCGGCGTCGCAACTGGCGCAACTGGTTGATGTTGTGGGAAAACAACGCGAAGAAGTTGACGATCCGGCGTTAAGTGAGGTTCTCGATGAAATAGAACTGCGCGCACGGGTTGAATTGGCAAAGCTGGATGTTGCCGGTTTGCGTTAGTTGATGGCAATTCCCTTAGGGTGTTGAAATTTAACCTGTTTCCGTTTTTTTTACGATAGATTTGGCGAAATTGTTCAATCAGCTTGCACGCATAGGCTGGTGCCTCTATATTCCCGCGCGATCGGTGAGTCCTGTATAGAGGGCATACATGACTATCACATTACCACCTGACTATCGTCCCGCCGAGGACGAAGAGTTCATGAATCCGCGTCAGCGGGAATATTTCCGTCAGAAGCTTTTGGCCTGGCGGGCAGAACTTTTGCACGAATCATCAGAAACATTGGCGAATCTTCAGGACGGAGGATTGCAAGAACCCGATCTTACCGACCGCGCTTCTGCGGAGACAGAGCGGGCACTTGAGTTGCGGACGCGCGACCGTGCGCGCAAGCTGATTTCCAAGATTGACGCCGCTTTGCGCCGCATTGAAGACGGATCCTACGGTTACTGCGAAGAAACTGACGAACCGATCAGCCTTAAACGACTTGAAGCCCGTCCGATTGCAACCCTGAGCATTGAAGCTCAGGAACGCCACGAGCGGATGGAGCGTACCCGCCGCGACGATTGATCGCAGCGGTAAAAAAATACGGTAAAAAGACGGGATCGACTTAGAAACCGCAGCCGAAAAAATTCGTTTCTTGTGGGAGAAACGCTAAAACGGGGATACCCGGCAAGGGATCGGTCCAAACAGACCGGTCCCTTTCTTTTGGGCGCAAGCCGGGTAGATTTTGTGCCTTTGCGACAAGGGGAATGTGCTGCGTTGTCATGTCGGCATAATAAAACCGGCTGGCAATTTCTTGCCAGCCGGTCGTCGGGGCGGGCAACATGCCCGTCTGCGGAACCCCCGAAGCCTTATTCACAATCTGACAGGGTCAGAACGGTAACAGGATATCCATAATCTCGCTGCCATACCGGGGTTGTTGCACGTCGGAAATGGTGCCGCGTCCGCCATATGAAATGCGGGCCTCGGCAATTTTGTCATAGGATACGGTATTGGCCGATGTAATGTCGGCGGCCCGGATGACACCGGCGACCTGCACTTCGCGCACTTCGGCGTTAACGCGAATTTCCTGCCGGCCATGAATGACATAATTGCCGTTAGGCAAAACCTGCACAATAATCGCCGCGACCTTTAAATCGATGGTTTCGGTACGATCCAGCGTGCCGCCGCCCGAATTGGACGAATTGCTGTCGATGTTAAACAGATTTGACGGATCAATCGTTTCGGGCAGAACCTTGGTAAACTGGCTTTCCAGCCCCAGTAACGACGGAATCCCCATATCTTCGGAATTTTTCCGTGTGCGTGCGGTGGTATTGGCCAATTGCGCCTTGTCATCAATCGCGATGCTGACGGTCAAAATGTCACCCACCTGGCTGGCGCGCTGATCCTTGAAAAAGGACCGCGCCCCGGTGCGCCACAACGAATTCGGGTTGCTTTCGGCAACCTGGGGCGCCGGCATGGGCATACTGACCGGGCGATAGCCGGGGCTTTGGGTCGGGTTATTGATTCCCGACAGTTTCGGTGCCTCGCCAACTTCTGACAGGCGACGCATGGTGTTGCACCCCGATAACAAGGCCGTCGCACATATCAGCGACAGGGTCATTGCCAGCCGGGGAAATTTATTCGGGTGCCGTGAGGGCACCCTTGTCGGGGTTTTGATAAAGGTCATTTTATCCTCCTGGGTTCCGCACAGTGTAACTAGCAACCTTCGTGCCAGTTATGTGTCGCCCAGGACGGCAAACCTTGCCGGGCCTGTGCCGGGCAGGCGGGTCATGTTCAAACAGGGCGGAGTTCCGGGCACGGCCTCAAAATTTTGGCCAGAAAAAATCAACGTCCTTACCTGACGATGGATAAAATCAGGAAGGTTTGAGGGGGAGAACCATTATAGGGGGGCATATCCGCGACTGGGGCAGATCTTTTGGTTTTGTCGGTAATGAGGATGGCTAAGGCTATGGTTACATGTTTAATCTGCCAACCTGCCGTCACTTATGGCCGTGCCAGCTGATTAAATGGTAACGCCCATCGCAAGGGCAATCTTCTGAAAATCGGCTTCGGAGAGTTTTCGTTTTGCTCCTCGCATGACGAAGCCCCAATGTGCCGCCCGGCCTTGTGTCAGTTCCAGTTCTTCAAGAAGCGGCCGGATCGGGGCAGGGGTTGCCGCAAGCAGGTAATCCACATCAACACGGTGCGGATGAAACCCCATGGATTGATCCGCCTGGTAGGGTTTTTCGGACATAATTTGACCAATCGTCGTAAACGCTTGCACAGGCGCGCCGCCGTCGATTTCTTCGCGCGGAGAATAATAGATAATCCAGTCGCCTTTCTGCAGTCCGCTTATGGCAGATTGCTTGCCATGCCCAAGCTGGGCGAACCCGCCATCACGGCCTGCCCTTGCATGTCGGGCGCAGGCAACGCCCATCCAGTAACGGGTCATATTATGCCTGCTGCTTCATTGAGGTATGAACGGTGATCGTATAGCCAAAGGGATCGCGGAATGCGAAATATCGCCCAAACGGGCCATCTTTTGGGGGAAAGACGATCTCTATCCGGTCGGCAGCAAGTTCCGCGTGCAGGGTATCGGCATCATTGCAGGCAAACCAGAGTGCGATACCGGCCCCAAGGAAATCTTTCGCAGATGAAAGGTCTGTCATGGGTTTGCGAACCGCGAATGGGACCGGCTTGCTGTCGAACACCACGGCACCCGGAGGCCCCTGCATGATCGGAAGGCCAAGCTTGCCGTGATAAAAATCCCTGGCGGCTTCCAGATCATCGGCCTGAATGCCCACAAAATCGATGCCAGTAAGATATGCCATACTTTTTTCTCCTGATTGGATGTATGATATCAACTTCCTGATATATTATAAGGAAACTGATATGATAAAGCAAGGCAGTCTGGAAAGGTCTCTGGGCTACAATTTAAAAAGAACCCAGCATCGCTTGCGTCGCCGGATGGACGAGGCCTTGAAAAGCTGCGGTTTATCAACAGCGCAAAATGCGGTGCTTGCCGCGCTGATGGCCCAGCCAGACATGACAAATGCCGATCTTGCAAATGCAGCATTTATCACGCCGCAATCCATGCAATCGGTACTGGCGGGGCTGGAGACAGCGGGATATGTGGTCAGACGGCAGGACGATCACCACAAGCGCCGTCAACTTGCCCGGTTAACCCCAAGTGGCGAGGAACTGGCCTTGCAAGGCCGAGCGGCAATTGTGCAAGTCGAGGAAGCCCTTGCCAAAGCCGTGGCACCTCTTTCGGAGGACGAGGCATTGGCCCTGCTTTACCGTTTTCAGAAAGCGCTGGATTAAGGGAGAGGTGCTTTGCCCGGTTTTTCCAGGAAGTCGGCGGAGCGGATCAAATTTAAGGCTTTTGCCCGGTTTGTCCGGGGTTTGGATGTCGCGAGATTACTGGCTCATGGCCGGGATGGCGCGCACATCGTTTTCTGCGGTGACTTCAACCTGAATGGTTTTGTTGCTTTGCAAATTAACTACCCGGATCACATCCCCGGCGGATCCGTTTTCAAGGGCTTTTCCCCGTGCGGTAAGCGACATGTTTGGGGTTTCAAGCCGGATCGTCACAATTGCCCCGCGTTTTACCAGAATGGGGGCTGTGAAATCGCGGTTTAGTAATGGTTCGCCGGGGTTGACGCTGCGGCGTACTTCCTTGCCGATAACATCGGCGGGGTCACGCAGGACATTGGCTTGCAGGCGGTCGCTGCGAACATCGCGCATTTCGACCTGATCGGGGCGCACGATGTCGCCGCGCTGTACCGAATCAACTAGAACCGGTACCTGTTCAAGGGGGAAATAACGCCCGCTCATGCGATAGGTGCGTTGCTGGGCCGTGCCGCGCCCTGTGGTAACGTCGGCAATAAACCGGCCGGTGCGACGGTTGATATTGATGCCGGTGATTTCAAGCTGAACCGGGGCGTTAACCGGCAGTTCGATGCGAAAGGTTTCCCCGCCCATATCCACGGCAAAAGGTGCCGGTATGCCGTTTTCCGACAAGGCCCCGTGGATAGCATCGGAAATTTCATCCATGCCGATGGTTTGGCTGTCGCGAATTACAATTGTTTGGTCGGCTGTTGTGCGCGGGCGCCAGGCAACCTTGTATCGCTGGGCAATTCCTGCCAGCCAGCGATAATCAAGCACTGCCTGTTGGCCGGGCTGGGGTGCGTGGGCCACGGCAACATCTTCCTGTTCAACCGGCAGGCCGCTAAAAAGGTCGCCCAAGGTGACATAGGCCCCTTCGATATGGGCCTGTGGGCGCAAAAGAATATCCATTTCCTGTGCCTGCAGGTTTCCCGGCAGCAGGAACAACAAGGCCAGCACAAGGGCAGAAAGGGTGTTTCGCATCATCATGCCTGTGATGTTAGCACCAAAATAACAATGACAGGTAAAGCAAAACACAAACCGGACAATTCAGGCCGGAAAACGCCGGACTGGCCGGTTTCGCAATGCCGGGTCTTGTTTTCCGGGTTCTGGTTTTAACGAACCTGTGCGGTGTTAATTATCGCAGGTTGCTGATTGCGCTCATCATTTCGTCGGTCGTCGAGATGGATTTTGAATTCATTTCATAGGCGCGCTGAGCCTTGATCAGGTTGGTGATTTCCTGAACCACGTTAACGTTCGATGATTCAAGATATCCCTGCAGCAGGGTGCCAAACCCCACCGATCCGGCGGTACCGGTATTGGGGGTGCCCGATGCGTCGGTTTCCAGAAACAGGTTGTCGCCAAGTGCGCTCATGCCGGCCGGGTTGATGAAGGTTGCCAGCTGAATCTGCCCCAGATTCTGCGGGGCGACCTGCCCGTCAATTTCGGCGTAAACCTCGCCCGATCCGTTAATGGTAACCGATGTTGCATTGTTTGGCACCGTGATGCCGGGCTGAATGGCATAACCATCCTTGGTGACGATCTGTCCGTTACCATCAAGTTTGAATGTACCATCACGGGTATAGGCGGTTTCGCCACTGGGCAAATCGACCTGAAAATACCCGCGTCCCTGCAAGGCAACGTCAAGTTCGTTTTCTGTCAGGGTAACACTGCCCTGGCCGGTATAACGGCCAATAGCGGCGGTTTTTACACCCAGGCCAACCTGCACACCAACCGGCACAATGGTTCCGGTGTCTGATGACGGCGAACCGGCCCGGCGTAAATCCTGATATAACAGGTCCTGAAACTCGGCGCGCTGGCGTTTATAACCGGTCGTCGTCATGTTAGCGATGTTGTTCGATGTCACATCCACGTTGGTGGATTGCGCCATCATGCCAAGGGCTCCGATATCGAGTGACCGCATTTTTGTCTCCTCTCTGCGCGTGATGCGCTGTCTTGGTGGTTCTGCCCCGGGGGCAGAACAAACGGTTCATATCAATCAGGCGCGGACATCGCCCAGTTTGCTGATCATGTCGCGCTGGCGCTGGTTTTCATTTTCAAGGGTTCTGGTAACCGATTGGTATGTTCGCAAAACCTCGATCATATCGACCATCGCCGTAATCGGATTGACGTTGGATTTTTCCAAAGACCCCTGAACAATCCCCGGGCTTTCAACCGCCTGGGGTTGCTGATCGGTATTATACAGGGACGATCCTTCAGGCTTTAACTGCTGGATATTATCAAAGGTGGAAACGGCAAGGCGGCCAATCTGGCCGACATCGGTGGAAACGGTGCCATCGCCGGCAATGGTCACGCGGGTGTCAGCCTGACCAAAAAACAGCGGCTGCCCGGCGTCTGTCAGCACCGGATAACCTTCTGATGTGATCAACTGCCCGCCGGGGTCCAGCGAAAAATTGCCATTGCGTGTATATCGGGTGCCATTGGGGGTATCGACCGAAAAATACATGTCGGGTTTGGTCAGGGCCACGTCAAAATCGCGTTCGGTGGTTTCGATATTGCCCACCGTGGTATCGCGATACTGGCCAATATCCTGTACCAGCGCAATTTTACGTTCGCCGCGAAACGGGGCATCCTTGTTTGCCGCCATCCAGTCGGTAAACATCATGTTTTGCTGTTTGTACCCGTTGGTGTCCATATTGGCCAGGTTCTGCGTGATGGTGTTCATCTTGCTACGCAAAACCATCTGGCGCGACAGGGCGATATAGGATGTATTTTCCATGGTGGGTCATATCCCGCTTGCAGGCAAAATTGGTTGTCAACGACAATGCGAATGCCGTGCCAGATTGATAAAATTCAATAAAAACAATGCAATGAAGGTGTTGGGTAAAACTTGCCGGATTAAAATATGCCATTGATCCGGCAAGAAAGGCCCCTGTACCGGCGATTGTGGAATACCGGGTGCAAAACCGGTTATTGCCCTTTGCCGTGTTCGGACATGGCACAGACTTTGGTGGCAGGTGCCCCAACAGCGCCGGTATGCGGCGGTTCGCACGGTATTTACGGCGATATTGGCTGGCTGATCTGCCGGGCGTTGGCGACAGAGCAGGGCGATGCCCGTGGGCAGAAAATGCCGTCCGGTGATTTTAACGGCAAACTGGCAGCTTTTTTGCTTTAACAACCCCGTATCGCTGGTATTGCGCAGGTTTGACCCCAGATGTTAAAGGGATGCTGCGGGCAAGGCCCTGTGTTTGGGCGGCGCGTGGCGGGGCGAAGGCAATGGCTTTATGGGGCTTTTGTTGTCGACCGACGGCTTAACAGCTATTATGGGCAACGGAATGTTAACGTGGCCGGTTTAAAGCTGTCAAAATGGTGGGACGTGCGGGTGCGTGTGCCGGTTTGACGTGACGATGTGCAGGGCAGGACAGGCTGATGGGTGACGACGTTGACGAAATTGAAGAAGGCGGTGGCAGTGGCAAGGGTGGCAGTAAAAAGCTGCTGATTGTTATTGTTCTGCTGGTCTTGTTGCTGGTTGGCGGGGCTGCGGCGGCGTATTTTACCGGCTTGATGCAGCCGGTAATCGATATGGTGCTGGGCAATGATAGCCAGACCACCGAGGAAACAGCACCCGATGCCTCGATCGAACAGGCGCCCGGCGTGCCGGAAAATGTTGGCTTTGTTGATTTGCCGGAAATTCTGGTAAACCTTAATACCGGTTCGGGCAAACAAAGCTATTTGAAAATTCGCGTCAGCCTTGAAGTTGCGGACCAGTTGAAGGTGCCGGAAGTTGAACAGATGATGCCGCGCATTGTTGACAATTTTCAGGTTTATCTTCGCGAATTGCGCCCGGAAGACCTTGCCGGGTCCGAAGGTATGTTTCGCCTGCGCGAAGAATTGCTGATCCGTGTAAGTGCTGCCGCAAAGCCTGCCAAAATTAACGACGTTTTGTTCAAGGAAATGCTGGTACAATAATGTACCGCGCAGGACCGAAGATAAAAGCCTGGGATAAACGCCGATGGCCGAAGAAGACGATGATGATGCACTGGCCGCCGAATGGGAAGCCATGGCCGGGGGCGGCGATGACGACGGTGACGGCGGCGATGATATGGCCGCCGAATGGGAATCCATGCTTGGCGAGGATGGCGGCGAGGAGGAAGAACTTGTCGGCCCCGGCTCTGCGCGTGTTCTAAACCAGGATGAAATCGACAGCCTGCTGGGCTTTGATGATGGCAGTGGGTCGGGGGATCAGTCCGGCATTCAGGCCATCATTAACTCGTCGATGGTGGCCTATGAACGTTTGCCCATGCTCGAGGTGGTGTTTGACCGGCTCGTTCGCATGATGTCGACATCGTTGCGTAACTTTACCTCGGATAACGTTGAAGTCTCGCTCGACAATATTTTGTCATTGCGTTTTGGCGACTATCTTAATTCCATTCCCTTGCCCGCGATGCTGGGCGTTTTCAAGGCCGAGGAATGGGATAACTACGGTCTGCTGACAGTTGATTCAGCCCTGATTTATTCGATCGTGGACGTGTTGCTGGGCGGGCGCCGGGGCACGGCGGCCATGCGTATTGAAGGCCGCCCTTACACGACGATTGAACGTAACCTGGTTGAACGCATGATCCATGTGGTGCTGGGCGATCTTTCAGCCGCGTTTGATCCGTTAAGCCCGGTAAATTTCCGGTTTGAACGCCTGGAAACCAACCCGCGTTTTGCCACCATTGCCCGCCATGCCAATGCCGCGATTGTCGCCAAGCTGCGCATTGATATGGAAGACCGCGGCGGGCGGCTGGAACTGCTTATTCCCTATGCCACGCTGGAGCCGGTGCGTGAATTGCTGCTTCAGATGTTCATGGGCGAAAAGTTCGGCCGTGACTCGATCTGGGAAAACCACCTTGCCAATGAACTTTGGCAGACGCATGTTAATTTGCTAGCTGTTCTTGATGAACAGGTCATGTCGCTGGGCGATGTGATCAATCTTGAAGTGGGGAACCGGATGTTGCTCAATACCGGGCCAACATCGCCGGTGGAAGTACGTTGCGGGGATGTTGCCCTGTTTCGGGGCCTGATGGGGCGAAAAGGGGACCGAATCGCCATTCAGGTGCGGGAACGCGCGCGTAAGAACAAGGAGGAAACCGGCTGATGGATTTCGAGTTCTATCTCGATCTCCTGATGATTGTTTTGCTTTTGGCGACAATCATCTATGCGCTGATGCTTAATCGCAGGCTTGCAGCCTTTCGTCGTAACCGCGAGGATATGGAGCAGTTTCTGTCGGCATTTCATGCCGCTACCGAGCGGGCCGAAATACTGATTCAATCTTTGAAGGAAATGGCATCGCAAAGCGGGGATGCGTTGCGCGAGGATATTGAGCGGGCCAGTGGCCTGCACGAGGATTTATCGTTTATGGTTGATCGTGGTGATGCCATTGCCAACCGCCTTGAAAAGGCGGCAAGCGGTGTGAATGCCGCGCGTAAAAAGGCATCGTCCGATACCGGTTTGTCCGGGCAGGGCGGGGGTGGAGGAAAGCCGCCGCTTGATGAACGCAATGACCGTGTGGGCATTGAAACGCGGGCCGAGGAACTTGCCGCGCGCATGGTCCGCGATACCGAAATGACAAATGCACGAAATGCCTATGATGGCGGTGGCGGTCGCAATGTCGGGGGGGATGATCGCTCATCGTCATCTTTGTCGCGCGATGATCGCGACCGTCGCGCCAATCTTCTTGATGATGAAGACTCAGATCAGGATGCCGGGCGTTCCGATGCAGAGCGGGAATTGCTGGCTGCATTGCGTTCGGTGCGTTAATATCGCATGACCTGTCGTGATATGCCGGTTGGTCGGGCAGGGCGATTTTTGGGGACGAAAACGGGGAATTGTGACGCTATCAACGGGTAAAAGGCAGGTCTGTTTTTTTTACACGGGCTTGTTCTTGTAGTGGAAACTACCCAATTTATATAATGGGTCGGCCTGTTGGTGCGTGCAGTTTGCGACTAGGGTTTATATGCCGTTTCGGGATCGGACCGGCAGATACTATCGGGTGAATGGATGTCTTCTTTGCGTATTTTACCTTTGCTGATTTTGGTGTCGGGGCTTGTCCTGTCGCTTAAGGTCGCGGATATCGTGTCGATCTGGCGCGATGGGGGGGATGTGCAGGAAGCGGCAGCGGTCAGCATGGTACAGGCCGCCCGTGCCCAGGAAAACACCACCCCCGCAGCGGGCGAGCCGGGGCTTGATGCCCCGATGGATGACGCGCTGACCCCGGCAATGGATCAGGAAGCTGCCGCCAGCGGCGATGCAGGCAGCGAGGCCCCCAGTTTTGGCGGGGACCCGACCCTGTTTACCCAGGAAGAAATTGATCTTTTGCAAAATCTGTCGGCGCGCCGCTCCGAGCTTGACCGCCGCGAGCAACGCCTTGATGAACGCGAAAGCCTGATCACGGCTGCCGAAGCACGGATCGATAGCAAAATTGCCGAAATGAAACGATTGCAGACGTCGATTGCGCAGCTTGTTGAAAAGAAAGACGAGAAAGACGATGATCGTATCAAGAAGCTGATTACGGTTTATGAAAAAATGAAACCCAAGGATGCTGCCCGGATCTGGAATGATCTGGATATGAGCATTCTGTTGCAGGTTGCCCAGGGCATGCGCGAAGCCAATACCGCTGCGGTCCTGGCGGAAATGACGCCCGATCGCGCCCGCGCCCTGACAACCGAGCTTGCCTATAAACGTGATTTAAGTACGCTGCCATTGACAAATCCGTAACCGGTCTGCCTCTAATTAAACCCGAAGGCCGACAAAACTGAAAAATAACCCTCTGGTTTTAACCGGAGTTCTTGAAATCAGATGAAAAACACTCATTTTTATCAAAGTGAAAAGCCTTGATTAACCTAAATTAAATAGGTACATCACGAATATAATGTTCCGAACCAAAAGCTGGGTAGTTTTCCAGATTGACAGCATCATGGAGTGGTAAATGTCCGTCGATCCCAATATGCCAATTCTGATTGTCGATGATTACAAAACCATGTTGCGTATCATCCGTAATCTTCTTCGCCAGTTGAACTTCACCAATATTGAAGAAGCAACCGATGGCAGCATGGCGTTGCGCAAATTGCGTGAAAAGCCGTTCAGCCTGGTTATTTCCGACTGGAACATGGAGCCGATGACCGGTCTTCAGTTGCTTAAGGAAGTTCGCGCGGATGCGAAACTGAAGGACCTTCCCTTCATCATGATCACTGCCGAAGCCAAGACTGAAAACGTCGTTATGGCTAAAAAAGCAGGCGTATCAAATTATATCGTCAAGCCGTTCAATGCCGAAACCCTCAAGGGTAAGCTGACCACGGTTCTTGGTGATTTCTAAGTCAAAAAGGGGCACGGGGCATTTTGTCCCGTGATACCGCCGTGGATGATAGCCAATTACGTGATCTGCTGGGCCAGTTAAAGACGCGTCTTGAAAAAGGCGATCTGAAAATTGAAGAAGTTTCCGGGCTTGTCGAAAGCCTGGCAAAGTTTCTTCCGGCCAACACAAAGACCGACAATCAGGATGAAAAACGCCTGTTTGGCGAACTTGATGAGCTTTCCAATATCATTCGCAAGATGAAATCGGAAATCGCGTCATTGCGTCCTGATGATATCAAGGCCGAATATATCCCGAATGCCACGGACGAGCTTGACGCCATTGTCGATGCGACAGCCGGGGCAACGCATGAAATTCTTGATGCGATGGACTCGCTTGAAGAATTTGCAGCTACCCTGCCGCCTGAACAGGCAGAGCTTGTAACCAATGCGACCATGCGGGTGTATGAAGCCTGTAATTTCCAGGATATTACCGGTCAGCGAACGACCAAGGTTGTCAAGGCGTTAAAAGCCATTGAAGAACGGGTTGAAGGGCTGGTAACGGCGTTTGGTGCAGAAATTGCGCGTTATGCCGAAGCCAACCCGCGCAAGGCCAGGGAACAAAAGCAGGGGGATGACGCCCTGTTGAACGGCCCGCAGCTTGAAGGCAAGGGCGTGTCGCAGGCCGATATTGACGCGATGTTTAATTGACCCCTTGGGCGAAATGACGAACGGGTATGGCAGAAGCAGAAGATGACGCCCCAAAACGTGTAGTCGCCGTGACCGGTGGTACAACGGCGTTATTCCTGTCGCTTTATCTTTTGCTTTTGGCTTTTTTCATTCTGTTAAACACCATCTCGACCTATGAAGAGGTAAAGGCGCAAAAGGTGCAGCAAAGTCTGTCATCGGCCTTTGCCTCTATTTTGCCGCCCACCACCAGCCTTGATACGGTTACATCGGTTGATGGACCGTTGCTTGCGGCACAGGAAACCCAGCAAAAGCTGGGAGATCTGTTTCAGTCCCCGTTAAAAGTGGCACGTGTCGAAGTCCTTCAGCCAGGAAAGCTGATGGAAGTGATGATGCATACCGACCAGCTGTTTGATCCCGATAAAATAACCATTCGTGACCGCCAGAAAGGTTTTGTTGCCAATCTGGCCCATGCGCTGGCCGATACAACAGGCGGGGCGCAGTATGAAATGGAAATGATGCTGGGCAGCAATCTGGGTAAATATGGAACTGTGCCGGTTGAAGGCAGCCTTGAAATTGCCCGTGCCGGTGCCTTTGCCCGCCAGGTGATTGCCCAGGGGGCACCCGCCCGTTCGGTCGATGTCGGGATTGACCCCAGTGCCGATCCCTTCATTGTTACATTCCGGTTTTTCTGGGATCAGACTGCCGAGGCCAAGGCCGCTGCCGAACGCGCCGCCGCCAAGCAGCGTTCTGTTACAACCACGGTTCCGTTGCCGTCATTGCCAAAAACCGGCACGGGTGGGCCTTCGGTGACCATTCCCCTGCCAATGGCTTCGCCCGGGGTGGCCCCTGCGGCCCCGTCTGCAACACCGGCACCGGGAGACGGCGGATGATGGACGAATCCAAAAAAGAAGAACCATCCGGCCCGCCGATCTGGATGTTAAGTCTGGCCGATCTGATTTCGCTGCTTTTGACATTTTTTGTCATGCTGTTTGCCATGTCGAGCGTGAAGGTGGATCGCTGGGACGAAGTGGTTGATTCCCTGTCGCAATCGATCAAACCCTCGCCGGTTGACCCGACGGACGAGCCCACAGCCCAAATGAATATTCCGCGTGTGTATCGCAAACCGGCAATGAACCTGGATTATTTAAGTTCCGTGATCGAAGGTGCCATCCGTGATAATCCGGTATTGATGCATGCCCGTTTGAAACATGCCTCGGATAAACTGATTATTTCATTGCCCGGCGATGTGATGTTTGTACCAGGCAGTGAAAAGCTGGCGCAAAATGCCCGTCAGGCCCTGTTTGTTTTGGGCGGGGTGCTGTCAAACATTGGTAATCGTGTAGGTGTGCAGGGCCATACCGACCCGCGCCCGGTCAGCGGGCAAAGCCGTTATACATCAAACTGGGAACTTTCCCTGGCCCGTGCCGCCGAGGTTGCCAACGAATTAAAAAGGTCTGGTTACCTGGATTACATAAATATTTACGGATTTGCGGCATCAAGGTACGACGACCTGCCGCGGACTGATGATGAAGATAAGCGCTATGAGATGGCGCGTCGTGTTGACATCGTCATTGAACCCCACGGCGGGAGTGGTCTCGGAGGTTCATAGGGATGCGATTTGGGTTAACGCGACTGTTGCTGGCTGTTGCCGTCGCGACCGCCGGTTTGGTGGTCGCAACGCAAACGGCATCGGTTGCCTATGCCCAGGCGGCAAACCCGGTCATCATGCGTTCAGGCAACCACGAAGGTTATGGCCGGATCGTGGTGCAGTGGGACCACAAGGTAAATTACACCGCTGAAATTATCGGCAATCAGCTTGTCGTGCGGTTTGACCAGCCCTTTGTCGCATCGCTAAGCGGTGTGGTTGACCCGATTTCCGATTATGTATCCGATGCATTTTTTGACCCCGACGGCAGAACGGTGGCGTTTGTGCTGCGCGAAGATTTCGATGTTCGTGCCTTTAATGTGGGCACCAATGTGGTGCTTGATATTCTTGACAAGCAAGCCCCTGCACCCGCCCCTGCTGCACCGGAACCCGCCGCGCAACCACCTGCCAGCCCAGCAACCGCCCCTGCGCCGTCCGCGGAACAGGCCCCGGCCACACGCGCCCCGGCACAAGGCACCATGCCGCCGCCTGCGGCAAAACCGGCAACATCGGGCACGGCACGGACATCAACACCAACACCAACCTCTCCGCCAGCTTCGGCTCCGGCGTCGGCAAATACCATATCAGGCTCTGCCAATGCTCCGGCGACGGCGGGCAGCACCTCCACGCCGGATGCCGGGCAAACCTTGCCTTTACTTGAGGTGCGCGTCGGGCGTCATCCAACATTTTACCGGCTGGTTTTTGACTGGCCGAAAACCGTAAATTACCAGGTTAGCGGCACAGACGGTAACAGCCGTATCTCTTTTGACAGCCCGGCCCGTATCGACGATGTTGCAACATCGCGGCGTTTGCCACGGGGCGTCACTTTGTCGCAGGCCGCAACCAGCCCCCTTGCTGTCGATATAAAAACAGACCCGGCCCGCACCCTGCGCCATTTCCGATCGGGAACCAAGGTGGTTGTTGACGTGATGGGCGTTGAAGGCAACCCCCAGGGCGACGAAGACAGCGCAACATCACCCGCAGCCGCCAGCCGTACCCCCGCCACGGGGACGACACAGCAAATAACCCCCCCGGTTGCGCCGCAAATCAGCGGGCGTTCCGGCCCGGCGGCGGAAACGACCGGCGGGCAGCCGCGCAATCTTGGTCCTGCGACCCAAAGCAGTACCGCCATCGTTGAACCCGCCGCCACGGGCGAGGGGCAGGCACGGCCGGTTGACAGCATTGGCAAAATCAGTGTCGGTGTTAATCAGGACGCAACAAAGCTGGAACTGTCCTTTCCTTTCGGGCGGCCCACCGGGGCCGCGATCTGGAGCCGGGCCGGGTTTCTGTGGTTTGCCTTTGATACCCGTGCTGACCTGGATCTGGGCCGGGTTCGCCAGGAAGCCAATCAGATTGTGGGTGTGATCGAACAGCTCGACAGCCCGTTTGGCACCCTGGTGCGCATGACCATTCCCGAAGGGGTCGGCCTTATTTCCCGGCAGGATGAACAGGGCGGCTGGGTCATTGCGATGGAAGCAGGCGAATTGCAGCCTGTGGAACGATTAGGCCCAACCATCGAACTTGATAGTGATACCCGCGCCCGGCTGGCTGTTCCATTAACCGGCGTTCACGATACCATGACGGTGAATGACCCCGAAGTTGGCGACAGTTTGCGGGTTGTGCCGACAACCCAGCCTGGCTACGGCATAGAGGCCGCACTGCATTACCCGGAATTTGATGTTCTGCCATCATTCCAGGGGGTGGTTGTTGCGCCGGTAAATGACAGGGTTAAGGTGTCGCATCGGGCGGCCCCGGCGCCCGTAACAACGCCGGATGGCGCGGACCTTGCTGACCCCCAGGCACCTTCTGCAAGTGGCGAAGCTGTGGTGGTGACAGCCGATAACGGTTTGAACATTTCCCCCGAAGGGGCCCGTTTGCTGGCATCTGCGACCGGTGTGCGTGCCCGTACCGGAGATGCCGACGAAGGCCGTATTTTTGATCTGGCGGACTGGCGCAAGGGTGGGCTTGATAATTATAACAGGGCGATTGCCTCGCTGTTAAAGGAAGTGGTCGATAGTGGCGATGAACATCGCAATAAGGCCCGGCTTGATATGGCCCGGTTTTACATGGCGAACGGTTTAGGCCCCGAAGCCAATGCGATGATCGAAATGATGGAACATGACGATCCGCTTATTGGGCAGAAATCGGAATTTCGTGCTTTAAAAGGGGCGGCAAAGTTTTTGAATGGTCAATATGACGATGCCGAACGCCTGTTAAGCGATCCGCGTATTGCCGATCTGACCGAGGTTAAACTATGGCGGGCGGTAAACAGTGCTGCGCGTGGGCGCCCCAATGAAGGTGCGCGCGATTTGATGGATTCCATTCATCTGCTGGACAAATACCCCAGCGAGCTTTTGATGCGGCTGGGGCCGGTGGCTGCTGAACAGGCCCTGATCGTCAAAAACCCCAAAGCGGGCATGGATGTGATCAACACCATGCTTGAAACGCCAGACGCCCCGGAAAACAAGCTGCTTGATGTTCAATATTTGAAAGGATTGTTCGAACAGGAAGCCGGGCAGTTTGATCAGGCAATTGCCACCTGGGACCAGGTGGCAGACGGTAATAACCGCAAGGCCCGCGCCCACGCGATTTTCGACCGTACCGAGCTTTTGTTAAAACTGAAACGTCTGACTGTTGATGATGCGATTGCCCAGTTGGAGAAACTGCGCTTTGCCTGGCGAGGGGATGATTTTGAACTGGCCGTGTTACGCCGCCTGGGGAATTTGCAGGTTGATGGCAAACATTATCGCGATGCGTTAAAAACCTTGCGGCAGGCGGCTATTTTCTTCCCCAATCATCCCTCGACACCGGCGATAACCGAAAAGATGCACAAAACCTTTGAAGATTTGTATCTGGGGGATGACATTAACAATATTTCGGCGATCAAGGCAGTGGCCCTGTATGACGAATTTCGCGAACTGACCCCGGCTGGCGACAAAGGCGACGAGTTGATCCGCCGCCTTGCGGATCGCATGGTCAGCGTCGAGCTGTTTGGTCGCGCCGAAGATTTGCTGCTTCATCAGATTGATTTTCGTCTGACCGGTCATGAAAAGGCCCGTGTTGCGGCGCGGTTGGCACTGGTCTATTTGCTCGATAACAAACCGCAAAAGGCGATTGATGTTCTGGATGACAGTGACAGCCCGGAACTGGGCGATGATCTGGTTGCACAGCGCTTGCATCTGCGCGCCCGTGCCCTGATGGATATCGACAAGGGGGACGAGGCAATGGCACTTCTGGCAGATGATTTGACGCCGGAAGCGGAACTTTTGCGAATCGATAATTACAGAAAAGAGAAAAATTACGGCGCGATGGCCGATAGTTTTCAGCGGCTGGTCGGCTCTGATCCCGGAAATATCGTCGATGGTTTTAGCGACCAGCGCGCGCAATATGTTCTGAATTGGGCTATTAATTTGGCCATGGCAGGGCGTGAACGCGAACTCGATATGGTCAAACGGCGCTATGGCGCGCTGATGTCAAAGGGGCCATATGCGAAGGGGTTTGAGCTGATAACATCGGCCCCGACCCGCGGTTTGATCGATTACCGCTCGATTTCCAACGAGATCAAGGAAGTCGAGGATTTCAAGGGTTTTCTTGGTAACTATCGGGATCAATTGGAGAAAACCCAGCTTAGCGCCATTAACTAAAGGCGAATTCCGGGCCGTGCGCCGGTGGGCGGGCTTCGCAAGATATTTGCGCGAAGGTTTCGCCGTTATCTTGCGGTCATCGGTTTTTGCCGTTTTTTAAGGGCGTCCTTTACCGCCTGTTTTTGTGTTTGCCGGGGTAAAGTCTTTCTGTCGGGTTTATATTGAATAAATCTAATTTTATCAATCGGGTGACTGTGGGCGACTGCTAGCTGTAAGAATAGGTAGTTGCACTTTGAAAATATTCGTCTATTCTTTGAACTGTATATTTCCAGTGTGTGTAAGCTGAGGGCAGATGGATCGCGCACTTAAAATGGTCTATTACGATGACGCCGATGTCGAACACGACATCTTCGCGCAGTTGAATCTTGCCCTGAAAAACTTCCGCGGCATCGGTATGCCACGCGATGAGTCAGCTACCCGTCGTATCCTTGATCAAATTCACCGTCAAAGCCGCGCCTTCGCTGCTGTGTGTTATGGTTTTATGCGCAGCAAGGGGATCGGTGTTAGCCGCGATTCTGGCGAAGGCCAGCAATGGTATCGCGAAGCGGCCTACTGGTTCCGCGAAGAAGCTGAATCCGGTGCCGGGACATCGGCCAACAATCTTGGCTATTTATATGCCAAGGGACTTGGTGTGCCAGAAAACCCGGATATGGCTGCCGACTGGTTCCGTGATGCTGCCGATCGCGGGTCGCCGGTTGCCATTTATAACCTTGGCGTCTGTTATCTCAATGGCTGGGGGGTTGAACAGGATGACAGCAAGGCTGTCGAACTGTTGCAATCTGCCTGTGACCATAACGATGTCACCGCGGCCAGTGTGCTGGCTTATTTGTATCTGGAAGGGCGCGGTGTAAAACGCGACCCCGGCAAATCGTTTGAATATAACTTGCGCGCTGCTCGTGCCGGCAGCATCGAGGCGGCCTCTGCTTTGGGCTATGCCTTTGGTGTCGGCCTGGGGGCTGAACGCAATATCGAAGCCTCGATCAGCTGGTTTGAACTGGCTGCGGGTGAGGGCGATGCCTATGCCCAGGCCAATCTGGCAATGTATTTCTGCCATAGCTCGGAATTAAAGCTGTTTAATCGGGGCTGGCAAATGTTGTCATTTGCCTGCGATCAGGGCGACGTCTCGGCCAAATACCAGATGACCCAGATTTTGATCTTTGGCGTTAATCATCGTGAACCTGATTATAGCAAGGCGCTTGATCTGGCGATGGATCTGGCTGAACTTGGTCATCCGGGCGGGTATCACCTGATTGGTGTTATGTATGAACATGGTCTTGGTGTGCCGGTTGATATGAAACGGGCTGCGGGCTGGTATGAACGCGCGGCACGCAAGGGCTCGGCCAACGGTCAGTCTGCCCTTGGGCGTCTTTATGCCATTGGCAATGGTGTCAGACAGGATAATGTTCAGGCTTATTACTGGCTGAAACTGGCGGCACCGGCTCAAAACACGCTGGCTTACCGCGAACTTGATGCGGTGCGTGCGCGTATGACCGTTGAAGAAATTCACCGTGCCGACAAGTTGTTTATCAGCGACCCGGCACCGCGTCGTTCGCATGTGGGTTTGCGCACCATCGAATAAACCCATGCAGGCTGCCAAATACGATGCCAAATTTACCTGGCATTTTTCAAAGCTCTCGCCATGTGCGGGGGCTTTTTGTTTTTCATAAAAACCGGTGGCGGCAGGGCAGGAATTAACACCGGCCTATGTCAACATATTGCCGCTTGGTCTTGTGTGACGTGGTGGCCGGGCTTTGCCAGGCCATCTTTTGTGGCGCGCCTGGGGATCGTTGATCGTTGGTTATCTGCGACGTTTTACCGGTCGCATGGTTTTACGTCCGGTTTCGTAATCTGGCGAGTTTTTCGACAAACCGAAAAATCAGCAGGGACAGGACGATTTCTATGGAAAGGCGCGCTAATATTACGGGAAATATCAGGCCGTTGTTTTGCGGGAATAACCAGCCGTGCAGGCCATCAACATTTGCCATCAAATAAAGGCCGATCCCGTCTATCCAGATCAGAATAACCGAGATCAGGGCCGTTTTGCGGGGGTCGCACAGGTTCTTTTTGGTTAAGAAGCTGTAGAAAGCCAGGATTAACCCCGGAATAGACAAGACGATGCCAGGCAATGCTGTTAGCAGCATTAAAACAAGAACGCCGCCAGAACTGTTAATTTCAACATCGGACATGTCTTACCTTCCGTTACGCACCAAAACGATATTGGCGGGTAGGGTATGCCTGCGTTTCGACATGGGGTTAACCGGGGCCAAAACTTTGTACCAGCGACCCGGAAATCAGATACCAGCCATCAACCAGGACAAAAAAGATCAGTTTGAACGGCAGGGATATCACCACAGGCGGCAGCATCATCATCCCCATCGACATCAGGATACTGGCAACCACCATGTCGATAATGAGGAACGGAATAAACAGTAGAAAGCCGATTTCAAAGGCCCGGCGCAATTCGCTGATCATGAAAGCCGGGATCAGGGCGCGCAATGGAATATCATCGGGCGAGGAAACATTGACCTTGGCAATATTGACAAAAAGTTCCAGATCGCGGTCACGAACCTGGGTCATCATGAAGTCGTGAACGGGTTTGATCGCCCGGTCCATGCCTTCAAATTCGTCAATATCGCCATTGATCATGGGTTGCAGCCCTTCGTCCCATGATCGTTCCATGGTTGGCATCATAATGAACAGGGTTAAAAACAGCGCCAGACTGACCATCACCTGATTGGGCGGTGATTGCTGAATGCCAAGGGCGGTTCGCAACAGGCCCAGCACCACGATGATGCGGGTAAAGGATGTCACCATCACCAGAATGGCCGGGGCCAGGCTTAAAACCGTGATCAGCCCGATCAGCTGGATCATTCGGCCGGTAGATGTCACGCCCGGGCCATCGCCCAGATCCAGATTAAACGACTGCGCATGGGCCACATCGCCACCAAACACAATCGCCAGCAGTGGTAATAATGACCAGAAAGCAGCGATTTTTAAGCCGCGCATCGACAGAAACCGCCGGGGGGATGTGAAACTTGCAGCGTGGGTCGCGGTATTGTTCGCGTCGCTACAGCCCGATATACGGGACGCCGCCTGATCCGTATGTGCCTTGGCAGGGTTTGTCCGGTGTGAAAACATCATGGCAAAACAGTTCCGGTTGTCGGTGCTGCAGCTGCATTTGCGGGGCTTGCGGCATCTGTGCCTGTTGTGCCGGGAAGGGCCGTTTCATCGGACAAAAGGTGGTCAAAGGTGGTGCCAATATTGCGTTCAACCACCATGTCGCCATTCGGGGCCAGCACAATCAGGTGTTCGGTGTCATCACGACGGATCAGAACCAGCCGGCGTTTGGCATCCAGCGGTAAAACCTCGATCAGGGCCAACCGGCGCTTTTTCCCCCGGTTAACTGACCGGGCACCAGGCACAAAACGCCGCGCAAGCAGTGCAAGAACACCAATCATGGCCAGCACAAATACCAGTGCGGCGACAAAGCGGAAATATGATTCCATATCCATCGCGGGCAGATTATCCCCTGTTTTGTGAACCGGCCCGCCGGGCGACGGTTGTGCCTCTCTTGTGGATTATCGCACTGTCGGCCAGGGTGCAAGTCGCAAGGTTGTTCCAGACGCCGGGGCGGTAATGGCCATGTTGCCTGTTCTTGCGTTTCGTGGGGCCCGATTTGGCGGCAGTTTTTGCAAGATGTGCAGCCTAGCGGTTGCGTGCCGCCTGGGCATAGGCGTTTACCGCCTGGTTGGAATTGTTAAGCCCTTTAAGCTGGCGTTGCAAACTGGCATGTTCAGTGCGCATGCCATCTTCCAGCCGGTTCAGGTCTGATTGCAGGGCGGCCAAAAAGGGGGCGGCGTCCTGGCGATCCTGGGCGCTAAGGTTTTGGGCATTTCGGCAAAGGTCGGCAATTTTGGTCTCAAGCGAGCCAAGTTCCACAACCTTGCCTTCATCAAGAAAGCGCTGGCTGGTGGCGACCAGGGATAAAACCCGCTTTAAATCCTGTTTGAATTGTTCAAGCGTCATGGGGTGGTTCCTGCTTGTGACCATCTGTCGATAGCCGGGAAATTGTATCATTATCAGGCCCGGCCGCAGGGTTATGCGTGCCATAGATCTGATTGATGCGGTAAATATAGTTCAATATTTCGGCCACAGCGGCAAACGCTTCGAGCGGAATTTCACTGTCAACATCCACCGCCATCAGGATTTCGGCAAGGTCGCTGTCTTTACGAACCTTGATCCCCCGATCAAAGGCCACTTGCATAATTTGTTCGGCAACGCTGCCCTGACCTTTTGCCGTCAGAACCGGGGCGTTATCGCGACCTTGAAGATACCGCAATGCAACCGCAACCTGGTCCTTGCTGCCCGGTGCGGCAAGTTTTTCCCCGCCGGGCGCCTGACGTTCATCAAGCAGGTCGATGTTGTTTTTCTTGCCGGTCATTTTTGCCCATTATCCGGTTCGCATAAAAGCGACCCATTACAAAACATCTTATGCAAGGTCGATCATAGAGGGCCGTTGGTCAATAAATCCTTGCGATAACCGTGATGGTGCAATTTTTACCATCTCGCAGGCAAGCACAGCCAATGCAAGCATCATGCCCGGTCCTGTCGCACTGCCACCATACCGAACACCATACAATGGCTACATCGTTTATACGCGTTATGTGCGCGTTAACAGGCCAACAGACGGGGCATCGGGCCGCGTTCTATGTGCGGTCGCTGTCGTCTTTGGGGGTGTCATTGTCGTCGTCGGCGGGTGGGGTGTCGGGCGTATCGTCGCTGCGGCTATTGAAAATGCGTGCAAAATCAACGCTGGCCGTGGCCGAACGGTTTTCGTCCTGGATGCGGTCATAAAGCTCGCGGCGCAGCACCTGAATGTTTTCCGGGAAAGTAAAGCCCAGCTTTACTGTCTTCCCGCGAACCTCGACCACAGTGACTTCAATATTGTCGTCAATGATAACGGAGTCGCCGACTTTACGGGTCAGATACAGCATGTTCGGTCCTGGTTCTTTTGATCGGGTTGTGGCCCGTCTGGTTCGCGTTGCATGACTATGCCCGCTTTGGCCGCATTGGTCCAGAGGGCAAGAAGTCTAAAGCAATTCCTGCCTTTTAGGATTGTGGCACGGGATATGCAAGGAAATGCTTGCCAGATGAAATCGGGTAAAACCAGCCAGGCGTTGAAGATCAGGAAACGGTCGTTAACACAGGCTTTACTACAAATCCCGATACTGGGTCGGATAACGAAAGGGTAAAGATCATGGATATCGGCAAACTCAGCATGTTCGCCAACATGAAAGAAAAAATGGATTGGCTGAACCAGCGTCAGCAGGTGATTGCCCAGAATATTGCCAATTCCGATACCCCGAATTATCGCCCGGAAGATCTGAAAGAATTTAACCCGGCCAAGGTTGGCAATGATCGCCAGTTCATTCTGGCGATGGCGCAAACCGCACCGGGCCATAGCACCGGTCTTCGTAAACCCGCCAATTTCAAGGCTGAAGAAGTTCGCAAGAACTATGAAGTTGCCCCGGACAAGAACGCTGTGGTGCTGGAAGAACAGCTGGTCAAGATGAACGAAAACCGGATCGACTTTCAAACCATGACCCGCCTTTATGCCAAGCAAACAGAGCTGATGAAAACGGCTGTTGGTCGTACAAGCTAAGCTGTTGCATTCTATAGGAATTAAATGACATGGAACTTTACCGCGCATTTCAGATTTCAGCCGCAGGCATGAAGGCACAGGGCACCCGGTTACGCGTTGCCGCCGAAAACATGGCCAACGCCGACAGCCTGCCGACCGAAGCAGGCAAAGACCCCTATCGTCGCAAGATTCTGACCTTTAAGAATGTTATGGACCGTGAAACCGGCGTTGATCTGGTTAAGGTCAACAAGGTGTATGATGACAAATCAGCCTTTGGCATGAAATACGAACCGGGCCACCCGGCAGCAAATGCCCAGGGCTATGTACAGACTCCGAATGTGGCGCCGATGATCGAGATGATGGATCTTCGCGAAGCACAACGCAGTTATGAAGCCAATCTCAATGTGATACAGTCTTCGCGCAGCATGCTGTTGCAGACCCTGGATATTATCCGTTAAGGTAGGTCTGTGAGGATAAGGAGTCCGCGTCATGATCAATAACAGCTTTGCCAATGCAATTTCTGCCTATCGCAATGCGGCAGATGGCAAAACCGACACGATTGCGGACCGGGCAAATAACGGCACTGCCGTTGACCCCGGGCAAAGTTTTTCCGACATGGTGCGCGACGCGGCAGTTGATGCCCGTGATACCATGATGAACAGCGAAACCATGACCCAGAAAGCCATTGTCGGCAAAGCGGAATTGCATGATGTGGTTACCGCGGTTTCGGCGGCTGAAGTGACCTTGAAAACAGTTGTCGGTGTGCGCGACAAGGCTTTGCAGGCCTATCAGGAAATTTTGCGGATGCCGATCTGATCCGTTGTCTGGCCCGGTAACGGGTCGGCAAATTTTGCAGGGGCCGCATATTGTGCGCAATGCACAGGGATGCGGCTTTTTCTTTTGGCTTTTCTTTCCTTTGCTGTCCGCGCCATGCCAAACAAAATCATGGCGACAGGGGGCAGTCATCCTGTATGAAGAACGAACTGGTATTGGGTCGCCGTGAACGGTTTTGTCGTTCATCGTCTGGCGGCGTCACAGGGACGGAGCATTTTTTCCGATGAATCAGGCCGAGATTATGGACGTGGCCTATGATGCGGTATGGACCCTTATCAAGGTGTCCGGGCCGATCATGCTGATTGCGCTGGGTGTGGGTTTGATTATTGCCCTGTTTCAGGCCCTGACCCAAATTCAGGAAATGACCCTTACCTTCGTCCCCAAAATTCTGGTTATTTTCATTTCATTGCTGGTATTGCTGCCTTTCATGATGACCGAACTGGTTGAATTTACCAATCGTATGGTCGATCATTTTGTTGGCTTGCCCAATTAGCCCGAACCGGGCTGGCAGGCGCGCCTGCCGGTCTGACTGCCTGTAACCCTGTTTCGCCCGGATCGGGTCTTTGCCATGTCGTCCTTGCAGGACCTACTTGTTCTCAACCTATATGTTGTCCTGATGACATTCGCCAGGGTCGGGGCGGCCTTTGCGTTTATGCCGGGTTTCGGGTCGACCATGGTGCCAGCCCAGGTGCGCCTGTTGCTGGCCCTGTGGATTTCGGTGCTTATCTCGCCGTTGACCTCGCCGCTTATTCCGGTTCAACCCGATGATGCGCCGACGCTTTTTGTGTATCTGGCGTTTGAAATTACCATCGGCCTGTTTTTTGGCATGTTCGGGCAAATATTGATGGGGGCCTTGCAAACCGCCGGGATGATTATTGCCTATTCGTCGTCACTGGCGAACGCCTTTACCAATGATCCCATTGCCGGGCAGCAAAGTGCGGTAACAGGGCGTTTGTTAAGCCAGGTCGGGCTGGTGTTGCTGTTTGCTACCGGGCTGGATCATTTGTTGATCCAGGCAATGTTTGAAACCTATACGCTGTTTCCGCCGGGCGGCACATTGCCTGTTGGCGATATGAGCGAGTTCATTTCGCGGGCCATCAATGACAGTTTTACCATTGCCATGAAAATGTCGGCGCCATTTTTGGTGGTGTCGGTTGTTTTGCAGGCTGCACTGGGCCTGTTAAACAAGCTGATGCCGCAATTGCCGGTGTTTTTTGTCGCCATGCCCGTGCAAATTGCTGTGGCTTTCTTCTTGTTCCTTGTTGCGTTGCCGTCCATGATGGTGGTGTTTTCAGGGTATTTTGAAAACGGGTTGGAAAATTTCCTGGCTCCCTAAGCCGCAACCTTCCAGGATGTGAGTATGGCCGACGACGAAGACGACAGCCAAAAAACAGAAGACCCTTCCCAAAAAAAGCTCGATGACGCGCGAGAGAAGGGCCAGGTGCCGGTTTCCAAGGAGGTCGGTAATTTCATGCTGTTGTTTGGCGGGGCGCTGGTGATCATGATGATGGCGCCGGGGATGGCCGATGGGGTGCGCGATTTTTCGATGCAGTTTGTCATGCATCCCCAGGATTTCAGTTTTGACCCCGAAAGTATCCGCCAGCTGTGGCTGAATATGATTGTGGGTTTTTTCAAAATCATGGGCGTGCCATTTTTGCTGCTGATGTTTTTTGCTGCTGCTGGCCACCTGGTTCAAAACGGGCTGGTGATTTCAAGCGAACGTATTTCCCCCGACATCACCAAACTAAGCCCGCTAAAGGGGCTTAAAAACCTGTTTTCGATGAAAACACTGGTCGAGTTCGTTAAAAATATCCTGAAAATCGTTCTTGTCGGCGTGGTGCTGGCAATTGTGATCATTCCCAAAATGGATGATATCGAACTTTATCCGCAAATGTCGCTGCCCGAAATTCTGGACCATCTTTATCAGTTGATCGTGATGCTGATGATTGCGGCGGTGTCGTTGACAGCCGTAATCGCAGGCATGGACTTTGCCTATCAGCGTTATGACTTCAACAAAACCATGCGGATGTCGAAACAGGAATTAAAGGACGAATACAAACAAACCGAAGGCAGCCCGGAAATCAAGGCGAAGGTCCGCCAGATCCGGATGGAGCGGGCGCAAAAACGCATGATGCAAAATGTGCCCAGCGCCGACGTTGTTATTACCAACCCGACCCACTATGCCGTGGCCTTGAAATATGATGTTGGCATGATGCAGGCGCCCCATTGTGTTGCCAAAGGGCAGGATAATGTTGCGCTGCGTATTCGCGAAGTCGCCAAGGAAAACAATGTCACCGTGCTGGAAAATCCGCCGGTAGCCCGGGCGCTGTATGCCACGGTTGAGATCGATCAGGAAATCCCGCCCGAGCATTACAAGGCGGTCGCGGAAATCATATCCTATGTTTTTCGTCTGCGTGGCAAAAAGCTGGGATAATACCTGTTTCCGATCAGGGAAAGTTACCCGGGCCAGGTTTGCTGCCTATGCTGTTTTGTCTTTGCGAGCCTGCGGGTAAAAGGCATTTTTCCCGTGTGACAACGGGGCGTCATGATCGGGATGAGTGGCAGGTAATGTTGATTTGCCGCTAAAATCAGGGCGTTTTTGAACAATATTTCATCGACCGATGTATTTGTTTAAAAGCCGTATTGAAAATCATATCCCAAGATATAATTTATTTTCTCAAGGTATAGGATCTGCATCTTGTAACCTGTTTTCATGGTGACTTCCTGTTTCGATTGGGGGGCTGCTGTTTAACCTGCCAACAAACCCTGCAAAACCGGGGTGATAAGTTCGGGAACGTCTTTATGAAGATTCGTCTTTCAGGGCAGATCGCCCTGTCTAATGCCATTATCGTTGTCATGCTGATTGCCGTTGCAGTGGGTATCGGCTTTGTTGACCTTAATGCACGGCGCACAACAGCCGAGGCTGTTGAAATTGCCGCGGTTACCACAAGCGATATCCCGGTGCTTATCCATAATATTTCCGATGCCCGTTATAATGTTGTGCAGGTTCAGCAATGGCTGTCGGATATTTCGGCAACCCGTGGCATGGATGGTCTTGATGATGGTTTTGACAAGGCCGAAGAAGCCGCCCAGGCCCTGAAAAAAGATATCAACACGGCCCGCGAAATCGCGATGCGCTTAAATCAGGACAAAATCGTTACGGCCCTTGGCGCGGTTGAGGCCGCGTTTCCATCCTATTATGCGCAGGGCAAGGAAATGGCGAAGGCCTATATTGCCGGTGGGGCCGAGCAGGGTAACCGCCTGATGGGCAAATTTGATGCCGAAGCCGAAAAAATGTCCGATGCCCTGGCTGTGATGGTTCAGGAAACCCAGGTTTTTAGCGCCAGTTCAGAAGATCATCTGTCGAGCAAACTGGTCGAACTCGATGCCAATATCAGCAAGGTTTTCTATCTGACAACCGGCGTGACGGTGGCGGCAATTGTGGTGTGTGGCCTGATTGCATTATTTATGCATCGGCGCATTGGCATTCCGCTGACCGGGATGGTTGGCAATTTAAGAAAACTGTCCGAGGGCAACTATGATGTTGTTGTCGTTCAGTCCGACCGCCACGATGAAATTGGCGATTTAAGCCGTGTGCTTGAGTCTTTTCGGTCGACCGGGCTTCAGGCCGACCAATTGCGCAAGCAGCAGGAACAGCAGCGCCTTGATGCGGAAAAGAACCGCCGGGGTGCTTTGCTGGCAATGGCGGAAAAGGTTGAAAGCGAAACCGGAAAAGTTGTTAAAACCATTTCCGAGCAAACCGGCAACCTGGCCGCAGCCGCCAACCGTATGTCAGTATCGGCCGATACCGTGCAGTCCAATGCCAATTCGGTTGCCAGTGCGTCTCATCAGGCACTCGCAACCGTCGAGGCCGTTGCCGGCGCAGGCGAGGAGCTGAATTCGTCGCTGATTGAAATCAACACCCAGATTGATCACGCCAACCGCATCAGCGCCGAGGCTGTCTCTGCCAGCAACGAAACCGAAAGCACCATTGCCAAACTGGCTGAAACGGTTAATGGCATTAGCGAGGTTGTCGAACTGATTTCGGGCATTGCGGCCCAGACCAATCTTTTGGCGCTGAACGCAACCATTGAAGCCGCCCGTGCCGGTGAAGCCGGCAAGGGATTTGCCGTGGTGGCGCAGGAAGTGAAAAACCTTGCCACCCAGACGGGCCGTTCGACCGATGAAATCACCCGTCAGATTGGGGAAATTCAGGCCGTTACAGAAACGGCGGTTCATGCCGTTGCCCGGATTGCAGAAAAAATTCGCGATATTGATATGATTTCAACAGCGATTGCCGCCGCCGTTGAAGAACAAAGTGCCGCAACCAGTGAAATCGCACGTAATGTGACCGATAGCGCATCGGCCTCGCGCGAGGTTTCGGGCCGGATTGGCGAAGTATCCACCGAAGCCGCCGTCACCGGGGATCTGGCCAAGGAAGTTGGCGGGTTATCCAGCCAGGTGGCCCATGCTGTGCGTGATTTGCGCAAGGTTCTGGTTGATGTTGTGCGCACATCGACAAGCGATGTTGACCGTCGCGGCGCGCCGCGCGCGCAGGTTTCCATAAAAACCAAGGTCAGGCTGCGGGGGGACATTCATGATTGTGAGATCGTGAATATTTCCGAAGGGGGCGCCCTGGTGAAAACCGCAACCGCGGTTTCCTTTGGAACATCTATCGAACTGGAAGTTCCTGCCGTTTCGGGCTGGATATCGGGCCGGGTTTGTGCGGTGAATGAAACGGAAGTCAGCATCGAATTTAATGCCAGTGAAAGTGTTCGGGCTGCGTTGAAAAAACTGGTTGAACGACACCTGTAATGCCAAATCAGTAAAACCTGTCCCCGATAATGACACCGGCTTTCTGTGAAAATGGATCATGAAGGGGTGGTTGGGCGCAAGGGTGCGCCGGACTTGCGACGCGATCGGCAGGGGGCGATAACCAGCCTGTTAACACAGGGCCTGATTGGCCGGTTTTGATCAATGATGCCCGGGTATTTAATGCCGGTGACGTATAAAGGGCCGCAACAGCCACTGTTGTGGCCCTTTTTGCTGTATTTTTGCCCTTGGATTATCATGTCATCTGGGGTGATGGCGGGATGAAACCTGATCCACGGGGGTGTTTGCCGGGGTGGATTTTGTCTGCAGGTATGGCGGAAAACATCTGGTTATGGGGGATATTGTGCCAAATTTTCCTATTCTGCCATGACGATGCCGTGATTTCGATGTTCGATAGGGCGTCCTTGGGGGAACAGCCGGTGAAACTTGTTGGTAGCCAGTGGGCGTAATTGCAGCTAAAACTATAGGCTGTCGTAATAAGCTGTTGGTAATAAAGGCGGTGACGTGCTGTTACGGGGGTTAATCCTTGCAGTAAGTGTGGCGTTTGTCGGTTTCATCTATGTCCTGATGCAAATCATGGCACAGGCAGGAATCGACCCACGCCTGATGTGGATCATTGGTGCGATGGTCACAGGGGTCGCTGCATTGGCAGTGGGCATCCTGTCGGTGACCGCGCGTCGCCGTGAGGGCGACCGTGATCTGGCGCCTCTTATGTCCGGTTTTGCAACATCCGATATTGGCATTGCCCTGATCGATGCCTATGGGCGGACCCTTTATGCCAATCCTGCCTTTTCCCAAAAACTGGGTATCGAACCGGGCGAAGACATGCTGGCTGCGCTGGAAAGCCGGTTAAGTTTCCTTGATGCTGACAGTGCGGACCTGACGGATTTGCGCGCACGCGCCATGCGCGGCGAAGCCGGCGAAATTTATTTCGACTCTGTCGCGGAAAAAACCGATACCGATGATGCCAAAGCCGGGCCAGAGGGACCGGCATCATATATTGTTGCCCCCGCCGCAAGCGATGAAGCCGCAATATCGGGCGTAAATGCAACAGGCCCGGCCCCCCGTGCCGGAATATTGCGTTTGTCGGTTACCCCGGCCAATGCCCGGCGCGGGCAAATGTTATGGACGGTTGATGGTGTTGATGCCGCCAGCCGCAACGCCATTGTTGTGGAGCAGGGCCGTCAGCTTGCCTTGCAGGATGCAACCGCCGTTGCCAGCCACCTTGCCCCCGATGTGCCCGACCATATTGGCGGTATTTCATCGCATCTTCCTGCGGGCACCAGGGGATTCGAGCATGCCGATCTGATGATCGAACGTTTGCCGGTCGGGGTGTTTGGCCTGGATGAAGACGGGCGGATTCTTTATGTCAATCAGCGCCTGGCAACATGGCTGGGCGGTAAACCCGAAGACTATGCCGATGGCGCGGTTGAGCTGGCCGACCTGATGGTTGGCGATGGCATGAATGGCGAAGTGCGCCTTAAGGTGCGCGGCGGCGAGCCGATCAAATGTTTTATCACCCATTCGATCAATGCGCCTAATACCGGACCGATTCGCAGCCAGGCTGTTGTTTTCCCCGATCCGATGCCCGCGCATGAATGGGAACACGCCCTGGCCGAAACAGAACGCCGGGTGCGGTGGTTCTTTGATGACAGTCCGCTTTCCATCATTCTGGCCGATATGAGCGGCACCGTCACCGATGCCAACCGCGCCTTTATCGATACCGCCGGGCAAAAACGCGACAAGGTTATTGGGCGTTCCATTCTTGAACTGATCCTGCCCGAAGACCGCGACGATGTGGCGCGCTATTTGTCCAAGGCTGTGATGGGCATGGGCAAGGGCGGCCAGATTGAAGCCCGCCTGCAAGGATCGCGCGGGGTGGCGGCCCATATTTACCTGCAACGGGTTGCAGGCCGGTCGGGCGAAAGCGGTGCGTTGCTGCTTAACTTCCTTGATACGACCGAGCAGAAAAACCTTGAGGAACAATTTGCCCAGTCGCAAAAAATGCAGGCCGTTGGCCAGCTTGCGGGTGGTGTCGCGCATGATTTCAACAATCTGCTAACCGCCATGATCGGTTTTTGTGATTTGCTGTTGTCGCGCCACGGGCCGGGCGACCCCAGCTTTGCCGATATTATGCAGATCAAACAAAATGCCAACCGGGCGGCGAACCTTGTGCGCCAGCTTCTGGCGTTTTCGCGTCGGCAAACCTTGCAGCCCAAGGTGATTAACATCACCGATGCCCTGGCCGAAATGTCGAACCTGTTGCGCCGTCTGATTGGTGAAAAGATTGACCTTAAGGTGGCACATGGCCGCGATATCGGGCTGGTCAAGGTTGATCCGGGGCAACTGGACCAGGTGATTATCAACCTTGTGGTCAATGCGCGTGATGCCATGTCGCAGGGCGGCGGGGTGTTGGCAATCAAGACCAGCAATGAAATTGTTGATGAAACCAAACATGCCGGTACCGAAATTATCCCGGCGGGCGATTATGTGCGTATCGAAGTTCGCGATACCGGCATTGGTATCCCCAAAGATAACCTGACCCGCATTTTTGAGCCGTTCTTTTCTACCAAACAACGGGGTGAAGGCACCGGCCTTGGCCTTTCAACCGTTTATGGCATCGTTAAGCAAACAGGCGGTTTTATTTCGGTAGAAAGCGAAATGGGGGTTGGCACAACCTTTACCATTTATCTGCCCCGTTATGAAATTACCGCCGAAGAACTGGCCGCCAGTCAGGCTGTAAGCGAAGAAGCCCCGTCACGTGATTTAACCGGTAGCGGGGCGATTTTGCTGGTCGAGGACGAAGATGCCGTGCGAACCTTTGGGGCGCGTGCCTTGCGGGGCAAAGGTTATGATGTTCTGGAAGCCAGCAACGGGGATAATGCCCTTGAGGTTCTGGAAAACACGGACAAAACGATTGACCTGGTGATTTCCGATGTGGTGATGCCGGGCCTTGATGGCCCCAGCCTTATCCGCAAACTACGGGCTGAACGCCCGGATTTGAAAGTCATCTTTATTTCCGGCTATGCCGAAGATACCTATCGTGACGAGCTTGATGAAGAAAACGGTGTTCATTTCCTGCCCAAGCCCTTCTCGCTTAAGGAATTGGCAACCAAGGTAAAAGAGGTTCTTTAACCTTTTCCGGCTCAGGAATGGCGGTTGCCAGCGTGCTGATGACTTAGGGGTGCAAGATCGGGACTTCCGGTTTTGCACTTTTTTATTTTTACATATCCAGGGCATGGCACGCGCAACCATTATGTGCTTAAACCTGCCCATCAATTTTATGCGCCCGAATGGAGCCGCCTGACCGTGCAGGACTATTTTGTTTTTCATGTCGCCCGCAAATTTGCGGGGCGGGCCTTTATTGTGCTGCTGGCTATGATGGCATTGCCGTTTTATCGGGCGCAGGCCAATAGCCTGTCACAGGGCAAATGCCTTGTTATGGCGATGCCCGAAGTTTTAGGACCGCAACATAATTACGAAAATTACATTCTGGCAATGGCACAGGCCGGTTTGTGCGTTGATCCGGTATGGATGCCCAATCAACGGGCCGTTCTGGCCCTGGAAACAGGGCATGTGGATGGCATTTTTGCCCGTCCTGCCGGGTTTCAAGACGAAGTTTCTGTTTCGGTTCTTTCGGGGGCAAGCCGTGTGGGCCGGGTGCCGGAAATGCTGGTAACAAAGGATGCTGGCATTACCGGGCTGGATGATTTGCGCAATCAGTCTGTCGGTGTTTGGCTGGGGTCAAAATGGTCTGATACGTTGCTGGCAAACCACCCGAATGTGGTGCGTGTGCCAGGTGGCCCTGTGATGATGCAAGGCATGATCAGAAAGGGCCATATCGATGCCATGTTGCTGGATGGTTATTCCCTTGATGCAAGCGGGGGCGTGCCCCCCGGTTTTCACGCCCGCAGCATCGGCGAAATCACGGTTTATAGCTGGGTTTTGGCCCGCCATCGCGATTACCTGCCCAAACTGGATGCCGGAACCGTCATATTTCGTCAGCAGTTGCTTAAAGGCGGGGCGAAACAGTTCTGATCCGTTCGCCCTGTTTTCAGGATATGGTATATCGGGATAACGTCCTTTGATTTCGTTCTGATTGTGTTTAACCGTTGGGAGAACCTGTTTGTGCCAGCCCGTATCCTGATCAGTTCGTGCTTGCTGGGCGCGCCGGTGCGTTACAATGGCTCTGCCAAAACGCTGGTTCATGATGCGATTGAACTTTGGCAGGAACAGGGGCGTCTGGTGCCGGTATGCCCGGAAATTTCGGCCGGGTTGCCCATTCCGCGGCCCGCCGCCGAAATCGAACAGGGATATGACGGCGCTGACGTTCTGGTGCGCAACGCCCGTGTCGTTGAAAATACCGGGCGCGATGTTACCGATGCCTTTTTATCGGGGGCACAAATTGCGCTTGATCTTGCCCGTGCCCGCCAGTGCCGGTTTGCGTTGCTAACTGATGGGAGCCCGTCTTGCGGCAGCAGTTTTATCTATGACGGGCAATTTAACGGCACGCGCCATAACGGTGTTGGCGCAACGGTTGCCTTGCTACAGCGCAACGGCATTGCCGTGTTTGCCAACACCGAACAGGGCATTTCCCTGCTTCAACAGGCGTTAAATCAGGCAGACCGGGCCGTTTAATGGCTCTGGTGTGGAAACAATGCCAACTGCGCTAGAATGTTTCGGTTTCAGGTGGCAGGTTGGGGTTCTGGTTGTGCGTGTCGATAATGGTTTCGCGGCTGCGCCCGGTGATGTTTACCGGTTCACTGGCCCGGTGCGATGTCACCCGGCCAAAGAAATCCGATAGTTCCTTGGCAACTTTTTCGGGCGATGTAACCTGGCGCAAAACAAAGCTGTAACCCAGCCGGTCGGTAATACGTAAATCGCCAAAATCAAAAATATTGCCAATCACGCTTTTGTATATCTGGGTGGCTTTGATGGCTTCAAAACCGGTGTCGTCCTGATCCTTGATAAAAACACCACTGCGCGTCACGATCCGGTTGTTGGTGATAACACGTTCAAAAAAGAACAGGTCGCGTATTGCGGTTATCGGCAACAATATGCTGTCGCGTGCCGCGGCGGTTGAAATGCCCAGCGCACGGCGAAACAGACGCCAGATAATCGATATTGCAGCAATGATCACGCCAAACAGGGCAATGGAAAATACAAATTCGTAATTTTCCCACATCCGGTTTAAGGCGGCGAAGGCATCCGGCCCGGTAACGGCGGATTTAAGATAAGGGCGCAGAAAATCGTATATTTCGGCATAATGATAGGCCGCAAAAATAAGCACCGCCAGCCAGATGATCTTGATGATGCCGGGCACCAGAATGGATGTTGGCGATAACGGCAAATCCATGATCACCACCTCGCCATCATGCAAATGGCGACGGATCCCCTTAAAAGGTTTGGTTTGCGCGTCTTCTGTGTTTTTCCGGCTCATTAAGGCGTTCCTGTTGCTGGCGACCGCCCCCACCATACTGCGTGCGCCATATTTCGCAAGGTGATGGCTATATGGTTTGCCGGGGAATGTGACCGTCGGCGCGTTTGGCGGGGTGTTGTGTGTGAAACTGGTATTAAAAGGCGTGATCGTTGGCAAAAAGGTCGCTCAGGACAGCATCGCGCGCGGCAAAGCCGGGGGATTGTGCCGGGCGGGTGGTATCCCGGGTTAGTCGGGCAAAGACAACAGACTGCTGCCCTTTGTAGGCCCATCCAACAAACCAGCCCACCGGTTGGCCTTTGATTACGGTGCCATCGGCCTGCTGTGAAAGCCCGGCACCGGTTTTGCCATAAACATGCCAGCCACCGGGTTGTCTGCCGATATCAAACAGGGCGGGTATTGTATCAAAGGCGTTTGGGGCCACCGGTAATTCCCGACGGACCAGTTTTTGCAAAAATGTGACCTGTTCCGCAGGCGATATTTGCAGGCTGGAACTTAACCACGCGCGGGTCAGGCCATTGTTTTTGCCAGTATCGCCTGAAACATCCTGATTGCCATAATCAAATGCACGGACATAATTTTCATAGCGTGCCTTGCCCAGTTTTTGGGTGATCTGCTGTGAATACCAAACGACGGAATATTTGATCCAGCGGGTTGGGTCGGTATCCTGACGCCAGGCCGTTCGCCAGTCAGGGTATCCTTTTTTGAACGGCAAAACCGGGTGGTGGGCATCGGTTAAAATCCCGGCATCATATCCCATCAGGCTGATTGCGATTTTAAAGGTCGAGGCGGCGGTGGCCCTTTGCGTGCAATTTCCCTGCGATAGCAGGGTTTCGCCGGTTTGGGCGTTCGCCACCAATGTACAAACGGTAATGGTTTTTGCCTGTGCCGTGCCTGTCGTGGCCCATGTGCCGGCCCATGCCCCGGCCAGAATGGCAATCATTAACGATAGGTATTTCACAACCCCGCCTCTTTGAATGTTGATACAGCACAGCAGGGGCAGTCTGGTTTAAAAAGCTGAATTTATTCTGAACCTGTTGGCGTGTGACCCAAAAGGCAAAGATCAGGTTTCAGGATGTTTGCCATGGCGGCGTTGCCAGAAAAGCGACTGGCAAAAACGGGTTTCCTGTTGATAGATTTTTTGTCGCTGAACCAGAAAATCGTCGATCCCCTTTTTGACGGCAGCGTCATAGGACGCGAGAGCGTCGGTTTGCCCTTTGCGGGCGGCACAAATGGCATGGCTGGCCTGGCGGGCCATCCAGAGGGCCGTTGTCATGCCGTGCGATGATAGCGGGTCAAACGCTGCGGCGGCATCGCCAACTGCCGCCCAGTTTTGCCCCGAAATCGGGGTCATCCATGTGGTGCCGGCACTGGCAAGGATTGGCAAATCATGCAGGGTGAAACCGGCACTGTCGATCCAGCGGTCGATATGGCGGGTTTGTGCAACCAGCGACGACCATGTTTTAAAATCCCGGCTAATCCCGGATGGCAGCAGGTCGGGGTCGGAAAAATAACTTACGACCATGCGGCTGTCGGGCAATAGGGCTGCATACCACCAGCCGTTTTCTGTTGCTTCAATCAGGGTGGCCGGTGTGGGTTCCACATCCATGTCGGTTTGCCGTAAAAAGCAATGTGCCGCCACCAGTTGGTCGGTGCGCTGGCGCTTGCCTTGCGTGATGGCAAGTGTGCTGCTGCGGCCGGTGCAATCGAGAACAAAGGGAAACACACGGCTTTTGCCATTGGCAAATGTCAGCTTCCATTTGCCATCATTTTCGACGGCATGGTGTATGGTCCGATCAATATGGGTTACACCACGCTGCAGGGCCGCTGTGAACAGGTCGGCTTCAAACCCGGCACGGTCCAGCACCGTGCCCGGCCCTTCAAGATGGACAATGGCGTTGCGTTCAACAAGCTGGTCGCTGCCCCAGGCCGAAAAGCTGGTATTGGCCGCCCGATGCATGGGCCGGGCGAGCAATCTGGCCAGGCCAAGGTCCGCCAGAATGGTATTGGCGGCAGGCGATAATGTTTCGCCAATCCGGTCTCGTCCCGGTGTGGGGGCAGGGGCAATCCAAACCGGGCGCACCCCGCGCTGCAATAATGCAACGCAGGATGCGGCACCGGCAATGCCGCCGCCAATAACGGCAATATCGGCACGTGTCATTTCGGCAATTCACCGTCTTCGGGCGTCCAGACGTAATTCATTTCCATGTCGCTGCGTTCTACTTCAACAAACATCTCGGCAGGGACACCCTTGGGCCGGTTAACATCGCTTGGCCCCGGTTTGCGCACCACAAATCCCATGCGTTGCCATAACGCGATCATGTTGGTGATCCCGTCCCAGTAACTGCCATTGGCATGGTAACCAATGCCCGCCACCCCGCGCGACCACGGCACGCGGTTTTCAAAAAACTTTTTGCGTTCTTCGGCTGACAGGTCGGTGCGCATCATTTCGTCGTAATAGCGTTCGGGCAGCACATCAATCGGCAGCAAAGCCGGCCACCAGACGGCAGTGGGGAATTCCGACTGCATCAGCACTTGCTGGCAGCTAAAGGCATCGCATTGCCATGGCAGGCCCATCCAGCGGGTTAAATCGCCGGGCATTTGCGGGCCAATGGGCGGCGGCGCGCCATTGCCACCGTTAAAGGCCTTTTCGGGCGTTAACAACCGGCCAATATTCTGGATCAGGCTGGGGCGGTCGCCATGGGCGAGACGGAACGGTTCGGCCTTGTCATTGCGGTTGCGTTCATACATCGGTGCCAGCCGCAAATAATAGGTCAACTCGACCCCGGGGTGAAACGCCCCGCCCGAACAGGGTTCAAGGGCGGCTTCGGTTAAGGCATGGGGGCGCAGGGCCACATCCATGTCGTCAAGTTCGTGAACGGCGTCGGCTTCGGTGTCATCAAAATCGTCAATGAAATTGCCAGCCGCCCACGCCTTCAAATAGGAATATTGCAGTTTGGGAAACTGGAACCATTGCAACGGGCTGCCATCGTAATTTACCCCGTCGCCCAGCATATAAGGCATTTTAAGCTGTTCTTCCTTATAGGCATTGGGGCCGGTATTTTCGGGGTTACGGAACTTGGCAAATATTTCCGCGCGGAAGGCCTTGTTGTCGGCCGATGGATTGGCCAGTTTGGCGATATAGGCGGGGTCGGAAAAATCGCCAACGGCCAGCCAGCCTTCGCGCAAATTGGCGGCATTTGTCAGCCATTCCATCAATGCCAGGCGGCGGAAGGTCGGGTAAATATATTTGCGAAATGACAGCGGCTCGGTGGGGGCATCAGCCCATTTTTCCGACACGTTCAAATCGTCAATCACATCGTACAGGGTGGTAATGGGCGGAATTTCCGGGGCAAAATTGGGGCCGACACAGGCAATCCATGCCGGGTCTGCAACCATTTCGGTGCCATCGCCCAGTTTGACTTTGGCGGTGACGGGGCCGTCGCACCAGTCATCATGCCAGCCATCGTTGTCGGCAAAGCTGGTAATGCCCGCATTGACAGGGCTGGATGATTTGCCGTCGGGAGGAAACACCATCAGCCGCCCGGCATCATCGGTGCGTACTTCGCCAAGGCCCACCGGGGTATCGCCATAAAACGACCCGCTCATGGCAAAATCATCCAGGCCGCCATCCTTGTTGGTGTCCTTGCCTGAAATTGTTGTGGCACCCCCGTCAATCACCAGCATGTCTTCGCGTTTTTTATCGGATACAAAAAACTGGTTACGCATCTGGCCAGGTAGGCCCGGTGCCAAATCACCATTATCAAGCGGGTTGTTAAACCCGTACCAGGCGGCCTTGGTGTTGGCGACATGCACCTGCCAGTCGATGGTGGCATCATTGCCGGTAATTTCGCCGATCACGCGGTCCTGGTCATCAAAGGCATAAATGCGAAAACGTTGAACCTGCTTTTTGATCAATTGCCGCCCATCCTTAAACCCGCCTTCGGGCCGGGGCGGCAGGCCGGGAACTTCGGGGGCCAAAAACCACTGCTTGCTGCCACCTACACGTGAAATGCCAATCGCAGGGTAAATGCCCACCCGGGCAATCTTTGCGCCTTTGGGGGCGGCCTTCGGGGTGTTTTTGCTGCTAATGGCTGACTTGGCGATCATGGGAAACGCCATTAAAACGGCCCCTGCACCAACGCCTGCCAGAAAATCCCGCCGTTTAACGCCTTTGGTGCCTGTTGTCGATTTCATCGTGTTATCTCCCCTGTTTGTACAACCCAGGGAAATTATTCCGCAGGTTGCGCAACGGGGCAATAAAACAATTTTAATTATAATGTGAATTTTGAAGTTTTTTGCGTTCACAAATCAGGGACTTGTTCGTCTGCGCGGCGACTTTATGCCGTTCAAAGACGGGGCGGGCGGAAATGGAACTGGCGAAGGTGGGGGGATGTTGGCTTTGCCGGTTAGCGTGCGGTTCCAGTTGCGAAAATTGCCGATGTGTGATTGAAACGTTTTCCGAGTTTTTCCTGTATTTTAAACGAGGCAGCCTGCCTCGCGCCTGGATGTTCCTTGCATGATCCCATTTTTCGGTGAAGCTGCTGCGATGATGGCGGCCCTGTCCTGGGCGACGTCGAGCATGATTTTCTCCAACATCAGTGGCAAGGCCGGGGCGCAAAGTGTTAATCGCGGGCGGCTGTTATGCTCCATCACCTGTCTGACGGTGCTTCACTGGGTCATCGAAGGCCAACCCTGGCCGCACGCCACCACCCCGGAGCAAATTGGCTGGTTAGCCTTGTCGTCGGTTTTGGGGCTGGTGATTGGCGATGCCATGCTGTTTCAGGCATTTGCCATTCTGGGCGCGCGCTTGTCGATGCTGATGATGTCGTCTGTCCCCATTATGGGGGCAACCCTGGCGTGGTTTCTGTTCGACGAGGTTTTGACATCGGTTCAGATCGGCGGGGTTGCTTTGGGCGTGGGGGGCATCCTGACGGTAATCATGATCCGCAAGGGGCGACCGGCCAATTTGAACGGGCGGCAATATCTGGTCGGTATTCTGTTCGGGCTGGGCGGCGCTGTGGGCCAGGTTGCCAATCTGATAACCGCCAAATATGCACTGATTGGCGGCTATTCTGCCTTGTCAGCCACCTGGATCAGAACCCTGGTGGCGGTGGTTATTATGTGGGGTATTGCCGCCTTGAGCGGGCGGATACGCCGCACTTTGGTGTCCTGCACGGCACCCGACGTGCGCGGCTGGTTAATGTTGGGGGCATTTGTTGGCCCGGCCATGGGGGTGTGGCTATCGATGCTGGCGGTGCAAAATGCCAATGTCGGTATTGCCAGCACCCTGATGGCAACGCCACCGGTTTTGCTGATTATTTATGAAGGTGTCGTGCTGCGCAAACCGGTTGGCTGGCAGGCGGCATTGGGAACATGTATGGCCTTTGCCGGGGTCGCCATTCTGTTTTTGTCGTGACATGCCATTATGCAAAAAAAAACAGCCATACTCCGACGGAGCAGGCTGTTAGTTAAATACAGATAATATATCTGTGGGACACGAGCAAATGCATGAAGCGGGGCGGATAAGGACAGGGAAGTCACGCCCGTTCATGCCCGCAAGTCATATGAGGTAATTTTATGGCTGTCATTCAAACTATTGTAATTGTTTGAATTTGTCAGGATTGCATAAGGAATGTTATTGTATGGACCTGTCCTGTGCCGGGGTGACAGGCGAGGGCGCGCAGCAGCGTTGTGAAGTTTGATTGAAACATCGGTCATCCTTTGTGAAATTGGCAGTCATAAACGTTGGTCAGGTGTTATATCTGCCAGGTACATATGCCCGATGATTAAGGAAAGGATTATGGAATGACGCGCGTGACCGTTTCCATCGAGGACGATTTGATGTCGGCCTTCGACGAATTTCTTGACGGGCGCGGCTATACCAACCGCTCCGAAGGGTTTCGCGACCTGATCCGCGAAAAGCTGCAGCAGGAACAATTGGCCGACGATAAAAATGGCAGTGGCATTGCCGTGCTGAACTATGTTTATGACCATGAAGAACGTATGCTGGCCAGCCGGTTGATGTCTGCCCAGCATGAACATCATGATCTGACGGTTTCAACTGTCCATTTTCATATCGATCATGATACTTGCCTTGAAATCGTGACATTAAAAGGCAAGCTGTCCGACATTCGCAAATTTGCTGACCAGATTTTGGCCCAGCCCGGTGTCCGCCACGGCAGCCTTTATACCGTTCCCGGTGAATTGCATATTGAAGCCCATCGCCACGGCGAAGATGGCCATACGCATAAACACGAACATCTGAAAATCACGACCTGATATTTGGCGCTGAATACCGGTTTTGCCCAAACCGGCATATCGCGACCGGCCTGATCACGCAGCCATACGGCGGGCGAGGTGACTGGCAGGGGCGGTTTGCCCACCAACCTGCCGATGGCGCGCTGATGGGGGCAGGCAACGGGTTTGCCATAAGCTGGGATATGCTGCCTTTGTTTTTTAGCGGGAAAAACTTTTGTCGCTTGCGGGGGATAGGGCCTGACAAATTTCGACCGGTGGAATGAGAACAAACTTGCAACATCGAAAAATATATGACAGTGTTCGCATTATGTTCTCAACGCCTCTGCGTGGAAGGACCGGGATATGTTCCGTTCTTTTGTGCAGGGTACCCAGCGGTGGCGTTCCGCATTTCGGACCGGGGAACCGCCTGCGTTGCATCTGACCCGGCCCTGTGGAATAAGAGAGTTCGAGCGATGATTCAAACCGCGCTGCAATTGGTGGATAAGGATACTATGGATAAGCAAAAAGCACTTGAAGCCGCCCTAGGGCAGATCGAACGCGCCTTTGGTAAAGGCTCGATCATGAAGCTGGGGCAGCGCGGCAGTGTTATTGATATTTCGGCCATTTCAACGGGTTCGCTGGGACTTGATATTGCGCTTGGCATTGGTGGTTTGCCCAAAGGCCGTATTATTGAAATTTATGGCCCGGAAAGTTCGGGTAAAACAACGCTGGCCCTGCATGTGATTGCCGAAGCCCAAAAAGCGGGTGGCACCTGTGCGTTTGTCGATGCCGAACATGCGCTCGACCCGGGATATGCCCGCAAACTTGGCGTTAATGTCGATGAATTGCTGATTTCGCAGCCCGATGCCGGTGAACAGGCTCTGGAAATTTCCGACACGCTGGTGCGTTCCGGTGCGATTGATGTGCTGGTGGTTGACTCTGTTGCTGCCCTTGTCCCGCGCGCCGAACTTGAAGGTGAAATGGGCGATACCCATGTCGGCCTTCAGGCCCGTTTGATGAGCCAGGCTTTGCGTAAACTGACCAGCTCGGTTTCGCGGTCCAACTGCATGGTTATCTTTATTAACCAGATCCGCATGAAAATTGGCGTGATGTTCGGTAGCCCGGAAACCACGACCGGTGGTAACGCGCTTAAGTTTTATGCTTCTGTCCGTTTGGATATTCGCCGCATTGGCCAGATCAAGGACCGTGACGAAGTTGTCGGCAACCAGACACGGGTCAAGGTTGTTAAAAACAAAATGGCCGCGCCGTTCAAACAGGTCGAGTTTGACATTATGTATGGCGAAGGCGTTTCCAAAATGGGCGAAATTCTTGATCTGGGCGTTAAGGCCGGGATCGTGGAAAAATCGGGCTCGTGGTTTTCCTATAATTCCACCCGGGTTGGTCAGGGGCGTGAAAATGCCAAAAACTTCCTGCGCGACAACCCGGAAATGACCAACGAAATTGAACGCGCCATTCGTGAAAGTGCCGGCCTGATCGCCGAAAGCATGACCAATATGAGCGACGACGACGTTAGCAACGACGATTAAGTTTTCGGCGTTTTGATTTTCCTAAAAACGGGTACCCCAAAAGGTGCCCGTTTTTTTGTACGGGCCGGGGCAGGTTATGGCGATGTGTATTTGCTTTATCCTGGCAAAACGGATTTGCTGTCGCGCAATCGGAGGGGCTGTACCGGTCCGGCTCCGGGGATGGACGTTCCATCGGGGGAGGGGCATCGGGCGGGTATAATAATCCGCACGTCGTGATGATGTTGTGCTGATTACACCGCTATTCCCGCAATAGGCCGATTTGCCTTTGATCAGGGCGCGGGGGAAAACACCCCCGTCTTGTCGTGGAACGGTTGTGGTCGGTTTAATTACGGGTGCTGCCAGGTACTGTTCCTGCCAGCCCATAAAATTAACGATCCTTGCTTATTTGATGATCGCGCAGGCAAGACGTTCACCAGCTGCACCGGATGGCTGGGTCATATAATCATCTGCGCCGGCATGGATAACGATGGCCTTGCCGCGCACGCCATTTTCTTTGTCATCAAGTGTCACATTGGTGTTAATCACCTGGCTGAACATCTTCCCCTGGTCATTAACATATTGATTGGGCATATCGCCCGCATGGGAACCGTCTTTTACCAGAAAGCCATGTGATTTATGGGTCGGGTTAAAATGCCCGCCTGCTGTTTTAAAATTGCTGGCAGTATCGCATTTTCCATTTTCGTGGATATGAAAGGCAACCCACTGATCTGATGGCAGGCCCGTGACTGCGGCCTTTATCACAACGCCGCCACCGGTTTCGGTTAAATCAGCGGTTCCAATATTGGTGCCTTCGGCATTGTGAAAGGTTGCGGTGGCGGTGGTTTCGGCAAAGGCAGGAAAGGCGACCAGTGAAACGGCGCCCGCCACAAGGGCGACCAGGGGGACGATGATGGCTCGCATCGGTGTTCTCCTTATTGATTTGTTAACTTATTGAACTGTGCAGCACTTCCTTTGTTCCCGCCGAACACAAGATTGTTTTGTGCGCAGCACACACCCTTAAAGGTTTAAAGGTGATTTTGGTTATCGGTGAAGTTATCCTTGTTGTTGATTACGGCCCGTCTTAAGTGCGCCTGCCGCCTGCCGCCTGCCGCCTGCCGCCTGCCGCCTGCCGCCTGCCGCCTGCCGCCTGCCGCCTGCCGGGGCAAAAAACAATCGTTATGAATGATCCGTGATGGTCGAGCCCGGTTTATGCCGCGCAGGCGTATCGTGGCACCCGTGATTGGCACATAAAAAGACCGGCCTGACGGGGGAGTGTCAGGCCGGTTACTTCTTGCTGCTTGCTCGGTCTTATGCTGTTTTTCCGATATTGGCGGCCGGTGGCGTTTTTCAATAGCGGCAGCTATCTTTTTTTGAATTAAACAGCCAACAGTTTTCAAATGCCGGTTTTCGGGCCCGTTCAGGCCGCAACATCAGGCATAAGTGCCAAATTGTGGTCTATTACGGTCTTGCGCCACGGCGGCCTGTGCCGAATACTGGCTGGCCTGTGCGGTTTGTGTAATCTGGGTCTGAACGATCTGCTCGTCACCCTCAGGTTTCGCCGCCGCAAGGGTTGCTTCTTTTTGCGGGCCAAACAGTTCGGTAATGCGCGCATCAAGCGATTTCAAGCCATCGTCAAGGCGCTGCTGGGTATCGTTGATGCTGGCGTTAACTGTTTCATTTAACGCGCCCAAACCTTCCAGAATATCGCGGGCCTGATCAATCCCCTTGGCGATCCCCTTCGAGGCTTCAGACAGAATGTGCCGGGCTTCGTCACCGTTATCGGCGCGCGCCGTAATCAGGTTGGATACCTGGGTTAAAATCCGGTCTGCCACAGCTTCGGGGGTGTAATCATCGGGATTAACACCTTCGATCGATATGCCCGAACTGGCCAGGTTTTCGTTGATCGCGGAAATGATCTGATCTGTGCTTAACGCCTGGGCAGATCCGCTGGAAAGCGAGATTTTGGTGGCATCGCCAAAGATATTCGATCCCGAGTCTTTACCCGTCAGGGATGCATTTTTACCAGACGCAGCGTCACCGCCCGGCAAATAGGCCTGGGCAGAACGTGTTGATATTCCGGTATTTTGAATATTCTGGCCACCAATAAGGATGTCCATTTCCCAACTCCTGCGATCATTCGCGGGAACGCGCGTTAATTTTCAACTAACGACACTGACATATTTTTGCGAAAAAAGCCAGCGAAGTATTAACCAAAGGGTTGAGTGAAGGGTGGGGCTGCGCTGTTTAAGCAATGTTTTGCAGGCCGATGCCCCATATTGCGGCGCGCGTTTGGGGATATGCAGTTTATGCCGGATCTGATGCATTACCAATGCATAAATATGCGCATAATCGTCTTTAGGAAGGCCGTAACAGCCCGATATGCAGTGCATTTGATGGCGATAATTGCGATGGGGGATTGCACCGGGGGCCAAGCCCGATTATTGAACAGGGTTTAATTCGCAATTTACCCGGTCAGGGCGTGTCGAGAATTCTCCACGGTTTGACCCTGACCAGATGCAGGAGCAGTTTGACAGTGGTAAACCCGACAGTGGCAAACGCAAATTATCAGGAAAGCGCCTCGGCGTTTGAAAAACGCTGGCAGCAATATTGGCGCGAAAACGATATTTATCGCACCCCAAATCCGGGTGATGCCGATTTTGATCCGTCCAAAAAGAAAAGTGTGATCCTGGACATGTTCCCTTACCCCAGCGGGGTCGGGCTGCATATTGGCCATCCGCTGGGCTATATCGCAACTGACGTTAAGGCGCGTTACAAACGCATGAGCGGCTTTAACGTTTTGCATTCCATGGGGTTTGATGCTTTTGGCCTGCCCGCCGAACAGTTTGCCATTCAAACCGGCCAGCATCCGCGCATTACCACCGAAGCCAACATTGAAAACATGCTGCGCCAGTTCGAGGTGATTGGCCTCGGTCATGACCCGCATCGTCGTTTTGCCTCGACCGACCCGGAATATTATAAATGGACGCAGTGGATTTTCCTGCAACTGTTTAACAGCTTTTATGATCCGCTGATGGAATGGACCGGGCCGGATGGCAATGTTGTTATCGGCCGTGCCCGCCCGATTGCCGAACTGCGCCCGCTGCTTGAAACCGGTGAATGGTTGCTCGATGAAGATGGCGTTGCCCAGCCCGCCAGCATGGTGGGCGATGGTGCAAAGGCCGAAGGTGCCGCCATTGGCGCCGCCATCGACCGGTCGCGTCTGGCTTATGTCGATGAGGTGCCGGTCAACTGGTGCCCGATGCTGGGAACCGTGCTGTCAAACGAGGAAGTCACCAACGAAGGCAAGTCTGAGCGCGGTGATTACCCGGTTTACAAGCGCCCGCTTAAACAGTGGATGCTGCGCATTACCGATTATGCCGACCGCCTTGTGTCGGACCTTGCCGGTCTGAACTGGCCGAACGGCGTTGTTGAAATGCAAAAAAGCTGGATCGGCTGTTCGGTTGGCGCGCGGGTGAATTTCCCGGTTGAAACTGTTTCGGGTGTGGATAGCAAAATTGCTGTTTATACCACCCGCCCGGACACCATTTTTGGCGCCACCTATATGGTGCTGGCCCCGGAACATCCGCTGGTCGATGCCCTGGTTGCCGACGATGCCAAAGCTGCGGTTGCCGCTTATCGCCAGCAGGCCGCCGAGGTAAAGGCCGTGTCGGCCAAGGATGACGCCGAACGCGAAAAAACCGGTGTGTTTATTGGCGCCTATGCGACCAACCCGGTCACCGGCGATAAAATCCCGGTCTGGATTGCCGATTACGTTTTGATGGGCTATGGCACGGGTGCCATTATGGCGGTGCCGTCGGGCGATCAGCGCGACTTTGAATTTGCCCGCAAGTTTAATCTGCCGATCAAGGCGACCACGCGCCCGAGCGAAAACTGGCTGAAGGATAACGCCCCTGCCAGCGCGGTTGATCTTTCGGGCGATGAATTGCTGGCGAAATATGTTGAAGCCCCGGAAGCATTTGCCGCGGCCTATACCGACACTGGTGAAAACATCAATTCTGCCAATGACAGCATTTCGCTGAACGGCCTTGCCACAGCGGATGCCAAAACCCGGATGATCGAATGGCTGGAAGAACGTGGTATTGGCCGCGGTCGCACGCAATATAAATTGCGCGACTGGCTGTTCTCGCGCCAGCGTTACTGGGGCGAGCCGTTCCCGGTTTTGTTCGACCTTGAAACCGGGCAGGTACATGGTGTGGCGGAAACCGCCTTGCCGGTTTTGCTGCCCGAAATGACCGATTTTAAGCCGCAATCGAATGAAGACCCCAATTCCGAACCCGAACCCCCCCTGGCACGCGCCAAGGAATGGATGGAAGTCGCCGGGATTGTGCTTGATGATGGGTCGGTTCTGCCGGTCGATGCCAAAGCCGGTGAAACCTATGTGCATAATGGTGTTGAATATCCGGTACGTGCCTTTAAGCGCGATGCCAATTCCATGCCGAACTGGGCCGGGTCATGCTGGTATTTCCTGCGTTATTTCGATGCTCATAACGATGATGCGTTTGTGGCGCCCGAAGCGGCCGATTATTGGTCCAAAACGCTGGATGACAACGGCAAGCCGTTGGCCGGTGCGGTAGATCTGTATGTGGGCGGTGCGGAACATGCGGTTCTGCATTTGCTCTATTCGCGTTTCTGGCACAAGGTGCTGTTCGATCTGGGTCATGTGCAAACCCCGGAACCGTTCCAGCAACTGTTTAACCAGGGCATGATCACGGCGGATGCTTATACCGATGCGCGCGGCGTTTATGTTGATATTCACGATGTCGAAATGCGTGACGTTGATGGCAAAAAACGGCCGTTTAACGCCAAAACCGACGAAGCCCTGATCACGGTGCCCGGTAAAATGGGCAAACGCTATAAAAACGGTATCCCGCCGGAAGAAATCTGCGACCAATACACGATCGACACTTTCCGGGCTTATGAAATGTATATGGGGCCGCTTGACAGCTCCAAACCGTGGCAGTCTGATGCCATTATTGGCATGTTGCGGTTTTTGGGCAATGTCTGGAAACTGGCAACCCAGGCGGAACGCACCGATGTGCTCGATGCGAAAATTGACAGCCTGGTGCATAAAACCATCGAAAAGGTGGGCAATGATATTGACAATCTGCGCCTGAACACCGCCCTGGCCGCCTTGATCGAACTGACCAACGCCCTTGGCAAACAAAATGCGGTTCACGCGGACCACATTCGTGCCCTTGCTCTGATGGTTGCCCCGTTTGCGCCGCATCTGGGCGAAGAACTGGCAAGCACGCTGGCACCGGAAGAATTTGCCGCCAAAAAATCGGTGATCCGGTTTGACTGGCCGGTATTTGATGCCGAAAAAGCCAAGGACGATGAATTTGAAGTCCCGGTTCAGGTCAATGGTAAAAAACGCGGCGCCATTCTGGTGGCCGCCGATGCCGACCAGGCCACAGTCGAGGCCCTTGCCAAAGCTGAAGAAAATGTGGCGCGCCACATTGAAGGCAAGGAAATCGTCAAGCTGATCTATGTGGCCAAACCGACGCCGAAACTGGTGAATATCGTGGTTAAAGGTTAAAACTACGGTGGATTTTTAAAAATGGCGCGCCTTGCCGGGAAGCATCCGGGGCGCGCCATTTTTGTTTGTGTCATGCGTATTTCGCAAATATCGGTTTCCCGATTAAAGGGCTTCTAAAGCTCTGTTTTATGGCATAAGACATTTGTTGCAGCGCAATAAATCCTGCCGTCAGGTTATTCTGCCTGACCGTTAAGTTTCCAGATATGAGATTGTGGCCCGATGCAAACAGGGATCGTCTGTGCTGCTTGTCCCATATCGCAACCCCGGAGAATTCATGACGTCGTTTGGCAATGCCTTGCGTTTTGTCCTGTTTGTCAATGGTTTGCTGTTGGTTGTTTTGGCCGCAGCAATGACAGTCCCGATGCTGGTGGATCTTGGCATGGAAAATGCTGACTGGTGGGCTTTTGCCGGGTCGGCGGGGGTTTGCGCGTTCATCGGGGCATCGCTGGCCTTGTCTTGCCGGGGCTTGTCTGACCGGTTAAATGCCCGGGCGGGCTATTTGCTAACGGTGTCGGCCTGGGTGCTGGTTAGTTTATTTGGGTGTTTGCCACTGTATTTTTCCAGCCTGGGGCTTAGCTTTACGGATGCCTATTTTGAAACCATGTCCGCGTTAACCACGACGGGCTCTACGGTTTTAAGTGGCCTTGATGATATGGCGCCGGGCTTGCTTTTATGGCGATCGCTGATGCAATGGATTGGCGGGGTCGGCATCGTTGTGATGGCGATGATGTTGCTGCCGATGTTGCGTGTGGGCGGAATGCAACTTTTTCGCACCGAATCATCGGATATTTCCGGCAAGCCGGTGGCCCGTGTGGTGCATATGGCAGCGTTGACGGTGGCGGTTTATGTCGGGCTTTCGGTGTTGTGCGCCATTGGCTATGACCTTGCGGGCATGGGCAGCTTTGATGCCATCAACCATGCCATGGCAACCATTGCGACAGGCGGCTATTCGACCAAGGACGCCTCGATGGGCTATTTTGATTCAGTCGGTATTGAAATGGTCGGGATCGTTTTTATGGCGGCCGGGGCCTTGCCGCTGATTTTTTATGCGCATTTATTTACCAAAGGCAGCCGGGCCTTTTTTCAGGAACGCCAGGTTCTGGTATTTTTATGTGTTTTGGCCGGGGCAATCGTGCTGATGACAGCATGGAATGTCGATACCAACCATATGCCGGTTTGGCATGCGTTACGGGTGTCGGCGTTTAACGTGACGTCGGTCTTAACCGATACCGGCTTTGCCACCACCGATTTTGGTGCCTGGGGCAGTTTTGCCACCGGCCTGTTTTTCATGCTTATGATTATTGGTGGCTGTGCGGGTTCCACCGCAGGCGGGATCAAGATTTTCCGCTGGCAAATTCTGTGGGGCGGGTTGATGCGTCAACTTCGCCAGATGATTCGCCCCAATCAGATTTTATTGACCCGCTATGCAGGTAACGCTGTTGATGACCAGACCATCCTGGGGGTGCGAAATTTCTTTTTCATCTACATGATGACGCTTCTGGTCCTGTCCGTTGGTGTTATGGCAACCGGGCCGGACTTTTTATCGGCGATCACGCTGGTGGCGCAGGGGATGGCCAATGCCGGGCCAGGGTTGGGCGCATTGGGCGGCCCATCGGGCAATTTTGAAGCCCTGTCAGACCCGACCAAATGGGTGCTGATTGCAGCGATGCTGTTGGGGCGACTGGAACTGATGACGGTTTATGTTTTGTTTATTGCCGAATACTGGCGGGATTAACCGTGAGAATTGCGGTAAATGCCGTGCTATGCGTTGACGCTGTTTCTGGCAGTCGATAGAAGCAAATGGTTATTTCAGAAAATCAGAAAGTCAGCTTCATGAGCCACGGACGCAAGATTTCGGTTGTTGGGTTGGGATATGTCGGTTTGCCGGTGGCCGTGGCTTTTGGGACCGGGAATGAACAAACCGTTGCCTTTGACATTAACAAAAACCGGATAGCGCAATTGCGCGCCGGTCATGATGCAACTGGCGAGGTTGATGCCCCGGAACTTGCTGCCGCCAATTTGCTGTTGACCGACAATGCCGCCGATTTGGCCCAGGCCGACTTTCACATTGTGACCGTGCCAACCCCGATTGATCAGGCCAATTTGCCTGATCTTTCGCCATTGCGGTCGGCATCAAAAACGGTAGGCGCCATCCTTAAAAAAGGCGACATCGTTGTTTATGAAAGCACGGTTTACCCGGGGGCGACCGAAGATGTTTGCGTGCCGATTTTGGAAGCCCAATCGGGCCTGAAGGCCGGTATTGATTTTACGGTCGGCTATTCGCCCGAACGGATTAACCCCGGGGATCGCGAACATCGTTTTACCACCATTACCAAGGTTGTTTCCGGTCAGACGCCGGAAACGCTGGAAATTGTTGCAGCCGTTTATGGCAGTGTGGTAACGGCGGGCATTCACAAGGCCCCGACGATTAAGGCGGCCGAAGCCGCCAAGGTGATTGAAAACACCCAGCGCGATTTGAACATCGCCCTGATGAATGAATTGTCGCTGATTTTTGATCGTGCCGGTATTGATACCAGCGACGTTTTGGCAGCCGCCGGAACCAAATGGAACTTTCTGCGCTTTACCCCCGGTCTGGTCGGGGGGCATTGCATCGGGGTGGACCCTTATTATCTGACCCACAAGGCCGAAGAGCTGGGTTATTACCCGCAGGTTATTCTGGCCGGTCGCCGCATTAACGATGGCATGGGCGAGGTTGTTGCCAATAAGGTGATCCGGGCGATTTTGCGCAAAGGCGGGGTTGTTAACCCGACAGTGACGGTGCTGGGCCTGACCTTTAAGGAAAATGTACCTGATATTCGCAATACCCGCGTGATTGATATTATCCGCGAGCTGGAAGATGCCGGGATTACGGTGCAGGTGCATGACGCAATGGCCGATGCCGATGAAGTTGCCCACGAATTTGGCGGGTTAAAGCTGTGCACGTTTGAGGATCTTAAACCTGCTGATGCCGTGGTAATGGCGGTTTCGCACCGCGATTATGTAAGGGGCGGTTGGCCGCTGGTGCAAAACATGCTGGTCGATGGCAAGGGGTTTGTTGCCGATGTACGCGCGATGCTGCCCCGCGAAGATCGCCCGGACGGAATTGATTTGTGGCGGTTATGATCGCCCTGTCATAGCAACCGGGCAAAGATATCGCGCAGTTTTTGCGCAAAAAGATCGGGATGAAAGGCCGTTTTGCACAGGGTGCGGGCGGCCTTTGCCATTTTTGCCCGGTGTGCAGGGGCGTTGTGGGCCCGGCAAATAATATTCGCCAGTTCTTGTGCGTTTGCGGTGTCGTTTAGGACAAATCCGGTTTGATCTTCAATGATTATGTCACCAAGTGTGCCAACGTTGCTGCTGATGACGGGAACATCATGTGCCATGGCTTCCAGCACCACAAGGGGCTGTGCTTCGTTGGCATAGCGACTGGGGAATATCATAAGATCGCTGGCGCGCAGCAATGTGGTTTTGGTCGTCGGGGTAACGGCACCATGATAGGTGCTGATATCGCTGATGTCGGCATTATCCATAAGCTGACGCAGCTGTAATTCGGATACATCGCCTTCCGCCCCGGCAATATCAAATCGCAAATGCACACCTTGCTGTTTTAAAATGCCCAGCGCCTTAATCAGGGTGTCTATCCCTTTGCTGCGGATAAGGTTGGACAAAAACAGGATACGCAAGATGGCAGGTTCAGACGATCGATGTGATTCCGTGGGCGACAACAGGGGGATGTCGACACAATTGGCAAGGATGGCGATATCGCAATTTAACCCGTGGAGTTCGGGCCGAAGCGCCTCACCTAAAACGATGACGGTTTGTTTTTTAAAAACGGCCTTTTGCAGCCACGTCGCTGTTTTTGAATGATCCCGCAGGGTTTTCAGGCCACGGCCATGCAGGTGAAAAACAATGGATACACCAAATGCCCGGACCAACAAGGCATACAGGCTGTCGCGCCAGAAGGCCGCGCCAGCAGGGGCGAAACTGAAATAAACCACAGCGGGGCGGTTTAGCATCAACTGCCCCAGCAGGCGAAACAGATAGCAAAACGCCATCACATATTTGGCGCGGCTGGCGTGGCCTATTTGCGCAATGTCGCGCGAAAACCGAAATGGCAAAAGTGTAAGCGGGTAGCGACCCTGCAAAACCTCGATGGCCCGCTGGTTCATGACGGCTGCGCCATGCAGGGGCGGCGGCAGGTGTATCAGAGCCAGAATGTGTTTGGGCCTAGGCATTGTTGCACCACCCTTTGATGCGATTCAACATGGCCAGGGCGAAATGCCGCAGATCATAAAGGCGTGTCCAGAAGGGTGGTTGAACCTTGTGCCGGTATTTGGCGCGCAGTGTTAACACCGTTTCATGATAAAGGCGGGCAGGAAGCCCGGAATAATGGCGATGGGGGCCGATGTTTCGTTGCAGCAACGGGCGGGGCAGCAACAACAAAGGCCTTTGCGATTGCGTCAGGCACCGCAAATAAAAATCCAGATCCAGGCAACAAGGCAAGGATGCGTCATATCCCCCGGTTGTTCGCCACAGGGTTTTGGGAAAGACAAGACAGGAATGATGAAACGGATTGCCCCGATAAAGACGAGCAGCCGATATCGGGCGAACCGGCATGTCGTCAGGTCTTAAGGGGTGTGCAGGCTGGGGGCTATGTGCCGGTGCCGCCCCTTTTTCCTTCAGGCATGTGGCCTCGCAAAATATCAGTTGATCAGGATAACGCGCAATAAGCTGCTTCATGATTGGCAAGCGCGAAGGGGCGCTGCGATCATCTACATCCTGAATGGCGATAAAGCGCGTTTCAGCCTGTGAAATCGCCAGATTAAGCGCGGCACCCCGCCCGATTTTGCCGGGTGACAAAAGCCTGATCCTTGCGTCATCGCACAAGGGTAGCGGCAGAGAAACCGCAGGAAATGACCCGTCATCAACAATGATGGCGGCATCCCCTGGGCCAAGAATGGCATCAAGATTGGCGAAAAAACCCTGCCAGTGGCCCTGCCCGTTGTGAATTGTTGTGACCATGGTGATGGTATTATTGCAGGTGATCCCGGTAGTTTCCGTCATGAATTATGTGTTCGCCAATGCAGTTTCAGCGATGCCTGACAGGTGCCGTCGTCGGCAACGGGTTTTTGGCAAAACAGGGTTTGCACCGGGCCAAAGGCCGAGAAATGCTTTGATGGGGTTAAGTTCAACGGCGAAGACCCGGTTATTTCCAGCCCGATTTGCGGGAACGATAGCCGGTTGGGATGATGCTGTGTCGCGTGCAGGTCATGGGGTAAAAACAGCCGAAACAGGCGAATGACATCGTCGGGGCGGGGGGCTTGGCGTGACGGTGTTTCGCCATCGGGCGCGATTTCGACATGATCGGTAAATTCGATCGCATCGGGTAAAAAAACAATTCGCCGTGTTCCGGCATAGCCGCCCAAATGGTAATGCATCAAAATTGTATCGCCCTGATACGTTGCGGTGTCATAGCAGGCGAAATGATTTTGCCGCGGGCAACTTGGAAGCGGAAGGCTGGCAGCGCCATAAAGGCTGGCAAAATCCTGTTCACCGCCACAGGCCGGTAAAATGATATCGCCATGGCGTGAGGTAACAACCGGCATTGGTGTAACGTCGTATTGTGCTGCCCCGGATAAAGTAAACAGGGCTGAATAAGACGGGGTGCAATGCTGGTGAAACGATGTGGTGGTATTTTGCTGTGCAGGTTGATCCGGCGCCACGGCCCCGGTGGTGCAATGTGCCGATGTGTTAATTGCAAGCTGACCTGCGCGTAGCAGGAAAAAACCGGCAAACGCCAGATAATCAAAATGGCGGTTATAGCTGTACCAACCCGGTGTTTCGGGGGTGTCAGGCCCTGCATTTTCGGGGAAAGGCCGGTTTGGTTTATGGGCCGGGATCGCCTTTAACGATGATTTGGCCGGATGATAGGTGTGCGGCGCTAAATGGGCGTGTAAATGCAACACATTCGTCGGCGGTGTAAGGGTCGTGGCCGGTGCGGGCGATAATGATGGTTCTGTCCCCTGTGCGGTGGCATGCAAACCCGCCGGGAAGGCGCGCGCGGGAAACGGGCCGGGCGAGGGAACAGGCGCGACAGATAAATGTTCGCCCGCATTTGCCAGCAAATTAAGGGGCAAGGTGCCGTGCGCCATCAGGCTTTGTTCGATCTGGTCCAGCAACGGGGTTGCCAGGGTATCTTCCCCGGCAGAAAGCAGGGCATAAAGGGCGCTAATGGTGCCAAAACTTTGCCCGGCCCCCCGGCCAATCAGGTTGGCATGGCCGGTTGTTGCAACCAGATTTGCGATGAGCCCGGTTGCCGCCCGCCCCGCCGCCTGACAGGAAGGCCGGGTGCTAAAGCCAAGAAGGGCAGCGCAAAAAGCATGATATTGCGCCGAAAAGCTCCCTTTACGGTCCATAAAAGCCGGGCCGCTACGAAAGTTTCGGGCAATGAACCACCATAACATACGGGCAGCAAGACGCGATGGCAGATTACCTTTTTCAAGGCACAGCATTCGCAAAATTAACCAGTTGGCAACCCGGGCATTGCGATAGGTTTTGCCTGCCAAAATACGTTTGCGCAGTTGTTTGGGTATGCCCGGTGTCTGATGCAGGGCAAATTCAATGAATTCGCGGTGGTAATGCGCGGTATCGGGCAGGGTTTGCAAGGCATCAAGGGCGCGATTGATGGCAGATTGATATTTGGCATCCCCAAGCCCCTGCCACAGCGCCAGGGCAAAGGCCGTGGCGTAAAATCCGTGCCGGGGAAAGTTGCCATCCGCAGTTTGCTGGTTAAGCAATATATCGGCAATCAGAACAGCCAGCCGTTTTGCCCGGGTTTGTGCCGCCAGGGCAGGTGCCGTGCTGCTGGCAGGGGCTTTCAGGCCGTGTTGCGCAGGCTGCGTTTTTGCCGGTGTGCCTTCTGGCGGGTTTAATGAAACCGGCATGTAACCTCCAGATACAGGCTTTGCCCCGGTTTTAAAATGTTAAGTGGAACAGCTTGTATTTCCGGGGCGCGGCGGCCCCATTTTTCGCGTAATCGCCAGAATATTGCCTTGCCACCGGGTGTCTTCCACACCAGGCGTGCCAGCTTTGACGGGCAACTCAGTGTGAAAAACCGGTTGGCCCAACGTAGCCAGATATCATCTATCGGTTCGGCTGGTAACAGGCGTGCATGAATAATCCAGCAATCATCGCGGTCGCGCAAATACATATAGGGGGCAAACCGCCCGGTCCCTTCAGCGTGGTCCAATGTTACGTCGATGTGATGATGATCGTGCGTGAATAACTGAACCTTTCGGGTGGGAAACAGGCGGTATTTGTCGCTGTTATGATGCAGGAATTTCCGGTTGGCAATGATGCCGTGGTGAATAGCGGTTTTATCAAACACCAGCCGCACGACCGCATCCTGTATGGGGCCACCGGTAAGGGCAGTAAAGCGGGCAGAAAGCGTGATGCTGCCGTGTTGTTGCGACTGGCGGGTTTCATAGTCCAGCCGCCAGCGCGAATTTTGAAAGATAACATCTTGTCCCGCAAGGGTTATATGGCGGCTGTTATTGTCCAGCGTGAAAAAGGAAACCCGGTCCGAGGCCTCGAACCCCCAGGGGCCAAATTGAACAGGGCCAAAGCTGCCGCTGATCAGTTGGTTATCAACGATATGCGTGTTTAGCTTTGACATGCAAAATACCTTTGCCGCCAGACGAAAAAGCGGGGCGCGCAAATTAATAGCCCTGCCAGAAGGGCCAGTTTGACATTCATAGCCATAATAATGGTGGTGACCGCCCCATATTGCGCCAGCACCCCGGCCCCGCCAACACAAAGCACCAGCACCACAACAGCAAGCAACAGGTGCCCGGCGCGTTCCTGCACGATCAGGATGTGCCGCAACACAATTGCCAGCAACAGCGGCCATGGCGCAGCTATGCGCAATATGTCGGCATTGTTAACAGGGCTATGCCCAAACAGCACGGACAAGGCCATATCGGGCAGAACAAGCAACGCCAGCGTAATGCCGCAGGCCGGTAAAACCAGCCAGACGTCGCGTGCGAAACCGGTTTGTTTCCGGGCAAATAACACGCCGGAAATGGCGCTAAAACCGGCGGCACATAGCAATAACAGGCGATGAACCAGCATCAGGGCATCGTGATCACTTTGGGGCAGGGATGACTGCAAAAAGGCAACATCAATATTGGGCAATAACCCCGCCAGCAAAGTGAACAGAACCAGTTGCGGCCAGATTTTGATGTTTAGCGACGGAAGGCCAGGCGAAGTGTTTGCCCGGCCTTGTCGGGGTTTGCGTCGGCCAGACCATGCCCAAAAAGCCGATGCCAGACACGACGTTGCGCTAATGGCAGGGGCGCACGCATAAAGCCATACAGCGCCATTCGATGTGGTGCCGGCATAAAGGGCGGTGGCGATACCCGCAAGTTGCCCAAGCCCGCCAATCCATAAAATACGGTGAAATTGCAGGCGGGCGGTAATCATCCAGTCGGGCGACAGGGCGGCGGCCAGCGGCATGATCAGCACAGGCCACGCCACCGGCGGCAAAGCAGGGGCAAGGAAAGTAATGGCAATCAGCGCAAGGATGATGCGCAAACTAACAATGCCGAGAATAGCGGTTTGTTGCCGGTTTTGTGCCAGCCGCACCAGCAAGGGGCCACATCCGGCCTGGGTAATACTGACCGCAACGCCAATGCTGACAAGGGCGCTGAAATAATCGGCAAGAAGGCCCGGGGCAATGGCGTGACCCAAAATCAGGACCATGATGAACCCACCGGCGCGGTTAAGCACGGTTGCCGCAATCATCCAAAGCGGGGCGCGATTATCCATGACGGGTCAATACCCGGTCATAGGCTGCACTTACCCGGGTACCATAGCCTTCGGTAAGCTGGGTGCTAATGGCGGATTTTGCCCTTTCGCCCAGCTTTACGGCAAACGCGCGGTCAAGCAGAAGCCTGGTGACCGCCTTGACAAGGGCGTTGCGATCACGCGGCGGGACCAATATGCCATTATGCCCGTCTTTGATGATGCTGCCGGCAGCGGTGGTGGTGATCACGGGCAGGCCCGCTGCCATTGCTTCCTGTATCGCCAGGCTGGAACCTTCGGAAAGGGATGGCAATACAAACAGATCAGCCCTTTGCAGGGCATCAGGAACATGGTTTTGCGGTTGTTGGCCATGCCATGTTACGCCAACGGGCAGGGGGGCAAGCAGGTGCCGGGCGCAGTCATGCGCCGGGCCGATCAGCGATAATGTTATCCTTGGACCAAATTGGCGGCGCAGGGTTTTAAAACCGTCAAACAATACCGCCAGTCCCTTTGCCAGCGCCATATCGCCAATATAAAGCAGATCAAATATATCGCGGGCCAGTGAAACATCCTGCGGGCGATCAAGCATAAGGCATTGCCGGGCCAACGGGGCATCGAATGGCACGACATGAATGCGGTTGGCGGCAATGCCACAATCGACAAGGCCCTGTGCCACGCTTTGCGACGGTGCAAAAACGGCATCGGCAAAGCGGGCTTCGTCTACCCGGCGACGGGCCAGAAAAGACGATATTTCGCGCCACTTCTGATGATGGGCACGGTATTCATCGTCAAGCTGCCGGGCGCGGGTGGGGGCCAGTTGGCCGGTGACATCGCTGATGGTTAAGATGCCGTTTTTCCGGGCCTTTTGCATGGCAGGAAGGCTGTAATTGCCTTGCCCGTGCAGGATGCGTGCCGATGCGGGCATATGCGATGCGGCCAGCCACGATAACGGCAGGTCCGATGCCAGATTATGGCCCGGAAGGCGGCATTTGCGCGCCGCATAACCCAAAAGATCGGGCAGGATATGGCGACCGGGAATGGCAGCCATACAGGCATCAACCCGGCGGGACGGGCGGTTTAAAAAAAGGCCGGGGCGATGGCGACGGGCGTGAGGAAAACGTGCTGGCGGTGTAATTGGCTGGTCCGTGTGGCGCCAGAAACTATCCCAGCGGGCAAGCCTGCCCTGTTGGGCCAGATATGCGCCCAGAATGGCAAACTGGTCTATTCGGCCAATCATCCATATATCGGCAGTCATCGCGCATTGCCGTGCGCAGAATTGCCAATAAATAACGTGTCCAGCATTTTCATAAACGGCCAATCCCCCAATATGCCCGCAATGTTGCTTAATGTTAAAATCATATATGACAATTACGGGTTGAGGCAAAATAATCCCGCAATCCTGATGCTGATGCTGATGCTGATGCTGATGCTGGTGGGTGGTGTTTTACCCTAGGGCATCCCGGCAGGCGTTCCATGTTTGCCGGGCAATTTGTTGGGGGCTGACGTTAAGGATGGCGTGGTTTTGCAAGTTTAAATGCCGGTCGCAATATGCGGGGTCCGCCAACAGGCGTTTGATCGCGGTTAGCCAGCCCTTGACCCCGGGCGGGGCAAAAGGCAAAGGCAGTGGCAACATGGTTTCACCCGCCACCAGCACGTCATGGGCAACCCCGACCTTATCTGATGCCACAACAAGTGTGCGACAGCTTATTGCCTCGATCACGGCAACGCCGTAGGCATCGCCAAGCGATGGTAATAAAAACAGCCGGGCGCTGGCATAGATCGCGGGCAGCCTGTGCGGGGCCATCGGTGGTAATATGGTTGTGATGTCGCAAAGCCCGGCTCGCGCCAGTTTTTTCGTAAAGGTGGCGGTATCTTTTGTCGGCACACCGGCAATGCAAATGCGCGAAATGGCCCCTTGCCGATACAGGGTCGCCGCAATGGCCAGAAAATGGGCAAAGCCCTTGGGTTCGGTGGGGCGGCCACACCATAAAAGGTCATAGTGGCGTTGCGCAAATTTCGGTAGTGCAGTGCCCGGCAAGGGCGCAAATGACGGGGCAATTGGAACAAGCGAAATTTTTTCGACCGCCATACCATGTGCCAAAAACCACTGTTTGCCCGGATGGCTGGCGGCGATGGCCGCTGTGGCATGACGGATCATGATGCCGCGCATTTTGGCCCGAAGCCGGTTTTTAAAGACGGCATCGGACTGCGCCCAGCCATCAAAGCGGATGATATAGGGAATATTGTGCGCCCGGCACCATCGATGCGCCTGCCACATCGCCAGGCCAAAACCTGCCAGAATTACAATATCGGGTTTAAATTGCGCCAAATGGACAACGGGGGAGGACGTGATGGCGATAGCGCGATTTTCAGATAATGCCCAGCGAATACCGGGCAAAATGATTTGCGAGAATGGCCCGGTTTGTTGGGGCCAGTTGCGTTGCGGTTCGGTTTTATGGGTGCGAATAATGCAAAAATCGCCGCCTGTGGCCTGCACCATTTGTGCAAGTATCGTATGGCTATGCTGCCTGTAAGGCGGGATCAAATTGGTGATCAGTGCAATTTTCACGTTTAACTTTCAATATAGGGATGTTTTTTTGTTAACTTATGCCATCCTAGCGTTTCGTTTGATAGCAAACTGAACCGGGGGCAGGGTGCTTGGCGGAGAACAAGACGTTTTTTGATTTGCAACTGGACAGGCGGGGACCGAACCAGTTGCGGGATGATATTCTGGCGGGCCTGATGCAAAGGCACTGCCTTCGACATATTTCCCTAAACGCCATCAAACTGGTTGCTGCCCGCAAGGACCCTGCATTGTGGGGGGCTTTATTGGCGTGCGATTGCCTAAGTGCGGATGGTATGGGCATTGTCTGGGCGGCAAAGTTGCTGGGATATCGGCTGGCCGGGCGTGTTACCGGAATTGATTTAATGATCGCCCTGATGCCGGGTCTGGCCCAACAGGGATTGTCGGTTTTTTTACTGGGTGCCAGGCCTGATATTGTCGTGCAGACCCGCCATCGCCTGCTGCATGATTATCCCGGTTTAAACATCGTGGGCTGTCGGCATGGCTATGATGCGACCGACGCCGAAATGGCCGATATGGTTGCCCAAAGCGGGGCGGATGTGGTGTTTGTTGCCTTGCCCAGCCCGCGCAAGGAACGTTTTGTTGTCGAGTATGCCGATGCATGCGGGGCGCGGTTGCTGATTGGTGTTGGGGGCGCGTTTGATGTTATTTCGGGGCAGGTAAAACGTGCGCCACTGCTATGGCAAAATGCCGGAATGGAATGGTTATGGCGGGTGTTACAGGCCCCGCGCACCATGAGCCCGCGTTACGCCAGCGGCCTGTGGCAGTTCGCCATGTTGGTGGCATGGCGATGGGGAAAAAAGCACAGCACCCAAATTGCAGGTTTGTCGCGCATTAAACAGGTCGGCCTGCTGGCGATTGTGGCCTTGGTGGGTGGGGTTTTGGGGGCCGGGTCCGCATGGGGGCAAACGGGACCTTCGACCGGTTTGGCGGGAAAGGCGGTTATGGGGCCGCAAGGTGCGGGCGCGCAGTTAATACAGGAATTGTCAAAGCTAACCCCGGGCGGCGCAGGATCAACCGGTAAAGGCAGCGATACGATACGATCTGTCGCCACGGTGATGGCAGGTGTTTTTACCTCGTTGGTGCAGGTCCAACATCCCGGTATTTTACCCGTAATTGACGGGCAAACCCTAACCGGCATTCTGGCCACGTTTTTCGAAAGAGAGGACGCCACACAGCCCCGGCAAAATATTGGCATTAAAATAATTTCATCGCTGGAACAGTGTTTTGCCCAGCTGATTGTGCAGCAATTTATCCCCGCGACGTTGATGGGCGGCATACAGGGCATTTTGATGCGGGCTTTGCTGGTGGCGATTTTGCGCTATGGCAAAGGCGGGGGCGATCCGGCGCAACTGGCCTTTCGATATGCGCCCGGCCTGTCGGCGGCGGCATTTGGCATGACGGGCGATGGGTTCGAGCGTTTCTCGCCGGTTAATCAACCCGCGCAGCCCCCGCAAAATACGGGCATTGATGTTTATCGCCCCGGTGTGGTCGGGCAGGTTTTTGCCGCCCCTGACCATGGCGATAAATATATCCCCGCCCCGTTTGAAGACGAAAAACCGCTGACCCAAACCCCCGGTGGTAACAATGACTGGTGGCCCGACGATGCCAGCCCCCGTTAGGTTTTTTCCATGGCGCCCGTCATTTTCCCCCCATGTTTCAGGCCTGATATACAGGTTTAGTGTGCCGACTGTTGATAAAAACCGATGACGCAACGTTTTTCGCAGATCAAAACGCCGGGGCCGGCTGTGACGCTGGCCGATATGGTGCCGCTGGTCTGGCGTCGCCGGGGTGTCGCATTGCTGGTTTTTGCCTGTTGCATGGCGCTGGGTGTGTTTTTGGTGCCCTTTTGGCAACCGGAGTTTCGGGCATCGGGGCAGGTTGGTTTTTTACCGGCAACGCCGGCCCCGCTGGCCTTGAAAGATACGGTTGGTCCTGCACCGGTTTTTCAAATTTCCGATCTGGATACGGAAATGGCAATGGTGCGCGGTACGGCGGTTTTGTCTGCGGCACGGTCGGTTTTGCTGGGGGATGGCATTAATTTTGATCCGCCGCCAGCCCCGCTGGCGCAATGGCTGGGCATTACACCGTCGCAAAATACGATGGCTTTGCCGCCAGGCATGACAGCCGAAATGGTGCGCGAAAATCGCGATATCGCCATTTTGCGCGGCAAGATCAAAACCGTGCAAATCGATAATGCCCGGGTGATTGAAATATCGCTGTTTGACACCGACCCCGAACGCGCACGCCGAATGCTGGATGCCGTAATTGATAGTTATGTATGGAAACGCGAAAAGGATTTGCGCCGCAAATTAACCGATCAATACGACGAAACCGTGCGCCAGCGCGGCGAAGCCGAAGCCACACTGGCGCAGGATCAGCAAGCCCTGATCGACTGGCAGGATCAGCACCCCATCAGTGGTTTTGTCCCAAGGGGGGGCGGTGATGGCAAGGCGGCAGGTTCAGGCGACAGCGATTTGGGCCGCGAACTGGAAAATATTCGCGCACAGCGCCAGGCAGCACAGATTGACCTTTTGGGGTTGCAGGCCCGGCAACAGGCGATTGCGGCAGCACAGGGCGATGTCGCCCAATTGATGAAACTGCCTGAAATTTCCAACAGCGAAACCGTGCGTGAACTGAATTTGCGTTTGGCGGTTTTGCGCGGCACCAAGGCCGATTTGGGGCGGCGATATGGGCCACGCCACCCATTGGTGATGGCAAATAATGCGCAAATTTTACAGGCGGAGGATGATGTGCGAGCGGCGATATCGGCACAGATCGCCGCCATTGACCGTGATGCGCAAAACGCTGCCACCCGGTTTGGGGCCTTTGCGCAGGAATATGACCGGGTTCTGGCACAGGCGGCGGGCGATAACCGCGACCGTTTGGCGTTTGATCAGCTTAACCGCAAACTTGATGCATCAACCGCCGATGTGTCGGTTTTGACAGACAGGGCACGCCTTATGCAGTCGGAACTTGCCGCCTTGCGCCCGGATGTGGAAATTGTGCAAATTCCCGAAACACCAGGTAAACCGGTATTTCCATCGCGCAAACATATTGCCATGATTGCGATTGCGCTGTCGGTTGTGGCGGCGATGGCAGCGGCCATTTTGCGTGAATATTTTGACCGCGCCCTGCACCGTGCCAGCGAAGCCGAAATACTAACCGGTCTGCCTGTTTTTGCCGTCTTGCCGCGTGTTTCCCCCCATCCGGCACGGCGGGTAACAGAAGAAGAAAACGAGGCGATTGGTCATTTGCAAACCATTCTTCGTTTGCGCCGTGATGCGGGGCAGATCCCGCGCAGTGAAGCCCCCGCCGACGGATTTGGCGGACGGGTGGTGTGTATAACCTCGCCCATGCCGGGCGAGGGGAAAAGCCGTCTGGCGCAAAAAATGGCGGTGCGCCTTGCCCAAAACAGCCAGCGGGTTTTACTGCTGGACGGTGATTTGCGCCGCCCGACACTGGCAACACATCCGATTGCGGGGCGGACGGAAAACGACCTTGCCCGCAACGGCATAAAGGCCGATTTGCCGCTGGTTTTGCAAGGGGATGCAACACTGGATCAGGCCATATTTTCAATCCGGTTTGAGGACGGCGGAGATGGCAGGTCGGGCGATGTCTATTACGATTTTCTAGGCGCGGAAGATGCGGTGTCATCGGCCCTTGCCGGGCAGTTGATGGCCGAAAAGCTGATGGGCATGATACAGGATTTGCGCAATCGTTATGATTACATTGTGGTGGATGCGCCGCCGGTTTTAGCCGTGGCCGATGCGATCTGGCTGATGCGGGCGGCGGATGACCGGTTATTGTTGATCCGTGCGCAAAAAAGCCGCCGGGAGGATATAATTGATGCGGTTCAACGGCTGGAACAGGCTGGTTGCCGTGCCGATGGCTTTATTTTTAGCGGTGTTTCGCGCCGGGGCGCCTATTACGGTGGCAAAAAACGGCGAAAACGGCCATGACAGCCCATAATCGCACCGATTTTGAGCATAAAGATGAACCAAACACAGATGTTGATGGTTCTATTGGCCCGCAAAACCGGTTGCAAACCGGTTGGGGGGCAAAATGCAGGGTACGACTTACCATCGTTGCGGGTTTGGCAATGGTGGTAATGATGTTGGGCCTTGCAGGATGGCAGTTATGGCAAACAGCACGGGTGTTGCCCGATATAAGCGATTATCAGGCGGCGTTGGGCGATGCGGATGGTATTGTTCTGGCAAATGTGCGCCAGCAGATTGGCTCGGCAATGCGCGCACAGGATTGGCCCCGTGCCAGCGCCCTGCTAACACAGTTAAAACGTGTTTATCCCAATGATGTGAATGTGTTGCTGCAAGGTGTGCGGATGCGGATTTTAATGTTGCCCGAATTTGCCGACACGCCCGATGAACAGGCCAAACACCGGGCAGAACTGGCCGATGCGCTTCGGGTGATTGTGACCCTGGCGGGCACCAACGAAGCCGTCAGGCAACAGGCCGCGAGGTTGCTGGCAGCGGTGATGATGCAGGCACGGGTAAGGTTTGATGACGATGCATTGCCAGCCCGACCATGATCAGGGCAGGTAAAATTACCGCCGGCATTGCGGCAATGCCATCAAACAGGGATTGCACGATAAAGGCGGTTAAAACAGCCATGATAAGGGCAAATTGCGGGCGTGTTTTGGTTTGGCGCGCCATATTGCGCAGGGTGAACAGGACGATATAGCCCGTAAGCCCGCATAAAAGCAGAAAGACGGGCAGGCCCAGAACCAATATGCCATCAAGCCATAGATTATGGCTGCTGGCCCAACGCGCCTGTGTGTTTAAACCCGGTGACGCGGCGTGTTGCAGGGCGGTGGCGATGCCGTCGGGGCCATAGCCTGTAAGCGGGCGGTGCATGATCGCATTGAATGCACTTTGCCAGACATCATCCCGCTGAAACCAGTCGCGCCGGGCGAGTTGGGCAAAGCGGGTGGCAAGCGCAGGGGTGGCAAAAACAGCCCCGGCCATGGCAAGAACAGTTGCCAGCAGGGCAAGGATTTTTGCCCTGCTCCCCCCCGGCGATGCCAGCCAGATAAAGGCGATGCTGCCCATGAACAGGGCCACAATACCGGCCCGCGAATGGCTGGACAGGGCCGACAAAAACAGCAAAACCGCCAATGCCAGCCAGCCCCCTTGCCCGTCAAGTTTGTCGCGGATTGTGCAAGCGCGCCGGTGCCACAGATAAAGACAGGCGAAAAACCCCGCCGCCATCAGGGCGCAAAAGGCATTTCGATTGGCGAATGTGCCGGTGAAATCGTTGATATGGGCTGTTTTGACAAACCACACCGTCCCCGGTGCATCAAGCGCAAACAATGAAAATGCAACGGCGGTTTGCAGGGCGGCACTGCTGACAAGCGCCCGGCAGATGACGGCAAGCTGATTGTTCAGATCGTTTTGGGTGGCACACAGCATAACAATGGTCACAAGCCATAACACATAAAGAACGGCATCGGGCGTGCGTGCGGGGGCCAGGGCCAGCGAGGCTGTTTGAAACGGCAGCGTCATGGAATGCGGCCACAGGGGCAAAGATTGCAAAATGAGCCACAGACAGGCGATGCCCCCGGCAAGGCAGATACCCCGCGTGGAATTTGAAAAACCACATTTTGGTGATTTGTGCTGGTGAAGGATCTGACCGACAAGGGCGCATGCAACCGGTATCGAAAGCAGGGCCATCGCCCATGGCCGCGCCCCGCCCAGCAAAAGCGGGGCGGCGAGTATTTCAAATATCAGAACCCAACGGGTCATAGCAGCAGTCATGACGGGATTTGACCCCTGAAGATGCAGGGCCTAAGTGTAGGTTTAACCAGACCCGGTGTCATGGCATTTCGGCGCGCAGAACAATGAGAAAGAATTGAGCCCATCAACCGGCCCCAGACAAAGCCGCCAACGCAAGAAGAAAGGCGATAACACCGGGCATTATCGTGACATGCCCTATATGGGGCCAAGGCGCGCCGGGATATTGCAGCTTTTTGTGTCTGTTATGGGCATGGCGGTTATTGCGGTGTCGTTATGGGCGTTGCCACTGGGCGGGACGATTACTAAAATCCTGTTGATTTTGTGGGCGCTGGCCGGGCTTTCGGGCGCGGTCGGGCGCAAGGCATTGGGGCTGGATGCGGCATTGGCCCTGCTGGTGGGGGCGGGGCTTTTGGTTTGGGTGGTGGTGGTTTCCCAGGATTTGGGTGCCGCCATTCGGCTGGCGGGAAACCTGGTCATCTTGCCGCTAGGCCTTGCTGTGGGCATGATGGTGGGGCAGCGTTGCCTGTGGCCGGTTATGATACCAATGCTGGTTTATGTTTTAATCGATAGCGAATTTTTGCTGACCAGCGAAGGTTGGCGGTTGAATAATCCGTTTTTGTTTTTGGCGCTGTTTGTGATGGCGGTGGCGTGGCGCACAAAGCCGAATGTGCCCGGGGAAACCGGGAATGCCGGTTTTTTGTCTTTGGCGATGGCTGTGATTGCGGTGGGGGGCATATTTGCCAGCCAAACCCGGATTGCGGTTTTGGCAATGGCCATCGTTCTGGCGGCGCGCATTCGGTTTGGTTCCGCGTGGACCTGGCTTTTGGGTTTACCATTGGCGGGGCTGGTTTTGTGGGCGGTAATGGATGCCTTGCCACGGCTGTTATTTACCCACGCCAGCGGGCGGTTGGCCTATTGGTACCTGTTTTGGCAGCAATGGTGGCAGGGCACGGCGCAAAACCGCTGGCTGGGGTTTGGGGCCGGGGCGATTGAACGGCAATTGCAGCATTTGCAAACTGCATCTTCGTTCGGGGCCTTGCATAACGACCATTTTCACATGCTGTATGAAAGCGGTATCGTCGGGGCGGCCTTGTGGTTGACCGGATGGGGGATGATGATTTGGTTGGTGCGCGCATCCAGGGGGGCGGTTTATATTTTGCTGGCGGTTATGGTCACAATGATCACGGACAATACGTTGTCTTACGGGCATTATTTACTATGCAGCGGCCTTGCTGCCGGGGTGGCATGGCACACGCAAATGCAGGCGGATGACGGTGAGTTTTAACAACGTAATGACGGTGGCTGATGCCGAACGCCTGCGCGCCGTGCGGGGCCGGGTGTGGCAGCATATGGTGGATCACCGTTTTGCCGGGGCCGATCCGTTTGATGGATTACACAGCAAATATTGCGCCGGATCGACCATAATGAACCATCGTATCAGCCGTTTGGCATGGTTGCAGGCATTAAAGCATGCCCCGGCGAAGATACGCGACTATGCCGCCATTCCCCCTATGATAAACCCGAAAACGCTGGCGTTGCTGTTAGGTGCGGGTGACGGCGTACCGGTTTCGGATTGGTCCGCATCCGGGGCGGCTTTTGACGGGGCGAAGGTCGCCACAGGTTTAACCCGCCAGTTGCTGGCCTTGCAAAACCCCGATGGCGGCTGGGGGTATCCGTTTGCATGGCAGGCGCGGGCCTTTTTTGCCCAAGGCGGGCAATCCAACGCCATTGTGACCTGTTTTGTCGTGGATGGTTTGTTAAACGGGGGGAAATTACCGCCCGATCATTCGGCATTGCAAGCGGCAGCAATGTTTTTACGGCGTGATTTGTGGCGGGGTCCATCCGTAACCGGGGCAGATGGCGGTTATTTTGGCTATATTGCCGGTGCGGATGCGGAAATTCATAATGTAACCCTGTGGGCAGGGTGGATATTATGGCGGCTGGTGCCGGATAATCCCTGCTCACCGATTGCAATTGAAAGGGTGCTGGGCCAACAACGCGATGATGGCGCGTGGGTGTATGGCAAACGGCCCCATCACGGCTTTGTTGATGGCTTTCATAGCGGATATATTCTGGACTTGCTGCATCGCCTTGATGATGCCGGGTGGCCAGGCCTGCAAAATGCGATGGATCGGGGCTGGCAGTTTTATCAGCGTGCCTGTTTTGATGACCAGGGTTTGCCGCGCAGCTTTGCGGGTACAAACCGTTATCTTGATAGCCATGCAGTGGCGCAAGCAATGGCAACATTGCACCGGTTTGGGGCCGTTGCACAGGCCCGGGATGTGGCCCTGTTTGCCATTGACCCGCTTTTTGACCACAAGCGCGGCGTTTTTTATGCCGGACAAGGGCGGTTTGGCAAAGACCGGCGGGTTTTCATGCGCTGGACGCAGGCATGGATGGTGTGGGCAGTATCGATCATGATTGATAAGGAAATACCGGGCGGTGGCAGGCAGGAAAGATGATGGAACCCCTTTGTTTTGATCACCCGGACCAGAAACGTGCGGAAAAAGAAGCTGTTTTGCGTAGCCTTGATCCGGTGGAATTTAAGGCCCTGTTTCAACTGACCCGCAATGCCGCAAGCATCGCCCGCCAGAACGGCGATATGGAACGGCTTTATGCCCTGACACGAGGGTTGAAAACCTTGCAGCGGATCAGCGGGGAACGGGGCTTTGTTCTGGCGGTCAGGCGGCCTTCACCGTAAGGTGGGCAACGTTTCGCGGCTTGCCAGACCGGCTTTAATGTCGAATAACACGCACAGCCTTTTTTGCCGGAAACTGTCGGGGTTTTATGACGTCTGATTTTCCCAGCCTGCCGATTGATGCAGTTCTGCCCGCCCTGAAAACAGCGCTTGTCGATGGCACCAATGCCGTTTTGCAGGCCCCGCCGGGGGCGGGCAAAACCACCATGGTGCCGCTGGCTTTGCGCGGTGCGAACTGGCTGGCCGGGCGCAAGATTATCATGCTGGAACCAAGGCGTTTGGCGGCACGCGCCAGTGCACGGCGCATGGCGCAATTGCTGGGCGAACAGGTCGGCGAGACGGTGGGCTATCGCGTGCGGTTTGACAGCAAGGTTTCCGCCCAAACCCGGATCGAGGTTGTAACCGAAGGCATTTTGGTGCGCCAGATTCAGGATGACCCGGAGCTTTCGGGCATTGGCGCGCTGATTTTTGACGAATTTCACGAACGATCATTAGATGCGGATTTGGGGCTGGCGCTGGCACTGGAATCACAAGCGGCCTTGCGCGATGATTTGCGCATTATCGTAATGTCGGCCACGCTGGATGGCGGGCCGATTGCGGCTTTGATGGGCGATTGCCCGCTGATCAGCAGCGAAGGCCGGGCGTTTCCAGTTGAAACCACCTATATGCCGCCCAAACCACGCGAATGGGTTGAAACCACCATGGTGACGGCCATTCGCGAGGCCTTGGCGACGCAACATGGCTCTATTTTGGCGTTTTTGCCGGGGCAGGGCGAAATTACCCGGGTGGAAAGCCAGCTTCGACCGTTATTTACGGCCAAAGACAAGGTTATTATCGCCCCGCTGTATGGCGCGATGGACACCAGGGCGCAAGACCTTGCCATTCAGCCCGCACCCGAGGGGTATCGTAAAATTGTGCTGGCAACGGCAATTGCCGAAACCAGTCTGACGATAGATGGTATTCGCGTGGTGGTCGATTGCGGTTTGCAACGCTTACCCCGGTTTGATCCGGCATCGGGGATGACGCGGCTGGTGACTGTTAAATCATCGCAGGCCAGTGCCGAACAAAGGCGGGGCCGCGCCGGGCGACTGGAACCGGGCATTTGTTATCGCCTGTGGGGCGAGGCCGAACACCGTGCGCGCCCGCAATTTAGTGCGCCTGAAATTGCCGAGGCCGATTTGGCCCCGTTAACCCTGGAACTGGCACGCTGGGGAGTGGCCGATGTAACCAGCCTGCCGTGGTTGGATGTGCCCGAGGCGGCAAAGATTGATCAGGCGCGCGATGTGTTGCGCGCCCTTGATGCACTGGATGATGCCAACCGCATAACGCAAATGGGGCAGGCGATGGCGGCCTTGCCCGTACATCCGCGATTGGCGCATATGATGGTGCGGGGCCAGCAATTGGGCCTGGCCGATACCGCCTGTGCGCTGGCGGCCTTGCTGTCGGACCGCGATTTTATGCGCAGTGCCGGGGCCGATTTGCGCCTGCGGATCGAGGCCATGGCGCGCGGGCGCGCACCGGGCATGTTGGGCGAGGCCACACGCCAGCTTTCGCGGCGGTTAAAACAGGCGGGCAAAATTGTTCGCCGTCCTGCTGATGAAACCACGGACGATATTGATTTTACCGACCGTGTGGGCCTGCTCGTTGCCTTTGCCTACCCGGACCGGATAGGCGAGCGCCGACGCGGGGGCGAACCACGCTATCGCCTGTCGGGCGGGCGCGGGGGTGTGTTGCCCAAGGAAGATGGGCTCGCGTCTGAACCATGGTTGGCGGTGGCCGAGCTTGACGGGCAATCGCGCGAAGCCAAAATTTACCTTGCCGCCCCGGTGTCAAAGGCGGCCCTTGAAAGCCATTTTGCCAGCCAAATTCATACCGGAACCGAGGTTTTCTGGGATAGTCAGAACGACATGGTGGTGGCGCGCTGGCAACGGTGCATTGGGGCATTGGTGTTGGAAGAAAAGCCGGTTCACGATGCGGTGGACCCGGCAAAACTGACACAGGCGATGGTCGATGGCGTGCGCAAGCTGGGCCTTTCGTGCCTGAACTGGAGCAAGGAAAGCGAACATCTGCGCACGAGGCTGGCGTTTTTGCATGAACAGGACAGCGAAAACTGGCCCGATATGAGCGATGCCGGGTTGCTGGCCAGCCTGGAAACATGGCTGGCCCCGTATTTAACCGGTATTATCCGGCGCAGCCAGTTGCGCCAGGTGAATGTGGCCGAAGCCTTGCTGTCGGGCATCGACTGGAACCAGCGCCAGAAACTGGACCAGTTGGCCCCGACCCATTGGACCGTGCCAACCGGATCGCATGTTCGTATTGATTACCGGCCCGAAGGCCCGGCCTTGCCGGTGCGGTTACAGGAAATGTTTGGCGCAACCGAAACACCAAAAATTGCCGGGGGCAAGGTGGCGGTAACTTTGCATTTATTATCGCCCGCCCAGCGCCCCTTGCAGGTCACATCGGATTTGATCGGGTTTTGGCAGGGGTCCTATGCGCAGGTAAAGGCGGAAATGAAAGGGCGGTATCCGCGGCATTACTGGCCCGACGACCCGTTACAGGCCGAACCGACCCGGCGGATCAAACGCCCGAAAAGCTAGAAAATGATGACCTAAAGAATGATGGCATAACCGATAGAGACGCCCGAAAATAAATCGGCATGATGCAAAAATGTATCGGCAATATAAAACAACTGAATAACCCGCATTAAAGGCACGCCATGAAAACGTCGCACCGCATCAAGGAAAAACATCTGGTGGAACGGGTGGGGTGGCTGCGCGCGGCCATCATGGGGGCAAATGATGGTATTGTGTCGATTGCCAGCCTGATTGTCGGGGTGGCGGCGGCAAATCCGGCACGGGCCGATGTGTTGCTGGCCGGGGTTGCCGGTTTAATGGCCGGGGCCATGTCGATGGCGGCAGGTGAATATGTGTCGGTCAGTTCGCAATCCGATACGGAAAACGCCGACCTTGCGCGTGAACGGCACGAACACGAAATCGACCCCGAAGGCGAATTGCTGGAACTTGCGGCGATTTATCAAAGCCGGGGGCTGGATGCGCAACTGGCCCTGACTGTGGCACGGCAAATGATGGCAGGCGACGCGATCGCCGCCCATGCCCGCGACGAGTTGGGATTATCACCGGTTAATGTTGCCCGCCCGTTGCAGGCCGCGGTGACATCGGCCCTGATGTTTGCCCTGGGGGCGTTTTTGCCCCTGGCGACGGTATTGTTTGCGCCCGTTGCGTATCTGATACCGGCTGTGGGGGCGGCGGCCTTGGTGGCACTGGCACTTTTGGGCGGCTTTGGCGCGCATATTGGCGGGGCGCGAAAGCTTCATGCCATTGTGCGGGTGGTGTTTTGGGGCGCTGCGGCAATGGTGGTTACCGCAATAATTGGCCGGTGGGTTGGCACGGTGGTTTAAAGGAACCATACTTTAACGGTTATGGAGACCTTGCCATAGTTTTGCCGGGTATTTTCTGGCAGCATAAAGGCCTGTGCATATAAACGGTTGGGACGATTGAATGCTGCGTGCGGCGACCCCTTTGCTAAGTGTAGCCAATATTGACCAAAGTATTGATTTTTATCACTGCCTTGGTTTTGCTGTGATGGCGCGAACCGTTGATGAATTTGGCAAGGAACCGGTTTGGGCCATGCTGGGGGTAAAACCGGCATGCAAAGCGGCAGGTGACAACGGGGATGCCGCCAATGCCTGCAACAGGCCCGATGATATGGATACTGGCGTGATCCGGTTGATGCTGGCTGCACATGGCGGCGTATCACATGAAGAACGCAAGATGCGGCCATCCTTTGCCGGGATGGTGTGGTATCTGGAATGTGATGACGTACCAGCCTTGTATGACCGCCTGAACAAAGCAGGCTACAGCCCGGAGCCGGTTGATGCGCTGGAAAACGGGGCCGTGCAGTTTTTTGTCCGCGACCCGGATGGATATGAAATTGCCATCATCAGTGCCGCCGATGCTGCCGGGTGAAAGCCGGCAGGCCACCATATTGAACGTCGATCAGTGTCAGATGTGTTATTGCGGATAGGTAATTTTCAGAACTTCAAGTTCGTCCAGCCCGGCGGGCGTGTTTAGCGTGATAACATCGCCGACTTCGTGTTTCATCAGGGCGCGGGCAACCGGGGAAACCCAGCTTATTTTGCCTTTCAGGCTTTCGGCTTCGTCTTCGCCAACAATGCGAATGGTTTTTTCCTCGTCGCGGGCATTTACATAGGTGACTTCGGCACCAAAAAAGATGCGTGAATGGTCGGGCTGGTCTTCACTGCGGACAACAACGGCATCCTCGATGCGTTTGCGCAGGTAACGCACCCGGCGGTCAATTTCACGCAGGCGTTTTTTGCCATAGATGTAATCGCCATTTTCACTGCGATCACCATTTCCCGCCGCCCACGATACAATCGCCACGGTTTCGGGCCGGTCCTTTTTCCAAAGGTGGTCCAGCTCGCTGCGCAGGGCGTTTAGCCCTTCGGGGGTGATGTAAATTGGTTTGTCCATGGCGGGGTTTTATCGCAAAGCGCGGGCAACGAAAAGAGGGATCACAAACAGAAACCGGGCAGCGTTAAATTAAAGGAAACATACTGTAAAACGCTGCCCGGTAAAACGGTGTTGGTGATGCCGGATCAGGCCTTGCTGGTTGCGGGCTGTTCGGTGCGCAAGGCGGTATCATTGATCGGAATGTGGATAAGGGCGGCAAAAATGCCAAGGGCGATAGACATGATCCAGACAGCATCGAAACTGCCGGTCATGTCATACAGAACCCCACCCAGCCACGCGCCAAAGAACGCGCCGATTTGATGGCTAAGCATCACCAGGCCAAACAGGGTTGCCATATAGCGCGGGCCAAAGACCTGGGCGACAATACCACTGGTGAGCGGCACGGTTGAAAGCCACAAGGCCCCCATCAGGGCCGAAAACAGCCAGATCGAATCAGCTGTTTTGGGGGCCAGCAGAAACACGAAAATCACCAGCGCCCGGGTGCCATAAATAAGCGACAGCCCCCATTTTTTGCGCCAGCGCCCGCCAAACCAGCCCGATGCCAGGGTGCCGACAATGTTAAACAGGCCAATCAAGGCCAGCCCGTTGGCCGCAACCGAGGGCGGCAAACCGCAAAGCTGGGTAAAGGTGGGCAGGTGGGTGGCAATGACGGCAATGTGAAAACCGCACACAAAAAAACCGGCATTTAACAACAGGAAACCCCGGTGTTTGCGGGCTTCGTGAAAGGCGTCAATCAGGCTGGTGGGGCCAAGATCGATGGCGGCGGTGGCACCGCCCGGTTTATGGTCGGCACGCCCGGTTAAGGCAAAGGCGGCCGGCATGATGATAAGGCTGATCAGGGCGATCATGGTCAGCGCGCCGACATATCCCAAGCCGGAATTTAACGCCTGTGTGGTCGGGGCCATTAAAAACTGGCCAACCGATCCCCCGGCACTGGCAAGGCCCAGAACAAAGCTGCGCCGTTCGGGCGGGAAAACCCGGCTGATCGCGGCCAGGACAACTGCAAAGCTGGATGCGCCAACACCAATGCCAATCAAAAGGCCCGCTGTTGCATAAAGCGCAATGGGCGAAGATGCCTGCCCCATCAGATACAGACCCAGCGCATAAAAAACGGTGCCACCAATGAGCGTGCGGGTGGTGCCAAAGCGGTCTGCCAGTGCCCCGGCGATCGGGGCTGCCAGCCCCCACAACAGGTTTTGAATGGCAAAAGCCAAACCAAAGACCGATGCTGTCCAGCCTGTTGCCGTTAGCATATCGGGAATAAACAGGCCCAGTGACGGACGAATGCCAAGATTGACGGCCAGAACCAGCCCCCCGCATATCAGAACCAGCCACGGAAACCATTTGGTTGTTTTAAGCGAATTGGACATGGTGCCTCGTTGATGAATAAGGTTTGGCTGACACTATGGCGGGGCAAAAATCATGCGTCCAATTCATAGGGTTCATGTATTCGATTACTTTTCTGCATTATGCCGGTATTTTCCGAATGTGCGGCAACGGAAAGAAGTCTGGCAAGGCCGTCCAGCACGGTGTCGATATCGATGCTGGCGGGGCGACGCAGAAAAACAACTTTCATTGGCCAGCGGGCATCGGCAATGTTCAGCAGCGACAAGGCAGATGCTGACCGGTTAAGCATGCAATAGCGTTTGGCGGTGATGCCGTATCCGACCCCTGCGGCTACCATTTCGATTTGCAGGTCAAGGGCCGAAACCTCCAGTATTGCGCGAAAACTGACACCTTTGCGGTGGGCGAGAACATTGCCCAAAGCGCGAAATGAACATCCTTCGGGAAGCAGGATGATCGGGCGTTGGGCCAGTTCGACGATGCTGGTCGGCGGGTTTGGGTCGTTTGCCGGGCCAATGGGGACGATTTGATCGTCAAAAAGGGGATCAATGCGAATGGATTTGGGCAAATCGCTGCCGGGAACACCGGCAATGCCGGTAAGGGGTTCCTCCATTGTCAGCAAGGCATCAATTTCGCCGCGTCGTAACATGGGCAGCAATTCGCTGGCCCAGCCCGACCGCAGGCTTAGCTGTGTATCGGGAAAATCGTGGTGCAACGCGCGAATGGTTTGTGCCGTTACCAGCGGGGCGACCCCATGCGAAACGCCGATTTTCACCGGGCCGTGTGGTGATGTTCCGGTTTTGACAATATCGGCAAAACCCGAAAGGCGGCGCAATAAATCGCGGGCTTCGGCCAGGGCGCGTTGCCCTGCCGGGGTTGGGCGCAAGGGTTTGGTCGTGCGGTCAAACAAAATGCAGCCGGTACGGGTTTCAAGGCGCTGAACGCGGCGGGTGATGGCAGGCTGGGTAAGGCCCAGCCGACTGGCGGCACCATGAAAGGATTTTTCTTCGGCAACGGCGATCAGGGTTTGTAATTCGCGGGTGTCCATGTTGCAAACCTTCCGTGAGGCCCCTTATGGGTATGCCCAAAATGGAATGATGCAATAAACTGATCAAAATGATCAACCTGATTAATTTTAGTAATTATAAAACCGGCGTTGCTGCGGGCGGGGGTGGGGCATCCGGGGTTTGCTGGCGCGCATCGCGTTTGGCCTTATAGGCGGCTGCCGCCGCTGTATAGCCGCCTTCGCCGCCATCCAGAAAATGAAAATGGGTGTCATTGACCACAGAGGGGACGATGCAGGTCATGATGGCGGTTTTTTGCCGGTGCAAACCATATTGAATGTGATTGGCTTTTTCGGCTTGAAACAGCATTTGTTCAAGCTGATCGGCCTGTTGGCTGTTGCAATTGACCGTCATGAAAAGGGCGTCGCCAAATTTGCGGTAATCGGTATTAAGGGCGGTTAGTTTTCGATAGTGGGCCGGGTCAAACGCACCAAGTTTCCAGCCGGTTTTATCAAGGATAAAGGCCAGTGCGGCCGTTAAAAAGACCTTGGCACGGGCATTAAAAAGGGATCCGCCCCGGGGCCGGTTTGCCATGGCTTCCAGGTTAAGGCCCGCAGGTGGAAAGCGAAATAGCGGGCCATTTTCACCGACCGGATGGGCGTGGCGGGGGTCTTCGTCAAGCAGGTAAAGCACATCCTTGACGACGGCATCAAAGGCAGGCCGATTGCCAAGCGGAAAAACAATGAGCGACAGGATTGACCCGTTGCCCGATGCGGTAATGGGCGACCAGCGGCAGGAAAGGCCGTTCAGGTCGGGCTGGGTGCCGGGCGGCGCAGAGGCGACATGGTGGTCATTATGGGTTTTCATTTGGGTTTCGGCCCAATGAATGCCTTCGCCCCGAAACATGGCATAGCTTACAGCGCTTGATACAGCATAGCGGGCGACCTGCACATCGCGCCCGGCCGCCCGGATTTCCGCCATGCTAAACAGGGCAACCCGCAATTCCAGTTCCAGATTTTCGTGTGCCCAGCGCCGGGTGGCGGCCAGGGCGAGGCGAATTTTATCGATGTGGTCAGGCGCGCAGGCAAAACTGGCCCCGTCGCCGCCAAACATGAACGGATAGGACGAATGCCCCAACGTATTGCTAATAGCAGCAATGACAGCCGCCCCGGCCATGTTGACTGCCTTGTAGCGCCCTTGTGCCACGGCCTCGGTCGAGGAAACAACATCGGCAATGCCAACGTACCAGTCGTCGGGCAACGGGTGATAACAGCCCGGATCAAGGATCTGGCTAAATTCCGTAAAGGTTGGGATGGCGAGGTATGAATTGGGCACAGTTTGCTCGTATCAGCGAAAAACATTTGGCGGGATACCGCCATGCCGGATTTTATCAGTAATGGGGCGGGGGCACGTCGTCTTCGGGGGCGGTTTGCATGAAGTCGTTCATGCGTTTCATGTCTTCGCCGAGCAAATGGTTGCGGCGTTCAAGAACATCAATACGGTCCCACTGCCGTTTGACCATCATCGACATGTCCGTCATTGCCTGATCAAGGTGGGAAATGCGGGTTTCAAGTTCGATGATGCGGGTTTCAAGGTCTGTGTCTGTCATGGGACTCTGTATTTGGTTATGGCGGCAAATGCCCGGTCGGCCCGGGTGGTTTATCATGCCTGACACAGGGGTAAACATAAATACAAACCTGTATAATGCCCGATGCCGTACAAAAACATCCCCCGGCCTGGCCCGGGGGATGAAAACAGGCCGCTTACAAATTTACCGGCCGGGGGCGTGCAAAGGCCGGGCATAAAACCCCCGGAAGATGGCGGGTTATTGCCTTTTTGATGAACCTGGCCATTGCCCACCCATCGGGGGCCTGGTTGACCGGTTTAAATCAGGGAAGTTCGTGATTAGTCTTCCTCGTAGATTTTGATCAGGGCGGAATGGTCAAGCTGGCCGCCGCCAAGGTCGATCAGTTCGTCGTAAAGTTCCATTGCCAGACGGGTCATGGGCAGTTCCAGCCCCAGATCGGCTTCGGAAAATTCAAGCGCCTGATACAGATCCTTGCGCTGGGTAATGGCGCGGCCGCCGGGTTCGAAATTACGTTCGATCATGCGTTTGCCATGCTGTTGCAACACAGTTGAATCGGCAAATCCCCCGGTCAGGGCTTCGCGCAGGCTGGCGATATTGACCCCGGCTTCTTCGGCCATCGAAAAAGATTCAGCAATTGCCGCAATGGTAACCCCGACAATCATCTGATTGGCAGCCTTGGCAATTTGCCCGGCACCGGCCTGTCCGACAAGGGTGACGCGGTTGCCCAGCACCTTGAAAATCCGGTCGACACGCTGGAAAATATCGGGTTCGCCGCCCACCATGATTGAAAGTGTACCGTTTTGCGCCCCCTGCGTGCCGCCCGATACCGGGGCATCCAGCCATTCACCGCCCGCATCCTCGACAGCATCGGCAAAGCGTCGGGTGGCATCGACCGATGTTGTGCCCATGTCGATGACGATGGTGTCTTCTTCCAGCCCGTCAAGAATGCCATCTTCGCCCATCAGCACATTTTCGACAGCATCGGTATCGGCCACACAAATGATAACAATGTCGGCCTCGGCAACCGCATCGGCGGGGGTGGCCGCGGTTTCAACGCCCAGGTCTTCGAACATGTTCAGCGTTTCGGGGTTGCGGGTGGTGACAGTTAGCTTGGCACCCGCCTTTTCCAGGTTAAGGGCCATCGGGCGCCCCATAAGCCCCAGTCCGATGAAGGCTATGTTTTCGCCTGCCAGTGCGGTCATGATGGTGTGTTCCCTTTGTTCGTGCGATCAATAAGCGATGGTGCGCAAGCAGGATGCTGCACATGAAATGTCATCAATCCCGCGCAAAGAAACCGGACCCATACTGTGGAATCCGGTAATTTTTGCGGGTTTTTATGGTGCCAGTTTACGGTTTATTGTGGCAAAACAGCGTTGAAACCCGATGTCTCCGGCGGGAATGCCGGTCGCATCATACGTCGCCGGGGCGCAAGTAACGTGCGGCCATGGCCCGTTCAATGGCCGAGCCAACCAGACGATCAATATCAAACCGGTGACGGATCAGTTCCAGAATACGCAGTTCTTCCTGGCTGATTTCGCCGTCGGACAACACGATTTCACACGCGAAAACATAAGCGGTTTCGCGCATTTTTTTCGACAGGGCATCGCGAATCAGAACCAGCGTATTGTCCAGTCCGTCTTCCTCGCCAAGCCGGGCGGCGCAATCACGCGTGACTTCGGTCAGGCGTTCGCTGTCAAAACCGGCAAAGATGGGAAGATAACGCACACGGCGCGCCATTGCGGAAAGTTCGGCATCGGTAATGTCGTTGTCTGCTGCAGACACCATCACCATAGTGTAGATCAATGCGTCCTGATGAGAAATCACCATTGTTCTCCTCGACATTCCGGGTTTGACAAGGGCGTGTCTGCCGACGGGCCATACGGCCTGATCGCTCATCAAATTAGAACGGGAACCGGTCCCCCGCAACTGTTTAAGGGGATGAAAAGTGAAAATAGTGATAATGCGATGTAATTCGCTAGGAACTGTGGTTAAAAACGGCAGTTTTCCCGGTCAGGTAGTATAAAGGCAATCTAATTCGAAATTGAATTGTTTGTTAATTAATAAATTTCTAATTGTTGAATGTATGAGGAATGCGGGGAAATGCCCACAGGTGCAAAAAGCCCTTTGCAGTGAGTTTGCGAAAAGCTATGGTCGCGCAGCTATAACAAAAACAGATGAACAATAGCTGGGTAAATGGGAGTTAATATTTCAATTGACGTCGCCACGACGGTAGCGGCACTGGTTGCGTGTGACCGTGTGCCTGCGGTTGTAATTGCTCCCGAGCGGCAAGCGGTGCTGGGAAATGCCGCGTGGGCTACTGTGTTTGGCATCGATGCGCCGGGCGAACCTGCATGGCTGCCTTATGGCGTGTTTCCTCATGTTTGCGCGATTGTTGAACAGGCACGTCGTTGCAGCGATGTGGATCAACCGCAGGGCGAAACATTTGTGATGCCTGTTGACGGCCAGGATCAGAACTATTTTCTGGGCTGGTGGCTGCCGCTTGAAGGCGGAAATGTTATTCGCGTGGTTATGCTGACGCAAAAAGACCGGCTGATATCATCGGGGTTGATGATTTCCCCCTTGCCGGTGCTGGTTTTGGGGCAGGACGGCGAATTTCGCCACGGAAATGCCGCCGCCGAACTGGTGGCGCTGGAAGTGGGGATGCCCAATGTTGCCGCGCTGACCATTCCCAACGGGCAGCGGCCGTTATGCGGCCCGGCAGACCAGGGCGAGGCCCTGCGTTCCGTGTATTACGGACAGCGTATGTTTCAGTGGCGACGCACCTTTTTGGCAGATCAGGGCGGGGTTGCGTGGTTTGGCCGTGATTGCACGCGCGAGGAAAGTTATCGCCGCGCCCTGGAACATGCAGTGCAGGGCATTGTTGACCTGTCGGCCGAGGGGCGGGTAACAGCGGTGAGCGATGCCGTTGCGCCGCTGTTTGGCTATGACGATGCAGCGGCTGTGCGGCAGGCGTATTTATCGAACCCCGAAGCATTTTATGCCTGCGATGATGACCTGATCGATGTGCGCCAGCAATTACGCCGGGGCAATGGCTTTAGCGGCCGTGAAATTGAAATGCGCCGTCAGGATGGCAGCCAGATATGGGTGCGCATGAATGCCACCGTTATTCATGGCGAAGGCGGCATTTTGCTGGGATATAGCATCACCCTGATTGATGTGACCAAAAACCGCCAGGCTGAATATGATTTGCGCCGACGCCAGGAACGTTACCGGGCGCTGGTGCAAACGGCGGGCAGTGTCATTATGTTCCTCGATACTGCCGGGCGCATTCTGGAATATAACCGCGAAAGTGAATGGACCTTTGGTTATTCATGGATGGAAGCGGCAGGCCGTAATTTCTTTGATTTTCTGGTGGTTGAACGCGAACGCGAAAGCGTTGCCCTGCGTTTGCGGCGCCTGATTGCGGGCGAAATTATCAAGGAAGAAGTAATTTCCATTCGCCGCAAGGATGGCGAGGTTCGATTGCTGCAATGGAATGCCCGGGCGCATTTTGCCGAAAATGGCAATGTAGGCGGGGTGATTTGCATTGGTCAGGATGTTACCGAAAAAACCGCCGTGGAGCGCGCCCTGCGATTGGCGGAAGAAAAATATCGCGGTATTTTTGAAAACTCCGCCGAGGGGTTGTATCAGGCCAAACCGCTAGGCCCGTTATTATCGGCCAATCCGGCATTTGTTTCGATCCTTGGATATGGCGATGAACGTGAACTGGTGGTAAAGGAAACCGCCGTTCGTGACGGGTTTTATTTGCAGCCCGGGACGCGCCTGCAATTTACCGGACGGTTATTGCGCGACGGGTTTGTTCAGGGTTTTGAAGCCGAATTACGCCGCGGGGACGGCAAGATTATCTGGATCGAGGAAAACGCCCGTCTGATCCGGGATGATCGCGGGGTGCCGGTTTTGATTGAAGGGTCGATTACCGATATTACCGAACGCAAGCGGTCAGAAGCGCGCATTCAGTTTTTGGCCCATCATGACGGGTTGACCGGGCTTCCAAACCGGACATTGTTTCAGGAACGTCTGTCGGCGGCGGTTGCACGCGGTAAACGCGAACGCAGCAATTTTGTTTTGATGCTGTTTGATCTGGATAATTTCAAGGACATTAACGATACGCTTGGACACCCGATTGGCGATTTGTTGTTGCAAGGGGTGGGCGAACGCATGCGCGTCCGCCTGCGGAATGAAGATGTGGTTGCACGGCTGGGCGGGGACGAATTTGCTGTTCTGCTTCATGACCCGGGGTCAGCCGAGGAAATTGCCATTGTTGCCCAGCGCCTGATCGAGCGGGTCAGCGAGCGCTTTATGCTTGAAGGCAATGAAGTGCTGGTTTCAACATCGGTCGGGATTTGTATTTATCCCAAGGATGGACGCGACGAAAAGGACCTTTTGCGCAACGTTGACCTTGCCCTTTATTGTTCCAAGGCCGAAGGGCGCAACCGGTATCACTTTTTTGAAACCCGGTTGCAGCTTGAAGTGCAGGAACGCAAGGCGCTGGAACGCGATTTGTCACGCGCGATAACCAATGACGAGTTTGAGCTGTTTTATCAGCCAATTATCGGCGTTTCCGACCAGAAAATTGTCGGGATGGAGGCTTTGGTTCGCTGGTTTCATCCTTCGCGCGGCATGGTTAGCCCGGTGGATTTTATCCCGGTGGCGGAACGCATGGGGATCATTGCCGAAGTGGGAAAATGGGTGTTGAATAACGCCTGTATTCAAACCCGGAAATGGCGCAATGAAGGATTGGGCAAGCTTTTGATTTCGGTTAATTTATCGCCGCTGGAACTGGCGCGCCATGAAGACCTGATTGAAAGTGTGGGGGATGCGCTGGAACGCACCGGGCTGGACCCGCACCAGTTGCAATTTGAAGTAACCGAAGGCGCAATGATGGATAACCCGCGCGAAGCGGCCATTACGCTGGGGATGTTGCGCAATCAGGGTATTCGCATTGCAATTGATGATTTTGGTACCGGTTATTCGTCGCTGGCCTATTTAAAGCGCTTCCCGGTGGATAAACTGAAAATTGACCGGTCCTTTATCGTTGATATGGACGAGGAAGACGGCAATTCGGCCATTGTTCGCGCGGTTGTTTTTATGGCGCGATCGTTTGGCATGTCGGTCAATGTCGAAGGCATTGAAACCGAAACCCAGCTTGAACGGGTCAGTGCCGAGGGCGTGGATGAATTGCAGGGGTTTTATTTCAGCAAACCCGTTCCGGCCACGGAAATGGAAAGTTTGTTGCGTGCCCAACTGGCAAGCGACATCACGCCAGGCACATTGAATTAACCGGCCTTGTGCGGATGTGCTGTTTTGTTTCGCCGTGCCGTTTTGATGTGCGGGTTATTTGGTGTTGTGACTGGAAAAACGCCCTGTGCCAGATGTTGGTGTTTTGCCATCGTTTCGGATAAGCCATGCCTGCAGTTCCTTTTCAGCCGAAGAAAGGCCCTCCCGGTTGATGATTTTGCGGGCGATGGCATTGGAGACAGCACGGGTGCGTTTATTTAGCAAAATGCCGAGGTCGTTTTGGTCCAGCGCCCCCACGTCGAGTTTGTCATATAGGGATAACAGGCGGTTTTGAACCGTGCGAAGCGACAGTTTGCGCCGGGTGGCAATGGCTTTGTCGGGAAGGCCAAGGGCAATGTCGATTAAAATGATGTATTCGAATTCGGTTAGTGCGCTTCGGGAGCGCATTTGCTGATTTTGTATCTGGTGGACTTCACGATCAACCACGATCTGCGCTTCGATCAGGACAGCTCGCAAGGCAAGGCGCATTCTGTCCTCGGTGGCTGTTTTTAACACATAGCCATAGGTGGCTTCATGGGGAACGATGTTGGCAATGCCGCGCAAATAGGCTTCGTCTGAATAGTTTGACCAGAACAGAATGCGGGTTTCAGGACATCTGGCCCAAATGATCCGTGCGGCCTCGATACCGTTTTGTTCTTTCATGCGCAAATCCATTACGATAGCCGTGATTTTGTGGCGGTGGGCCAGGGTTTCGCCCTCTTTGCCATCACGTGCAATCAGGATTTCAGTACATTCAGGTAATGCACTTTCAACAGTTTCCCGCAGGAAATCGGCGTGCATTTTATCGTCTTCAACCAGCAGTATTTTCATCGCCTGACCCTTTGGTATTTTGGGCTGCCCTGGGCAGCTTTATTTTTATTTGCGTACCGTTCTCGGTACTGATTTGATATTGCGCACCAATCAGCTGGGCGCGGGTTTTGATATGCGCCAGACCACCACTTGGCCCGCGCGGGGTTGGGCGAAACGTGCCGTTGTCGATAATTTTGATTTTTAAATGGCCGCTGTCATCACGACGGATGATGACAGAAATTTTGTCGGCACCCGAATGCAGAACGGCATTGTTAAGTGCTTCCTGGCAAATGCGGAAAATGGCGATACGTATGGTTTCGGGCAAGGTATCTATCGCACCGTCGGTATGGTCATCAACGCTGAATTGCATTGTGCTTTCACGGCTGATGGCGCGTTCGAGATGGGTGACGATTGCATGATGAAAACCGAAAAGCTCAAGGATAGAGGGAATTGATGTATCAATGATCCCACGTAGATCCTGGATCATGTTTTGTATTTGCTGTTGCAGATGATGGTGTTGGGCGTTGGTCAAGCCGGGATGGATGTCGCGCGCAATGCGGGTAAGATCGGCCAGTGTCTGGTCGTGTAAATCCATGCCGATGCGTTGGCGTTCGGCTTCCAGCGCGTCGGTAAGGCTAAGGGCGCCCAGGCGCAAACCTTCTTCCCGGGCGAGAATTTCGGCGCGATATATGGCTTCCTTGTTGGACTTCTCGTTGGCGCGCAAGGCATAAAAATAAGGTGCCAGAATATCAGCCAGAATTCGCACCTGTTCGACGTGGGTTTCGTCGTAGAAATTTTCTTTTTTTGATGAACAGTTGAGCGAGCCGATAACTTCGCCCAGAACTTTCATCGCTACATTAACCCGGCTGCGAAATTCGTGATGGAGGATGGGCGCGCTGACCGCATCGGGGAAGATGTAGCGCGGGTCTTTCAAGGCATTGCCGGTGAGAAGATAATCGGTTTTCCCATAAAGTATATCGCGAACCGGCGATTGCCGCACAGCAGATCGCGAGGTGCTCCAGCTTGTTTGCAGGCCAACCTCGTAGGAGGTATTCCATGTTTTGCCGGTGTCGATCAGGCAGACATCAAGGTGGTCAAATTCGATGATTTTGTCGATTTCCGATTTGACCGAATGCAGGGCAGAATTGATGTCCAGGTTGCCCGCAAGCAGGTTGGAAATGCGCAGATAATGGGCAAGTTCCGACATGAATGTTTCCTCCGGCGTGGATCATATGACGGCGGCATTTAATTGTCTTGCGTGTGTCCGCAAGGATGGTGCGGGAACCCGCAAGACGGGTGCGGCATGCGCTCTTTACGATTTTATCCGGATGCCTGTAAATCGAGAGCCTGAAAATAAGATACTGCTGCGTAAGTTAAACGCAAAAAAGTTCACATAAACAACATGGACCACGACGTGCGCAGGCGCGTCAGGGAGGAAAAATGAAATTCAAGAACATGCTTATGGGCGTGATTGCCGGAACGACAATTTTGGCATCCAGCCATGCGATGGCCGATACGGCAGATAAACGCATTGCCTTTTCCAACAATTATGCTGGAAATTCCTGGCGCCAGGCCATGCTGCAAAGCTGGGACAAGGTGACGGGTGAAGCGGTAAAAACCGGCGTTGTTGCCGCAGCCGATGCCTTTACCACATCGGAAAACCAGGCAACGGAACAGGCTGCGCAAATTCAAAACATGATTTTGCAGGGCTATGATGCGATTGTGATTGATGCCGCATCGCCAACCGCAATTAACGGGGCCGTGCGTGAAGCCTGTGATGCCGGCATTACCGTGGTGTCCTTTGACGGGATTGTGACCGAACCGTGCGCCTGGCGCATTGCGGTTGATTTCCGGAAAATGGGCCGCGAACAGGTTAAATATCTGGAAAAACGCTATCCGGATGGCGGTAATTTGTTGGAAATTCGCGGTCTTGCCGGGGTTTTCGTTGATGACGAAATCAGTGCGGGCATCCATGAAGCGGCCAAAGACAGCAAGTTTAAAATTGTCGGTTCCGTCCATGGTGATTGGGCCCAGGATGTGGCGCAAAAGGCCGTTGCCGGTATTTTGCCCAGCCTGCCCGACATTACCGCCGTTGTGACCCAGGGCGGGGACGGTTATGGCGCGGCGCGGGCCTTTGCGGCCACCGATCGCCCGATGCCGACCATCATTATGGGCAACCGCCAGGATGAACTGAAATGGTGGTCTGACGAGCATGCCAAAAACGGTTATGAAACCACCTCGCTGTCGATTGCCCCGGGGGTCAGCATTCTGGCATTCTGGGTGGCACAGCAGGTGCTGGATGGCAAGGAAGTTGCCAAGGACCTGACCGTACCGTTCCTGCGGGTGGACCAGGACAACCTTGCAGAGATGCTGGCAACGACGCCGGAAGGGTCGGTCGCCAATGTTGAATATTCCCTTGAAGATGCACAAACCCTGATCAAGTCAACGAAGTAAGGCGACAGGATTATGGTTGTAAACCGCAAGGAGATCGGCACCCGTGAGGTGCCGATCATTTCCCTGGCCGGTATTGGTGTGTCTTTTGGGCCGGTCAGGGCCTTAAGCGATGTGGCGCTGAATATCATGCCGGGTGAATGTGTGGGCGTGGTCGGGCATAACGGGGCGGGGAAATCCACCCTGGTGAATGTGATTAATGGCCGCCTGTCGCCAACGACCGGCGAAGCCCGCTATGACGGGGCGGAAAGCAAGGCCGATTTTCGCAATGGCCAACGGGCACGCCAGTCAGGCATTCGCAGTGTGTTTCAGGAATTGTCGCTGTGCCCGAATTTGACCGTGCTGGAAAATATGCGCATTCCCTATCGCAATATGCCGTGGCGCAATTGGCGCGGGAATGCCGCCAGTGCGGTGCGGGCGGCCCTGGATGCGGTTTTTCCCGGCAATGGTATTGATCCCTATCGTGTGGTGGGCGACCTGTCGATTGCCGAACGGCAAATGGTGGAAATTGCCATTGCTTTTTCCCGGCGCGACATTGATGCAAGGCTGGTGATTTTGGACGAACCGACATCGTCCTTGGATGGTTCGATTGCCGACCAGTTGCTGGCCTATATCAAAAAGTTCTGTGCTGCTGGCGGGGCGGTGATTTTTATTTCCCATATGCTGGGCGAGATTTTTGACGTCGCGACCCGCATGGTGGTGATGAAAGACGGGCGCATTATTGCCAATGATGCGGCACACACCTTTACCCGCGACAGCCTGGTGGATGCGATGGGCCATGTTGTGCCCGAAGGTGCGGATAGTGGCGACGGGCGCAAACAGCGCGAATTGGGCGATGAAGTTTTGCGCATGGCAAATGGCCTGTCGGCGCGCAAAGGCGAAATTGTGGGTTTGGCGGGCCTTGCCGGGCATGGGCAGGCCGAGGCGCTGGCACAGTGTTATCTGGAACGATCATCGGACTGGCGGGCCAACCGGGCGCCAGCGGTGGTGTTTGTTGCCGGGGACCGGGCGCGTGATGGCGTGATGCCGCTATGGTCGATTTTGCGTAATTTGAGCTTGCAAACCCTGGTGGAATTCAGCCGGTCGTTTTTGGTGGACCGCAAGGCCGAGAAAAAGCTGGTGGCGGACTGGCACCGGAAAATCAAGATCAAGACCGATGACGTTGAAAGCTCGATTTTGTCGTTATCAGGCGGCAATCAGCAAAAGGTGCTGTTTTCACGCGCCCTGGCATCTTCCGCCCCGATTGTGGTGATGGATGACCCGATGCGCGGCGTGGATGTGGGCACCAAAAAGGAAGTGTACCGGATGGTTCGCGATGAAGCCGAAAAGGGCCGCACCTTCCTGTGGTATTCGACGGAAACCGACGAAATTCTGGAATGTGATCGGGTTTTTGTGTTTCGCGACAGTGAAATTGCCGCCGAACTGACCGGTGATGACATTACCGAAGAAAACATGCTGCGTGCTTCGTTCGAGATGGAGGAGGCCACATCATGACACGCGATCATTTACGCATTTTGCTGCCGATTTTCTCGCTGGGTTTGTTGCTGGCAGGGGTGTTTTACCTGCAGCCGCGCGCCATGAGCTATTTCGGGCTGAATTTGCTGTTTAATCTGGCCGTACCCGTGGCACTGGCAACCATTGCCCAGATGATGATTTTGATGGTCAATGACATTGATTTGTCGATTGGCACCTTTGTCAGTTTTTGCGCCTGTGTCACGGCAACCTTTGTGCAAAGTGACCCGGTGGTGGGCTATGCAATGCTGTTGGGCGCCATTGCGGTTTATGCCGCGATGGGGGCGATTATTCATGCCCGTGGCTTGCCCGCGATTGTTGTGACATTGGGCATGTCGTTTTTCTGGTCGGGCATGGCGATTTTGATTTTGCCCTCGCCCGGTGGGTCGGCCCCGGCATGGCTGCATGCGATGATGAAGGCCAAGCCCCCCTTTGTGCCGGTTGCGATTATTGCGCCCGTCGTGATTGGGCTGATCATGCATTATTTTGTCAAACGATCATCATTAGGGGTGTTGTTGCGCGGTGTTGGCGGCAACAGCCAGGCCATTGACCGTTCGGGCTGGTCGGTTCTGAGCCTGAAGGCAACGGCCTATGGCATCGCCGGGTTGTTCGGGGTGTTGTCCGGGATGGCGCTGGTGGGCTTAACCACCTCGGCCGATGCCAATATTGCCTTGCGTTATACCCTGTTATCGATTGCCGGGGTGATTTTGGGCGGGGGTGAATTTACCGGTGGCCGGGTGTCGCCCATCGGCGCTGTGATCGGGGCGATGACCCTGACGCTGGCGGCCAGCTTCCTGTCTTTCCTGCATCTGTCATCGGACTGGCAGATTGGCGCGCAAGGGGCGATTTTGATTTTGGTTCTGGCGGTGCGCCTTGTCTTTACCCGTCGGGAGGCCTTGGCATGACTGTGGAAAATAATGTGCAAAATGCACCGCAAAACGGTGTGAAGGCCCTGTTTGGTCTGGTATCGCGCAAGGCCTGGATTTGGGCCTATCTGGCCGCAGCGGCAACATTTATTGCCGCGATGATGGCCGGGTCCGGCGGCGGGGCCGAGGCAGGATCGCTTTTATATGCCGCCTTTACCTTTGCCTCCTTTACCGTGATTGTCGGGATCGGCCAGATGTTTGTTGTGACATTGGGGCCGGGCAATGTGGACCTTTCCATTCCCGCAACCATGACGCTGGCCGGGACGGTGGCTCTGAAATTTATGGCAAGCGACGGGTCGCTGGTGGCGCCGGGGCTGTTGATTGCGATTGGCGTTGGCCTGGGCTGCGGGTTGTTTAATTTCGGCCTGATTTTGCTGATGCGTATCCCGCCGATCATTGCCACGCTGGCCTCGTCCTTTTTGTTTCAGTCGGTCGCGATCTGGTCCAACCGTGGTTTGCGCATCAAACCGCCCGAAGGACTTGCCGATTTTGCCACGGGCGGCACATTGGGCATTCCCAATGCCGCACTGGTCGCACTTGGCGTATCGGTCCTGGCGTGGATTGTGCTGGAACGCGCGATTATTGGCCGCTGGATTTTGGCAAGCGGGCAAAACAAACGCGCAGCCCGTCTGGGCGGTGTGCCGGTTACGGCGGTGCATTTTGGGGTGTATGTCGGCTGTGCGGTGCTGGCCGGGTTTACCGGCTTTTTGCTGGCCAGTTTTTCGGGCGGTGCAAACCTGAATATGGGCACTGAATATATGCTGATGTCGATTGCCGTTGTGGTGATTGGCGGGTCGTCGATTGCCGGGGGGAATTCAAATGTGCCCGGCATTTGGGCGGCAGCATTGTTCATGTTTTTGCTGGTATCGATGTTGAATTCCTATGGTTTGGGTGCCGGTGTGCGGTTGATTTTGACCGGGCTGATCATTGTGTCGGTGGTGGTGCTGGCCAGTAAAAAAAGAGGCAGGGTATGAACGGCCCGTATGAAATTTTTGACAATCGTTTCCGTGATCTTGTGTTGCTGAATGTCAGTCTGCGCAAACTGTCGGGCGGGCATTTATGGACAGAAGGCCCGGTATGGTTCCCGGCCCATCAGTGCCTGTTATTTTCCGATATTCCCAATCAGAAAATTTATCGCTGGATGTGTGATGGCACGGTGAATGTGTTTCGTGATCATTCCAGTTTTGCCAATGGCAATACCCGCGATGCACAGGGCCGGTTGGTCAGTTGCCAGCATGGCACGCGCTCTGTCACCCGCACGGAACATGATGGCACCATCACGGTGCTGGCCGACCAGTTTGAAGGCAAACCGCTGAATTCACCTAATGATGTGGTGGTCAAATCGGACGGCTCTGTGTGGTTTACCGACCCGACATATGGTATTTTATCCGATTATGAAGGGTATAAATCAACCCCGGAACAACGCCACCATAATGTGTTTCGTTTCGATGCGGTCACGGGGGAACTTGCCAGTGTGGCGCATGATTTTACCCAGCCCAACGGGTTGGCCTTTTCGCGCGATGAAAAGCGGCTTTATGTTGCGGAATCCGGCCAAAGCCATGATGACACGGTGCCATCGGTCATTCGTGTTTATGATGTGGTCGGTGGCAATATGCTGGAAAATGGCCGCGATTTTGCGGCCATTGAGCCGGGCCTGCCGGATGGTTTCCGGGTGGATTGCCATGATAATGTCTGGACATCGGCGGCGGATGGCGTGCATTGCCTGGATGCCAACGGGGTTTTGCTGGGCAAAATTCTGGTGCCCGAAACTGTCTCGAACCTGACCTTTGGCGGGCCGCGTGGCAATGAATTGCTGATTACGGCAACAACCAGCGTTTATGCCATTCATGTTAATACAGCCGCCGCCCGGGGCCCGAAAACATGAACCGGGTCTATCCCTGTTTTTCGTGTGCCTATATGTGTTTTGCCCTGATTACCGTGACGGCTTAATTGCGAGCAAAACACATATTCATGCTGCGCGGTCATCCCAGAAATCGCCTGCATGGTGAAGCAGGGCGTCGCGGTTGATGCGCATATGGTCGCGCTGGCGAAATTCAAAAGGTTGCAGGCATCCCTGACGCCGCAAATTGGCGATGGTGCGGCTGGCGGTTTCGGTGGTGACCGAAACAATGCTGCCCAGTTTATCGCGCGGGGGGACAATGCACTGGTCGCGATGGGCCACCCATAACAAAAAGCGGCAAATGCGGCTGATGGCGGGGCCGCTGCCAATGTTGATTTTCCAGTAATGGCTGGCAATCACTTCGCGGCTTAGAAAATGTGAAATCACCCGTGCCAGCGACAGGCTTGAGGGTTGGTGCTGGCGTAGCCGAGCCAGTGGAACCCTTATGATCTGACAGGGAGACAGGGTTTCACTGATCAGGGGTGGGCTGGTGGTTGACATTGCCCCGTCCAGTGCTTCGAGGCCGAAAACATCCCCCGGGCGATAAACCCGGCAAATTTGCCGGTCACCATCACGGTTATAATATCCCTGAAGAATTAACCCCTGTTCCAGAATATAGGCATTGGCGAGGCTTTCATGCCCCGGTTCGACAATGTTGTTGGCCGGGAGCAAAACAGGCTTTTCATCGGCATAGGTCAGGATTTGGCGCAAGGCGTCGGGAGTATTCATGACCGATCCTCGTGTTTGCGGGAAAAGGCGCACGGCACATACCGTGCGCCCAAACAATGATCAGGCGTTGCGAAGCAACAGGCGCGGACGGACAACAAACAACAGGTCCAGAACCAGCATCAGGATCATCGACAGGCCGACCAGCGGGAAAATAATGCCGCCAATGGCCAGAATGGCCAAAACGCCATAAACCTTGCGCACGTCACGCGGCAGGGGCGGAACCCCCATTTGCCCGGACGGGCGGCGTTTCCACCACATCACACCTGCCGAAACCGCCATGAAAATCAGCGATGCACAGACCAGCAACATGACAATCTGGTTGGTCAACCCGTATTGCTGCCCCATATGCACATTGATCGCCCATTCCAGCCCGCGTCCTAACGGGCCATAATCTGCGTATGACATGTCGATCAGTGGCTGGCCCGAATATTGATCAAGATGAATCACCCGTTGCAGCGACAGGTCATCGGGGTAGATGGAGGCGCTGTAAACACCGCGCGGTCCGTTGGGCAGGCTCACGGCGTAGCCCTGTGTCAGCCCCAGATCATTCAGTTTTCGGGTGGCGGCATCAATGCCAATCGCCTGCGGCCCGGTGGCAACGGAAAGCGGCAAGGGGGCATTTTCAGTGGTCCAGCCGGTTTCACCAAAGGCATCGATCATGGGAACGGTGGAAAGGGGAACATCCACCCGAACGCCGGATGGATACCCCGTGGGGGTGCCATTGGCGAACTGGTTGGCATATTTACCCCAGAAAACCGACCACGGCATGCCGGTGGTTGCCAGAAACAAAATGAAAAAACCGGCAAACAGGCCAACCACGGCGTGGCTGTCGCGCCACCAGCGACGGTTTGATGTTTTGCCGCGAATGGCAAGGCGCGATGTGCCATCCACCCGTTTGGGCCACCACAGGTAAATGCCGGTCAGCACCAGCAAAATGGTCCATCCGCCAACAATTTCGATCAGGGCATTGGGGAATGTGCCAAATTCGGCCAGGCTGTGCAGGCGGCGCACGATCCACATGACGGTGCCGCGATCAGCCATTTCACCCAGTGCCTGTGCGGTATAGGGGTTAACATAAACCGCATGGCGGGCCCCGTTGGCATCAGCAATGGTAACTTCGGTGGATGATGCCGGCGTGACTGGCGTGGTCAGTTTGACAACCTTGCCATCCTGCATTGCCAGGGCGGCTTCGATTTGTGTGCTATAGGGCAGGGCCGGGGTGGAAGGCACGGCAACCTGTTTTAAATCGGAATAGACGAAATTGTCGATTTCATCGCGGAACAGATAGGCCCCGCCGGTAATCGCCATCAGGACAATGAAGGGCAGAACAAAAAGCCCGGCATAAAAGTGCCAGCGCCAGACGGCGCGATAAAAGCCGTTGGTGTTTTCGGGGCGGCGCGATGCACCGCTGGTCGGGTTAGACATGGTTTATCCCCAAGGACAAGGCACTGCCATGGTTCCCGTCTGGCGGGAACACATGGGGTGCAATCTGATTTCGTAAATATGTGGCACCGGGGAACCGGCCCATGGCCCAAACCATGTTAATGGCCCGCTTTCCCCGGAAATATCAGACGGGGCAGCATCCATAACCGTTTTAGGGTGCGCTGTTTGGCCGCAACCCGGCCCTGAATATGTACAAGGCGGGCGACGGGCAGGGGGTGTTTCCACCAGCACCGGTTTTGTGGATTTTCCGTATTCAGCACGACTGCGAAATGACGCAAAACCACGCTGCATTATAAAATACAATGTAAGGCAGCATTGGGCAGGCATCCTGTTAACCATGATCAGGTTTAGAACTGGGATGCAGGCCGGATAGTGCTGAAAACAGGCATTTTTAATGCAAAGATTTATCGTGATCGGGAATGTTGATGCAGGACAGCCCGAAGAAAGCCTTGCGGCGTGTATGCGCCAGTGCAACCCGATTCAAAATAAACCACAAAACGGTTAATTATGCTGCGGCTGGCCTTGGCGGTGCGCGTGGCGACCCTGCCTTGTGGTAAAATCGCGGGCTGTGTGCCGTGATATGAAGGGCGGTAACCGCATTGGACAGCAAAATGCGGTGAAGTTCGGGAATTTCGTAGGTCGCCGTTGGCGCCATTGCGTGCATGCCGATACCACATAATGCACATTGATAGGCTTCGTAGCTGTCATACCGGCCCGATGTTTCGGGGGCGGATTGCGGTGCATTGGGATCGGACGGCAGACGAATGGCCTGAATGCCGTTGGCAGTACAAATCAGTATCGGAATATAGCCGCTGCCGTCGGCCCGGGCCTGTGCGGCCAGCGGGGCGTGCATAAAGCCGAACAGAACCGTATTGATCAATAAAAGGCAAGCCACCAGCGTTGTGATGGTCACCCGCAGATCAGACGGTGATGAGGCCCGGTTGGCACGCACGGCAAATGTCCAATTTCGGAATAATCTGCGGTTTGATTATAACGTTTTTTGGAGGCTGTCAAAGTTTACCGGATACAATTTGGGCATCGGTCAGTTCGCCATTTACCCCTGCTTTAGTATCCGCACGCGGCAGCTGGCCATTTTTGTTGACCGGTTTGGGGATGCACAACCATAATTTGTCCTTAAAAACGGTGTTTCCCGAAACTGAATTCAGGAAACACTGGGTGTTATCTCAGACAACGCGTTACGGGCTATTTTTCTTCTTTATAGTCTATTTCGTTGTCTTTGTATTTGACGTTGGTGATGCTGATGCGTCCGTCAATACCGCTGTTTTTGTTGACCAGAATGCCAATCTTCCGGCTGTTTTCCACCCGGCTGTTACTGATATCAAGATAGCCGCCATCATAGATATTGGCCTTGTAATTGCCGCCGCCACCATCGGCGATACGGACATATTTCCAGACATTTTTGTCGCTTTTGCTTCTGATAAAAATGCCATCCCAGGAACCCGACAAAGAACTGACGCCGTGAATGACAATGGGATTTTTTGCGGTGCCAATGGCCTTGAGCGAGCCGTTATGATCGATGCTCATGCTGGCTTCGGGCGCCATCAGGATTTCAACACCCGGCTGAAGTTCCAGATTGGCGGCAACAGTAGTATTGTAGTGCCAGACATAGGGAATACCGGGATTGACCCAGCTTGCATCCTTGTTCAGCGCACCAAGGCCGATAATATCGATCTGGTCTTTGGTGTTGTCGCTAAAGGTGCTGTCGGCATCGATCATGCCGACATCATCGGGTTGCAGGCGGGCGGGAATGTCGGTGTGGTCGATCTGGTTATGGCTGAAAGCCTGAAGCGTGCCCAGTGCTTCAATGCCATATCCCTTTGCATGTTCGATATGGGTGTTTTCAATGCGCACCGATGCGCCTTCATGGATCATGACCGCCCGTGTTGGTGGGGCGGAATCGCCGATGGTGCGTTTCATGGCGCGTCCGCTGCCGCCTTTCTGGCCACCGCCGGCATAGGAAATTTGGCTGTGAATCAGGCGGTTTTTACTGCTGTTTGACTCGAAATACAGCCCGTACCAGTAGCCCTTTATTTCGTCTTCTGCGGTGAATACAACCGGCTTGTCTGCTGTGCCTTTGGCATCAAGAGACCCACCCCGATTAATATCGAGCCCGGCATTTTCCCTGAATTTCAGCACGGTGCCCGGTTCGATTTTAACGGCAGCATGAATGTCGATTTTGTCGATAACGGTATGACAGCCCGACCATGTGGCCGGTTCCCGAATGTCGCGCCCGGAATTTTGCAGTAATTTCAGGCGTTCGGTATCGGTCAAATCGGGGTCGGTCATTATTTTTTGCATGTCAAGCGGCGGGATCAGGGGCGGGCAGGGATCATTGGCCGCCTGGGCAGAGACCGCTGCTGCGAGCATGACGGTCAGGGACAAGGCGCACCCCGTCAGGTTCCGGCGCAAGGCAGATTTCATCAGTTTTCCTCCATATCTTTATGGCGCGTCAGGGTAAGGCCCTAACTTTTGCGCGTAATATGGCGAAAATTTGATTGAAATCTATTTTTGGTTGCGTTTGGACCGTGCAGGGGCGTGCGCCATTTTGCGGGCCTGTGATGCCTGCTGGACCGGCGTTTTGGCGAGGTGCGGGATTACAGGCAAAAGGCCTTAAAACGGTAATTCGTCGTTAAATTCGTCTGGTTCACCGGGCTGGCCGGGATTAAGGAACAGGCGGGTTTGTTCGATGGCTTCTTTCAGGCCAACCCGTTGCACGTCGACATCTTCGGGGAAAGCGCCAAGCAGGCGTGACGGCATGCGGTTATCGAGCAATACGAAAACCCCGCGGTCTTCGGCGCGGCGCACCAGGCGGCCAAAGGCCTGTTTCATGCGCAGGCGCGTGATCATGTCGTCGTAACGGGCACCGTGGAATGCCGCTTTGCGGGCGCGGTGCAAAATATCGGGCCGGGGCCAAGGCACGCGGTCAAACACGATCAGGCGCAGGCTGTCACCGGGGACATCCACCCCATCGCGGATGGCATCGGTGCCAAGAAGGCAGGCATCGCGTTCAACCCGGAAAATATCGATCAGGGTGGAAACATCCATGCCATCCATATGCTGGGCCAGCAATTGCAAACCGGCTTCGTCCAGCGGGCCGGTCAGGCGTTCATAAACCGCGCGCAGGCGGGTAATGGCCGTAAACAGGCCCAGCGCACCGCCGCCGGATGCCAAAAACAGTTCGCGATAGGCGGCTGCTATTTGGTCGGCATTGTCGCGCGCCAGATCATTAACAATGAAAACCCGGGTTTGCTTGCGATAGTCATAGGGGCTTTTCATCGCCGCACGCACCGCAGGCAGCGGCATGTGAGAGGCCCCGGTGCGGTCTTCGGCAACGCCCCAGTCAAACATTTCATCGCCAGTGCCATCGCGCAAGGTGGCCGATGTTACGACCATGCCATGCGTTGTGGGGGCAAGGGCGGCGGTCAGCGGCAAGGTCGGGTCTATATAATGGCGGTGCATGCCAATATCAAAATCGCGGCCAAACTGGCGTTCGATGGCAAACCAATCCACATATTCAGCCGGTGTGGCATCGACCAGCGATTCCAGCATGCCGCGCCAGGCGGCAACCTGCATGATGGCGCGCCGTTCAAGCGAGCGAATGGCAGCATCCAGACGCTGGCGTTCGGCGGAGTCAAGCTCGTCGGCTTTTTCATCAAGCATATGGGCGATGATTTTGATCAGCGCCTTGGCCGGTTTTTCTAGTGAGGCCAGCGCACGGTCGAGATCGGCCGCGCTGGCAAGAACCTCGGTCACGGCGGGTTTGCAATCGGTTTCTATCGAATAGCCCCGGTCCTTTTCGGCGGCACGGGCCATCACCTGCGCCTTGACATGGGCGAGGAAAATTTCGGCCGGGCCACTGGCATGGTCAATACCGTCGTGAAGGCGCATCAGCCAGCCTTGATTGGGCAGGCATTTGGCGGCAACGATCACGGCGTTAACGGCATCACGCAGTTCTTCGCGGTCGTTAATCAGGCTTTCAAGGCGTTGTTTCAGGCCGCGTGCGCGTGAACTGCCTTTGTTTTCAGCCCCCAAAAGCCAGCGGCGCAATTCGGCCCCTTCCTGCCCGGTCAGATGGGCGGAAAAGGCCTTGTCGGCGGCGTCAAACAAATGATGGCCTTCGTCAAAGACATACCGTGTTGGCATCGAGGCATCATCAAGCCCGCCAAGGGCGGCCTGCACCATCACAAGGGCATGGTTGGCGACAACGATTTCGGCCGAGCGCGCCCGGCGCACGGTTTTTTCGACAAAGCAGCGCGAATAATGCGGGCAGGCGGCATAAATACATTCGCCGCGCTGATCCGCCAGGGCGGATGTAAAGCGCGCGCCGATCAGTTCGGTTAACCATGCCGGGAAATCGCCGCCGACCATATCGCCATCACGCGTGGCCGCCGCCCAGCGCGCCATCAGGCCCAGCGGAATGGCCTGGCGGGGTTGCTGGGCCAGCGGGCGTTGGGCTTCTTCAAAGTTTAACAGGCACAGATAGTTTTCGCGGCCTTTGCGCACCACGGCCTTGCGGCGTTTGTCGCGCGGGTCGGGATACAGGCGGTTTAATTCGCCGTCGATCTGGCGTTGCAGGTTGCGGGTATAGGTGGAAATCCAGACCGCACCTTCGTTTTTTTCTGCCCAGACCGATGCCGGGGCAACGTAACCAAGGGTTTTGCCCGTGCCGGTCCCGGCTTCGGCCAGGACGATATTGGGCGCGCCATCGCTGGTGCGCGGGGCAAAGGCGGAACACACAGCGGATGAATAATCGGCCTGTTGCGGGCGTTCTTCGGCCCCTTCGCCCAGCAATTTAAGCAACCGTTCGCGCGCTTCGCCAGGTTCAACCGGGGTGTTTCCGGGCGGTGGCGGTGGTGCATGTTCGGACCATTCGCCCAGCTTTTTCCAGATTTTAAGCCCTTCATAAACCGCAAAGCGGTGCGGGCCATCGCCATCAGCCCCCATCGCGGCCAAAACCGAAACGCCCCACGGCCATTGCCCGCGCGCCATCGGCCAGGCAATGGAAAGGGCGCGCCCGCGTTTTTCGCCGGGCAGAACGGCCAGTTCCTGAAGCAGGCGTTTCATCGCTTCGGCCAGCGCCTCGGCCTGACCGATCAAATCATCGCAGGCCTTTTGCCCGGTGGCCAGGGCCATGCCGCGTGGGGTGGGCACGCAAAACTGTGCCGGGCGGACAAAGGCAAAAAGTTCCAGCAAATCATGGCCGATAAAACCATCAATGCGCAGGCGTTTGGCAGTGGCGGGCATGTGAACAATGATCGGGCGCTGGGCGCGGGCCCGCTTGGCCGCAGCGGCCAGCGGCATTTCCTCGACCTCGCCATCGGGGGTTAAAAACACAGCATGGCGCAACCCGGCGACCATAACCGGCGCGTCGGGGGGCAAAAAACGGGGCTGGGTTTCGGTGCGATCATCGAACATTTGCGGCACTATAAGCACAGTGCGAGGCTAGTGCTACCGGGGAATTTGACCTATTGTAGAATTTTATTCTGGCGATAACAGGTAAACCTGATGGTAGAGGCCCCTAACCGTAATCAGTATTTTTGGCACGATCGGGAATTGCCTTTTATTGAAGCGCGCCATGTGCGCGAGGGGCGCGATATCCGGTCAGACAAACACACCCATGATACCTTTTCCATCGGGGCGATTTTGGGTGGGGCCAGTGCGTGCCATATGCGCCGGGCGCAGCATGAATTAAGCACGGGTACGGTTATTTTTATTAACCCCGAAGATGTCCATGATTGTCACCCGCTGGTGGAACGGGGCTGGGCGTTTCAGATGTTATATGTCGATACCGACTGGCTTTTGGATGTGCAGGCGCAAAACGATGCCGACGCGAACGGAAAATTTGCTGCCTATGACCCGGTATTAAGCCAGGACTCGGTGATTTTTGCCCAACTGACCCGGTTGGGGCGGATACTGGCAGACCGCGATATTCCGGCATTGGGCAAGGAAGAGGCGGCAACCGCATTTTTCTGCCTGCTGGCAGAACGCACCGGGCGGGGCAAAACCCGGTTATATGCCACGGGGCATGGCGGCGTGGGCGGTGTTGCGGGGATGCAGGGCGGAAAGCATGCCGGGGGCAAAGGTGTTTTACGGGCGGCGGAATATATTCGTGCCCATTGTGAACAGCCCCTGCGCCTGAATGGTATCAGCGCGCAAGCGGGCATGACACCATCGGCATTGGTGCGGGCCTTTGGCCAGCAATATGGCATTACGCCCCATGCCTATCTGATGAATTGCCGCATTCAGCGCGCCCGCCATGCCCTGAAACGGGGTGAAAGAATTGTTGATGTCGCACTGGCCTGTGGCTTTGCCGACCAGGCACATTTCCAGCGCATTTTCAAACGCCAGATGACGGCAACGCCGCGCCAATATGCCCATGTGATGAGCGCCTGAGTGCGAATTGCGTAGGGTGGGTACCGCTTGCGGCGATGGCAGGATTGGCGCGGTTGGTGAAAGCCTGATTTGCGTGAACCGGGGCTGGCATTGGGTGCGGCGCAAGGGGCTTTAATGCAACAGCAGGTAAAGCGCGCTTGCCAGCAGCAAAGCCGCCATACAGCGATTAAAGCGGCGCACCAGAATATCGTTATGCAGGTAACGCCGTAAAAACGCCCCGGCCCCGGCCCAGCAGCTTACCGATGCAAAACAGATGACAAAATAAAGTGCGACGAACTGCCAGATCAATACCGGGTCACCATCGGCGATAAAGGCCCCCATACCGGCGACAGAGGCCATCCATGCCTTGGGATTAAGCCATTGCAGGGTGGCACCGGTCAGGATGGAGGGGGCCTTGGCACCGCGATCGGTGTTGATTTTGCCGCTATCGATTGCAAGCTTGATCGCAAGATATCCCAGAAACGCCACCCCGGCCCATTTGATGAACAGGGAGATTTCGGGGATTTGGGTTAAAAGCTGATGCAGGCCAAGGCCGATCAGCAGCAGAAGCAGGCAGAAGCCTGCTGTTGCGCCAAAAACCGGGCGCAGGGCGGGCTGAAAACCATATTTAACCGATGTGCCAAGCACCAGAATATTGACCGGCCCCGGCGTGATCGAGGCGACAAGGGCAAAACTTGCCATCGAAAGATAAAGACTAAGACTGCCAGACATTGCGTTTCCTGCTTTTGCATTTGTTTTGATTTTTTGCAGGTAAGCCGATTGCGAGGCTGAATTATTGAAGAAAATTGATCGCCATGCCGAATTTGATGAAAATTTTTGCCATGTGCCAAAAGGGCCACGCGGTTATGGCCGGGCGGCCCGAAGGCGGATAACGGGTTAATGGGTTAGAAAGTCGAGAACGGCTTTGTTGAGCGGTGTTGCGCATTCCTCGGGCAGCCAATGGCCGCAATCGGGGATGACCAGCCCTTTGACATGGGTACCATATTCGCCAAGCTGGTCGGCCTCAAATTGGCCCATGCCGCCATGTCCGCCGCCGCCAATGGCCAGCACGGGCATGGAAAGTTTGTTTTTTGCCAGCGATTTGTTACGGGCGGCGGTTTCGTTCAGGGCGCGGTAATATTCAAACGAGGCATGAAACGTGTGCGGCTTGGCATAGGACGCGCCGTAAAGGTCCAGCAGGTCATTGGTAAAGACAGCGCGGTTGGTTGCGTGTTCCTTGATGAAATGTTCAAGAAACATGCGTTCATGGCCGGTAACCAGTGTTTCGGCAAGGTTGTTGCCCGCGGCAAAAAAGCTGAAATGCCAGACCAGAGATTCGCCTTCGGGGGTGAAAGCCGGGAAATCATAAAGGCGGTTATCAGGGATCGGCGCCTCCATGAAGATCAGCTTGCGGATATCTTTTTGATGGGTGACGGCCATGGGATAGGCGTTCCAGATGCCAATGTCATGGGCGATCAGATCAAACGGGGCATCGGGGCTGAACTGTTTTGCCAGCCCATACAGGATGGGGGAAATATTCTGCCCGATATAGGATTTGGGCACGGCAGATTGCCCCAAACCGGGCAGATCAACGGCAACAACGCTGTGCGTTTTGGCAAGCAGCGGCATCAGTTGGTGCCATTCATACCAGCTTTGCCCAAACCCATGCACCAGAAAGGCCAGTGGGCCAGCACCGCCTTTGACATAATGAAGGCGAACACCGTTGATGTCGGCATAGCTGCTTTCAAAGCCCGCAGGAACCGGGAATTCGGATTCTGACTGGGATTGGGGCTGTGGTTGGGGCTGGGTTTGCGCGTGGGAATTGGCTGAAAAAAGGGCAGCAGAAAGCACTACCGCAAGCAGCAGTTTACGCATTTTGGAAATCTCCGTTTATGGGATGGGGGATGTTAGTGCTGGCGCGCGCCAGCGGGGAAACCGTTGTGCCGGGCGCTAAACGCGATGAAAAGGCCAATCAGGATCAGGACCAAAACGACAGGCGGGAACGTTGCCGCGCCACCCTTTTCCAGCAGGATGCCGCCCACCATGCTGCCACCGGCAATCGCTGCATTCCAGATCACCACATTCATGGAAAGGGCAATATCGGCACCGGAACCGGCGGTATCGGCCAGGGCGGTTTGAAGCTGGGTTGCGGCACCGCCAAAGGTAAGGCCCCAGATGCCGGTCGCGACCAGAAGGACCATCGGGTTTGTGCCAACAATGCTAAGCACGACAAGGGTCAGGGCAAAAGTTGCCAGGGCAACAAGAACCGAAAGGCGCAAGGCACGGTCAATAACCCGGCCCGTAACCCAGATACCGGCCAGTGCCGCAATACCAAAAATCAGAAGAACCAGGTCAACATGGTCGGCCAGCCCGGCCCGGGCGGAAAATGGCGCGATATAGGTGTAAAGAACGTTATGCGCCAGCATCCAGAACAGAACGACCGATAGGACGGCACGTACGCCCGGCATGGCGGCAACACGAAACAGGCTGCCCTGTTTGCGGCCCTTTTGCCCCGGATAATCCGGCACGGAGGCCAGAATCCACACAATCAGTGCCAGTGTCATTGCCGACATGACCCAAAATGCCAGTTGCCAGCCAATGGCCGACCCCAGCCAGGTGCCCAGCGGGACGCCAACCGATAATGCAATGGGGGTTCCCACCATTGCCAGGGCCAGGGCGCGGCCCTGCTGGTGGGGTTCGACCATGCGCCGGGCGTAACCTGCAATCAGGCTCCAGGCAAGACCGGCCGAACTGCCCGCAAAAAAACGCGCCAGCATGGTCAGCCAGTAACTGGTTGAAAGGGCAGTAGCCGAATTAAACAGGAAAAACCCAATAACGGTAAGCAGCAGGACCGACCGGCGCGGCCAGGTTTGCGTCCATAACGTAAGCGGAATTGCAGCAAGCAGCGACCCCACGGCATAGGCGGCAACGGATTGCCCGGCAAGCGATTGCGATACAGCAAGCCCGTCGGCCATTTGCGGCAAAAGGCCCGCTGGCAGGGTTTCGGTGGCGATACAGATAAAGCCCGTCATGGCGAGGGCCAAAAGGGCTGCAACGGGGAGTTTTTCGCGGTCAGGCGGATGCCTGAACGGTTGTGAAGGGAAGTCTGACATGACGTCTTCCTAATTATGTACTGATCGATACGGAAGTATTGTGCCAGCGCGTGCTTGTCAATGACTAATGTATCGACTATTTCATAAGTCAGGAGGAAGACGCATGGCACGCACAGGCAGACCAAGAGAATTTGACCGGCAGGCAGCCCTTGAGACGGCGCTGGTTTTATTTTGGCAACAGGGGTTTGAGCCCACATCGCTAAACCAGCTAAAGGAGGTGATGGGGGGAATATCGCCAACCAGCTTTTATGCGGCGTTCGGATCAAAGGAGCAGCTGTTTCGCGAGGTTGTTGCGCTTTATCTCAGCCAGCAGGGGCAGGTGACGGATGTTTTGTTTGACGAAAACATTCCCCCCCGGCAGGCGATTGAACAATGCCTGCGCCAGTCGGTGCATATGCAAACCGACAAAACCCATCCGCTGGGGTGCCTGGTAACGATGGGGGCAACCAATTGCGGCCCAACGGGCGATGCCGTGGTGCAGCTTTTGCGTGAGGAACGATTGAAAAACTTTGGCGGGATCAAAAGGCAACTTGAACGCGCCGTACGTATCGGTGCGTTGCCGGAAAATGCCGATATATTGGCACTGGCCGCGACGATAAATACCTTCCTGAATGGCATATCGCTCGCCGCACGCGACGGGGTGGGCGAGAAAGAATTACAGGCATCGGTTGGCAATATCATGCGCCTGTGGGACGTGGCCTGAGACGGGTTTGCCGCCGGGCGATGGGGAAACCCGGTTTGCGCAGGCGTTGTCAGCGTATTTTTATGCCAGCCCGAAAAAACCGGCCAGCCAGCCAGCGGCTCCGGCGACCATGGCATAACGGGCGGCTTTGCCCAGGGTGACAAGAATGATGAACGGTAGGAACCGCACGCGCATTGCACCGGCAACAAGGGTGATGGGATCACCAATCACCGGCAGCCAGGCAAATAACAGCGCCCATAGGCCAAAGCGGGAAAACCATGCACAGGAGCGCTGATAATCGCGTTCGGAAACGGGGAACCAGCGGGCATGGCGAAACCGTTCAAGCGCCAAGCCCAACAGCCAGTTCACCAGCGACCCCGCAACATTGCCCAGGGTTGCCACCAGCACAAGCAGGCGCACATCATGGTTGCCCGCCCCGACAAGGGCAGCCAAAACCGCCTCGGACGATCCGGGCAACAGGGTGGCAGATGTGAAAGCGGATAAAAACAGCCCGCCATAAACCAGCATGGATGCGATCATAAGGCAGGACATACCGTTCGCGGGTGGGTTGGTCTATGGGAAAATGTTTGCCGCGCAGCGGGCTAAGGTGCGGATGATATAGGTTCTGCCGGTTTTGCCGGTGCGGGTGCGACCAGACCAATCGTCATATTCAATGTGCGCAGGCTGGCCTGAATAATCAGGATCGCAAGATCATCTGTTGGGGGCGTTTCGTCGCCTGTGGAGGCTGCCTTGTTAAGGGCCGCGTCATAATGCTGCCTGTCATCAACATCGATAATGGCGGGCAGGTAGCCTGCCTGTGCCAGATCGTGGTTTAGCAACAATCGGGCAAGGCGGCCATCGTTGCCGGGAAAAGGATGCTGATTGATGAAAAGCGCATGCCAGCGGGCTGCGTGGACAAGCGGGTGTTGCCCGGATGTTTGGCGATGCTGTGCAACGAGATCGGCGATTTTGGCGTGTTGATCGGGGGTGGTGCCGGGGCTTGCTGATAAGTGCCCGGTTTGCAGGATGTTGTGGAGGTCCAATATTTCCTGCGCATCAAGCAGTTTGTTTTGGGCTACCATTTTTTCAAGATGATAAATGGCATCGCGATGGCGGATGACATCGAGATGTTCGGCAACGGATTTGCCGTTAACCGTGATGCCTTCGAGGACCACTTTTGTTTCACGTAAGGTCAGCCTGTTTCCGGCAAGGGCGTTGGAATGATAGATCCAGTCGAGATGATGTTTTTCGCGCAGCGATGATGCCGTATGGCGCGGCAGGGGCATGCAGGTATCAAGCCGGATTTTGCGTGATCGACCTGTTTTAGCAGGGCAGCAAGGGGGACATTCATTGCAGATATTCCGGCAAACGGGGCGCAAAACATGGAAGCATGCCGTGATGTTAGCACGGCCACACCAATGTGATGCGGTTTTTGCGCAGAGCAGATATGGCCGCAATGTGATTGGCCGGGTTTGTTGAGGGCGCAGAAATCTGGAGGATAAAAAGGGGTAGCCCGGCACATGGGGAATGTGCCGGGCCAAAGAAGGCGGATCCGTTCTGGGGGAGGGAGCCGCCATTTTAGAGACGGTTGAGATCAGTCGATGTGAAAACGAACATCAACATTGCCGCGCAGCGCATTTGAATAGGGGCAGATCTGGTCGGCCGTTTCGACGAGCTTTTCAGCATCGGCGCGGTCCAGCCCCGGCAGCGAGACGTGCAGGTCGATATCCAGGCCAAAGCCGCCGGCATCACGCGGGCCAATGCCAACGGTTGCCTTGACAGAGGCATCTTTCGGGGTTTTGGGCGCACCCTGCGAGGATGCGGCTTTCATTGCGCCGATAAAGCAGGCCGAATAGCCCATGGCGAACAGTTGTTCAGGGTTGTTGCCTTCGCCGCCTGCGCCGCCCAGTTCTTTCGGGGTGGTCAGTTTGACTTCGATCGAGCCATCTTCGGTTTTGGCATTGCCGTCACGGCCGCCAGTTGCAGAACCGGAAGTGCGATACAGAACTTTAACAGACATTTTCATCATCCTTTGTTTAACAGGTCGATGCGCGTTAGTGCGCTTAACATGGGGTGCAGGCATCTGCCTGCAACCCCGTTACGGGAACAGTGCAGGGTCAGTTGGTGTGCAGGGCATTGTTAAGAAACGCGATGCCCTGGGCGATAGCGGCACGGGTCGCCGGGGTTTGGGACAGTGCATTGAGCATGACAAAATCGTGGATGGTGCCGTTATATCGGGTGGATGTGATAGTCACACCGGCTTGTGACAATTTACGGGCATAGGCTTCTCCTTCGTCGCGCAAAACATCGTTTTCATCGGTAATCACCAGGGCCGGGGCCTGACCGGCAAGCTGATCATGCGTTGCATGGATCGGGGTGATTTTAGGGTCATTACGGTCAACGTTTTGGGGCAGGTATGCGTTCCAGAACCATTTCATGGCATCGCGGGTTAACCACGGACCATTGGCAAATTCGGTGTAGGATCCGTTATCGAAATTGGCATCGGTGACCGGGTAGAACAGCAATTGTGCGGTAATGGCCGGGCCTTTGCGTTCGTTCGCCAAAAGGGAAACCACGGCGGTCATGTTGCCGCCGACGCTATCGCCGGCAATGGCAAGGCGGGTGGGGTCCACATTAAGCTGTTCGCTGTGGTCGGCGACATATTTGGTGACCGCATAATCCTGTTCGATGGCGGTGGGGTATTTGGCCTCGGGCGAGCGTTCATAATCAACAAAGACCAGGGCGGCATTGGCACCAACGGCAAGTTCGCGAACCAGACGGTCGTGGGTGTCGGTGCCGCCCATGACCCAGCCGGCCCCATGGAAGTAAACAATAACCGGCAGGCGGTCAGTGTTGCCCTTGGGCCGATAGATGCGAACCCGGGTAGAACCGGTGGGGCCAACCGGCAGGGTGCGGTCTTCGGTGTCGACGGCGGGGGCAGCAACCGTGCCAGCCTGCGCACCGGACAAAAGGTCGCGGGCCTGTTGCGGGGTCAGAGTATAAATTGCCGGGACGTTTGCGGCAGCCAGCCCGTCGAGGAAGTTCTGGGTGGCGGGTTCAAGAACCGGGTCGGCGGCCTTGGCATCGGTGGCGAAGGTTGCGGTGGCAAGGGCCAGTGCGGCGGCGGCAACGGTTGTTTTCAACGTGTTCATGGCGGTGTCCTTTCGGAATGTCTGGTTGTTGGCGATGTTTCGCCGTTCGGTGCATTTTGAATAGCACGCGATTAAATCGTGCGCGACATAAATTATGAGATAGCAGCCATGCGATTAAATCGCTTGATATTTAATCGTGTGCGATTTAAATTCGCTGGTTGATTTGAAGCAGGAGATTAACATGGCAGATAAACTGAAGCTGACGCTGGATCAGCTATTGTGCTTTTCGGTCTATTCGACCGGGCACGCCTTTAACCGTATTTACAAGCCGTTACTCGACAAGGTGGGGCTGACTTATCCGCAATATCTGGTGATGGTGGTATTGTGGCAGGAAGACCGGCAAACCGTGCGTGGCATTGGCAGCAAACTGTTTTTGGAAAGCAACACCCTGACTCCGCTGATCAAACGGCTGGAGACAGCAGGGCTGGTAACGCGCGAGCGCGACCGGGACGATGAACGCCAGGTGCGCGTGGCATTGACCGATCAGGGGCGGTCATTGCAAGACGAGGCCGCCGATGTGCCCGGGTGCGTTGTTGAAGCCTGCGGGATGAATTTGGACGACCTGGTGGATCTGAACCGCAAGCTGGCCCGGTTGCGCAATGCGCTGGAACAATCGGCATCCTGACGAACGGGTGCCGTTGCCGTCCGATACAGGTACCAGACGGCACAGGAAACAACGGCACGTGGCGTGACCCGATGCCCGTTTTTGTCCTGATTAGTAAAATAACCCGGCCAGCAGGATAAATGTCCCTGCAAGCATGGCAATATGTTGAAGCAACATGCCAATGGCCTGCGAGCCAATGACCGGAATTTTCAGCACACCCAAAGCATGAAACAGCCGGGCAATAATGAAGGCCGCGACAAGGACCCTTAACCCGGTAGGATTAAGGGTGCCGGTAATTTCCAGTGCGGCACATAACAGAATGATCAACGGGGCATTTTCAACGAAATTGCCATGTGCGCGAATGCGTTGCCGCAAGGTGGCATCATTGGCATCGCCCAGCCCGACCTTAAGGTCACGACGCCGAAAAGAAACAAAAAGACTAAGGATCGTGAGCATCAGGGCGAAAATGGCGGTAAGGAAGGCGGTGGCCGGAATAAAATGCATGCTGGTTTTCCGTGGCAAGGTTAAAACTGCGTTCTTAACCTTAGGATGAAAAAATCAATCCGGGAACAGGTTATAGGAGCGTTGGGGCAAATTCTGTTGAATGCCCCGGGCGCACGGCTGGCATTGCAAAAGACAGCGATGTTTGCAGCACCGGTAATCGCCAGGTGTTGTTCGGGATTACCGGGACGCGCAACAGCTAGACATTTCGGAGCTGATTAAGGAAGTTTTTGACTTCGCTGTCCAGATTACGGGCCTGTTTGGCAAGTTCGGTGGCATCGGACTGAACGTTGGATGCGGCCTCGCCGGTTTGCTGGGCGGTATTGCGGACAATACCGATTGAGGATGACACTTCGTTGGTGCCCGCTGCCGCCTGTTGCACGTTGCCGGAAATTTCGGCAGTGGCGGCCCCTTGCTGTTCAACGGCAGCGGCAATGGCCGAGGCGATTTCGTTGATGCTGGAAATGGTGTGGGTCACCTTTTCAATGGCATCAACGGTATTATGGGTTTCAGACTGGATGGAACCAATTTGCAGGGCAATTTCATCGGTTGCCTTGGCGGTTTGATTGGCAAGGTTTTTAACTTCCTGTGCAACCACGGCAAAGCCTTTGCCTGCTTCGCCCGCCCGGGCGGCCTCGATGGTGGCATTCAGGGCCAGAAGGTTGGTTTGGGCGGCAATATCGTTAATCAGGCTAACAACCTGTCCAATGCGTTCGGCGGCTTCGGCCAGGCCGGTGACCATGGTGTTGGCACGCGAGGCTTCGTCAACCGCGTTGCTGGCAATTTGCGAGGACCGCGCAACTTGCGAACTGATTTCCTGAATAGAGGCAGAGAGTTCCTCGCTGGCAGAGGCAACGGTTTGCACATTGGTGCTGGCTTCGTTTGCGGCATCGGCAACAACGGCGGCTTGCTGGGTGCTTTCATCGGCGGCACGGCGCATTTGACGTGATACCTGCTCCATATTTTCAGCGCTGCCCGTAACATGAACCACAATCGAGCCTACCGATTTTTCAAATTCATCGGCCATTTGCAGGCGTGTGCGGTTGCGCGATTCGCTGGCGTGCTGTTCAGCTTCGCGTTTGTCGCGTTCGGCACGCTGCATGCCCTCTGATGCTTCCTTGAAGGCTTCAAGGGCCTTGGCAATGGCACCGATTTCGTCGGAACGGTCGAGATAGGGAATGGTAATGTCGAAATTTCCCTGTTCCAGATGGGTAATAACCCCGGCAACACGGGTCATCGGGCGGGAGACCATGCCCCTGGTGGATAGTAAAATGACGGCAATAACAATAATGAGCAGAACCAGACCGCCAATAAGGGTGGCATTGCGCAGGGAATTGGCAGGTTCGTAAACGGTTGCCAGCGGTACATTAACAACAACGCCCCACTGTTTGTCGTATCCATCAATGGCAACAGGCATGATGATGCGCATGAATTTGCCGTCGTTTAACTGGCCGGGCTGACCCGATGTGATGGCATCAAGGATGGCGGCCTGGGTTTTGTCGGCCGGGTCCAGTTTGGTGCCGCGTATGGCAGGGTCTTCATGGGCGACCCAGGTGCCTTGTGCTGAAACAAGGTTAACCGTGCCGGTACCAAAGGGGGCAAGTTCGGCAAAGCGTTCGGACAGGGCATTTAGTTCAAGATCAGCCCCGAGAACACCAAGAAATTTGCCGTCTTTATTTTGAACCGGTACGACAAATGACGTTAACACCACCTTGCGACCCTGAATGTCATAGGTAATGGCATCGGTGACATAGGGTTTATTGGTGCGTTTGGGTTCGGTGTAATATTCGTTGATCTCGGTGTTATCCAGCCCGGTCAGGTGATAGGGCGTAATGCCATCGCCAAAATTGTAATAATAGGTGACATATTTTCCCGAGCCGTCGCCAAAGGGTTCGCCCTCGGATTTATAGTCGGCATCCTTGCCATCAAGGGCGTTGGATTCAAACCCGGCCCATGTGCCGGCCATGCCGGGATTTTCCATCAGGGTACGGTTGAGGATTTCGTTATAGGTTTTGCGATCGGCAGTGCCCTGTTCGCGTGCCGCGCGGAACGTACCCGCCAGGTTTTTGGCGATCAACATGCCACTGTTTAGAACATGCCCCGCCTGCGAGGCATTATACTGGGCAACGGCGCGGGCTTCACCAAGGGTGAGTTTTTCCGTTGTGCTGCCGGTTTGGGCTGTTTGCAGAAAAATGCCGATGATAAGGCAAAAGGCAATGGCAAGGGCACTAACACATGCCAGTTTGGTGCCAAGTGACAGGTTGGAAAAGCGCATTCCGAAATCCCCCGATATAAACCTATCCTTTAGAAAGGTTATGGGGATATGTCGCTACAGGCAACTGTATTCAGTCATTTGGATGTGGTTTTAATATTTTCTCAACAAGTAACCTATACTTTTGTCGGGTACGTTTCGGGCCGGATCAGGACGTTATTGCGCTGGCACTGACGTAATTAAACACCTCGCTGGCCCGGACCGGTCGGCAAAAAAGAAAACCCTGAAAATCGGTGCATTCGCGCTTGGTTAAAAAATCCAGCTGGCAGTGTTCCTCGATTCCCTCGACGGTAACAGACAGGCCCAGTTTATGTGCCAGCGCAATAATGGCCTCGGTCAGGGCGCTGTTGTCGCGGTCATCGGGAATGCCACGGACAAAGGACTGGTCGATTTTGATGCGCGCTATGGGAAGCCTTTTGATGGACCCAAGGCAGGAGAACCCGGTGCCGAAATCGTCAATTGCCAGCAAAACCCCCAGCTTGCGTAATTCGTGAAGGCGGGCAATCACACGGGCTTCATCCTGGATCATGCTTTCGGTTATTTCAATTTCCAGGGTATGGGCGGGGGTTTGCGTTAGTTCGAGCGCATTTCGCACCACGTCGACAAAATCATCTGATTGTAATTGCCGGGCCGATGCATTGACAGCAATGCGCAAGGCACCGTATCCGCTATTGCGCCAGCGTTGTGCCTGCGCGCAGGCTTCTTCCACAACCCATTGTCCAATCTCAATGATCAGGCCGCTTTGTTCGGCAACCGGTATAATTTCGCCCGGGCCGACCAGGCCTTCGGTTGGATGGTTCCAGCGGATCAGGGCTTCAACACCGGTCATCTCGCCGGTCAAACGCGAAAACTGGGGCTGATAGAACAGTTCGAGTTCGCCGTTTTCCAGGCCCCGGCGCAGTTCGAGGCTGCGGGTCATGAAATGGGTGGCGTCGTCTGTCATGGCGGACTTATAGAATGCAAAGCTGCGGCGTCCGGCGTTTTTGGCGGCATACATGGCGGTGTCGGCCTGACGGACCATGTCCTGTGCATTTTTTGCGTTGCCGGGATACAGGCTAATGCCGATGCTGGCCGAAACCGTGATGTCGCGGCCCGCCAGATTTGTGGGAATTTGCAGGCCCTTTATCAGGCGGGATGCCAGATTGGCCGCCGCACTTTCGTTCAGGATGTCTTCGGTGGTAATTAAAAATTCGTCCCCGCCAAGACGGGCAAGGGTATCGGTACTTGATGTTAACGCCTTAAGGCGCCGTGAAATCATGACAAGAAGCTGATCGCCCGCGCCGTGGCCCAGCGTATCATTGATATTTTTGAAATTGTCGACATCAATGAACATGCAGGCAAGGCGGGTTCCCTGATGGCTGGCCCGTTCAATGGCACGGCCCAGCCGATCAACGGCAAGAAGGCGGTTGGGCAGGCCGGTTAACCCGTCGTAATGGGCCAGATATTGCAGTTCTTCCTCGGCGCGGCGAATGGCTGTTCTGTCTGATATGATGGCGACATAGTGTGACAATGCCCCTTCATCGCTATCAACGGCGATGATCTGGGTCATCAGCGTGATGGGGTTGCCCTGGGCGTCGGTGCTATCGATTTCGCGATGCCAGTGTTTCCGGCTTTCCAGGGATTTGAACATTTCCCGATAGAAGGCATGGGGAAAGGTATCTTTGGCGATTACGTGCGGGCGATGCCCCAGGGCATCCTCGATCGCGATGCCGGTGATGTTGGCATAGCTTCGGTTGGCACTGGTGATACGCAGTTCCTGATCAAGGATCAGGACGCCATCCTGGGTGGTTTCATAGACTGTTGTCGCCTGGCGTAAACGGTCGCTTGCGACACGCTGGTCGGTGATATCCTGAACGACGCCGATAATGCGCCGCGGTACAGAGGGGGCATTTTCAAAGGTTTTGCCCTGGGCGCGAAACCACGATGCCGAGGAGCGTGGATCGTCCGAGCGAAAGACAACATCAAAGAAATCGCCCTGGTTAATGGCCGTTTCAAAGGCTTTTCTGACCAGGTTGCGGTCATCGGGCGAGACTTTTTTTAAAAAGCTGTCCCAGTTTGACGACAGGCTTTCGGCGTCGCCATCCGCATGGATGATGCTGGCAAGGCCGGTGGTTTCAATTTGTCGGGTGTGAATGTCAATTTCCCAGCAGGCCATGTTTGCCGCGCTCATGGCCAAAGACAGGCGTTCCTCGCTGCGTTTCAGGTCAAACTCGACTTTGCGGCGTTGCAGGGCCATTTGAATGGTGGCGTGCAATTCGCGTTCGGTGAAAGGTTTGATCAGGAAGCCGTAAGGATGGGTCAGTTTGGCACGTTCCAGCGTCTGGTCTTCGGAATAGGCGGAAAGATAAATGACAGGAATGTGCATATAGGGCGGAATGCCCGCAGCAGTTTCGATGCCGTCAATATCGCCATCGATGTGAATATCCATCAGGATCAGGTCCGGGGTATCGGACAGAATGGCATCAAGGGCTGCGGCACCGGCGCTAAACACGGTGATTTTGCTATATCCAAGACGGCCGAGCTGCTGGCGCAGATGCAGGGCAACAATGCGCTCATCCTCGACAATCATGATATGGGCCCCTGCCGACGAGGGGGTGTTGCCCCGGGCAGAATCAGAATGCGGCGTTTCGGTCATGATGGCTCCATTTGCGGGAATTCCACCGACAGGCTTGTGGGATTGGAACGATTGACGGTGATGGTGCCATGTAGCTGGTCTACCAGCATATGGATAAGCAACAGGCCAAGGCTGCCGCCATTTTCAATATCCAGGTCATCGGGCAGACCAATGCCGTTATCGGTGACGGTAATACGGATATGCCGGTTTTCTGTTTCGCCGACATAGACATTGATCCGGCCTTTGCGGCCATCGCGAAAAGCATGTTTCAGGGCGTTTGAAAGCAATTCGTTGGCGATCAACCCGCAGGGGACCGCCCGGCCAATTGGCAGAAAAACCGGTGAAATATCGGTTTTAATTTCGATGCGGGCGATGTCGACAACATAGGATGAATGTAACGACGTTAGCAGATCGTCGAAAAAATGGCCCAGCTCAACCTGGGAAACATCTTCGCTTTGATACAGGGTCTGGTGAATTTGCGCCATGGAGCGAACACGGTTGCAACTGTCACGCAGCATTTCACGCACATCGGGATCGTTAATTTGCGCACTTTGCATGTCGAGCAGGCTATAGACGATTTGCAGGTTGTTTTTGACCCGATGGTGCACTTCGGCCAGCAGAAGTTCTTTTTCGCGCAGGGATTTTTCCAGGCGTTCCTGGCGTGTCTTGCGGTCTGAAATATCGACAATGGCAGCCAGAATGTGCAGATGGTCGCCAATCGGGATGGGATTAAGGCCGATTTCGACGGCAAATTCGCTGCCATCCTTGCGCAGGGCATACAGATCGCGGCCGGGGCCCATCGGGCGCGGGCCGGGGGCGCGAACAAAGCTGTCGCGCAGGCCGGAGTGATGGTGACGGAAGCGTTCAGGCACCAGCATTTCAATTGCCTGCCCCAGCAATTCTGCGCGTCGATAGCCAAAAACCTTTTCGGTTTCGGCATTGACCATGGCAATGCGGCCATTGGCGTCGGTCAGGATCATGGCGTTAGGGGCATATTCAACCACACGGCCAAAACGTTCATCATCGCCGCCGGGAAAAGGCGTTGAAGGTACGGGTGGCATTACTGAATGGTCTATGTCTTTCATGACGCGTCCCCAAAAGGCGATATGTGGCTGTTTATTGCAGAGCGTTTTCCCGTAGTGCCAGATATTGGTCGGTTTGGTCCGGTTTTGAAGGTCGGCGTGCGACCGATTGAAAGGAACGACAAAATTGACGGATAGAATGTATGTTTGTTCGGTTGATATTATTGCAAGAGATGCGACCTCTGATTTCAATCGTAGCGGATAAAAATACCATCTCCAAGAGGTGTTAAAAGGTGCCGTTTGATCGTTGCGGGAATTTTGCCAATCGGCGGGCGGGCAGGGCTTTGTCCGGTCGTCTTGTGATGCTGTTCACATTTTCGGGTTGTTCTGTGGGGACCGATTGCCATTACAGGCATTTTTTATGGTCTGATGAATTGCTGTAAATTATTGAATTAAAACAGTTTTAGGGGTCATGAAAACTTCACCGAAGCGTTGCTGCGTTTTTGCCCGGTCGGGACTAACTTCGTGCCGATGATGCAATGCACAAGGACAGGTGAAAATGCGGGCAAGACCGGGCAAGGGCAAAACGGGAATCAAGGCCAAGATGCTACTGGCTTTCGGGGTGATCGCGTTGGTGCCATGTGTTGCTGCGTCTATTGGCTGGTTATCCTATCGCGCGGTACGCGGGCATGTGACGGATATTACGCAATCCCAGGTGCCGTTGCTCGAAACTGCCCATGGGTTGGCAACGTCGGCGGCCGGAATTTTGGCGTTGGGCCCGCGCATTGATGCGGCAGACAACGCCGACGAGCTTGATCGTCTGGAAAAGGAAAGCGCGCAAAAGCAGCAATTCATGACGCAGGCGGTTGAAAAGCTGTCGCAGAACCATCTGGATGACGACACCGCAAGTGACATGGTGCAAAAGGTCGGGGCACTAAATTCCAGCCTGAGCGCGCTGGTCAGGGCAACCCGTACCCGGCTGACGCAAAAGGCGCAGCGGGTGCAACGGCTGGGAACCCTTGAACAGCAGCATGATACCCTGCTGGCGCAGTTAAAACCGGCAATGGAAAAATCGCAAAAGGCACTGGCCAACAGCATTGCATCGCTAACGGCGGCAACAACCAGCGCATCGAGTTCGATCAGCGATGATTTGTCGCAACGCATTGTGCCGATGTTTCAATTGCGCGGGGCAACGGCGGCCCTGACCAAATCGTTATTGCTGGGAGCTTACGAAACCGAACCGTCCAAGGTGATGTCGCGGTCAACCGATTTTGATTCAGCCCTGGCCAATATTCAGGGCGCATTGCGGCCACTGGCGAAAGACCCGGCAGCAAAAATGGTGCTGGCTGCGATTGACAAGCTGGCGGCATTTGGCGGTGACGACAAAAATATTTATATGTTGCGTATCGGCCAGCTACGCGCCGAACCGGGATCGGCAAAGGCCGAAAAACTAAGCGCTGAACTGGCGCAATATGTCGATGAGATTGTGGAACTGGACGGCGATATCAGCAATTTTTTATTGCCGATGATGTTGAATTTTCGCACCCATATTGCCGGTTCCGGGCAGGAAATTGCAACGCAAACCCAGGAACTGGCAGGCGTGCAGGTGCCCCGGGCACAGGAAAGTTACATTCGGTTAAGTTCGCTTTTGGCTGATGTGAATTTGCTGGTCGGGCGGCTGGCCGAGGCGGGCAATGCTGCCAGTGCCGACCAGTTGGCAATGCTTAATACCAGCCTGCAACAGGTCGCCAAACAGATTGGCCAGGAAGCCGGGCAGTTAGGGGCAGAGCAAACGGTTATTTCGGGACTGATTGACAAGCTGTTGCATACCGGGTTTGGCGATGATGGCATTTTGGCCTTGCGCCGGCAGGAGCTGGCGACCCTGGCGACCAATGATGCCATGATGCAGGAAAACCGCGAAGCTGCCACGCGCCTTGCCGATGATGTGGCGGTGATTGTGGCAGCGGCCCAACAATCGGCGGCGGCCGGGGCGGGGGAAACGCAAACGGCGTTGGACCAAACCAATATGCTGCAAATTTCGCTGGCAGCAGCCGGGGTGGTTTTTTCCATTCTGGTGGTGTGGCTGTATGTGGGGCGGCGAATTGTCAGCCGGTTGGAAAACCTGGCACAGGCAATGCGCCGGGCGGCAGATGGGGACCGTCAGGTGGTGCTGCGCAACGATGGCAGCGATGAAATCAGCGAGATGATTGATGCGTTAGACATTTTTATTGGCAACGCCAAATCAATGGATGATGCGCGTGAACAAATGGAAGTATCGCGCAAGGAGGCATCCGAACAACGCAAGCTGGGCCGTCTTGCCGTTGCCGAACAGTTTGAACGCGATGTTTTAAGCATTGTGCAGGCGCTGGCCGGGGCCGCGCAAACCATGACCGACCGGGCGCGCGCGTTGAACAATATTGCCGATCAGGTCAGTGTGCGGGCCAATGCGGCGCTGGATATTTCAACCCAGATGGCATCGGGGATTCAGCAGGTGGCCGCCGCGGCCAGCGAAATTTCAACGTCAATTGCCGATATTAACCAGCGCACCGGCGAAACGGCCAAAGTGATTGGCGATACCGCCGCCGGGGCCGAACAGGTGAAAACCACCATTGCCGGACTGGCGCAGGCGACATCGGAAATTGGCACGGTGGTGGGCCTGATTGAAGGGCTGGCCGGACAGACAAACCTGTTGGCCCTGAACGCCCATATCGAAGCCAGCCGGGCCGGGGATGCGGGCAAGGGGTTTGCCGTGGTGGCAAATGAAGTGAAACATCTGGCCGGGGAAACCGCGCGATCCACCGGGGATATTTCGCGCCAGATTGCGGCAACGCAGGATGCGTCGCGCGAAACGGCATCGGTTGTGGCGTTAATGACAGACGGGGTGCAGAAAATTCAGGGTAATTCATCGGCGATTGCCGCGGCTGTTGGCGAACAGGCGCGGTTAACGCAATCAATTGTGGACCGATCGCAGGAGGTGGCGGTGGGGACGCAGCGCGCCAATGAAGATGTGCTGGTTTTATCGCAGGCCGCCGCCACAGTGCGTGAAGATGTGGGCGATGTATTAAACATTGCCGAGGGGTTGTTGCGCGAAGCCGCCAGCCTTGGCGATGCTGTGAACGGGTTTTTACGCGAAATTCGCGAAGCATCGTAATATCAGGTGTCGGTAACGCAGTGTGGCGTGCCGATATGCGGGTGTTTGCGGCCAGATTGCGGGCTGTTTTGGTGTTTCGGGGCGGTGATGCCAGCCATGTTTGCGGTTGCGGGGGGCTATGTGCGCTCTATGCTTGATCTTGGACGCAAGCGGGGCTAGCTTCTGGCGGCGTCGAATCAGTATAATTCGCGCCAAAATCCGATTTTTATGTAAAACACTTGTTCAAGGTTTCAAAAATGACAGCCGATCTTCGTGATGCCGCGTTAAACAGCAATGTCTGGGCTTTTACCGAAGCCCAAAAGCTGGTGCAGCGTTACAAAGACAAGAAACCGGAAAAGGGCTATGTCCTTTTTGAAACCGGTTATGGTCCGTCGGGCTTGCCCCATATCGGTACTTTTGGCGAAGTTGCGCGCACAACCTATGTTCGCCGCGCCTTTGAAACCATGTCCGATATTCCGACCAAGCTGTATTGTTTTTCCGATGACATGGACGGGTTGCGCAAGGTGCCCGATAATGTGCCGAACCGCGAAATGGTGGCGCAGCATTTGGGCAAGGCATTAACCAGCGTGCCCGACCCGTTTGGCAAGTTTGAAAGCTTTGCCCACCATAATAATGCCCGCCTGCGCGAGTTTTTGGACAGCTTTGGCTTTGAATATGAATTCAAGTCATCGACCGATTGTTACCGGTCGGGCATGTTTGATGCGGCTTTGCTGCGGGTTCTGGAAGTTTACGACAAAATCCAGAAGATTATGCTGCCGACATTGGGCGAAGAACGCCGGGCGACCTATAGCCCGTTTATGCCCGTCGAGGCAGACACACAAAAAGTGCTGATGGCCAAGATCGTGGAAATCAAGGCATCGGAAGGCACCATTGTTTATGAACACCCCGAAACCGGCAAGCTGGTGGAAACCCCGGTAACCGGCGGAAATTGCAAATTGCAGTGGAAGCCCGACTGGGCAATGCGCTGGTACGCGCTGGGTGTTGATTATGAAATGGCGGGTAAGGATTTGATCCCGTCGGTGGACCTGGGCAACAAGATTGTGAAAGCCATGGGCGGCACCCCGCCGGAAGGTTTTAACTATGAATTGTTCCTTGATGAAACCGGGCAGAAAATTTCCAAATCCAAGGGCAACGGCCTGTCGGTGGAAGAATGGCTGACCTATGCGCCGGAAGACAGCCTGTCGCTGTTTATGTTCCAGAAACCAAAAGCGGCAAAACGCCTGTATTTTGATGTTATTCCGAAAACGGTTGATGAATATCTGACCTTTGCGGAAAAGCTGAAAACCGAAACCGACCCGGTTAAGCTGCTGCAAAACCCGGCATGGCACATTCATGCCGGCACCGCGCCGAACCGCGATATTCCGATTTCGTTTGGTATTTTGCTGAACCTGGTTTCGGTGTGCAATACCGAAGACAAGGACGTTCTGTGGGGCTTTATTTCGCGTTATGCCAATGGCGCAACGCCGGAAAACGCGCCTTACCTGGACAAACTGGTGGGCTATGCGGTGAATTATTACCGCGATTTTGTGAAGCCGACCAAAAAATACCGTGATGCAACCGAAGAAGAACGGGTTGCGCTGGCGGAATTGCGCGACGTGCTGGTTGGGCTGGATAAAACCACCAGCGGCGGCGACATTCAGACCGCGGTTTATGAAATTGGCAAAAAACATGAATGCTTTGCCGATTTGCGCGCCTGGTTTAAAGCCCTTTATGAAATTCTGCTGGGGCAGGAACAGGGCCCGCGTATGGGATCGTTCATTGCGCTTTATGGCATTGACGAAAGTGTCGCCCTGATTGACCGCGCCCTTGCCGGCGAGGATTTAAGCGCCTGATTTGCGGCATTTTGCATGAATACGGATCAAGGCTCGCCGGAACAAGGCGGGCCTTTTTTTGTTTCTAATATAGCAGCAAATTTGACGGGCAAAAAAATGCCGTAGTTTCATGGTGATGTCAGTAAATACTGGCACTGTGTATTTGGGCCTGACAGGGCAAGCGCCATTGATTTGGAGAATTGGAGACATGGCAGTGAAACGTCATAAATGGTTGATCCTGCTGGCTGGATTGCTGGTTGCCGGCTGTGCCAGCGGCCCGCGTGTTTATACAGATCAGGACCCGGTAACGGATTTTGGCCGTTATCACAGCTATGCATTTGTCGAAGCCGCAGGCAAGGACCGGGATGCGAAATATACCACCCTAACGGGCCAGCGCATGGAAGATCGCATTGCGGCGCGAATGCAGGCCTATGGCTATGAGCTTGATATTCGTCACCCCGATTTGCTGGTGGATTACCACATAAGCACGCGCGAGCAGCAGGTTGTACGCAGCGGCCCGTCTTATGGCGGGTATTACGGATCATCGGGCCGTGGCGGGGTTGGCGTTGGGGTGCCGTTATTTGGCGATACGGGCAGGGTTGATACCTATGTGCGCGGAGAGGTGGTGGTTGACCTGATTGACAGGGAAACCAACAAAACCGTGTGGGAAGGTAAAACCGGCAACTGGACCGGGTCGGGCGGGGATTTTTACCCTGATGCTGCGATAGCCGAAGCCATTGGCGCCATCTTTGCCAAATACCCCTATCGGGCCGGGCAAAGTGCGCCGGTTGTGCCGGTGCAAACCGGAAATTAGGGACGCACCAAAAGGTGGATTTCACGAAAACTGCCAAAACGGGCCTTAAATAAGGGGCCCGTTTTTTTATGTGTCGGTGCGGGTAACGAGGCGGCGTTTGTCGAGCTCGATCCGCCAGATTGTGACAAGATTGATTGCCATGACCAGACTTTCGGCCAAAATCCCGCCGATTGAGCCTGCGACAATATTGCTAAGCACCCAGAAAAATGCGGCACAGAATAACCACCAGCGCATGATGCTGCCTTTAAAGGCAAACATGCCAATTGTGCCAACCAACCCGGCAACAAGGGCCGGAGCATCGGACCAGTCGCGCCATGTTATCAGAGCGGTGAGAAGGGTTAACACAAGCAGGCCGACCATGATGTGAAGGTTACGGTGGTATTTGCGTGCCAGCATAATGCGCAGAATGACAATGCAGGTCATCGCGCTTGCGACCCAGCTTTCAAGCAATGCAAATTGCAGGACAATGGCAATGTTTGCGGCAATCAGGATCAGCAAAAGTTTGCGGTCGTCCTTGTTGGCTAAACCGGCAATGAACAATCCTAGCGCAATAAATCCGGCGATCTGGCCTGCTATCCAGCGGGGGCTTGCATCGGAAACAAGTGTTTCAAACATTGATATTCACGTTGACATGAAAGGGGGTTCGGCAAGGTGGCCTTACCATGGGGTTGATTTCTTTTAAACCTTGGCGGCAGTGTTTCACCCTGGCTATATTTTTACATACTGGACATAACGGCCCGTTAGCGAAAAAGCTGAGGGCATATGCGCCGGCTTCTAGCCGGTTTTGATGTCGATATTGTGGGCCGTTTAATCAGGTAAAAAGCTGGAGGCTTGCTCTTGAGAAAGCCGGTTAGTGGTTCCGGGAATTGTTTTTACGGAAAAATTAATTGTCGAATTCGTTGGCGTTCGGATTGGTCCGGGATGCGCTCGAGTGTGCGTTGCCAAACCCGGTGAATGGTATCTCCGATGTCATCACCAGAATAGGCGTTTGAAAATTCCTGTTTGTCATATGCTGCATTTCGCGGTGCAGAAAACCAGTTAAAAGAACCATCTATCAAGTGGCGATCGTCAACAATTAATGTTTTGTTGTGAATGCGCGGCAGCAAAAGCAGCTCTGCCGGGCTTGCGAGAAGAATTTCGCGTGCTTTTTTTGCGTAGTCTTTTTCAGTCTTGTTACAAGGAATGAAATGATCGGCACAGGCGGCGATAACCACTTTGACACCCCGGCGGTTTGCAGCCTCGATTGCATTAATAATTTCATCGTCATTTATCGCTTTGTCGCTGAGATAGGGCGAATAAATCAGAATGTTATTTTTCGCTGTTTCAAAACTTTTCTTCAAATATTCGCGGTGTTGCTGCAGCGTTTCGAGGCGTAATGGCAGAATTGTGGGGTCAATGCCAAGTGTCGTTGGCAGGATGTCGGTAATTTCATTTTCCGGGTCAGCTAAAATGATATGGGCCAGATAATCCGAGTTTGTTCTCGGGGGTGTACTGGCGTCGAAAATTTGCATGTCTCCAAAGACAAGAAAGCTGTCTTGCGCACGGCTGACAGCAACATTGAGCATGGAGTTATCACTGTTGAAAAAATACTGGGTGCTGACGGTAAAATCATAGACGGTCGAAAAAATGACGACCGGACATTCGGCGCCCTGAAGCCCGTGTACGGTGCCAACAGTAATGTTTCTCAGGCCAGATACGCCATTGGTATTCGCCTGTTTGGCAAGCTCGTTTCGAATGAGGTTTGCCTGGCTGCGAAACGGGGTGACGATTGCGATGATTTTTTCAATCGGTTCCTTGTATGCAGCTTCCAGTTTTGCCTGCTGCCGGGCAATCCAGTCAGCAATGGTTTGTGCCTCAATTTTGTTGGACCAGCTCCCCTCAATCTTGCGGGCTGCACCGCGGATATGAGCATATCCCATTGCAGGCAGAAGGCTCTCTGTTTTGGTGCCACGAAGCGGGGTCAGGCGGCCATTGTAAAAGCGATTACAATAATGAATGATTTCATCGTAGCAGCGTCGATGTTCTGCGAGGAACATGCCCTTGTTATCAGGAAGCGTAAAACAGCTTTTATGCTGCGCCATCTTCATCATGCTGCCCTCAAACGCGGTATATCCATTTTGGGCAAGTATTGTCTCGTGTTCAAGCAGCCCTGCTTCGTGCAAGTTACCGCGATCAATTGCCGATGAGACGGAAACAATCGGGGCAATTTGCAGGGTATCTCCGATGATAATTGCCTTTTGGCCAAGGATGAGGCAAGGCCCACCTACTTCTGGTGCGACCTGTCCGGCTTCATCCATGATGATCATGTCAAAAAAGCCTTTTAACGGACCTTTATAGGGGACCAGAAACGTGGCTGTTGCCTTGTAACAGGTTGCGACAAAACACGGAGTTAGCATTGCATAGCGGCGCAGGCGCTTGCTGATATGTTCAGCAGTTTGTTTCAGGTCGGTGTTGGCGTCGATGTTTCTGTTTTCATTAATCCAGCGTGCTTCCCAATAACGGGATGCCAGAAAGAACAATCGATTGCGCACAAGTTTATCGAGTTTTTCAATCAGGGATTCGGGATTGTTTTTATACTGCGTTCGGAGTGTTTCGCTGTTCTGGTATTCAAACGTGGCGGCGCAGGTTTCGGTATTTATCTTGTTGATAAGTTCGGCGATTTCGTTCCAGCATTCAATGCGGAATGATAGCCATTTTTTCAGCTGTGCAGTCTGGGCCTGAAGGTCGGCAATGTTTGCCTGGAGAGTGGATATTTGTGTTGCAGCTTCCGGGGATTGGCCAAGCCGGGTGGCATCAATCACAAGGCGGTCAAATATCCGCATCGCCTGGGGCAAGCGGAAGTTTGGTTGGGAGAGTTTTTCGGCAAATTGTTCGTAGCCATTGTCGATCAGCATGAATTGCAGTTTGCTGATCGACAATTGTTTATTGTCAGGCAGAAGGTTCAAAAGGCGCTTGATAAGTGAGTTCGGCTGGATCTCTGCAAGCGCAGCCTTACGTAAATTCCGAGCTTTTTTCTCCTGTGCGGCAGCCAGACGGTTTTCTTCATCGGCGGCCTTTTGACAGGCGCTCAATATTTCTTGTTGTTTTAGAGTTTCAGTTTCAAGAGAGTTTATCCATTCCGCAAGGTCAGCAAAGCGGCTGTCTTTCAATGCCTGCCTGATGTCGGTGAGTTGTCCCAGCGTCGAGATAATTTTTGTATAGCGACCAAACTGGGTTTTCAGATGGCCGTGCAGAATCTCAATGATATTAGCCGGATCTTCGATCTTTTTGCCATAATAATGGCTAAAGCATTCAAAGAAATGTTGTTCCGTTTGTGCGCGGGTTTCTGTGTTTTCTATTTCATCGGGGAAGGTGCCGCCCTTGCGGGCAGCCATCAGATATTTGCCCTTCGGGATGCGTTCTTTGGCCTTATCGGACGGAAAGAAAAGCCCCAGAGAGCGGGCCTGCGGGATCCAGCGGCGGCTCAGAGGGTCGGGACTGTTTTGCAAAAGGGCTTTGCCCAGACTGTCGATCAGGTTGGTAACAGCCTGATTGTTGGTGGAACAGGCCAGAGCAACAAAGGGGGCTTCGCCAGCAAGGGCAGAATTGACCACGCCAGATGCAATGACACTTTGCATTAATGTGGTTTTACCCGTACCCGGAGGTCCGTTTACGGCAAGAATGGATTGAGAGCCGGTTGACAGGATATTTGCCATGGCCTCTCGTTGCGTCGGAGCCAGAATGTGCTGGCCGATATGCCCTGTGTGACGGGCTGTTGATTCAGGTTCAAACGAATGTATGGCGGGTTGTTGATGAGAATGTTCTGCCAGCAACGTATTAAGAGCGGTGTTTTTTGTCCATTCTTCAGGATTGTCACGTATGGCCTCGCAGAAGCGAACAATTGATTCTCCTGCCCCGGCATGCTCGTGAAACAACATGATACGACCATGTTGCGTGCTGTAATGTTCAAATTTCGGTTCGTATATAGATGTATTGGCAACAGCCTTGCAGAGATTGTCGGCAAATTTCAACACATCGGGAAAAGACGGATCGGTCGAGAATGTGGTTTGCTCAAGGAATTTGTCTAAATTTTCAATCGTGCCAAGTGTAATTGTTTTTAGGCCGATGGGTTCAAGGCAAGCCCGTTCAAACCATGGTGGCCTGTTTGCGTCAGCAGAGAGATTGCCGTCAAGACTAAGGGTTGCCGATATCCAGACAGATCCCTGACGTGTTTTTTCGCTATCTGAGTGGCCAACGCCATGTTCAACGCGGGTTGTAACAATAAAGGGAGTAATAAGAACCGATGCCGTTTTAATTGCGTCGATTTCTTCTTCCTGTCTTTTAGTCAGGTTCTGACCAACTTGCCTTTTTAGCAAGTCTTGTCGCTGTTTTATAATTTTGTGGGCAATGTCCTGTGCAACCATACCCTGTGCGAGCGCGCCAATGTTTAGAATATGGCATGTCGCGTCATTCAGGACGGGGGATGTGCGTTGGCTATCGATCAGAGACGACCGCCAATAGGTTAATAAATTGGAGTTCATTACTTACCCTGAGCAGAAATATATATCTTTTGGGTGTAATGATATGTGTGGCCGATGTCCAAGATAAAACTTTTAAGGGAAAATTGCGGCGCCAATGCTTTTGGCACCGCAATCATAAGGCTATTTAACTGGCTTCGCTAAAGGCCCAATAAAGGTTCTGTGCGTGTTTGGTGATGGGGCCGGGCTGGAGGTTGCGGTCGTCGAGTTTGACGCAGGGCGCAACCTTGTAGAAATTGCCGGTGCCGAAAATTTCGTCGGCTTCTTGCAATTCGCTGTATTTGATCGCCTTTTCAACCACATTTACCCCATCATCGCGCAACAGCTGGATCACGCGCTGGCGGGTCAGGCCATTCAGGAATGTGCCATTGATGGCCGGGGTGTAAACCGTGTCGTCCTTGGCGAAAAACAGGTTGGCATAGGAAAATTCGGCGACATGGCCCATTGGGTCAAGCATGACGCCGGTGTCAAAACCGTTGCCTTTGGCTTCGTTAACCGCGCGGCCGACATTGGGATAAAGGCAGGATGCCTTGGCTTCTGTTGGTGCACTTTCGGGCGATGGGCGGCGAAAACTGGATTTTTGGGCGGTGAAGCCGGTTGTGATGGCGTCGGGCAGGGCACTTTCGTTAATGCAAAGCACAAACTGCGCACTATCGGCATCGGGGGCGAGAAAGCCGGTTTCGCCGTAAATGATCGGTTTGATGTAGAGCGCGACGTCGGGATCAAACTTCGTTAAGCCCTCTGCCACCAGTTCGAGGATTTCACCAACCGTAATTTTGGGTTCCAGCCCCATGAATTGGGCCGAGCGAATGACACGGGCACAATGGGGTTTTAGGTCGGGGGTTTTGCCTTTGATGCGGCGGGCACCATCAAACACGGTTGAGGACATCCACATGCCATGAGTGGCCGGACCAATAATGGCCGGGTTGCCTTCGTGCCAGGTGCCCTGATGCCAGGTCCAGGTTTTGGAAGGGGTGGCGTTGCCCATTTTGTTTCTCCTGATTTATTTTATTGGGGGCAGCCGGTGCTGCGCCAGTGGGGCTGGTGAGATCATGAATATGAGATCTTCAGCATAGATTTTTTAATTGGCTGTGGTCAAAGAAAACCGTGCGCGAAACGATGAAAGGTGAGGTTATGGTCTGGCGTTAAATGCACACGTGTGCGCTTGTGCGCGGTGCCATAAAGTCATACAAATTGACCGAGGACAGCGTTGGTATTTGGCAAACAGGACGCGCAGGCACCCGCATGTGACCAGATGGCCGAAGGACGCATTGGAAACGGGTGTGAGCCGGGGCAATTGGCGAAGGGTTGTTGGCCTGTGGCATTTCGGGGCCCGATGGCGGGTGTTTGGTAGCCGGTGTCTGGTTACGGGTGCGATGTGGTTTGGATGCCCTTGGGCAGGGGGCAGGTTGTGGCGGGGCAGGAGAACAGGGCGTGCAGAGCAAGCAGAAAACGGCAAAAACGACGGGCGCAGAAAAGCCGGAAAACCGCGTGATAACTTCGGCCGATGTGGCGCGCGAAGCAGGGGTTGCGCGCTCCACCGTGTCGCGGTGCCTGTCGGGCGATGGGCGGATATCGGAGGAAACCCGCCAGCGTGTTTTGCAAACAGCTGATCGGCTGGGCTATCAGATTAACCAGATTGCGCGGTCGATGAACCGGCGCAAAAGCGATTTGATCGGCTTGGTGACATCGGGGTTGGAAGATCCGTTTCGGGTGCAGTTTTTACATCATTTGATCAGCGCCATTCAGAAAATCGGCTATCGCCCGTTGGTGATTGATGTGTCAGCGCCCGAGCATATGTCGCGGTCGATGCTGAATTTATTGCAATACCAGGTGGCGGGGGTGGTGGTGACATCGGGCAGTCCGTCGCCGGAAATCGGGCAGCATTTTATTCGCCGCAATGTGCCGGTGGTACTGGTGAACCGGGCAGGTTTGCTTGAAGGGGCCGATGTGGTGAATTGCGATAATGACACCGGCGGCAGGTTGGCAGCAGAAGCGTTATTGGCGGCAGGGAAACGCCATTTCGGATTTTTAAATATGACAGGCGGGACCTATAGCGGCAATGCGCGGGGCGAGGCCTTTGTGGCCGCGATAGCCCCGAAACTGGCGAGTGGCGAGGTGCGGTTTAGCTTGCTGGGGTGTGACAGTGCCGATTATGAAGGCGGTTATCAGGCCGGATTGCAGATTTTAAGCAACAGGGACGCGCCGGACGGAATTTTTTGTGGCAAAGACCATATTGCATTGGGATTAATGGATGCAGCCCGGTTTGAACTGGGGCTGCGGGTGCCACACGACCTTGCAATTGTTGGTTTTGATGACATTACCGCGAGCAGCCAGAAGGCATATGGGTTAACGACCATCCGCCAAAGTGCCGAAGATTTGGCCGCCCTGACCGTGGCGAGACTGGCAGAACATATTGCAGCCCCCGGCCAAACCGCATCGCAACGGGTGGTGTTGCCGGTGGAACTGGTGCAACGCAGCAGCACATGAAAACAGGCGTATTCTAATGCATCGCCCGCTGTTTCAGCTTTGCGAAGCCGTGGATGGTGACCATAAGATACGAGAGGTAAGGTGAGACTCGTGATGAGAACGGCAGATTTTGCAAAGTTAGAGCACACGTGTGCGCAATTTTGAGGCTGTTTCCAGATATGTGACTGTTAAATCGTTGCCGGAGATGCCTGGGGCTGAGGCGGTATTGATGTTTTAAAACAAGTGCTTGGCCGTTTTGTTACAATTTTATGACGGCAAAATAGAATTTTTCAGTTAATTTTTCTGCGATTTGAGTTATTTATTCCAGTGTGGAGCGCGCAAACGAGTAGCGCACACGTGTGCATTCAACGAAATGCGAATGAATCGGGAGGATTCCAATGAAACTGAAAACGATTTTGCTGGGTAGTGTTTTTGCTGCCGGTGCCATGTCTGTCAGCCTGTCGGCGCAGGCGGCGGGACGCCTGAATGTGGTGTGTTCGGCCGACAATACCTGGTGCGAAATGATGGAAGCCGAGTTCGAGAAAGAATACGACATCGATGTGTCGATGGTGCGTAAAAGTTCCGGTGAGGCCTATGCCCAGGTTCGCGCTGAAGCCAGCAACCCGAAACTTGATATCTGGTGGGCCGGAACGGGCGACCCGCATTTGCAGGCGGCTGCCGAGGGCCTGACGATGGAATATAAATCGCCATCGCTGGATAAATTGCAGGATTGGGCGCAACGCCAGGCTAAAAATGCCAATTACCGCACGGTCGGGGTTTATGCCGGTGCGCTTGGCATTGGCTATAACACTGATGTGTTAAAGAGCAAGGGCCTGCCCGCCCCGAAATGCTGGAAAGACCTGGCAGACCCAGCATACAAGGGCGAAATTCAGGTTGCCAACCCCAATTCGTCGGGGACGTCCTATACCGCACTGGCAACATTGGTACAGTTGTTTGGCGAGGACAAGGCGTTCGATTTCCTCAAGGAAATGCACAAGAACGTAAACCAGTATACCAAGTCGGGATCGGCCCCGATCAAGGCGGCGGCGATTGGTGAAACCACCATTGCGATTACCTTTATGCATGACATGGTAACCCAGAAGGAACAGGGCGCCCCGATCGAGATTGTATCGCCCTGCGAAGGAACCGGTTACGAAGTTGGCTCCATGAGCATTATCAAGGGGGCGCGTAACCTGGAAAATGCCAAGATCTGGTATGAATTTGCCCTGAATGCCAAAACGCAATCCATGGCGGAAAAGGCAGGCAGCTATCAGGTGCCGTCCAATACCGAGGCAACCGTGCCGGAAAATGCCCCGCGCCTGAGCGATATTAAACTGATTGATTATGACTTTGCCAAATATGGCGAAGCAAAAACGCGCCGCCATTTGTTGCAGCGTTGGGACGAAGAAGTGAAAACCGCCCCGCAATAAGGCTGTTGTGATCCGGCGGGGGACTGTGCGCAGCTTTGTTGCGTGATGGTGCCCCTGCCGGTATCGCCTTTCCGATTTTTTCAAGAATACAATCTGTTTTCAAACAGGAGACTGCCCCGTGCGCAGACTGTTGTGGTTCTGGCTGGCGATTGGCTGGATCGGTTTTGTCGTATTGCCGTGGTATCAGCAGGAATATGGTTTCTGGACGCTGGAATGGCTGACGGATGGGTATCCGTTTTATGGTGATTATGCCCCGGCGATTTTACAGGGATTTATGTTTGACCGACCGTGGCTGATGCCGGTGGCAGTGTTTTTGCTAACACCGCTTCTGGTGATTAAACGCCCGCGACAGGATCCTTTATTTGGCAATGTGCTGATTGCATCGGGGCTGTGCGGCATTGGTTATATGCTGCTGCAAGGTTTTGCCATTGGTGTGTTTGGTTTTAACTATCCGTTTTTAACCGCGCTGTTTGGTGAACTTGACGTGCGGCAATATGGCCTGGGATATGGCGCCCTGTTTTGTGCAGCCAGTTTTCTGGTGCTGTTTTGCACCGGGCTGGCAGCGCGCGGCACCATGCGCGGCGATGTGTTTGTCACCACATCTATCGGTGTGATTATTGCGCTGGTGGCGACGTTTGTGTTTTTCCCGGTGTCGCGTATTTTGATCAGCGCCTTTGTCAATCATGACGGGGTGTTGTCTGCGGCCGATTTTTTGCGCAATTTTGCAGCTTCCACGGTTTGGGGGCTGGGCTGCTTTGCCGGGGGCGTGTGCGGTGTTGCCTGGAATACCGCCATTCTGGCGATATTAACCGCGACCTCGACAACGCTTTTGGGGCTGGCCTTTGCCCTGGTGGTGACGCGCACCGGGTTTGTGTGGAAAAAATCGCTGCGGGTTTTAACCGTATTGCCGATCATTACCCCGCCTTTCGTGATTGGTTTGGCCCTTATCCTTCTTTTTGGCAGATCGGGAACTGTGACGCAGTTCTTTGCTGATCTGCTCGGGGTGGAGGCAGGCCGGTGGCTGTATGGCCTCCCTGGAATATGGCTTGCCCAGACCTTGTCCTTCACCCCGATTTCTTTTTTGGTTCTGATTGGTGTTGTCGAGGGGGTGAGCCCGTCGATGGAGGAAGCATCGCAAACCTTGCGGGCGGATCGCTGGCAAACATTTGTCCGGGTTTCTCTGCCATTGATGCGCCCGGGGCTGGCCAATGCGTTTTTGCTGGCCTTTATCGAAAGCATGGCCGATTTCGGCAACCCGATGGTTTTGGGCGGCAATTATGATGTGCTGTCGACCGATATTTTCTTTGCCATTGTTGGTGCACAAAATGACCAGGGCCGCGCGGCGGTGCTGGCAATTATTTTGCTGGTTTTTACCTTGTCGGCCTTTGGCGCACAGCGGTTCTGGCTGGGTAAAAAGTCTTATGCCACGGTATCGGGCAAGGCCGATAACGGCGCGCATATCAGCCTGAACCCCGGTTTGCGGCGTTTATGTTATGGCACCGTCATTCCGTGGGCGCTGTTTACGGTGGTGATTTACGCGATGATTTTCTTTGGCGCATTCGTTAAGCGCTGGGGATTTGATAACAGCCTGACACTGGATAATTATGTGGAGGCATTCGGCATCGCCTGGAGCGATCACGGCATTGTCTGGGCCGGGGCAGCGTGGGATTCATTCTGGACGACGTTAAATATTTCGATCATTGCCGCCCCGCTGACCGCGGCGGTAGGCCTGACGACGGCCTATTTGCTGGTACGCCAGAATTTTCGCGGCAAAAACATCTTTGAATTTGGCACGATGCTGAGTTTCGCCATTCCCGGTACGGTGATCGGGGTCAGTTATATTCTGGCCTTTAACGTGCCGCCGCTGGAATTGACCGGGACCGGGGTGATTTTGGTGATTTGCTTTATTTTCCGCAACATGCCGGTGGGCGTGCGCGGCGGGATTGCGGCAATGAGCCAGCTTGACAAAAGCCTGGATGAAGCCTCGCTGACACTGGGGGCAAACAGCTTTACCACGTTCCGACGGGTGATTTTGCCGCTGTTGCGGCCTGCGATTGTCGCATCGCTGGTTTACAGCTTTGTTCGCGCGATTACGTCGGTCAGCGCGGTGATATTTCTGGTCAGTGCCGACCATAACATGGCGACATCCTATATTATTGGCCTGGTCGAAAATGGCCGTTATGGCGTGGCGATTGCCTATTGCAGCGTGCTGATTCTGGTCATGCTGGTGGTGATTGTGACGGTGCAGGGCCTGATCGGGAAACGCAAATTGCGCCGCGAAGACCGTGTTGCAACGGATATTTCAACAACAGGCGGGAAAACCGCTGTTAGCGGCTTACGGGAGAAACATTCATGACGTTGAAAACACGGGCCGGGTCGGTCGTTTTTGAAAATGTAACCAAAACCTTTGGCAAGGGGGCGGTGACGGCAATTGACGATGTGTCGTTTAATATTCATCCCGGCGAGCTTGTGACGCTGCTTGGCCCCAGTGGCTGTGGCAAGACAACCACCCTGCGCATGATTGCCGGGCTGGAACACCCGACAGCGGGCAAGATTATGATTGGCGACAAGGATGTAACACATCTGCCCGCCACGGATCGCGATGTCAGCATGGTGTTTCAGTCTTATGCGCTGTTTCCGCATATGAGTGTGGTGGAAAACGTTGCCTATGGCCTGACCGTAAGCGGGCACAAAAAGAACGAAGCCCATGACCGGGCCCGTGAAGGGCTGGGGCTGGTGGGGCTGGCCGATTATGGAGACCGGCTGCCATCCGAGCTTTCGGGCGGGCAGCAGCAGCGTGTGGCGGTGGCGCGCGCCCTGGTTCTGGAACCGGAAGTTTTATTGCTAGACGAGCCGCTATCAAACCTGGATGCAAAATTGCGCCGCCATGTGCGCACCGAAATTCGCGATTTGCAGCAAAAGCTGGGGCTGACGGCGGTGTATGTGACCCATGATCAGGAAGAAGCGCTGGCGGTGTCGGACCGGATTATTGTGATGAACCGGTCGGTGATTGCCCAGCAGGGCACCCCGCGCCAGTTGTATGAAGAACCGGCATCGGCCTTTATTGCCGATTTCATTGGCGATGCGAACCTGGTGCAGGGTGAGGTTTATGCCGTGAATGGTGATATGGCCGATGTTGATATTGGTGGGGAACGGGTGACGTTGCGCCAGCGCGCCCATGGCATTGGTGCCGTCGAGGTGGCCGTGCGCCCCGATGCCGTGCGCCTGAGCGATGGGGCCGCCGGGGCGCAGATGTCGCTAAAGGGTAACGTGACCCATGCGACATATCTTGGTAGCGCCATGCATTACACCGTGCAGTGCGCTGTGGGCGAACTGTTTGTTATTGACGGGCGAATTGATACGCCGATCAAGGCAGGCAGTGAGGTTGGAATTGGTTTTGCGGCGCGGGGTCTTGCGCTTGTGTCGGGTCAGTGATCCGCAATCGGAAAAAGGAAAATAAACGTGAGCAAAGCGTTAAACAAGGCCACCGACGGTGTGGATATTGCCGCACGGTTTGACCATGCCCTGAGTGTTGTGAAAGAAGCCGGGCGGGTGGCAATGGATTATTACCGCCGGGTTGATGAACTGGTGGTGGAATGCAAGGACAACCCGTTAGATGTTGTCAGCATTGCCGATAAGGATGTTGAGGCGGTTATTCGCCGCCAGATTGCCGAAAAATTCCCCGATGACGGGTTTTTAGGCGAGGAAATGGGCATTGATCGTGGCAAGAATGACTGCCTGTGGGTGATCGACCCGATTGACGGCACGGCGTGCTTTGTCAATAAAATGCCGACCTGGGTGATTTCGGTGGCCCTGATGGTGGGCGACGAGGCCGTGATTGGCCTGATTTATGAACCCAATGGCGATGAATTGTTTGCTGCCTGCCTGGGGCAGGGGGCCACGGTAAACGGCAAGCCGATAAAAGCCAGCCAGGTTGATAATGTGAATGCCGGTGTGATGGGCGTTGGCATGTCGCACCGCGTGGGAAGTGTGGCATTGGTGCCGTTCATAACCGACCTTCTGGATCGCGAAGGGATGTTTATTCGCAACGGGTCTTGTGCGTTGATGATGGCCTATGCGGCATCGGGCCGGTTGATTGGTTATTTTGAACCGCATATCAACCCGTGGGATTGCATGGCAGGCATTGTTTTGATGCGCGAGGCCGGTGGCTGGTGCAACGCATTTTTGCAGGCGCCGGACGTGCTGGAAAAGGGTGCGCCGATTTTGGTGGCGGGCCCGCATGTGGCGGCAGTGCTGTCGGAAATGACCGGGGTTAAATAACGGCTGGTTGCCGGAGGTGATCGGCGAAAGCGGCACGAAAATTGCCCGCTTTCGCCTGTCAAAAATGTATCATTTTTGCGGAATTTCCGGTCAAAACGGCATTGAGGTTTCAGTTTTTGAACCAAAAAAATCCCGCAACATATTGAAGATGTTGCGGGATTCGGTGTTCCTATTGTAGCAGGTTCGATTTTGGATGGTAGCTACAACGAAACGAGCGAGACATTTGCGACAGGCAACATTGTAGCAGGTTCGATTTTGGATGGTAGCTACAACCGTGACCCCAAGCAAACGCCGCATTACCGCATTGTAGCAGGTTCGATTTTGGATGGTAGCTACAACATTTCAGTTCTGCCATTGCCTGTTCTGAGCATTGTAGCAGGTTCGATTTTGGATGGTAGCTACAACGTAGGGCAGATCCTTATTTCCGATGGGACCATTGTAGCAGGTTTGATTTTGGATGGTAGCTACAACGATCGCGCTCCAGCACAGTGCCACCACGTTATTGTAGCAGGTTCGATTTTGGAGGGTCGAGGGTTTGTTTACTGGCTGCACCACAGGATGCGGGCGATCCAGTCCAGGTCCTGGGCGGTGATATAGCGGTCTTCGTAATCCGGGTTGAGGGATTTAAGTTCGATCCCCATGGCGCCGCGGCGGACCAGTTCCTTGGCCATGACCTCGCCTTCGCGGGTTTTGACGACCACGCGGTCGCGCGGGCGGATGTTGGAGGCGGGGGAGACGATGATAAGGTCGCCATCGCGAAAAACCGGCGACATCGAATCGCCTGCGATGCGCAACCCATAGGCGGTGGGGTCGTGCAGGGCCGGGAAGGTGATGTCTTCCCACGCCCCGCCAACGGGGTAGCCTGCATCATCAAAAAAGCCGCGATTGCCCGCCTGGGCAAAACCGATAACCGGCACGCGCCCGGCACCATTGCCGTCCATCAATTCAGAAAATTCCCGGAATGTGACATTGGCGGCCGAGAGAACCTTGGCGATGCTTTCGGTGGAGGGCCAGCGGGGTTTGCCCGCATTTGTATTGCGTTTGGACCGGTTAAACGTGGTCGGGTCAAGCTGGGCCAGCCGGGCCAGGCCGGAGGGTGACAAGCCTTTATCCTCGGCAATTTTGTCGAGTGCGGCCCAGATGAGGTCATGTTTAATCATGGGCTTATACTATCAGGGTTGATCGGGCAGGGGACAGGGAATTTATTCCTTTCTTTTTTACGAGAACAAAATAGGAAAATAATCCTTTACAAAAAGAACAAAAAGGGATTAAAAGCTGAGTGTCAGCGGGAGATTTGCATCCGGGAGTATGTGACGACAGGCTATATCGCCGTTCGCATACCGAAGGCGGGATCGTTTCTTTCCATAATTGTTTGTGTTTGACCATTCATGACGCGGCACCCCGGGGTGCGGTGACGCCCCCTGTTTGTTTGCATCAGATCGTGATGCGGTTTGACGATGCCATTTAGGCACGGTGATGCGACCAACCCGTGCCATGAAAAGGCAGGGGGAGCGGAAGGGGTGACAGCGTAAATGCATGAAGGCTGGCGGCGTGTGGCGTGAGGCGGCCACAGAGCAGTGAAATGTTTATCAGGAGGGCGAAATGACGCAGCAACGATTGTTTCCCAAACCCTTGCGTGACGGGGAGGTGACCCTGTTTGCCAGTGCCGGGCAGGCGTGGTTCTGGTTTGTGCGCTGTCAGGCCGCACGGATTGAAGGGGCGCGGGTTGTGGCCGATGCCGGGGATGTGACCCGGCCGTGCGACCCGGACGATATTTATAACGCGGTGATGCGGTTATGGCGCGGCGGCGTGATTGGGCAGGCGCATTTACAGGTGCTGGAATATTACGGTGCGGTGGAACGGGTGCCTGACCCACGGGTGGAGGAGGAACAGCGCAAGGCAGTGTTGTGGTGTGAAGCACTGGAAGTGCTGGCAACCGTGTTGATCCGCCGGGGTATTGTGGACCCGGACGGGGAAGCATTGGCGCAGGCCGACTATGACGAAAACGATAGCGACCAGGAAATGCAGGGAGATTTTACGCCATGTCATTTTTAGGGAGGTTTTCACAGGGGGCATGTGTGGCGACGTATTTTGAGCGCGATGCGGCGAATGACCAAAGTGTTGCGAAGGGGGGCGAGTTTAAAAAGGACATGGAACATGCCCGGTTTGGTGCAGGGGCAGATGTTTTGAAGCGAAGCTGGCACGGCGAAGGCGATGTGCAACGGTTGGGCGCACATGATGGTTTATCAAACCGGTCGCAGGATTGCCGTAGTATGCCGATAAGGGCCGGGGCCGGTGAAAAGGGCGGGGAAAACCGGGCCTTGATTGTGTTTGCCGATGCGCCGGACAAGTGGGCTTTACGGTGGTTGCCTGCGGGGTTTCGCCATTGTTTTGCGGTGATTGCGACGCGCGAAAGCGGGCAGTGGATTTATTTGAACCCGGCAAGCCACCAGTTGCAATGCGAGCTTTGGCAGTTTTCGGCGCTGTTTGACCCGGCTGCCTATTATCGCGAACAGGGGCATAACTGCCTGTGGGTGACATTGCCCGATGAGGGTGCCCAAACGGTGCGGCTGGGCATGTTTAGTTGCGTTGAGGTGATGAAACGGTTGCTGGGCCTTTCGGCGTGGTATGTGCTGACCCCGGCGGGGTTGCATCGTTATCTTGTGAACAAATCGAAAATTTATCAAAAAAGTTCTTGATTTGTTCTTTTTAATAGGCTAGGATACCTAAATCAACACCACAGTTGCGCCCGCTACCGGAAACGGTGGCGGGTTTTTTGCTTTGAGGCTTTGAGGCTTTGAGGCTTTGAGGCTTTGGAGCTTTGGCGTCGCGATGCGTCGCGTTGGGGCGTTGCTGTGCGGAACAAGGCAGGTTGAGGGATGGGTGGGGCGAATTGGCGGGGAAGCGGGGCTTGCGCACAGGTGCCGGGGAGAGTGACGGGTTTTTGGGAGCAGGGGCGAGCAAATGAAGCAGGCGGAAATGGATAGTGCAATGTTGCGCAGGCGGTTTCGAACAGCTTTGCAACGCCGGGGGCATTGGCAACGCCATTGGCAGGAATGTTATGAATTTGCCCTGCCGCAGCGCCAGGAAAGTGATGTGGCTTTTGGTGGATTTGGCAGCACAGGCGGGGCGGGCGGCAATGTGGGCAAAAAGCAGTTCGACCGGGTGTTTGACGCCACGGCACCCGATGCGGTGGAGCAACTTGCCGCCAGTTTGCTTGGTGAAATAACGCCGCCGTCGGGCGGGTGGTTTCAGATGGTGCCGGGCGACGATGTGGCCCTGGCAGATAAGGCAGATTTGACCGACAAACTGGCCCGCGCAGTGCGGATTGTGCAGGGGCATTTTGAACGGTCCAATTTTGCGGTTGAAATTCATCAGGCATATCTGGATCTGGTGACGGTGGGAACGGCATGTTTGCGGCTGGAGGAAGACGGGCTGGGTGCGCCATCGCGGTTTCGGTTTTGTGCGGTGCCGGTGCGCCACCTGGCATTTGAGGAACGGGTGGATGGCACGCTGGATGCGGTTTTTCGCCAATTAAACCTTGGCATTGATGACATTTGCGAAAAATGGCCGGACGCAACCATACCCGGCCATATTACGGCTGCACCGGAAGCCGAGACGGAAAAATTTGCCGTGATCGAGGCCGTTTTGCCGGACCGGTCCGGGGCGGGCGGATATGATTATGTGGTGTTTTTTGCCAATGACCCGGCCGCAAATGTTGCGCAGGATGACGTGATTGCCAAAGGGCGGTTTGCCGTTTCGCCCTATATTGCCTTTCGCTGGTTAAAGGCACCAGGCGAAATTTATGGCCGATCGCCGGTGATGAAGGCATTGCCCGATATTAAAACCGCCAACAAGGTGGTCGAGCTGGTTTTAAAAAATGCATCGATTGCGGTGACAGGGATTTGGCAGGCCGATGATGATGGCATTTTAAACCCGGCAACGGTGCGGCTGGTGCCGGGCAGTATTATTCCCAAGGCAGTCGGGTCGGCGGGGTTAACACCGTTAGATGCGCCGGGGCGGTTTGATGTTTCGGACGTTGTTTTGGCCGATTTGCGCGAACGCATTCGCCGTTGTTTGTTAACCGACCGGTTAGGCCAGGTGGATGCCCCGCGGATGACCGCGACCGAGGTTTTAGAAAGGGCTGCCGAAAATTCGCGTTTGTTGGCGGCGACCTATAGCCGGTTACAGGCGGAACTGATTTTTCCGTTGATGCGCCGGGCGTTGCATGTGCTGGCGCGCAGTGGCGAGCTTCCCGATATTCCGATTGATGGCAAGGTGGTGTGTTTGCGCCATACCGCCCCGATGGCGCAGTTAAGCCGCAAGGCGGAAGCCGGGCAGACACTGGATTGGCTGGGCAGGCTGGCATCGTTGGGGCCGGATGCGATGGCAACCATTGATATGGACAAAACCGTGCGCTGGCTGGCCGCGCAGTTTGGCGTGCCACAGGATTTGTTGCAACCCGAGATGACGCCCGAAGACATGGCCGGAATTGCCGGAATTGTGGGCGAGATGATGAACGCGCCGGAGGTTGCCGGGAAAGTTGCCGGGGAGGGTGGACAATGAGGATTTGGCGGCGTGTGAAACCGGCGAGGGCGGATGCCGTGATGGATGTGCAAGCCGATGCGCAGCCAGTGGCTGGTTTGAGGCATGGCGGGCACGGTGGGCACGGTGGGTATGGAGTGGCGGCGTTGGCCGGTGAGACTGACGGTGCGCGCCAATATGGTGACGGGGATGACAGCGGGTGGGGCTGGTTTGAGGGCGGCTTTGTTGCGGATCGGAAGTCGCCCACGGTTTTGTCAGAACGGAAAAATGAAAATGTCGAAGTGAATGGGGTTTCGCACGAGGAACGGGACCGGGCGTGGCAACGGGTTTTGGGGCCATCCGCCGGGCATGATGCGGCGGTGGTGTGTGCAGATTTGCGCGCCATCACGCTGGAACGTGCCCTTGGCCCGGCGGCAAGCCCGCAGGCGATTTGGATGCAAGAAGGGCAGCGTGCATTGGTGTTGCAGATGTTGCGCCGGGCACGGGGCGATTGATGGCAGGTGAAGGTTTGAAAATTTGGGAGGGTTTTGATGGCAGGAAATGCGGGTGATGTTGCCGGCCAACAAGGGGGCGCCGGGGGTGGAAATGCAAGCGGGGCCGGGGCCGGAACCGGTGATGGGGCCGTGCTGGTGAAAGGCGATGGTGCGGCGGGGCCAGGTGCCGGAGCAGGATTGGCGCCAGCCGGCGCAGGGCAAAACGGGAATATTTTGAGTGCGGCGGGGGGATCGGCGCGCAGTGGTGAGGATGGCGTTGGTGTTGCGGCCGGTATTGGCGGCGGCGCAGTTGGTGGCACCGGAATGGTGGCAGCCATGGCACGTGCGGCAGAAATCCCGAATGCTGATATGCCCGCGTTTCAGATACCGGGGCCGGAAAGTTCGGATGCGGAGCGGCAGGCATTTTATGCAGCCCTTGGTGTGCCGCAAAGCCCGGCAGATTATGAAATTAGCGGGGCGGAGGAGCTGGGCGGGGTGAATGAGGCCCTGAATGCCCGGTTGCATGAAGCCGGTTTTACCGGGCCGCAAGCACAGCTGGTGTATGATTTGGCATCTGAAATTTTATCGCCAATGGTGGCACAGGCCCAAAATGCCGCACAGATGGCAGAGATGCAGGGGCAACTGGCGGCTGAATTTGGCGGGGCGGACCACTGGGCGAAACTGGCCCCGCGCATTGCCAGCTGGGGGCAAAAAAACCTGCCCGCAGCCTATGAGGCGATGGCGCAAAGCCCGGACGGGGTGCGGGCATTATACCGGCTGATGCAAGATGGCAGCGAACCGGGGTTGGCCGGAAACCATGCCGGACAAGGCGGAACCGACCCGCAGAACGATATTAACCGGTTGATGAATGACCCGCGTTACTGGCGCGACCGCAACCCGGCCATTGTCGCCCGGGTGCAAGCCGCATTTGACCGGCTGCACCAGGGGAATTAAGGGCGCGGATGGCCGGTGGTGGGGTAACGGTTAATCGGCTGGTTTGACGTGATAGCGGCCGTCGCTTTTGCTGACATCGGGCGGGATGCGGGAGCGTTCGAAGGCGGCATAGACATCATAGAGGCCGGGTGCCGGGCTGTTGTTGGTGGCGTCTTCGGTCAGAGCGAGGCTGTCATCCATATCGCGGGGTTTTTCAAAGATATGAACCGGGACAGATTGCTGACCGGCGCGCAGGGCCGCATCGACCAGAAGATAGATTTGTTCGATGTCGTCATTATTAAGGGAAATACCGGCAAGGTCCGAACAGTTGCCATGCAGACTGTAGGAAATGGCGCCAGCCACATCGCTGGTGGATGGGGCGTCGTCATCGGGCAGGGGGTTTAAATTCAGTTCGACGTGGCTGGGACTGTTGGGGGATAAATCATCGCGGCGGATACGATAAACACCGGGCGGGGGTGTTTGCAGGGCGGCGTTGCCGGCGTCCTGGTCGCTGCAAAAACCGGCATCCTGAATTTCGCTATAGCGGGTGTCGCCACGCAGCCAGACTTGCAGTTTTTGATCGGCGGTGAAAACCCGCAAATAAACCGGTGCGCCCACGGCAATGCCGGCTTCGTTCAGGCGTTTTTCCATGTCGGGCAAGACGCGGCTGCGGATGCGGTCGGCGCCAAAGCCGGTAAGGGCAGACACGCGAGAGGTGAAAGCATGAAAATAGGCAGGCACAGGGGTATAGGGCAGGGTGAAATAACCCGCCGCCGCCAAAGCGATAACAGTTAAAATTGCATAAGTACGTGCGCGCACCTGGAAGGCTCCGACTGGGTTGACGTTTTATAAATCGGGGTCGTCCGGCGACCAGTAAACAAGCCGGTCTATCTGACCCGGAAGCCAGAATCCGGAACAGGAAAACAACCATCAAAGCATGACCATAAAATGACAGTTAAGGCGGTAAATAAGGCGTTTGTGCCTTGTTTGTCGCGATGGCCTTCGTGTGAGAATTTACAACGCAAAAGGGGCGGCGATGAGTATTTCCATTGATAAAAGTTTTGTTGAGCATTTTCAGGCCGATGTACATCAGGCCTATCAGCGGATGGGGTCGAAGCTGCGCAACACTGTGCGGGTGAAAAACGGGATTAAGGGGGCGACCACCGTTTTTCAAAAAGTGGGCAAAGGCATTGCCACCACCAAGGCCCGGCATGCCAAGGTGCCCGTGATGAACCTGAGCCATGCAACGGTGCGCTGTGATTTAAGCGATTATTACGCCGGGGACTGGGTGGATGCGCTGGATGAATTGAAGGTCAACCATGATGAAAAAATGGTGCTGGCCAATGCCGGGGCCTATGCGCTGGGGCGCAAAACCGACGAACTGATCATTGAGGCCCTGAAGACAACCGAAAACGTGGTTGCACACGATAATGCCGGTTTGACCCTGGACAAGGTTTTGGAAGCCTTTGAAGGCATGGGGACACTGGATGTGCCCGATGACGGGCAGCGGTATGCGGTTGTTGGCTGGAAACAATGGTCGGATTTGCTGGCGGTAAAGGAATTTGCATCGTCGGATTATATTGGTGATGACGATTTGCCGTGGAAGGGCACGCAGGCCAAACGCTGGCTGGGGACATTGTGGATGCCCCATTCGGGCCTGCCGGTGAAGGACGATGTGCGCAGCTGTTTTTGGTATCACCGCACCGCAGTTGGCCATGCGGTGGGGGCGGATGTGGAGACTGACATTACCTGGCACGGGGACTATGCGGCGCATTTCATTAATAATTCCATGAGCCAGGGGGCGATCAAGGTGGACGGGGACGGGATCATCTGCTTGCAGGCCAAGGAATAGGGGGCTGTTTGGGCGGCATCATTGGCGCGGCATTTGCGGAGCGATGGTGCCGCCATTTTGATTGGCCCGGATGGGCGTCTTTTCCAAAAAATAGCGGAGCATTAAAATGGCAGAAGGTTTCAAGGCCCGGAATTTAAGCGTTCTGGCCTATGCCAACGGTTTTACCCTGTGGCATTACGTGACCCCGGATGTGGCGACCGATGTGGATACATTGAATTATTTTGCACCCGCCCGCGACATGCTGCGCGCGGGTGACATCATGTTTGCCAATACCAACCGCGATGGCGGGGTTTCGGGCGGGATGTTTTTGGTGACGCAGGCCGATGTTAACGGCGTTGATGTGCGCGACATGACAGCGATTGGCACCACCAATACCGATTGATCGGGGTGGTGTGGCTGGAAAATTTGAAAGCCCGGTTCGCTTGAGCCGGGCTTTTTTGTGGCTGGCAGGGAGGCCGTGATGGCGTTAAGCGATGTGGCGTTATGCGCACGCGCACTGGTGATGATCGGGGTAAGCCCGATTGCATCCTTTGCCGAGGAAACGGTGGAGGCGGAAGTGGCGGCGATGTTGTACCCCGCACTGCGTGACGGGATGCTGGCGGCGTATCCGTGGCGGTTTGCCGCGCGGGGCAAGTGGCTGGCGCGGTTGGCGCCGCCTGATGATGAAAAAGGCCAGTTGGCCCGCGATGACAGGCAATTTGCCCTGCCGGGGGATTTTATAAGGTTGTTGTCGCTGGAAAGTGGTGCCGGGCAATTGCCGGAATTTGAATTGCGCAAGGGTGTGATTGTATGTGGGGCCGAGCGGGCATTTTTGAATTATGTGGGGCGGATGCCTGAAGCATCGTTGCCGGTATGGTTTGATATGGCCCTGATGGCGCGGCTGGCAGCGGAATTTTGCCTGCCGTTAACCGAAAGCGGCAGCCGGGCGGAATATTTGCAAAAGCGGGCAGACACGCTGTTTCATCAGGCGCGACTGGCTGATGCCCAGCAATCGACCCCGCGCCGGATTGAGGATTTTCCCTTGCTGGAGGCACGGGGGTAATGGCGCGCAGTGTTTTGGAAAAAACCACGTTCAGTGCCGGGGAACTGGCACCGAAATTATGGGGCCGGGGCGATATTGCCGCCTATCGCAACGGGGCGGCCAAATTGCGCAATGTGTTTGTGCTGCCATCGGGCGGGGTGTGCCGCAGGCCCGGTGTGCGGTTAATTGATGAGGTATCGGGGCCGGTGCGGCTGGTGCCGTTTGAATATAATGTCGATCAGCCGTTTCTGGTGGTGTTCTGGCATTTGCGGGCCACGGTTTATGCGGGCGACAGTGTGGTGCAGGAATTGACGACACCGTTTGAAAGCAAACATTTGGGCCAGATCAGCTGGACGCAAAGTGCGGATACGTTGCTGGTGGTGCATCCTGATGTGGTGCCGATCCGCATTGTGCCAAAGGCGGATGCAGACTGGCTGGTGACAAGCTGGGTATGGGGCGAAACCACCACCAAACGCCAGCAACCCTATTACAAATTTGCCGAACCTTATGTGTCGGTAAAACCATCGGGGGTATCGGGGACGGTTGGCCTGAGTGCCAGTGCCGATGTTTTTGTGGCAGGACACGTGGGAGGGCAATGGCGGGTACAGGGGATTGAGGGGGAAATAACCGCGGTTGCCGACGGCAAACATGCCACCCTTGCCCTGCGTGAACAGTTGCCCAATGCCAATGAAACGCAGGATTTTGCCGAACCGGCCTTTTCCGCCGTGCGGGGCTGGCCGCGCAGTGTGACCTTTCACCAGGACCGGATGGTGATTGGCGGGTCGCGCGATTTGCCCAACCGGTTGTGGATGTCGCATTCGGGGGCGTTGTTTAATTTTGAACTGGGCGAGGGGCTGGATGACGAAGCCATTGAGTTTGCCTTGCTCGCCGACCAGGTAAGTGCGATTGCGGCGGTGTTTTCGGGCCGGGATTTGCAGGTTTTTACCAGCGGGGCGGAATGGATGGTCAGCGGGACACCGTTAACCCCGCAAAATATTCAGGTGACGCGGCAAACCCGAATTGGCAGTGCGGCAGACCGCAATGTGCCCCCGGTTAACATTGACGGGGCAACGGTGTTTGCGGCACGCAATGGCACCGAAATACGGGAGTTTTTATTTACCGATCTGGAGCAGGCATACGGTGCTGCGGACTTGGCGTTGTTATCGAGCCATTTGATTAATGCGCCGGTTGATCAGGCCTATGATGCAAGGCGGCGCCTTTTGCATGTGGTGATGGGCGATGGCACGATTGGCACATTAACGCTTTATCGTAGCGAGGGTGTAACCGCCTGGAGCGGGCAGGAAATTGACGGGGCGTTTCGCAATGTCGCGGTGAGTGGTGGCGACGTTTATGTGGCGATTGAACGTGCGAACCGGTTTTATCTGGGCCGGTTTGATGAGGATGCCGGGTTTGATTTGACGTTAACGGCGCACGCGGATGAGGCCACACCCCAATGGGGACAGTTTGGGTTGTTAGATGGCCTGGAAGTTGGGGTGTGGGCAGGAAGCCAGCTTTACCGCGACGTTTTGATTTCGGGGGGTAGTGTGCAGCTTGCAACGCCGGAAACACAGGTGATGGCGGGTTTGCCGTTTCGCCATGAAATTGCAGCCTTGCCCCCGGTGGGCGGCGATGGATCGCGGCCTTATGGCGGGTCGAGCTTGCGGTTGATTTGTGCGACGTTTCGCCTGCATGACAGTGCCGGGATGGCGGTGGATGTGGGGCGCGGCATGCGCCGGGTGCCGTTGCGCAAACCGGCAAGCGGGCGGGTTCTGGACCAGGCAAACGGGTTGTTTCGCGGCGAGGTGACGGTGCGGGCCATGGGGTGGAAACGCGGTGGGCAGAATGGATTGTGGCGCATTGCCGGGGATTTGCCCCGGCCTTTTTTATTGCTGGGTGTGAGTAGCGAAGTGGGGGTGAATGACTGATGGGGGGATTTTCATCGTGGGTACCGGTGGTGGCAAATGCGGTGCAGACCGGAACCGAAATTGCAGCCAGCCAGAAACAGGCCAAAAAAGCGGCCAGCCAGGTTGATGCGCAGCGCCAAAGCGAGCAGCAGGCACTGACGGCACAAAAGGCCAGCGACGATGCCGAGCGCGCCCGCAAATTACGCGTGCAACAGGCGAGTTTGCGTGCCGCACAGGGCGCGTCGGGCCTTCAGGCCGGGGCGGCAGGGTCGGCCAGTGCGGTGTTGGCAGGGGTGCAGCGCAGTTTGCTTGATGTGCAGGACGCGGCCAATGGGGCCTTTGCCCGGCAAAGCAGCAGCATTGACCAGCGCGCGCAATATAAGCGGCAAAATTTGCTGGATACATCGCGTTACAACACGTTGTCGCAAATTACGTCGTGGTTTGCGCGGCGCGATAATTGGGGAGGCTAGACCATGGGTGCAATTTTTGCCAATGGCGACCCGGCAGCGGTGCGATATGAAGGCGACGGGGAAAGCCGGGAATTTCCGTTTGAATTTGCCGTGTTTGCCGCATCGGATGTGAAGGTAACGATGAATGGCAACGAGATTAGCGAAGGTATTGGCGTTACCCTGAATACCAGCCAAAGCAGCGGCGAAACCGGCGAAGGCAGTGTGATGGCCAGCGGCGGCACGGTGACGTTTGCCAAAGCCCCGGTGACGGGGGCCGATATGTTGATATCCCGGCGGTTGGGATTGCGCCGGTTAAGCCATTATGACAGCGGCAGCAGCCTGCGTGCCGATGTTTTAAATGCCGATTTTGATTATGTGCTGGCCGCCCTTGGTGATGTGGAAGCAGGATTTGCCAGCACATTGCGGATGCCTGACGGGGCGATTAATGCCAGCGGGGAGGGGGTGTCGGCCCAATTGCCCGGCCCGCAGGCAGGCCGGGCGATTATGTGGGATGAAACGGCGCGCCAGTTGGTAAACGGGCCGGATGGTGCCGCGATTGCCGGGGCGCAGGCAGCAGGCGAAATGGCGAACCGCGCGGCAAATGAAGCCAGCGCAGCGGCACAGCAGGCGCAATCATCGTTTGCCGGGTTTGTCAGCCAGTCGGCCACGGCGGTTTTGCAGCTTGATTGTCGCACCGGGCGGGCATTGGCCTATCAGGATGAACGGCGAATGCCGATGGTTGACGCGCCGGGCAATGTGACGCTGACCCCCCGGCAAAGCGGGGTGGTAGTGCGGGTTTCGAACGGTGGGCGGATTACGCTTCCGCCCTGCCAACCCAGCCGCAACGGTGTGAAATTTCGCATTTTTAACGGGGATGGCACGGCGACCGATATTACGACGGTGGGTGTGGATGTGCTGCACCCGGTGGATGGTGGTGCGGAACGGGCCGTTTTTGCCCTGCCGATGCGCGGCGATGCGGTAGAGGTGTTTTGCGATGGCAACCGCTGGCAGGTGCAAATTTTGCGGTCGGGCGGGCCGCTGGTAAAAATGTTGCGCACGCAACAACAGGCGATCCCGGCCAATGGCGAGTTTATTGTGGAATGGGACAGTATCGTGACTGACAGCCACGGTCTTTATCATGCCGGATATGACGGCATCGCCAATGTTCCACCAGGGCATTACCATTTTGACATTGGCGTGTGCATGGAACTGGCGGACCAGTCGGTGCAGGGCATGGTGTTTGTGGAGCGGTTGGGGGCAGGCGGCTGGAACATGCATTTGCAAGGCGTTGATACCCTGCCCAATGGGGCGGATGGGCGCAAAATATTGCGATGCAGTGGCATTGCCCGGGCGGGCATTGGCACAGATAACGCCTTTCGGGTGCGGGTGGCACATGGGGCGAGCGACACGCGCCATATTGTCGCAACCAGTTTGGCAAGCTGGTTTCATGCGGTGCGGCTGAGCGCCTGAGTATCGTTCGGTTTGATATGTGAGGGGGACGGACCCCGCCAGCACCAGCGCTGGCGGGGTTTTGTTATGCCCGGTGGCGGCTTTCAAAACAGGACAGATGATATGGCGATGCGGTTTTTGCCGTTGACGGATTATTTGCAGGTGGCGCGGAGCAGCACCACGCATGTGAAGGATGAAACAGGGGTGGTTACGGAAATTGCTGCAAATATGCCCGCCTTTGAATTTGATGATGACGGGCGGGCCCTGGGCCTGCGTATTGAGGGGGCATCGGCAAATTTGTTGCGCCATTCGGCGAATTTTGCCAATGCGATTTGGGAAAAGGATGCGGGGGTAACGGTTTTGGCCGGGGCGGGAACGGCCCCGGATGGCAGCGCAAATGCAACCCGGATTAATTTTGCCGCCGGGACGGGCGGGATTTATCAGCGGGTGGATAATCTGGCGTCGGGGGCGACCCATGCCTTTGCGGTATGGATGCGTGCGGTGAGTGGCACGGCAAATATAACGCTGGGCGGGGTAAACGGGGCGTCGCAACATGGGGTGACGCTGGGTGAACGCTGGCAACGGGTGGGGTTTGCCGAGGTGGCATCGGCCACCAGCCGGTATCCCAAGATCAGCACGGCGATTTCGGGGGCGGCGGTATCGGTGCTGGTGTGGAATGCGCAGCTTGAAGCCGCACCGGTTGCGAGCAGCGACATGATCAGCAACGGTATTCCTGCCGCGCGCGCTGGCGATGATGTGCAACTGGATTTATCCGATGGCTGGTTTATGCCCGGTGCCGGAACGCTGTTTTTTGATCTGGCGTTACCTGCGGCCTGGAGCGGGATCTGGCGGGTGATGCAGCTTTATTCAACCAGCCTGAATAATGACCATCTGGATTTGGCCTATGACAGTGCGGCGGACCAGTTGCGCATCAGCCTGCGCAAAGGCGGGCAGCAATTGATTACGCAATCGCTGTATGGCGCACTGGTGCCAGGTCAGCGCAACCTGGTGGCACTGGCGTTTGATGATGATGACATTGCCGTCGCCACCCAAAACGGGGTTTTAAAATCGCCCCCCGGTTTTGCATTGCCGCGTAATTTTCAAACACTGGGGATCGGGTCTTACGCAGGCACGGCAAGCCAGCTTAATGGCTATGTGCGGGCGATGTCCTATTGGCCGGGGCGGCTGGGCGATGACCGGCTGGTCGCCCTTTGCACCAGCGGGGCGGTGTAACATTGGCGGATATCAGAACCGGGGCGGAATGCCGGAATGAAGGGGAAGACGCCACGGATAGCGGATTTTCCGACGAGGACCGCGGGCGGCTGGCACGGTTGCGAAGCGAGCTTTTGCGCAGTTTGCCAACCGATATTCGCCGGGCACGCAAGGCGTATCATCGGGTGGCACGCGACGCGGCCGACGTGATGGATGCCAAGGGGATTGTGAACCATCAGGCCGCGTGCAAGGCCGCATTGGCGCATGTGGAAAGCCTGATCAAACTTTTGCGCTGGGTTTGTGACGAAGATTTGGCCGCAGAACCGCCGGTTCGGAAAAACGGCACCAAGGATATTGCTGATCGGGCGCATGTGGAGGCAACGGAGCAGGGGGGCGATGAGGTTTCACAGCTGATTTTGGCTGCCAGAACCGCAATGCAAAGCGGATGATTTGAAAAATCGGGGTGGTTTTTAAAACCGGTGTGACCTGAAGGGAAGGGGGAGGCAAAATGCAGAAATGCCAGGCCAGCCTTGCCGAGTTTGTCTGGATATGGAACCGGAAACTGGGGCAGGGCACACCGGCGCATCATCAGAAAATGGCGCAGTGGTTGCAGCACCATAATGATCATGGCCCGCGTGAGTTGTTGCTGATGGCGTTTCGGAACAGTGGCAAATCGACCATGGTGGGCCTGTTTTGCGCGTGGTTGCTGTATTGCAATGCGGATTTGCGCATTCTGGTGTTGGCAGCCGACCTTGATTTGGCAAAAAAGATGGTGCGCAATGTGAAACGCATTGTGGAACGCCACCCTTTAATGAAAGCAGCCGTACCGGGGAAGCTGACCGATTGGGGGGCAGAGCGTTTTACCATTAACCGGCCCGGCGAGTTGCGCGACCCGTCGATGCAGGCGGCGGGGATTGGTGGCAATATTACCGGGTCTCGCGCCGACGTGGTGATTTGTGACGATGTGGAAGTCCCGAAAACCTGTGATACCGCGCATAAACGCGAGGAGTTGCGCGAAAAACTGGGCGAGATTTCCTATGTTTTAAGCCCCGGCGGGATGCAGGTTTTTATTGGCACACCGCACAGTTATTATTCGATTTATGCCGATGAAACCCGGCCCGAAACCGGCGAGGATGCCCCGTTTTTAAACGGGTTTTCACGGTTTTGTTTACCGATCACCGATGAAAACGGTTTGTCAGCGTGGCCGGAACGGTTTTCGGCGGCGAAGATCGACCAGATCCGCGCCCGAACGGCGGCGGGTAAATTTGCCAGCCAGATGATGCTGGAAATGGTGCCGCCTGATATGGGCGATCTGGACCCGGCCCGAATCAAACCCTATGACGATGAAACCGAATTTGAAACGGCCAATGGCGAACAACGATTGCGCATTGGGGACCGCCGTATGGTGGCGGCCAGTTGCCATTTTGACCCGTCATTTGGCGGCAAGGGGCAGGACGGGGCGGTAATTGCTGCTATTTATATGTGCGATCAGGGGGAATACTGGTTGCATGATGTGGCCTATTTGCAAAGTGACCCTGCCTGTTTGGACCGCGAAGACGAAGCCAGCCAGCTTTGCCGCCAGGTGGCCGCATTTGCAAAGCGGCACCATTTACCAGTGGTGCGGGTGGAAACCAACGGCATTGGCCGGTTTTTGCCCAATATTTTGCGGCGCTGCCTGAAACAGGCCGGATGCCTGACCGCCGTGGTGGAATTTCACGAAACCCGCAACAAGGAAGCCCGCATTGCCGATGCCTTTGGCGCGGTATTGGCGGCGGGGTTGCTGCATGGGCAACGTAATATCTGGCGCACCCCGTTTATTCGTGAAATGCGCGAATGGCGGCCCAATGGCGGTAACCGCGATGACGGGCTGGATGCGGTGGCAGGGTGCATCTTGGCCGAACCGGTGCGATTGCCACGGGTGGTGCGCCCGGATTTCGGACGGGATTGGCGCCCGGCCAGCACCATTTTGCAGGGTGATCCAGATTTTGATCCTTGATTTCAAATCAAAATCAGTTGGTTAGAACAAGTTTTGAAAAATGTTTCCTAAAAGTTGCGGGCGCTATTGTTTTTAAGGCACATCCACCTAATCTATATCAAAGGATAGTATCGAAGCGTTTTTACTACCCTAAAGAGATTTTTGATGTGGTGGATGACAGGCCGCCGGTGACATGAATGTTACCCGATGCCGCCCGGATCAAGGAGGTCATGAGATGTTGCGTGTCGGTATTTTGCTTGCCTTGTTGCTGGGCGCTGTTTGGTTAACGACGCCTGCGCATGCCGCCCCGCCCGTATGCGGGGACCGGGCAACGGTTTTAAAAAGCCTGAGCAATAAATATTCCGAGCAGCCCGTTGCGGCGGGTGTGGCATCTAACGGTGGGGTGATTGAGGTGTTGAAAGGACCGGATGGCAAAACCTGGTCGATCCTTTTTACCTATCCTGACGGGCCAAGTTGCCTGATTGCCACGGGGGAAGCATGGCAGGAAATTGCCTTTGCCGTGAGTGGCCCGAAAGCCTGAGATTACAGCCACATGTGCGCCACCTGAAAGGGTGTTTCGGGCGAAGTGAATGCCGTGTGCCTGATGCCTGACGAATACGAATAGGGGGACGTTTCTTAATGATGAGAAACTCCTGAACTGACCCGCCGGTATATTCCGGCGGGTCTTTTTTTTGGAGAAAACAATGGCAGCAGGACCGGTGGATTTGGGCTGGTGGCTGACAATGGTGGAATTGCCAGCATTGGCGGCGTTGTTTTGGCTGATCTGGCGTAGCCGGGTGGAATTGCAGCGCAGGATAGATGTTAGTGCCGCGCAAAACACAAGTGATTGCCAGGAAAACCGCGATGGACTGGCGGCTTTCAAGCTGGACGTTGCGCGCAATTATGTGTCGATCCCGTATTTGAAGGATGTGGAACGGCGGTTGACCGCACATTTGTTGCGCATTGAAGCCAAACTTGAACATCGGGACATGTGATTTTACGCAAAATGAAAAACAACGGGGATATTGAATGATCAGGGACACGCAAAAGACAGAAACAGACATGGCGGCGTTGGCGGAATTATCGCCGGTCAATATTTTGGCACGCACCCTTTACGGCGAAGCCCGCGGCGAAGACCTGACCGGAATTGAAGCCGTTGCCTGTGTGATCATGAACCGGGTGACGGTGGCAAAACGCCGGGGAGGGTATTGGTGGGGCAATGATGTTGTGGCGGTGTGCTTGAAGGCCGGGCAATTTTCGTGCTGGAACCGGGGCGATCCCAATCGGGAAAAACTGCTGCGCGTAAACGAACGGGACCTGGCCTATCGTTTGTGCCGCAGGGTGGCCAGTCGGGCCATCAGCGCCAGGCTGCCCGATATCACGCACGGGGCGACGCATTATCACACGTTGCAATGTGACCCGTGGTGGGCACACGGCCATGTGCCGGTTTGTGAAATTGGCAATCATGTTTTTTACGACGATATCGGTTAGTCGCCCTGTGATAACGGGGCGTGGTTTGGTGTGCTTTTTCCCAACAGGCGAGGTTGAAAAATGATACCGGCATTATTGGCGCAAATCGGTTTGCCCTTGTTGATCAAGGCGGTGGGGGCAGGGTTGGATGCGATTGACAACCCGCTGGCGAAAACGGCGGCCAAAGGATTGCGCGATGTGGAGGCGGCGGTGGGACAGGGCGTGGTCGGGGCGGATCAACTGGCCGAAGCCAACCGCCATACCGAGGCGATGGTGCGCGCCGAACTGGCCCATGACAGCACGGTGGTGCGGGCCGTGAACCAGACGATCCGGGCGGAAGTGGCATCGGACGATGCGTTTGTGCGGCGCTGGAGACCCAGCTTTGGTTATGCGATGGCCCTGACCTGGGTGTTGATGATGGGGGCGATTGCGGCAGCCATTGTAATGACGCCGTTACAGGCCCCGGCGATTATTGCTGCCCTTGTTAATACCAGCCCGATCTGGGGTGTGGCCCTGGCGGTTTTGGGGATTTCGGTGGTGAAACGCAGCGGCGATAAACGCCGGGATGGCTGATGTTAATGCTGTGTGGTTTGGGAAGCAGGCTTTGTAACCGGAACCAAACGGGCTGTTGTAACGTTGGCAGAATATGAATTCTGAACAATCACATAGCCAAAGCAAACCTGATTCCAAAAACGATAATCCGGTGACCGGCATTATTGACCAGCTGGTTGAAACGGGCCGGGTGAATGGTGACGTAACGCTGGGCGAAATGACCCATGCGTTGCGGTTTCGCAGTTATGGCCCGTTTTTGCTGGTGCCGGGGTTGATCGGTGTATCGCCCCTGGGTGCCATTCCCGGTGTGCCAACGTTGCTGGGCCTTTTGATTGCCCTGTTTGCTGTGCAAATCGTGTTGGGCCGCAAGCATATCTGGCTGCCTGATCTTATTGAACGGCAATCGGTGGCCGGGGCAAAGCTGGAACGGGCGATGAAAAAAATGCATCCGGTGGGGCAATGGCTGGATCGGCATTTTCATGAACGGCTGGAAGGGGTGTTAACCCACCGTACCATTCGGATTGCGGCGGGAATTTGCCTGTTGCTGGTGGTGCCGATGCCGTTTTTTGAACTGGTGCCCTTTGCCGCGGCCCTGCCAATGGTGGCGGTGGTCGGGTTTGGTCTTGCCATGACATTGCGCGATGGAATGGTGATGATTGCGGCGGGCATTGCCGCCCTTGTTGCCCTGATCGGCTGTGTTACCCTGATGATATAAATAAGGCCCGGCCCGCCGATGGTGGCGGGCCGGGCCTTTTTGTATTTAAAGCAGAAATGGCTTAATTGCCGGTTTTGGCCGTTTGCCCAAACAGGATTTTCTTGCTTTCTTCGGTCACGGTCGGCGTGAAATGGTCGGCCTTGCCTTTGGCATAGGCATCGATTGTGCCCTTGCGTTCGCCAATCGCGGTAAACCAGCGCTTCAGGTTGGGGAAATCATCCAGGTTCTGTTGCTGGCGCTCATGGGGAACGATCCACGGATAGCAGGCCATATCGGCGATGGAATAGTCATCGGCAATGAAATCGCGGCCTTCAAGGCGCTTGTTTAGGACACCATAAAGACGGTTGGTTTCATTGACATAGCGATTGATGGCATAGGGGATTTTTTCGGGTGCGTAGGTGCCAAAATGATGGTTCTGGCCCAGCATCGGCCCAAGGCCACCCATTTGCCAGAACAACCATTCCATGACAGTTGTGCGACCGCGGATATCATCTGGCAGGAATTTACCGGTTTTTTCGGCCAGGTATTGCAAAATGGCGCCGGATTCAAAAACCGAAATGGCGTCGCCGCCGTCGGTCGGGGCGCGGTCGATGATGGCGGGCATGCGGTTATTGGGGGAAAAGGCCAGAAATTCCGGCTTGAACTGGTCGCCGGCACTGATATTGACCGGGTGAATTTCGTAATCCAGCCCGGCTTCTTCCAGAAACATCGTGATTTTGTGGCCATTCGGGGTCGGCCAGTAATAAAGCTCGATCATGGGGCATACCTTTTTTCAAATTGCCATGCCAAAGCCTGAGTGAACAGGCACTGTCATTTCCCTGACAGATTTATAATTTATCGGCAAGGCTTGCGTTTGATCAACAATGGCACCATTGTAGAATGATCGTTTTAAAACTCAAGCAATTCGCCGAATATTTTGGCGACAGGAGAGCCTGATGATTCGTTTTTATTTTCACCCGACCCCGAACCCGGCCAAGGTTGCCCTGTTTTTGGAAGAAGCCGGGCTGGAATATGAAGCCATTCCGGTTGATACCAAAAAAGGCGAGCAATATAGCGATGCCTATTTGAAGATTAACCCGAACGGCAAGGTTCCCGCGATTGTGGATACCGATGGCCCGGGCGGCAAGGAAACCCGGGTTTTTGATAGCTCGGCCATTTTGCTCTATCTGGCGGATAAAACCGGCAAGTTTACGGGCAAGGAGGAAGACCGTGGTGAATTGCTGTCGTGGTTATTCTTTATTGCCAGCGGCCTTGGCCCGTTTTCCGGCCAGGCGGTGCATTTTCAGCACGCCGCCCCGCAGCCCAATGACTATGCCATAAACCGCTATCGCCGTGAAATTGAACGCCATTACGAAGTGGTAAACACCCATCTGGTCGGGCGCGACCATGTTGTCGGCGATGATTACACCATTGCCGATATCTCGCTTTGGGGCTGGATCGACCGCGCGCCGATGGTGATGAAAGGCGAAAGCATTCCGCTTGAAAGCTATCCGCATCTGGCACGCTGGTTTGATTTCATCAATTCCCGCCAGGCCGTGGAACGCGCCCGCAAGGTTTTGGCGTCGCACAGTTTTAAAACGGAAATGGATGATATTGCCAAACGTGCGCTGTTTCCGTCGAATTTTCCACGCTAATTGTTCGTAAGCCGCTAAAGGGGTGGGCAGTTTTGCCTGCTCCTTTCATTCGTCCATAGACATTCTAACGGATAGTTTGACGTTAGCCTTCCTTCCTGTTGCCCGATCTACGTAGTTGCCGTAAAGTCCGGACCATGAACGAACAGATTATTTATCGGGTTCTTGGCAGCGATGAATGGGCGGAAGCCCTGTCGCATGGCGAGTATCTGGGCGCGCCACATGATGTGGCCGATGGCTTTATTCATTTTTCGACCCATGACACGCTGGCGGCGACGCTGGCGCTGCATTATGCCGGGCGGGACCATTTGAAACTGTTGCATGTGCCCGTGGCACCCATTGCGCAGAACATCAAATGGGAACCGGCGCGCGGCGGAACGCTGTTTCCGCATCTTTATGCGCGTTTGTCGGTGCAGGATGTTTTTCGGGTAGATGATGTGCGCCTTGATGAGAACGGCGTTCACATTTTGCCGGAAGATTTGCGTTAGGCGACTATCACATCTTTTGAAGGTGGCGGAGTTAGGGTTTTTCTATTTTTTGATAGACCCGACCGCCGCCTTTTTTTGTGCCGGTATCGATAATGCCGGGGAATTTTCCGGCCCGAACGGCATTCATAAAAGCGTGGCCGCGTTTTACCTTGTCACCGATATAGAGGGTGTCCCAGTCCGGGCCGTAAATTTCGGGAAAGTGAAAATTTCCCGTCGGCAGTTGATTGATCTGGTGACGCAGACGGATAATTTCTTCGTCGGTCATAGTGGCCCCGGCCCGGTTTCAGGTTGGAAAACATCAATATTTTACCTGAACAAGGCTAACAGTTTTATGGCATCGGCAACAGGGCGGAAAAACCGGCCCTGTTGCCGTGATAGTCAGATATTTGGGCCGGGGTTAAACCAGTTCGCCCAGGGAATTGGGGGTGAAGGTTGAAATTTCATCCCATTTCTCGGTGCGGATTTTGGAGGCCCATTGCGGGTCGCTTAGCAGGGCACGGCCAACTGCGATCAGGTCAAATTCATCGCGTTCCATGCGGGTTAGCAGTTTTTCAATGCCCGCATTGCTAACCGTTTCACCGGAAAACGAACCGATGAAATCGCCCGAAAGGCCAACAGAGCCAACGCTGATGGTGGCGGCACCGGTAATTTTTTTGGCCCAACCGGCAAAGTTAAGGCCGTTTTCGCCATCAATTTCGGGGAATTCCGGTTCCCAGAAACGGCGCTGAGAGCAATGGAAAATATCGACACCGGCATCGGCCATTGGTGCCAGCCAGCTTTCCATTTCGGCCGGGCTGGTGGCAAGACGGGCTGTGTAATCCTGCTGTTTCCATTGTGACAGACGGATGATGATCGGGAAGTCAGGGCCAACGGCCTTGCGCACGGCGGCAACGGTTTCAACGGCAAAGCGGGATCGTTCGGCAATGGTATTGCCGCCGTATTTGTCATCCCGGTGGTTGGTGCCATCCCAGAAGAACTGGTCAATCAGATAGCCATGTGCGCCATGAATTTCGGCAACGTCAAAACCCAGGCGTTTGGCATCGGCGGCGGCTTTGGCAAAGGCGGCGATGGTGTCGGCAATGTCTTCGTCGCTCATGGCGTTGCCACGGGGTTTATCCGGGGCTTCAAGGCCGGATGGGCTTTCAACCGGAACATCGGGCAGCCAGTCGCTCAGGAAGCTGGTGACAGACCCTGTATGCCAGATTTGCGGACCCATTTTGCCTCCGGCGTCATGGACGGCATCGATGACGCCTTTCCAGCCGGCAAGGGCAGCATCGCCGTGAAAAAAGGGAATGTTGCCTTCATTGCGTGATGCCGGGCGGTCAATCACGGTGCCTTCGGACAGGATCAGGCCAACGTCACCTTGTGCGCGGCGTTTGTAATAGGCGGCATTTGCCTCGCCGGGAACGCCTGCCGGTGCCTTGGAACGGGTCATGGGAGCCATGACAATGCGGTTGGCAAGCTCCAGGGATTTGATTTTAAAGGGTTTGAAGAGAACGTCGCTGGAAGTCATCGGTTTTCCTTTGAAAAAGTGAATTGCTGTTTAGATATAAAAAATATACTTACTGTCAATCAGGCACCTAAACACAACCAGGTATATTCGAGGAAACCATATGGACGACTATAATGGAATGTGTAACCCGCAGCGCTTCCATGTTGACTGCCCCAGCCGGAAGCTGTTTGACCAGATCGCGGACAAATGGTCGATGATGGTCCTGACTGTTCTGGATGGTGGCCCGATGCGCTTTAATGCCATTCGTCGCCAGCTTGAAGGAATTACACAAAAGGCCCTGACCCAGACTTTGCGCCGTCTGGAGCGCAACGGGCTGGTGGAACGACAAGTGATCGCCAGTTCGCCGGTGGCGGTCCAGTATGAAGTGACAACACTTGGTCGCCAGTTAAAGGAGCCGTTCAAGGCGCTGTATAAATGGACCATTGATAATATGGACACAGTGGAACAGGCCCGTGCCGCCTATGACGCGCGAATTGAAAAGGAAGCGCGCGTTTCGCAAGGTTGAGCCGTGTTGCAGGCAGGAAGATAAGGATAATGGCGAGACATGACTTGCCCCGGCGTGTTCGCCCGCGTAAGAAAAGGGACAAGGACAAACAGATGGATGGAGCCTGACGGGTGGGGTGGTATAAAACTTTTGTTTTACCGGTGGTGCGCTGGATTGATCCGGAATGTGCGCATGGTATGGCCCTGTGGGCGTTAAAGCATAATCTGGTGCCAAAACCGGATGGCGCGCGCGATGCTACCCCTGTTCTGGAATGCGAGGTTTTCGGGCGCAAATTTGCCAATCCGATTGGTCTTGCCGCAGGCTTTGATAAAAATGCCGAAGTTCCCAACGCGATGCTTGATCAGGGTTTCGGGTTTGTCGAAATCGGGTCTGTTACGCCGGAACCCCAGTCGGGTAACCGCAAACCCCGTTTGATCCGTTTGTATTCCGACCGTGCCGTTATTAACCGGATGGGGTTTAATAATGACGGGTCGGCAGTGGTGGCGACGCGCCTGCGCAAACGCGCGCGGCGGGGCATTTTGGGGGCCAATCTGGGCAAAAACAAATATGCCGCCGATGCCGTCGATGATTATGCCAGGGGTGTTCGGGCATTGGGCCGGTATGCCGATTACCTGGTGGTGAATGTATCGTCACCCAATACGCCGGGCCTGCGAGCGTTGCAGGGGCGTGAACCGCTGGCGGCGTTATTGTCTGCCGTGCTGGTGGCGCGAGACGAGGCGGCACTGGGGGTGCCGGTTTTGTTGAAAGTGGCCCCGGACCTGACCGAGGATGACAAGGCCGATATTGCTGCTGTTGTGCTGGATTTGAAAATTGACGGCATGATTGTTTCAAATACCACGATTGATCGCCCGGTCGGCCTTAACAGCTATGAGCAGGGCGAAGCGGGCGGGTTGTCCGGCCCGCCATTGATGGCGCCATCGACCAAGGTGCTTGCCGATTTTTACCTGCTGACCAAGGGCCAGGTGCCATTGATCGGCGTTGGCGGGGTGACATCGGGCAAGGATGCCTATGAAAAAATCCTGAATGGTGCATCATTGGTGCAGCTTTATTCAGCACTGGTTTATCACGGGCCGGGGCTGGCGCAGGAAATTAAGGAAGACCTTGAAAAGCGATTGCGACAGGATGGATTTGCATCGGTTGGGGATGCTGTTGGGGCCGCCTTTCCGGAAATCAGCGGCAAACATGCCGCGATTGACGAGGTTGTGAAGGCAACAGGCATTTCCTCGGATATCGAGGCAGGGCAGAACCCGGATGTAACCCCGGATATAACCCCTGATGCGTCCCCGGTGGTGAAACCCGATGTCGGGGAAAAAGCACCAAACACGCCCAAACAGGATTAATCTGTTTTAGCTTCCCTGATTTTGACGCGGGCATTTTCGGCCCGTCTGATGTTTGTTCCATGCAGGAGAACCCGATGCCGCAAACCCCGTATCAAATGATCAATGGCTTGTCCGAGGTGATCGGCAATTATGACGCCGTTATTCTGGATTTGTGGGGGGTTGTGCATGATGGTGTTACGCCTTATCCCAGCTCAATTGCGGCGATGACAGCGTTAAAGGAGGCCGGTATTCCGGTTGCGTTGTTGTCCAATGCGCCGCGCCGTTCCAGTGTGGTGATTGCACGTATGGAAGATATGGGCATTGACCGCGCGCTTTATGGCCCTGCGGTGGCATCGGGGGAAATTGCCTATCATCAGCTGCGCGACCGGCATGATGAATGGTATGGCAAGCTGGGGCGCAAGGTGTTTCGGGTGGGGCCGGTGCGCGATCATTCAATGTTCGAGGAACAGGACGTTGAAGTTGTTGAAACCCTTGAAGATGCTGACTGGATACTGGTTACCGGACCCGATGACGACCATGATGCGGTTTCGAATTATGAAGATATGCTGCATTTGGCATTGTCACGGGAATTGCCCATGTTGTGCCCGAACCCGGACCGTGAAGTGATACGCGGCGGGGAACGCATTATTTGCGCAGGTGCCATTGCCGGGCGCTATGAAGAACTGGGGGGCAATGTGCGCTGGGAAGGCAAACCCCTTGCCAGTGCCTATGATTTTTGCCTGCAGGCGTTTGATATGGGGCCGGATGCACGGTTGCTGGTGGTGGGGGATTCCCTGTCAACCGATGTTGCCGGGTCTAATGCAGCGGGGCTTGATATTGCTTTTGTAACCGGTGGGATCCATGCCGAGGAACTTGATGCCCCGCGGGGTACTTTGCCCGAAAAGGCACGGCTGGACCAGTTACTTGAAGTGACCGGTCGCCATGTAACCTATGCCATGGGCGATTTTTGCTGGTAGGATATATTGATTCTGGTGTGAAACACGAACGCCGCCCGGTTTTCGGGCGGCGTTCGTTGTTTTTGCCAAAGCCTGATGAGGATCAGATGGCAGCCGCGCGGTTTGCATCGATATAAATTTCGCGCAGGCGCTTGGCGATGGGGCCAGGTTTGCCATCGGTAATGGCGACGCCGTCGATCTCGACCACCGGATACACAAAGGATGATGCCGAGGTGATGAAGGCTTCTTTTGCCTTTTGGGCTTCGGCGATGGTAAAGGCGCGTTCTTCGACTTTCAGGTCAAGTTCGGCAGCACACTGCAAAATGGCCTTGCGGGTGATGCCATGCAGAATGTCGTTGGACAATTCACGTGTGATGATGGTGTTGTTTTCATCCACGATATAGGCATTGTTCGACGAGCCTTCGGTTACTTTGCCATCCAGCACCAGCCAGGCATCATCGGCGCCTTTTTTGGCCGCTTCGTTTTTAACCAGCGACGAATAAAGCAGCTGAACGGTTTTAATATCGCACCGGCGCCAGCGCTGGTCGGGGAAGCTGGCGATTTTCAGGCCGCGTTCGGCAGCGGCACTTTTGATGAGCGATTTGGCCTGGGTAAACAGAACAAGGCCCGGTTTAACGTCGTCTGACGGGAACATGAAATCGCGATCTGCGGCAGCACCGCGCGAAACCTGCAAATAAATCAGGCCTTCGGTGATGTCGTTTTTGCTGATCAGGTCGCGGTGGATGGCCAGCAGGGCATCGCTATCGACGGTAAAGTTAATACCGAGTTCTTTTAACGAGCGTTCAAGGCGGGTCATGTGGCCGTGAAAATCGATCAGCTTGCCGTCGAGAACCGATGTTACCTCGTAAACGGCATCGGCGAACAGAAAGGCGCGATCAAAGATTGAAACGGTTGCTTCATTTTCCGGCACATACTGGCCGTTGACATAAACAGTACGCATTTGATTTTCCTGGTGGTTCAGATCGGCTGCCGATCCCGCAAAGCAATATGGGCGCTTCCAAACATAATGTGCCTGCCAACTCTGGTTAAATGCAGGCATTACAACGCTGTTAACCAGATAGCACAGCTTTGCTGTCCTTGTCGCTGTGCGCTTTTTTTATTGCACCAAAAAGGTGAAATGTTGTTTGGCTGGGCTAAAAGGCAGGTATAATTGCGCACCAGGAAGCAAGGTTTCCCCAATTTTTCGTATAAAATTGCAAGATTGGCAATGGGTGTGGACTGTTGCCGAAAATGGGCAAGGTTTTGCGTTAATTGGTCATGACCAGACCATATTTACTGACCAGCCGGGCATATATGCCGTTCATTTTAACTGTTGCCAGGGCTGCGTTAAAACGGGTCAGCAAGGTTGCGGTATCGGGATAGTTTTTTGACGTCATAAGAAACAGGCCTTCACCGGCCACCAGCGGTTTTTTCAGGGTATAGAATTTCGCGACTTCTTCGGGGGGGAAAAGCTGTTCAATAATATACCAGCCAACAGTGGTGGCCGTTGAAAACAGATCAATACGGCCGATTTTCAGGCGTTTGAAGTTTTGTTCCTCGGACAGGGCATATTGAACATCCAGCCCGGCTTTTTCGAACCATGGTTCATAATAATAACCCTGAATTCCGCCAATTTTATAAGGAAGAAGATCGGTCAGTTTTTCAAACGGAATGTCGGGTTTGCTGCCGTCTTTGCGATAGGCAAAAAAATGTGAATCTGCGACATAGACCGGGTCGGAAAACAGAAATGATTGTTCGCGTGTTGCAGTTTTGCGGTAGGGAAGGGTGGCCCATATATTGGCATTGGCGACTTCCTGCTCGCCCCGTTTCCAGGGGAAATATTGAAAATCAAAATGCACACCCATTTCTTTGCCAATTTCGGCAAACAGTTCGGGAATAAAACTGTTTTTTGCATCGGGCAGGATATAGGGCGGATATTCATTGGTGGCGATGACCAGCGATGGCATCGCCCGCACGGACGTTGTCGAGAGGATCAGCAAGGCTGAAAAAAGCTTGATTTTTCCCAGCAGATTCATGGTGGTATTTCCCCGGTGTCGTCCAATAGAAGCAAGACAGCAAACAGGTGATCTGTTTGTATTTGCTATATATGGGAATGATCCAGACAGATTTTAGCCCCTTATGCATGTTCCAAAAAAGTTAAAGGCCGCAGCATTCATGCTGGCGGCCTTTAACGAAAACATGTCGATAGATTGACATGGGACCGGGCAGATCAGACCGGTTGGCTTGAATGCGGTTCGCTTGCCGGGGGCAGGCGCAGTTCGCTTTCGCTGTCAAAAAGATGGGTTTTATCCATGTTAAAGGCGATTTGAACGGTGCTGTCGATGGCAAGGTCGGGCCGGGCAAGGGTGAAGATTTTAACCGGTTTGCCCGCCAGGGTTACATGAACCAGTGTCGACAGGCCCATGGGTTCGATCAGGTCCACATTGGCGGTAACCGATGGCACACTGCCGTTTTCAACAATGTCGATATGTTCTGGCCGCGCACCAAGGGTAACTTTTTGGCCGTTGCTGGCATTGGGTGTTGCCAAAACCGGGATAACGGTACCGTCATCAAGTGTCATGGCGGCCGTGTTACCGGTTGCCTGATACGTACCCGTCAGGAAATTCATTGCCGGTGAGCCAATAAAGGAGGCAACAAAGATGTTTGCCGGACGGTCATAAATTTCAAGCGGCGTTCCCACCTGCTGCACAATACCGTCATACATGGCGACAATGCGGTCTGCCATCGTCATGGCTTCGATCTGGTCATGGGTGACATAAACCGATGTTGCGCCAAGGCGACGGTGCAGTTTGCGAATTTCCGTACGCATTTGTTCGCGCAGGCGGGCATCGAGGTTTGACAGCGGTTCGTCAAACAGGAATGCCTGGGGCTGGCGCACAATGGCCCGGCCCATGGCAACCCGCTGGCGCTGTCCGCCCGAAAGGGCCTTGGGGCGGCGTTGCAACAGGGCATTGAGGCCCAGAATACCGGCAACATTGTCAATCGCGGCACTGACTTTTTCCTTGGCGGTTTTGCGCAGGGTCAGGGCGTAGCTCATGTTTTCGGCAACGGTCATATGCGGGTAAAGGGCATAGGACTGAAACACCATGGCGATATCGCGGTCTTTGGGTTGCAAATCGTTTACAACATTGCCCCCGATGGCGATATCGCCTGATGTGATTTCCTCAAGCCCGGCAATCATGCGCAACAGCGTTGATTTGCCACAGCCCGACGGGCCAACCAGCACGATAAATTCCCCGTCCTGAATATCAAGATTGATGCCGTGCAGAACATCGACGGCGCCATAGCTTTTGCGGGCATTGGTAATTTCAATTGAAGCCATTTTGTCCTCGTTTATCCTTTAACGGCACCAGCCGTCAGCCCCTGAACCAGATAACGCTGGATCAGCAGGAAGAAGGCACAGGCAGGGATCAGGGCCAGCACACCGGCAGCCATCATTTGTCCGAAATCGACACCGAATTTTGAAACAAAACTCAGCAAGCCAACCGGGAAGGTAGAGGCCGATTCACTGCTGACCAGCATCAGGGCGAATAACAGTTCCGACCATGCCGCGGTAAAGACAAAGCCAAGGGTGGCGGCAATACCAGGCAGGGTGAGGGGCAGGATGATGCGGCGGAAGGCCTCAAACCGGGTGTTACCGTCAATCATGGCGGCTTCTTCCAGATCCTTGGGGATGCCATCAAAGAAGGATTGCATCAGGAAGGTGGCGAAGGGCACGTTAAAGGCGGTGTAAACAATGATCAGCCCGGTCAGGCTGTCGGTTAGGCCCAGCGGGGCCAGAATGCGGAAAATTGGCGCAATCAGCATCACCAGCGGAAACATCTGCGTGATCAGCATCAGGGCAACGATGATGATTTTGCCGTTAAAGCGAAACCGAGAAAACGCATAGCCCGTGATGGCGGCAATGATGCAGGTAAACAGGGCGGTGCAGCCCGAAACAATCACTGAATTCATGAAGTAATGGGGGAAATGGCTTTGCGTCAGGACAAAGGTGTAATTGTCCCACGTTGTGCGTGACGGCCACATCCGCACACCTTCGGTATAGAGAATGTCGTTGGGGGTCACCGAAACCTTAAGCAGCCAGTAAAGCGGAAACAGCGCAAAGGCAACGAAAGCCGCGATCATAAGATAATGCGCGCCCCAATAGATCGTTTTGCGAAGCGGAAATTTTCCGGGCGTTGACATGTCCGAATTCCTTTGGGGTTAACTGTCGGCGTGGGTCATGGCGCGACGCAGCGCAATAACGCCCAGCGCATAGGCCAGCAACAAAACAAGCAACACAGCCGCAATGGCCGAGGCGTAACCAAAATCAAGGCGGCGGAAAGCCTGGGTGAAGATGTAGCTGGCGACGATCTGGGTTGAGTCAGCCGGGCCACCTTTGGTCATCACCACAATTAAATCGGCGAAATTGGCGATCCAGATGGTGCGCAACATCAATGTGATGGCAATGGTCGGTGCCAAAAACGGGATGGTGATGCTGACAAATTGCTGGCGCGTTGTGGCACCGTCAATGGATGCGGCTTCGTATAATTCACCGGGAATGGATTGCAGGGCCGCCAGCAGGGTGATGGCAAAAAACGGAATACCAAACCAGATATTGGCAATGATCGGCCCCCACATTGCCAGATCGGGATCCGACAAAATGTTAAAAGGCGTATCCATAATGCCAAGGCTGGTAAGCCAATGGGGCAGCGGACCCACAACGGGGTTAAACATCCATGCCCAGTTAAGCCCGGACAGAAAGGTTGGCACGGCCCAGGGCAAAAACACCAGCGCCTGAACCAGCCTGCGGCCTGCAAACTGGCGATTAAGCAGCAATGCCAGAACCAGCCCCAGTGTAAACTGAAACGCCAGCGAGCCAAAGGTCCACCAGGCGGTATTGATCAGCGCGCCGAGAAACGCACTGTCATGCATAAGGGCCTGAAAATGGGCCAGACCGACAAAACCGCCGCTGAACGGGTTCAGAATACGAATATCGCGAAAGGCATAGCTTAAGCCCAGAATAAGGGGCATCAGCATAACCGCGATGATCAGCACCACGGCGGGCGAAACATAATAATAGGGTTCAAGTATGCCGGAAAGCCTGCGGGAAAATACGCCCCGCCTTGCGGCGGGACGTTTTCCGACATCAGTCATGTTGGTCACGGGTTTGTCGCCATCCATTTCTGCTGGGCCGGGGTCAGGTAATCGGCCCACTGTTTGCCCAGTTCTTCGGGGGTGATGCGGCCCAGAAGGGCTTCCTGGCTGGTGCGGATCACCAGGGAATCTTTAAAGAACGCAAATTCTTCAAGATGGGTGGGCATCACGGTCGGATGGACATCGGGGTCCGAAAGTTCGGCAAACCAGCCTTTGAACTGGTCGGATGCAAAGAACGGATCGGATTCAGCCCCTTTGTAAATCGGCAACGCGCCAATGCGCTTGTTCCAGGTCAGGTTGGAATCCTTGCTTTCCAGATGCGAAATCAGTTTCCAGGCTTCGTCTTTATGTTCGCTGGATTTGAACATCGACCAACCGGCATAGCCAATGGTCGGGAATGCCTTGCCAGACGGGCCTTTGGGCATGGTGGTAATGCCGAAATCCTCGGCTTTCATGCGGCTGGAAATGGCGATCAGGGCGTCGGGGTCCTGGTCAAGCATGGCGCAGGTACCCGAATAGAACCCGGCGACAATTTCGTTAAAGCCCCAGTTCAGGCTGTCTTTCGGTGCCAGACCGTCTTTGTAAAGGTCGGTCAGGTATTTAAGACCCTTAACCCAGCCGTCGGAATCAAAGGTGCTTTCGCCGTCCTTGGTGAAAAATTCGTTCGAGCCGGCCGCTGCCGCACCAAACATCACCCAGCCGTTCAGGCCACCGGGGCCACCGCGCAGGCAATAGCCTGATTTGCCCGGCAAGGCTGAAACCTTTTTGGCGGCTTCGCGGAAATCTTCCAGTGTTTTGGGAACTTCGGTAACACCAGCTTCCTTGAACAGCTTTTTGTTATAGAACATGGCACGCAGATAGAAGCCGTAAGGCAGCATATAGGCTTCGTTGCCAGCCGCGCGGGCAAATTCAAGCGCGCGCGAATTCAGGTTTTCGGTGGCATCCCAGCCCTTAAGGTAAGGTTCCAGGCTTTCAAGTGCGCCGTTATTGGCATAAAGCGTTAGCCAGGTATCGGGCATTTCGACGACATCGGGCGTTTGACCGGCCGAAACCATGGTGGCGAATTTTTCAAATGCCTGTCCCCAGGGCAGTGAAGTGATCTCCACATTCACGCCGGGATTGGCATCTTCATATTCCTTGACCAGCGTTTTAAGGGTTTCGGTGCGGTCCGGGCTGGTGATGACTTCGACCAGCTTCAAGGTGGTATCGGCGTAGGCATTGCTGGCCAGCGCAAGCGAAGCTGCACCTGCCAGAATTGTTGTCTTCCAGTTCATGTGAAGTCCCCTGTTAATGGACGTTTTGTTATTTAAAGGGCGGCATCGATGGCAGCAGACAGATCCGACCAAAGGTCTTCTGCATCCTCAAGGCCGATATGCAGGCGAACCAGGTTTTCAGGCACGCCAAAGCGCAGTGCCGAATTTGGCCCGCCGACCTGTGCCCGCGAAACCAGTGCAGGCACAACCAGGCTTTCATGCCCGCCCCAACTGACCCCGATTTTGAAAATGCCCAGGGCATCGCAAAAATTCGGGATGTTGACACGGGGTGAAAATTCAAACGAAAACAGTCCCGATGCGCCGGTTAAACCGTCGGGCAGATTGCGGCCCAGTGTCGGGTGATGAACGGCAACGACCTCGGGGTGGTCGGCAAGTTTTTGGGCAATGGCAAGGCCCGAGCGCTGATGTTCTCGCATGCGGGCAGGAAGCGTGCGCAACCCGCGCAACAAAAGCCAGGCATCAAAAGCCGAAAGTTTACTGCCCAGATAAGGCAAAATCTGCCCGCGCAAACGACCGATAAATTCGTTGTTCGATGCCACAACCCCGGCGACCACATCACTATGTCCGCCAAGATATTTTGATGCCGAATGAATAACAACATCGCAGCCCAGCGTTGCCGGTTGCTGAAATACCGGCGAAGCCCAGCTGTTATCAATCATGGAAATCGCACTGTGTTTGCGGGCGATTTCGCATAGTTTGGCGATATCGTGAACATGGAATGTCCAGGATGTCGGGCTTTCAAGGTAAAGCAGCTTTGCGCCGGGCAGGGCCTTGTCCACGGCATCGGGATCGCGGCCATCAACATAATCGACCGTAACGTTAAGGTCCTTGAGCATCATTTCAAAGAAACGATAGGCATCAGGGTAGAGATGCTCGACCGCGACAATACGGTCGCCGGGTTTTACCACCGAGAGAACCGATGCCGAAATGGCGGCCATGCCACTGCCAAAACCAAGGGCGTCTTCGGTTTTTTCCAGTTTGGCGATTTTTTCTTCAAAGGCGCGGACCGTCGGGTTCAGGCCGCGACTGTAAACGGGGCGGACTTTTTTACCGGCATAGGTATCGGCCATGTCGGTGAAGGATTCAAAAACAAACAGCGAGTTTTGAAAAATCGGCGGCACAACCGCATTGCCAAAATGGGTTTGATCATAGGCAACGACAGTTGACGGGGAAGACGTAACGACGGGGGGCTTATTGGTGTTCATTGGACATTCTCACGATGTCGTTTTCAACGACTTCCAGGATGGCGAGGGTATGCTGCCGGGCGCTTTCGGGGTCGCGCCGTTCGATGGCGTCAAACAGCATGCGGTGAAATTCAAACGAATCCCGGGCAAAATCGGGGCGATTAAACGGGATGGAAAAGAACGATTCAAAAGCTTCGCGCATTTGACCCAGCAATTGTTCAAATAGCGGGTTTCCTGCGGCCTTATAGATTGACAGGTGAAACACAAGGTCGGCCTGACCGGCCGTGCCTTCGCGTAAATGTTCGGCCTCCATTGCGTCTAAGGCTGTGCGCATTTCCTCGATATCTTCGGGGGATGCACGTTTGGCGGCCAAAACGCTGGCCTCGCATTCCAGCCCACGGCGAACTTCGAGCGTTTGCAGCAGGCCGTCGCGCTGGGTGGCAATGGAAAGCGGCATGTAAACGGTTTGTTCCGTGACCGATCGTTTCAGATAGGTGCCGGACCCACGGCGAATTTCAACAATGCCCAGGGCCTGCATATGGCCAATGGCCTCGCGGATGCTGGATCGGCCAACATGAAGGCCCGCCATTAATTCGCGTTCCGGCGGCAGACGGTCGCCGGGTTTCAAGTTGGTTTGAACGATAAAGCCGGTCAGCGCTTCCAAAATTGCATCGCGGCGTCCCGATGATGCAATGGGCGTAAAGCCGGTTGCCGTTATGTCTGCCACACTTTGATCCCTGATTTGTCGGTTATGCATCCTTGTCGGGCATATCTGGTATGCCGTCGGACATCAGACGTCAGACCAATTTGAGCAATGGGAAAGAGCGTGTCAAGATTAATGAAAGTTCACGACTGTTTTTTCATGATTTGCGAAAGAAAATTACAAGATGGCATGTGACAGGGGGGTATGGGGGTGCCGTGGATTTGTTGAGAAATATCACGGCAACAGCCGCTAAAACGCGTTTCGCACCCGGGGTGATGGCCTTGCTGCGTGCGGACAGGCAGATAGGGGGCGCATGCGCCGGGATCAAGATGGATTCGCATTCCCGCATGGCAAGCGTTTGGTGCGACGATGGGCGATGCCCCCGCCACGGGGCGTGGTTTTCTTGTGGGTTTTGCGCATTATAAAAGCCTGCCCCCGGCTGTTGCGAATGGGAGCAGGCTTTGAGAAAGGTTGCAGGGTAATCTGGTAAAAGCAGCTGAAATGCTAGCTGGCCGGCCTCGACATTACGGTAACGCCGTTTACCGTGATGCGGCCATCGGTCAGCAATTGCAGCTTATATTTGCTTGTGCCCTGTTTGCCGGGTTTGCCTGCTGCCAGGCCGTCGACGGCGGGCGGGAAAAGTGCGCCAAGGATGGTGGGGCTTTTCGGGGTTCCCAACAGATATTCCAGCTGGTCGCGTCCGATCAGGTCAAGGTCCAGTAACCCCTTAAAGCCATAGGCGGCCTTTTCCTGTGGTATGAACTGGCCTGTTCCGGCAGCTTCAAGGTTGCGGCTTTCGACATACAGGTTTTCAACATCAATCGGTTTGCCGGTTTTCAAGGCTTCGTGCCACAGGGCATTGGCAATGTTGTTGCGCACCAGTGCCGGGCGCATTCCTGACAGAAGGTCGGTTAAGCCCTGTTGCAATATCGGGCGGGCCTTTGCCCACTGAATGCCGGTGGCGTGGCCCGACAGGCGCACCGTGCGCGGCTGAAACAGGCCGGGCACCCACATGCCGTCATGGGTATAGTCAAGGCGGGTGGTGCCGTCATTATCGGGATATAGCGATAGTTCGGCTGATTTCATCGCCCCCATTTTTTCGCGGTTGGGGCCAGTCCATTCTGCGTCGCGCCAGGCAAGGTCCACCTTGCGCGGCAGCCACGAAATTTTCAGATCGCTGAGCAGCCAGTGCTGGCGCGAAACCGGTTCGTCGGCGCCAAGGAAATTGGCAAGGCCGGTAAAACCTTCCGGGCTTTGCGTTTGTGTGTTCCAGGTCACTGTGCCACGCGCATTATGCATGGTCAGGTTCCGCTGATTAATGGTTTCCTGTGCGCTGATGCGGGCCTGTTCAGGCAGATTGAAATCGATGTTGACATAACGGGGGATGTTTTTGTCGTCATTAACGTTGATCGCGACATTGTTTATTACAAGGTCGCGGTCACCTTCGTATCCGCCCAGGGGCACATGAACATTATCGTAACGAAAACGGGCAATGCCGTTGTCGCTGGTGGCAGATGTTTCAGTTGCCGTAACATCATGTTGCGCCATGATTTTTTGCAAAATCTGGCGGGCCTTGGCAACATCCATGGCCGAGGCGATACCGGGCATGGCAAGCAATGCGGCAGTCAGGCACAAAAAGGCCGTTAACCGGGGTGTTTTGCTGCCGGGTCGAAATCGAAAAACGGCCTTGTTCATTTATATCGTCTCGCTGGTCGTGAAGGAACGAATGCGAAGATATTGCAGGATTTTGGTAAAGATGGGGCAGTCCTGCTTTTGGGGCGTGTCACGATGTTGTGAAAACTCGTGTGTTATTATTTCTGGCGCGCCGGTTTTTTAAACAGAATGATGGCGTTTGGCGACATAAAGGCATGCGGGCATAGCCCATAAATCGGAATGTCGCGTTTTGATGTGCAACAGGACGGGCATACACGACCGATTTTGCCCGACAGGACGCGCGGACGACGCATGTGTGGCACCTTGCGCGAAAGCCTGGTGACGAAGGCCCGTTTTGGCGGCGACGCGTTATTTTTTGGCCCGCGCGCGCGGGCATAAAAGATGGCAAGCTGTTATTAAATGGTGTGTCGGCGGGTTTTGGGAAAGAAATACAGGCGCGCGGCATTTCAATGCGCAGGTTCCCCTTGCGTATCAGGTTGCATATCGGGGCTTTACGGGATGAGCATGAGTTTGAAAAGCGGGCAGGGGGCCGGGGATGACAGATAATTGTAATTTAATTTTGCGTTGCAATATATGCGGGTGTGCTAGACTTTTTTTGACGACGAATTGCGCAGGGATGCCTTTGCCTGTTTTATTTCGGATGGGGTGAAATGCCGTTGAACAGCAAGTCAACCAGCTGGTTGGCGGCTTTGACGATTTCGTCTTGTGAGGGGATGTATGGTGGAACCCGTTCAATGACAGTATCGCGCCATTGTCCCTGAATCATGGACAGGAACATTTTGGCGGTAAATTCAGGGTCGGGAATGTGCAAGGTCCCTGTGTTGTGAAGATGGCGGAAAAAGGAAATAATGACTTCGGTAACCGGTCTGGTACCGTTTTCCATGAAGGCTTCGCGAATGCCGGGAAACTGGTCCATCTCTAGCTGAAGGAAGCTCATCAGCCGGATGGATTCTTCGTCCAGGCATTTGTTTGTCATGATGATTGTGAAATTCAGCAGCGCATCGCGCGGCGGGGCGTCGTAAACAAGCGAAGTTTGCAGGATTTCGGAAAATTCCTGACACTTTTCGGTCACCACCGATGCAATAAGACCATCTTTGCCACCAAACGCTTCGTACAGGGTGGTACGGGAGCCACCGGAGCGGGAGATAACATCGTTTAACGTGACAGCAGCAAAACCTTTGGTCGACAGGATTTCCCATGTGGCATCCAGCATGGCCCGGCGACGGGCTTCACCACGGGAATTCTGTTTTGAAACGGGTTTTAAAGTGTCGCTCATGATTTTAACCGGCCTTATCTTTTTGGGGCTTGCTTCGGCACTGCACAATATGTACTGTACGGTACAGTTTATTTAAAGCAATGGCAATGCTGATTCAACGGCTTTGCATTTCGGGACTGGAAGGAAGAAAATTTTGTCGGTTCGTTCTTGTCTAAAAGCTGCCTGTCTGGCGGCAATGGTGATTTCTGTTGCTGCATGCGACGAACAAAAGGGCGGTGGCGATGCTGCAGCCCAGCAGGCTCCTGCAACCCAGGTAAATTTTGTCGAGGTGCAACCTCAGACAGTTGACCTGGTTGCGGAATTGCCGGGCCGTACCGTGGCATCACGCAAGGCAGATGTACGCCCGCAGGTGGACGGTATCATCAAGGAACGTAATTTCACAGAAGGTGCGACCGTGAAGGCGGGGCAGCAACTTTATCAGATTGACCAAAGTGTTTATCTGGCCAATCTGGATGCGGCAAAGGCTGAATTGGCGCGTGCGCAGGCAACGCTGGACCAGGCAACCAAAACCCGCGCCCGGTATGACAAGCTGATCAAGACCCAGGCGGTCAGTGAACAGGCCCGTGATGATGCGGTTGCCGCAGAAGCACAAGGCAAGGCCAGTGTTGCATCGGCCCGTGCCCAGATTGATCAGGCGCGCATTAACCTGGAATACACCACCGTAACAGCCCCGATCCCCGGCAAGATCGGTGCATCGACGGTCACCGAAGGGGCGCTGGTAACAGCAAACCAGGAGATGGCGCTGGCAACGATTACCCAGCTTGACCCGATTTATGTCGATGTCACCCAGGCGGGTGGTCGTCTGATGCGGATCAATCAGGGGATTGCATCGGGCCGGATCAAAAGCACGGCGGGCGACGATGGCGTTGATGTTCGCCTTGTTCTGGATTCAACCGGTGACAAATATGCCCATGTCGGCAAATTGCAGTTTTCGGATGTGACAGTGAATGAAACCACTGGCACCGTGCGGTTGCGGGCTGTTTTCGATAACCCGGAACAGATTTTGCTGCCCGGTATGTTTGTTCGGGCCTTTGTTGGCCAGGGTGAACTCGAAGATGCCTATCTGGTGCCGCAGCGTGCAGTCATGCGTCGCCCGGACGGATCGGCCTATGTCTTCACCATCAAGTCCGACAATACCGTCGAAGCCAGGGCACTGACGATTGAGCAGTCCAAGGGCGATGACTGGGTTGTGACAAAGGGACTGAACCCCGGAGACCACATCATTGTCGATGGCTTGCAGCGCGTTGGCCCCGGCGCACCGGTAACACCGGTTGCGGCAAAGGGCGACGATGCACAGCCGGCATCCCGGTAAGGATAGTATCTGATGGCAAAGTTTTTCATTGATCGCCCGGTATTTGCCTGGGTGATTGCCCTTGTAATCATGTTGGCGGGGGGGCTGTCGATTCTGCAATTGCCGATCGAACAGTACCCGTCCATTGCGCCGCCTTCGGTGAAGATATCGGCAACTTATCCTGGGGCATCGGCACAAACTGTTGAAAATACGGTCACCCAGGTGATCGAACAGCAGATGAACGGCCTTGATAATCTGCGTTATATGTCCTCGACCAGTGATTCAACCGGTCGTGCGCAGATTACCCTGACTTTTAACTCCGAAGCTGACCCGGACATTGCCCAGGTTCAGGTGCAAAACAAATTGCAGGCGGCAATGTCTGTTTTGCCAAGCCAGGTGCAGCAACAGGGCATTAATGTTACCAAATCCAGCGGGTCGTTCCTGATGGTGGTGGGGTTTGTGTCCTCCGATGGTAATATTGGTGCCTATGACCTGGCCGATTTCGTTTCCAACACCATCAAAGACCCGATTTCGCGTGTAAACGGCGTTGGCGATGTACAGGTGTTTGGTGCGCAGCACGCCATGCGGGTGTGGCTGAACCCAAATAGCCTGATCAGCTATGGGTTAACGGTTTCTGACGTTCGCAAAGCAATTGAAGATCAGAATACCGAAGTTTCGGCCGGTCAGATTGGCGGGGCACCTGCCGTCGAAGGCCAACAGATCAACGCAACCATTACGGCCCAAAGCCGCCTGCAGACGCCGGAAGAATTTTCCAACATTTTGCTGCGCGTGAACACCGATGGTTCGCAGGTTCGTCTTGGCGATGTTGCCCGCGTTGAAATCGGCGCGGAAAGCTATAACGTTGTTGCCCGTTACAATGGCAAGGATTCTGTTGGTATTGGTATCAACCTTGCCACCGGTGCCAACGCCCTTGATACGGCAGAAGCGGTAAAAAGCCGCGTTGTCGAGTTGCAGGATTACATGCCTGCCGGTGTGAAGGTTGTTTATCCTTACGATACGACACCGTTTGTTAAAATTTCGATCGAGGAAGTTGTCCATACGCTGGTTGAAGCCGTCGTACTGGTTTTCCTTGTGATGTTCCTGTTTTTGCAAAACTGGCGCGCCACCCTTATCCCGACCATCGCCGTTCCGGTGGTGTTGCTGGGGACGTTTGGCGTGCTGGCGGCGTTTGGCTATTCCATTAACACTTTGACCATGTTTGGCATGGTTCTCGCCATCGGCCTTCTGGTTGATGACGCCATCGTGGTTGTGGAAAACGTCGAACGTGTGATGTTTGAAGACGGTCTGTCCCCGCGTGATGCAACTCGCAAATCAATGGAACAGATCACCGGTGCCCTGATCGGTATCGCCCTTGTGCTGTCGGCCGTGTTTATTCCGATGGCTTTCTTCTCCGGTTCGACCGGGGCAATTTACCGTCAGTTCTCGATCACGATTGTGTCGGCAATGGTGCTGTCGGTGGTTGTTGCTATTGTTCTGACACCGGCCCTTTGCGCCACCTTGCTTAAAAACTCGCATCACGACCCTTATAGCCGTAAGGGCCTGTTTGGCCTGTTTAACCGCGGTTTTGACAAAACCAATACGTTCTACCAGAGCAGTGTTGGTCATGTTGTTAATCGCAAATGGCGCTATCTGGTGGTTTATGTTGGTCTGGTCGGTGGTCTTGGCTATCTGTTTACCCAATTGCCATCATCGTTTTTGCCCGATGAAGACCAGGGCATCATGTTCTCGATGGTGCAATTGCCTGCAGGTGCCACGCAGGAACGTACAATTGGTGTTCTGAAAAAGGTCGAAGACCATTTTCTGAATGACGAAAAAGAAAATGTGAATGGCATCTTTACCGTTGCAGGCTTCAGTTTTGCCGGTAGCGGGCAAAATGCCGGTATCGCCTTCGTCAGCCTGAAAGACTGGTCGCAACGTACCGAGCCGCAACAGGCGGTCAAGGCGATCATTGGCCGGGCCTATGGCTTCTTTGCCCAGATCAAGGAAGGCATGGTGTTTGCCTTTACCCCGCCGGCGATTGTCGAACTGGGTACGGCAAACGGCTTTGACATGCAGCTGGTGGATCGCGGGGCCGTTGGCCACGATGCGCTGGTTGCTGCGCGTAACCAGTTGCTCGGCATGGCGGCCCAAAACCCGGCAGTTCAGGGCGTTCGTCCGAACGGTCTGGATGACATGCCGCAATTCGAGGTGAATATTGACCAGGAAAAGGCCAAGGCACTTGGTCTTTCCATCGGCGATATCAACGATACCCTGTCCACTGCCTGGGGGTCGAGCTACGTTAACGACTTCATGGAAAAAGGCCGGGTTAAAAAGGTTTATATTCAGGCTGATGCAAAATATCGCATGATGCCAAAGGATATGGACAACTGGTATGTCCGTAACGACAAGGGCGAAATGGTGCCGATTTCGGCATTTGCGACCACGTCGTGGGGCTATGGTTCGCCGCGTCTGGAACGCTTTAGCGGTTTGTCATCCCTTAATATTCAGGGGCAGGCGGCACCGGGGGTCAGTTCTGGCGATGCGATGAATGCCATGGCAGATATGGTTTCCAAGCTGCCAGCCGGTATTGGTCTGGAATGGACGGGGCTGTCCTATGAAGAACGCGCGGCTGGTGACCAGGCGCCGGCCCTGTATGCCTTGTCGGTTATTGTTGTGTTCCTGTGCCTTGCCGCCCTTTACGAAAGCTGGTCGATCCCGGTTTCCGTGATGCTGGTGGTGCCGCTGGGCGTTTTGGGTGCCGTTGCGGCAGCTTTGCTGCGCGGTTTGCCCGATGACGTGTATTTCCAGGTGGCCCTGTTGACCACAATTGGCTTGTCGGCAAAGAACGCCATTCTGATTGTTGAATTCGCCCGCGATCTTTACGAAGACGGGATGGATTTGCTTGATGCAACGGTGGAAGCGGCGCGGCAACGTTTGCGCCCGATCATTATGACGTCGATGGCATTTACGCTGGGTGTTTTGCCCCTTGCGATCAGTAGCGGTGCCGGGGCAGCAGCCCGTATTGCCGTGGGTACTGGCGTGATGGGCGGGATGATAGCCGCAACGGTTCTGGCAATTTTCTTCGTGCCGCTGTTCTTTATGGTGATTGTCGGCACGTTCTCGCGCCGCCAGGTTCAGCACAAGGAAAAGCCGGTTATCGACGATAGCCCGGAACTATAGAAACCAGGTCCCGGTGGTTGGTTTCGATCACCGGGACATTAATCAGCGGGGCTGACATTTATGTTGGTCCCGCACATGAAAAAGCCGGCCCGTTGCCGGACCGGCTTTGTTCCCGCGCCTTCGACGGTCTGCAGAATAATCTGCAAGTCCCCCGACCCCGCCGTCGGTTGCGCGTGACGAAGAGCCGGTGCAAACGCACCGGCTCTTTTGTTTTGGCCAAATGCGTGGGGATCGTCAAGGTCGGATATAGCTAAATCGACTGTATAGATCCGTATTATCGCATTGGGATAGGCGGAACCAGCTGCAACGTGCTGCGTTTAGCTATCAATGGTTTGTTTTTCCAATTTGCCGTGTCCCTTGCGAGAATCGGAAAATCGACCATTTTCTGATAAATGCCCGATGCCGTTCTGGCGCGCTGGCAGCCCCCTTATGATCCTGCCTTGTGTTCTTTCTACGCCCGAAACGCATTCCTGGCCTGTTCGTCGTGTCTGCGAAAGGAACCTTTATGTCCCGAACTATTGCCGAAACCATTGTCGATATGCTGGCCGATGCTGGTGTAAAACGCCTGTATGCGGTTACCGGCGACAGCCTGAATTTGCTAAATGATGCCATCCGCCGCGACGGACGCATTGACTGGGTTCATGTGCGCCACGAAGAAGCCGGTGCCTATGCCGCCATGGCCGAAGGGGTGCTGGGGGGAATTGGCTGTTGTGCGGGCAGTTCCGGCCCCGGCCATGTGCATTTGATTAACGGATTATATGATGCGCACCGCTGGGGCGCGCCGGTGATTGCGCTGCCATCTACCATCGACCGTGCCGATTATGGCATGGAATCGTTCCAGGAAACCGACCTTGGCATGTTTGATGGCTGTAGCTGGTATAATGAACTGGCGCAAATCCCCGAACAGGCACCGCGCATGTTGCAACAGGCGCTGCAAAACGCCATCACCCGCAAAGGTGTGGGCGTTTTTGGTTATAGCGGCGATATCCTGCCGCTTGATTTGCCCGAAACCTCCATCGCATCACCGGTTTATCGGCCCGAAACCATCGTTCGGCCCGACGATGCGACGCTTGATGAACTGGCCGATTTGCTCGCCAATGCCAAACGCCCGCTTATTTATGGCGGAATGGGGTGCGACCATGCCCGTGCGCAGGTGCGTGAACTGGCCCGTCGCCTTAATGCGCCGCTGGGCTGGACGTTAAAAGGTAAAATGGCGCTGGAGCACGACAACCCCAACGGCATTGGCATGACCGGGTTTATTGGCGGCAAGGCCTGTGCCGATGCCATTGCCAAAGCCGATGTGGTGTTGTTGCTGGGAACGGATTTTCCGTGGAAGGACTTTTTAAAAACCGATGCCCGCATTGCCCAGATATTAACGCATGGCGAACGGCTGGGGCGGCGCACCCATGTTGAAATGGGCCTGATTGGCGATGTGCGCGCCACACTGGATGCCTTGTTGCCGCGCCTTAAAAACCGCGACGATGACAGCTTTTTGAAAGACCGGCGCGACGTTTACACATCCGATCAGGAAGGTTTGGCACGCCACGCCAAAGACGGCGGCAAAACCGGCGAAATCAGCCCGGAATATTTAACCGCCATGATCAGCAAATATGCCGATGACGACGCCATTTTCACCGCTGATACCGGCATGACCACGGTATGGGCGGCACGTTATCTTGAAAGTACCGGTAAACGGGCCTTTATGGGGTCGTTCTCGCACGGGTCGATGGCCAATGCCATGCCCCAGGCCATGGGGGCCGCGCTGGCAGGCGAGGGGCGGCAAAGCATTGCCCTGTGTGGCGATGGCGGGCTGTCGATGCTGATGGGGGACCTTGCCACCATCGGGCAGTATCAGTTGCCGGTTAAAATGGTGGTCTATAACAATTCCAGCCTTGGCATGGTTGAAATTGAAATGCAGTTGGCCGGTTTGCCCAATTACCAGACCGAAATGACCAACCCCGATTTCGCCCAAATCGCCAGAGCCTGCAATATCAAGGGTGTAACGGTGAATGACCCGGAAAAAGTCGATGATGCCATTCGGAGCGCAATGGCACATGACGGCCCCGTATTGCTGGATGTAAAAACCGACCGCTATGCCGTGGCAATGCCGCCCCATACTTCTGTTGATCAGCTTGGCAGCTATGCGCTTAGCGAAGCAAAAATGATTCTTTCGGGGCGTGGTACCGAAGTGATCGACCAGATTTCGACCAATTTCAAATATCTGCGTGATCTGTAACAGCAAGGGGGCCTATGCCCCCTGCCGGTTTTTAACGTTATGGGCCTTAACAATGGAACACCCCGCATGAAACAGAAAGAAAGCATCCTTGCCGCGTTTAACGGCGGCAACGGCCCGATCCGCGCCATTTTACCCCTTATTGCCATTGTGGGGACTGTGGTTTGCCTGCTTGGTGCCGTCTGGGAGGATGACTGGTTATGGGGGCTGGTTGTGTTCCTGCCGGTGCTTGTGATTGCCGTGCATGACGTTACCCAGCGCGATTACGCGGTGCTGCGCAATTACCCGGTTCTGGGCTGGGCGCGCTATCTGTTTCAGGATTTACGGCCCTATTTGCGGTCCTATATCGTCGAGGGTGACCTTGAAGGCCGCCCGTTTAACCAGGACCAGCGCCGTCTGGTTTATGAACGCGCGCGTGGGCAGGAAGATAACCACCCCTTTGGCACCGAGCTTGATGTTTACGCCCACGAATATAAATGGATCAGCCATTCGATTGCTGCCAAAGAAGTCCCCGATATTGACCCGCGCATTACCATTGGCGGCCCGCAATGCACGCAGCCCTATAGTGCGTCGATCCTCAATATTTCGGCCATGAGCTTTGGCTCCCTGTCGGCCCGCGCGATCGAGGCGCTGAATACCGGGGCCAAAATGGGCAACTTCGCCCATGATACCGGCGAAGGTTCGATCAGCCCCTATCACCGCAAGGGCGGCGGTGATCTGATCTGGGAATTGGGCTCGGGCTATTTTGGCTGCCGCACGCAGGATGGCAATTTTGATGAAGACCTGTTTGTCAAAGCTGCCTGTACCGATCAGGTTAAAATGATCGAAATAAAACTTAGCCAGGGGGCCAAACCCGGCCATGGCGGGGTGCTGCCCGGTGCCAAAGTTACCCCCGAAATCGCCCAAACCCGCAAAGTGCCAGAGGGCGAGGATTGCATTTCGCCCGCGTCCCACAAAGCCTTTTCCACCCCGCGCGAAATGCTGCATTTCGCCGCCCGCCTGCGCGATCTATCGGGCGGCAAGCCGGTTGGCATCAAGCTGTGTGTTGGTCATCCGCACGAACCGTTTGCTATTGCCAAGGCCATGCTGGAAACCGGCATCTATCTTGATTTCATCGTGGTTGACGGGGCCGAAGGCGGCACCGGTGCCGCCCCGATAGAGCTGTCAAACCATGTTGGCCTGCCGCTCTATGACGGGCTGGTGATTATGCGTAATGCGCTGGTGGGAACCGGCCTTAAAAAACATGTGCGTTTGGGGGCTAGTGGCAAGGTTCATTCCGGCAGTGGTGTGGCCCATGCCATTGCACTCGGCGCTGACTGGGTGAATGCCGCCCGGGCCTTCATGTTCTCGATTGGCTGCATTCAATCCATGAGCTGCCATAAAGGCAACTGCCCCACGGGCATCGCAACCCAGGACCCGCGCCGCCAGCGGGGGCTGGTGGTAGAAGACAAGGCCGAACAGGTCGAACGCTTCCACCGCAAAACCGTCCACGCGGCCCTGCAAATTTCAAGCTCTGCCGGGCTGGACAGCATCCACGACCTCGAACCCCATCACCTGTTTCACCGCATCAGCCCCACAGAAGCCCGTACGGCGGACCAGATTTACCCGTTCGTCGCCGAAAACCAATTGGTCGATGCTCCGGAAGACACACCGTATGATCTTTGGTGGCAGGCCGCGTCAGTGGATAGTTTTGACGTTGCCAAGAATGTGGGGGATCGGCACAAGGCAGAGGCTATGGAGATTTAAGACGATGTAGCTAATTCATTTGAATATATCAGAACCATGACTTGGAAATTTACGATTTTTAATCGATATTGATTTCTGATAGCCAGGTTTTTATTTCCTTAATCATGCTGATGTGAGGCCTGCCGAAGTTGTCGATGAAGAAACTATTTTTCTTAGACATTTCTTTTTGGGTATCTGCATCTGCTAGGTCGTATTTTATAGTATTTTTAACGTTCTCTAGGTAAGAGGGATCTGTACGTGGGTCGGCTTTGTCTAATCGGGATGCCTTTATAATTTGATCATAACTTAATTCACCATCTATTGGTTTCAATATGTTCGGTTGGTTTGCGAAGAAATAACAAACGATTGCTACGGTGATTTGAACGAAAGATACGTATCTTTTTTGCTCTGACATGTTCATTATTATGGCGAAATAGGTTAGTGTTCTTTCAATTTCTCTAAACGATGGTTGGTAGTACTTTATTAGTGATAAAAGAATTTGAACAGTATCCGTGTTGAGTATTTTTTCACCATCTTCTGACATTTTATTTAATGCGTGTTTGAAAAAAATTGAACCGAGGTCTTTATATTCGTTTGATGGTCTCGGTAATTCTATCCATAAATGAATGAATTTGTGGAGATAGTTTGTTGCGTTGATTTCTGATCCGTACTTGGCTCTGATTGAATTCTCAAGCTGAAGTCTGTTTGTGACCAGAAGGAACGTGATTCCTTTTACGGAAAATAGGTGCTTTATTTGCTCTAACAACTCCAACGCAAAGTCTGGGCGACAGCGATCTAATTCGTCGATAATAAAGACGAGTGGTGCGCCTTCGCCCGCTTCTTCGGAGAATTCCGTTAGGTATTCCTTAAATTTGTTTAGATTTAATTTATCTTTTTTTGCATTTTCGAGTTTTTCGTCAACGATGTGATCTATTTCTTTTGATCTTAAGTCTGACATAAAATTCTCAGCCGAATCAATGTCGCTTCCATCTATTATTCCAGCTGTTCCAGCTTTGGCAGCTACTTTGACTATTCCTCTTGTTATTGACTTTAAGGCTTTAGACGCTTTTTCTCGAAAATTCTTTTGTTTTTGTTTATCAGTTTCTGGGATGAGTTGGTATATTTCAGACGCTAGAGTAAGGAAGGGGTCTTTTTGGTAATCATTTTCAAACGCATCAAAATATATTGACTTGATTTTATTTTCGCGATGGTTGGTGGTGTGTCCGCGCCACATTTTTATGAACGTGCTTTTGCCTTCACCCCACCCCGCATTTAAAGCGATCACCGGGTTGTCATCTGATTTTTCAATCAAATTTGCTAACCGTTCCCCGAAGTCTTTACGTGTAAATATGTCTATTTCAGGGGCGAAGCCGCGGTCTGGAGAAATTTCTAACTCGGGGTAAGTTATTTTCATCTTTTCTGATGTCCCGTTTAGTAGTGTGTGTTTACTCCGGTATCTATTTTAAGGATAGATGAATTCATTTGTGAAGTAGAATTTTGACTAAAAAAGAACCTCAAAAAAAGTTGCTTTTACGAAGTTTCAATTTTGTAAGTTCAGCTTGAAACAGCCTTCACCAACTTATCCAAAAACACCTCACACCGGACCAACTGATCGAGGGCAATAAACTCGTCCGGCTTGTGCGCCTGTTCGATATTGCCGGGGCCGCAAACCACGGTGGGGATGTCGCCCAGTTCGGCGAAAATGCCCGCTTCGGTGCCAAAGCTGACTTTGCCAGTGGTATTCGCCCCGGTCAGTTCCATGACAAGGCGGGTCACGTCGTCGTCATCCCCGGTGGCAAGGCCGGCGACATCGGCAACGGTTTCAATTTCGATGCCGACCTCGGGGTAGGTTTGGCGCATTTCCGGGATTAAGGTATTGTCGAGATAGTCCTGAATGGTTTTGCGGATTTCCGCGCGATCATGCAGGGGCAGGTTGCGATATTCAAAATCGAACCAGCAATTTTGCGGAATGATATTAAGCTGGGTGCCGCCCTGGATCAGCCCGGTATGGACCGTGGTGTGGTTGGGGACAAAATCGTTATCGTGCGGGCCTTCGTCGCGGAATTTTGCGCCGAGTTTTTTAAGAAACACAATCAGTTCGGCGGCAAACTCAACCGCGTTCACCCCTTCGCCCGGAAGGGACGAATGGCCTGAACGGCCCGTAACATGGGCGCGGCCGGAAAACTTGCCTTTATGCTGGGTAATGACCTGCATGCTGGTCGGTTCGCCGACAATGCACATGGCCGGTTTGCAATTGAGATCGTTGATCATTTCAACCAGGCGCGGTGCGCCGATGCAGCCCACTTCCTCGTCATAGGTAAAGGCGATGTGGATCGGTACGCGCAGATTGGCGCTGGCGAAAAGTTCTGCCTTGCCCATCAGGCAGGCGAGGAAGCCCTTCATATCGCAGGAGCCCCGGCCATAAAGTTTGTCGCCGCGAATTTCGGTGGTGAACGGGTCGCTTTGCCAGACCTGGCCTTCGACCGGCACCACATCGCTATGGCCCGAAAGGATCACCCCGCCGGGAATATCCGGCCCGATAGAGGCATAAAGGTTGGCTTTGCCATGATCGTCGTCAAACACCGTATGGCAGCGATAACCAAGCCCTTGCAGGAAGTCCTGCGCCTGGTTGATCAGGTCCAGGTTGGAATCCATGCTGGTGGTTTTGTGGCTGATCAGTTTTTCAAGCCAATCCAGGGTTTTTTCGGTCGGGTGTGCGCTCATTCGACAAACTGTTCCTTTAGAATACGTTCTTCAAGATTGTGTTCCGGGTCAAACAGCAGCCGGATTTTCATGCTGCGATCCTCGCGGACAATGACCTTGGAAACATCACGGACTTCGGTGTAATCGGCCACGGCGGAAACCGGGCGTTTTTCGGCATCAAGAATTTCAAAAACAACCTCGGCCCGTTCGGGCAGCAAGGCCCCGCGCCAGCGACGCGGACGAAACGGGCTGATCGGGGTCAGGGCCATTAAACCGCTGCCCATGGGCAAAATCGGCCCGTGGGCAGACAGGTTATAGGCCGTGCTACCCGCCGGGGTACACACAAGTGCGCCATCACAAACCAGTTCGGGCAGGCGTTCCACCCCGTCTATTTTAATGCGTAATTTTGCGGCTTGCCGGGTTTCACGAAGAAGCGATACCTCGTTAATGGCAAGGGCGCACAGGCTGCCGCCATCCTTGGTGTGGGCTTCCATTTGTAACGGGTGCAGTTCCACCGTTTGGGATTCTGCAATGCGGTCGGGCAAATCGATTTCGCGAAATTCATTCATCAAAAAGCCGACGGTGCCCCGGTTCATGCCATAAATCGGCACCTTGCGCCCCATATAGCGATGCAGGGTTTCAAGCATGAAACCATCACCGCCGAGCGCGACAATCACCTCGGCCTTGTCGGGCGAAACATGGCCGTAGCGATGCTTGAGCCGATACATGGCATCCTGAGCAATTTTGGTTTCGGCGGCGACAAAGGCGATTGAATGAATATACATTTTTTATCCGTCGAGGCGGGAATGGCCACGTGGGCCGTCACGATAAGGTCCGACACACGATATGGACCGGAAAGGCACCCGGCGCAATCAGCCTGCAAATAGAGCCTTATTGATTTGGAATTGCAAGGGGCTGGCACAAAAACAGCCCGATCGGGGATGAAAGAAAGGTGATATATCTCACGTCGTTATCCTCAGGTGTTATTGACCTTGGGGCTAAAAGAGGTAACCCTTTGCATAGTTATGGTCACATTACGGCGTATCAAAACGATATGAGCGACATCCGACACCTGACACCGCTGGTTCTTGGCGATGATGACGAAAATGAAGATGGCTGGCGCCGTGATGGCAAAGGCGATGGCGAACGTCGGTTGCAATTGCGCACCCCGCGCGACCCCAACGGGACCCGGCAAAAACTGCTGGATGCCGGGTTTGCCGAAATTCGCCGGGCCGGGGTAGACGGGGCATCGATTGCCAATATTATTGACCTGGCCGGAGTGACCAAAGGCGCACTTTACCACCATTTTCGCAGTAAAGCGCAATTGGCAAATGCGGTGATTGACGAATGCCTGCCAGCCTATATCGATGATATATGGCTGGATGCGCTGGCCTTTGAACAGGATGTTTTACCCGTTTTGATGGCGCAGGTAGACAGGCTTGGCACCCGTGATGCCCCGGAAATATTAAATCACGGTTGCCCGCTGGCCCGGCTGGCTTCGGGGGCTGATAACATGGACGATGCCACCCGCAAACGGGTTGATAGCGTTTATCGCTATTGGCGGCGCGGGCTGGCCGGGCATATCAGCCGGTCGCAATTTGGCAAATATGTTCGCACCGACATTCAGGCATCGTCTGTGGCCGAGTTTATCATGGCCACCCTGCATGGTTATCTTAGCCGCCCGCCGGTTTTGCGCAGTAGCGATGTTCACGCGGCCTTTGCCGGTGAATATGCCCGCTATCTTAGCAGCCTGCGCCCCTGATTTTAACGCGAACGGTGTGCTTATCCGTCTTGCCCTGAGGTTGGGGCGGGGGTATCTTCCTGTATGGGGTATGGCATGGAGAGGGGCACCATGTTGCGGAAGATCACGTTATGTGCGGTGGTTTTGCTGGTTGCTTCTGGTGCTAGCGCAGGGGCGGTTGACAGTGCCGGTTACCTTGACCAGGTGCTTGGCGATGCGTTGGGCCGTTCGCTGGGCGAATTTGATGCCCGGGTGAAGCTGGAACAGGAAACCCGCGAAACCCGCCGGATAGAGGGCGATAAACTTGATGCCATTCGCAACGCTGAAATGGAGATTCAGTGGGCCGAATATGAAAAAGCCAAGGCCGAGAAAAAACGCCAGGCAAAACTGGTGGAAGAAAACGAAGCGAAAATAAAGGCCGCCCGCCGTGCCGCCGACATTGCCCGCATTGAAGCCATTCGCAATTCAGGTGCCTCAAACGCGCAGGCGCAAAATAACGCCACGATCATGGATGCGATTAACCGGGCTGCAAACAACATTGCCCAGGCCGAAATACAGGGCCGTGCCGCTTCGGAAAATGCGTATGCCACGGTAAATGCACTTAATGCCGCCCGCCGCGCCCAGGCCGATGCCGAGGCGCGGCTTGTCGCCGCGCAAAATGCCGCAGCGACCCGTGCGGCGCAGGCCCAGGTGGAAAATGCCCGCAAACAGGCCGAAGCCGCCCGCCTTGCCGCTGCCCGACAGGCCAGTGCCGCGCAAAGCAGTGCGGCCGCCTCAGCAACAATTATGGCCGGTGTGGTCAAGGGTGGGGCCGGTGGCGCGATAACGGGCAATAAGGGTTCTGATAGCTATGTTGCCTTTGGTGGTGGAACGGCGATGTCGCCTTTGGCGCCAAAGGCGGGCGCGGGCGCGGGCACCGGTGCCGGTGCGTCGAATGCGGGGGCAGGGGCATCTGGCGGGCCGGGCGGCGTTTTGCTTGCGGCGCGTGAACCGGTAAAACGGATGGAAGCCGTTGCCTATTGTTATACGCGGGAAAACACATCGGCCGATTTTGGCGACACACAATGGTTTTGTGATGGCCCGATTCAGAAAACCGAGCTTAAAAATACCATGTCCCAGGCGCTGGAATATGTGGGTTGTGCGGCGGCGGATATAGACCATCGCCGGGTGCCGTATCAGCAGGGCTTTATCCTGTTTTGTGAAGATGCCCTTTTGCCTTATGACCGCGATATGGCCGAAAAAATGTCGCTGCCATCCTATATTCTGGTTCGGCGAAACACCTATCACTGTAACAGCGTGGCGCGCCAATGCGATGCATCAAACGCAATCAGCGTTGTTCCCGGGCATGGGTGATATCATGAAAACAGCTATGTTTCGCGGCGGCACCATGCCCGGGTTTTTGCTTTGCGTGATGGCATTGTTTTTGGCAATCATGGCGATGCCCCAGGTGCAAATGGCACATGCCGCACCGGTCGCATCAGCCAGCGATGATTTTAAACAACTGGCAACGGCACTGGGCGATGCGGTTATCCGGGCGGATGACGGCGATACGCTGGAAATGATTGCACGTTTGCGGGCGTTAAACGTGCCGCTGGGAAATGAAATTAACTTTGCCGAAGGCCAGGCCTTGATGCGGATGCACCGCAATGATGCCGCCACAGCCAGCCTGACCAGATATATGGCAGGCAAAGGACGCCTGAAAAAACGTGCGCAGGCGATGCTCGATGAATTAAAGGCCCGCCAAACCCTGCTGGATAAAAGCTGGCGCCGCGACGAACCTTTTGGCCCCATTCGTCTGACATATCCCGATGGCAGCCATATTGCTGCAAGCAGCACGGGCGAAGATTTGGGGTATTCAAACGCCGTAAGCAGTTTTGTCGATGCGCGGGGCGTGGTGCAATGGCGCAGTGTTCTGGGCGGGACCAGCGGTGCATTTTTCAAAGCCGGAACCTTGTTGGAAGATGGCCAGTTTGTGATGGCCGGAAGTACCTATGGGCCGACCCCGATTGAGCGGACGGTGCCAGCAAATGCTGCTTTTGTGCGCTATGATGCCTTGGGGCGCGTTGTGTGGCAGCGAAATATTGGTTCCAGCACGGGTAAAAATGCATATGGAACCGGGGTGCTGGCCGATGGCAAAGGCGGAATGATTGTTTCCTATACGTTGATTGGCGCGCAGGACTATATCGAAAGGCTGGACGGGGATGGTAAAACGCAGTGGCGTTATGTGCCCCCCAAAGAAAAGAATGTCAGTGATGATCTGGCGGCGATGGTTCGCGATGATGCCGGGAATATCTATTTGCACATGGAGGGGATCAACCCGGTGCTGCGTGTTTTAAACGCGCAAGGCCAGTTGCTGCGTGTGGTTAAGCCGCAGCCCCCAACCACCGGCTTTGGCAAGGATTTTTGGGAAAAACACAGAAATTACACCCGTGTCACGAAAGCCGCCCTGTCACCGGACGGGCGCCATATATATTTGTATGGCGCAAGTAGCTTTGGCGCATCAAGGCGGTCACGCGGGAGTTTGTATGTTGTGGATACAACAACAGGTGCCGTGCCTTGGGTTGTTGATTTAGGGGCCATGGTTGATTATCGCGATGGGGATTTTTCCTTTGCTGCGGATAATAAAGGTGTGGTGGTGACCGGCGTTATCGTGCCTGAAACCGGCCCGCAAGAAGGCAAAAGCTTTTTTACAATCACCCGCTATGCCGCCTCGACCGGGGGAAAGGTTTGGGAACGTAGCGAGGAAGTGGGCAGCAATTTGCGGTCGCATCTGGCAACCGTTTCCCTGATGCCATCGGGCATTATGGCCGGGGTGCGGGTGGGCAACAAATTTGAAACGGTGTTTTTGTCGCACAAGGATTTTGATGCGATCGAGGCCGACCCGACAGCCGATGCGCCCGTTGTTGCCTTTTTGCCCTTTAGCCAAAATACCGAAGCCCGGCAAGCCTTGCTGCTGGGGCAGGCCCGGGACCGGTTGAATGCGGCAAATGCCCGTCTTGCCCAATGTCAGGCCAGCCTGATTTCGTTAAACCGGGTTGGGGTTATTCGCGAAGTGCGCGCCGATTGGGGATTTGTTGTTGTTGATCTCGACAGCCCGTCCGGCCCTGGTGGCGATATGCTGGTGCAACGTGATGATGGCGTACTGATAAAATTAAAGCCGGGTAAAAAGCCCAACCCCCGGGCCATCTCGGCCATACCGGAAGATAACAGTTTTAATCAGTTAACATCCGGGATGGCGGTTGTGGTGTCGGGGGATGTTCCCCCGTCGCGCTGCCCGGCGGAACTTGCCGCGATGAATGCGGCGCAACAAGAACTTGCCGGGTTAAGCGGGTCACAAACAAAATAACAGGTCATGATCGCACAGGCCGGCACAGGATCAGGATACAGATAGCGGCCGTCATCGCCTGTGATGCCAAATTAAAGGTCACAGCGGCAGGAACAGGGCGGGTTCTTGCCGTTACAGTTTTAGGGAACAAGTATGAAAAAGCGATTTTTGGGGATGGGGTGCCTGGCTGCTTTTATGCTGGCCGGGTGCGAATTTAAAGACGCGACGATTGACCGCACGGCAGTTGATTTTATGCCAGCGGATGTTGCGCTAACATTTCTAAATAACAATGCCCGCCCCTGGACCGACGGATATGATCCGTGTGTTTTAACCGAACATGGCGTTGTGATTGACGGGGATTTATACCCCTACGCCAAAATGCACCTGATCATTGAACGGAACGCCATTGGCGATTTTTATGATTTGCGGGTGATTGAAAACACACTGATCATTCCGGAATATTGTTCGTACTACAAAGGGCCGGATGATACGGGCTCGACCGAGGCCGAAATACGGAAAATAGACCGGATTGGCACTGCCTTTGCCGCCCTTGGGGTGGTTGTGCCCGGGGCCGGGAACTAATCAAATTGTATTTTTATCCAGCAAGGGTCAATAAATGATGGTGTTGTCGATGCCGTGTTGTGCATTGCCGGGAATTTTGATGGATCAAAATTAACACAATAAATTATGTTATTTAAAAAAATTTGACTAACTAGTAGTGGAAAATATATAAGACCTACAAATCGAATTTCTTTTTGGAGGTTGCATACCATGCGTTCTTATATTCTGGCAGGCATCGCCGCCATTTCCCTGATGGTTGGCGCAACCGCCGCCCAGGCCGAACGTTTGACCGAAAAGCCGCTGGTTGATACATCCTGGCTGGCCGATAACCTTGGCAATGCGTCAATGGTTGTGGTTGATATTCGTTCGCCGGGTAAATCGGGCAATCCCTATTCTGCGGGGCACATCCCTGGCGCGGTTGCTGCGCCCTATGGCAAATTTGGCTGGCGTTCAAAGGTTGGCGACGTTGTTGCCATGTTGCCGCCCGTTGACGTGATCGCGCAGCGCGTTGGCAGCCTTGGCATTGATAACGACAAGCAGGTCGTGATTGTCCCCGCGGGCGATAATTCCAGCGATTTTGGCGCTGCCACCCGTGTTTACTGGACTTTCAAGGTGCTGGGCCACGATGCCGTGACCATTCTGGATGGCGGTCAGCGGGCCTGGGTTGCTGCCGATGGTGACATTTCGACCGATGCCGTTGCCCCGCAACAGGTGGCTTTCACCGCCCATTATCGCCCTGAACTGGTTGCCAGTGCCGATGATGTTGCTGCGGCAAAGGCCAATGGCGTTGCCCTGATTGATGCCCGCCCCGAAGCCCAGTTTGAAGGCAAAAGCAAAAGCCCGGTTGTTGCCCGTTATGGTGCGATCCCCGGTGCGGTCAATATTTCACAGTCGAAATTCTATGACGAGAAACAGGGTAAATTTGTTGCTGCCGATGTGATTGAACAATTGGCAGGCAAAGCCGGTGTTTCGCAGAACAGTCAGGAAATCACCTATTGCAACACCGGCCATTGGGCGTCGGTGGCATGGTTTGGCCTGTCGGAAGTGGCGGGTAACAAAAACACTAAAATGTATGATGGCTCGATGACCGAATGGGCCGCCGATCCGTCGCGCGATGTGGTAAAAACCCAATAATTTCGCGGTTTTTACGGTTGCCGGTATGTGTTTGCATTATGGGGTGATCCCTGCAGGGGCAGGGGGCTGAAACATCACTCTTATATTGTGAGGCAAACATACCGGCGCTGCGCGTAACAATATCGGGCTATGCCGGGGCGGAACTTCAGGGGCGGCTTGATCATATCTTCAAGTGGCCCCTTATGCGTTCGATGCGCCCGGCTTTGTCTGAAAATCAAAATATTCAGGATCAATCATGGCTGATACCAGCGGGGCTGCGGCCCGCACCCAAAGCGCACCCATGCCCCGATTTACCTTTGATCGTGGCCCGGCGGCGATTTGTGCCGTTATCTTTATTGCTGTTGCGCTGATTATTGCCCAGGCCGTTAGCCTGCATCAGATGGTGGTTTATCTGATTGGCGGGGTGTTGGGGCTTGCGCTTTATCATGCGTCATTCGGTTTTACCGGCGGTTGGCGTCGCATGGCGGTTGAGCGTCGCGGGCGCGCTATGCGGGCGCAGTTGCTGATGATTGCGGTTGCCGCCATTGCCTTTATTCCCCTGCTTGCCTTCGGCGCACCTTTGGGCAACCCGATTGTCGGGGCATTGGCCCCGGTCGGGGTGTCGGTGCTGGTCGGGGCCCTGATGTTTGGTTTTGGCATGCAACTTGGCGGTGGCTGTGGTTCCGGTACGCTGTTTACGGCGGGCGGTGGTTCGGCCCGCATGTTGGTGACCCTGGCCTTTTTTGTTTTCGGTGCGCTCATCGGCACGGCTCATTTGCCCATGTGGCTGACCTTGCCGGCCATTCCCGCTGTGGGGCTGGGGGCGGTTTTTGGCCCGGCAGGCGGGGTGGCTGTAACGCTTGTTGCTCTGGCACTGGTCGCGTTGATTACGGTGGTGATTGAACGTCGCGCCCATGGGGCGCTTGAAACGGTTTCTGCCCCGTCACGTTCAGGCTGGCCGCGTTTTTTTCACGGTCCATGGCCGCTGGTGGGAACCGGTCTTTTGCTGGCGGGGATGAACGTCATCACCTTGCTGGTGACCGGTCACCCGTGGTCAATCACGTTCGGGTTTGGGGTCTGGGGCGCTAAAATCGCCCAGGTGTTTGGCGTTGGTGTTGAAAACTGGGCGTTCTGGAACTGGCCCGGACCGGCGCGCGCCCTGCATAATTCAGTGCTGGCCGATGATACATCGGTGATGAATTTTGGCATTCTGATCGGGGCGGCGCTGGCAGCGGCCCTGGGCGGTAAATTTGCCCCGCGGGTGCGGGTGCCACTGGCATCGCTTGTGGCTGCGGCAATTGGCGGCGTTTTGATGGGGTATGGTGCCCGTCTTGCCTTTGGCTGCAACATTGGTGCGCTGTTTAGTGGCATTGCATCGGGCAGCCTGCATGGCTGGTTGTGGTTTGCGGCGGCCTTTACCGGCAGTTTGCTTGGCATTGCCGTTCGCCCCGTTTTTGGCCTTGATGGATTTAAAAAGAAATGACCGATCGTAATTATTTGCTCTATGGCGCGGTTTTTCTGGCGGCAACAGGTGCCATCGCCGCCGACCATTTTAGCCACGCCACAGCCACCCCTAATCCACCTGCTATTGCCAAACCGGCACCGGCGGCATCGGATAACGGAAATCCGTGTGCGGCGGCTAATCCCTGTGGCGCAGGCAACCCGTGTGCAGCGGCCAGCCCCTGCATGGCCAACCCTTGCGGTGCAGCGGGCACCAATGCCAACCCGTGCGCCGGGTTTAATCCCTGTGCTGCTGAAAATCCCTGCTGTGCGGCAAACCCGTGCGGTGCAGCTAACCCGTGTGGCGCATATAATCCATGCGCCGCGAGTAACCCTTGTGCGGCAAGTAATCCGTGCGGGGCGTTTAATCCCTGTGCTGCGGGCAACCCGTGTGCGCCAGCAATGAGCAATCCCTGTGCTGCTGAAAACCCTTGCGGGGCGTACAATCCTTGTGGGGCAGCTGGCCAATAAGGGTGCCGGTAACTGATTGTAAATCAATATCTTCCAATCTGTGCTAGGGGGCGGTTTATGCGCCTTTCTTAGCGTTTTGGGGGATGCATGGCGGGTCGTAGGTGGGGCGAAACTGAATTATTGGTGGCCCTTAAGATTTATTTCGAGCTTGAGTTTGGGCAATTCCACCAATATCAACCTCGCATTATCGAGATTTCTAAAGTGCTGGATCGGACACCAAGTTCGCTGGCGATGAAGTTATGTAATTTCGCCAGTCTTGACCCGGCGATGAACGGCAAGGGCCTAAAAGGGGCAAGTCAGGCTGATCGCGACTTGATGGCAGCCTTTGTTGCTGATCCGGAAAGTATCGTTGCTAAGGTTGAAGATGCCGTCATGCGCGTCCTTGATTGCGATCAGTACGACGATGGCCTTAATGGTTCAGTGCTGCCACCCCGTCAATTTGACGAAGGAGATATGCCGTTTTTGGGACGGCCCCCAGCGGTGACAGAGCGTGTTTCCCTGCGTAAAAATCGCGTCGGGCAGTCATTTTTCCGAGATGCAGTGTTATCGGGTTATTATCATCAATGTGGAGTCTGTGGGCTAAAGATAACAAACTTATTGGTCGCATCGCATATCGTGCCGTGGAATCAGCGCCACGATTTAAGGTTGCGGCCTGATAATGGCATCTCTCTTTGTTCGATCCATGATAAAGCATTTGACCTAGGGTTTTGGACGCTAGACAGCCAATTTCACATCAGGTTGAGCAAAAAGTTACAAGACGATAAATCCGATATCTCTATGAGTTATTTCGGTAAATTTGACGGATGCAGTCTTAATTTACCGTTTCGGTTTACCCCAAATGCCGAATGCCTGAATTGGCATCGCGAAAATGTTTTTTTAGATGAGAAACTCTAAGTTCTCTGTAGATTCGCTAAAAACCTTGGGGGCAGGTTGAAATATCCCGTTTGACAACGTCATGGAACTCTGCGTATCTTGCCCAAGTCATTTGATTGCTCCAGTAGCGTAGAAGGAACGTTAACCTGTTCCTGCCTGTTGAGTGGTTACGGAAGAACAGCATGGAACTGCCCTGCTACGCGGGTAATTCGAAAGAGATGCAAGGCGCAGACCTGTAAGTTAAACATATCAAGGGCCGATTCCCTTTGTCTGCTGCTGCAAACCTAAGAGAACTATTTATTTGACCCAGTTTTCGGATCTCGGCCTGGCCGAGCCCGTACTTCGAGCCTTAACGCACGAAGGTTACGTTACGCCGACGCCCATTCAGGCACAGGCCATTCCTTCCCTTCTGGAAGGCAAAGATCTTCTGGGTATTGCCCAGACCGGCACCGGCAAAACCGCTGCTTTTGCACTGCCGATATTAGACCGTCTTTCCAAATCAGAAAAACGGACCGCACCCCGGCATTGCCGTGTATTGGTGCTGGCGCCGACGCGTGAGCTGGCCGCACAGATTGGCGACAGCTTTCGTGCTTATGGCCGCTTTACCAAAACCACTGTTGCGGTTGTTGTGGGCGGGGTTTCCCCCGGTCCGCAGATCAAGGCAATTACGCCGGGTGTCGATGTGCTTGTCGCAACGCCGGGCCGTTTGCTTGACCATGTCGACAGCGGCAAGCTGAAACTTGACCAGGTCGAAGTCGTCGTTCTCGACGAGGCCGACCACATGCTGGATCTCGGCTTCCTGCCGCCGATCCGCCGTGTCGTCAAGATGCTGCCAAAATCCCGTCAGAACCTGTTTTTCTCGGCTACCATGCCAACCCAGATCGGACAGCTTGCCGGCGATATGCTGCGCGATCCGGTCAAGGTTTCGGTAACGCCGGTCTCCACTACTGCTGAACGTGTCAATCAGTCGGTTTATCTGATCGAGGCATCACGCAAGCGGGCTTTGCTGGCCGAGTTGCTTGATAATCCTGCTTTTGGCCGGACCCTGGTTTTTACTCGCACCAAACGCGGGGCGGACCGGGTGGCGCGCCATCTGGAATCTTGCAAAATCAGTGCTTCCGCCATTCATGGTAATAAAAGCCAGAACCAGCGTGAACGCGCCCTGGCAGCCTTTAAGGATGGTCAGGTTCAGGTTTTGGTTGCCACCGACATTGCCGCACGCGGCATTGATGTTGATGGCGTGACCCATGTGGTCAATTACGAACTTCCCAATGTTCCTGAAAGCTACGTTCATCGTATTGGTCGTACCGCCCGTGCGGGTGCTGCGGGCCATGCGATTGCGTTTTGTGCGGATGATGAGCGTAGTTTGCTGCGCGATATTGAACGCACAACCCGCCAGACCATTCCGTCGATTGATCGTCGCGATGCGAAGGCCGCAGCCCAGGAAGAAGCTGAATCCGCTGCGAACCGTGCTGCGCAAGGCCCGCGCCGTTCCAGCCGTGGTGCGGCTGGTAATGGCAATGGTGGCCGCCAAAATAATGGTGGCAGTGCCAATGGTCGTCGTGCAGAAGGTGGCCGCAATGGCGCTGCCAACCGTAGTGATGGCCCGTCCGCAAAGCCGGCGCAAGGGCGTTATAAAGGTGGGCGGAAGCCGGCTTCTGATGCGCCGCGTGGTGAAAATACAAATATCGCCGCAAGCGGCACCACAGACGGGGCTGCTGCACAGCCGGTAAAAACCGGGTTTGTTGCACGTAATAGCCGCGATGGTGCCCCGGCCCGTTCCGGGCGCAGTGGCAATGGTGGTGCCGTGCGCGGAAACGCGCCGCGCAATAATCGTAATGACCGTGACGGCGGCAGTGATGCCAGCCAGAACCGTATCGCTTCCAGCGTAGCGTTTCTGGGTAAAACGTCATCGGGCAAATCCGGTGCGACCGGCAATGGCAGTGCAAATGCCGATGCGGGGCGTACCAGCCGAAATTCACGAAATTCCGGTCCGGCAAGGGGAGCTGCGAATGCTTCTGATCGTGGCCGGTCGAAAACAGGAAATCGCCCGCGTCATTCTGTCGCGTAAGCTGATTTCCGAAAAAGATGGACAGGATCCACGCGGGGTTCTGTCTGACAGTTTGGGCCAACTATACTCATAGGAGAGATTAAAATGGCAACTGGTACCGTAAAATGGTTTAACGCAACCAAAGGCTTTGGTTTCATTCAGCCGGACGAAGGCGGAAATGACGTTTTCTTGCACATCAGTGCAGTTGAACGCGCTGGCCTGCGTCACCCGCAGGAAGGCGACAAGATCAACTACGAACTGCGCACCGACTCACGTTCGGGCCGCGTTTCGGCTGACGATCTGACCGCTGCCTAATTCGGTTTGTTGCCTTTCGAGGTAACGCTGAAATTGCAAACCCCGTCCGGGTAACCGGGCGGGGTTTGTTTTGTTTGGTGCAACGATACAGCCACCTGCGGGAAATATCGAAAACATCGCAGCACAAAGTAACCCTGCCCGAAAAATAGTGATCAGGGGCCGCCAGGGAGGTTGCGAACAGTCATGCTGTCTGAGGTGTAATACCCATAACCGCTTAACGAATTGGGTGGTTGTCGTGGTGCGGCTTACGCTGCGATGTCGTGGTTATGGGCGTAAAAACGCTATGTTGGCCCGGGTGGCGGCACTTAACACATGGAAATGCATGGCATCGCGGGCGCGCGACGGGTTGCGTTCGCGTACAAACCGTAACACCTGTTCATGTTCCTGGAGCGGGGCCTGTATGGCTGCTGCGTTGGCAAAGGGGAGCATCTGGTTTTCGTGAATGCTTTGTGCCGTAGGGTGCATTGCCTTGGCAAATAGCGGATTATCGGCTGCGTGCAGCAAAATATTATGAAATTCGGTATCGGCCTTTGCGGCCTGAAACAGATTATCATCAAGAAATGCCTGGCGCATTTCTTCAATGCTGTTTTGCAAATCTGACAAATGTATGTTGGTTCTTGCCTGTGCGGCCAGCCCCGCGACATAAGGTTCAATTGCCAGCCTGAACTGATAGACCTGTGCTGCGTGCCGGGTGGAGCGGGCGTCGCGCGGCGTGCCATCTTGCGGGTCCGTCACAAACACCCCTTTTCCGGCCTGAACACGAATAAGGCCAAGTGCCTCCAGTGTTGCCAAAGCCTCGCGCAGGCTGGCGCGGCTGATGTGAAGCTCCTGCGCAAGAATGCGCTGGGAGGGAAGCGAGTCTCCTGTTTGTAATGCCCTGGTTTTGATGAGTTTTCTGATCTCTCGTGTGGCACGTTCGGGCGCGCTTTCGGTTTGTTTCATTGAAACTCCCTTAACTGGTCAGACCAGATGGATAAGGCGGAAATTTTTAATTCCGTTATATTTCAACACTTTTCGTAAAATTTGAAGTTGTATTTTGCTGCGATGCAAAAATTAGCATGGACAATAGTATAAAAAATATGCACCAATTAACAATGATCAAAAATTAAACTTATCTCAAATATGCAATTCGGAGAGGCACATGAAGAATTTCCTGAAGGTAACACTTGCCGCAGTGGCAATGATGGCGGCCCCGCTGGCCGGGGCATCGGCGGCGGGCGCGCTTTCGGCGATCAAGGATGCCGGTGTAATAAAAATCGCCGTCCCGCAGGATTTTCCGCCGTTTGGCACTGTTGGAACCGATATGCAGCCCCAGGGCTATGACATTGATATGGCCAAGCTGATTGCCAGTGATCTGGGTGTTAAGCTGGAAATGGTACCGGTCACCACCAATAACCGTATCCCTTACCTGACGACGGGCAAGGTTGATCTGGTGATTTCGACGCTGGGCAAAAACCCGGATCGTGAAAAGGTTATCGATTTTACCGACCCGTACGCCCCGTTTTTTAACGGCGTTTTTGGCCCGGCTGATATCGAAATTAAAGGCCCGGCAGACCTTAGTGGTCACACCCTGGGTGTCACGCGCGCGACCATCGAAGATATGGAATTGCAGAAAATCGCGCCCAAAGATGTCGATATCAAACGATACGAAGATAACAACGCCACCATTTCCGCGTTTCTTTCCGGTCAGGTCGAAGTGATTGCCACCGGTAACGTAACCGCCGCTGCAATTATCAAACGCAACCCGCCGCGCAAGCCGGAGCCGAAATTCCTGATTAAAAATTCGCCTTGTTATGTCGGGCTGAACAAGGATGAACCGGAACTTAAAGCCAAGGTAAACGAAATTATTGCCGCGTCGCTGAAAGATGGCCGTCTGAACGACATTTCCATTCAGTGGCTGGGCAACCCGTTGCCTGAAAAGTTCTGATCTCATCTCATCGCGACAAACAGGTGATAGCTTTTTAATGGCTTATCAATTTGATTTTGGCTCAATTCTTCCACACTGGAAACTGCTGCTGGATGGCGTTGTGCTGACAACCGAACTGGCTGCTGTTGGGGCTGTCGCCGGTGTCGGGTTGGGTATTTTAGGGGCGTGGGCGCGAAGCTCACGCATCCCGGTTATCAGCCAGATTGTGGCTGTCTATGTCGAACTGATCCGCAATACGCCGTTTCTGGTGCAATTGTTTTTCATCTTTTTCGGTTTGCCTGCGCTGGGGGTAAAGCTGTCTGAATTTCAGGCTGCTGCCCTGGCAATGGTCATAAATCTTGGTGCCTATTCGACCGAAATTGTCCGTGCAGGTATTCAGGCCATCCCGCAAGGGCAGATCGAAGCGGCCCAAAGCCTGGCGATGAACCGGGTGCAGATTTTTCGCTATATCGTTATCCGCCCGGCCTTGAAAAAAATCTGGCCGGCTTTGTCCAGTCAGGTGGTGATCGTCATGCTGGGGTCTTCTGTCTGTTCGCAAATTGCCGCCGAAGAACTGACCTTTGCCGCCAATTATATTCAGGGCATGAATTTTCGCGCTTTCGAGGTCTATTTCGTTACGACCGGGATGTATCTGGTGATGTCTATTGTGCTGCGCCAGATTTTGAAAATCTTTGGTAACTTTTTGTTTGAACGGCGGCACCATGCCTGAATTTACCCTGTGGGACATTGTTTATAATTTACTGCTTGCCGCTCGCTGGACGGTATTGCTGTCGCTTGTGGCCTTTGTCATGGGCGGGTTTGTCGCCCTGGTGTTATTGCTGGTGCGCACGGCAGGCAACCCGTGGGCCATGCGGCTGGTGCGCGGCTATGTCGAACTGTTTCAGGGCACGCCGCTGTTGATGCAGTTATTCATTCTGTTTTTTGGCTTGCCCCTGATCGGCATTGATGTTTCGCCCTGGATCGCCGCGATGCTGGGCTTAACCCTGTTTACCAGTGCGTTTTTAACCGAGATTTGGCGCGGTTGTGTTGAATCGGTCAATAAAGGCCAGTGGGAAGCATCGGCAACCCTGGGCATGAATTTTACCCAGCAAATGCGCTATATCATCCTGCCGCAGGCCTTGCGCATTGCAGTCGCACCCACGGTTGGTTTTTCAGTTCAGGTGGTTAAGGGCACAGCTGTGACCTCGATTATCGGCTTTGTCGAACTAACCAAGGCGGGAACCATGATCACGAACGCCACTTACGCGCCCTTCACCGTCTATGGCTGTGTTGCTGTGCTTTATTTTGTCATCTGTTACCCGCTGTCGCTTTATGCCCGTCGCCTGGAAGGAAAACTTCATAATGTCTCTCGTTGAGCTTCATGCCATTCACAAAAGTTTTGGCGCGGTGCAGGTCCTTAAGGGCATTGATCTGAAAATCGATGAAGGGCAGGTTATCGCACTGATCGGGCGCAGCGGATCGGGCAAAAGCACGCTTTTGCGTACCATCAATGGCCTGGAAACCATCGATGACGGCACCATCATGGTCGCAGGTAAAAAGGTTGGCGATCATGACACCGACCTTCTTGATCTGCGGCTGAATGTCGGCATGGTATTTCAGCAGTTCAACCTGTTTCCGCATTATACCGCACTTGAAAACGTGATGCTGTCGCCGCAGGTGGTGAAAAAACAGTCCAAAGCCGAAGCCCGCGCCATTGCCGAAGAAATGCTGACCAAGGTTGGCCTGGCCGATAAAATGACCCATTACCCCGACCAGCTTTCGGGGGGGCAGCAACAACGTGTTGCCATTGCCCGCGCCCTTGCCATGAAGCCGCGCGTGTTGCTGTGCGATGAAGTCACATCCGCGCTGGACCCGGAACTGGTTAACGAAGTGCTGGCCGTTGTGCGCCAACTGGCCGAAGAAGGCATGACGCTGGTGATGGTGACCCATGAAATGCGTTTTGCCCGCGAGGTTTGCGATACACTGGTCTTTATGCATCATGGCCGCATCCACGAAAAAGGGGCCCCCGAAGCGGTTTTTGCTAACCCTAAAACACCCGAACTGGCAAATTTTGTTGGCGGGCTGGCCGGTTAGGCTGGTGTCACTTATGTGACAGTTTCCAGTTGTTGCCGGTTTATGGTTTTCCCCTTTCGCGACAGTCCCTAAAACAGGCTTTCGGTTTTGAAGGTGTGTCGGGGATGGATCGGTTATGAACAAGCGGGTAGATACGGCGCAAACATCCGGCAAGCAGTTGCAGCCCCCTTTAACCGGTGCAATGGCCCTTCTCGACCGTTTCCCGTTTCTTGTTCTTGGGGTTGTGCTGGTGGGGGCGTTTGCCTCGTCGACATCGGCACCGCTGGGGGGCTTGTTTGTTGTCGACGGGCTGGGCGAAGCACCGTGGAAAATTAGCGTCGCGGCCATTATCAAGGTGGTGGTAACACTGTTAACAAACCGGTATTACGGCCATGCGATTGATCGCGGGGTGCCGGTTCGCCGTTTGCTGCTAATCAGTATTACCTGCTTTACCATCGGTATGGGAATTATCGGTACCTTTCAGGTGTATTGGGTTTATGCGGGTATTGCCTCGGTCCTGATCGGGGTTGGGTCCGGCGCGTTATCGGTGGTGTATTCGTTCGGGCGTTTGTTTGCCGAACAAACCGGACGTGACGTTAAAAAGTTTAATTCCTGGTTGCGGATGCAAACATCGCTGGGCTGGATGGTTGGCCCCGCCATATCATTATCGGTTTATGGCGCATTTGGTTTCACGGCCATCTATTTTGCCATTGCGGTGTTAGGCGCGGCGTGGCTGTTATTTTGTTTTTGTGTGGTGCCACCAGCCTTTAAAACCCACCATCCCGGCAGTATCACGCCGGGGCAAAAGGTGCCGTTTAATCGCGGTTTGGTGCTGGCCTGTATTCCGGTCTATCTGATTTCGACCGGGCATGTATTGTTTTTAACCGCGATGCCGCTTTATTTCACAACCGGCCTTGGCCTGGCACCCGCTGCCGCCGGGTTTGAACTAACGGTGAAATGCTTTGTCGAGGTGATCGCAATTTACGCATCAGCCGGGGTTATCCATCGCATTGGGGAACGCAGGGGCCTGATGATTGCGGCAAGCTGTGCGGTGTTGTTTTTTGCGCTGGTGTATCATGCGCAAACCTTGCTGCATGTGCTGGCCTTGGGGGCGTTGGATGGCCTTTATTACGGGCTGTTTGCCGCCATTGGCATGACGTTTGTGCAAAATTTTGCCCGGCATCGGCCCGGCATGGCAACCAGTTATTATATCAGCACATTGTTTGTCGGCGGCCTTACCGGCAACCTTTTAATGGGAACCATTGCCAACTGGTATTCGTTTCATGCCACGGTTGCGGTTTCCGGTTTTATCGTTGCCCTTGGCGGTTTGGTGTTGCTGATCATTGGCGACGCCCCCGCCGAAGAAGCACCCCCGCAACAGGCATGATCCACTTGACTTTGGCGCATCTGACGCGATGATCAGCCCATGTCAGATCAAAATCAAAACCCAACACCCCAGCGCCCCCGACTGTTTGTTGACGCCGATGCCTGCCCGGTAAAGGCTGAATGCGAACGTGTTGCCGAACGCCACCGTATCGAAATGTTTCTGGTGTCGAACGGGGGCATTCGCCCGTCGCGCAACCCGCTGATCCACAGCATTTTTGTCCCGCCCGAACCCGATGCTGCCGATGACTGGATTGCCGAAAATGCCAGCACCAATGATGTGATTATCACAGCCGATATTCCGCTGGCGTCGCGCGGGCTGGAACTGGGCGCGCATGTGTTGGGGCCGACGGGCAAAGCCTTTACCGAGGCCAATATTGCCAATGCGCTGGCCGGGCGTGAAATTGCTGCCCATATGCGTGAAGTCACCGGCGAGCAGGGCCGTAATGCCGGTTTCACGCAAAAGGACCGGTCGCGGTTTTCCAGTGCGCTGGAAGTTATGGTTCAGGCAGCATTGCGCGCCTGAGATTGGTTGCATGCTTAGGTACAAGGCCCGGAGCATAACGTTTCCGGGCCTTGTCTTTGTTATTTTAAGGCGCGTCAGAATGGATAATGCCGCTTGCCGTTCTGAATGGTGATCCAGCGCATGTCGGTAAATTCATCAATCGATGCCTTGGCGCCAAATCGGCCATAGCCACTGGCTTTAACGCCGCCAAACGGCATTTGCGCCTCGTCATGCACGGTGGGGCCGTTAATGTGGCAAATGCCGCTTTCAATTTGTTGGGCGACCTGCATGGCGCGCGAAACATCGCGCGAAAATACTGCCGATGACAGGCCATATTCACTGTCGTTGGCAATGCGAATGGCTTCGTCTTCGTCATCCACGCGCATCACACAGACCACCGGGCCAAAACTCTCCTCGCTGTAAATCCGCATTGATGACGTGACATGGTCCAGCAATGTGGCGTCCATCAAGGCGCCATCGGCCTTGCCCGACCCCGCCATTAACCTGGCCCCCTTTGATATGGCATCGGCCACCAGTTCCTCGATCCGGCGGGTGGCTTCGGCAGTAACCACGCCGCCCAAAATATGTTCGCCCCCGGCCGGGTCGCCCGCGGTCAGGGTTTTTGCCCTGGCGGCCAGTTTGGCAACAAAATCATCGCCAATGGCATTATCGACAATGAGCCGCTCGGTCGACATGCAGATTTGGCCCTGGTTCATATAGGCCCCAAAGGCCGCGGCGTTAACGGCTTCGTCAATATCGGCGTCATGCAGCACTAAAAACGGGGCCTTGCCGCCCAGTTCCAGCAAAACCGGTTTTAAATGCTGTGCCGCCAACCCGGCAATAATGCGACCCACCCGGGTAGAGCCGGTGAAATTAATGCGGCGGACGGCGGGGTGGGCAATCAGGGTTTCAACAATTTCGGGCGCATCTTCGGGGGCATTGGTAATCACGTTAACCACACCTTCGGGCGCGCCGGCTTCACGCAGGCAATCGCCGATTAAATGGTGAATGGCGGGGCAAAGCTCGGATGCCTTCAGGATCACCGTATTGCCGCAGGCCAGCGGCATGGCAATGGCACGAATGCCCAAAATGACCGGGGCATTCCAGGGGGCGATACCCAAAACCACACCGGCAGGCTGGCGAATACCCATGGCAAAACTGCCCGGCACATCGGATGGAATAACATCACCGGTGATTTGCGTGGTCATTGATGCTGCTTCGCGCAACATATTGGCGGCCAGATGGGCGTTAAACCCGCCCCACATTGCGGTGCTGCCGGTTTCGACCAGCACCCGGCGGCCAAATTCCTCGCCTTTGCTTTCCATAATATCGGCGGCTTTGAGCAAAATGGCCCGCCGCGCACCAGGCCCTGTTTTTGACCATGCAGGAAACGCGCTTGCCGCGGCATCGGCGGCACGAATGGCATCGGCACTGGTTGCCGCGGCGGCCGTGGTGGCAATGTCGCCGGTTATCGGGTTTTTGCGGGTAAAGGTGCGGTTCTGGCTGGCGGGTGTGTCGGTATTATTGATCAACAGGTTAATGTCATACATCGGAACATGATCCTCGGTGGGGCTGGCATTGCAGCCGGTTTGTTTGTGCTGCGTAATCTGATGTTACGCTGGTTTTGGCATCGGCCACCATACGGGTAACCGGTAAATCGCCCCTGCCACTTATCCATGACCGTGTCATTTAGGCCTGCCTGTGGCTGGAACAATCTTTTGGGCCGTGGTGCAGATAACCTGTGGTTCCGGTTTTCGCAATCCGGCCTATTTCAACCGGTTTTTCAAACGATACACGGCAATGGCACCGGTTACGTGGTGGCGTATGAAGCGTGCAAGCCATCTTGCTTACGATACCAGTTTTGCCGCAGGGCCGTAATAAACACGTATAGTTGATCCGCACCGGTACTGGACGACGTAAACAAATCTGACATATTTGTGAAATGGCAACGCGGGGCTACGGGGGTACTCTGTTATGCAATTGTAGAAAATGGATGAATCATTTGAAACGTCGAACAACGTTGTTATTGGGGCTGGCTATGGTGCTGATATTGCCATTCGGGATCAGCCTTGCCCAAAATCCCCCCGGCAATGATGGTGCAAAGAACAGCTGGCGCACAGCGCCGCGCCATTCAGCGGGCATAGCCCCCGATCCGGTGGCAAATGTCGATACCGCAATCGTGCAGGTCTATGCGGCATCGACCTATAGCTGGCGGGGTTATTTTGCCGTTCACACATGGATCATTGTTAAACATAGCGGCGCCAATGCGTTTACCCGTTATGATGTTGTTGGCTGGGGTGGGGGCAATGTTGTTCGCACCAACTATGCCATTCCCGATGGATTGTGGTTCGGCGCAGAGCCGGAAGTTCTGGTTGATCTGCGCGGCGACGGCGTCGATGCGATCATTGATAACGTTGAAAAAGCGGTGCAATCCTATCCCTATCCGCAGCAATATCGCAGCTATCCCGGCCCCAACAGCAATACCTTTATTGCCCATATTGGCCGTGAAGTTCCGGCACTTGATCTTGATATGCCAGCCAATGCAATTGGCAAGGATTACCGCGCCATTACCAACCCGGTGGGCCTGTCGCCGTCGGGAACAGGGGTGCAGGCGAACCTGTTTGGCATGTTAGGTTTTACCGCCGGGCTGGAAGAAGGTCTTGAAATCAACCTGCTGGGGTTAAATTTCGGCATCGATTTTAACCGCCCTGCCATTCGACTGCCGTCTATTGGCCGGTTGGGCTTATCGAATAATGGATCGCTGGCTGCTGATGTAGAGAACCCGTAGCGGGTTTAAGTATCGGCGCTGTGCTTTTGTCTGGTTAATCGAAGTGCTTTCCAAAGGGATAGGCACTTCGATTATCATATGCTGATCAGTCAGTTTTGACCTGGTTTCTAAGACTGGCCAGTTCCGCAAGAATATCATTTGCAAGTTCGGCAGGATAACCCCAATAGTCGAAAATTCCGCCTTGCGCGCTATTTTGCCCGCAAACAACAAAAACACCGGTGCCATACTTGTGTTTCAAGTGGTTGGCTAACCAGCCGACAAAGCCACTATTGTCCGCTCCGGCTGGGAAATGCAGCCTGAATATCTGAAACTGTTCGCCGCGATCGTCCTTTGCAGGGACAAGCTGGCTCCAGACATCGTCATCACGCACGATTGCCAGTGCATCTTTGCGAATGCGTGCTGAAAATTCCGTAATCGGAAATTCATCGAAAATATAGGGTTCGGCATAGGCCTTAAACTGTGTTTGCACCATGACCTGCCGTAAACGGGTATCGGTTTGTTCCGGTGTTTCCTGTGAGATATTAACCAAAATCAGTCTCCGTTCGAGATTTTCATATGCGTGGAAAGTATTTTCCCGGCATCTGTTTTGTGGATCGAGAGTGTTGCCTGCCGTGCCTGTCTGATTTCTATGACTATGGTGTGCGTCCTTTGCGATATTGATTTTGTCTGGACGGTATGAGAGAGAAAGCGATCAGGGTAGGCTGATAAAGTAGAAACCAGAATTCAGTATGAGATGATATCAGACGCATTTGATCCACGTCTTTTACGGGTGTTTGTTGCGGTATGCTCGCATGGCAGTATAAACCGTGCAGCAAGCGAGCTTGGACGAACGCAATTCGCACTTAGTATGCAAATTCGTCGGCTGGAAGATGTGGTCGGCCAGCCCTTGTTGCGACGAACCGGGCGGGGTGTGGTGCCTACCGATGACGGTGAAGTGATGCTGGCCTATGCGCGGCGGATTTTGATGCTGTGCGAGGAGGCCGCTGCGCATTTTCGCAAAAATGTGGAGATTGGCGAAATTCGTATTGGTTTGACAGAAACCATCGCCGATTCCACCCTGCCTTCGGCACTTGCAAGGCTGAGGCGCACTTTTCCGGGATTGCATTTGAATGTGACCATTGATCACGGCAGCGCGCTTGGGCAGCGCTGGAACGACGGGATGCTGGATCTGGCAGTGGCGACATGCTCGGCCTTTTCGGCCGATCCGTTGGAAGTTTGGGATGTAAACCTGAACTGGGTATGCGGAATTGATGCAACGCTTGACCTTGCTTCACCGCTGGATGTGATTGTTAATGCCGAGCCCTGTGCCTGGCGCCGCATTATGTTTGACAAATTAATGGAGGCAGAGCTTGAGTTTCGCGTGGTCCTGACCAGCCATAATATGGGTGCGATGATTACGGCAGTTGAAAACGGCCTTGGCCTGGCATTGATGACCAGCGAAAGCGTTAATACCCGAACCATGCGCGTCGTTTCATCGTCTTTTGGCGGAACGCCACCTACGGTGAAATATGGGCTGTATGCTGCGAGAAACCGATCAAACACAATTGATGCCGCGATTGATGTGGTGCGGGAAAATCTGGGAGCTTTAACAGGATAATAGTCACAGGTGACGGGCCGGGCCGTATGGACAAACAATGGCCGCTGGCCCGCTGGTTTGCAAAGGATAACGACCAGAACATTATGTATGTTTTGGTCGTTATTTTGTTTGCAAACCGTTTCAGGCAGCCAGCTTAACCAGCATTTTCCCGGTGTTCTTGCCATCGAACAGGCCAATAAAGGCATCGGGGGCTTTGTTAAGGCCTTCGTAAACGGTTTCACGCCATGTCAATGCGCCCGATCGTACCAGGTCAACCCCTTCGCGGACAAATTCGGGGTAGGATGACCAATGATCTGAAACGATAAAACCTTCCATGCGGGCACGTTGTGCCGTCAGGCGAAACAGGTTGCGTGGCCCGGTGGCTTTTTCGCGGTCATTATAAACCGAAATCATACCGCAAACGGCAATACGGCCATTGATGTTGATATGGTCAAGGGCCGCTTCCAGATGAGGGCCGCCAACATTTTCGTAATAAACATCAATGCCATGCGGTGCGGCGTCATCAAGGGCGGCGGAAAGGTCATCGGTTTCGCGGTAATTGATGACGCTATCAATGCCAATGGTGTTTTTTAGCCAGTCAGCTTTGTCGGCGTTACCGGTGCTGCCAATAACACGGCACCCTTTGGCCTTTGCCAATTGACACGCGACCGAGCCAACGGCACCGGCTGCGGCCGAAACAAACACGGTTTCACCAGCCTGGTACCGGGCGATTTTGTTAAGACCAACCCATGCTGTCATGCCGGGCATGCCCAGGGGGCCTAAAAAAGCCTGCTCGGGAATGTCCGGGGTATCGGGCAGGGGATGCAAATAATCGCGTTCCAGCAAGGCATGGCTGCGCCATCCTGTCATGGATGTTACTAGGTCACCTTCGGTAAACCTTTTATCGCGCGATGCAATAACGCGGCCCACGGCGTGGCCTTCCATTGGGGCATTAAGGGCAAAGGGCGGGATATAGCTTTTGCGCGGGCTCATGCGGCCGCGCATATAAGGGTCAACCGACATCCAGATGTTTTCGATCAAAACCTCGCCATCCAGTGGTTTTAATACCGGAACATCAACAATTGAAAAGTCGTCAGGGGCGGGGACGCCGCTGGGATAGCGCAGCAAATGTACTTCCTGCGCTGTTTCGGGAATTTCGGGAAAGTGGCTGGTATTGGTCATGGGTCCTCGGCAGGTTTTCGGCATTTTAAGGGATGCGGAATGGCAATAGGCATCCGGCCTGCTTCGGAACTAGGAAATCCAGCCGTTATGTGCAACCGTTTATCCTGGTAATTCGGGGCGTTTTTTTAACTGTTCAGCCACCAAATCGCCGAATTTAACAGGGTTGCAAACCCTACCCACAAGGCATAAGGCACCATCAACCAGCCAGCCATCCTGTCAATGGGCCAAAACACGGCGATGTTGGCAAGGATCAGTACCAGTAGTGGAACGATGTCAATTAACCCTGCCAGTGGGGACTGCGCGCCAAAGAACAAAAAGGACCACAACAGATTTAATACCAGTTGCGCGCCATACAGGATGAAAACGGTGCGCCCGCCCGTTTGGGGCAAAAAGCCGGTTTTGCACCATACCCGCCAGCCAGCGACCGCGATCAGGGCGTAAATGATGCTCCATACCGGGCCAAATAACCAGTTTGGCGGGTTGAAAAACGGTTTGTTCAGGGTTTGGTACCAATCCCCGACGCTGGTTGCCGTGGCGGCGCCACCGGCAACCGAAATGATCAGGCACAGAACCAGAAACGCAATCAGTGCGAAAAACCGGGTGCGGTGGTTTGGATTAAATTCGGGCGACATTGCCACAGGGGCCGGGCCGGAATCCTGGGGTGTGGGCGACATTTGGGCACCTTGTATTTATCAAAACACAAACGGCAACCTGAAGGGTTTCAGGTTGCCGTTGATTATAACGTTGCACAATCGGTTCGTGCGTCATCAATTTCGTGTGTTTTGCGTAATGCGTCGGTGTTGCCGGAAAAAACGGCGGTATTACGCCGCTGCAACGCCTGAAACATCTTCCATCAAATCAAATGCGACAATGGCCGCCATGACATCTTCATACATGTGCAAATGGCGGATTTTGCCGTTTTCAATGACCAGATGAAAGGCAACATCGCGGATTTTCTGTTTGGACGATGTCGTGGCTTTTTCGCCGATTTGCCCAAACAGGGCAACATGGCGGTCGCTGATCATAAGGCGTGTTCCCATTGACCGGCTTTCGGCCGGGGCATGGTTGGGCCACAGGCGGCCAAACAGCGCAGCCCGGGCCGAAATGTTATCGACAGGTTCGGCGTGGTCATAGCTGTTATCACCCGGCAAGTTCCACTGCATACCGGTCGCAAACATATCGGCAACCGTTGCATCCTGTGCAGCGAGCCGGTCAAAAAAGGATTCGGCGGTTTCTTTCGTCGTCTGCATGGCAGCCTCTGCGCATGGGTAAATTGGTATCACTGATTTATTGCATCATAATAATGGAAAAATAATGGTGATAGCGGGCAATATCGTGACAGTGCGTTCTGTTGTCAGAACGCTGTCAGGAGGGCGCAACGCTGTACGACACGGTGGATGCAAATACTGATCTCGTGATATCCGCAGACCAAAGCGGAAACAGCCGTTTTCAGGTTAATATTCCAGGGCAGGCATTGGCATCCCGGCCCGGTGTTGGGACGGGCGGAATGCCAAAATTATGTGTCGGGTTACATTTGGTTGCCCCAGGCCGGAAATGGATCGGGCAGGGCGGCAAAGGGGGCAGGGTTGAACCTGTCGTCGTAAGTGTGGGCGTGCGGGGCGGTTTGGTGTTGCACGGCTTGCGAGAATTCATCGTCGTCGATCAGGCAGCGATCAAGTCTGGCCCGCAAGGCTGCTTCATCCATTTCTGTTCCGATAAAAACAATTTCCTGGCGGCGGTCACCAAAAACCGGGTGCCAGATTTTATCCAGAATTGCATCCCATTCCGGGCCTTCGGGCCAGCGTTGCCGCGGAACCGCCACCCACCAGTTGCCCAATGCTTCATATTGCACGGCGGCCCCGGCCTGGCTGATTTCGCCCACCCATGACGGGCGGGTCGCCACCCAGAAATGCCCCTTTGCCCGAATGACACCGGGCCATTCGGAATGAATGAAGTCATAAAAACGTTGTGGATGAAAAGGCAGCGCGCAGCGGTAGGTGAAACTGGTAATGCCGTATTCGTCTGTTTCCGGGATATGGTCGGCAAAGCCATAAAGCTCCTTTGCCCATAACGGATGTTCATGGGCGCGTTCAAAATTAAACAGGCCCGTCGCCAGTATCTTTTCTGCGGGAACATGCCCGCGCGTGGTTTCAATGATTTCGGCATCCAGATTAAGCGCGCGAATGATGTGGCGAATGGTTGCCAGTTCGTGGGTATTTACAAGGTCGGTTTTGTTTAAAATAATAATGTCGGCAAATTCGATTTGGTCGACCAGCAAGTTAACGATTGTTCGTTCATCGCCTTCGCCAAGCGATTCCCCGCGGTCGTGCAGAAAATCCTGCGAGCTGTAATCGTTTATCAGGCGGGCCGCATCAACCACGGTGGCCATTGTATCAAGCCGGGCCACGTCGCTCAGGCTTTCGCCGTTCTCGTCGCGAAAATCAAAGGTGGCAGCAACAGGTAAGGGTTCGGCAATGCCGGTTGATTCAATTAACAGATAATCAAACCGGTTTTCACTGGCGAGGCGTCGGACCTCGGCCAGCAGATCGTCGCGAAGCGTACAGCAGATGCAACCATTGCTCATCTCGACCAGTTTTTCATCCAGACGCGATAAATCGGCTCCGCCATGTCGAACCAGATCGGCATCAATGTTCACCTCGCTCATATCGTTGACAATAACGGCAACACGCAGACCGTTACGGTTGTTCAGAACATGATTTAAAACGCTGGTTTTACCAGCCCCCAAAAATCCGGACAAAACCGTTACAGGAAGTTTTTGCATGGAATGATAACCCTCTCGATATTGTTATGTTATAACATAACAATATCGAGAGGGGATGATGTCGGCAAGGGCAAAGCAGGCCAATGATCGTAAAATTTACGGCGTAAAAGTCAGGGCTGGCGATACATCATTATTGCAGCAGGTGCCAGGTGACGCCCGACACGCCGGGATGGCCGGTATTATTGGGAATTTGAAGGTGTAAGGGCGATGATAAAAAGACATTCTTTAAAGCGCGAATACCGGAATTGATCAGGTATCGGGCTGTGCCCGGTAAAGGCCGGTGCCGGGATTGCGGTTGTCAAACCGTGAAGTGATACCGGATTAATGTTTAGTCCAGTGTTGAAAGGGCGGTATCGACAAAATCGCGCATGGTGTCTTCGTCGGCGGCGCGGCGGGCCATTAATTGTAATCCCTGCAGGGAACCTGCGAGAAACCGGGCCAGGGCGCGGATGTTTTTGGTGTCGGAGATGGTTTTTTGCGCCTGTGCGCGAACCAGTGCATCAACAAACAAAAGTTCGGTACGTTTAAACGACTGGCGGGCAATGGCGGCGGTTTCGGCATCGTGGGGGGCCAGTTCCATGCCGGAATTAACCATCAGGCAGCCCTTGTTGCGGCCTTCAGCCAGACCATTTCGCATAACACTGCGAAATGTCTCGACAATTGCCTGTCGGCCATCTTGCATTTCAACAAGTTTGGCAAACCGCGCCGCCGAGATCGTTCGAATGTAATGGTCCAGAACCCGCAAAAACAGGGCTTTTTTGTCGCCGAAACTGGCATACATGCTAGCGCGGTTCAGGCCGGTTTCGTTAACCAGATCCTGTACCGAGGTGCCTTCAAACCCCTTGTGCCAAAATACGTTCATGGCGTTATCAAGAACGTTGTCTTCGTCAAAGGCGCGAGGACGGGCCATTTTATGGTGCTCACAAGGATGTTACGATGTGGAAAGTGGTATTACCATAAAGGGGTAACATATATGGATCAAGCGTTCTGACCCTCGCGCGTTTCACATTCAGGCGATTTTTTCCCAAGTGACAAAGCTAAATCCCGGACCACTTTCAGGGGTGGGGCGATCGTCACGGTTAATTTCCTGCCATTCTGTATTTGCAAGCGGTGGAAGAAACGTATCGCCATCAAATTCGTCGTGAACTTCGGTAATTTCATAACGCGTGGTAAAGGGCAGGGCCAGTTTGTAAATTTGTGCCCCGCCAGCAATGATAACTTCGTTCACACCATCGCGAATGGCGATGTCATCTGCGGTCTGAATGGCTGTTTCGATATCATGGCACACAATGACGCGCTCATCGGCAAAGGACCAGCTTTTGTCGCGGGTGACGACAATAGATGTGCGACCGGGCAGTGGTTTGCCAATTGATTCAAACGTTACCCGCCCCATGATCATAGGTTTGCCGCGCGTCAGGGCCTTGAAATGTTTCAAATCCTCGGGAATATCCCACGGCATCCAGCCTTTGGTACCAATGGCGCGGTTTTGTGAAACGGCAACCACTGCAACCCGGTTGATTTTGCGATTGTCCATTATACAGCTACCTTGCCCGCAATATGCGGGTGCGGGTCGTAATTGTTCAGGGTGAAATCACTGTATTTGAAATCAAATATCGATTTTACAGTCGGGTTGATTTGCATCTGCGGTAACGGGCGGGGTGTGCGTGCCAATTGCAATTCCACCTGTTCAAGGTGGTTGGTATAAAGGTGGGCATCGCCCAGCGTATGGACAAAATCGCCCGGTTCCAGGTCGCAAACCTGTGCCACCATCAAGGTCAGCAGGGCATAGGATGCAATATTGAATGGCACACCCAGGAAAATGTCGGCGCTGCGTTGATAAAGCTGGCACGACAATTTGCCATCGGCGACATAGAATTGAAACAGGCAGTGGCAGGGGGGCAGGGCCATGTCGGGCACATCGGCCACATTCCATGCCGATACGATCAGGCGGCGGGAATCGGGCGTGGTTTTGATTTGGTTGATCAGGGTGCTGATCTGATCGACGGTTTCACCATTCGCCCCCCGCCAGGATCGCCATTGACCCCCATAAACCGGGCCAAGGTCGCCATTTTCGTCGGCCCATTCGTTCCAGATTCGAACACCATTATCTTGCAAATACTTGACGTTGGTGTCGCCAGCCAAAAACCACAGCAATTCATGAATGATCGATTTCAGGTGCAGTTTTTTGGTCGTGACCATCGGAAAGCCTGCCGACAGGTCAAACCGCATCTGATGGCCAAAAATGGAAATTGTGCCGGTGCCGGTACGGTCTTCCTTGCGGGTGCCGGTGTCGCGCACCAGACGCATCAGATCAAGATATTGCTGCATGCCGTGTCTGTCCTGGGTAGTCGTGTTTTTGGGGAATCTGTTTTGGCGCAGGATAGACAGGCACGCGCCCATGTGCAACGCCTGAGAGGCCCTGCACAGGATGGTCTGAAATGTTCCCGCAATGTGATAAAAAGTTTTCGGGCAAAACCCCTTGTGAAGCGGGGGTAGTTTCCCCTATATAAGGGCTGTCAGCGCAAGCTGACTATGGCGTTACACGACTTGACAGAATAGACATTACGGACCCGGGGGCGGTACCCGGCGGCTCCACCAACCTTTCGATTTCGTCCGACTCAGGCGATGTTCGTGGGGCCGAAACAGGATCGACGTGTGTAGTAAAAGTCTATGTTGGCGCTCGGCATGGTACCACCGATATCGGGCCAATGTTTGTAAACGCAAACGATAACAATGCTCCGGTTGCTGTTGCTGCGTAAGCGGCACTAGCACCAAAGCGAAATTCCGGTTGCCGGGAGCGGTAACCTGGTGGGGGACGGGGCACCTAGCAACAGAACGCCCCATTTTCTCCCCGTTTTGAAAATGTTGATGCGTGAAGTGATTGCCACGCTCTTGTAATTCTCTCACGCTTGTTTATGAATAGAAGCTGACAAATGCGCCATTGGGGATGGTGGCGCATAGGAGTGACGGGCCGGGCCCGCCAGAAACAGGATTTTCGATGCACGAACCGGAAGAATTCCGATACGATTTGATGGTCGATCAGGCGCTGCGCGGCGTGGTAAAACAAATTCTTACCCGCGTGGCCAAAGAGGGCCTTTTCGGCGAGCATCATTACTATGTCACGTTCCAGACCAATCACCCCGGTGTCGAGCTGCCTGAAAACCAGCGCAAGGCGCACCCGGATAATATCACGGTGGTTGTGCAGCATCGATTCTGGGACATGACGGTAACCGACGACTATTTTTCTGTCGGAATGAGCTTTGACGGTATGCCAACCGTGGTTGTTGTGCCCTTTGATGCAATGCTGGCATTTGTCGATCCGTCGGCCAACTTCATGCTGACTTTCAGTGTTGAAGAAGAAATGGACGACGAGGATTTCGAAGATGCCGAAGAGCTTGAAGAACCAGCAAAATTGAGCGCTGAACCGGCATCCCGGTCCAAGCCTGCGCCCGAATCGGGTGAAAGTGGCGAAGTCATCGCGCTTGATGCGTTTCGAAAGAAGTAATCACCCCCTGCTGCGGGACGGATTGACGAATAAGAAGAAACGGACGGTTAATTATTGACCGTCCGTTTTTGTTGTTTAAAGGGCTTCTTCGATGAAACCTTTGACTTCATCGTAAAGGCCATCTGAATGTTCAGACAGATTTTGCGAGAAGTCTGACAGGCGGGTACCTTGCTCGGCGGTTTTTTCCGAGAGTTTGTCAAGTCGTGCGAGATCGGCTGTAATGGTGCTTATGCCGTTTGCGACGGAAAGGATGTTGGCGGCAATTTCCTGAGAGGCGGCGTGCTGCTGCTCAACAACGGCACTCAGGTTTTCTGCGATTTCTTCATTGGTTTCGATCACCTTGCGGGTGTCGGTCAATTCGGAAACCACACGCGCGGTGTTCTCGCGAATTGCGGCAATGCGGTCTGTAATATCCTTGGTTGACCGGGCTGTTTGAGTGGCCAGCGATTTGACTTCGCCTGCAACAACGGCAAAGCCCTTGCCGGCATCACCGGCCCGCGCGGCTTCAATGGTGGCATTTAGCGCCAAAAGATTGGTCTGGTTGGCAATATCCTGAATAATTTTGACAACGGAGCCGATTTCTTCGACCGCACCGGAAAGCGTGTTCATGACCTCGCCGGTATCGTTCATTTCCGACACAGCGCGATTGGCAACTTCGGTCAGGCGGTCGATCTGCGATGAAATTTCGCTGATCGACTGGGTCATTTCTTCGGATGCGGTGGAAACATGATTTGCCCGTTGTGCGGTGCTGTCGCCTTCCTCGCGAATTTTACCGGCCAGTTCCGAACCGTCTGAGGAGTTTTCGGCAAGGTCGTTTGACAATGTATTGAGGTTTTCTGCGGCCTCGCGGACTTTCTCTGACAGGCTAACGCAGGTGCGGCCCATTTTGACCTGATCGGTAATGACTTCGCCGCTCATGATAAAGCCGGTTGCTGTGTCATCTTCGTCCATAAGGGGCGTTACCGTTATCATCAGTGTATGGTCGTCAAGACGGACACGTTGATAAATGGGCATTTCATTCAGGCGATTGCCTAAATTGGCGAATTGTTTGCGGTCAAATATCTTGTTGAGCTGGGCAATTGGCGTGTCGATCAGTTTTGAAAAATTCACATCTTCGGTTTTTAAAAGCGTTTCGGCAAATTCGCGCGAAATGAAGAGAATTTTACCGGCTAGATCGCATGTCACGATATTGTACGGAATTGAGTTGATCAGGTCTTTGTAAAAAGAATTTTGTCGATCTGCTGCCAATTTTGTATGAATTTCTGCAGCATCATGGGCATTCGAATTCGCATTCGCGCGAAAGAATTTAAGCATAGACCCCGGTCCTTCAATAGAACATTTTGTGGTAAAGACGCGGATAGTCGTGCTGTGCGGGGGTGCTATTCAAGTTAAAATTACGATTGATTATCAAGTTTTGAAATCAATCGGTTATCGTGCCATTTGTTCTATACTTAAGGGAATGTATTTTAATACTTGAGCGACTTTTTTTATAACCGATTGTGCTTGTGCGTTATTGGTGAAAATTGACGACTCGACAGCTCGTAAGCGGGAGAATTGCGGGTTTTTTGGGCTTCAAATACGTGGCGTTTTGATGCAGCAGGCGCTATGTTCTGCACCAGCAAAGCAAAAAATAATCCACCTTGTTTTTGAGAGAGACGGAAGCCTTCCATGAGTGATTTTGTCTATAAAGCCATGTTCGAGCAGGGCAAGGATGCCACGCCATATCGCAAGATTGGTGATGAAGGTATCGAAACCCTTGATGTTAACGGTGAAACCTTTTTGAAGGTGGCACCCGAAGCGATTGAAAAGCTGACCCTGCAGGCGTTTTTTGATTGTTCGCATTTGTTGCGCCCCGGCCATCTTGAACAGTTGCGTAAAATTCTGGATGACCCGGAAGCAACGGAAAATGACAAATTTGTCGCCATGGATTTGCTGAAAAACGCCAATATCGCCTCGGGCGGGGTGTTGCCAATGTGCCAGGATACCGGCACCGCCATTGTCATGGGCAAACGCGGGGGCCGCGTTATTACCGATGGCCATGATGAAGAAGCAGTTTCAAAAGGCATCTGGCGGGCTTATCAGGAACATAACCTGCGTTATTCGCAGGTTTCCCCGGTAAATATGTTTGAAGAAAAAAACACCGGTTCCAACCTGCCAGCCCAGATCGATTTATACGCAACGCCGGGCAATGAATATAAATTCATGTTCATGGCAAAGGGCGGCGGATCAGCCAACAAAACCTTCCTGTTTCAGCAAACCAAGGCGTTGTTGAACCCCGAAAGCCTGCGCAAATTTCTGGACGAAAAAATCCGTACGCTGGGCACCTCGGCTTGCCCGCCCTATCACCTTGCCATCGTGATTGGCGGAACATCGGCCGAAGCCACCCTGAAAACCGTTAAAATGGCATCGGCCCGTTATTACGATAACCTGCCGACCGAAGGCGGTAATGATGGCCAGGCCTACCGTGACCTTGAATGGGAACAGAAGGTTCTGGAAATGACCCGCGAAATGGGCATTGGCGCACAGTTTGGCGGCAAGTATTTCTGCCATGATGTGCGGGTTATTCGCTTGCCACGCCACGGGGCAAGCTGCCCGGTGGGCATTGGGGTGTCGTGCTCGGCCGACCGTCAGGTTCTGGGTAAAATCACGGCGGATGGTATCTTTATCGAGGATCTGGAACATAACCCGGCGAAATACTTGCCCGAGGTTTCGGACGAACATCTTGATGATAACGTCGTTAAGGTCGATTTGAACCGCCCGATGGACGAAGTCCGCAAGCAGCTGTCGCAATATCCGGTTAAAACCCGTCTGGCATTGACCGGCAAGGTGATTGTGGCGCGCGATATTGCCCATGCCAAAATCAAGGAACGCCTTGATGCGGGCGAAGGCATGCCGGAATACCTTAAAAATCACCCGGTTTATTATGCAGGCCCGGCCAAAACGCCGGAAGGCATGCCGTCCGGCTCGTTCGGGCCGACCACGGCAGGACGTATGGACGCCTATGTTGACATGTTCCAGGAACATGGCGGGTCATTTGTGATGCTGGCCAAAGGTAACCGGTCCAAACAGGTCAAGGATGCCTGCCAGAAATATGGCGGTTTCTATCTTGGCTCTATCGGGGGTCCGGCTGCACGTCTGGCGCAGGATTGCATCAAGAAGGTCGAGGTGCTGGAATATCCCGAACTGGGCATGGAAGCGGTTTGGCAGATCGAGGTTGAGGATTTCCCGGCTTTCATCGTGATTGATGACAAGGGCAATGATTTCTTTGCCGAATTTGGCATCTGATGACGGTGCCTTCGGGCATATATTATCAAACGGGGCAGAACCATTTTCTGCCCCGTTTTGTTTTGCAAGAATGATCGGCTGGTTTTTCTGCCTGCATCACAGGTCGCCGGCCAGCCCTAATTTTCAGGATACGCCCCATGTCCCGCCTTTCAAATCCGCCCCGGCCTTCTGCGCCTGCGGTGCCCCCACCGGTTGAAAACCGGTTGCTGGGAATCATTTGCGCCATTGTAACCGTAACCATCTGGGCGTTATGGGTGGTGGCAACACGTTATGCGGTGACAACCCGGTTTACAGCGGTTGATATCGGCTTGATCCGTTTTGTCGTGCCGTTTTTGGTGCTGGCACCGGTATGGCTGAAACGTGGCATTTGGCCACGCGGCTTGCCGGTCATACCCGGTTTGCTGATTGTGGGCGGGTCCGGCGTTACCTATTCGCTGGTAGTGGCAACGGCGCTTAAATTTGCCCCGGCATCACATGTGGGCACGCTGTTGCCCGGTATCATGTCGATCTGGGCGGTGCTGATTGGTGTTGCCGTGTTTGGGGAAAAACCCGGTTTGATCCGCTGGGTTGGCTATGGCGTTATTGCGGTGGGCATTGCCATTTTAACTGCCTTGCAACCGGGCGAGGCTGATCAGGCTTCTGTCATTATCGGTTATGCCTTGCTGGTGGGCGCAGCTTTGATGTGGGCGTGTTATACGCATGCGCTGCGCCGTTCCGGGCTGACCGCGATTGATGCGGCGGCATTTACCGGCTTTTGGTCCTTTGTCAGCTTTGCCGTTATTGCGCTGTTTACCGGCACCACCATTGCCGATGCACCGATAAACGACCTGTTGGTGCAATTGCTGTTTCAGGGTGTGTTATCGGGCGTGGTGGCGGTTGTTACCTATGGGATTGCGGTGCGCAATATTGGTTCAACCGGGGCGGCGGCCTTTGGCGCACTAACACCGGCTTTTGCTGCGCTTGGGGGCGTGTTTTTGCTGGGTGAACTGGGTAGCATCAGCCTGATACTCGCGGTTGCCCTGGTTATTGCCGGGGTGATGATTGCCTCAGGCGTTGCCAGCAAACTGTTGCGGCGTTAACTGGTCGGTATTCCCCGGCGAAACACAAACGGCTGGCGCGATGCCAGCCGTTTTGCTTTGGGCCTTACGTCATATCACGGTTGTCAGCTTGTCGGCGTAAAACGCGCCACGGCCTTTGCCAGCGGCGGGCCGATTAGCAACACCATAAAAAACCGGGCCGATTGCATGACCAGAATAAAGGGTAAATCGACATGGGTGCTTGCGGCAATAATCGCGACGGAATCCAGCCCGCCGGGGCTGGTGGCAAGATAGGCGGTTAACGGGTCCACGCCCAGGAAATGCACCAGAAACACCGAAATGCCCGCGCAAAAACCAATCAGCACCACAATGGAAAGCAGGATTTTGGGCAGGGCATGGGCCGCATGGTGCAGCACGGACGGGGTAAATTTTAACCCGATGCTCCAACCGATCATGGCATAGGTTATCCCCAGAAACCATTCGGGCAATTCCACATCCAGCCAGCCATTGATATGCAGCACCATCACCACAATCATCGGTACCAGCAACGCGCCCGACGGGATGCGCAACAAAACGCCAATGGTTGCAGCCGCGGCCGCGACCAGCAAGGTCAGGCCGAAATTGCCAAGGTCAAAGGCCGGGAACCAGTCATGGACCGGTACTGCTGCGCCGGGCGGCAGGCTGCTGGCAACCCAGAAATTTGCCACCATCGACGCCACGGTAACCACACATACCACGCGCACATATTGCATGAAGGCAACCAGTCGGGCATCGGCGCCAAAGGCCTCGGCCATAATGACCATTGCCGATGCAGCCCCGGGCGATGAGCCCCAAATACCGACAGTGCCGGGCAATACCCGGCGAATGCATAAAATCCAGCCCAGAAAACTGCTGGCGAGCAGGGTTAAAAAGGTAATCCCGATCACCAGCGGCCAGTCATCGAGAAAAGATGTAATGATGGCCGCGGTCATTGATCCACCAATCATCGCGCCCAAAACCGATTGCGCCGATAAAAAGCCAATTCTGGGAATGCGAATGGTGGCACTGTTTGTACCCATCACAATGCCCACAATCATCGGACCTAACAACAAGGCTGCCGGGATATGTCCCTGATGCAGGATGATGCCCACAATAACAGAACTGCCCAGCAAAATTGCCCATTGAAGGGCTTCTGGCAGTTTGCCAAGCCGCCGAATGGGGGACTTGTCCAACGGGATGTTGTTGCCTGTTTTATTATCGTTAGCGTCGTTTTCAGTGTTGGCGTTTTGATACGATGACGATGATGGATCGCCCTGGGGACTATTGGCTGACGGCGATGATTTTGGTGTGATGTCGGGCAAGTCGTGGGGCAAAGTCATTTTCCGTATTAGGGCGCAAAACGGGGGCTTTTACGCGGTGATAGCGGTTTTGGCTGGTGGCTTTAATGTAATGTCAGCGGCAGAACAGAAAATTTCAGATGTGTTTTTGTAGGGCTGTTATGGCGAAATGTTGCAATGGGGCTCGGGTGTTATTCATACCAAAACCCGATAGCTGCGCATTATAGTATAAACGTAACTAATCACGCACGAGCAATGCCATTGCAAGAGGGGGGCGTTGCCGATTTTGATCTCGCGGTGCAAAATTATAAAAATGTAAATTGCGACCACCAATGCTGATGGGGGTTTTTGCGCTGTTTGGGTGTTGGTGCCGTAAATAATGGCCCGTTTATTTTAAGGGACCGCAAGGCACAGTTTAACCGACGATCCCCATTGCCGGAGGCCCGACTGTTACCGGCAATGGGGGGGATGTTGGGTGCGGCCGTATTTATCAGGCCGGGGTGTGGCATACCGCTTCGACATTGTTGCCATCGGCATCAATGACAAAGGCGCCATAATAATTTTCGTGGTAATGCGGCCGCAAGCCAGGTGCGCCATTGTCAGTTGCACCTGCGGCGATGGCTGCGTGGTAAAAGGCATCCACGGCCGCACGTGACTGTGCGGCAAAAGCAATGTGCGCGCCATACGTGTTTGGCGTTTTCATTTCCCCGCCCGATATCCAGAAAAAAGGTTTGCCGTTATTCCCGAACCCGGTGTGGGGATAGTTGCCTGTTTGCTCGGCTGTGACTTCCATGACGATGGAAATATCCAGCGGTGCCAGAACCGAAAGGTAAAAGCCGCGCGCTTTTGCATAGTCGTTAACGCGAATTCCCAGATGGTCGATCATTTGAAATTTCCTGCCATGTTTAACCTTGAAAAGCCGGTTTATCATACCCCTCCTGACAGGAGCCTGTCAGGAGGGGTATGATACGGTGCAGCGAGATTGATAAAAAGCGGAAAACCAATATGAGACGCGCCGACAGACTGTTTCGCCTTGTTCAGATTTTGCGCCGACGCAAACTTAGCCGGGCCCGTGAACTGGCCGAGGAACTTGAGGTTTCGGAACGCACCATTTATCGCGACATTCGCGATCTGGCGGCATCCGGTGTCCCGGTTGAGGGGGAGGCCGGCGTTGGCTATATTCTGCGCGATGGTTATGATTTGCCGCCATTAATGTTTGATGCCGAAGAAATAGAGGCACTGGTGGTGGGCGCACGCATGGTGCAAAGCTGGACCGACCCGCAAATGGCGCGGGCCGCCAGCGACGCCCTGTCCAAGATAGAAGCCGTCGTTCCCGAACGGTTGCGTGGTTTGATTGGCGGTATTCCCATTGCCGTTGCCGATATCCCCCAGGAGCCGATTTCTGTTTCAATGCCGGTTTTGGGCCGCGCCATTCGCGAACGCAGCATGATCAATATTGATTATACCGATGTTAAAGGTGCATTGACGCAGCGTCGGGTTTGGCCGTTGGGAATGCTGTTTTTCGGATCGGTATGGCTGTTGGCGGGCTGGTGCGAGTTACGCAATGCCTTTCGGGTTTTTCGGGCGGACCGTATCGTGACCATGGATGTTTTAAACGAACGTTACCGGCCTACGCCGGGCCGAACCCTGCGCGATTATCTGATTTCCGAAGGGGTGGAAGGCGAGGTGTTAAATGGCCTTGGCCGTTAATGAATTTATGGTCATGGTGACCGAGCTGTTAGCCCCCCTTGGTGTGATCAGGGCAAAGCGGCTGTTTGGCGGCTGGGGTCTTTATTGTGACGGTATTGTTTTTGCCCTTGTTGCGCAGGATGTTTTGTTCCTGAAGGGTGACGATCAGTGCCGGCACCTGTATGAAGCTGAAAATATGGCGCCGTTTCGTCCGCATGGCCCCGATGGCATCTGTATTGCCTATTTCGAGGTGCCGGGCGACTGGCTGGAAGATGAAGATCTTGTTTTGCCATTTGCCCGCATTGCTTTTGATGCCGGGTTACGGGCTGCTGCAGCCAAAAATGCCAAACCGGCCAAAACGCGAAAACCCCGTCAAAAACGGAAAGTCTGAGCAGGTGTAATGCTGGTGGTGCGGGGGGCTGGCCTGTTGTCATTGGGTCACAAATGGCATATGGGCCGGGAAGATTGCAAAAATGTCGTTTTTTGCAACGTCGGCTGATTATTTTGTTGGGCCTAAAGTATGCTTTCTTTATGCTGGAAAACTTATACGATGTGATAGGATTGGCCCTTTGCCAAAGGGCTAGGGCGATCGCCGTAATCGGCCCCTTTAATCGTGACAGGACGTTTATCCCATAAACCCTGTCTCCAGAGTGAGAGCAAGTTTGTGCCCCTGACAGAGCAGGTAAAGAGCTTTGTTGAACTGTTCCGGTTGCGCCGTGACCGCCCGGAACTGTTGCGTGCGCAGGTCAGTGGGCTGACAGGGCAAATACCCATGATGTATTTGCTGCTTGTGACAAATTCACTTGCGTTGGCCTATACCCATTATGATCAGGCACCGTTTTTTCTGACAGTTGTTCTTCCGGCAATTTTAACTGTTCTTTGTCTTGTACGGTCCATCAGCTGGATGCGGGCGAAAGCCGTCCTTGATGATCCCGAAGCAATTATCAGTGTCCTGAAACGCATTCGTATTATGTCGGTGGTGGTCAGTGTTTTGTTCGCCGCATGGGGGCTGGCACTTTATTATTACGGCGATAGCCTGCACCGTGGGCATGTTGCCTATTTTGCATCAATAACGGCGATCGGCTGTATTCTTTGCCTGTTTCAGTTCCCGGCGGCTGCCCTGTTGGTTGTTATTGTGGTTTTGGGCAGTTATGCCGGGTTTTTTGCTTTTAGCGGCACGCCGGTTTATCTGGCGATTTCGTTAAATATGGGAACGGTTCTTGCCGTTATCGTCTATTTTATTCGGAATTATTATTTGTCGTTTTCGGCCCTGTTGCAGTCGCAACTGGTATTGGAAGAAAAACACCGCCAAACCCTGGAATTAAGCCAGCAAAACGAAAAACTGGCCCATTGTGACGCCCTTACCGGCCTTGCCAATCGTCGTGATTATTTTAACTGCCTGAACACAATGATTACGGAGGCAGAACGCGGCCTGCGTGATGCTGGCGGGGGGCTCAAATCCGGGCGATTTGCTGTTTTCCTGATTGATCTTGATGGTTTTAAACCGGTTAACGATGTGCATGGGCACATGGTTGGGGACGAAATTTTAATCAGTGCCGGCCAGCGGATTTGTACTGTTCTGGGGGAAGGGGGCTATGTCGCGCGGCTGGGCGGCGACGAATTTGGTGTTATCTTGCGCGATTACGATAACGAAGACATGCTTGAAGGTCTGTCTTCGCGCATTTGTGCCAGCCTTAATACACCGTTTGAAAGCGTGGGTGGCCCGGTTCAACTTTCAGGTACGGTTGGTATTGCGACCTTCCCGGCGGCGGCCCGCACGGCGACGGGCCTGTTTGAGCGCGCGGATTTTGCCCTTTATCATGCCAAGCGTAATAATCGCGGCACGGCGGTGTTGTTTGCGGCCCGGCACGAAACCATTATCCGCCAGGAATCGCGCATTGAACAGGGCTTGCGCCAGGCCGAACTGGAAAGCGAGATGTCGCTGGTTTTTCAGCCGCTTTACAATCTTGAAACCGGCGAGATTTATTCGGTTGAGGCATTGGCGCGCTGGAACAGCCCGGAACTGGGTTTTGTTGCCCCGGATGTTTTTTTTCCTATGGCGGAAAAAACCGGCCGGGTGAATGACCTGACGCGCAATTTGTTTAATCGCCTTCTGCGCGAAGTGGCCAGCTGGCCTGACCATATCGGGTTTTCATTTAATTTGTCAGCGCATGATCTGGCCGTGCCGGAAATGATGAACTGGCTGATCCATCGTATTAAACAAAGCGGGATTGAACCCCGGCGTATTACGTTTGAAGTCACAGAAACGGCCATCTTGCGAGACTTCGATGCCGGCCGCCAACATATCGATACGTTGCGGCAGTGTGGGGCGCGGGTTGCACTGGATGATTTCGGGATTGGATTTTCAAGCCTGCGCTATCTCCACGAACTCGATATTGACTGCCTTAAAATAGACCGCAGTTTTATAACGCCCATTGTGACCAATCCTCGTAGCCAGCGTATTGTCAAAACCGTTTTTGATATGTGCGAAAATTTTGGTATCGATTGTGTGGTTGAAGGGGTCGAAACAAGCGAACAATGCGATGTGTTGCGACATTTCGGCGCGCGTTATGCCCAGGGCTATCTGTTTGCCCGGCCTGCAACTGAATTTTCGTTTGAGCCTCTTGCCAGTTTACCGGCCCAGCCTGTTCTTTTTAAGGTTTAGCAACAAACCGACCTGTTTATGGTCGGCACCATATTTTGCCAGATCTTTCCGTACCTCCTTGTTCTCATATCAAAGAAAAATGTCGCCGGTGTATGAAGTTGGGTTACCTGCCTGTTTGTCGTGGCGGTACGGCCATAACGTTGTGCCAAATTTTCCTTTGGCATGGCGGCGTCGCGCGGGCTGTAAAGCCCTTGCCAATCGGTTAAGGGATTTGTTGATCGGTTTTGATTGACAGGGAGTGAGGTAATATATTGAAATTAAAAATTAATTTGTTCTTTTTGATGTTTATGCCGGTAAATTGCCGCGTCGTTTTTATTTTGAATACACAGGCGCCAGGGCGCGGACTGTAAGTATTTGAAACGACTCGTATATTTTTTCAATGTTGCTTGATTTCTGCCGAGTCGTTACCATCCCGCATCTTTATTTGCATTCGGGATGCCGACCGCGATGGCGCACATGCAGCCGACTGTTCACCTGTTAGCGTTACCTGACGCCCGGTCTGCCGACCTGGCGGCGGAAACGCGTTTGCGTTTGCGCCAGTTGATTGACAGTCTGCCCGATATTCCGGCGCGATTGCGGGTTATGGGGCATGGGTTGCTGGATGTGGGCCAGGTGGATTTGGCCCTGAATTGCTTTGGCCGGGCATTGCTGGCCGATGATCTTGACGATGCAACCCATTTGGGGCTGGTACGGACATATTTGCAAAAAGGCAATCGCGACCAGGCAATGGCACATCTTGAAATCGCCATCAGCCTGCGCCCTGAAATGCGCGATCTGCGGGTTATTTTGGCCGACCTTTTGTGTGACCGTCATCATCTGCGCAGCGCGCTGGACCAATTGGCGCAGGTTTTGGCCGACGAGCCAACCCATGCCGGCGCGCGCCGGGGGCTTGCCAATATTTTACAAAATTTTGTAGCAGCGGGGCATGTAAACAGCGCCACCCCGGATGTATCAAAAGCGGTGCCGTTAAATGATACAGAGTATGTTGTTTCGGGTGCCGACAGCGAAAAAAACCACACCGGCCCGGTCTCTGGCGTGATGGTCTGGAACATAGAAACGGCTTTTGTTCCCCAAAACGGGCAGCCCGCGCCCCATGCATGGTATTGGTGCGAACCGTTTCATCCCGCCATATCATAAAGTCGTAAAGCCTGAATATTTGGGTATTGGGCTTCGTTCCCCGTTTGCGATTTTGCCGGTTTGGCAGGGAGCAACGGGAGTGTTCGGGCTGTTCAGGTTTCCACAATGTGCCTGTCTGGTAATATGCTTTAATCGGGTGTTTGTGGTTGCAGGGTAATCAGGGTGAAATCATCGGTCAGGTCACGCGGTGTATGGTCGTAAAAATAATCGGTTACCTGTGACGCCAGATCGGCATTTCCACCCGGGCGCATAAGGATATTTTGCAGCACATCGCGCAGGCGTTCGGGATCAAGCATATTGCCGTCATTGAACGGTGTTTCAATCAGGGCGTCGCTATAAAGCATCAGGAAACAGTCGTCGGAAAACGGGGTTTCCCGGGTTTCATAGCGTGCATCATTGGTGACGCCTAATGGCACACCCGACCCATTTAGAAATTCAAAATCATAGCCATTTTTCTTGCCAATGATTGGCGATGTTGACGCGGCACAGGCATAGCGAAATACCGCTTTTTTGCGATCAATGATGCCATAGAGCATGGTCGCATACTGCCCCACCGGCAGCAGGCGTTTAAGTTGAACATTGAGGGCTTCAAGATAGCTGCCGGGGTCGTGCAGGTCTTCGTCTTCGGACCACATCAGCGAATGCAGGCGAAAGGTGTTTAAAGCAGCCCCGATGCCGTGCCCGGCGAAATCGACCAGATAAATGGCCAGCCGGTCTTTATCAAGGGGGGCAAGGCCCCATATATCGCCGCCCAGTTCCGATGACATTTGAAAAGTGGCGCTGATTGACAGGCCATAATCACGGCCAACGGTACGGTAATAATCGGGCCGTGGCACCAGCATGGACTGCATATCATGCGCCAACACAAGTTCGGACTGTGTTCTGTCGCGATAGGCGCGCAATTGTTTGACCAGAATACGATGTTCAAGATGGATGCGAACCCGGGCCAGCAATTCTGATTTGTTAAGTGGTTTCAGGATCAGGTCGGTTGCGCCATCCTGAAAAATCCGGGTTCGGCCTTCGTTTTCTTCCAGTGCTGTTTGCGCAATAATCGGAATTTCGGCATATAGGGGATCGCTGCGTAATTCCTTGCACACCCCATAACCATCCATCCCCGGCATGATAATGTCGAGAATGATCAGGTCTGGCTGATTACGTCGCACCTGATCGATTGTGTCGTTGCCGTCACGGGCAAATACCAGGTTGGTAAACCCTTCGGCCCGTAAATAGGACGCAACAATTTCACGCGAGATCATGGTGTCGTCCGCGATCAGGATCCGGGCGTGATGCAATTCGTCACTTTCGTCGGCAATGTTGCGTGCCACGGCAGCATGATTGGTACTGCTATCATATATTTTGACGGTTTCGGGGGCCGGGTTGGCGGCGGGTTTGGCCGGCGCTGGCGGGCGACCGGTCAATGACCCTGGCGATATTGATGATGTTGACGTTTTCACCAATGGCGGGCGGGGTGGGGCAGTCATGTCAGGGGTCGTTGAGACGGCGTCACCGGAAAAACGCATGCGAATGGTGCGGCCACCCCGTTCAAATTTAAGGTCGTGACATAATGTTTTGATCAGCGAAAGACCCCGGCCAAAGGTCGAATCGCTGCCCGGCATTGCTGTCAGGTCTGTATTTTGCGGCGGGGTAAAACCGCGCCCCTGATCATGGATAAAAATTTCGACCCCGCCGGTTTCAAGCTGGCGCGCAGCCAGAATAATCGCACGGTTGCCATAGTGCGGGTCGGCCAGACGGTCGCGGGTTGTTTGTTCCAGCGCGTTGAATTTTTCCATCGACAAATGGCCGGTGGTGTCTATTTCCATGTTGCCGTGCAGCAGCGAATTGGAAAAGGCTTCCTGAACCGCAATTTCAAGCGTCGGGGCTATTTTGTCGTGCAGGACGTTGCGCCGCCTGAGCGCGGTGACAAATTTTCGCGCAATGGGCAAATGGTAGGCGCTTTGTGTCGACAGGCAGGTCAGCAAATCCCATTGCGGGCCGGGATAAGGGCGGCGTAACGGGCTTAAATCCCGCAGGTCAAGGCCTTCAAAGGCTTCGATAAAGTAATTGCAGTTCAGGCGCGGCAATGCACCCAGCCAATCCGGCGTTACCAGGTTGGGCAAAAAACATGCCTGATACCGAAGTTCACGCGGAAAATCCTCTATACCTGCCCCATGCAGGAAATCGGTGTCAGTAACGTCTTCGGGGGCAAACACATCCGGGCCAAACGTGACTTTTCTGGCGATTTCGATACTGGCATTACCGGCAATTGCCACGCGATGGGACATCTGCATGGGCCTTTGTGTCGGTAAGTCGGGGTTGGCGGGCATGGATCAATCTTCCATTTGAAACAGCGTATCGAAGCGGGCAACCTCCAGCATTCGTTTCACCTGGCCTTTGGCCCCGCGAAGAATAACGGTTGCGCGTTTTTTTTCGCCTTCATCGCGCGCCAGTAACAGCATCCCCAACCCGGCAGAATCAATAAACTCGATACCGGAAAGATCAAAAATCTGGGTGGTTGCGGTTTGGGTCGTGATTTCGTCGATCAATTTGCGAAATACGGTATGATCGCTAAATGTGAAGCGGCCGGTCATTTCGGTGGTGATGGTGGTATCGTTTTGTTGCGTTTTGTAATTCACGCTGTCTTCCTCCTGATCGGGTCACGTCACGAAAAATATTTCGAAAACTGTTCAATTGCCTGTTTATATTTTAGCCGAATTTTGTGCCGTCGCCTACATTCGCTCATGTGAAGATTTCGATCACACGGGATCAGGATGCCCTGGCCCCAGCTTGCCAGAAATCAGGCCGGGCAGGTATATGAAATTTAGGGATATTTCTGGTAAAATATTCCCGTTTGTTGCGCCTGTTTGATATTGTTGCGTTTAACCTCGCCAGATAAGGAAGTCATAAAAAGAATGGCAGACCAAAAGTCCCGCATTCTGGTAATTGAAGATACCCTGTCGCTTGCACGGGTATACCAGGATTACCTGCGTGCGGATGGTCATCAGGTAGAACATGTTGGTACGGGGCGCGATGCGATCAACCATTTGCGCCACAACCGTTTTGATGTGGCCGTTCTTGACCTGTTGCTGCCCGATATGGACGGGCGCGACGTATTGCGCCGGGTGCATGACGTTTCGCCCGCGACCCGGATCATTGTTATTACGGCCCATGGTTCGGTCAATATTGCGGTCGAGGCAATGCGCGATGGTGCCTATGACTTTTTGTTAAAGCCGTTTACCGCTGAAAAACTGCGATCTACCGTCATTGATGCCTTAAAGGGGCGTGCGGTTGCCCCCCGGCATGACGACATGCCTGCCGCCAATGACGGCCTGCATGTTCCCCCTGTTAATGGCAGCGCTGCCGACGATGACCGGAAATATTTTGATATTATCGGTGGTTCGGAAACAATACGTGGAATTTACCGCATTATTGAATCTGCTGCGCCCAGCCGGGCAACGGTTTTTATCACCGGGGAAAGCGGCACGGGCAAGGAACTGGCGGCAGAGGCCATCCATCGGCGCAGTGATCGCGCCAATGCGGCGTTTATTCCGTTAAACTGTGGTGCCATTCCCAAGGATTTGATGGAAAGCGAGATTTTTGGTCACGTAAAAGGCGCGTTTACCGGGGCAGTGGTTGACCGCGAAGGGGCAGCCCACCGGGCGGCCAATGGAACGTTGTTTCTGGATGAAATTTGCGAAATGGATCTGGAATTGCAAACCAAGCTGTTGCGATTTATCCAGACCGGCACCTTTCAGAAAGTAGGTGGCAGTTCGCTTGAAACCGTTGATGTGCGGTTTGTCTGTGCGACAAATCGTGATCCGCTTGAAGAGGTGCGTGCCGGGCGTTTTCGCGAGGATTTATATTATCGCCTGCATGTGATTCCGCTGCATATGCCGCCTTTGCGTGATCGCGGGCTGGATATTTTGCAGATTGCCAATTTTTATCTGCAGCGTTTCACAACCGAGGAAGGGCGCGATTTTAAGCGCTTTTCATCCGATGTGGCTGATCTGTTTACCCGGTATTCGTGGCCGGGAAACATTCGCCAGTTGCAAAATATCATTCGCAATATTGTGGTTTTGAATAACGGGCCGGAAGTGGTGATGTCGATGGTACCACGCCCGGTAAGTAATTTTGCCGCCGATGGTGGGGTTGCGACAGGCTCGATCGAGGCTCCGCCGCCACATCCTGTTGTGTTACAGGGAATGAACGAAGCTGAACGGTTGTGGATGGATGACCCCGAAGCCCTTGCTTTTTTGTCGGGGCGCCAACCACCAGGGCCAAGCGGGCTGGGTATTTTTGCGGCACGCCCGGTTAGTGCCCGTGATAAAAATGTGCCGCTGGTTGGCCGTGGTGTCGAGGCGATCCGCCCGCTATGGCAGGTGGAAAAAGACGCGATAGAAGACGCGATTGACCGCTGTGACGGTTCCATTCCCCGTGCGGCAGAAGCACTGGGGGTTAGTCCCTCGACCATTTATCGTAAAAAACAGTCCTGGGAAGAAATCGGATAAGGATGCGCGTTCTTACTGCGCTTGCTGCTTTGTCGGAATATTTTTACGGACAGAAGCTTTCCAGCGCGGTTTGCAGCCGGTTTTGATTTTCTTTTGTGCCGGGAAGGCCAAATCGCAACCATGTCGGGGCCTGGGTAAAGCCGCGCACCCAGATACCGCACTGTGCCAGATGCTTTTGCAAGGCGGGTAACATTTCCCCCTGATACAGCCGCAAAAGATCGGTTCCGCCAATAAGTTTACAGCCGTTGATTTTGCTTAATTGCTGATCCAGCCAGTTTGCCTGTAGATGCAGGCTGGTGCGCATTGCATGATGCCATTCATTATCGCCAAGGGCGGCGGTGGCGATATGCAGGGCCGGCCCGGGAACGGCCCACGGCCCCAACCGGTCGCTGATTTTGGCGATCAGTGCCGGGTGAGACAGGGCAAACCCCACCCGTGCGCCCGCCAGCCCGAAAAACTTGCCGAACGACCGCAAAATTACGGTGTGGGTTAAGTGATGGACCTGCGGGCACAGCGACAGGTCCGGGGTGGTATCGGCAAAGGCTTCGTCAAGGATCAGGTATTTACCGCGTTCCTGAAGATAACAGGCAAAATCAAACAGGCTTTGCCGGTCAAAATAGCCGCCATCGGGGTTGTTGGGGTTCACGATAACAAAGGCATCGTGGTCGTTAACAATATTTGCCAGGGTTTCTACGGGTGTTAATCCCAGCCAGCCGAAATTGGATACGGCATTGTTTGCCGGGGCGTTTTTAATACGGGATGTGGGCGCAAGTTGCTGGTTGCGCACAATGGTTTGCCGGATGTCGGGCGTGGCAAATATTTCGGTTGTTGTGACATGTGCGCGTTCCCATGCCGGGGCATGTTCGCCATAGGTCGGGCCGAAAATGGCGACACGTTTGACTTGGTCCGTTTCTGACAGAATAAACGGCACAAGTTGTAATAAGGCCTGTGTTCCCGGCCCGCAGGCGATGTGATTAACCGATGGGACGTCATAATAGTGCCGGGCCGCACAAATAGCGGCGTCGGTATCGCGCTTCAGCGGCAGTCGCTGCCAGGTTTCGGGGGCAATGTTTGTACCCTCTACCGGGTAAGGGGTCGGGTTTATGCCGGTGGATAAGTCCAGCCATTGTGACAGGGCAATATTGTAATGTGCTGCTGCCAAGTCTATCGCACCACCATGACGGAAAATATCGTTGTTCATTTTGCGTCATTCTCCGTTTTGGTGGATGTAACAGGGTTTGTTACTGCCTATCCTGCCTTTAATGGATAGGCAAGTGGGGCAATGTCGGGTGGCGAAATGAAGCCGCACCATTAAAAATGAAGTGCGCGCAAACCTTGCAAGGTTGCTTGGGCGGACGTATCGTCCGCCAAAATCTGGTTTTATGCAGGAAAATTGCGCCATGATGACCATAAAACAGGCAAAAGACGCCAATTTCTGGCGCAACCTGAACCCCGATTTGTCGATAGAAGGAACGCCAGCAGCAAAGCCGGGGGCGGGCGGGGAAATGGTGTCCGATACGCCGGTTTTGGCCGCAGGCTCCTTTACCGCTATCTCGTCGTCTCAAACCGCCATCAGCCCGGCGATTTCACCCGTTTCAACGGTTAGACATCCTGTTATCGCATCAGGGGATATTGATTTTGCCGCCCTGTCAGACCGTTTTTGGGATGAAGGGTATTTTGTGCTGCATGATATTTTGCCCGTCGATGCCATTGACAGGTTGCGTGCTGCCATCGAGCGGCTGGTTGCGGCAAATTTGCCAGCAGCCATGATTTATCTGTATGATGAAGCCTGGCAGATGTTTGCCAGCTTACGCCCGCTTTTAAGCCATTTTCTGGGGGATCGCATTGCCCTGTTGCCCCATTTCTGGGCCTGGCATGTCAACCCGCAGGACCAGGGGCGAGGGTGGCCGCCCCATCGCGATTATCAGGGTGAAAGTGCGATGGGCGACGATATGCTGATCAGTTTGTCCTTATGGGTGCCGCTATGTGATGCGACACCGGAAAATGGCTGTATGTATGTGTTGCCGCGCAGTTTTGAACGGTGGTATGATTTTCCGGTAACTAAACCGCAGGACGTTGCCTTGCAGGATGTCAGGGCATTACCTGCGGGGCCGGGCACTGTTATGGGCTGGCGTCAGGATGTTTATCATTGGGGAGGGCGGGCATCACGCCACGCATCTTCACCGCGGATCAGCCTGTCGCTTGAATTTCAAAATGCCGCTTTTGATCCATTGGGGGATCCGTTGCTGAATATGGAAACGCCACCGGGTTTTCATACCAGGCTGGCGTTGATTGCCGGGCAATTTGAAAAATACCGGCATATGCAGGACATGGATGAGGATGTATTGCGCTGGTGTCAGGCCATTTTGAAAACGTGATAACACAGGTGCTGTAAAACGGGTGTGCTACTGGCGCAGGTGGCGGGTGTTATCGGCGCCGTCTTTGGGCTTTCTAACTGAAAAATCGATGGGGGAGACTGGCAAACGATGCTTCGATTGGCGGCCATTTGTCTTGTAGCGTTTGGTTTTATTGCCAGTGTCTATTCGGTGGTCCCGGTTCTGTTGGGGCCGCTAGGGGCTGAACTTTCCTTTGCCATTGCCTTCGTTGTTGAATTTATGGCGCTTTTTTCTGTCGCCATTGGCATGGTCATATATGACACCACCAAAAGACGGCAGATTTTATATGTGGCACTGGGTGTTCTTTCGCTTTTTGTCGGCGATGGGGTGGGGCTTGCAGCCCCTGCAATTTTGCCACATCTGAACCCGGGCTGGCTGTGGGTTTTGTTTTCGGATGTTTCATGGTTCGGGCTGCTTAGCCGCGTTGTCGCCAATTGCTTTTTTCTCGCCAGCGTGTTCAAGGCAAATTCCAGCGACAACATGTCCCGGAATGATCAGGTCTGGCTGGCTATTCCGGTAATTGTTGGGGCAATTGTGCTGGTTTTGCTGTCGTTGTCACTGGTCTCCCCGGCGTTTGGTCTTGATGTTTCGCACGTTTTTGCCCGTATGATGATGTTGCCCTTGCTGCTGAGCACGGTGCTGTCGATCATTGTTCTGTCAGGGTATCTTGTGCGGGTGATGCGACGGCCAACCGCGTTTGAAATCCTGTTTTCGGTTTTCATGCTGAACGCAGTTTATCACCATATGGCCTTCCTTTTGTTTGATGCTGCGGGGCGCGCCCTGACAGTCGAATTTTTAATGCCGTCGCGCCTGTTTAGTTACGGGGTTGTGCTGGTAGCGATGGTGGCCGCTTTGAGGGATTTATATCGCAGTGCATCGCAATCAAGTTCCGCCAAAAGTGCGTTTCTTGCCACCATGAGCCACGAAATAAGAACGCCATTAAATGGTGTTTTGGGAATGGCGCAGCTTTTACGCCAAACCAGCCTGAATGATGTGCAGCGTGAACGGGTAAATGCAATTTTGTCATCTGGCCGGGCGTTAATGTCGTTGTTAAACGACATTCTCGATATGAGCAAAATCGAGGCTGGACATGCCGAAATCGAAACCCGGCCTTTTCGCCCCTATGATATTACCAGCGACCTTTCCAATGCGATTGTTGCCCTGACACAGGAAAAAAACCTGAAACTGGTGTGGGACGACAAGGTTTTGCGAAACAAAATCTTTATTGGCGATGAAGTGCGTTTTCGCCAGGTTTTGTGGAATTTGTTATCGAATGCTGTGAAATTTACCCGCAAAGGGTCGGTGCAACTGGTTGTTGAACATGATTCCAGCCGTGCCGGTGGTCGGATACCGGGCAGCCGCAATAACGAGGTTTACCGGTTTTCGGTAAGCGATACGGGCATTGGCATTGCCCCGGAACGGCAGGCCCGTATTTTTCAGGCTTTTACCCAGGGTGATAATTCGACCATGCGCCAGTTTGGCGGAACCGGGTTGGGATTGTCGATTTCGCAAAGCCTGATCACGATGATGGGGGGGTATATTGGCCTGCATAGCATTGCCGGGCAGGGCACGCGGTTTGATTGCTGGTTGCCGTTTGATGTGCGGGCCATCGGCCATACCGCACGTGACCGTGACGGGGTAAACCGCGAGGAAAATGCCTCGGGTGTGCTGATGGACAAGCGCGTGCTGGTGGTTGAGGATAATGAAATCAACGCCAATGTCATGCAGGCGTTTCTGGAACGGATGGGCCTGAAAGTTGATATTGTTGGCAATGGTCGCCTGGCGGTACAGGCCTTTCAAACCGGTAATTACGATGTCATCCTGATGGATGCCCATATGCCGGTTCTTGATGGTGAAGGGGCGACCCGCCATATTCGCGAAATTGAACGCGGGGCCAGCGGGGGGCGTATCCCCATTATTGGTGTGACGGCCGATGCCTTTGCCGACCGTCAACGCGATTTTCTGGCAGCCGGCATGGACGAAGTGATCACTAAACCGGTTGAGGAACGGCGGTTATATGCCAGCCTGATCCATCATTTGCGCGGGCATGGGGAATTAACCCAGGCAATGAGGCCTGCTTTTTCCGAACAAGACGACACCAGCCAGTCTGATTGGACCATGGCGCAGGGGACGGCCAAGGAACCGGCCCGGTCAAAGGTTGTCGCGGCCGATTTGTCATGGCGGGCCTTTGCCAATGCGGACCCTGTGCCGGGTAAATATTCCTTGAAGCCTGCCGGTGACCTTGAGGCCGCCGAAATTGATAATCGGCACGGTGGTAATACGCAGCAATCAGATAATGGCCCTGAAGATAGTAATTTACGCCGGTATAATCCGTCGCCGTTAAAGTCGCCCATAGACACCCCCAGCCATGAAACAGGCAATCAGGATCAGGGGCCCGTTGCCACACAATCGGCAATCGGTAAGAAAAACATTCGGTCAGATACAGGGATGGCAGATGCCGAACCCGAAATCGTTGGCAAATTACCAGCCGGGATAACACGCCGACCGCTGGTTCGCCGGTTAATGGGGGGGGGTGGCTTAACACGCAGGTTTCCCAGCCATCCATCAGATGGGAATGGTAACGATCCACTGACGGCCCGGACAGGCAACCTGCCACCGGCCCAACCCAGCTCCGGTAGCGATGCCGTGAACAAAAACACCGCCAAAACACCGGGTGACCCCGATGTCGCCACGTTAAAGGCACCAGAAGCAAGCGGAGCACTTGTTAACACGACCCGATTGCGTGAAATGCAGGATGCCCTGGGCACCGACCAAATGACAATTCTGATCCAGATGCTTCCTGAAGCCTATGGCGAGGAACGGGCGCGCATGACCAACGCCATTACCGCAAATGACGCCAGCGGGTTTCGCCGTGCGGCCCATTCGTTAAAGGGTATGGCTGCAAATCTGGCGGCAGATGAAATTTCAAGGCGGGCAAGAGAACTGGAATACTTTGAGGGTAATTTGAAGGATTCAGAAGAATATATCGCGCAAATAGATGGCATCGTTCAAAAAACATTTCAGGAATTACTTGATAAACTGTCAAAATGATCAAGTTTTTTCATCCTAAACCCCTGTTTTGACGGGTTATATTTTCAGGTTAATTTCCCGGTGTTTTTGTTCAATTATTGCAAGGTTGATTGGGCCTGTTTTGCCATGTTAGGTGAAAGGTGATTGAGGGGCGATACAGGAGAAATAACAAATGTTACGCATTCTTTCCAAGTCGATCCTTTTTGCACTTCCAGCAATTGCTTTGACGTTAGGTGTTGCAACGGCGGAAACACCGGCTGCATCCTCCAAAAACGGGGCTGGCGCGTCCGGCGCATCGGAATCCGCGCGCAAACAGGTAAAAATCCTTGATAGCAAAGAGAATTTTGAAGTTAGCGGTAAAAAGGGACAGCTTGCCCATCTTTCAAACCCGGATACCGGAATGAAGGAAACCGCCGTTGTGATGGAAACCACGGACCTTGAAAACAAGCCGATAATGATTGCCATGCGGTTGGAGCACCCGCTTGCCGAAGCTGAACTGGAATATTTTGACAAAAATAAACCTGCCAACGTGGCGCTATCAGCCAAATGTGCCGAGGTACTGGTCGCGCAAATGCCCAGTGGTCGCCATATCGCGCAGGGCAACCAATGTCGTGTTATTGAATTTGAATGATGCTGAAATGCCGGGTATCGACCATATACCAGGCTGTCCGGGTTAAAACCGGTTACGGTGACGCACAACTGGCAGGGCCATGCATCGGCCCTTGCCAGTTATGGTGTCTTTCCCCGGCATTGCTGCCCAAAAGTATGTAGCACAGCCAGGCCGTAGGGACGCGGAAGGTGGTTAACGTTCGACCAGGTCCAGCGTGTGACGCGAAATTGCATCATTACCTGTTTCTGTGACAATCACGGAATGGCCGGGACACATGGCAAAGCCGGTTTCACTGTCCATCAAAATCATGTGCAGGAAAAAGACCATCCCGGGTTGGGCAATAACCGGGTTGTCATGGTAAAACATTGGCCAGTCCATCCAGTTCGGGGCAAAGGTGGTGCCCATTGAATAGCCGCAGGCATTCAGGCGGTGGCTGTTCATACCGGCTTTGTCACAAACGCGGGCATAGGCATCAAAAACATTGCCAACCGGTTCGCCAGGTTTCAGGGCAAGGCGGCAGGCATCCATTGCGTCGGTTGCGACCTTGTGCATGTCGATATGGCGTTTTGTTGCTGCGCCAACCGGTATGGTTCGCATCATCGCAGCATGATAATGGCGATAGGCCCCGGCCCATTCCAGGGTGATCTGGTCTTTTTCGGCAAGATGTTTACGCCCTGAAAAATAACGGCATAAAAGCGCGTCATGTCCCGAACCAATGATAAATTCATTGCCGGGGTAATCGCCACCACCGGCAAAAATGGCACCTTGCATTGCTGCGAGAATATCGCCTTCAAAGGCCCCTGCATGGACCGTTTCAAGGGCTGCATCCCAGGCATCATCGGCCAGTTCACCAGCACGGCGGATATAAGCCAGTTCGGCAGGGCTTTTTACCACCCGCAATTCCGACACCAGACGCGATGCATCGCTTAGGGTGCAAAAACCGTCGAGTGCGGATTCCAGTTTTTTGCCATTGGCGGCGGTCAGGCCATAGGCATCATACTCAACACCCAGTTTTTTATTTGCTGCGCCAAGTTCTGCCAGCATGTCGCGCAATTGCAGGGCAGGGTTTATATCGGGGCCATCTACCCAGATCCTGATATCGTCGATGTCGGATGTATGTTGTGCCTGGCGCAGGTCCGGTGCCCGTGTGATCAGGGCGACGGTGCCATCAACCCCCAGATAAAGACACTGAAAAAAGACATATCCAAACGTGTCATACCCTGTCAGGTAAAACATGCTTTCCTGACGAAACATCAACAATCCGTCCAGTCCTGCCTCTTCCATTTTGGCAATGGTCGCTGCCCGGCGTTGTGCCAGTTCTGCCCGTTCAAAATGCAATGCCATAAAGGGTGTCCTGTCTTTGGTAAACATTTGAAAATGATGCCGATACGCTATCAAGTTTATGCAAACCGGCACAGGTTATTTTACGGATTTTCAGGCAGACAAGGTGGTTGACGGCCATGGGCGGGGCAGGGCTGGAAATGTTTGGGGAACAGGTCGGGCGGGGTTTCGTTATATAAATACCCGATAAAATAACGGAGGAGATCATGGTTCAGGACCACGGACCTTCGATAAAGGATGACAAGACCTATCAACGGCTTCGCGATGACGGGGCGAGTAAGGAAAAAGCGGCACGCATTGCGAATGCCGGTCCATCGTCGAGCAAAAAAGGTGGCAAGCACCCGCCTTATGAAAGCTGGACGCGTGATGAACTATACAGGCAAGCGCAGAAAGTTGGCATAGAGGGCCGTTCTGACATGACAAAAGATCAGTTGATTGACGCATTACGCAATCATTAGGGTCAGGCCTGTTTAACACCCCGGACGCCCTGTTGGCGGGATGCCTGAATTCCCGTTACCCCCGCAAACGAACCTGCGTTATCGGCGCCGGTTCGTTTTTGATGTGGCGTTTTTCACATCACGGGTTGGAATTTTGCAGATTTGTTACCACATCTTGATTTCGGCCTTGTGAAACGGGGATCACGAGGCGGTCAGTCATTGCCTTGTTTGGATGAACCGCTTTTGAAAGGAGCAAAAAATGGCGAGTTACAATGACCTTAAACGTTTTTCAGCGTCCCCAAATGATACAAAAATGGCAGGTCCGCGGTATGAAAAATGGAACCGCGATGACCTTTACCATCTGGCAAAAATGCGCGGCATTGAAGAACGGGCCCGCATGAGCAACGAAGAACTTATTCAGGCCCTGCGCACGCAAGGTTAAATGCCGACAAACATCTGTCGATGGAAGTGGGAAGCATCAATGCCCACATATAATGTCGCGGGCTACACGCGTATCGGGGCAGGCAATTTCGAAAAAACTTGGTTTTCATTGCCTGCCCGGTTTTCACAGTTTCTTTTGCGATATTTACGGCACTCTTTGGTTCGTTCGTCGCACTTTCATGGGAAAATTGACCAGGTTCCAATGCGAAGTGCTGTATCGCACCGGCTGTTTCACCCGTTTTGTTCGGGTGCCTGCCGGGGGCATATTGTCGGGCGCGTTACGGCAGTGTGCCGTGGCGGATTGCCCAGTGGCATGTCTTTGCCAGAATAATGATTGCCGCAGGGCATGGCTGGATCGGACGGGTTTGCTCGCCTGCTTTTTGTGGACGGGGCCTGTTCGCCAAAATTGCTGAGCGCAAGGTATTGTAATCGGCAAGGTTGTGCTTTGGGGCCTTGGTTGACGGTTGAGTGTTATTTTTTGCCACAACCCGTAATTCTGACTATGCGCCTGTCTGGTATGGACAGGCTGTTTTTTGGGGAAAATTATTTATTATAATTATTCCAGTGTTTCCGCTAGAAATAGGACCAATATGGTTTGTAACAATAAATTTCAGGTATTGTCCGGGGTATAAACCGGAGCGATCAGGGGATTTCAGCCCAGCAAGGTCTATGACAGGCTATGCTAAAGAAGGGCCTAACCATGTTTGACTGCAGCAGCAGAATTGATTATGGCCTTGATTGCTGTTTGTTGGGGCAGCGAAATTCCCTGTGAAATCAGGGATTGTAAAGGGGCAGGGCGAACCGGGTGAAGGTATTACGAACGATTTGCCGATTAGTGATTGGTGCCTGTTTGTCGTTTACAGGTAGCCATGCCGTGCTGGCCGGGCCGGAGCATGCGCCTCGGGTTGCTTTTATCAATCCGGGCTATGGGGATCATGGATTTTGGAAAGATGTTAGCGACACCATGCATGTCGCGGCCTCGCAGTTTGGTTTTGAAATTGTCGAATTTGACAGCAACCGGCAATGGCCGTTGATGGCAGAAAATGCCAATCGTGTTTTTGCAATGAACCCGCCACCCGATTATATCATTGCCTCGAACGAACATCAGCAAGGTGGGCGTATCCTGATCGAGGCGAATGCACGCCAGATACCAATATTCATGTTGTTAAATGATTTAACCGACGAGCAGAAAAACCGCCTGGGCCGGGCCGGTACAAATTTGCCATACTGGATTGCAACCCTGACGCCGGATAACAAGAAAGCCGGGTTTGATATTGCCCGCTCGCTGGTGCAGGCCGATGAAAAACTTCATCCTGATCAGCCGGATCGTGAAATCTGTCTGCTATCCCTGGCGGGGGACTGGAATACACCTGCGTCGCTTGACCGTCTGGCGGGGCTTGACGTTGCACTGGCAGAATACCCCAAGCTGGTCGAAAAACGCCGCCTTGTTGCCAACTGGTCGTATGACGAGGCCTATAAACGTACGGCAGGCTGGTTGCCTGAAGGATGCCTGGATGCGGTGTGGGCTGCAAATGACGATATTGCCCGGGGCGCCATTGCCGCGATTGAAAATGCAGGCAAGGTTGCGGGCAAAGATGTTGTCGTCGGGGGCTTGAATTGGTCGGCGGAAGGCCTGAAATTGGTGAAAGAAGGAAAAATGACCATGACCCACGGCGGCCATTTTCTGGCCGGGGCCTGGATAATGGTTATGGTGAATGACTTTCACAACGGCGTTGATTTACAGGGGCGAGGCCCAAATTATTCATTTCCGATGCAGGCGATAACACGCGATAACGTCGACCGGTTCGAGGAAAAGTTTGGTAAGAGAAACTGGGACAAGGTGGACTTTTCAAAATTCTCGCTGGCGCGAAAATCCGGTCAGAAAGGCACCTATCATTTTGACCTTGAACATCTTTTTATCGCGACTAAAAACTGACTGATCAAAATATAAGGACCAAAACTGGTGCAGGCACCAACGGGCACAGTAAAAAAGGGTGAATCTGCCAAACTAAAGCTCGGAAGTTCGCTTTTTGCGCGCCAGCTGCGGTGGGGCCTTTTGATTGCTTTGCTGTTAGGGCTCCTGATCATGCTGTATCAGGGCATATCGGATTATCGGGCCTTGCAAACAGTTTATGATCAAGCCAATGAGCGCGTGATCAATTCTACCCTTGCCGTTGCGGGGACTGCGGCCCGAACTGGCGATGTCGCCCTTGCAACTGCGGTCACGCGCGGGGCAATGGTGCAACGTTCTGTTGCTGCGATACGGCTGTTAACCGCGGATCACAAGGTTCTTGCGGAACAGCAGCGTGATCTTGATCTTTTGCCGCAAAGCATGTGGCTGGATGATTTGTTTGGCGGTGTGGTGACACAGAATGTCACATTATATGCCCCAGCGCAGGATATCGCACAGAAGGTTGTCATCGGGGAGTTGCAACTGACATTTTCCCCGCATGTGTATATCGCAGCGCTATATGGACGGATTCAACTGTCATTTTTCGCGGTGTTTGTTTTTGCGCTGGCAATGACATTGGGGATGGTTTGTGTCTCCTATTTCATTGTGACCAAGCCGCTTTTGCAACTGATTGACTATATGGTTAATATCAATCCGGTTGATACCAACAAACATTTGCCGTTGCCGCCGCCGTATCGCCATGACGACGAAATCCAGTTGCTGGGGTCGTCCATGATCGGGTTGTTTGCCCTGATCCGCAATAAGGTTGAAAAACTGGCCAAAGTTACCGAGGCCTTGCAGGCGTCCAATCAAACCTTGGAAATACGGGTCGAGCAACGGACCCGGGAATTAAATGACGTTGTTGAAAAGCTGGAGCTTTTGGCAGCAACAGACCCGTTGACCGGCCTTGCCAATCGCCGGGCATTAATGGGGCGCCTGAAAAATGCGATCGCGGTATGGAAACGGCGCGGTACCCGGGTGGGGTTGATCATTCTTGACCTTGATCATTTTAAAACACTGAACGACACCTATGGCCACCAGACGGGCGATATGGTGCTTAAATCGCTGTCGGCGGTGTTCGCCAGTGTTCTGCGCGAAACCGACCTTCCGGCCCGGGTCGGCGGCGAGGAATTTGCGGTGCTGATCAGCGACGAGGATGAAAACGGCTTAATGATAGTTGCCGAAAGGCTGCGTAAATCCATATCGGAAGACGTTATTACTGTTAACGACCAAACCATAAACTACACTGCCAGCCTTGGCATAGCTTGCCTGCCGTCGAAAAACGAAACCAGCGACAGCGACAGCGACAGTATGGAAGGTTTGTTACGCCAGGCCCGCGAAGTGGAAAACATCATTGATATGCTGTATTCCGTCGCGGATCAGGCCCTTTACACCGCAAAAAATGCAGGGCGTAACCGGTTTGAGATGGGCGAGTTACCGCAAAATTTTTTAGCGGCAGGCGAATAATATCGCCCGTCACGGTGTCAACGGCCCGGACATTGTTTCAGGAATCAATGAGATTTAAGATCCGGTGCCATTGCGGTACGTTTCCAACAATTCCTGTTTGCACTCTGACCGTGCAGGGTCCAAAAGCACACATGCTTTTGCTATGAACCGGACCAATGAGGTGGTAATGGGCGCACAGGACCCGATGCGGAATATTTTGCTGAACGTTGACAGCTACAAGGCCAGCCACGCCTTTCAGTACCCGCCCGAAACCCGGTATGTTTACAGTTATATCGAAAGCCGGGGTGGCAAGTGGGACCGGACAGTGTTTTTCGGTTTGCAGATGTTTTTAAAGGAATATCTGTGCACACCCATTACCCGCGAGATGATTGACGAGGCCGAAAGTTTCTGGCGTGCGCATGGGGAACCGTTTTATCGCGCCGGATGGGACCATATTTTGCAAGAATATGACGGTTACCTGCCGGTCGAGATCAAAGCCGCCCCCGAAGGTGAAATTATACCGACCGGAAATGTGCTGCTTACCATCGTTAATACCGATCCCGAATGTTACTGGCTGACATCGGCACTGGAAACGGCCCTGTTGCGTGCTGTCTGGTATCCCACAACAGTGGCGACCAATTCCTGGCACTGCAAACAAATCATTTTGCAGTATCTGGACTTAACATCGGATGATCGCGAACAGGTTGCGTTTAAATTGCACGATTTTGGCGCGCGCGGTGTTTCAAGCCTCGAAAGTGCAGCGATTGGCGGTGTTGCCCATCTGGTTAATTTCAGCGGTACAGATACGGTCAGTGGTGTTTTAGCTGCACGCACATATTACAACGAAGACATGGCCGGTTTTTCTATCCCTGCCGCAGAACATTCAACCATGACAGCCTGGGGCCGGGATGGCGAGGCAGCAGCCTATCGCAACATGATCCATCAGTTTGGCGGCAAGGGAAAGCTGGTTGCGGTGGTTTCTGACAGCTACGATCTTTTTAATGCTGTTGATAAAATCTGGGGCGAGGAACTGCGCCAGGAAGTTATCGATAGCGGAGCAACCATTGTCGTGCGACCAGATTCGGGTGACCCCGCTGTGGTGCCGGTGCAATGCGTTGAGCATTTGAGTGAAAAATTTGGCTATAGCCTGAATGGTAAGGGTTACAAGGTTCTTGCCCCGTGTGTCCGGGTTATTCAGGGTGATGGCATTACGATTGATACCATCGGGCTTATTTTGCGCAATCTGGCCGACAAGGGCTGGGCGGCAGATAACATCGCTTTTGGCATGGGCGGTGGCCTGCTTCAGCAGCTTAACCGCGATACCCTGAAATTCGCCATGAAATGTTCCGCCGCGCAAATTGGGGAGCAGTGGGTTGATGTTTATAAAGATCCGATCACCGATCATGCAAAACACAGCAAACGTGGCCGTTTGGCGCTGGTGCGTGAAAATGGGAAATATGTAACCGTTGCTGCGGATGACGCAGGGGATCGGGATGTGCTGATACCTGTTTATCGCAATGGAAAGCTGCTCTGCGACTGGACCTTCGCCGAAATCCGCGAACGGGCGGCCTCGTCTGCATAAGAGGGCGTAATTTATACCACAAAAAACAAAACCCCTGAAAACCATGAAGGTTTTCGGGGGTTTGATTGGTGGGCGCACGGGGACTCGAACCCAGGACCCGCTGATTAAGAGTCAGCTGCTCTACCAACTGAGCTATGCGCCCATCGTAAGATGGGTCACTTGATGGTGCAGGGCATCTATCAAGTGCGGAGCGGGTTATAGCGTTCCTGGCGCGGCCTTGTCCAGATGAATTTGGCGCGAAGGTGATTTTTTACGTTTTTGTTAATGTCGCCCGTCGTCATTGCCCTGCCGGGATATGCGAACATCGCGGTGGATGCTGATGCTCATGAGCAGGCCAAAGCTGACAAGAATGGTCATCATCACAGTGCCACCATAGGACACCAGTGGTAACGGTACCCCCACCACAGGGATAAGGCCCATCACCATTGCAATATTAATGAAGACATACAAAAAGAACGTGGTCGTCACGCCAATGGCAACCAGACGCCCGAACTGGTTGGCACAGCGCAGGGCAATGACATAGCCATAGACAATGACCAGCGTATAAAGCAGCAACAGGGCAATGCCACCAACCAGACCAAATTCTTCGCCCAGCATGGTGAAAATGAAGTCGGTTTGTTTTTCGGGCAAAAAGTTGAGGTGGCTTTGCGACCCCAACATAAACCCCTTGCCGAAAAGACCGCCAGAGCCAAGGGCGATTTTAGACTGGGTAATGTGATAACCGGCCCCTAGCGGGTCGTTTTCGGGGTTCAGGAAGGTTAGAACGCGGTTCTTCTGGTAATCACGCAGGAATTGCCAGCCAATCGGTATGGCCGCCAAAGCGCCGCCCAGCACCAGTGCAAATTTCCACATGCGGACACCGGCCAGCCAGAATATAACCCCGCCGCCTGCCACCAGCAGCAATGCGGTGCCAAGGTCGGGCTGGCGTAAAACCAGGGCCGCCGGGGCTAAAACCATTAACAGGGGCGGAATCAGCAGGGGGATACGCCCGGTTTCCTCTATTGTCAGGCCATGAAAATACCGCGCCAGCGATAGCACCAGCGAGATTTTCATCAATTCAGAGGGCTGGAGCTGGAAAAAGCCCAGATTGATCCAGCGTTGTGCGCCCATGCCGATATCGCCCTTGATCTCCACACCAACCAGCAGGATGAGCGAAATCACATAGGCAGCATAGGACATGCGTAACCAGATGCGAATATCGGTCAGGGCAATCAGGATCATTAATGTCAGCCCGGCGGCAAAGCGCATCATTTGGCGTTCGGCCCAGGGTTGCAACGACCCGTTCGCGGCCGAATACAACATGGCAAAGCCGATACCCGACAGAATGGACAGCAAAAGCACCAGCGTCCAGTTCATCAATAACAGACGGCGCCCCAATGGCACATAGTCGGGATCCTGGCCGATGCGATAGCGGGATGCCATTTAGCTTTCCTGTTTTTTTGTCGTTGTCCGCAGGATTTGCGATGCTGATTGGATATTGACGGCGGAAACACCCGGGCGACTGGATTTAAGTTCCTGGGCCTTGGTAAGCAGGTCGCGGGCAATCGGGGCGGCAACGCCTGAGCCAGACCCGCCATGTTCGACAACGACGGCACAGGCATAACGCGGGTTTTCAACCGGGGCAAATGCAATAAACAGGGCATGGTCGCGGTATTTCCATGGCAAATCATCATTGCCGATAATGCCGGTCTGGCGTTCGTGCATGGAAATACGGCGAACCTGGCTGGTGCCGGTTTTACCGGCCATTTCCAGCCCTTTTATTTTGATGCGCGACCGGTATGCCGTCCCGCGAAGCTCGTTGGTGACGCCGTTCATACCATCGTGAATATGCGCCAGATGGGCGCGTGAAACCCCAAGATCCGGGAATTCGGCATCGTTACGTGCGGCAATCTCGTCGGGGGCAACATGATCGCGCGTTAAATGCGGGGTAACGGCCTTGCCCGAGGCAAGCCGTGCCGTCATGGTTGCCAGTTGCAATGGTGTTGTCAGAACATATCCCTGGCCGATTGAGCAAATAAGGGTTTCACCGCCCTGCCAGCGTTTGCCAAGCTGGGTTTCTTTCCATTCCTTTGTCGGAATCAGGCCGCTGCGTTCAGATGGCAGGTCGACACCGGTTGGATCCCCCAGGCCAAGACGCTTTGCCATGGCGGCAATTTTGTCGATGCCCAGTTTTTGCGACAGTTCGTAATAATAAACGTCGCAGGAATGTTTCATCGAGTCATGCATGTTGACCCAGCCATGCCCGCCCCGTTTCCAGCAGTGAAACCGGGCATTGCCCAAATCCAGATGGCCGGGGCAGAAAAACCGCTGTTCCGGTGTAATCACCCCGGCTTCAAGGGCTGCCAGTGCCACACAGGTTTTGAAGGTAGAACCGGGCGAATAGGTGCCGTTGATCGCCTTGTTCGACAGGGGCGAATATTCGTTGTTAATCAGGCTATCCCACAATTTATGCGAAATACCATTGGTGAAGCTGTTGGGGTCGTAAGTGGGGTGGGATGTCATGGCAAGAACATCGCCATTGTAAACATCCATCACCACTGCTGCCGCACTTTCATGTTCGGCAAGGCGCTGGTTGGCAAAGCGTTGTAGTTCGATATCAAGGGTTAAAACAACGGTTTCACCACTTTGGCCTTCTTCGCGGTCCAGCTCGCGGATGACACGGCCCAGGGCATTGACTTCTACCTGACTGGTGCCTGCACGGCCGCGCAAGGACATATCGTAGGTTTTTTCTATGCCGCTTTTGCCAATGCGAAATCCTGGCAGTTCCAAAAGCGGGTCGCCGGTAAGCTCTTTTTCCGCAACGGCGGCAACATAGCCCAGTGTATGGGCCAGGTGCGGCCCTTCGGGGTAATCACGCGACCGGCCTGCATCAATGATGATGCCGGGCAAATCGGGGGCATTGACACCCACCCGTGCCACTTCGTCCCATGTCAGGTTATCGCGCACGGTAACGGGCACAAAAGATCTGCGGCGCTGTACATCGCCTTCAACCCGATCGATTGTCTCAGGGTCAATTTCGATGATTTGTGACAGAACCGTCAGGGTTTTGCGGACATCAGGGCTTTGTTCGCGCACAATCAGGATATGGTAATTTTGCCGGTTAATGGCCAGCGGTGCGCCGAAGCGGTCGGTAATGATGCCGCGCGGTGGTGGCAATAACCGGTGTGATATCCGGTTATCATCAGCCAGCGTGGAATATCGGTTACTTTCCATGACCTGAAGATAATACATGCGTGCTGCAAGACCGGTCAGCAACACACCCTGACCCGCGCCGAGCATAATGGCGCGGCGGGTAAACATGCGATATCTGTCTGAATCTCGGTGCCACATCGATGGGTCAATGTCCGTGTTCGGCTGCGATATGTAAAAGACATGCCGCGTGGAAAGAAAAGTCGGTATTTTATCGGGACCGGCACGGCTTGCAAACTGTTCTGCCAGCATCGGTACGGCTTTTACCGCACGGAATATGCCATCATCGGTGTGACATCAAGCTGGCTGATACAATTGGGCCATGTCGGGCAACATTGTCTGGTTTTATGGTTCAGATGGTGCGGTTCAGATCGTGCAGTTTGTATTTAATCACCGGGTAGCGATCAAAGATTCCGAAGCAGGCCGTTCTGGATGCGGACCAAAATCCATGCGATCAGCGGAAACATGCCTGCTGTTATAAGATAACTAATCACCAAAGGCTGGAATGGCAACAGCGCACCTGTCAAAGCGGAGCTAAATAACCACTGCAGCAGAAAAGCCGGTAGCGACACAATGGTAAATCCCCACCACATAACGGTGAAGGCCTTGTTATGAAAAAAGCGCCCCTGATTGGCACTGACCGATTGCACCAGCAAAAAGACCAGCGAACTAACGCCCAAAGGCAGCCCGGTAAGCAAATCCTGTATAAGGCCCAGCATAAATGCCGCCAGCCCGGTTAGCAGGTCCGGACGGTTTACCGACCAGTAAAACACTGCCATCAGCGTCAGGGCAGGGGTAACATCGGCCAGTTTCGGGATGCTGTAGGGCAAAAGCCCTATTAGCAGCAAAACAAAAACACTAAATGCCGGAACCGTTGATCGTGCAATGACGTCAAGGCGTTGCCATACGCCAGGTTTCACGGCCTGGCGCCTGGTGTGCCAGACGGCGACGTTGAGAATGTGGGTGGTTCAGGCATGGCGGGTTCATCTGATGCGGGGCCAACACCAACGCCCGTAGGCAAGGAGGGCGCGTGGCCCGGTGTGCCCTGATCAAGATGGGGCATGGAATGCAGGGCATCCGGGTCTTTGAGGATACCTGCCAGCCCGTAATTGACGACACGCAAATATTCAACTTGATGGCGGCGAAATAACGGGGCGACCCGTACGGCATTTTCTGAAACCGACGATACAATTCCCACTGGAATACCCGGTGGAAAAGCCCCGCCATGGCCCGATGTCAATACACGGTCGCCCGGGGCAACGGTGGCATCAGCGGTTAAAAATGTTAACAGGGGGCGATCGGTATTATCACCTGACAAAAACGCGCGATCACGGCTGTTTTCAATCATGACAGGGATGCGCGAATTGATATCGGTAATAAGCAAGACCCGCGATGCCTGGTACCCGGCATCGGCGATACGGCCAATTAACCCTTCGTCCGAAAGAACAGCTTGCCCCTTAAGAACACCGTCACGGGTGCCCGCACTGATCATCATGCTATGCGCAAAGGCACCGCCCATATCGGCGATAACGCGCGCGCTGACTTCGTGTTGCGAGGGCGGGTTGGCGTAATGGCTTAGTTCGCGCAGGCGACTGTTTTCATAGGTCAGGTTACGGGCAACCTGCTGCCATGCCAGCAATTCGCGGTTCTGTTCGCGCAGGCGCAGGTTTTCTTCGTAAAGGCTGGCGAAACTTTCAATGCGGGTGGTTACGTCATCAATGCTGGCTGCCGGACGCGACGCCAGATTCATGAAAGGTGAAACCAGATCGACGGCTGCCCCGCGAATGCGTTCGATTAAAACGGTGTCGGCTTTACCCAGCAACATCAGGGCAAAACAGGACACAATCAGTAAAATGAACGCAAAGCGATGAAGCGCCGTACGGATCGGCGAAAAAATGCGCTGTTGTGGGCCACCGTGCTGAGCCACTTTTTTCCCCGTATTCCCCGCGTGTCGTCAAAAGTCCAGGTCACGACCGATAATAATAAAAACGCCGAGTCGCGTCCAGTAAGGATGCGGCCCGGCGATGATTTTCTCACACAAACCTTAATAGGCAGTGTGCAACACGTTCCGCAGCATTTTCTTTTCTTCCAGTGCACGGCCCGTACCGAGCGCAACACATGAAAGCGGATCGTCAGCAATGGATACCGGCAGGCCGGTTGCATGACGCAGAACGTAATCAAGGTTGCCCAGCATTGCGCCACCACCGGTCAGAACAATGCCTTTGTCGACAATGTCGGCGGCCAGTTCGGGCGGGGTTTGTTCCAGCGCGACCTTGACGGCCTCGATAATCGCTGAAACAGGTTCGGCAAGGCTTTCGGCAATCTGGCGTTCGGAAATCAGAAGTTCCTTGGGCACGCCATTCATCAGGTCGCGACCACGGATTTCCATGGTTGCGCCATCGCCATCGTCAGGCGCACAGGCAGAACCAATTTCCTTTTTAACCCGTTCAGCCGTGCTTTCGCCGACCAGAAGGTTATGGGTGCGACGGATATAAGCGATGATCGCTTCGTCCATTTTGTCGCCACCAACCCTTACGGAACGGGCATAAACGATACCGCCCAATGACAGAACAGCCACCTCGGTGGTGCCGCCGCCAATATCAACAACCATCGACCCGGTCGGTTCGGTCACCGGAAGGCCGGCACCAATTGCTGCCGCCATCGGTTCGTCGATCAGCCATACCTTACGTGCGCCCGCACTTTCAGCACTTTCCTGAATGGCACGGCGCTCAACAGCGGTGGAACCAGAAGGAACACAGATGATGACTTCCGGGCTGGCAAAGCTACGACGGTTATGCACTTTGCGAATGAAATGTTTGATCATTTCTTCGGCAATGTGGAACTCGGCGATAACGCCGTCCCGTAACGGGCGAATAGCCTGAATATATCCAGGGGTACGGCCCAACATCAACTTGGCTTCTTCGCCAACCGCGAGAACCTGTTTTTTACCTTTCTCGTCGGTGATTGCAACAACCGATGGTTCGTTCAGGACGATGCCGCGTCCCTTGACGTAAACCAGCGTGTTGGCGGTACCAAGATCGACCGCCATGTCGGAGGATAATAGCCCAAGCAGTTTGGAAAACATTCCTGCCCTATGCCCCGGTAATAGAAAACTTTTAAACGCGAATGTATCGCTCTAGATAGCGCAGCGAGAGCGCCTATGCACGAATAAACTGCAACGGATTGCGGAATAGTTAAGGACGGCTCTGCCTTTCACGTGCTTAACGTGAATTTGCCCCGAATGACCAGCGCAAAGGTGGATAACGGATTGGCGCGGGAACAATATTCAATTTAAGATTGTGTTGGCGGGATGTGTTTTTTTATTGGCGGTTCCAAAAATGTTACAGACTCGTAAAAAGCATCCGAATCGCCTCAAACAGGGTTGGTTGTCGGCTTTCAGAGAAAGATGAAGGTGTTCTCCAAATTTCATCAGTTTTAGCTGTTATATGAAAAACATTGAAAAACTGCGATTTTAGAGTGCTTCTTCTTTTCATTCCTGCCGGGCGCAGGATGCTGACAGTTGAAAAAGGGGGCTGAAGAATTTTTCAGGCGCATTAACAATCAAATGAGCGGTGAACTGGTTGTTATGCTGTGCCATTTGGGCGGATGACGATGTGTTTTTCTCTTTTGCATTTCAACATGTTTTCAACTTCTGGTCGTTGACTGGCGCGACGGGGGATTTCTGGCAAGAAGTGCGTGCTTGACTGTCTTTGGTGTGAAAACTGGATAAAGTTTTTCTGCAATCTCACAGGCTTGTCCGAAACATGAAAAAAGCGTGATGTTGATGGCTGAATTTAGCAGGGAGTGATTGCCCGGATTTTTCGCAGCCCGCAAAATCAGCGGATAGGATGTAAGGCGAATGGTCTCTGTGCTATTTTACCGTCGTCTGGCAGGCCGGGTTTGGGGGAATCTGGTTATTTGCGCGGGTTGTTGCGCGCTTTGTGTGCGTTATGATTGCGAAGGCCGGTAAATAATTTGCGCCCCTGACCAGGTTAAAATGCGATTCGCCGGGCGTTATATTGGTCTGCACAGGGGCATGTCACTGCATTCACGCAAAAGGGGCGACCCGGTAAGGTCACCCCTTGATAGATTAAGCAGAATTAAAGTCAGCGTCGTCCGATCAGGACGCCATGGCGTCCGGTGCGGTTTTCTGGCTTTTCAGGATCAGCTTGTTCACTGCCGTGACATAGGCCATGCAGGACGCCACAACAGTGTCGGTGCTAGATGCATTGCCGATAACGGTGCGGCCATCGCCTTCCAGCTTGACGGTTACCTGTGCCTGGGCGTCCGTGCCTTCGGTGACGGCATGCACCTGATAAAGTTTCAACTGCCATTCGTTGTGCGGGTAAATTTCCTGAATGGCATTGAAGGTGGCATCAATCGGGCCATCGCCGGTGGTTTTGGCGGTTTTGGTTTCGCCGTTAACGCTCAGTTCCAGTTCGGCAACCTGCGGGCCTTTGGAGCCACAAATAACGCCCAGCGAAACGAATTTGATGTGTTCATTGTCGCGCAGGCCGTCATCAACCAGGGCGACGATATCGTCGTCATAGACTTCTTTTTTCTTGTCGGCCAGTTCCTTGAAACGGTCAAAGGCATCCTGAATGGCGTTGTCGCCCATTTCGGCAAAGCCCAGTTCTTTCAGCTTTTCCTTGAAAGCATGACGACCGGAATGTTTGCCCATTACCAGACTGGATTTGTTCAGGCCGATGCTTTCGGGTTTCATGATTTCATAGGTTTCGGCGTGCTTCAAATAGCCGTCCTGATGAATGCCACTTTCGTGGGCAAAGGCGTTGGCACCAACAATGGCTTTGTTGGGCTGTACGACAAAACCCGATACCGCCGAGACCAAACGCGACGCATTCATGATTTTGGTGGAATCCAGCCCGGTCGAAAACGGCATAACATCATTGCGGGTTTGCAATGCCATCAGGATTTCTTCCAGTGCAGCATTCCCGGCCCGTTCGCCCAAACCATTAATGGTACATTCGATCTGGCGAGCACCTGCCTGAACAGCGGCCAGTGAGTTGGCAACCGCCAGCCCCAAATCGTTGTGGCAATGAACCGACAGGATCGCTTTGTCGATATTGGGGACCCGGTTAAACAACATTGTCATCAGGTCGGCATATTCGCGCGGCGTGGTATAGCCAACGGTGTCAGGGATATTGATGGTGGTGGCGCCGGCATCAATGGCGGCTTCAACACAGCGACACAAAAAGTCGTGCTCGGTACGCGATCCGTCTTCGGCAGACCATTCAACATCGTCGGTAAAGCGTCGTGCAAAGGCAACGCTTTCGCTGACTTTTTCCAATACCCGTTCCGGTTCCATCTGCAATTTGTATTTCATGTGCAGCGGGCTTGTGGAAATGAAGGTGTGAATACGTTTGTTTTCCGCCGGGATCAGGGCTTCGCCAGCCCGTTCAATGTCGCCTTTGGTGGCACGCGCCAATGAACAAATGGTCGGGCCTTTAACTTGTTTGGCAATTTCATTGACGGATCGGAAGTCACCGTTTGAGGCGATGGCAAAACCGGCCTCGATCACATCGACCTTCAATTCGGCCAGAGCATGGGCAACACGCAGTTTTTCATCGAGTGACATGGACGCGCCGGGCGACTGTTCGCCGTCACGCAAAGTGGTGTCAAAAATGATGACGCGGTTGTCTTGAGAACTTACCATAGCTTCGTTTCCTGTCTTGGTTGGGCCGAAACGCCCGTAATGCTTTGTTTATTTCTGGAAATTCAATGCGGGCCTGAAATGCGGCGCGACTGGTTCCCCTGAGCTGCGAGGCGCACATCCCGATTTGCGGGTGCGGGGGCCTCGGGTGGAACGCTCAGGGGCGGGTAAGTCGTAGCGACCCGCGAGCGGCACAACCTAGAAGACCCGATAGGAGAATCGCATCAGACATAATCGCATGGCCATGTGCCGAACCGGCCATGGCGCCTTTGGCGCGATTGATGTGAGAGGTCTGATTTGCGAACATCGGTCTTCGATCAGGTGAAAGCACAGTTTGTTTGAGGACCCAATCTTGACGTCATGGGCGTACAGGTCAAGTAATTTTTGAACCTGATGTGCGTATTTTTTAACTGTTTTTGCCAAAACACCAAAATGCCGCAGGGACCAATGGCAATACCGGACGATACCATATGGGGGAGAAGGCCCTGTTTGCAGCCAGTGTGCCGGGGGCGAAAAGGGAAAATCGGGCAGAGTTTAACAGGTGTGTTTTTTCGGTACGCCTGATCGTTGATAATAAGAAGTCACATGGATATGTGAAAAAGTTCATCATATTGTGCCATGTGGGCAATTGGCTAACGGGTTTAGTTGGTATATGCGGGGGAATCTGTTTTGTTATCTTGGATAAAAAAATGAACCTGTCGCTTCTAGCAGCGTTTGTGCCGACGGCATTTTTCGTTTCGATCACCCCCGGGATGTGCATGACCCTGGCCCTGACCATGGGCATGACCATTGGTGTGCGCCGAACAATGTGGATGATGGCGGGGGAACTGGTTGGTGTCGCAATTGTCGCGGTTTCGGCGGCCCTGGGCGTTGCCACGATCATGCTGGAATATCCGGCAGTATTTGTCGTTTTCAAATATGCCGGCGGGGCCTATCTGGTGTTTCTGGGCGTGCAAATGTGGCGATCGCGCGGGCGCATGGCACTGTCATTTGATAATGCCAACATGGCCGCGTCGGGCAAAATGGCAACGCCGGTGGCCCTTGCCAGTCAGGGGTTTGTCACTGCCATAGCCAACCCCAAGGGCTGGGCATTTATGATTTCGCTGTTGCCGCCTTTCATTCATGTTGAACAGCCTGTTTTGCCGCAACTTTCAATCTTGGTGGCGATTTTGCTGGTGTTCGAACTTGCTTCGCTGGTGATGTATGCGTCTGGTGGCAAATCCTTGCGAAATTTTCTGGAAAAAAGCGGAAACGTCCGCATTTTGAACCGCATTGCTGGCACGTTAATGATTGGTGTCGGTGTGTGGCTGGCAAGCAGCTAACGGGATTTGCAGTAAATTCTTGTCGATACCAGTGTGCAAGTGATGTGCGATAGCAGCATCGTTGATGTTCAGGATGCTTTTTTCGCTATCGTGCAAAGGTCGCCATTGATGGTATGGCGTTTTGGTTGCCGGCGTTGTATCAAAATAGAATAGACTTTCCATATAGTTGATATTTTGGTCCGGGGTCTGTGAGTGATAAATTTTGGCCATGTCATGCTTTTGGGCGCAATGGGCCAGGCACATCATGGCAAGACGGGCCGGGACATGACCTTGAACTGGCGCAAGATGCCACGATGGTATTGATCGCCCAAAAGCCGGGAAAGAGCAAAAACATGCGTGAGCTGCGCTGCATTATTTTCGAAAATGTCGAAATTATAAGGGCCATTACCGGGCACCGTCGCCGTACGGGAAAGCCTTTACCGCCGGGCCAGCTTGGCAAACTTAAAATCAGTACCAGTCCTGAAATTGTCGTAACGCTTGAACTTCTCCCCGACGATGGGCATTCCCTGTTCATTCCCTCGTCAGGGGCAGAGCTTGCGGCGGCCCTGATTGCCTATTGTATTGATTTGCGCGTGCCAATGCCTGCGTCCGCCCAAAAGGCGTTGACGGTGCTTGATGGTCATATCGCCCTTAAAATTACCAAGGTCTGATATTTGTGTCATCGTCTGGCCGTGCGATAACGCCAAAATGCAAACCCCGCCAACCGGTTGTATCGTTGGCGGGGTTTTTGTTGGCAGGTAATTTATGTGGCTTAAGCCGCCCTGCTTTTTGGAGGTCTTGCGGGGTATTCCGGCTAATTACCATTGCATCATTTTGCCCTTAAGGGCGTTCATGCGTTCTTTTTCATCCTTGAAATGCTGGCCCGATGCAATGCCATCCTGCACCTTGGTCATCATCAGCCATTCCTTGACCTTCATAAAGCGCGGTGCCAGGAACTGATAGGTATCGCGGACCAGCCTTACCGTATCGGGTGCACGTTCCGGGGTCAGGGCTGCCCATTGTTCAAACAGGGGTTCCCATGCGCGCAGGCGGCGGAACAGGTCGTCGCGTTTGGTGCGAATATATTGGCGTTGCGTTGTGAAATTGCGCAGAACCGACATGATTTCACCGGTATTGGCGTCAATTTCATCAAAGGATGCCTCAAACTGTTTCATGGCATCGTCAATCAGGCGGATCACCTGTGTGACTGTTTCAAGAACACCCTTTTCATGGGCATAAATCCGGCGCAATTCCTGTAATTTGGTGTTCACCATTTGAACCATGCGGTATTTTTCGCGCAGGGTTTCAATATAGGCCAGTTCGTCGGCAACCTGATGGACCAGATTGATCACTTCTTCGCGGTTTTCCTTGCCCATGCCCAGCTTTTCCGAAACCTCGTCAAAGGCTTCGTTGATTTTGCGTTTGGTGGTTGGGTCTTCTGCAATTTGCAGCAGCTTTTCCGGGTCGGTGATCAGTTCTTCACTGCCAGACATCCAGGTGACCAGCTGCATGGTGACGCGGTTATAGGCGATCTGGCGGTGGTTGTTGTCAACCGGCCATGATGCTTCGCCCGTCAGAACTTCCAGCGGCAGATCGTCGCCGGGGCGCAGCACATTGATAAAATCCAGCGCCTTGTCGACAAGGCCGATCAATTCGCCATCGTTGGATTCTTCATCAATGCCAAATTCGCGGCAAACGGCACGCAGTGGCAGGGAAACGGTGGAGCCTTCGCTCATTTTCAGAATAAACAGCGATTCGCGCGAAATATCGGATTTCTGAAAATGGCATTCGTCGAATGTTCGGAAAATTTTGTGCTGGAGGTCCAGTTTGCGTTCGCGTATCTGCTTGGTCATTGTGCTGGTTCCGCCCGTTCAAGGCCTGTCATTGCAGACGCCGCTCGTAATGTTTTTGCCTGTTGGGGCATGTTTTTGTTCTGTAGGGCCAAATGGTACATAAACATCATACCGGATCAAAAATACCTTGTTCGTATGATAGTTTGCAATCGCCATATTTTCAAATCTGCCCCTTCGTCATCGTAACATGCCTGATAACATTTATGATGCGCCGTGCTTTGATCTATATGGGGATGTTAACGGCAAAAGCCATAAAGACCTGTCATGATCAAACATGGCGTTTGATGACGGAGCAAGCTGAATTTTTTGCACGCGCAATATCCGGGCGGCATTGCGTGCCATTTTCAGGCGAAAGACATGCAAAGGTGCTGCGGGCAAACAGAAAGGCGTTTGGCCGGGTTTTCGGGGTTTAATCCAGGCGAATGCAGGTGTTGCGACCTGCCTGTTTGGCCCGATACAGGGCTTCGTCGGCGCGATCGATAAATTCCAGAATATTTTCACCCAGTTTCAGGCCGCTTAAACCGATTGAAACCGTTAGCTGGCCAAAATCCTTGCCGGTCTTTTTGTTGCGAATACGCCGGGAAGATACATTCTGACGCAGTTTTTCAGCCAGTTTTTCGGCGTTGTCCGGTGTTGTTTCGGGCAGGATGATGGCAAATTCCTCGCCGCCGTACCGTGCAACGGTATCGGCCCCTTTGGTTGAATTAACCAGGACCCGGGCGACTTCCTTTAACACGCCGTCGCCGGCGCGATGGCCGTAATTGTCGTTAAAATGTTTGAACCGGTCGATATCAATCATCAGCAAGGTTAACGGGTGACCGGTTTCCATGCTGTTGGTAACGGCTTCACGCAAGGACGCGTCAAACATTTTACGATTGGCAATGCCGGTCAGGGTGTCGGTCAGGGCATCGCGGCGCACCAGCTCAAGTTCATTGCGAACCCGGCGAACTTCACCGTGATACTGCTCCAGTGATCCCTGAAAATTGACGCAGCGCTGACGGGTGTTCTGGGTGGTGTCAACCAGACCGGTGGTGATGCCGCGCACCTCTTCAACTGTGATGTCTTCGTCCTGAAACCGGGTTGCTGCATCATCAAGATGAGAGCAAAAATCCTCGGTTTCGCGTAACACTTCATCAACAGCATCTTCAACCCGCTCAACAGCGGCCTGCAAACCGGCAACGCCTGCTGTCAGTTGTTTGTCGACAGCGGCAACACCCAGATATTTATGATATAACCGATAAACCGTTTCTTCGTTCAAATCCTGCGTATTACGCACAAGCACCCGAATGATCTGGCTCAGTTCGGAAATCTCGTCAGCAAGATAAGCGTAAAATACGTGAAACACCTGCGGGGTCGGTTGCAGGTTCAGGTCCGCAATCATGGACATGACGTTTTGTGCGATGTCACGGGGGTTGGCAATCTTCGTCGCTGCGGTCACTTGATAATTATCCGATCCGGTATCCCATAAATTCAGTTTGGCTCTAAATCCCGCAGCGCTCGTGTATACGCAAAATAATGTCCTGTTACGGCGCAGGCCGATAACATTTGCACCTTGCAAACAAGCCAGCCGCCAGACTTATAAAATTTTGTCCACCCGAACTTATTGCACTCTTCTTGAGGCTATTGCAATTCCTCATCATCGATATGGGCAGGGGTTTTAGACACATAAGCGTTTTCATAATATACTAAAGTATATAAAATTCATCGTTTAGTGGGTTCTGATCTATCAGAAAGACTAGATGCAGAGGTGAGAAAAGAGTTAAGACCTATTCTAAAGAACTATCAGAAGAAAAGAATCCTTAATATATGATTTCGTTGCGTGAGAGGCGTTTTTCGCGTAATTATTGAAACAATGCAGTGTTTCAGAGGATGGGCTGCTTGCCTTCTGGTTGAGGAAAAGCAGCTTTTACCCGGACGTGATGGTGCAGGGACTTCGCAATAATGCCCTTCTTGGGCGAAGGGCATGCATATCAAAACTTAAGGACGACTACTGATATGGCTACCGGAACGGTTAAGTGGTTCAACGCGACCAAGGGATATGGCTTCATTACCCCGGACGAAGGTGGAAAAGATGCATTCGTGCACATCACCGCGGTTCAGCGCGCTGGACTCCAGGGTCTTGATGAAGGCCAGAAGATTCAGTTCGAGCTGATTGAAGGTCGCAACGGCCGCATGTCGGCGGAAGATCTTGCTCTCCTCTAATATCGATTTGGATTGCAGCATTGCTGACAAACCGTTAACGCGCCGGTCACCGGCGCGTTAATCGTTTTTGGCGGGGTTTGTTGTATATGTATGGCGTTCAGCCCCCAAAACATCACGAGCCATCCCATGTCGCAATATAATCGTTTTCCTGACAGTGAGCCGTCTGATCGGGGCTTTCCACCGGCTCCGGCACAAAATAGCGACGCCGCCGCATTTTCCGCCTGGCGCCAACAGGTGCGCGATGCCCTGTTAAAGACACGGGCAAATATGCCTGTAACAAGCCGAATTGCAGCGCAGAAATGCATCAGCCAGAAGCTGGCAGACATTCTCGCCACGTCGGAAATGGTGCCGGAAAAAAGCTGTGTCGGGTTTTACTGGCCGGTACAGGGGGAAATTGATGTTCGCAATGTTATTGTCGGCCATATTGCCCAGGGTGGGTCGGCTTGCCTGCCGGTTGTTGTTGCCCGTCATCAACCCATGGTTTTTCATCGCTGGACGCCGCAAACCACAATGAAAGCCGGGTTTGCCGGCATTGATGTTCCTGCGCACGCGGATCCGGTTTTGCCCGATGTTATTCTGGCGCCGCTGGTGGGGTTTGATCGTAACGGGTATCGTCTGGGCTATGGCGGCGGTTTTTTTGATCGCACGCTGGCCGCGTTTAACCATCGGCCAGTGGTTATTGGCGTCGGGTTTGCTTCTGGCCGGCTAAACAGCATCTTTCCCCATCAATATGATGTGCCGGTGGATATTCTGATTACTGAAACCGGCATGTCCCGCTTTTCCTGAAAGGAAGGCGGGGCTGCGAACCGCGATCTTGCGGTGGCCGGTTATTATCCCTTGCCGGGCAGTGGCTGATAATGTGGGTGTGTGCAGGGTTGGGGTGGCTGTTGTCTGCAAACCAAACAGGCGCGCCGGGGCCCGCCGCGCCCTTGTTTTTGTCGGTTTAAATGTTGGTATGTCGTTATTCTGCGGCCTTGAAATGGCTTGGCATTTGCACCTTGCGGTCGCGGATCGGGCGGATGTTTTCGCGCGTGGCAAGAAAATCCGGCCGGGGGGAGTTGGCGGCGAAGGGTGCAACAACGCGGTTTTGCATGCTGTTATAAACGAAAAACGCGTTAGAACGCGGAAACGGCGTAATGTTGTTGCCCGACCCGTGCAGGGTGTTGCAATCAAAAATCAGGACGGACCCGGCTGGCCCGGTGGGGGCGGCTAGCCCGTGTTTCCGGATCATTGCCGTCAGGCTTTCCTGGTCCGGTGTGCCGTATTCCTGCGCCTTAAGCGAGTTTTTATAATTGTCGTCCGGGGTTTCCCCGACACAGGATATAAATTTTTTATGAGACCCGGGAACCAGCATTAATGGCCCGTTATAGGGCGTATTTTCCGACAGGGTGATCGACATGGAAAGGGCACGCATGCGCGGCATTCCATCTTCGGTGTGCCATGTCTCAAAATCCGAGTGCCAGTAAAATTCCTTGCCCTTGAAGGCCGGTTTGAAATTAACGCGTGACTGATGAATATAAACCTCGTCATTGAGGATATGTTCAGCAATTGACGCCAGCCGGTCATCTGCCATCAGATCCAGATAGGTCCGGTTTTTTTCATGGATGCGAAATACGCTGCGCACGGCATTGCTGGACGCTTCCTTGATGGTGTCTTCCTGTGCGGCACCTTCCTGGCGAAGGGTTTCGGCCTCTCGGCGTAAGGTGGCAATTTCGTCGGCGCTAAAAACATTTTCGATGAACAAAAATCCGTTTTGCTCATAAAAATCTTCCTGCGCAGGTGACAAAACGCTGCCGCTTGCGGTGTCTGACCAGATAACCGGGTCTTTTCGATCTGTGATTTGGGGTTTGTTGTCTTTTCGGGATCGATACATGTCGTTCAGCATCGTATGCTCCTTTGCTTTCGCACTCTCTGCATTCGTTGCAATTAAACATTGCCTTCACCCAACGATGTGATCGTGATGTTGTTCCAGAAATTTTCAATCAGCGATTTTACGGTGCAGGAAAAACCGCATCTGGCAACGAAGAAACGATGTTGGTCGCTGGGGTGGTTTTGGGCATCCTTGCCGTAAATGGCCGATGCGGAAAAGTTGGCTGGGGAACGTGGATTCGAACCACGACTGACGGAGTCAGAGTCCGTAGTTCTACCGTTAAACTATTCCCCAGCAGAACTTTTATCGCAGCGTATTGCACGCTGTGTGCAGTGAGTTAACCGAGCCAGCCTTGCTTGTCAATATGGTTCCTGTTGGCGGCGGAAATCCGCCATCTTTATGGATAGTGTTGAAATTCCACCTTGGGGTTTTGTCACACAGTGGTATGACTGTGCAGATATGAATTTATAAGTCGAAACACCTCATTTGACTGTGCTGCAAAATACGAGAACCTGATGCCCGTGCTGTTTTATGGTGATCCACACCGGAAATTTGACCCCCTGTTTGACGCTGTTGCTCGGCATCGGCCCGAACATGTGGTGATTGCCGGTGATCTGGATTTGCAGCGCCCGTTTCGCGAGGTTCTGGCCCCGGTAATCGCCCAGGGTGTTCAATGCTGGTGGATCCCTGGCAATCATGATTGCACCGATGCTGCCCAGTACGATTTCCTGTTTGAAGATTACCCTGAAGGCAATTTATGCAACCGTGCGGTTTCGATGCCATGCCGGGATGGCACATTATCAGTTGCCGGACTGGGCGGGATTTATCGAGGCCGGGTGTGGTATCCGATTTCGGGTAAAAAACCTGTGTTTACGTGCAGAGAAGATTTTCTCGCGGTGACCAGGCCGCATGTACGCTGGCGCAAAGGGCTGCCGCTGCGTCAGCGCGACACAATTTTTCCCGAAGATCACACAATTCTGGCAGCCCAGAAATGTGACATCCTTGTCAGCCATGAAGCCCCATCCTGCCATGAATACGGCACTGCCGAAATTGATCGGCTGGGGCAGGAAATGGGCGCAAAGCTGTTTGTGCATGGTCATATGCACCATTCCTATCGCGGATATAGCAAGTTTGGCACCCCGGTCAGGGGGCTGGACGGCGCCGAAGTTTTTATTGTCTCGCCCCAGGATCTGGCGGCCTGAAGCCCCCTGAAATAACGTCAGCTTTAGATTTATTCTTCGTGGCGTCCATCGGCTTCGCGGTCTTGGTCATATTGTTTGGCAAAGGGGAGCGGCGGAAGCCAGGATTCACGGCGGATGGTCCAAAGTTCGTAAGTGGGGGTGAGTTGGTCCGGGGCATCAAGCGATCCGATATTCACTTCGATTTCATCATCACTACGCGAGAAAACAGACGATCCGCAGTGCGGGCAGAAAAAACGCCCGGCATAGTCCCGTGTTTCGCCATCAACCTTGACGGCATCCTGTGGGAAAATGGCGGACGCGTGAAACAGCGCGCCGTGATATTTGCGGCAGTCAAGACAATGGCAAAGGCCCACCCGATATGGACGACCTGATGCCACCAACCGAACCTTGCCGCATAAACAGCCCCCGGTAAAATGGCTCATTTTGTGTCTCCTGTAAGGTCAGGTAGTTGCAATATTTACAAAAAAAGCACGATTGCGCAATTCCTTGCCGGGGGATAGGCATCCGTACGGGGGAATGTTTGAAGCGAAATTTACCGTGCGATACGCTGTAAGCTGGTCCGCACCATGCCGGTTTTAGCATGGTGACGTCGACAATCTCTTCTGGTTGGAAAATCATGACAGAAGGATAGTTATATCGGAATTATCGACATGTTTTATTGGATGGCGTTCCAGCCAACGCCGAAAGGATGCGAAGCATATGGTGGCGACCTCATCAGGTGAGACAATAAAAGCCGTCTTTGCGATTATCGTATCCGTTTTCGCTTTATCGCTGGGCGACGCCGTTATCAAGGCCACCAGCCTGTCGCTGCCATTATGGCAGATGTACATTTTGCGTTCTGCCTTAACCCTTCCGCCGCTTTTGCTGATTGCGATTAAAAGAGGACGCGGCGCGCATTCGTTGCGTGTTTCGGGTTGGTCGGTTTTGCGCAGCTTTTTGCTGGTGGTTATGTGGCTAAGCTACTATGTCAGCTTGCCGCTTGTCCCGTTATCATTGGCTGCTGCGGTTTATTATACCAGCCCGATATTCATTTTGATGATTACCGCTATTTTGGCGCACCGGCTGCCGTCTGTTCGGGCGTGTTTGGCTATTGCATGCGGTTTTTTAGGCGTGGTGCTGGTCATTCGTCCTGATGCCACGGGGTTTGATTTTGCCGCATTACTGCCGGTTCTTTCTGCCTTTTTGTATGCCTGTGCGATGGTGCTGACCTCTGCAAAGTGCAGGGACGATGATCCATTTGTGCTGGCGATTGTTTTGAACGTTACCTTCATTGTTTTTGGGGCCGGGCTTGGGCTGTTTTCAGGCGAGGAAGGTGCGTTCCTGCTTGGGCCGTGGCAGACAATTGATTTAAGCCTGATTATAACAGTTGCTGTGTTGGCCGCACTGATCCTGATTGGAAGTGTTGGTGCTGCAATTGCCTATCAACGCGGGGCACCCGCAACGGTGGCCGCGTTTGATTACAGTTACTTGCTGTTTAGCACCGTGTGGGGCGTCGCCTGGTTTGGTGAATGGCCAGGGCCGTTTACCTATTTGGGGTTTGTTTTGATCATCGGGGCGGGATTGCTGGCGATCAAACGACAGAAAGCAAACGTTGCTGCGTTGGCGAAATGATGGAATTAAAAATGGCTCATATGAGTTTGGAAACCTGATTGGTTTATATCGCGGCTTACATCGTGATCTGACTGATATCTGGCCCCGGCGTCTTTATGGTTATTGGCCAACCCCTGTCGCGGGGTCTTCGCTTTGCAATGTTTTGTGGAATTGATGACGTGGCGGGCGGGGGTGTTGCGATGGTAACAGGCACGCGTTGCTGGCTGCCTTTGCCCGGCAGAAATTTCAAAACCTTCGCGCACGCAAAGCGATAGGCGATGCGGGCAGCTTATTTATGCTTGGGGGTGGTGCATTGGTGGTTGCTATGCGCTAACCCGCGATGGCACTTTTAATTAAAGCGAACCGGGAGGCTTGCCTGAAGATACGCTCGCGCGCTTTTTGGCAATATGCGTTTGAGGATTTATTGCCTCAAATCCAGAGTTCGCACTAAATTTAGGGAAAATAAGGTGGCTGGGGGACCTGGATTCGAACCAGGACTGACGGAGTCAGAGTCCGTAGTTCTACCGTTAAACTATCCCCCAGCAGAACTTTATGTCACGCCGTCTGGCGTGGAGCGGTGTTTATAAAACCGGCCCGGTTTTGGCAAGCCTTTTTTTGAAAATTTGTCGTTTTTGGATGCGAAATGAATGAAGGCACCATATATGAAGCATCACACAGCGCGAGAAAGACCAACGCAGCTTGCCCTATGATTTAACCACAAAATGAATGGGGGATTTGCGTTATTTTGCTTTCTCGTTAAACTCATGTGACAGATTCGCCGTTTTTGTGTTCAGACTGTTTCCAATTGACCATGTTGTTTCGTGGTAAAAGGAATGTTATCGCAGAAAATGGCTGGATTTTCGCAGGCAGATCGTAACTGGCAAAGGACAATGTAACGGTGACCCACAGCTTTCCTCAGAACACATCCGGCGGGCCAGTGCGGCTTGACTCCGGGCATGTTGTGTCCGGGGATGCGGTGCTTGATGCACCGATGCAGGGTAATGCCGGCACGTCTTTTAACAATTCCCGTTGCCTGAGTAGCCATCCTGCCCTTTACGGGGCTATCGACCTGGGCAGTTCGAACTGCCGGTTGCTTGTCGCACGTCCCTGCAATAACGGTTTTAAGGTTGTAGATGCGTTTTCCCGCGTTGTGCGCCTTGGCGAAGGGGTGCGTGAAAAGGGATATCTGTGCCAGGGGGCAATGGACCGCGCGATTGAAGCCTTGCGTATTTGTGCCAAAAAACTGCGCAAGCACCCGGGTGTTTCCATTCGTGCCGTTGCGACCGAGGCGTGCCGTTCGGCAGATAATCGCGATGAATTTATCCGTCAGGTCCGCGATGAAACCGGTATTTCGCTTGATATCATCAACCCCGAAGAAGAAAGCCGCCTGGCTTTGCAGGCCTGTTCGGCCCTGCTTGATGAACGGCCCTATGCCATTGTTTTTGATATTGGTGGCGGCAGCACCGAAATTTGCTGGATCAAGGTTGCGCAAACGGGCGAAACCAAATGCGTTGAAACATTATCCATGCCGTGTGGTGTGTTATGCCTGACCGAACGTTATGCCGGGGTTGAAAACCGCCGTGACCGGTTTGAAGCCATGCGCAGCGAAATTCGCGAACGTCTTGAAGATTTCGCCGCACGCAATTGCTGTTCCGATATTCTGGACGATAACAAGGTCCAGATGATTGGGACATCGGGCACTGTTACCACGTTTTGTGGCATTGCCCTGGGGCTTGAACGCTATGAACGTCATAAGGTTGACGGGTCTGATTTGCGGTTCGATGATGCCGAACGGGTTACCGAACTGTTGTTGCGCATGGAAGCTGACAAACGCAAGGGGCACCCTTGTATTGGTAACCAGCGGGCCGAACTGATGGATGCCGGGGCTGCCATTTTTGCCGCCATTCGCGATATCTGGCCGCTGGCAACCCTTAAGGTTGCCGATCGTGGTTTACGTGAAGGCATTCTGGTCGATTTGATGCGCGCCGACGGCCATGCTATTGACCCGTGCGAAGCGCGCCGTCATACAGGGGCGAAAATACCGGCATCGGTCTGACCGACCCCTGTTATCTGATGGCTGGTTACCCCATAAATTTATGCATTTTAATTTCAGGATTTTCTTATGACCGATCAACGCAGCGGAAAAGGTGGCGGACGCCGCCGCAAGGGCTCGGCCATTGCCGCCATTGATACTGGTGCGCGTCGTGGGCTCCGAACCCGGGTGAAAAGTGCCAAAGGGCGCAAAATTTCGTCCACGCGCTGGCTCGACCGGCAATTGAACGACCCTTATGTGCAGGAAGCCAAGCGCCTGGGCTATCGGTCGCGTGCGGCGTTTAAGCTGATTGAGATTAACAACCAGTTTGATTTGTTGCGTTCCGGCATGCGGGTGGTTGACCTTGGTGCTGCCCCGGGCGGCTGGACGCAGGTTGCGGTTGATATGGTCGGGTCCAAACAGGGGCGTGGCCAGGTTGTCGGCCTTGATATTCTGGAATGGGAAGGCGTGCCTGGTGCCACTTGCTTGCAGGCGGATTTTCTGGACCCTGCAGCCCCGGCAATGATCAAACATGCCCTGCAAGGCCCGGTCGATGCCGTGATTTCCGATATGTCGCCCGAGACCACCGGCCATCGCCAGACGGATCATATTCGTATTATTGACCTGGTTGAACATGCCTTGTTGTTTGCCGAGGAAGTGTTGGCACCAAATGGTATTTTCATTGCCAAGGTGTTTAAGGGCGGTACGGAAACCGACCTTTTGAACCGGGTAAAACAGCATTTCCGTATTTCCAAACATGCCAAGCCGCCGTCATCGCGCGCTGAAAGCCCGGAAACCTATTTGATTGCTACCGGGTTTCGCGGCCAGAACAATGCGGAAGATGAAATTGCGACGGCTGAACTTGTTCAAAATCAGGACTGGTCGCCGGTTGAATAAACCCGTGCGGACGGCTTTGCGGTAAAACCTGCTTTGATGCCTGATATCAGGTTGCAGGAAATTGACGATTTGACGAACGTGCCGGGGCGAAAGTTCCGGCACGTTTTCTGTTTGAGCGCAGTTTTATTGTTGGCAAAATTCCAAACCCGCGGCTTTTTTTGCGCTAGGTCAAACCAGTTTGAGAAAAGCGGAGCTATACAATTTCCTAGACGATAGTATGGGGTTCGCAAGGTGCGTGCCCGATAAAAGCGACGGGCGCCCCTGACTGCGCAGGGAAATGCCCGACAGCAAGACATGGGAGCGCGCTGCAAGTGCCCTGCATGTCGGAAATTGGGGGTTTCTGATGAAGCAGGAAAATTTACACCTGACCGGTGTCGAACGCCATTTTGACGATGACGAAATCATTGTGAGTAAAACCGATCCCAAGGGTCGGATTACCTATGCCAATGATGTGTTTTTGCGCATGTCGGGCTACAACGAAAGCGGGTTGCTGGGGCAACCACACAGCATCATTCGTCATCCCGACATGCCAAGATGCGTGTTCGCCCTGATGTGGGAAACCATTATCAAAGGTCGCGAGATTTTCGCCTATGTTATCAATCGGGCGGCCAATGGCGACCATTACTGGGTGTTGGCCAATGTGACACCCACCTTTAACCCCGATGGCACCATTCGGGGGTTTCATTCCAATCGTCGTAAACCCGGCCGGGATGCTGTGAAATCGGCAGCAGACCTTTACAAACAATTATGTGCCGAAGAAGCCGCCGTGCAAAACCGTCGTGATGGTATGGCGCGCGGAACTGCGACACTGGTTGACCTGCTAAAAAGCCAGGGGGTGGATTATGACCAGTTCGTTTTCACTTTGTAAAATCTGTAATGGGCTGGCAGTTGGGGCGATCGTGCAACTGGGTTTGCTGGCGGCTTTGATTGCCGGTGATAACCAGGGAACATTCACCTGGATTGAAATGGCGGCGGCGGGGGCCGGGGCCCTGATTTTTGCCATCGCGTATGTGATGATATTCCGGCATGAAAAATTGCTGCGCCGTGCAATCGAGACCATTAACGCCGCAGCCTCCGGCAAAATGGATGTGCGCATTAATAACCGTGCCGCCACGGGGCATCTGCGCCCGCTGATGACCGCGATTAATAACCTGCTGGACCTGACCGAGGCGTTTACCAAGGAAGCCGCCGGGGCCATGTCCCATGCCGCGAGCGGGGCATATTACCGCAAAATCCTGCCCAAGGGATTGCAAGGCGATTTGATCGAATATGCAGCCAAGGTCAATGCTGCCCTAAACGCGATGGACGATAAAACCCGAACCTTTACCTATAGCGCGGGGGCAATTGGCGATAATATCCAGTCTGTTGTGACATCGGTTTCGGTTGCAGCAGGGCAATTGTCGCAAAATTCCAGTGCGTTATCGCAACGGGTGGAAAACATCGCCCATCAGGCCCGCGAAGTTGATGCCGCTGCCGCGCAAAGCACTGCCGCCCTTGATGGTATTGCCGAGGCAACCGATCAGTTTATTTCGTCTATCCGTAATATCGGTACCCAAATGACCGGTGCTGTTAGCCTGGCAGAACACGCGGTGGGCAATGCCGATCAGGCCAACCGGCATGTCAGCGACCTTGATAATATGGCCGGGCGCATTGCCAACGTAATTGAACTGATTACCGACATTGCCGAACAGACCAATCTTTTGGCCCTGAATGCCACGATTGAGGCTGCCCGTGCAGGCGAGGCCGGCAAGGGGTTTTCGGTGGTGGCAACCGAGGTGAAAAACCTGGCCCGGCAAACTGCCCGTGCTGCCGAAGATGTGGCGCATGAAATTTCGGACATGCAAAATGTGACCCGCACGGTGGTGCAATCAATGCATGGCATTAACGCCAATATCGCCGATATTGATAAAAACGCCCGTCATGTGTCTGATACCGTCAGTCAGCAATATCAGATGATTGCTGAAATTGGCCGTCGGGTAGAGGGGGCGGTGACGCAGATGCGCAAGATTGCCGATATCGTGGCCGATGTTGCCGAAGGCACCCGGCATGCCGGGGGCGAGGTGTTGCAAATCAACGATGCCGCCGAAGACTTGCAACGTCAGTCAGGCCTGCTTGATGGTGATGTGCGCCAGTTTATCGGCAAGGTGTTAACCTCCGCCTGATGGCGCCATTGCAAGCGGTCTTTATTCCGATCACATCCAGATCGCAAATCAGGTGGCATTTATTAAAATGCTGCCTGTTTTTTTGCCAGGTGGAGGCAATGAAGGGCGAGTTGGGTAATATGACGCGCAAAATGGTCGCGGGCAGGGGTGCGATGCTGGCATCGGACTTGTGGTGATGCGGGTGTATCCCCATTTCCCGATACAGGAATGTTTGGTGAAAACGACACAAAAAAGGGGCTTTGCCAAACAGCAGCCCCATCGACCAGTATCTAACGGAAACCGCCGAACAATGCAGCAATAAAATTTCAGGGCTGTATTGTGACGCAAAACCTTGGCACGGGCGCCATAACATGTATAAGTTCCGCGCCAACTCAGATTAACGAGGTGGTGTAGATGACCCGTATCGAAGAAGCCCTGACTTTCGACGACGTCCTGATCAAGCCCGCGGCCAGTTCGGTCCTGCCGGCGCAGGTACAAACCAACACCCGTCTTACCCGTGAAATCGAATTGCGTGTGCCCTTGCTGTCATCAGCAATGGATACCGTAACCGAAAGCCCGATGGCCATTGTTATGGCGCAAAACGGCGGTATGGGCGTTATCCACAAGAACCTTGATATTGCCCAGCAGGCCGAAGAAGTGCGCCGGGTGAAAAAGTTTGAATCCGGTATGGTTGTCAACCCGATCACCATCCACCCGGACCAGACCCTGGCTGACGCCCTTGGCCTTATGGACTCCAATCGTATTTCCGGCATTCCGGTTGTTGAACGCGAAACCAAAAAGCTGGTCGGTATCCTGACCAACCGCGATGTGCGTTTTGCCTCCAACCGGGCGCAGCCGGTTTCGGAACTGATGACGTATGAAAACCTCATCACTGTTACCGAAAACGTCAATACCGACGAAGCCAAGAAATTGCTGCATCAACACCGCATTGAAAAGCTGCTGGTGGTCGATGATGCCTATCGTTGTACCGGCCTGATCACGGTCAAGGATATTGAAAAAGCCAAACTGCACCCCAATGCCTGCAAGGATGCCAGCGGCCGCTTGCGGGTTGCCGCGGCAACCGGGGTTGGCGAAGATGGTTATCGTCGGTCAATGGCGCTGATTGAAGCCGAAGTCGATGTTCTGGTGATTGACACGGCGCATGGTCACAGCGCAGGCGTTATTGCCGCTGTTGAACAGATCAAGGCGCTTGCCGGTCGTACCCAGATTATTGCCGGTAACGTTGCCACCCCCGAAGCCGTACGTGCCCTGATTGAAGCGGGTGCCGATGCGGTGAAGGTCGGTATCGGGCCGGGCTCGATTTGTACCACCCGTATTGTTGCCGGTGTGGGCGTGCCGCAGTTAACTGCGATTCTTGAATGTGCGGCCGAAGGTGCCAAACACGGCGTGCCGATCATTGCCGATGGCGGCATCAAGTTTTCGGGCGACATTGCCAAGGCCATGGCGGCGGGTGCCAGCACCTGCATGGTTGGATCTCTTCTGGCGGGAACGGACGAAGCCCCGGGTGAAGTTATTTTGTATCAGGGCCGGTCTTACAAATCCTATCGCGGCATGGGCTCTGTCGGGGCAATGGCGCGCGGCTCTGCCGACCGTTATTTCCAGGAAGATGTGAAAGACAATCTTAAACTGGTTCCCGAAGGTATTGAAGGGCGTGTACCCTATAAAGGCCCGGCCAGCCAGATCGTGCATCAGCTGGTGGGCGGGCTTAAGGCGGCCATGGGCTATACCGGTTCGGCCACTTTGGCGGACTTCCGCGAACGGGCAACCTTTGTGCGCATCACCAATGCGGGCCTGCGCGAAAGCCACGCCCATGATGTAACAATTACCCGCGAAGCACCGAACTATCGTCCCGGTGCCTAACGCGATAAACGACGTCTGATAGAAGTGCTGGCCTGCTTTGCGTCCGAAACGGTTGGCGTGGCAGTGCTGGCATGTTATCAGCAGCGCAAATTACAGATGACGGCGGATGTTCTTTCCCGCCGTCATCGCCTTTTTATATCCAATGGCAGTGACGCACCAAGGTGACGCGCAGGCCATTCAACCAGGTCTGGAATTACGTTTTGAAACCCGGTGCACGCATAGCTGCCGTTATTGAACTTTACGATGGGTGGACCCACACCCGCGATGATGCTGATCGTGTTATCTCCAGTTATTTTGGTAATCGTCGCTATATTGGCGGCGGGGATCGTCGTGATATTGGGGAACGGTTTTATAACCTGATCCGTCATCAGGCCCGTTTGGGCTGGTGGCTGGCCGAATGTGGCTATGAATATCAGGATGGCCGGGCGCGGATGCTGGCACAGCTGGTTTTGCAAAATGGCCGTTCCGGCGATGACATCTCCGACATGTTCAATGGCGAGGAATTTTGCCCCGATGTTTTGCATCCGGCCGAACGCCACCTGATCAACAAATTGTCGGGCCAGACGATTGACCATGCTGCCCAGCCAGGGGCGGTTAAAACCGAATTGCCCAAATGGCTGTATGCCGAGCTTTTGAAGCTGCATCACGAAAACCTGCAAGCCGAAATGGCGGCCTATAACCAGCCCGCCAAACTGGATTTGCGCGTTAATACCCTGCGCGGCAGTGTCGATAGTGCCATTCGCTCGCTAGAGCAGGACGGTATTAAAAACATCGAGAAAACGCCCTATGCGCCCAATGGCCTGCGGTTGCCGCTGGGTGTGAACATGCTGGTAACGGCAGCCTACAAGGATGGCCTGATCGAAATTCAGGACGAAGCCTCGCAGATTTGCGTGCGTTTGGCCGATGCCCAGCCGGGCATGACCGTGCTTGATATGTGCGCAGGCGGTGGCGGCAAAACCCTTGGTATGGCCGCGGACATGCGCGGGCGTGGTCGTATTCTTGCCTGTGATACGCATGGGGCAAGGCTTGATAGCGCGCGCAAGCGGGCCAAACGGGCCGGTGCGGGCGATTGCATTCAGTTGCGTAAAATTGCCGACGAACGCGATAGCTGGCTGCGCAGCAAGTCGGGCTTTTTTGACCGTGTGTTGCTTGATGTGCCCTGTTCTGGCCTTGGCACACTGCGCCGTAACCCGGCCCTTCGCTGGCGCATTGGGCAGCGCGATATTCGTGCCTTGTCGATGGAACAGGCCAAAATTCTTAAGGCCGGTGCCGCCCGTGTTACCAAGGGTGGCCGGTTGATTTATGCGACCTGTTCCATTCTGGGCGAAGAAAACGAACGCCTGATCGAAACCTTTATGCGTGATCGCAAGGATTTCAAACCGGTGCCGGTTAAGGACGTCTGGGCGGATGTGCCTGCCTCTGTGCCGGTACCAGGTGGCAAGGACAAACCCTGGTTGCGGTTGTCGCCCAATGTGCATGGCACGGACGGCTTCTTTGTTGCGGTGTTTGAACGCACTGCCAAGGGCAATAAATAATGGCGGGCGGGCCCATGGTTCTGGCATTTGCCGGGGCTGATGTTGCCTGCCGGTCTGCCTGCGCGGCATTTTTGCCACCATATAAAAACGCCCTGTCCCGGAAAGGGGCAGGGCGCAGTTTTTTCGGCCCTGGACGGGGCCATGCGGGTGTTTTTTATCCCGCAGTTTGCTCTGCCGGTGTTTTCACCAGCGTTTTGTTTTTATTGTTATTCTTTTTTCATCAATGTGCTGTCGTCATCGGTTTTACCCCCCGCAGGCGGGGTCAGTTGCACCGGGGCACTGCCATCGTTGGTGCGCTCATCGCCACTGTCGGTTCCCATCGGGGTGGTGGTAATGCCGCTCGATGCATTGCCATTTTCATCAGGCGCGTTTGGCATCGGGGCTTCGCCGGTTTCGGCGGCGGGCGGATTATCGGTTTCACCTTGCTGCGCCGAATTGTTGGTCAATGGCACCATGCCATCCTTGGGCGCGTCGGCTTTATCCTGGGTCATGGCAATGGCAGTTGCTGCGCCGGCAATCAACAGAAGGCCCGCCACGGCAAGTGCGATTTTGCTGCCTTTATTGTCTGTCATAGCTTTTGGTCCCTTTTTCGTTTGCTCGCCGGGCGCGGTTGGTTCTGCGCCCCGTCAAATGCTAAGTTAGGCGCGCTTTGCGCACAAAAAACGGACCAAATGTGCGAATTTGGCGATAAAATACGGCCAAATTGGCCGGTTTGCGTCGTTGATGGGGCTGCTGCCCCCCGCCGGGCATTGCGTGATCAAGCCGCCCGGCCTGCCATAACAGGCAGTTTGATCACGCAATGTTCAAAGCGCAGCATTTTGACCGTTAGGCAGCCATTGCGCCGGGTTGCCCAAACGGCTGGTTTCGCGTATGTACGGCGCACCCCCTTGAGCGATGGAGAAACGGCCCGATGACAGATCGCGTGCTGATTATTGATTTCGGATCGCAAGTAACCCAGCTGATCGCACGTCGTGTGCGCGAAAGCGGCGTTTACTGCGAAATTCACCCTTTTAACAATATCTCGGACAGCTTCCTCGATGAATTTGCCCCCAAGGCAATCATTCTTTCGGGTGGCCCGGCGTCCGTGCATTGGGAAAAATCTCCTGCTGCCCCGGTTCGGGTGTTTGACATGGGCATTCCGGTGCTGGGCATTTGTTATGGCCAGCAAACCATGGTCAACCAGCTTGGCGGCAAGGTTGAAACCTCGGAACATCGCGAATTTGGCCGCGCCTTTGTTGATGTGGTCGAAGATTGCGCCCTGTTTACCGGGGTTTGGGCCGTTGGTGCGCGCGAACAGGTCTGGATGAGCCACGGCGACCGGGTCGACAGCCTGCCCGAAGGGTTCCGCGTGGTTGGCAAATCCGATGGTGCCCCGTGTGCCGCGATTGCCAATGACGATAAAAAATTCTACGCCGTTCAGTTCCACCCCGAAGTCATGCATACCCCGCATGGGGCACAGCTTTTGCGCAACTTCACCCACGATGTGGCCGGTTGCGTTGGCGACTGGACGATGGATGCCTATAAAGACGACGCGATTGCCAAAATCCGCAAACAGGTGGGCGATGGCAAGGTGATTTGTGGTCTTTCGGGCGGTGTTGACAGCTCGGTTACTGCCGTTTTGATCCATGAAGCGATTGGCGACCAGCTGACCTGCGTGTTTGTCGATCATGGCTTTATGCGCTCGGGCGAGGCCGATCAGGTTGTGACCCTGTTTCGCGATCATTACAACATCCCGCTGGTGCATGTGGATGCCGCCGATACCTTTATCGACGCCATCGAAGGCGAGGTTGACCCGGAAGTAAAACGCAAAACCATTGGCCGCCTGTTTATCGAAGTGTTTGAACAGGAAGCCAAAAAAATTGGCGGGGCCGATTTCCTTGCCCAGGGCACGCTGTATCCTGACGTGATCGAAAGCGTTTCGTTCACCGGTGGCCCGTCTGTCACCATCAAATCGCACCACAATGTTGGTGGTTTGCCAGAACGCATGAACATGCAACTGGTTGAACCGCTGCGCGAACTGTTCAAGGACGAAGTCCGCGATCTTGGCCGTGAACTGGGCCTGCCCGACAGCTTTGTCGGCCGCCACCCGTTCCCCGGACCGGGCCTTGCCATCCGCATCCCCGGCCAGCCGATCACGCATGAAAAACTCGATATCCTTCGCAAGGCCGATGCGATCTATCTCGAAGAAATCCGCAATGCCGGGCTGTATGATGCCATCTGGCAGGCCTTCGCCGTGCTGCTGCCGGTCCGTACCGTCGGCGTGATGGGCGATGGCCGCACTTATGACTATGCCTGTGCGCTGCGTGCAGTGACCTCCACCGACGGCATGACGGCAGACTACTTCGCCTTCCCGCCGGAAATCCTTGGCCGCATCGCCAACCGGATTATCAACGAGGTGAATGGCATTAACCGCGTGACGTATGACTACACCTCAAAACCACCGGGAACGATTGAGTGGGAATGATCCTGTTTCGGTATTACCCGGAATTTTGAGAGTTGGACTACGATTAAAGCCCGCAGAAATGCGGGCTTTTTTACTGGAGTAACAAAGTTTTATCTTCGTTTAAATTCATAAGTTTTTCTTTACGCGATAATTTTATTAGAGCATCTTTCCTTTAATTAAACCCTGCGGGCCAACGCATTTTGCTGCTCGGCGACGTCGAAATCCTTGTCCGTAACCCCGTTATGCCCTGCGGACTTCTTCTTGCTGAGCATCAAAATGCGTTGGCAAAACGGGTCTTATTAAAGGAAATATGCTCTAATTTGGTGTTTGGGCTTAAATTTTAATTTTTAGCGCCTTTGTTTTTGAGGAAATTTTTCTTGTGTGATCCTACTTGATGATATTAATGTGGAGGATGGTTGAGTTTTGTCCTAGGTTTTTATAAATGAGGTCGATTTTTTTTTGTGATAAATTTTCTTATTGAAAATATGAAATTAGTTGAGGCGTCGACTATGTTGCAAAAAACTAACCTTCTTTCGTTGATTCAAGCTATGGATTCTTTGGGGCCTGAGGGGTTCGAAGAATTTAAACGTCATTATCGAATTCAAATTCGCGACGACGAGATAGATGATCTAAGGGTGTTGATTGATGTTTTGATTCGTGGCGGTTGTAGCGTAAATGATCTTGATGGGTTTTATTTGGGATATAAAATTCCCCAAATAGGGAAGGAGTTTGATTTACTTCTCGTTGGGCTCTCTGGGATCGTTAATGTCGAAATAAAGAGGAGAGGTGACGCCGAAAAGGTGCGGAAACAACTTTTACGTAATAGTTATTATTTGAAGGCAACTGGTCGCAATATATTCCACTTTAGTTTTGTTTGTGATGATGAGGAAATATTTACATTAGATGACAATGGTGAATTTTTAAAATCTAGTGTTGATGTTTTGTGTGATGTGATCAAAAATCATTTGATTGGTGAGATGGATAATGTGGACGGATTATTTGATCCATCTGATTATTTGGTGTCTCCATTCAATTATACAGAGAAATTTTTAAGGGGAGAGTATTTTTTAACGCATCAGCAGGAAGACGTAAAAGGCCAGATAGAAAAGATAATATCTGGTTCAAAAGGAGCAAGTTTTATTTCGATTACAGGAGGGGCGGGTACAGGGAAAACGTTGTTAACCTACGATATCATCAAAGCATTTCTCCCTTATAAAAGTACGCTTATTATTCATTGTGGTCAGCTTAATGAAGGTCATAAGCGATTGATAGATTCTGGTTGGAAAATTGATCCTATCAGGAACTTAAATAATATAGAATTTTCAAAGGTCGATTTGGTTGTGGTTGATGAAGCGCAGCGATTGTATCAGCGCCAATTTGAACGTATTAATGGTGAAATTGAAAAAAATAAAAAAATATGTATATTTTCTCATGATAGGCTTCAAACACTTTCAAACAAAGAAGAGTGGGGTAGGGTAAGTGGTAAGATTCCCCTGATTGAAAAGGTGTCGACTTATAAATTATCGGAGAAAATTAGGTCTAATAAAGAGGTTGCTGAATTCATAAAAATGTTATTTGATAAAAATAGGAGTGTACTATTTGAAAATAAAGGGAACATCAGATTGGAATATTTTAGTGATATAGAAAGTGCGGTTAGTTTTCTGGAATCTTTGCGCGCCGCTAGTTGGAATATTCTTAGATACACTCCTTCTCAGTATGATAACGAGTATCATGAGGAATATTCTCCTCGATGTTACAGCACTTCTCATGAGGTCATTGGGCAGGAATTCGATAATGTAGCGGTGGTTGTTGATAAATTTTTCACATATGATAAAGATGGGTTGTTATCTTATTTGGGAAGAAGTTACTATTTGCCATCTAAGATGTTGTTTCAAAATATCACCAGAGCGAGAAAAATGTTAACCCTTGTTATTGTTGAAAATGAAGAATTGTTTAGAAGGTGTGTAGCTATATTGCGGTAACTCAAAGAATTATATTTAATTTTCCATTTTATGATTATTATTATTTGTAGAAAACCGTGCAATCGCCACGTCCGACACAGGTTTAAACAGCGCAACAATTGTCCCTTCCGGGTCGCGGATCATGGCGGCGCGGTTGCCCCAGGGCATCATTTTCGGTTCGTGAACGATGGTGACGCTGTCTTTGAGTTGATCAAACAGGGCATCCACATCATCCACCATCAGTTCGATGATGGCGGTGCGGTTGGCGGCGGGTTCGCAACTGCCGGGCTGGAAGACGGCGACGGTTTCGGCACTGCCAATGGCAAGGGTTGCCGCCGGGGTAACGATTTCGGCGAATTGCGGGGCGAGCCAGTCGGCCGTCTGCCCCATCACCCTTTCGTAAAAGGCCACCATGGCTTTGATATCCCGGGCGATCAGGCGGGTTGATGCGAATTTCATGTTTGTTTCTCGTGCTGGGCCAGCCGGGGCGGGGTCTGTAAGGTCTGGCCGGGGAATGCGGTGTTGCATCCCCTTTGTCGCAGATCGCTGCTGACAGCATGGTGACAGCAGAATGATTTGAAATTCAGCACGGCCTGATTTTAGGGTGATCTGTTTTGTCGGGATGGGGCATTCAGGCGGCTATTTGGCCGCCCTTGCCCCTGTTGGTGTGATTGCGTCAACGGGGCTGGTTTGGTGTTAACGCTGATATTTGATAAATGGCGTTAACGTGCCGATGCGATCATAAAGCAGGCGGGCATTATGGTTAAATTCCTGCGTCATCCAGTAAACGGACGGGGTGCCTGCTTCGTCGGCCAGCGCATAGGTGGCTTCGATCAGGGCGCGGCCGATGCCAAGCCCGCGTGCGGCGGGGGAAACATAAAGATCCTGAAGGTAGCACACATCTTCAATGCGCCAGTTATGGCTATGAAAGATGATATGAACAAGGCCGATCAGGGTGCCGTCGGCTTGCTCGGCCAACAGTGCGCGCTGGTGCGGGCGGGCGGGGTCGCACAGGCGGTTAAATGTGGTGGTGTAAACCTCCGCCGGGACCGTTGATTGATAAAATTCCAGATATGCCTGCCACAGCATTTGCCACTGGGCTTCGTCTTGCGGGCGAATGTCGCGGATTGTGGTGTTTGTCATGGTGTGTCCCTTTGCGGCAAAGCGGTGCGTTATGTTGTTGCTGATAAAGGAAGGAAGCCTTTTGCATAAGGACCACTTTTCAAGATAAGGGCAGACCAATTTGCGAGGTTTGTATGTGGGCCCCAAATGCAAAAGCCCCGGTTTTACACGGGGCTTTTGCGAGGGGTGCAAACATGTGTTTATGATGTGCCGTGGTTCGGGGCGGGTTATTGCGGGTTTTCTACCTGACCCAGATAATCGCCATACCCCTCGACTTCCATATCGTCGCGATGCACAAACCGCAAGGATGCGGAATTGATGCAATAGCGTAATCCGCCGCGGTCTTGCGGGCCATCGGGGAAGACGTGACCCAGATGGCTGTCGCCGTTGGCGGAGCGGATTTCGGTACGCACCATGCCGTGCGATACATCGCGCAACTCGCTGACATGCACGGGGTCTATCGGTTTGGTAAAGCTGGGCCAGCCGCAATGGCTATCGAACTTGTCGCTGGATGCAAAAAGCGGTTCGCCCGAAACGATATCCACATAAATGCCTGGCTCGCGGTGATCGAGATATTCGCCGGTGCCGGGGCGTTCGGTGCCGTTTTGCTGGGTGACGTGATATTGTTCTGGCGTCAGTTTGGCAATGGCATCGGGGTCTTTGCTATAGCGGGGCATTTAGGCTCCTGTCGTATTCAAAACGGGTTTTGCCCAATATAGGTCGGGATCGCTGTTTTTGCATCCGGCAGATGATATTTCATCGCTGCGAACGCCGCCATCGTTGTCATCGCCACCAACACCCCGCTGCCGGGATTTGAAATTAATTTACAAAATGCAGCAATTGCGATGCCACGCACAGGGTGGCGATGACCCCTGCGAAATAGGCAATCGAGCGGATACCGGCGGTCGAAATGCCTGCGCAATAGGTGATGGCATGAACCAGACGGGCAACCAGAAACAGAACCGCGCCAAATACCGTGACGAAGTTTGAGATGCCGGTGAATTTGGCAACCAGAACCACGATGGCAAAGGGCAACAGGTTTTCAAGCAGGTTATGATGGGCGCGCAGCCCGCGTAACGCCGCGCCGCGCCGTTCGGGCAGGGTTTCGCGGTTGCCCATCAGGCCTTTGGCCCCAACTTGCTGGCCATAATGCCAGTTATAGAAAAACGGAAATATCAGGCTTAGAATGGCGCAGATCACCAAAATCCATAATTCTATAGTCATACGATATCCTTTCGGGTGACGTGCCGGTTCGCGCGGCCATGTTATGGCGGCGACAACAACCTGTGAACTTGTAGGGTCTATACGGGCAAAAATTGTCGCCCGATGACATAACGTTTCATCGGGGCCGAAGTTTGCCGCAAAGATGAAAAAACATCCGGCACCCCAAAGGGAATACCGGATGTTTCGCCACGTGGCGGGGCGGGCGGTTGAAAGGGTGTTTTATGGGTGTGCCGGGGGCTAGCCGGTTTTTTGTTCGGTCATGGCGTCCCATGCCTTTTGCAGCCGGTTATTGGCTTCGCGAAAACGCTGGCGTTTTTCCTCGCTTACCGGTCCCTGGCTGTCCTTGATGTCGTTCCAGGCGGCATTCATATCGTCCCATGCCTGCACAACGGCGCTGGGCAGGGCTTCGATACCGGTTTTGTTATCGGTGCAATAACCGGTCAGGCCAAATTCCCAATCCTGAAACTCGCGTTGAAGTTTGGCATGGTCCGGGATGTTACGGGTCATTTCTGGCTCCTTGCTGTGGCGGGTGCCGGGTGTGGTTTTTCATCCTTACGCTAGCCTGCAAAGGTGGCATCACTGTGCGGTGTTTGGGCGATTGCAGGGCATAAGGGTGCGGTATCCGCAAAAGAAAAGGCACCCCGGGGGAAGGGTGCCAAAGACTGCGTGGGGGAACGCAGGGAGGAAACAGGTGTGGACAACCGGGACCGGTTATTTGTTCATCATTTTGTCCCAGGCTTTCTGCAGTCGCTCGGAAGCGCTGCTATGTTTTTGGGCTGCGTCCGCGGCAACACTATCGTCCTTGTGCTGGGTGCCTTCATAAGATGATGACATATCATTCCAGGCATCGGTAACTTCAGATGGCAAATTGCCGATTTCCATCTGATTTTCCCGGCAATAACCGTGAATGTTTTTTTCCCAGTCCGCATGAGTCTTTTGCAGTTTCATGCGGTCAAGTGCGGTTTGTTCCATCATGGCGCGGCTCCTTTTTATCTTTATCGAGCTCGTGTTCTGATAGGGAAACGCGAGTGGTGATAATCGGTTCCCGTAAAAAACGTAATTATTTAAAAAAAATCCGGTTGGCCGGTTGATGATATAGGATCATGGACTATTTCCGTTGGGTTCACAGGGGGTGAACCCATCATTTCTTTATGTGAAATATGCTTTCAAAACGGTAATGCTGCGGGGCAAAATATGCACAGCATTGCCTTTGGGTGTGTTTTGCCCAGGGGCTGCCCCTGCCTATCGGAGCCTGCCATATGTCGAAAATGCCCGCAAAGGGGGGGGTACGTGATGCATCGCCCCAAACTGCGTCTTTACCCAAAACGACCCCGGTTTCAGGCTGGTTAATTCTGTTTCTGGCAACGGCCTGCGGGTTAATTGCTGCTAATCTTTATTATGCGCAGCCGCTTGTCGGGCCGATCAGCGCCGAATTGGGGCTGTCGCCCCGCGCCGCCGGGTTGATAGTGACAATGACCCAGGTTGGCTATGGCATTGGACTGTTGTTAATTGTGCCGCTGGGCGATTTGTTTGAAAACCGCAAGCTGGTAATGACGGTGATTGCGCTGGGGGCTGCCGCGTTGCTGGCGTCGGGGCTTGCGATAACGCCGGGCATATTTTTAACCGCAGCGCTGTTTATTGGCATCGGGTCGGTCGCGGTGCAAATTCTGGTGCCATATGCCGCCCATCTTGCAACCGACGAAACCCGGGGCCGGGTTGTTGGCAATGTCATGAGCGGGCTGATGTTTGGCATTATGCTGTCGCGCCCGGTTTCCAGTTTCCTGACCGAACTGACCAACTGGCGCGTGATCTTTTTTGTCTCAACCGCAATGATGATTGTGATGATGATTGCGGTGCGGCTGGTGCTTCCGGTTAGCCGCCCCACCGTGCGCCCGCACTATTTTGAACTGCTGGGCAGCATGGCCCGGTTAATGATCACCAGCCGGGTTTTGCGCCGCCGTGCCCTGTATCAGGCTTCGTTGTTTGCAACCTTCAGCCTGTTCTGGACGACGGTGCCATTATTGCTGGCCGGGCCGGATTTTAACATGTCGCAGGCGGGCATTGCCCTGTTTGCGCTTGCCGGGGCGGCCGGGGCGGTTGCCGCCCCGATTGGCGGGCGCATGGCGGACCGGGGCTGGATGCGCCCGGCAACCGCCATTGCCATGGCGTCGGTGCCCGTCGCCTTGATGTTAACCCATCTGGGGACCATGGGCAGTTTGTTTTCACTGGTTATTCTGGTGTTGGGCGCCATCATGCTTGATTTTGGCCTGACCTGTAACATGGTGCTGGGCCAGCGGGCGATTTTCTCGTTGGGGGCGGCCTATCGCAACCGCATAAACGGGGTTTATATGGCAACGTTTTTTGCTGCCGGTGCCGTTGGCTCGGCCGTTGGCGGCTGGGCCTTTGCCCATGGTGGCTGGATGTGGGCAACCGCAGTTGGCATGCTGTTTCCTGCCATGGGGTTGCTATATTATCTGACCGAATATCTCCGCCCGATCGAGATATCAAAGGCGTCTTGAAAACGGACTTTCGCGAAAAACGCCAGTGCAGGGTATCTGTGCTGGCGTTTCGTATTTATCAGTGGTTTGGACGCCTTTTAGTCAGCCTGCGGAATCCCGTTGCTGCCACAATGGCGCGAGGCCTCGCAGGCATTCGACAGGCTTTGGCGAATGCTGGCCTGCCAGTCTATGCCGCTGCAACCTGCCAATATCGGTGCAGCCATGACCAGAACAATAAGGATGCGCGATAATCGGGCAATGGGGCAGGGCAACGGAAATATCCTTGTCGCAATTTGGGGGCTTTTTCGGCGCAGTTCATAATGTGGTACGGCAAAACGGCGATTGCAGGGTATCAGGGCTGATCACATTATTGCGATGTAACCGGCAACGAATTTTATAACATGCCTTGTTTTGCGGCGTCATACGTGGAAAATAATGCCTATGGCAAACAGCAAAAATGCACACAGGCAAATGACCGCGCAGTCACACGATGATATCGCCGTGCAGGACACGGACGGAACAAAGGATGCCCAAACCGTAAAAGGGCACGGTCATAAACATGGCGATAATTCTGCGGCGCCCGATGTTGCTGCCCGGCTGGGCCTTAGCCCGTCGCAAGGCGAGGCTGTTTTGCGCGATGCCTCCAGTGTGATTGGCCAGGATCTTTCATTGCCTGATATCGAGGCGGCAGCGCGCATTTTTGCCTTGCTGGGCGATGGCGGTCGGTTGCAACTGGTGCTGCGGTGCATGGAACGCCCGCAAACCGTGAGCGAACTTGCCGAGGCCGCTGGCATGTCGCAATCATTGACCAGTCATCATTTGCGCCATTTGCGCGACCAGCGCATTCTGGCATCCGAGCGTCGCGGACGGCACATTTATTATACCATCGACGATGCCCATATTTCGGGTGTGGTGCAGGATGTTTTCGCCCACGTAACGCACGATTAGCGTAACCTGCGTTTGGCGGACTGCCGATCTTTCAGCCTTAATTTTTGGGAATGTGCAAGGACGCTGCTGTCATTTTGACGCGGTGCCGTAAAACGTGCACGCCGATATTCAAACGCCGGTTTGAATATCCCTTGACAAAAACACATGAATTGTTATTTGTATATTATACATGAATGATAATTTGAATGTTTGTGAGGCGATATGTCCATAACCCTTAACTGGCGCGATTATGCAGAGCTGGAAAATTGCTCGCAATGCCGCGACTATGTGCTGGAAAGCCTGCGCCGCAAACTGGGCAAAAATCAGATTGATGCCAGTGCGGAGGGTGTCACAGTTGCCGGGCAAACCAGCGAACCGGTGCGCAAAACCGTTGAGGAAACCCTGCAACAGCGCAATGGGGCCGTGCATCACCATCATTGGGCCGTAAGCGGCATGGATTGCGGGTCTTGTGTTGCCAAAATTGAAACCGCCCTGCGCCGTCGCAAGGAAGTGGACTGTGTTGACGTTTCCATGATGCGCGAAACAGTGACGCTGGGCCTGCATGAAGATGGCCGCGAAACCCGCGATAACATTTCAAAAACGCTGGGCAAGCTGGGTTACCCGGCACAGGAACGCGCAGCCAAAGGCGAAAAGGTTGAAAAGGCTCCCTGTTGTGGCGGCCAAGACCCTGCCGATGAGGGCACGCATAACCACGCGCATGATCAAGATGACGGACGCGATGACAAACACGGTCATGGTCACAGTCACAGCCATGCGCACGGCCATGGCTTGCCGCATGCCCATGGCGGTGGCCTGCCGCTGATGCGGCGGTTTGCCCCGTGGCCCAAGGCGGGCGATGAAATTGCCTGGGCGGCGATTTGCCTGCTGGTGGGCTGGGGTTTTGGCGCGCTTGTGCCTGTGGCCGAGCCCTATGCGCTTTCGGTCGGGGCGATACTGGCGGCCTTGCCGGTGATGAAACGGGCGGGGCAGTTGGCCCTGAACGGGGCCGTTTTTTCAATTGAATGCCTTATGTCGGTTGCTGTTATTGGGGCTGTCGCCATTGGCGACCCGCTAGAGGCCGGCATGGTTGTGCTGTTATTTGCCATTGGCGAAAGCCTGGAAGGCGTTGCTGCCGGGCAGGCACGCAGCGGGGTGAAATCGCTGCTGAAACTCTCGCCTGAAAATGCCCGTCTTGTGGGCGCGGATGGCAACCGGAATGTGCATCCGTCGCAATTGTCAGCCGATGATATTGTCGAAATTCGCCCGGGTGAACGCATTCCGGCAGATGGCGTGCTGGTCAAAGGGCAGGCCGAAATTGATAACAGCCATCTGACGGGCGAATCAATTCCGGTTGCCAGTGTTGAAGGCAGCGAGGTGTTTGCCGGTGCCATTGTAACCGACCGTCCCATTCAGGTGAAGGTCACCCGGGCCGCCGGGCAAACCATGCTGGACCGGGTTATTCAACTGGTGGAAGACAGCGAAAAGCACAAGGCGCCGGTTGAGCGGTTTGTGGCCAGATTTGCCCGCATCTATACGCCGATCATTATGGGGCTGGCCCTGTTAACCGTGCTGGTGCCGCCGCTTGTTTTTGGTCAGGCATGGCAGGAATGGATTTACCGGGGCCTGGCATTGTTGCTGATCGGGTGCCCCTGTGCGCTGGTCATTTCAACCCCGGCGGCGGTGACATCGGCGCTGGCCCGTGCCGCCCGGATTGGTCTGTTGATCAAGGGGGGGGCGGCACTGGAAACAATCGGGGCGGTGCGCAAAATCGCCTTTGATAAAACCGGCACCTTGACCGAAGGTAAACCCGGGCTGGTCGCCGTGATGACCATTGGTGATGTCACTGAAAATGATCTGGTCGCCCATGCCGCCGCCCTGGAAAATGTCACATCGCATCCGCTGGCACGCGCCATTGTCGAGGCGGCTGAACAACGTGGGCTTTCCCTGCCGGAATTAAGCGATGGTCGCACCATTGCCGGTGCCGGTGTCGAAGGGCGCATTGATAACGTTCTGTATCGTGTCGGGGCACCCAAACGGCTTGATATTGACTGTTCAGGCACCGTTGCCGACTGGATGGCACAGCAGGAAGACAATGGTTGCACGGCAATTGTGGTATTGCGTGGCGGCAAAATTATTGGTGCATTGGCCCTGCGCGATGTCCTGCGTAACGATGCCCGCGAAGCCCTGAAAATGTTAAATGCGCTGGGGATTGAGCCGGTGATGCTAACCGGTGATGCCAACCGGGTGGCACAGGGGCTGGCAAATGAACTTGGCATGTCCTATCGGGCAGAACTGTTGCCCGAGGATAAATTAAACGCCCTTGCCGGGTTGCAGGGCAGGACGGACAAGGGCGATAGCCCCAAACAACGCGATATTGTGGCGATGGTTGGCGATGGCATTAACGATGCCCCGGCCCTTAAGGCTGCTGATGTTGGTATTGCCATTGGGGGAGGTACTGACATTGCACTAGAGGCGGCCGATGCCGTGGTGGTCAAATCCCGGCTGACCGATGTGGCGGTACTGGTGAAACTGTCACGCCAGGCACGCCGGGTTATTCGCGAAAATATTGGCCTGGCGCTGGGGTTAAAGGGGATTTTCCTGGTCACCAGTATTTTTGGTATTACCGGCCTGTGGGTGGCGGTGCTTGCCGATACCGGGGCAACCGTACTGGTAACGTTAAATTCCTTGCGTTTGTTATGGGGCCGCAAGGACAGCTAATATTGTGACCATCAATATATCAAAGGGCCGCCGGTTTTTATGCTGGCGGCCCTTTGTGTTACAGGGTGTTTCAGATTTTACGGGATGCAGCCTTAATGTTTGACCTTGTGGGGGTCCAGGGCATCGCGGAAGGCATCGCCCATGTAATTAACACTTAACACCGTAAGCGAAATGGCAAGACCGGGCCACAAAACCCGCGATGGCGTGATTTGCAGGAAATTCGCCCCGTCATACAGCAAACGGCCCCAGGTTGGAAAATCCGACGGAAACCCAAGCCCCAGAAAGCTAAGGGCGGATTCCGTGATAATGGCGGTGGCGATGCCAAGGGTGGCCGAAACCATGATCGAACTCATGACATTGGGCAAAAGGTGACGCAGGATAATGTTATATTCCCGTGTGCCGCCACTTTTGGCCGCCAGCACAAATTCCTGATTTTTGATCGATAACACATCGCCGCGCACGATACGCGCGGTGTGCATCCAGCTGGTGATGCCAATCACGAACACAATCAGTATAAATATTCCGGTTTCGGGGCCAAATACTGCCCGCAGGGTTTCGCGAAACAGCATGATAATCACCAGCAGCAGCGGCAAAAGCGGCAGAGCCAGAAACAGGTCCGTTAACCGCATCAGCGGGCCATCAAGCCATTTGATATAGCCCGACAACAACCCGACCACGGTGCCCAAAAACAGCGACAAGGCCATGGCGACCATCCCCACTGACAGGGATAATCGCCCGCCTGCCAGCACCTGTGCCAGCATATCACGACCAAGGTTATCGGTGCCAAAGGGGTGAATTAGGCTGGGGCCCTGGTTTTTTGACCGAATATCGAGAAATTGCGGATCAATGGTGTGAATGTAAGGGCCAATAGTAACCGCGATGATAATGATTAGAAAAACAACAGCACCAATGATGCCGCCTTTATGGTCGCGAAAACGGCTCCACAACTGCATGGCGCGCGACCGTTCCTGCGGTAGGGCTTCCAACTGGATATCGGGTTGCGGGGCATCAGTCATAGCGAATCCTCGGGTCAAGAATGCCGTAAAGCACGTCGGCGATCAGGTTGAACAGCACAATCAGGACCGCGAAAATAAAGGTCAGGGTTTGTACAACCGGAATATCGCCGCCCTGAATGGACGTAATCAGCAATTGGCCCAGCCCGTTTACCCGAAAAATCTGCTCGGTAATGATGGCACCGGAAAAGACCGTGGGCACGCCAAGGGCAATAACCGTGACCACCGGGATCAGGCTGTTGCGCAAGACATGCACCAGCAGAATGGTTTTTTCCTTTACCCCTTTGGCGCGTGCGGTGCGGACATAATCCTGGTTCAGGTTTTCCAGCATCGATGCCCGTACGAACCGGCTGATTTGCGAGGTGTTATACAGGGCCAATACCATGACAGGCAGGAACATCTGCCTGATTTGGAAAACGAAACTCGACCAGTCGGTAACTTCGTGGTTGGTGTCGTAGATGGAGGGGAACCAGTGCAGTTTGACACTGAAAATCACAATCAGCAAAACGCCGGTAAAGAAGGTCGGCACCGAAAACCCAACCATTGAGATGAAAGTGCCAAGCTGGTCAAAGATCGAATATTGCTTGTGCGCCGAGATAATTCCGATCGGAATGGCGATAAGAATACCGACCACATAGGACATGCCAACAACCCACAGGGTTTGGGGCATGCGTTGCACAATCAGGTCCACCACCGGGCTGCGTGTGGCCCAGGACCGGATGCGCAACCGGTCGGCCGATTCAAAAATATCGGCACCGGTGATTTGCGACAGAATGTTGAGCGGTTCGTTGATGAAAAACTGGTGCAGCCATTTGGCGTAGCGGATCAAAAACGGGTCGCCCAGGCCAAGGGACTGGCGGATCTGTTCGCGGACTTCCGGTGGAATGGTCAGGGGCAGGTTGCCCGTCGGGTCGTTCGGGGCAAGGTCAAGCAGGGCAAAAATGATGAAGCTGATCACCAACAGGGTGGGGATCGCAAACATCAGCCTGCGCAAGGTGTAATTTAACATCGGGGCGCTCCAGACTGGAGGGGACGAAAAGCAGCGCGGGCCTGTCTTGCGACAGGCCCGGCCAGTCTGGGTGTTATTTCTTGCGCGACCACGAAGCCACGTTCCACAACTGCGAATCCCAGGAGTTCATGCGAACGCCGTCAAGGGTTGCAGCACGGGCGGAAACATCGCCCCGGTGGATCAGCGGAATCATGGTGCCAGCTTCAATGAGCATGTCGTTCATTTCTTTGGCAATTTTGGCACGGTCGGCAAGTTTGCCGGTGCCGGCCAGTTTTGCGGCCAGCTTGTCATATGCCGGGTCGCAATAACGCGAAATGTTTTCGCCCAGCCAGCCATTTTCCGGGCTGGGGATTTTGTCGCACATGCGACCGGCCAGGTATTTTTCCGGGTCGGTGCCGTCAAAGTTGTTGGTGTACATTTCAATGTCGGAATAAAATTTCTGGAAGGTATCCGGGCTTGCCGGGTCCCCGCCGAAAAAGACCGACGGATCGGTATTGCGCAGTTCGGTTTCAACACCAATTTGCTGCCACATCTGTTTGATCAGGGCCTGGCTGCCTTGTCGGACAGAGTTGGTCGAGGTTTGGAAAATGAGTGACAGGCGCGCATCGCCCTTGGTTCGGACCCCGTCCGATCCCATCACCCAGCCTGCATCGTCGAGCAACTTATTGGCACCGGCAATGTCCTGCTTCAGGCACCAGTCATTGGCTGTGGATGCATAAATATCCGGGGCAGGGACGAAGTTACAGGTTGCCTTGCCGGCTTCGCCGTATCCGGCTTCGACAAGCAGATCGCGGTCAATGGCGATGGACAGGGCCTTGCGTACCGCCGGGTCGGACAGGGCCGGGTTTGGGCCAGCCTGTTTGGTTGACCGGGCATCGCCAGCTGCGGCACTGGCGTCATAAGGGTTAACTTCAAGGCGTTCCACCTGGGTGCCAAAGGATGAAACGATCACACCTTTGCCAGCCTGGGCCATTTGCGCCAGAATTTCCGGTTCAACCTGCAGGTTCCAGGCGTAGTCATATTCGCCGGTTTCCAGAACGGCCCGTGCCGCCGATGCGGCATCGCCGCCACCTTTAAGAACGGCGGTGGCAAAATGGGGTTCGTCGGCAACGCGGTAATACGGGTTGGCTTCAAACGAAATAACGTCGTTTGGTTTGAATTCGGTTACCCGGAACGGGCCGGTGCCATGCGGGTGAAAGTTGGCGTCGGTGCATTCCGGTGCCTTGGCCCCCATGCAATCCTTGAATTGTGCCTTTTGCAAAATGGGCGACTGGCTGCCAACAAAGGGGCCATAGGGGAATGGTTTGGGCACGCCAAAGGTAATTTTAACTGTCAGCGGGTCAATGGCTTCAACTTTGGTGACATCGGAAAAATAGGCGCGTTGCTGGCAGCCACCATCAGGCGCCAGGCAATAGTCAGCCGTAAAAACAACGTCGTCGGCAGTAAAGTCTGTGCCGTCAGACCATTTGATGCCTTTGCTGAGTTTCCATGTAATGGATTTAAGGTCTTTGGAAACGCCGCCATTTTCGATGGTCGGGATTTCGTCGACCAGTTTGGGAACCATGTTGCCTTTTTCGTCGTAACGGGCCAAAGGCTCGATCACCATCGACGATCCATGAAGGTCTTTGGTTCCCCCGGAAAGATACGGGTTAAGAATGGAAACGGCTTGCCAGTAAAGGATCTTGAGTTCCCCGTCAGATCCTCGGGCGGCCTGGGCACTGGTGGCTGCACCAAGTGCCAAAGCGACTGCTGACGCGGTCAGCAGGAGGCGAAGTTTGGTCATTGTTTTAATCCCTGATTGAAATGGCCGGTTAATCCGGCTCGGCCTTGTCTCGTTCCAATCGCTGCAAAACCCGGTTCCGTTGCTGGAACTTCTTGTTTGCGCTGCACAAAAAAGAAAAGCCACCCGTGGTGATACAGGATATAACCGTGGGTGGTGACCTTCTGATTGAAATGCTACGTTGGTAAGCTGATGAAATCACATGCACATTTTTTATTCAAGAAGGAAACATTTCTTCTTGCTGATCCAAGTTCGTGCTGCGTAACATCAAGCGTCATAAAAAAATCCCATAACATTTAAAATCAGCGAGGCCACCACCAATGCCTGTTTTAAATCAATCCAACGAGATGTATGCCGAAGTTGCCGCCTGGCGACGGTATTTGCATGAACATCCCGAATTGCTTTACGACGTTTTTGAAACGTCAAAGTTTGTTGAAGCGAAGCTGAAAGAATTTGGCTGCGACAGTGTGGATTACGGACTGGGAAAAACAGGTGTTGTCGGCGTAATCAAGGGCAAGGCTGGTGATGGCCCCGTCATCGGCCTGCGTGCAGACATGGACGCCTTGCCGATTATGGAAGCTGGCCCGGTTGAATGGGCATCGAAAACACCTGGTAAAATGCATGCCTGTGGCCATGATGGCCATACGGCAATGTTGTTAGGTGCGGCCAAATACCTGTCGCAAACGCGCAATTTCAAAGGATCTGTCGCGCTGATTTTTCAGCCTGCCGAAGAAGGCGGCGGCGGCGGACTTGCCATGATTGAAGACGGATTGATGGATAAATTTGCCATCGAGGAAGTCTATGGCATGCATAATTCGCCAGGTTTGCCCGTGGGGCATTTTGCCATTCGCAAAGGGCCGGTTATGGCAGCGGCCGATCATTTTGAAGTCACAATTACCGGCAAGGGCGGCCATGCATCCACCCCGCATCTTGGCGTTGATCCGGTGGTTATTGCCGCGCAAATTATTACATCGGTACAAAATATTGTGGCGCGTGAAACCGACCCGCTGGAATCGCTGGTGGTATCAATTACCGCCATTCATGGCGGCGAAGCCCATAACGTGATCCCGGCTGATGTCACCATGAAGGGCACCGTGCGTACCTTGCTGCCGGAAATTCGCGATATGGCTGAAAAACGTTTTATTGAAATTGTTGAAGGCACCGCCAAACTTTTGGGTGGTTCGGCCAAGGTTGATTATCATCGCGGTTATCCGATTACCCGGAATCATGATGAACAAACCGATTTTGTTACCACGGTTGCGCAGTCGGTTTCGGGCGATGCGGCGGTTGATACCAGCCCGCCGCCGGTGATGGGGGCCGAGGATTTTTCCTATATGCTTGAAGCGCGCCCGGGGGCATTTGTGTTTGTGGGGAACGGCGACACCGCCAACCTGCACCACCCGGAATATGATTTTAACGACGATTTGCTGCCCTTTGGCATTAGCTACTGGGTGTCGCTGGTTGAAAACAAACTGGCGTCTTAAGATTGCGATGGGCCCTGCGGGGCCCATTTTGCATTTTATCTAAAATGACCTGCAAAAATGCGGGCAATGACATTTAATATACCACATCAGGGGGTATGCCATGCCGACAGTTACTGCCGCGCCAGATGTTGCCAGCGGTTTGTTGGGGCCAGTTCTTAGTGTTGAAAATCTTTCAACGTCCTTTCGTGTCGGGCACGAATGGAAAAATGTTATTCGCAATATCAGTTTTGATATCGCACCCGGGGAAACCGTTGCCATTGTTGGCGAGTCCGGATCGGGTAAAAGTGTAACGTCGCTTTCGATTATGGGGCTGTTACACAAACACAATGCCAAAACCGAAGGGCGGATTATGTTTGGCGGGCAGGATTTGCTGACGCTGCCATCCGAACCCATGCGCAATATTCGCGGCAATGAAATATCGATGATTTTTCAGGAGCCGATGACCAGCCTGAACCCGATTTTTACCATCGGCCAGCAAATTGCCGAGGCCATGCTGTGTCATCGCGATATTTCCAAAAAAGATGCCCGTGCTGAAACCATACGCCTGCTTGAAAAAGTACGTATCCCGAATGCGGCAGCAAGGTTTGACGAATACCCGCACCAGTTTTCAGGCGGGATGCGCCAGCGTGTGATGATAGCGATGGCATTGGCGGGCAAGCCGCGCCTTTTGATTGCCGATGAACCGACAACCGCCCTTGATGTGACTATTCAGGGCCAAATTCTTGATTTGATCAAATCCCTTCAGGAAGAAGAAGGGATGGCGGTTTTGTTTATTACCCACGATATGGGGGTGGTTGCCGAAATTGCCGACCGAACGATTGTCATGTTTCGGGGCGATGTTGTTGAAACCGGTAAAACGGCCGATATTTTCCATCATGGCAAACATCCCTATACCCGCGCCCTTTTGGCTGCTGTTCCGGCACTTGGATCGATGAAGGACAGCCGGCTTCCGCGTCGTTTTGCCATTGTCGATGTTAAAACCGGCATGGGATCGGGTGATACGGAAGTTGCCGATACCGTCGACCATCATGTGACGCCGGTTTTGTCGGTTAAAAACCTGACGACCCGGTTCGATATTACATCGGGCATTTTTGGCCGTAAAACCGGGGCAGTGCATGCCGTTGAAAATGTGTCGTTTGACCTGTTTCAGGGCGAAACATTATCGCTGGTTGGCGAGTCCGGTTGTGGGAAATCCACCACCGGTCGTTCGATATCGCGTCTGGTGGAACCCACCAGCGGGGATGTGATCCTTGATGGTTATGATGTGATGAATTTGCGGCCGCCGGGGCTGCGCCAAATGCGCCGCAGCATCCAGATGGTGTTTCAGGACCCGTTTGCCAGCCTTAACCCCCGTATGACCATTGGTTCGGCCGTGGCGGAACCGTTTATTGAAAATGGTTTGGGGTCGCGCAAACAGGCGCGGGAAAAGGCCGCCGACCTGCTGGATCGTGTTGGCCTGGGGGCAGATATGATGAAGCGTCTGCCGCACGAATTTTCCGGCGGGCAACGCCAGCGCATTTGTATTGCCCGGGCCTTGATGCTTGATCCCAAGGTGATTGTTGCGGACGAATCCGTTTCTGCCCTGGATGTGTCGATCAAGGCGCAGGTGTGCAATTTGCTGATGGATTTGCAGCAAAGCCTGAATTTGGCGTATTTGTTTATATCGCACGACATGGCGGTGGTGGAACGGGTAAGCCATCGGGTGGCGGTGATGTATCTGGGCGAAATTGTTGAAATTGGCCCGCGCGAAGCCGTTTTTGATAATCCCCAGCATGAATACACCAAAAAACTGATGGCTGCGGTTCCGGTGCCAGACCCGGCCCGGCGCGATATCAAACGCAATATATCGGTTGATGAAATCAAAAGCCCGGTGCGTGGGCTGGATTTTGTGCCACCGGTTCGGGAATATCGCGAAGTTAGCAAAGGCCACTTTGTGCAGCTTTAACCGCCATATGCCTGCGTTACGGCACGGGAGCATATAATAAAAACAATTCAGGCAGCGGGTTAAACCGGTGCCTGTTTTTATGTGAAAGCTGGTAGTGCCGGAAAAAGCAAAGACGGAAGTGACGGTAACCGTTTCCCGCATCGGTTACCGCCACTTTTCCACCTTGAGAGGCCTGCAGGGAGAGAGGACCCGCAGGACAGGACAAGCCTTTTTGGGGACAATGCGAATGGGTTTCATTCGCGGGCTGTGTCTGGAGCTTTTATAAGCGAGCCCCGGATATGACGCAAGTGAAAATCGTTATTAATTGCAAAAAAGTTGAGTCCGGCTTTAACGCGGGGGACTACACGTAGTGCCACTAAAGCGGTCTGCGGGCTAAGTATTTGATTTATATTAATTTAATGGTATGAAAAAAGGCCGCAACAAGATGTGCGGCCTTTGGCTGTTTTGGTGATGCTGACGGCTTTAGGCTGAAATACGCTGTAAATGGTTGTCCCATTTTAGCGATTTAAGCGAATCGTCGGGAAGTTCTATCCGCTTTCGGTTGATGGCATCCATTCGCCAGCCTGATCCAAGGCCGCTTGTGCCAACAAATTCGCCTTTGCGGTCGGTTGCGGCAAGACCACACCCATCGGGGGCCGCGATGTTGGTCAGGAATTTGCCGTTATGGGCATCCCAGAAGGTCACAACGCCACCGCGCGGGCAGGATATGGCAAAGACGGAACCCGAAACGTCAAACCGCACACTGCCGCAATACTGGCGCATCCGGTATTGCACATTGTCGGGGGCTTCAAGTGCCTGAAGCTCCGGCCCGCCGGGTTTCCACAGACCTACCAGGGGTACTTCGTCATTTAACCCGCCATGATATTGAAAACCGGTGGCAATGGTGCCATCACGGGTTACATCGATATGGCGGATCGAAAGCTTGTGCCAATCATCCTTTAACCGGGTTTGATACAGCTTTTCGCCGGTTTTGCGGCTGATCACGGTCAGGTTCGGTTCCATGGTTTCGATGTTCAGGGGTGTTCTGCCATCAAAATCCGGGTGGGTTTTAAGGCCGCCATTGGCAATTGCCATGCCTTCGCCATCAGGCAGCAAATGCAGTTCGTGCGGGCCCATGCCATAGCTGTCAAATTCGGCGACGCGCTTATAACCATTTTGCGCATCCCAAACCGAAATAACCCCGCGTGCATTATCAAAGTCGTTTTCGGTGATATAAAGATAACGCCCGTCGCTGGAATAAACCGAATGACCATAAAAACGCCGGTCTTCCGGGCTTTTTAACGTCGCGCGGACTTCGCCGGTGTGGCGGTTCATAATCAGGGCATACAGGCCGGGGCGGCGTTCAACCGCGGCAACATCGACATGGTTGGGGCGTAACCCCACATCATGACCACGACCGGGCAGGGGCTGCTCATACAGGATTTTGCCTTGTGCGTTAAAGGCACTGACATAAAAGTCGTCGTTATTTCCCGCACTGGCACTGATATAAACTGCCCGGTCTTCGGGTGCGGTTACTGTGGTGGCAGCTTTGGCAAAACCGGCAGGCAAAAAAGTGATCGCCCCACCCAGACCAAACAGGCGCAAAACGTTCCGGCGGTTCGGGTTGAAATCAGTCTCCATCAAGGGCATTGAAACCACCTCCAAGTTCGGTGTGACCACCAACGTCATTCTCCACCAGCATCACACCATAGGCGACCTGGTTTTCCAGTTCCTGAATTTTATCGAACCCGCCGGGCTGTGCCAGAACGGCAACCATGGAATCGGGCAGGGCATCGCTGGCATCGCGAATCTTTTGCCAGTTAAGGCGGAAAGACCGGTCCAGCAGGCTGTCAGCACCAATCAGGGCGACCATGCCCTTGCCACTTTCACCGGCACCGTTAAGTTCGCCGTCGTAAATGGCAAACAGCGATTTCAGGTTATGTGAAATATTGCGAAGCGAGCGTTCCGCCTGCCAGCTTTCCGCGCGTTTGGCATTGGCATCATCCGGGCCTTCGCCCAGCGGACGGGCCAGTTTCTGGCTGATAATGATCAACATGCCTTCATGAAGGGCACGGTAAAGGTCGGTCGCGGCGAATTTTGATGTCGGGTAATCCAGGCTATCAGGGCCAGCATTGATCATGGCATCGGCAAAGGCTGGCCATTCGGCGATCAGCTCCCCGGTCAGTTTTTCAAGATTGCCGGCAATCGTTGTCCCATATTGGCACAGATAAACGCCGTCCTTGTCTTTGGCGACAATTTGCCCGGCCAGTTTCGGATCGAACAGAACCTCTTCCAGTGCCGGGAACCCCTGCAGGGCGGCACTGGCATCGGCAATTTTGGCAGGGTTGGTATAAAGCGGGGGCTTGTTGCGCAACAGCAAACGGAATTGCCGGGCGGCAGTGCCGTGTTTGTCGGGCCAATATTCAATCAGCTGGTCGCGGCCATTGGCCATCATCGGGCCCATGCGCCACGGCTGCACTTCCTGCCAGCGATCCATGGCGTCATTAAAGCCGTCGCGCATTTTTGCCAGTCCGGCTTTGTCCGGGCTTTTGCAAAAATCACTCATGCCGGTGGCAAGGGTTGCCGTGCTGGAATGCAGGGCATCAAGTTGCGGCGGCATTACCTTTGACAGCAAATGAACGATCACATCGTGATATTGCCCGTCGGGAAGGTCGGCATGGGCCGCTGGCGGTGCCGAAAGCCCCGCTGCGATGGTAACAATTAACCCGGCCATGGCCCGGCGGCAGCCGGTATCAAACAACGGCATGTCTCCCCCTAAAGCGATTTCAAAAACGCGATCAGTTTGCTGCGATCCGATCGTGGCAAGTTTATGACGGCATCGCGTGCGTTCTGCGCCTCGCCACCATGCCACAATACGGCTTCAAGAATGGTATTTGCCCGCCCGTCATGCAGGAAACCGGCGCGAGAATCAATTTCCTTTGTGCGCCCCAGTCCCCAAAGGGGTGGTGTGCGCCATTCACTGCCACTTGCCCGGGCTTCGGGGCGGTGGTCGGCAAGGCCGTTGCCCATGTCGTGCAACAGAAGGTCGCTATAGGGCCAAATCAGTTGGCCGGATTGTTCCGGGTGCTGATCATTGACCGGTAACTGATAGTTCGGGCGATGGCAGGCCGAACAGCCAATGTCATTGAAAATCTGTTTGCCCGCCAGCACGTCAGGGTCGGTGGCGTTGGACCGGGCGGGGGGGGCAAGATTGCGGGTGTAATACAGGATCAAATCCGTAATTACGCTATGCGCCTCAAGGTTTTCAAATTCCGGCGTGTTGCCATTGGGGGCTTTGCGGCACAATGTTTGTGCATCGGTGCAATCACCGGCCCCATCGGGATAAAGGGTGTTTGACAGGCCAACATCGAACTGCATGGCATTTTTATTTTGCTGGTCCAGTGTCGGCATCCCTGCTTTCCAGCCAAACCGGCCCAGCGTTACCTTTTGTTCGGCGATGTTCCATACGCGGTTGGCCCGGCCCGAAATGCCATCGCCATTTGCATCATCCGGGTCGGCCTGATCGGTAATCATGTGTTCAGGAATGGCCTCAAGCAAGCCCAGACCAATCATTTGCGGGGCAATGCGCGGTGAAATCATCAGGCCGTCATGCAAGGGGCCATAGGCCAGTTCGGTCAGTTTGTAGTCCGGTTTATGCAGGGTAACTTTGTCCCCGTCTGGAAGGGCAACAACATGGTCGTCATAAGTTACCATCACCCGCCCTTCGGCCGGGATGCCCGGAACAGACAGTTCCTGAAACTGGTGTCCATATACCGGGTCGGCGATGGAATTGGCTTTGCCGCTGGCCAGCAAGGTGCGGTCGGCATCGTTTTGTGGCGGAATGGAAAGCCGTAACAACATGGCAACGGCGGCGCGATCGGGGTCGTTTTTAAGGTCCAGTGCATGGCCGCGGCCATTGCGCACATGGCAACCAATGCAGGACCGCGAATTATAAAGCGGCCCCAAACCGTCGGTCGTTTGGGTGCGTGTGGGGGCCGCCACCCACATGCGCTGAAACAGGGCTTCGCCCAGTTTGAAATCCATGCGTTTTTCAAACGCCATATTGGCGGAATAATGGGTAAAGGCCGACCTGCCGGTTTTTTTCAGCCATGTGGTGTCGCCCCCCGGATACGCATCGGAACCTGTTTTTGCATCGGTTTTAGCCGCAGCAAGGGGAATGGGTTGGCTGGTGTCGGTTGTTTGACGGGCATGAAGGGGGACCGGGGAAAACACAACAGCACAGGTTGCGATACATCCCAGTAACGCCCATTGGCCGCAGCGCACATGATGTGAAAGACAGGGCAGGGAAAAAGAAAGGGGCATGGCAGGGCAATCTTGATGAAGAACCCGATCCGGCAGGAGAGAAAAAACCGGGTAATTTGGTGCCCCTGCAAGATTGACCGGGGCGCGAACGGCGAACGCGGCAAGGGGGAATGTCCCTTGCCGCGCCATATATTTATCAGATCAGGCGTAAAGCTGATTGATCAGGATCAGTTGACTGCATCGGGGTTGTCAAGGCTGTCCGAACCTTCAAAGCTGATGCCTTCAAGGCCGATGGCGCCGACGATTTGTTCGATTGATTTGGTCTGGTCAACCAGCGCATCAACGAATTTCTGAACCGCAGCATTGCCTTCATCATTGCCCGCAGCAATCATCTGGTCGAAATGTTCGCCATTATTGGCGCGATCAACCATTGCCTGACCGGCAGCAACCGAGGCGGCCAGCTTGGTTTTGATTTCCTTGTCCAGATCGGCATTGTTGGCGGCAACCAGTTCCGAAAGCGACGGACCTTCAACAACGCTGCCATCGGTGCGGGTGTATTTGCCAAGATAAACGTTCTGAATACCCAGCGCATCGTAGAAATGCGAATTGTGGGTGTTATCCGAGAAGCAATCGTGGCTTTCTTCCGGATCATGCAGCAACAGGCCAAGTTTGGTGCGTTCGCCGCCCAGTTCGCCATAGGAAAGCGACCCCATGCCGGTGATTTCGGCGGTCAGGCCGGTGGCGCCGTTTTCCTGCATTACGTTTTTGCGGGCATCGCCATCATCAGCCCACTGTTCGGACATCCAGGTCAGGTCGGAAACCAGAAGATCGGTTGCGGCTTTCAAATAATCGCCACGACGGTCGCAATTGTCATTGGTGCAATTGTCGCCCTTGGCGTAATCGGTCCAGGAGCGGTTGCCGGCACCGGGACCTGTACCGTTCAGGTCCTGCCCCCACAGCAGAAATTCGATGGCGTGGTAACCGGTGGCAACGTTGGCTTCAACGCCATCAAGTTCATGAAGCTTTTCAAGCAGGTCAGCATCGATGGTCGATGCATCAATGGTTTCACTGCCAATTTTCAGTTCGGGATTGGCAATGACATTGGCGGTATAGGCCGGGTTTTCTTCGCTTTCGCTGCCGTAAAGGTCGCCATCGACATAATCGATCAGGCCTTCATCGAGCGGCCAGGCGTTAACCTTGCCTTCCCAGTCATCAACGATCGGGTTGCCAAAGCGGAAAACTTCGGTTTGCTGATAGGACGGACGGGCGGCAATCCATGCGGCGCGTGCTTTTTTCAAAGCATCTTCCGACGGATTGTCGATCAGGTTGTCTACAGCCGCTTCAAGCGTCTTTGCGGTGGATACAGCGTCGCTGTATCCGGCATGCGCGATATCGGCGTAGGTTTTCATAACGGCATCTGCATCGGGGGCCGCATGTGCCAGCGGCGCACCAAGCACGCCCATCATGGCTGCTGTGCCAAGAATTTTTGAAAATTTCATTGGATTATCTGTCCGTCCCTGTTGGTAGATCAAGTGTATCGCCTGGTAATTGATACTGCTTGTGAGAATGATTTTCAACAAATCAATTGCATTTGCAAATCACAATCGGATGCAATCCAAACCGGTCACCAAATTGTGTGCGGCGCAATATGGATGGTTGAGGCATGATAACCATTGAACATATTAACGCGATTACGGTTTGATTATGCACCGTCAAACCCGGGTAAAACGCATGGCACGAGGCATAGATGCACAGCGATAACGCACAAAAAACACGTATCCGTTTATGGGATTTTCCTGTTCGTTTGTTTCATTGGGCACTGGTTGTTGCCATCGTAACGGCGTGGTGGACCAATCAGGAAGCCATTATCAATATTCATGAACTGGCCGGGTATACCGTTTTAACCCTGGTGCTGTTTCGCATTATCTGGGGATTTGTCGGCAGTTCGAATGCCCGTTTCAAATCGTTTGTCAAAAGCCCGTTTGCCGTTTTGTCCTATTTGCGCAAATTGCCCAAAGGTAGCGAAGAAGAACTGGCCTATGCCGGGCATAACCCGGCTGGCGGATTAATGGTTGTTGTCTTGTTAATACTGGTGGGGGTTCAGGCTTTTACGGGCCTGTTTACCAGCGAGGATACCTTCCTGTTTTTTGACGGGCCGCTGGTAAAATATGTGCCGTCCGGCTTTGCCAGTACGATGAATTACATTCACCACGTTAATATCAACCTGATTTATGTCGCGGTTGGCCTGCATGTTGTGGCCGCAATCGGGTATCTGTTTTTGAAAAATGAAAACCTGATTGGCGCGATGATAACAGGGACACGCAAGGTGCCTGCCAGCATTGCAGGCCGGTTTAATGCCATATCCTTTAAACCGGCCTGGCTGGGGCTGGTGATACTGGTGGTATGCGCCGGGGTTGTGGCCGCTGTTATTACGGTGGCGCGTGCCGGGTAAGCGGGCTTTGGCCACGCCGCCTGGCAATGATTTGATTAAAAAATAAAGGCGGGGCGCATAACGCACCCCGCCTTTGTCATATCAAAATAACGCCGGTCCCTTAAAGGGGGCGTTCATATACCGGGTTATTTGGTGCGGAAATTATCGTGGCAGTCTTTGCACAGCTTGCCCATTTCGCCCATGATCGGCCCCATTGCTGATTTATCACCGGCAACTTCGGCCAGTTTCAGGGCATTTTCCTGCAATTTCGGGAAATGATCGGCGAAATTATCCCAGTCCGTCCAGATGTCAGCACTTGCGGTGGTTTTTTTGGTGGCATCCGGGGTTGCGGTTTTGAAAACATCCGGGCCGGTTGATGCCGAAAAGGCAATGCCTTCGGCCAGCAGGTGTACAACACCCTTGGGCAGGTCGCATTCGCCTTTCATATAGCAGCCCAGCGTGCCCATCGCCCCGCCGATACCTGCCATCATGTGTTCACGTGTTTCAACGGTTGCATTGTCGCTGGTTTCGTCGGCTTGTGCCGGCATGGCGGCAAGGGTCAGACCCAGCGATGCTGTCAGGAGGGCGGTTTTGATAAAATGTTTCATTATTCTCAATCTCTCTCGAAGAACCGGTAAATGATAATCGTTGTGTATGTGTTGTTGCCTGAACGTCCTCTGTGGGCTTAGTGTCCCAGCAGCGGGACAAATAATGGAATCACAACACCGTGAGGTCATCCGCATTGTTCTAAATCTGGCGATAAGGAAACGCCCTGTATGTCGTCCGCCGACCACAATTCTGCGCCTGTTGAGGGAAATGCCCCGCATCTTTCCGGTCTTGATCGTGCTCAGGCACTTATCCGAGACTGGAGTCTGCATAAGGCTTTTATTAACGGGGAATGGCAACGCGCCGATTCTGGTGAAACCATCGAGGTTTTAAACCCCGCCACCGGCAAGCTGCTGGCTGATGTCGCCTTTATGCGCACCAGCGAAGCGCGTCGTGCCATTGATGCTGCCGCCAATGCCTTTCCGGCATGGTCGGGCGCACTGGCAAAGGATCGCGCCATTATTTTGCGGCGCTGGCGCGATTTGATGGAACATTACCTGGAGGATCTGGCCTGTCTGATTACCGCCGAACAGGGCAAGCCGATTGATCAGGCCCGGCGGGAAGTGGTGGGGGCCATTGCCTATGCCGAGTGGTATGGCGAAGAAGCAAGACGCGCCTATGGGCAAACCATGCCCGGCACCCAGACGGATCGTCGTGTATGGGTGCAAAAACAGGCCGTTGGTGTGGTTGCCGCGATTACACCGTGGAATTTCCCGTTGACGATGGTGGTGCGCAAATGTGCGCCCGCCCTGGCTGCCGGGTGTAGTGTGGTGGTGAAACCGGCCGAAGATACCCCGCTTTGCGCCCTTGCGGTGGCAAAACTGGCCGAAATGGCGGGTTTCCCCAAAGGGGTGTTTAACGTGGTTACCGGCAACCCCGTGCCAATTGCCCAGGCCCTGACCGATGATTTTCGGGTGCGGATGTTGTCCTTTACGGGGTCCACCCCGGTTGGCAAACGCCTGATCGTGCAATGTGCCGATACGGTTAAAAAAACGGCGATGGAACTGGGGGGAAATGCCCCGTTTATTGTGATGGACGATGCCAACCTTGACGATGCCGTTGCCGGGGCGATGATTTCAAAATACCGCAATAGCGGCCAGACTTGCGTGTGTGCCAATCGTATTCTGGTGCAAAACGGCGTTTATGATGCCTTTGTTGAAAAATTCATTGCGGCCACCCGAGCCTTGCGTATGGGGAACGGTTTTGATGCGCAAAGTGACATTGGTCCTTTGATTAACAGCCGCGCCGTCGCCAAGGTCGAACGATTGATGGCCGATGCCAAACGTCGGGGGGGTGTTTTTCATGAAGGTGCGGAAAAACCCGATACAGGTTATTTCGTTCGGCCCACCGTCATTACCGATTTGCCAATTGATGCCGCCTGTTTTGAAGAAGAACTGTTTGCCCCTATTGCCCCGATTTACCGGTTTGATACCGAGGCCGAGGCTATAAACCTTGCCAATCAGGTGAAGGGTGGTTTGTCATCCTATTTATATAGCCGCGATATTGGCCGCATTCACCGCATTGCCGATGCCCTGCAAACCGGTGTGGTCGGCATTAATGATGGCACCACATCACATGAAGGTGCGCCTTTTGGCGGTGTAAAGGAAAGCGGCCATGGTCGTGAAGGCGGTCATTGGGGGCTTGATGAGTATCTTGAGGTGAAATACCTCAATATTGCCCTTACCTGAGGTGTTTTAGCCATGCAAAATTGGTTGGGGTCGCATTCGCGACTCTAATCCTGCGATTCGTAGTCATTTTATCGGTGAATTGGTGATAATGACCGGGGCGTGATGGTTATTTTCCTGAAATTTTCAAAACTTAAAACCTTCTGTGTCCCTTTTGTTTCAAGGGATACAGAAGGTTTGCCTTAATGTTAAGGCAGGTCTTGGGCGGGTTCGGTTTTGCGGCTGTAAAAAGAATGAGCAAGTTGAACACCTTATTTGTCATGAGACAAATTCTGCCAAACTGCATGACCCGATTGTGTTTGATGTAAGTCAACCTATGCATGGAATACATGGGTGGGCTGATAAAACTGATCTCGTCGTTTTGCAATATCTCAACTACATGGAGATCAGAACATAACGACATCGCAATCGGGGCGCTTTTCGCCCCTGTCTTTGAAAGGATAAAGTCATGCGTCGTAACGAACAATTTGATCTCGTCGCGTTGCACCGTGAAGCTGAAAAACTCCGCGCACAGACCATGCGCAAGGGTTTCCAGGCACTGGTACGTATGATTGCTGGCCTGTTTGGCAGCAAGGGCGTTCCCCATGGTGGTCACCACGCTGGCGTATAATATGACGCAGCACAGCCGACGAACAAACGACCCTAAAGACGAATTTTAAACACCCTTGCATTTCACGATGCAGGGGTGTTTTGCATTTTGGCTCTCGGGTGCTTGCCTTTGCCGTGATGGCGGGCCATTCTGCGCCAAATTATTGTTATTCCATTTTGGCAAGGAGGCCCGATGAAACTGGCGCATTACGCCTTTGGCGATGAAAACCGCGATAATGGTACGCTGGTTGTTTTGCATGGCCTGTTTGGGCAGGCGCGCAACTGGACGGCGATTGCCCGTCGTTTGGCCGAAAAATACCATGTCGTTACGGCGGATTTGCGTAATCATGGCCGGTCCGACTGGGATGACGCCATGACCTATGACGCAATGGCAGGCGATATTGCCGAATTAATTGGTGATATTGATAATGGCCCGGTGCATTTAATTGGTCATTCGATGGGCGGCAAGGCTTCGATGACGCTGGCTTTGTCCGATCAGGCCGATCTGATTGCGGATTTGGTGGTGGTGGATATTGCGCCGGTTCCCTATGATCATGATTATACCGGTTATGTTCGTGCCATGCGGGGCGTGGATTTTAATGCCGTTTCGCGCCGTGCCGAGGTGGAAGACGCCCTTGCCAGCGATATACCGGAAAAAGGCGTGCGGCAGTTTCTGGCGCAAAGCGTTGCGACAGATAAGGAAACCGGCAAAATGGCCTGGCAGATTAATATCGACGCCATGGCAAGCCATCTTGGCGATATTACCGGCTGGAAAAACGCCGATGATGCCCGGTTCGATGGCGACACCCTGTTTATTGCCGGGGCCAATTCGCATTATGTTGATATGGAAAAACGCGATCACATAAAATCGTTGTTTCCACGGGCGGCTTTTACCAGCATTAAAAACGCCGGGCACTGGGTGCATGCTGAAAAACCCGAGGCTATCTTGCTAACCTTATCGGCGTTTTTAAACCGCTGATCGTTCACCGCCCTAAAGGTTTGTCATATGACGGATTTCCCTGCCGCCTGGACCCGGTTTGATAACGACCATATTCGCATGGATGGTGTCGATTGCCTGTCTGACAACTGGTATCACCTTTATCGTGTCCGGTTTGCCCTTAAGCGGCGCGATGGCGACTGGCAGGACCAAAACCGTGAAACCTATGACCGGGGCAACGGGGCGGGGATTTTGCTGTTTAACCGCGAAAATCGCACCATTATCCTGACCCGGCAATTTCGGATGCCGACCTTTGTGAATGGCAATGAAACCGGCATGTTGATCGAGGTGCCCGCCGGCGTGTTAGATGATCGCGCGCCCAACGCCGCGGTTATTGCCGAGGTCGAGGAAGAAACCGGTTATAAAATTGGCAAGCCGCGCCAGGTTTTTGATGTGTTCATGAGCCCCGGCTCTGTCACGGAAAGATTACACCTGTTTGTCGCCGAAATTACCGCCGATCATTTGCAGGGCGACGGTGGTGGAAAATATGACGAGGGCGAAGATATCAGCGTGCTGGAAACCCCGTTTGACGATGCCATAACCATGATCGCCGATGGACGCATTCGCGACGCCAAAACAATTATGCTGATCCAGTATGCCCAGCTAAACGGGTTGTTTGACTAGGGGCAGGCTATTTTGCGGGCTCACCATTGAATGGGGCTGCCATCATAGGCGAAAAAACCGCCCGATTGATCGCGTGTCAAAAGGGAAATGACATTTAACATATTGGGGGTGGCCTGCTGTGGGGTTTGTACAGCAAGGCCGCTTTTGGCAAATGGTGCCGATAAACCGGTATCAACTGTGCCAGGATGCAGGGCAATACAGATGGCATCGCGCCTTTTACGGGCCAGTTCCACCGCCATGGTTTTAACCAGCTGGTTCAAGGCGGCCTTTGCCGCACGATACCCGTACCAGCCGCCGATATGATTATCGCCAATGCTGCCCACCCGGGCCGACAGGGTGACAAAGGCGGATTTTCCCTGTTTTGCAAGCAACGGTAAAAAATGCTTCATCAGCAGGGCAGGCCCAATGGCGTTGATGGCAAAGTTATGAGCCATACTGGCCGGGTCGATCTGGCGCCAGGTTTTTTCGGGTTGAAAATCATCGTTATGTAAAAAGCCGGTGGCATCGATAACCAGCCGCACATCGCCCTGTTGTCGGGCAATGTGGCCTGCGCATTGTTCAATACTGGTTTCGTCTAACAGGTCAAGGGGCGGGGTGCTGCTGCGCGACAGGCCGATAATCTGCGAGAACTGTTTTGTGTCGGCCAGATGTTGGGCAAAAGCCCTGCCGATACCGCCGCTTGCCCCGATAATCACGGCAATGCCACCGTGTTCAAAACTGTTCATCTGAAACGATGAAGGCGCGTGGGCAATGGATGGTGTTTGTTTCGTCATTGGGGCCTGCCTTGCAAATGTGCATGGGGTGTCATTCACGGTACGGTGCAAATGCCTTGCCGGTTTGCTGTTCCCGATTTTTGCGACAGCGGCGTCAACATCGAACAGTTTAACCAGAACAGTGAAAGGCCACGATGATGGCATATGTTTTTACCGAAGCCCAAAACCCGTTGGAAGTTGCCGAACGTGAATGGTGCAAGGCAGATCCGGTCATGTTTACCAAATTTACCTCGTGCATCGGCATTATGGGGGTGAAGGACAACAGAGTGATTGGCGTTCACCTGACCATGATGGGAACAGACGACGAATGGGTAACCAATGCCAATATTGATCAGGCCGTTGCCCTGCTTGACGGGGCTGCCAACCCGATTGTCATTGGCCAGATTCAGGTTTGGCAAGATACCCCTCAGACCCGGGATGTCTATCAGCACTTGCTTGCGACGCTAAATCCGGTCAACGAATACCCGCTGGCACAAGGGGTCTATGGCGGTCAGGTTGATAATGGCGAAGTCGAGATTTTATATTAAACGCCGGCACTAAATCTTCAGGTTGATCTTGCCTGAGAACGAAAAAAGCCGCCCGGGTGATGGGGCGGCTTTTTATGTGTTGGAAACTGTTATTCCGCAGCTTCGACTTTTGGTTTGGCAGGGGCGCTGTTGGCACCTTTGCCTTCATGGTCATGGCGGCGGATGAAATCCTTGACGCGCGGGCTGATTTGTTCGCGCCAGCGCCGCCCGTTAAACACGCCATAATGCCCCACGCCCTTTTGGACGTGGTGCATACGCATATTATCGGGCAAGTTGCTGCATAATTTATGTGCCGCCCGGGTTTGGCCCATGCCGGTAATATCGTCGCGTTCACCTTCAACCGTTAACAGGGCGGTTTTGGTGATGGCTGACGGGTCCACCGGAATCCCCTGCCAGCGCATGGTGCCTTTGGGGAGTTGATGTTCAAGGAAAACTACCTTCAGGGTTTGAAGGTAGAATTCGGCACTCATATCCATGACCGCCAGATATTCCTGATAAAAGGTACGTTTGGCATCCGCACTTTCGCCGTCGCCTTCAACCAGATGCGTGAACATGTCGTGGTGGGCGGCCAGATGGCGGTCCCAGTTCATGCTCATGAAACCGGCAAGCTGCATGAAACCGGGATATACCCGACGCATGACACCTGCATGGGGCAGGGGCACGTGCGAAATAACGTGGCGTTCAAACCAGTCCAGTTCGTGTTGCTGGGCGAATTTATTAACCTCGGTCGGGTTTTCACGGGTATCGACCGGGCCCCCCATCAATGTCATGGAGGCGGGCTGGCACGGTTCGTTGCCAGCCGCCATAAGGGACGTCGCCGCCATCACGGGAACCGATGGCTGGCACACGGCAATCATATGTGTGTTCGGGCCAAGATGCCGTAAAAACCGCATCAGATAATCGACATAACTATCAAGGTCGAAATGACCCAAATGCACGGGAACTTCGCGGGCATCGACCCAGTCGGTAATGTAAACATCGTGATCGGGCAGCATGGTTTCGACCGTGCCGCGCAGAAGCGTTGCAAAATGGCCCGATAACGGGGCGACAATCAACACGCGCGGATCATCGGGTTGCTGTTTCAAATGGGCGGTTTCGCGTTTGAAATGCAACAGACGGCAGAATGGCTCAGCATACACCACTTCTTCGGTGATCGGCACGGTTTCCCCGTCGATAACGGTGGTATCAAGGCCAAATTCCGGTTTGCCATAGCGGTTGGTGATGTGGGTAAACACATCAAATGCGGCGGCAGTCGCACGGCCAGGCTGGGTATAGGACCAGGGATTGACCGGATTGCGCATCCATTTTTTGCCCATGTCGGCGGCAACGCGCAAAGGGCTTATGGTTGCATGTTGCAATTCGTAGATGTGATAGAGCATTCAATCTCACTCCCCGGCCAGGCTGTTATTAAAAATTACGGGAGGCTCTGGCCGTTTTAATCCCTGCATGTCAGTTGTGGTTGATAGCGCCACAATTCAATTGGTGTGGTTTGAATTGCTTTAATTCAAAAACCTTATTGTTGTTACCGTATGATGAATTTATGACTGTTGTCACTGATTCAAACGAAGATTAGCCTTGATGTCGAGTGAAATTTTGCGGTGCAGCGCAAGTTGTTGCAATGCAACAGAAGTTCGCGTCCGGTTTTTTACCCGTTTGGACCTGTGTCGGCACCAGCCGGTCAAAAAACTGACTCGGGCTGTTAAGGCGTCGGTTTTTATTTCAAATCGAATGGCCAGGTACTAAACAATACAGATGTGATCGATGCCGACATTTGCATGTTTATTCCGGGGGATGGCGGGCGTGATGGCATGTTATTGTTGCCAAGCCTGTTATGACCGGCAAATGCAAGGTGCCGGGCAAAGACCGTGATGTGTGCCGTGTTATGCCGCAGATAAAAAAACACCGCTGCCGTGGGGAACGGACAGCGGTGCCAGTTGCGCGGTTGTAAAGGATTTGAACGGGACGGGCGGAACAACGGCAAACGGGGAAGGGGTGCGGGGTTGTCTACCGTTGGGTATGGGAAGCCGTCCCGTTCAAAACTTTGAAGAACGTGCGGTTAGATCAGACCCCGAAGGGTTTGCGCCATGCCCAGTGCAATAACGAACAGGAAAAACCCGGTACTGCCGACAACGGCAACAGTGCTGCATACATCGTTAAGGCGACGGGGATTCTGAAGTAATTTCATCATGGCTGCGACCTCCTTGATCTGTCTGAAGTCACTCTATTGTTCTGATTTTGTTCCATCAAGAACAAAATCAGAACAAAAAATGATTTTCGATTTATGTTTTTGTTTTTAAACGATTTTGTGAAAAATGTTTTTTGTTTGTTCTCATCGGTTCTGCCTCAAAAAGAACGGATTTTACAAAAGACTCGGCAATTTCGACAATGAAAACGGGGCAAACATGTTTCTGTTCTGTGCGTTTCGGGTGGCCGTAATGCAGAACGTGAAACATGTGAAAGGCGAATGGCCATAAAGTGCAGGGGATGAGGCCGGTTTGATGATCGGGAATATTGCCCGGCGTAAGGCCGGGCAAGGGTGTTTCAACTGGCCGAAAATATAAAGGGCGACAGGGGTTAGGGCACAGATCCGATCAGGATGGCGCCATGGCGTGATTACGCCGTGCGGGGTTTCGCCGACGGGCTGGTGCGGCCCTTGCGGGTGCTGAAAATGACCATCGGCACCGCCAGGGCATAGATTGCCACAACACTTAACCAGATAGCGCCAGGCCATGTTTTTTGAACCAGCATGTAAAATGCCGAAAATGCCAGTGGACCAATGACAGTTGCCAGGCTGGTCGCGGATGTCAGCACACCCTGTAATTGACCCTGCCGGTCGGGGGTAACCTTGCGGGTGGCCAGTGCCTGAAAGGCCGGGGTGCCGATGCTGGCCAGGGCAAATATCGGCATGATGGCAAAAATGATCCATCCTTGCCGGGCAAAGGCCATAACAAGCAGGGCAAGGCAGGCACAGCAAATACCGGCAATAACGGCCCCGCGTTCGCCCAAAAGCCGTGTGGCCGGGCCAGGCAAAAAGGCCTGAACCAGTGTTTGACAAATGCCAAACATTCCCAGCGACAAGCCGATCCACAAGCCATTCCATTGAAATGTATCGGCCCCCCACAGCGCCCAGCAGGTGCCATAGGCCTCGCCTGTACCGCTTAGCAGAAAAAAGACCAGTACAACGGGCAAAAGCCCGACCATGGAAAACACCCAGCGTAACGGTGCCAGCGGGTTAAACGTGGAAAGCGGGATTTTTTGCCCGGTTTTGGGGCGGGTTTCAGGCAGGATGAAAAAGGCCAGGATAAAATTATACCCATTAAGAATTGCCGCAGCGATGAAGGGCAGTCTTACCCAGGAATCCCCCAATACACCGCCTAAAACCGGGCCAATAATAAAACCGGCACCAAACATGGCGTTCATCAGGCCAAACCGGCGTGCGCGGTCTTTCTCGGCGGAAATATCGGTGATGTAGGCCGATGCGACCGAAGCATTGGCACCGGTAAGCCCGGCAATCAGACGGCCAAGCAACAACATCCATAGATGCGGGGCAAAGGCCATGATCGTGTAATTGATCGCCGCCCCCGCTAGCGAAACCAGAAGAACCGGCCGTCGCCCCAGATTATCGCTAAGCGCGCCAAGAACCGGGGCGAAAATGAACTGCATGACGGCATAAAGCGACGTCATGATGCCGATATAGAACGCCACATTTCCGCCCTGTGTGACCTCCGATAGCAGGCGGGGCAAAATCGGAAAAACAAGGCTGATGCCCACAGCATCAAGGCAAAGGGCAAAATATATGACAATCAGGGGGCGGTTGGCATTCGGGGATGGTTTCATAAACGGGGCCTTTGGGCGCAAAACATAAGAAATAGCCGCAGTGATGTTTGGCGATGGTACGTGCCGGGTGTTGCGGTATTTTTATGTACTTGATCAATAAATGTACTAAGTACAATTTATTTGCGCCCGAATGAATGCAGAGTCAATATTGAATGTGTACTCGGTACAAAAACGGGTTTATCAATGTCGGCATGGTAGAAAAAACAGACCCCGCATCATTATCGTCATCATCGGCCCCGCAGGATCGCCGGTCGCGCAAACGCCTGGCGACACGACGCAGTATTTCCCAGGTGGCAGACCGCCTGTTTCGCGAACGCGGGTTTGAAAATGTAACTGTTGACGAGATTGCCGCCGCCGCCGACGTGGGCCGCATGACCGTGTTCAACCATTTTCCGCGCAAAGAGGACATGTTCTTTGACCGGGATGAAGAAGGGCGCGAAGCCTTGCGCGGGGCATTGTTAAACCGCGCCCCCGGTATTGCCCCGGTCGAGGCGCTGCGCCTTTTGGCGCATCAACTGGTGCAAGAACAAAGGCCTTATGTTCAGTTCTCCGCCCTTAGCCAGCCCTTTGTTGAAACCATCGAACGCAGCGAAACCCTTAAGGCCCGTGCCCGCGCCATTCGCAGTGAACTGGAACATGAAGTGGCAACTGCGATGGCAAAAGGCGTTGGGCGCCCCCCGACGGACCCGGATGCATTTCTGGCGGCCAGCCTTTTACTGGCAGGATGGTCGGTTGCCTTTGTCGAAGGGCATCGCACCTTTCGCAAGACACAGGATTCCGGAAAGGCAACCGCGCTGTTCCTGACGATTATCGATAAAGCCACTGTCGGAATACAGGCTGCATTGGCAGATACACCTTATGCGTCATCGTCCTGAACCTTGCTTTCGGATCGTATTTTGCCGTCAGCTTGAATGTGGACCGGGGTACCAGACATATTGGGTATCAAGTTCGTCCGATGAAACTGGTTCAAAGCCACAGCTTTGATAGAACGTGTTTGCCGGGCTATTCTTTAATGCCATCAGGCGAATGGGTAACATGTGTGACTGGGCTTCGTCCTTTAACCCGTCAATGATGCGTCGGCCTATGCCTGCACCCTGGAAGTTTGGCAGAACATAGAGGTGATCAAGATATAGGTGGTCGGTTCGCTGGCGAACGACGAAAAATCCGGCCATTTCGCCGTTTTTATAAATGATTTGTGTATCGGCGGCCAGGAACGAGGCCAGAAATCTGTCTCGTGCCCGCTGCGGGTCAAACCGTCCAGCAGCCTCCAGGCTGGGGCGCATCGCCACGACCCGAAGTTCTGCCAATCGATCTGCGTCTGTTTCATGTGCAGCTTCGATGTGAAATTGATTTTGCAGCATAACGATCTTTCCGTATTGCCCTGTTGCTGAACGCTATAGGCCCGCGTTTTATGCCAGATCAGGCAAGTGGGGCAGGCCTAAGGTGATTTTCTGGCGGTGTCAGGCGATTTCTGCGGGCACACCTTTAAGTGGAATGCATTTGTCCGACGCAACACCATCGGTTTCGCTGGGCAAGGGGCGGGCAGGCACGGCACCAATTTTGGCATCGGGCATTGGCGGGTGGTCGGGAAACTGGCCGTGAATGCGGATATTATCGCGGTAATCGCGGGCCGATTTGCCACGATACTGGCGAAAGCGCCGGTTAAAATTCGACAGGTTGCTAAACCCGTTATGCTCGGCAATGCGATAGATCGGCCAATCGGTACGTGATAGCTGCACACAGGCGCGCGAAATGCGATATTCGTTCATATATTCCACCACACTGCGCCCGGTATAACGTTTGAATAGGCGATAAAAGCTGCTTTCGCTTACGCCGGCGACATTGGCCAGGGCGGCAACGCGCAACGGTTCGGCATGGTGGGCATGGATAAAGGCAATGGCGCGGTCGATGCGCAGTGAATCACTGCCGCCATCTGTATCGTTGCCAAAGGATGCCGATGCCAGCGGGCCATCAATACCGCCGAGCAGGGTTTCAAGAATTTCAATGATCAACATAAAACGCTGGCGCGGGCTGGCATCATCAAGTTTCGGGGCGATGGCCTGAATTTTGGCAACGGTTTCGCTGGTAAACGATAATCCGCGCCGGGCTTGCTCAAACAGGCTGTAAAGATCGGAAAATTCAACGAAATCGCGGGTCAGGTTTTCAACCCATTCCTGTGACAGCCACAAAACATAAACTTCGATCTGTTCGCTGTCAGACAGGCGCTGGCATTCCCACAAATGCGGCAGGTTGGGGCCAACCATGGCAAAATCCACGCCGTCAAACGCCTGGCGGTGGTCGCCAATCAGGCGGCTGCCCCGTGCGTTTAAGGTCAGGGTCAGTTCATATTCCGGGTGCTGGTGCCAGTTACAGCGAAAATCGTCCCACACATAATGGAAATACCCCCATGAATATCCATCGGGGTTGGTAATGCGTTCCTGTACGATCCGCACTGGAGCCTCCTGCCATTTATGTTGTCTTTTGCAGAATAGTATCATCCTTTAAAGGATATGACACTTTGAAAAGGCGTGAAGGGGCGTATCCTTTTTCCATTCGGCGTTGTCTTGGCCTGAATGATATTTCCCGCCCGGCGGGAACAAATGCAAACCGGATGACGTAAAAATATCCGGGTCAATAAAAGGGCCAGACCTGAAAAACAGGCCGTTTGCCCGGGAAAACCGATAACCATCATAGGGAGGAATGAATGACCCTGATCCAGAAGCTGCTTGCAGGTGCCGGTGTGGCAGGTGCGATTTTTGTCATGGCGGGCCCGGCACAGGCCGCCAAGCTGGCAATTTCGTGTGGCGCTGTCGGCCAGGAGCTAAGTCTTTGCAAGGAAGGTGTTGAAGCCTGGTCGAAAAAGACAGGTAACGATGTTGATGTTATTTCCACGCCCAATTCATCGACCGACCGGCTTGCTCTTTATCAGCAGATGCTGGCATCGGGTTCGTCAGATGTGGATATTTTCCAGATTGATGTCATCTGGCCGGGCATTTTAGGTAATCATTTCATCGATCTGAACGATTATATGGCCGATGAAGCCAAAGCCCATTTCAAGCCGATTATTGAAAATAACACTGTCGATGGTCGCCTGGTAGCCATGCCATGGTTTACCGATGCCGGTGTGCTTTATTACCGCAAGGATCTTTTGGATCAATATGGTGAAAAAGTTCCTGAAACATGGGACCAACTGACCAAAACCGCACAGAAAATTGAAGAAGCCGAACGCAAGAACGGCAATGACAAAATGTGGGGCTATGTTTTTCAGGGGCGCGCCTATGAAGGGCTGACCTGTAACGCGGTTGAATGGGTTGCGTCCTATGGGGGGGGCACCATTGTTGAGCCGAATGGCGATATTTCGATTAATAATGACAAGGCCAAACAGGCCATTGCCACGGCAGCAGGATGGATCGGCACGATTTCGCCAGATGGTGTTCTGGGATATGACGAGGAAGGTGCCCGGGGTGTGTTTCAGTCGGGCAATTCGGTTTTCATGCGCAACTGGCCCTATGCATGGGCGCTTGCCAATTCCGCCGACAGCCCGGTTAAGGGCAAAGTTGGTGTGGCCCCCTTGCCCAAAGGCGGGGACGACGGACAATCTGCCGCGGCCCTGGGCGGTTGGCAGTTATCCGTTTCCAAATATTCCAAAAACCCCGAACTGGCGGCAGATCTGGTGAAATATCTGACATCCTATGACGAACAGAAACGCCGGGCGATCAAAGGGTCCTATAACCCGACTGTGGCTGATCTGTACAAGGATAAGGATGTGCTGGCCGCCAACCCGTTCTTTGGCGATCTTTATGAAACCTTCACCCATGCTGTGCCACGGCCATCAACGGCAACGGGCACCAATTACAACAAGGTTTCCAACGATTTCTGGCAGGCGGTACATGCCACCCTGTCGGGAACGCAAACGGCAGACCAGGCATTGCCCGCCCTTGAGCATAAGTTGAAACGGACCCGGCGTTCCGGCTGGTAAGGCAGGAACCGGGGGTATTTCCATGTGGGGGCCGGCCCCTGAAATACCTCCTGGTTGCCCTCAGACAATGATCATCGGGCCATTTTAAGTGGCATGGTACAGGCCGCCCGAAAACCGGGCCGTCTTCCTTAAAATGCAAGAGCATCTGTTATGGCGCATGCTTCGTCTTTAACGCGGTCCAGGCGGCGGTCAGCATGGATTTTCCTGATCCCGATGCTGGCTATTCTGGCGGTGGTGGCCGGGTGGCCGCTTCTGCGTACGTTCTATTTCGGGTTTACCGATGCCAATTTGTCCGACCTCTCGAGTTACAGCTTTATCGGCATTGAAAATTTTTATGCCGTTTATGACGGCGAGGCATATGGCCTGCTGATAGACCCCGAATGGTGGCAGGCAGTTTGGAATACCCTGTTTTTTAGCGTGATTTCCGTTTCGCTGGAAACGGCACTGGGCATGGTTGTGGCCCTGGTTTTAAACCAGAACTTTCGCGGGCGCGGTCTGGTGCGCGCAGCGGTGCTTATCCCCTGGGCGATTCCCACCATTGTTTCAGCACGGATGTGGAACTGGATGCTGCATGACCAGTTTGGCATCATCAACGACATGCTGATGAAACTCGGTATTCTTTCGGCCCCCATCGCCTGGACGGCCAGCCCCGATTGGGCCATGAGCGCGGTTATTCTGGTTGATGTCTGGAAGACCACGCCTTTTATGGCCTTGCTGATTTTGGCAGCTTTGCAAATGCTGCCCGGCGATTGTTATGAAGCCGCCCGGGTGGATGGCATTCATCCGGTGCGGGTGTTTTTCAAGGTGACATTGCCATTGATTAAACCGGCGGTGATGGTGGCGGTTATTTTCCGCGCGCTGGATGCCTTGCGGGTGTTTGACGTGATTTATGTTTTAACGCCCAATAACCCCCAAACCACCACCATGTCGGTGTATGCGCGCCAGCAACTGGTGGATTTTCAGGAAGTTGGTTATGGATCGGCGGCGTCAACATTGCTGTTTGTCGTGATCGCCTTTTGCATCATGGCCTATATCATGATCGGGCGTGTCCGCCTTGATGAGGGGGGGCATTGATATGAACGCGAAAGCCCGGAAATATCTTCGTAAAGCGGCCTTTTGGCTGTTGGTCGCAGTGATTGTGCTGTTTGCCGTGTTTCCGTTTTATTATGCGATTTTAACATCGTTTGAAACCGGATCGGCTTTGTTCGAAGTGAACTATCTGCCCGAAAGTTTCAGCCTGATCAATTATATATCCGTGTTTAAAGGTCAGCCGTTCGGGCACAATATCTTTAATTCCATCTTTGTCAGTTTTCTGGTGGTGGCCCTGTCGTTATTTCTTGGTGTTACGGCATCCTATGCGCTGGCACGGGTGAAGTTTGCCGGGCGGGGCTTGCTGTTAATTACCATTTTATCGGTGTCGATGTTTCCGCAGGTGGCGGTTTTGTCGGGCATGTTCGAACTGATCCGCGGTCTTGGCCTGTATAACAGCATGTTCGGGCTGGCCATTTCCTACATGATGTTAACCTTGCCCTTTACGGTGTGGGTGTTAACCGCCTTCATGCGCGATTTGCCCCGCGAACTGGAAGAAGCTGCCGTAATGGACGGGGCAACCCCGTGGACAGTCATTCGCCGGGTGTTTTTACCCGTAATGTGGCCCGCCATGGTGACCACCGGGTTGTTGGCCTTTATCGCGGCATGGAACGAATTTTTATTCGCCCTGACCTTTACCCTGACCGACGATAAACGCACCGTTCCCGTCGCCATTGCCCTGATATCAGGGGCCAGTCAGCATGAAATGCCATGGGGCAATATTATGGCGGCATCGGTGATTGTGACATTGCCCCTTATTGTGCTGGTACTGATTTTTCAGCGGCGGATCGTTTCGGGCCTGACGGCCGGGGCGGTTAAGGGATGATCTGACATACATATATCACAGGCAAAAAATTGCCTTTTTACCAACGATGATAAGGCCCGGCCGGGCAGGGAACAGCATGCTGCCTGACCGGGAAGATCTGACGAGAAACAAATTCCAGGATGTTTAAAAAATGGCTTTGACCGGTGATGTTAACTGGTGGCGCGGCGGTGTTTTGTACCAGGTTTATCCGCGCAGTTTTTTTGATTCCAACAGCGACGGTATTGGCGATTTGCCCGGTATCTCGCAAAAGCTGGAATATATCGCCGATCTGGGTGTTGACGGGATTTGGCTGTCGCCGTTTTTTACATCGCCCATGAAAGACTTTGGCTATGACGTTGCCAATTACCGCGATGTAGACCCGATGTTTGGCACATTGGAGGATTTCGATCATCTGGTGGAAAAAGCCCATGGGCTGGGCCTGCGTGTGACCATTGATCAGGTATTATCGCACAGCTCGGATGCGCATCCGTGGTTTCGCGAAAGCCGGTCTTCAATCGATAATCCGAAATCGGACTGGTATGTGTGGGCGGACCCCAAGCCCGATGGCACGCCGCCTAATAACTGGCTGTCGATTTTTGGCGGGTCAGCATGGAAATTTGATACCACCCGCCAGCAATATTACATGCACAATTTCCTTGCCAGCCAGCCGGATTTGAACTTTCACAACCCCGATGTGCAGCAACAATTGCTTGACGATGTTGAATTCTGGTTGCGGCGCGGGGTGGATGGTTTTCGGCTTGATACCGCCAATTTCTATGTTCATGACAAACAATTGCGCGATAACCCGCCGTGGATACCGGGCACACATCGCCCCGAAGGCGCGCCAAAGGAAAACCCCTATACGCGGCAAATGCATGTGCATGACAAAACCCAGCCCGAAAACCTGGCATTTTTGAAAAAGCTGCGGGCTGTTTTGGACAAATACCCTGGTAGCACCACGGTGGGCGAAATCGGGTCGGATAATTCACTGGCAACGATGGCGGAATATACTGCCGGGGGTGATAAACTGCATATGGCCTATACCATCAATTTGCTGGAAAGCCCGCTTGAGGCCGGGCTGGTGCGCGGTATGCTGGTCGATGTATTTCGCGAACTGGGCGATGGCTGGCCGTGCTGGGCGGTGAGTAACCATGATTTCGTGCGGGTGGCTTCGCGCTGGGGCAAGGATAAAGGCGGGGATAACGATGCCCGCCTGCGCATGATCCCCGCCCTTTATACATCGCTTCGCGGCACGCCGTGCATTTATCAGGGTGAAGAACTGGGCCTTGAAGAAGCCATTGTCCCCTACGAGCAATTACAGGACCCATACGGCATTGAAATGTGGCCTGAATTTAAAGGGCGCGATGGCTGTCGGACCCCGATGCCGTGGCACAATGCCAATGTGGCCCATGGTGGGTTTACAACATCGGATCAGCCATGGTTGCCCGTGCCGCAGGATCATAGTGCGTTGTCGGTCGCCAGCCAGATAGATGACCCGGATTCCCTGCGCAGTTTTTATAAAAACCTGCTGACATGGCGCAAAAACCACCCGGAAATCATTCAGGGCGATATCGAAATGCTGGAACATAGCGAGGATGCCATCATCGGGTTTGTTCGGATGACCGGCATTGTTCGCACCATTTGTGTTTTCAATGTCACGCCCGATGCCGTTACCACCACCTTGCCCGGTCCGTCTGCGGGTAATTGTTCGCTTAATACCGGTTCGGTATCGGGCGATCGGTTGTCGCTGCCGGGCTGGGGTTTTTATTTCGGCACAATCTGACGACCCTGATAATCAAAAACTGGGAGGATACCCGATGGCAGATGTGGTTTTAAAACAGATACGTAAACGCTTTGGGCCAATCGAAACCATTCACGGGGTCGATCTGAATATTCGTGATGGCGAGTTTTGTGTTTTTGTCGGGCCGTCTGGTTGTGGCAAATCAACATTGCTGCGCCTGATTGCCGGGCTGGAAGATATTAGCGATGGTGAACTGCGCATCGGTGGCGATGTTGTTAACGATACCGTGCCCAAGGATCGCGGTGTTGCCATGGTATTTCAGTCCTATGCGCTGTATCCACATATGTCGGTGTTTGAAAATATGGCCTTTGGGCTGGATTTGGCGAAACACAGCAAGGACGAACAAAATGCACGGGTGATGGCGGCGGCCAAAACCCTGCAACTGGAAGAATTGCTGGACCGTAAACCAAAGGAACTGTCGGGCGGGCAGCGCCAGCGCGTGGCAATTGGCCGGGCGATTGTGCGCAAACCGCGGGTGTTTTTGTTTGATGAACCCTTATCGAACCTGGATGCCGCCTTGCGGGTGCAAATGCGGATCGAACTGGCAAAACTTCATGAAAAATTGAACACCACAATGATCTATGTGACGCATGATCAGGTTGAAGCCATGACCATGGCTGACAAAATTGTGGTTTTGCGCGCCGGCACGGTGGAGCAGGTGGGCACGCCGCTGGAATTATATCATTATCCGGCAAACCTGTTTGTTGCCGGTTTTATCGGTTCGCCAAAAATGAACTTTATTTCGGCTAAAATCACGCAGGTTTCGCAACAATCTGTTACGCTTAAACTGGAATCCGGTAAAGAAGTGTCGTTACCCGTTGATGGCAGTGGTCTTGCCACCGCAGATCGTGTAACAGTTGGCATTCGACCGGAACATTGCAGCATTGCCGATCAGGACACGGCGCTGTTTACCGGGACGGTCGAAGTGGTCGAACATTTGGGCGAAGCAGGTTTGGTCTATGTTCGCACCGGATCGGACGAATTGTTTGTTGCCAGGGTTGCCGGGGATACCGCAATCAAAACCGGGGAAACCGTTGGCATACAGGCAGCAGAACAGGATTGTTATGTGTTCGATACCGCGGATATGGCCAAAAGGCGGCTGGCAGTGGATAATGCACCATTGAAAGCCCAGATGGCACTGAACTAGCAGGGATTGACATGCCCTGCGCACGAAAACTTTCGTGCAACCGCATGCCAGCCGGAGCCGCAAAACGGTTCAGGGTCCCACCTTGGCAGCGGGGAGGACAACGAGTGAGAGCAGTTCGCTTGGAAGGCGCAAGTCAATATGAAGAAACAAAGGCTTAAACATCGCATAGCCGACATTGTGATTTTCGGTGGGACCGGAGATTTGGCGCTACGCAAATTATTTCCCGCTTTATATGAAATGGAGCGGACCGGGCGTTTTGATGATGAAACCCGTATTTTCGGCGCATCGCGCAGCGCGCATAGCGACGAGAATTTCCGGGTGAAATTGCTTGATGCCGGGAAAAAATATATCCCCGAAGGCGAATTTGACCAGGTGATCTGGGACAAGTTTGCCAGCCGTGTTGCCTATATTCAGGTTTCGGCAGGGGATGCTGAAGGGTTTACCACCCTTCATGAACGCCTGAGCGACGCGCCCGACCGCGACCGGGTTTATTATTTCTCAACCAGCCCCAGCCTGTTTGCCGATATGGCCTTTAACCTGCAAAAGGCAGGTCTGGTGACGCCCAATTCGCGTGTTGTTCTGGAAAAACCGCTGGGTCATGATCTGGAAAGCTGCCGCGAAATTAACGGCCAGATTGGCGAGGTGTTCGAAGAACACCAGATTTTCCGTATCGACCATTATCTGGGCAAGGAAACGGTGCAGAACCTTTTGATTTTGCGCTTTGCCAATGCGATGTTCGAACCGTTATGGAGCAGCGCCCATATCGACCATGTGCAGATTACAGTGGGCGAGGAAGTTGGCGTTGAAGGGCGCTGGTCCTATTACGACGATGCCGGTGCAATGCGTGACATGGTGCAAAACCATATGTTGCAGCTTTTGTGCCTGGTCGCGATGGAGCCGCCCTATGTGCTGGACCAGGATGCCGTGCGCGATGAAAAGGTAAAGGTCCTGAAGGCCCTTAAACCGATCAACGATACCAATATCGACCAGAACACCGTACGTGGCCAGTATCGTGCCGGGGCCGTTGGCGGCAAGGAAGTGCCGGGTTACCTTGAAGAAGAAGGTGCCAATACCGACAGCACCACCGAAACCTTTGTTGCTCTGCGCTGCGAAATTAATAACTGGCGCTGGGCCGGGGTGCCGTTTTACCTGCGTACCGGTAAACGCCTGCCCAAGCGGCATTCGGAAATTGTTATTCAGTTCCGCGATGTGCCGCACCAGATGTTCCCGCTGGCAAAATCCATGACCAATTATCAGGCCAACCGGCTGGTGCTGCGCTTGCAGCCTGATGATGGCATTCATCTGGTTTTGAACAATAAAAACCCGGGGCCGGGCCTGGTCCGGTTGCGGCCAACTGCCCTTAATCTTTCCTTTGCCGAGGCCTTTGGCGCACGCAGCCCCGATGCCTATGAGCGTTTGTTGCTAGATGCGATTGATGGCAACAACACCCTTTTTGTCCGCCGTGACGAACAGGACATTGCCTGGCAGTGGGTTGATGCCATTCAGGAAGCCTGGGAAAACAACCATATTGCGCCCAAAGGCTATACATCAGGGACGTGGGGGCCATCGGCTGCCATTGCCCTGATTGAACGCGATGGCCGTACCTGGAATGAAGAAGCGGTGTTTTGATTAAAGTATAGGGCAGGGCTGCTTTGCGGCCTTGCCCCTTGCGGTTTTCAGCACGTTTTCCCATTTCAATGGACGATAAAATGACAAACGAACGCACCTTTAAAAGTGGCGATGACATGCTTGCCAGCATGGTCGCGCAAACCGTTGAACGGCTGGAATTTGCCATTGCCGAACGGGGCCGGGCAACCATATCGGTGGCTGGTGGCCGTTTCCCCAAACCGTTCTTTCAGGCCCTGTCAAAGGCCAAACTGGACTGGTCCAAAGTTACCATCACCCTTGGCGATGACCGTTGGGTCGGGCTGGACGATGATCAGTCGAATGAAAAGCTGGTTAAGGATAATTTGCTGATCAATGAAGCGGCTGCCGCGACTTTTGTGTCGCTGAAAACCGCCGATGAAAACCCGGAAGATGCCATATCGACCGTCACGAACCGTTTGAAAAACGATTTGTCGTGGCCGATGGATATTGTTTATCTGGGGATGGGCGATGACGGGCACACGGCGTCGCTTTTTCCATCCTCGACACCCGATGATCTCAAGCGCGGGCTTTATCCCGAAAATGGTGAACTGGTTGCGGCCGCACGGCCCACCGTTTCGCCGGTTCCGCGCATCAGTATGACGTTACCGGCTTTGTTGAACGCCCGTTATATCGGCATTCACATCACCGGTTCTTCCAAATGGTCGACCTATGAAACCGCGAAAAACGGCAGCGTGATCGAAGACATGCCGGTGCGCGGGTTATTGCAGCAGAACGACGTTCCTGTCGATCTGTGGTGGAGCGCCGAGAACCCGAAAGGCTGAACCCCATGAAACGTGAAATTGAAATTGTTACCCAGCGGATCGTAGAACGCTCGAAACCGACGCGCGAAGCCTATCTGGCGCGCATCGATGCCGCTGCCAGCGACCGTCCGCACCGTTCCAAACTGTCCTGTGGCAATCTGGCCCATGCGTCTGCCGGGTGCCTTGGCACCGAAAAAGACCGCATCAACCACGAAGATGCCGCCAATCTGGGCATTGTGACGGCCTATAACGACATGCTCTCGGCCCATCAGCCGCTTGGCGTGTATCCTGACCGCATTAAAAAGGCCGCGTTTGAGGCCGGCGCAACCGCGCAGGTGGCGGGTGGTGTGCCTGCCATGTGCGATGGTGTGACCCAGGGTCGCCCCGGCATGGAGCTTAGCCTGTTTTCGCGTGACGTGATTGCCATGTCGACGGCAGTTTCCCTGTCACATGATACGTTTGATGCTGCCCTTTACCTTGGCGTGTGCGACAAAATCGTTCCCGGTCTGGTGATGGGGGCTTTGGCTTATGGGCATATTCCGGCGGTTTTTGTACCAGCCGGTCCCATGCCGTCGGGCTTGCCCAATGATGAAAAGGCCCGTGTGCGTCAGCTTTACGCGCAGGGCAAGGTGGGCCGCAAGGAATTGCTGGAAGCTGAAATTGCTTCTTACCACAGCCCGGGCACCTGCACGTTTTATGGTACGGCCAATTCCAATCAGATGCTGATGGAAATTATGGGGCTGCATTTGCCCGGCTCTGCCTTTGTTAATCCGGGTACCGAATTGCGTGATGCCCTGACCGAAGAAGCCGCCCGTCGTGCCCTGCAAATTACCCGCCTTGGCAATGATTACCGCCCGATTGGCAAAATTCTGGATGAAAAGGCCTTTGTAAACGGCATTATCGGCCTGTTGGCAACCGGGGGCTCCACCAACCATACCCTGCATTTGCCCGCCATGGCCCGTGCCGCCGGGATCGAACTGCGCTGGGAAGATTTTGACGATCTGTCGCGCATCATTCCGCTTTTGTGCCGGGTTTATCCTAACGGCCAGGCCGACGTGAACCATTTCCATGCGGCTGGCGGTATGGGTTTTGTCATTAGCAACCTTTTGGGCCACGGTCTTTTGCATCATGAAGTTGATACAATTGTATCGGGCGGTATGGCGGCCTTTGGCACTGAACCGCATTTGGATGATGGCAAACTGGCATGGCGCGATGCGCCCAAGGATAGCCATGATGAAGATATCCTGCGTCCGGCCGAAAAAGCATTTAGTGCCGATGGCGGTTTGCGGATGCTGAGTGGTAATATCGGCCGTGCGGTGATCAAGGTTTCGGCGGTTAAACCTGCCAACCGCGTGATCGAGGCCCCGGCAGCTGTCTTTACATCGCAAGATGAAATGATGCAGGCCTTTAAGGATGGCAAACTGCACCGCGATGTTGTGTGTGTGGTGCGCTTCCAGGGGCCGCGTGCCAATGGTATGCCCGAATTGCACAAACTAACCCCGCCTTTGGGCGTGTTGCAGGATCTGGGTTACAAGGTGGCATTGGTGACCGATGGCCGGATGTCCGGTGCATCGGGCAAGGTGCCAGCTGCTATTCACGTCACACCCGAAGGTATGATGAACGGCATGATCGCCAAGGTGCAGGACGGTGACATTGTGCGTCTTGATGCCGAAACCGGCGATTTGAAATTGCTTGTTTCTGATGAAGAACTGGCCAAGCGCGATTTTGCCATGTTCACGAATAAGGCCGAACATCAAACCGGTTTCGGGCGTGAGCTGTTTGGTGTCTTTCGCGATAATGTCGGGCTGGCCGAAATGGGGGCCAGTGCTGTTCTTCCCGGAGGGGCTGAATAATGCAGTTGGTCGGGGATATTGGCGGCACAAACGCCCGTTTTGCCTGGCTTGATGACAAGGGAAATCCGCACGCGCCATTAACTTTGGCCGTGCGCGATTATCCTGATATTGGCAGCGCCATTCGTGATTTTGTTGCACGGACCAAGGGATCGGCTCCGCGTGAATTTGCTGTTGCGGTGGCCTGCCCGGCCATGGCGGACCAGATCAAATTTACCAATAATCCGTGGGTGTTTTCCAAAGCGGCCCTAACGGCGGAATTTGGTCTGGAACGGCTGGTGGTGGTTAATGATTTTACCGGCCTTGCCATGTCAGTACCTTATCTGGGTGATGACGATTTGATCACCCTGTTTGACGGCCCCGGTCGTCCCGGTCAGCCGCTGGCGATTATCGGGGCGGGCACCGGGCTGGGTGTTTCGGGGCTTTTGCCCCATCATGGTCACTGGATACCGGTGCAGGGCGAAGGCGGGCATGTGTCTCTGCCTGCGGTGGATGATCTTGATTATGAAATTGTTAAATTTCTAAGCGCCGAACTGGGCCGTGTTTCCGCCGAACGGATTTTGTCGGGCATGGGCATTGAAAACCTGTATCGCGCCCTGGCTGCGATTGACGGTGTGGATGTGTCCCCCAAAACAGCAGCGGAAGTTGTTGAAGGGGCCATGGTTGCCAAAGACCCGCTTTGCCTGAAAGTGCTGGATCGCTTTTGCCTGTTTATGGGCGGCGTTGCAGGCGATCTGGTGTTAACGCTAGGCGCATTTGACGGGGTGTTTATTGGCGGCGGTATTGGCCCGCGCATTGCCGATTTTATGAAACAAAGTGGCCTTAAAGAACGCATGATCGCCAAAGGGCGTTTTCGTGATTTGATGAATGATGTGCCGGTACGCCTGATGACGGCGCAATATCCGGCCTTGCTGGGCTGTGCCAAAATTTTAACGGCATAATCCGCAAACAGGAGGAATAAAATGGCTTTGTCTTCACGCGAAATTTTGTCACAGGCCCCGGTTGTACCGGTGCTGGTTATCGAAGATGCCAATGATGCGGTGCCGTTGGCAAAGGCATTGGTTGCTGGTGGCCTTAAGGTTCTGGAAATCACCCTGCGCTCGGCCGCGGCGGAAGAAAGCATTCAGCGTATTATTGCCGAAGTCCCTGATGCCATTACGGGTGCTGGCACCGTGATTAATGCCAGGCAGATGGAACGCATGGCTGAAATCAATTGTGCCTTTGCGGTTTCGCCCGGGCATAGTGCCGGTTTGCTGGCCGCGGCCAAGGATACGGGTGTGCCGCTTTTGCCCGGTGCGGGTACACCGTCGGAAATCATGAACCTGCTGGATCACGGCTATGATGTATTGAAATTTTTCCCGGCTGAACAGCAGGGCGGTGTTTCGATGCTCAAGGCGTTGGGCGGGCCGCTGCCACAGGTGAAGTTCTGCCCGACCGGTGGTGTTTCGCTGTCCAATCTGGCTGATTATATTGCGTTGCCCAATATTATTACTGTTGGTGGTTCGTGGGTTGCCCCCAAGGATGCCGTCAAGGCGGGGGATTGGGCCAAAATCACCAAATTGGCACAGGAAGCCACGGACAAGGTTGCGGTCTTGCGCTCTGGTGTGATGCAGGCCTGATCTGCGTTTTCGCATCACATCCTGCCCGGATGTTGCAGATATAAAAACGGCCCCGAACAGCTTTGTTTCGGGGCCGTTTTAGCATCGCTTGCGTGATGGTAACATTAACGACGATCCTGTGTCGTTTCGGAATCGATCATTTGCAGTTTCCACTGCTGGCCATCAAAAACGCGTTCCAGGCCAACATCGCGCAACTGAGTAGTGCTGAGTTGATTAACCAATTCACGATGGCTGCGCGCCATACGGGCGTGGATCATGCGGTTGGTCAAAAGCTGACGCAGCTTTTTAATCATTGTCCCATGCAGCACGGGCGTGGTGTTCATGACGATGCGGTCAAGATGGGTGACTGGCAGTGTGGACATTTCGCCCTCCATAAGTTCGTCTTTGCGATGGGCCGAACTTGCCATATGCAAAATAGCTCGAAAATTGGCAGTTTTTGCAAATTTGATGTTTATTTTTGCACAGGTATTTTCGGCGGTAATTTTGCGTAAATGATGCTTCTTTGCCTTGACCTGATGGGGATGGACAGGAGGGGACTTCATTGCTATTTTTTGAAGATGGAACATAAATTGCCCCTGTTTAACCGTTTTATTATTACCGCCATTTCACGAATGGTGGGGTAGGGACGATATTTCCTGTTTTACGAACCCGCCGGTGAGGCGGGTTTTGCAATTCTGTCTCCCGGTGTCTGCTTCACCAGATACGGAGACTCGTGATGACGTCATCGGAAAATTCACATCATCTTCAACAGCGCCTTGCACCATCGGCATCAGGCGGGCCAGTTCTGCATATGCTGTGTGGTAAAATCGCGTCGGGCAAATCGACATTGGCCGCAAACTTGTCGCAAAACCCATCGACGTTTCTGATCAGCGAGGATTTTTGGCTGACCGGGTTATTTGGGGCGGAAATGACGTCCGTTGCCGATTATGTGCGTTATTCGCGCCGCTTGCGCCAGGTCATGGCCCCGCATGTAACCGGTTTGCTGGAACAGGGATTATCGGTTGTGCTGGATTTTCCTGCCAACACGCCGGAATTGCGCCACTGGATGCGCGAGATTTTTACTCGCGCCGGAACAGCGCATATTTTGCATTTTTTGGATGTTGCCGATGAAGATTGCAAGCAACGCCTGCGGTTGCGCAATCAGGCGCAAGAGCATGAATTTTCGGCATCCGATGCGCAGTTTGACCAAATTACCGCTTACTTTGTGCCGCCACAGCCAGATGAAGATTTTCATGTTCTGTATTACTGATCCTGGCAAAACCATGACAGGCGGCCAGGTTTGGTCATTTTAAGGCCGGATTGCCTTTGCCTTCCGGTGATGAACGACTAACACCGGAAGGCAACAAGCGGGGGCATCCCCGGATCGGTATGATCCGGGGATGGTTTAAGACCGTGGCGTGCGGCTTAGGAAATGTCCGGTTTCGGGCAGGCGGCGATGAATCACATGGCGCGTCCCGTCATGGTCACGTTCCAGTCCGCCGTCGCGCAGCAAACGGTCGTTCAGGTCGGCCATTAAAACCCGCCCCTGATACCAGCGCAGCAAGGTCGTGGCCCGTTTTTGTGCCCGTGTGCCAAGGCCGCGCAGGTGTGTGAAAATTCGCAGCGGCGCAGGTTTGATACAGCCGGTCTCATGTGTCGAGATGTTGAAATGTGCCATAGAAAGCCTCTTGCGACATAAACCGTGGGTGGAATATCCAATCGAATCTGCGGCATACTGGCATATGCAAAATAAAACCGAAACTTGTAGGTTTTGCAGATTTTATGTGCAAAAAAGCACATACCAAGGCTAGGAGGACGTGTCGTGAACTGGGATGATTTGAGGTTTTTTCTGGTTTTGGCCCAGGAAGGAACCTTGTCGGGGGCGGCCCGGCGACTGCGCAAGGAACATACAACGGTTGCCCGCCGGGTCGAGGCACTGGAACAGGCTGTTGGCACCAAATTGTTTGACCGCATGCCTGCCGGATGGCGATTGACCGAGGATGGGCAGCAACTGGTCCCCCTGGCCGAACGGGTGGAGGTTGACGCCCTGGCCTTTGAACGCATGGCCAATAGCAGCGAGATCGCACGGGGTGTTGTGCGCATTTCGGTGCCGCCGGTGGCCGGGCGTATTTTGTTTGCCCCGCGACTGGCCGCCTTGCTGGCAGAACATAAGGGGTTGGAGTTTGAATTGATTGGCTCGGCGCATTTGGTCAATCTGGCCCGGCGCGAGGCCGATGTTGCGATCCGTATGGTGAACCCGACGGAACCAGGCCTGGTTGCCCAAAAACTGGCCGAATTGGGGGTGGGGCTGTATGGCGCGCATGATTATGTTGCAACGGTCCCCGAAGAAAACTGGGAATTATGCGGATATGACGATACCTCCTATGACCTGGCGAAGACGGAATGGGCACGTCGTTCGTTAGGGCGCAATATTGTGTGCCGCCTGCGGGCCAATGATACGGCTTCTGTGCAGTCTTTTGTTGCGGCCGGGTTGGGGGTGGCCGTGTTGCCGCGCTATCTGGGCGATACGGATCCGCGATTGACCCTGGTTCGCGAAGATGAAAAAGGCGAAAGCCGTGAACCCATCTGGATTGTGGTTCACCCCGATATGCGCCGTTCACCCCGGGTGCGGATGGTGATGAATGCCCTGATCGAGGCCGCGCGCGAAATTGCCGAGGAATTTCAGCTTTAACGATTTTTCCGCAGGATATTGCTGGAATTAAAATAATAAAAAATCATATTTTTCAATGATTTGATGGAAGTCAACGCGCGGTTTGTGCCCGGTTTTAGGATGAGGCGGATTTCACTGTAACCGGAGAAACTCCGTTGCCTGTTGCGCGTCCGGCTTTTACGCCGTTTTTGTTGTTAGGGCCAGTTGCGGCAAGTTTGCCGGGATGGTTGATTGACCGGGTTTTGGCCCATGCCATAACCACCATGCAGGCCCGGCATGGTGCGGTGTTTGATCGTTTGCGACCAGACAGTGGCACAGGCGCATCGCCTGATGAAGCGGCGGGCATTATTGTGTCGCCGGTTGATCTTGGCATCGATCTTTATATGCGGCTTGACCCGGTAAAACCGGTATTGCGTCGTGCTACTGATCGCGACCGGGCATCTGCACAGGCCACCATTTTGGGGCCGCTTCCGGTTTTGCTGCAATTGCTGGAAGGCACGTCGGATGGCGATGCCCTGTTTTTTTCCCGCACGTTGAAAATTGAAGGCCGCACCGATGTGGTGGTGGCCCTGCGTAACGCGCTGGACGGCGAAAATATAAATGTTCGTGCCGCCATAATTGAAAGTTTCGGCGTGATGGGGCCGCTGGCCCGCCGTGCCCTTGCCCTTGCCGAACGTGGATATCACCGGCTGGATGGCGATATGCACCGTTTTGCCCATGCCTTTGCCGGGCCGGCGGATAAACAGCAATCTGGTCTGGTGCGCCAGATAGATGATCTTTCGCAACGCCTTGCCAGCGCCGAAGGGCAAATTCGCCGTCGTCAGCCGGGCCGGGTAAAGGCACCTTCAGCAACGCTGGCAAAGGCGGACGCGATCATAAACGGGGGCATGGGCGGCGGTGGATATGCCAATTCAATGATCGATGATTTTGCCAGCCCCGCGATGGATGCCAGCAACCCGAAACAGGACGGGACAATATGATGGAACTTGTATGTCCGGCAGGAACGCCCGCCAGTTTGCGTGCCGCGGTGGAGGCCGGGGCCGACGTGGTTTATTGCGGCTTTCGCGATGAAACAAATGCCCGGAATTTTCCCGGGTTAAATTTTTCCCGCGCCGAGCTGGAAGCCGAAACCGCCTTTGCCCATTCCCGGGGCACACATGTGTATCTGGCTTGCAATACTTACCCCGAAGCCGGAAACGAGGCCCTGTGGCACCGGGCGATTGACGATGCTGTCATGATCGGGGTTGATGCGATTATTCTGGCCGATATCGGTTTGCTGCGCTATGCGCGTGATCGTCACCCAAAGGCGCGGTTGCATTTATCGGTGCAGGCATCGGCATCAAATGTTGAAGCGATCCGGTTTTATCATCGCGAATTCGGGGTGCGGCGTGTGGTCTTGCCACGTGTGTTATCGCTTGATGAAATCGCCAGCCTGAACTGCCAGATCGGCGTTGAAACCGAAGTTTTTGCCTTTGGGGGCATGTGCGTGATGGCAGAAGGGCGTTGTTCGCTGTCGTCTTATGCGACAGGGGAAAGCCCCAATATGAATGGTGTGTGTTCGCCAGCCCATCATGTGCATTACGAAGAACGCGACGATGCCACGGTGTCGCGCCTGGGCGATTTTACCATCAATGTTTACGGGGCTTCGGAAAAGGTGGGTTATCCAACCTTGTGCAAGGGGCGGTTTCGCGCCATGGGCAAGGCCGGTTACCTGTTTGAGGAACCCACCAGCCTTGATGTTACCAGCATGTTGCCCGAACTGGCGGCTGCGGGCGTCTCAGCCTTGAAAATTGAAGGGCGCCAACGGGGCAAGGCGTACATTACCCAGGTGGTTGGCAGTTTTCGCCGCGCGCTGGACCGTATTGCCGCCGGGCAGCGTATGGCAGATAGCAAATTGTCGAACATGACCGAAGGCCAAAGTGACACGACCGGTGCATATCGAAAGAACTGGCAATGAGCATTTCAATAAATCTGACAGCACCTGATATATCGGTTTCACCCTCAACAGCGCCGCGGTTGGTGATGGGGCCGGTTTTGTTTCACTGGAGCCCCGAAATCCTGCGCGATTTTTACGCCCGCATTGCCGACGAGGCCGACGTGGATGTGGTGCATGTCGGGGAGGTTGTTTGCGCAAAACGAATGCCGTTTTTTAATAATGACTGGCCCGATATTATTGAACGCCTGCAACGCGCAGGCAAGCAGGTGGTGGTGTCCACGCTGGCACTGGTGATGGGGGACCGTGAAGTCGCCCTGATCCGTGATCTGGCCGACATGCCCGATGTTCTGATTGAAGCCAATGATCTGTCGGCCATTGGCATTTTAGGGGGCAGGCCGCACATGGTGGGGCCATATGTGAATATCTATAACGAAGGTACGTTGCGTTATATGGTAGAGCGCGGGGCCGTGCGCGTGGCAATGCCCTGGGAATTGCCGCAAACCTCTATTGCCAGCCTGTGCAAGGCGCGCGGACCGGCCGAAATCGAAATGCAGGTTTTTGGCCGGGTGCCCCTGGCCATTTCAGCGCGCTGTTATTCTGCGCGTGCGCATGGTCTGCATAAAGACGGGTGCCGGTTTGTGTGCGGGGATGCACCTGATGGCATGAATGTCGATACGCTGGACGGCGCGCCCTTTTTGGCCGTGAATGGCTTGCAAACGCTGTCGGGAACGTATCTGGAACTGTCTGACGAAATGGCTGACCTACACGATATGGGGGTTAGCCTTTTTCGGTTGTCGCCGCATCGGTGTGACATGGTGGCGATTTCGGCCCTTTACCGGCAAGTCTTGAACGGTGAAATCGCGCCGGCACAGGCCCGAAGGCATATTCTTGATGTCGCCGGCGACATTTCTGTCGCGAACGGTTTTTTACACGCCATTCCCGGTGCCGACCTGTACCGGATTCCGTCTGATTTGCAGCCTGAATAATCAACCGTCACCATCGTACTGTGACAACGATGGTGTTTGGGTTACGCAAAAACTGTTCCTGAAAACCACAACCACGCCCATCAGTGTGATCTGTTTCACAGTGGTGGGCGTTTCTTTTGGTTTTGGAAACAGGCTGAAACGCCAATAACCAAGTGGCTGTTTTTACGTGTTTTTCGCGAAAATGTTAGCCTTGGCTTTGTTTTCATTGTTGAATTAATTTTTAACCACAGGTTTTGATGTTTCACAGAAGGATCTGTGACAGTGTGAACGATTTCACAAAACTGTAGGAAAAAATCGAAAAATCCGGGTGTAGGTTCTGCCCATCGCAACGGCAAACATGATGCCGGGGCGACAATTCATCCCAGAAGTTCGGATGGGGGGGCATTAGGCTGACCATCAGATCTTCCTGATTTTTTGATTTTGCCGATACGGTGATTGGGAGAACCTCATGCTGACGACTTTTAAGAAAAGCATCCTGGGTGGTGCTGCTCTTTTGATGGCTGCCGGTGTATTTGCCTCGGCTCAGGCGACTGAAATTTCGGGCGCCGGTGCTACCTTCCCTTACCCGGTATATGCCAAATGGGCCGAAGCCTATGAAGCAAAAACCGGTGTGAAGATGAACTACCAGTCGATCGGATCGGGCGGCGGCATCAAGCAGATTAAAGCCAGCACCGTTGATTTTGGCGCATCAGACGCCCCGTTGACCAAAGAAGAACTCGACGAAGCCGGGCTGGTTCAGTGGCCGATGATCATGGGTGGCGTTGTTCCGGTTGTGAACATCAAAGGCATCAAGGGCGGCGATGTTAAACTTAGCGGCGCAGTTCTTGCCGACATCTATCTTGGCAAAATCACCAAATGGGACGACAAGGCAATTGCTGATCTGAACCCGGATCTGAAATTGCCGTCAGAAGCCATTTCTGTTGTTGAACGTTCGGACGGTTCAGGCACCACCTTTAACTTCACCAACTATCTTGCCGCTGTCAGCCCGGAATGGAAAGACAGCATCGGCGTTAACAAATCGGTTCAGTGGCCGGTCGGTGTTGGTGGCAAGGGCAACGAAGGTGTTGCTTCCTACACCAAGCAGATCGATGGCTCGATCGGGTATGTTGAATATGCCTATGCCCTGCAAAATGACCTTGCCTACACCCAGATGAAAAACAAGGACGGCGAGTTCGTTTCACCGACCGCCGCGTCGTTTGCTGCGGCCGCTGCAAATGCTGACTGGGCAAATGCACCGGGGTATTACCTGATCCTTGGCAACCAGCCGGGTGCCAAAAGCTGGCCGATTACCGCCGCTTCTTTCATCCTGGTTCACAAATCCCAGGACAATGCAAAAACCGCCAAAGACGTTCTCGACTTCTTTGACTGGTCTTTCAAAAACGGCAGCGATATCGCCGATAAACTTGATTACGTCTCGATGCCCGAAAGCGTTGTCGACATGGTTGAAAAGACCTGGACCGCCGACGTCAAAGGCAGCGATGGCAAAAAGATCTGGTAAGTTTGCTGCATAACTTACCTGACCAACCCGCCGCCGAACGATCTCGGCGGCGGGATTTGGTGTTTTAAGGTCGTTATAATTTTTCCCTAAACAAGCAGGTTTATTGCGGTGTCGGTAAAACAGTTCAGACCCGGATTTGATCGTGGTTTTCACAATCTGACATTCGGGCTGTCAATGTTCGTTCTGCTTTTGCTGGTTGCCATTCTGGCATTTCTGGTGATGGGCAGTCTTCCGGTTCTGAAAAGTCAGGGACTGTCATTTTTCATCAGTTCGGACTGGAACCCGGTCACGGATGTTTATGGTGCGCTTCCCGCCATTATACAGACCCTGATAACAGCGATCATTGCCCTTGTTATTGGCGTGCCCGTCAGTTTTGGCATTGCAGTTTTTTTAACCGAACTGGCCCCGGTCTGGGTTGCACGGCCGGTCGGTGTGGCGATTGAAATGCTCGCCGCTATCCCCAGTATCATTTATGGCATGTGGGGCCTGTTTGTTTTTGCGCCAACATTTGGCACCGTGATCCAGCGCTGGACGATGGCAAATCTGGCACCTATTCCGGTGATTGGCCCGGTCTTTGCTAGCCCGCCCATGGGCATTGGTATTCTGACTGCCGGGATCATTCTGGCGATTATGATTGTGCCGTTTATCACGGCGATGATGCGCGATGTGTTTACCACTGTACCCGCTGTGCTTAAGGAATCGGCCTATGGCCTGGGCTGCACGCGCTGGGAAGTGGTTCATCGTATTGTCCTGCCTTATTGCCGGGCGGGCACGGTCGGGGCTGTCATGCTCGGGCTTGGGCGCGCACTTGGCGAAACCATGGCTGTTACCTTTGTTATCGGTAACTCGCATCGCCTGTCGGCCTCTATCATGGGGCCGGGGGCAACGATTTCATCCTCGATTGCCAATGAATTTGTCGAAGCGGATTCCAAACTGCATTCATCTGCTTTGGTGACGCTGGGGCTTACCCTGTTTGTCATTACATTCATTGTGCTGGCGGTGGCACGGCTGTTTTTGTTGCGCCTGAAAAAGCAATCAGGCCACTAGGCCGGGAAGGACACGATATGTCAGTTCAAACACCGGTCAAACCCACGACCGAACGTCAGGTTTCTTCGCCCTATCAGCGCCGCATGTATCTGCGCCGCCGTATCATTTCGACATTCCACATGGCCATGTCCCATGTCGTAACCTTCCTTGGGGTTGCGGTGCTGGCATGGATTTTATGGTCGTTGTTCGGGCAGGGTTTTTCGGCATTGTCGATTAAACTGTTTACCGAAATGACCCCGCCACCGGGATCGGATGGCGGATTGTTAAACGCCATTTTCGGGTCTTTGATGATGGTGGGAATTGCCACCATTCTGGGTATTCCCATTGGCTTGCTGGTGGGTACTTACCTGGCAGAATATGGCCGCTATGCCAAAATTTCGGCGGTGGTTCGGTTTATCAACGATATTTTGCTATCGGCCCCGTCCATTTTGATCGGTTTGTTTGTATACGAACTGGTTGTGGTGCCAATGGGTCATTTTTCGGGGTATGCAGGGGCAATTGCGCTGGCGGTTATCGCCTTGCCGGTTGTGGTGCGCACATCGGAAGACATGTTGCTTCTGGTGCCCGACACCCTGCGCGAGGCAGCTGCCGCCCTTGGTATTCCGCGTTGGCGGGTAATTTTGCAGGTATCCTATCGCTCGGCCGGGCCGGGTCTTATGACCGGGGCCTTGCTTGCGGTGGCCCGGATCAGTGGGGAAACAGCGCCGCTTTTGTTTACCTCGCTGAATAACCAGTTCTGGAGCACCAACATGAATCAGCCAATGGCAAATCTGCCAGTGGTGATTTTCAACTTCGCCATGAGCCCCTATGACGACTGGCGCTCGCTCGCCTGGGCCGGGGCGTTGCTTATTACTCTTGCCGTGCTGGGGCTGACCATTGCTGCACGGACTTTGCTGGCTGCGAAAAGCAGGATGAAAGGTTAATCATGAGCATGTTTCAGGCTCTTCCCGATGATATTGTTGCCCATGCCCCGGTCGCGGAACCTACCCCGATCAAACTTAGTGTGCGTGATCTTGATTTTTATTATGGCAAAAACAAAACCCTGAACTCGATCTCACTCGATTTTCATGATCGCAGTGTGACAGCGCTGATCGGGCCGTCGGGCTGTGGTAAATCCACGTTGTTGCGCACCCTTAACCGCATTTATTCGCTTTACCCCAATCAAACGGCAAGTGGCGAAATTTTGCTGGATGGTGAAAACATTCTGGCACCGGGCAAGGATTTGAATAATCTGAGGGCCCGTGTTGGCATGGTATTTCAAAAGCCAACACCGTTTCCGATGTCGATTTACGAAAACATCGCATTCGCGGTGCGGATGTATGAAAAACTGTCCAAGTCGGAAATGGACGACCGCGTGGAATGGGGCCTGCGCAAAGTAGCCCTGTGGGATGAAGTTAAGGAAAAACTTCACGCCAGCGGCACCGGTCTTTCCGGTGGACAGCAGCAACGTTTGTGTATTGCGCGTTCTGTGGTGCTAAATCCCGAAGTTTTGTTGCTTGATGAACCGGCATCGGCCCTTGATCCGATTTCAACCATGAAAATCGAGGAACTGATTTCGGAATTGCGGGCTGATTACACCATTATTATTGTTACCCACAATATGCAGCAGGCGGCGCGCACGTCGGATTATACGGCGTTTATGTATCTGGGCGATCTGGTTGAAATCAGCCCGACCCGCGAATTATTTACCAACCCGCGCGAAGCCCGCACCCGCGATTATATTACCGGGCGTTTTGGCTAGGCCGCTTTCGTTCGCAACGGTTTTTAATGCGACACGGCCCGAAATACATGTTTCGGGCCGTGTTTATTTGTATCCATCACAGGGTCAGGCGTTTGTTTGTCCAACATGGCGTCCGGCACCGTCGGGTTTTGCCAGTTTTGCATGGGCTTCGCCAAATTCTTTCAGGCGACGGGCCACGTCCGCGTCCGGGGTGCAGGCCCGTCGTGTTGTAAGGTCCACATGGATCAGCAGCGTTTCACAGGTGGCAACAATGCCGCCATCCTTGCCATATAGCGTGTGAAACAGGTGCATTTTTTTACCTTCGGCCATCATGACCTGGCTGGTGATGGTAATGGTATCGCCAGCACCGGCTTCGGACAGATGGCGCAAATGGGTTTCGGCGGTAAAGAAACTTTTGCCCTTGGCGATATAGGCATCATCGGCACCAATTAGTGCCATAAACGTATCGCTGGCCTGGGCAAATGCCTCCAGATAATGGGCTTCGTTCATATGGCCGTTATAATCGGTCCAGCTTTGCGGCACCTGGCGGCAAACGGTTTGCGGTAATGTGTGTGGGCCGGATGCCGGTTTTTTATCGCTAAGGGCTTTTTCATGGTCATTAATGGTGCCGCCCGCACCGCTACCCGATTTTTTAAGGGCGCGCATCATTCCGACCAGATTATCATCGCGCAGGCGTTCCAGCTCGCGGATCGATAACGCGCCTGATTGCGCGTCGGACTGGGCGGCGATTTTGGCAATCAGTTCGGGCGTTAAATCCGGCACATCCATTAATTTGGTCCAGGGCCATTTCAGGGCCGGGCCAAACTGGGCAATGAAATGCGCCATGCCTGCTTCGCCGCCCGCAATGCGATAGGTTTCAAACAGGCCCATCTGTGCCCAGCGCAAACCGAAACCAAAGCGAATGGCATCGTCAATTTCTTCGGTGGTGGCAATGCCGTCATTCACCAGCCACAGACCTTCCCGCCACACGGCTTCTAGCAATCGGTCGGCAATGTGGGCATCGATTTCCTTGCCGATGACCAGGGGTTTAAGACCAACATCGCGCAAGATGGCGCAACCACCTTCAACAAAAGCCTTGTCGGATTGCTCTGATGCTACAATTTCGATTAATGGCAGCAAATAAACCGGGTTAAACGGATGGGCGACGACGATCTGGCCCGGGCGGCTTGCCCCTTCTTGCAATTCAGATGGTTTAAACCCTGATGTGGACGAGCCAATAACAGCGTTTTCATCAGCATGTTGCTGAATTTCAGCCAGAATACGATGTTTGATCTTTAGCTGTTCGGGGGCACTTTCCTGCACCCAGCGTGCATCTTTTACGGCGTGTGCAATCGAGGAACAAAAGATCAGCTTTCCTTCATCGGGCAGGGCGGTGTCATACAGGGCAGGCAGGCTGCGCCGGGCATTTGCCAATACGGCGGCAATTTTGCGTTCGGCTTCCGGGTCGGGGTCGTAAACGGCAACATCCCAGCCATTTAACAAAAACCGGGCAATCCAGCCGCCGCCGATAACGCCGCCACCGATAATTGCCGCTTTATGGGGGGGATTTTTCATCGCCATTATTTCGGCTCCCGTTTGGTCAGGCCAAGCTTTTTGCGCACGGCGTCGGGACCAATCACATTGGCACCCATGCGTTCAATAATACCGGCTGCGCGTTCCACCAGCTGGGCATTTGTTGCCAGCACGCCTTTTTTCAAAAACAGGTTATCTTCCAGCCCAACGCGCACATTGCCGCCTGCCAAAACCGATGCGGCCACAAACGGCATTTGATCCCGGCCCAGCGAAAATGCCGACCAGTTCCAGTCCTCGGGGACGTTATTGACCATCGCCATAAAGGTATTCAAATCATTGGGGGCGCCCCACGGAACCCCCATGCAAAGCTGCACCAGGGCCGGGCTGGTTAAAATGCCTTCGGCTACCAGTTGTTTGGCAAACCACAAATGCCCGGTATCAAAGGCTTCAATTTCGGGTTTTACACCAAGATCAGTCATCATTTGCCCCATAGTGCGTAACATGCCCGGGGTGTTGGTCATGACATAATCGGCTTCGGCAAAATTCATCGTGCCGCAGTCCAGCGTGCAAATTTCGGGCAGGCAGTCGGCAATATGGGCCATGCGCTCGGTCGCGCCGATCATATCCGTGCCCGCCGGGTTTAAGGGCAGGGGGGCTTCGGCTGATCCAAAAACAATGTCGCCCCCCATGCCGGCTGTCAGGTTCAAAATGACGTCAATATCGGCAGCACGGATGCGTTCGGTTACCTCGCGGTAATAGCCCGGGTCGCGCGACGGTGCGCCGGTTTTGGGATCGCGCACATGACAATGAACAATCGCGGCACCGGCACGTGCGGCGTCAATGGCGGAATCTGCTATTTCCTTTGGGGAGCGCGGCACATGTGGCGATTTATCTTGCGTTGCCCCCGACCCGGTAACGGCGGCAGTGATAAAAACGTCGCGGTTCATTGTTAATGGCATGATGCAATTCCTGTTTTTGTGGTTGCAACAGCCTAGCCTGAATTGAAACAGTGGTATTTGCTAATAATGCCAGTTATTTTGCTGATTATGCCAGATCAGATGTCGACTTTTCGCTTTTTATTGTTTGACGGTTTTTCAAACATGGTTCTTGCCAGCGCCCTGGAACCGTTGCGGGCTGCGCGCGATATGACAGGAACGCCTGACATTCGCTGGCAAATTTGCACGCTTGATAACGCTGTGGTGCAAAGTTCCAGTGGTATCCGGATTATGCCCGATGATGATAATACAACGGCAAGCACCGTTGATTATTTGATGGTGGTTGCCGGTTATAATGTGCGCGACCATGTGTCATCGCGGGCGATGGCGCAATTACGCCAGTTATCCAGCCGTGCGGTGCGCGTTGCCGGGCTTGATACCGGGGCATGGTTGTTGGCGGCTGCGGGGTTGCTAGATGGGGGCAGTGCAACCATTCATTGGCAGGAAGCCAGCGATTTTGCCGAAACCTTCGATGATATTTCCCACAGCCGGCAACGTTTTGTTGAGGCCGGGAAATATATCACCTGTGGTGGTGCATCGACGGTACTGGATCTGATGTTGCATTTGCTGTCGCAAAAATTTGGCGCGGCAACCGCCTTTAACGTTGCAAACTTGTTTGTGTATGATGCCGAACGACAATATGGCAGCGGACGGGGTGCTAACATTCTGAAGCATCGCGCCGATACACCGGGTTTCTTAACGGCCATTGATGTGATGATGGACCATATCGAACAGCCGGTCTCGCTTGATGAAATTGCCCGGCGGGCATCCATGTCACTACGATCGCTGGATCGGTTGTTTCATCGTGAATTGGCAATGTCGCCGGGAAAATATTATCAAATGATCCGGTTGGCCCGCGCGCGTGATTTGGCCGGGCATACCGGCCTGTCGGTGGCCCAAATTGCGCTTCAAACCGGTTTTGCCTCGACCGCCACGCTCAGCCGAGCTTTTCGCACCCAATATGGCACACCGATCAGCACGTTCCGACGTCCACGAAAGGGATAATAAGGGGAAAATGCCGATGTTGGATTTTGCCTCGTGCATCGCGGTGGTCGTGCGGGTCAGCCTTTGGTGCGTGTGCGAACGGGGGTAATTTGCTGGCCGTAGAATACGGTGTGCCATGCTGTATTGCTATATCCAGCCCAGTTGATGACTGGCAGATAAAAACAGCACAACGCCAAAAAGCGTAATCAGGGCGGCGCCGCCAAAACCGACAATGCGGCGGACCCATTGTGAAACGGCTGGTGGCAGGGAAAACAGTTTCCGGCTGCTAAAACGAATGCCAATTGCGGCAAGGCCGATGGCGCTTACTGTAAGGGCCACCCCAAAAGCCATGGCAAAAGCCGCAGCAATGCCCAGTAAAAACAGGCCATTCGCCAGCGTAAATAACAACATCAGGATCGATCCGGTGCAGGGGCGCAAACCGACAATAATCGCGCTGATAATGCCGTTTGTTCGGCTTTGACGGGTCGATGTTTCGGGGGGATGGCCGGCATGTGATGCCTGTGTTGCCGGTGCGGCGTGTGCGTTGGGGTGGTGATCGTGATGACTGTGATTGTGGTCATGTTCATGATCGTGGTGATGGTGGTGTTCATGTCCATGGTCACAGCAATCGTCCCGTCCCTGGGCAATGCGCAGGCACATATACCCCCCCATAACCACAATCAGCGCATAAGATGCCAGCTCCAGCAGCAAGCCGTTGCGGGTGATCGCCGCCGGGCCAAGGTTGAAAATTAATCCCAGTGTTCCGACCAGTACAATTGCACTAACAGCCTGGGTTGCTGCAATTAACCCGCCCATGGCAATACCCTGTTTCCAGCCAGCATCGCGCGACAGGAAATAGGTACTGGTCACCATTTTACCATGGCCGGGGCCCGCAGCATGAAACACGCCATAGGCAAAGGACAGGGCAATAATGCCAAGGGCGGGCCACCAGCTGTTGCCTTGTTTGGCATCGCGCAGGGTTTGCGTCATGTCGCGATTAAGCTGTGTCTGAATTTTCATGGCCCCGCCAACAATCCCGGCCAGCCAGTCTGGCATCGCCAAGACCGGTTCTGTTTGCGTGATGTCGGAAGGTGGGCTGCGCCGACCCAACAGTTCGGCGGTTTGGGCATGGGCGGCGTGCGGGCTGATCACGGCAAAAAAGGCAAGTATCAACAGGGCTGCTACAACGGCATTATGGTGCCGTGGTCTTTTGAAAAGATCGCGAAAAAAGCCCTTAATGGCAGGTAATATCGGCGCGTTGCGGCGACACCATGTCGTAATAGATGCGATGTTTGTCATCTTCGCCCATCTTGTAGCTGCATGTTATGCCATCATTGCCGGAAAACGAAATCGGGTTGTCTTTGGCAAAACCGACATCAATGTAATATTCAGAATCATAAACCGATAATCCGATCTGATCGGCAATCGGGTCCACCGGTTCGGCCAGATTTAGGGTGAAGCTGTATTTCACCCGGCCGTCATCCGTGATATCGGCGACAAAATCCTGAAATCCGGCAATTTTCATGACTTTTTCATTCCGGCGCAAATAGGTCAGAAAACCGATATCGGCCGGCGCGATAAATGCGTTGTCGCGCACTTCATCGTTTTCGGCGTCGAAAAACCGGCGATCATGATTGTGATCAAACTGGTCCATCACGGTCAGGCTGAACATGTCATCAAAAACCCAGACCATGCGAATGGCCGATATTTTTTTGCCGGTAAAAATCATGGTTGCCTGTGTATCAAGCCAGACATGGGGGTGGGCCCGTGCCGCCGGGGCGGACGCGATTATGGCAACAAGGCCAAACATGGCGGCAATGGCGATGCGGTGCATGAAACGGAAAAAGCGCGCGCCCCGTAAAACGGAGCGCGACGCCTTTACCAGAAAGGTTAGGGGTTTAACCTTTGAGGCAACTCGCCAACGCGTCAATATTCTGCGACAAAATATCAATATAGGCACTTGGTCCGGCGTCAATATTGGCTCCTAGCGGGTCCAGTGTTCCGATGCGTGCGCCGGTATCGGCGACGATGGACTGGACAAGGGCAGGTTTGAATTGCGGCTCGGCAAAGACACAGGCCGCACCGCTTGATGTGATTTTGTCTTCAATGTCATGCAGACGTTTGGCACCTGGTTTGCGATCCGGTGAAATGGTGATGGAACCGACAGCCTGTAAACCAAAGCTATGTTCAAGATACTGATAGGCGTCGTGGAAAACGATAAAAGGTTTATCTTTTACGGGCTGAATCCGTTTTACCAGATCATCGGTTGTTGCATCGATTTTGCCAAGCAGGCTTTTCAGGTTCGCGCGATAAAAATCGGCGTGGGGCGGATCAATTTCTGCCAGCTCTTCAGTAATGTCTCGGGCAATGGCTTTACCGTTTTTGGGGCTCATCCAGATATGCGGGTCGCCTTCGTCATGATGATGCTCGTGGTCGTGGTCATGATCATGGGCTTCATGTTCATGAGCGTGTTCATCATGATCATGGTCGTGATCGTGGGCCTCATCACCGTCATCATGATGGTCTTCATCTCCATGATGATGGGCTTCCCATGCGCCGCCTTCGCGCATGGCCAAGGTTGAAATGCCATCGGCCTCGGCCAATTCCATAATTTTTGCTTTGCCCGAAAGCGACGCCAGCGGTTTGTTTAAAAATGCCTCCAGATCGGGGGAAACATAAATCACCAGGTCTGCATTTTGCAGCGCACTGGCTTCGCTGGGGCGCAGGGAATAGGTGTGTGGAGATGCCGCCCCCTTAACCAGCAGTTCCGGTTCGCCAACACCTTGCATGATCGCCGCAGCAATCGAATGGATCGGCTTGATTGAAGCAACAACATGAGGGGCATCTGCAGCCTGTGAAGATGTAGGCAGCACAAACTGGGCGGCGGCAAGCAGGGCACCGGTAAACAGCAAACGTGATTTGAACATTGGATATCCGTTATGGCAGGGGGCAAAAACGATGATTTGTTATGTTATAACGTTTCTCTTTTGTCAAAGAGAAAACGACACATGCCATCGGGATTTCATAATCGGCGCAAAAATTGCCCTGCAAACCGGGGCTAAAAATGAACGGCTTTTGGTGAACAAATACCGGCATGGATTTGAGATCGGATGATCTTTTTAGATGCTAGTGACTGAGTCAATTAAAAGCAAAGGGATGACCCAAAGCAATAATTTCGAAATCAAAACGAGAAAACTTCAAATGATGTTTTATTGGGCATGTATTTGTAGTTTATAGGTTTTTATGCGCCCACCTGCGAAAGTTTCGTTTCACATTCACAATGTTTCAGGCGCTGAGCCGGTTAAACCTGTATGGCACACGGAAACGTCATAAAGGCCGCTTCATGATGGGGAAGCGGCCTTGCTGTTAGGGAAAATTGCTGGTTAGCCGAACATTCATTTGGCTTATGAGGATGTCAGATCGCTTGGGGTGTAATGTGTTTCATGCAGGATTTCGCCACTGTCATTATCAATGGCCTGCAAAGTAACACCATAACCCCATAACTGGCCGATATAGCCCAGTGTCAGTTCGGCTTCGGATTTATCAAGCCGGATGCCATCATGCTGGGTATGGGCAATATAAAGCTGGCGGTTGCCGCGCAAATCAACATCAACCACTTGCAAATCGGGTTCGCGCACCGACAGGTCGTGCATCCGTGCCAGGGCCCGGCGCACATTGCGATAGCCATTGTCGTCATGAATGGCACCAACTTCAAGATGCGGGGCCGATGCATGGTCGTTGATCATGAACATTTTCATATCGCGCATCAGTTTGGGCGATAGAAATTGCAGAATAAAACTTTCATCACGATAGTGCGCCCATGCATCGCACAATGTCGGGATCGGGGCATTGTTACCGGCAATATCAGGAAACCATTTACGGTCTTCCTCCGTCGGGGCAACACATATGCGGTGAATATCCTGCATCATGGCAAAACCCAGCGCATAGGGGTTAAAGCCGGAATAACGCTGGTCGTCGAACTCGGGCTGGAAGACCACCTTTGAATGCGAATCGATAAATTCCATGATCGCACCCTCAGAGATTAGTCCCTTGTCATAAAGCCGGTTCATGATGTGATAATGCACATAACAGGCACAACCTTCATTCATGACCTTGGTTTGTTTTTGCGGGTAAAAATACTGGCCGATATTACGCACGATTCGCAAAATTTCGCGTTCCCACGATTGCAGGCCAGGCGCGTTCTTTTCTAAAAAATACAACAGGTTTTCTTCGGGCAGGCCAAATTGCGCCCGGCGTTGTTCCATGCGCTGACGCCGGATTTGTTCGTCCTGGGTTTCGTTGTCTTCTTCGGCCTGGGGCAGGGTGCGCCATAAATCGTTATAGGTTTCGTCTTCGTATTTGGCGCGTTCGCGTTCGCGCTCCAGCTCAACGGCCAGATTGGGTTTTTCCGGGTGGGAATACCGGTTTACCCCGTGGTCCATCAGGGCGTGCGCGGCATCAAGAATGCGTTCAACCGCATCAAAGCCAAACCGGTCTTCACATTTGGCGATATAGCGTTTGGCAAATTGCAGATAATCGAGAATCCCGTCGGCATCGGTCCATTGTTTGAACAGGTAATTGTTTTTGAAAAAATGGTTATGCCCAAAGGCGGCATGGGCCATCACCAATGCCTGCATGCCAATGGTGTTTTCCTCCATCACATAGGAAATACACGGGTTGGAATTGATAACAATTTCATAGGCCAGCCCCTGGTATCCCTTGCGATACATCACATCATCGCGCACGAAGCGTTTGCCAAACGACCAGTGATGATACATCAGCGGCATGCCAATCGACGAATAGGCATCAAGCATTTGCTCGGACGTGATCACCTCGATCTGGTTGGTATAGACATCAAGGTGCATTTCATTGATCGCGATATCTTCAATCGCATCATAGGTGGCTTTCAGGGTGTTAAAATCCCAATCGGCACCGTCAAACAGCAATTTGTGTTCCGGTCTTTTGCTCATATCCGGGCCTCCGACTTGTTTTTGGCAAACAGTTCGCGAAAAACCGGAAAAATATCCGCAGCCTTGGTCACCCGTTTCAGGGCAAAGCGTGAATTTCGGGCTTGTGCCAGCGGGGCATAGGCCTTCCACAATGCGGTTTCGCCTTCAGCGGACGAAAAAATCTCGGCTTCGCGTTCGTCGGTAATTTCGATATAGGCGTAATACTGGCATTTCGGCAGCAAATCTTCGGCCAGAAGGGCGGTGCATTTGGCCCCGTCATTGGAATAGTTATCGCCGTCCGATGCCTGTGCGGCATAGATATTCCATTGATCAGTCGGGTAGCGGTCTTTCAGGACGCGTTTCATTTCTTCAAGGGCGGTGGAAACAATGGTGCCCCCGGTTTCGCGCGAATAGAAAAATGTTTCTTCATCCACCTCGGATGCGCGTGATGTGTGGCGGATAAATACCACCTCCACATGTTCATACCGGCGATGTAAAAACATATGCAACAGCATGAAAAACCGTTTCGCCAGTTCCTTCATCTGTTCAGACATCGACCCGGAAACATCCATCAGGCAAAACATTACTGCCTGTGTGTTCGGGTCGGGGATTTGGCGAAACTGATTATAACGGGTGTCGATCGGGTCGATAAAGGCGATGGCACGGCTGCGACGTTTGGCTTCATCAAGTTCGGCCTGCAAAACCTGTAACGCCTTGTTGTTTTCCTGCCTTTTTGCTTCGGGCAGGCTGTTTTCATCTTCTTTCAGCCGGGCAATTTTTTCTTCCAGTTCGCGAATTTCGCTGTTTTTAGGCCGGCGCAGGCCAATACGCCGTGCAAGCGAATTACGCATGGTGCGCACAAGGTTGAGATTGGCGGGCGAACCTTCCACCGAATAACCGGCGCGCGCAGTGCGAAAGGCGGTGGTTTGTTTCAGGCTTTTTTTCAAAAGATCGGGCAGTTCCAGATCTTCGAAAAAGATATCGAGAAACTCGTCACGGGTTAGCACAAATTGAAACTGGTCCTCGCCATCGCCATCCGGGCTGGCTTGTGACCCACCGGCACCGCCATCACCGCCATTCGGGCGGGCAATACGGTCGCCAGGGACAAATTTTTTGTTGCCCGGCAGCACATAATTGCGGTCTCCGCCGCGCCCGGCATGGTGAAAACCGGGTTCGCGCAGGGTTTTACCGGGTATGGTGATCTGGTCGCCATTATCGATATCGGTGATGCCGCGCGTTTTGATCGATTCTTCTACTGCTTTTTTGATTTGGGCTTTGGCGCGGCGCATAAATCGCTGGCGATTGCCAAGGCTTTTACCTTTGGGGTTTTTGCGGCGGTCAATGATATGAAACATGGGCGGTGTATCCTAAAAACGCAGGGGCAGGGCAGAACCCGGCGCCGGGTGATGAAAGGGGAAAACACCACCCGGCGGGGGCAATGCGGGGCAAATCAGCCCGCCTTGTTGACGCGCATATACCATTCGACCAGACGACGGGTCTGACGTTCGGTATAGCCACGCTCAATCATGCGTTTGACGAACTCGTTATGTTTCTTTTCGCTTTCGCCATCTTTTTTTGACCCAAAGGAAATAACGGGCAACAGGTCTTCAACCTGGCTGAACATGCGTTTTTCAATCACATCGCGCAGTTTTTCGTACGATGTCCAGGACGGGTTTTTGCCTTTGTTATTGGCACGTGCGCGCAGGGCAAATTTGACGACTTCGTTGCGGAAATCCTTGGGGTTGGCGATGCCCGCCGGCTTTTCGACCTTCGACAGTTCCTGGTCAATAATCTTGCGATCCAGAAGCTGGCCGGTATCGGGGTCTTTGAAATCCTGGTCTTCAATCCAGGCATCGGCATAGGCCACATAACGGTCAAACAGGTTCTGGCCGTAGTCGGAATAACTTTCAAGATAGGCTTTCTGGATTTCCGCCCCGATAAACTCGGCATAGCGCGGGCCCAGCTCGGCCTTGATGAATTCCATATATTCCTTTTCGCGTTCTTCGGGGTATTGCTCGCGCCGGATCGCCTGTTCCAGCACATACATCAAATGGACCGGGTCGGCGGCGACCTCGTGGGTATCGTGGTTGAAGGTTTCCGAGAGAACTTTAAAGGCAAACCGGGTGGAAATGCCGTCCATGCCTTCGTCAACACTGGCCGAATCGCGATATTCCTGCATCGATTTGGCTTTGGGGTCGACATCTTTCAATGTTTCGCCGTCATAGACCCGCATTTTGGAATACAGGTTGGAATTTTCATGTTCCTGAAGGCGCGACAGAATCGAAAACTGTGCCAGCATTTTAAGCGTACCGGGGGCGCAGGACCCTTGTTCAAGTTCCGACCCTTGCAGCAATTTGTCGTAAATGCTGGTTTCCTCGGTAACGCGCAGGCAATAGGGCACCTTGATCACGCTGATCCGGTCAATAAAGGCTTCGTTGTTTTTATTGGCCTTGAAGGTCTGCCATTCTGCTTCGTTTGAATGGGCCAAAATCATGCCCTGAAACGGGATCGACCCGAGGTTTTCCGTGCCGATATAGTTGCTTTCCTGTGTTGCCGTCAGCAAGGGGTGCAGCATTTTGATCGGGGCCTTGAACATTTCAACAAATTCAAGCATGCCCTGATTGGCGCGGTTTAACCCGCCGGAATAGGAATAGGCATCGGGGTCGTTCTGGCTGAAATATTCCAGTTTGCGGATATCAACCTTGCCGACCAGCGATGAAATATCCTGGTTGTTTTCGTCACCCGGTTCGGTTTTGGCAATGCCGATTTGACGCAGCCGTGACGGCAGCAATTTGACCACCGAAAATTTCGACAAATCGCCTTCAAATTCGTCCAGCCGTTTAACCGCCCAGGGCGACATCAAACCGGTCAGGCGGCGTTTGGGAATGCCATATTTATCGTTAATGGCGTCGCCCATCTTGGCAGGGTTAAACAGGCCAAGCGGGCTTTCAAATACCGGGCTTATGTCATTTCCGGCTTTCAGAACATAAATCGGTTCCTGTTCCATCAATTCCTTAAGCCGTTCCGCAAGCGAACTTTTGCCGCCGCCTACGGGGCCCAGCAGATAAAGAACCTGCTTGCGTTCTTCCAGTCCTTGGGCGGCATATTTGAAAAAACCGACAATGCGTTCAATGGTTTCTTCCATACCAAAAAAGTCGGCAAAGGCCGGGTATCGCTTGATCGTGCGGTTTAGAAAGATGCGGCCAAGGCGCGAATCTGTCGATGTATCGATCAGTTCGGGTTCGCCAATGGCCTTGATCATGCGTTCGGCCGCCGACGAATAGGCCGATGGATCATCGCGGCATAAATTAAGATAGTCGCGAATGGTCAGTTCGGTTTCGCGTTTTCCGTCATAGCCTTCCGCATATAGCTCGAAGATATCCTGGTCTTCAGCCATGGCGCGGTCTCCTTTCCAAAATTATCGCACGTCGTTGGTCTGTAAAAAGGGTCCGGTTCTCTTGTTGCAATTCTCCCGGTCGGTGTTTCAGGCACTACTTCAGGCGCGTGTGCCGCTTGTTGTTGTGGGCCTTGCGGGGAATGCGGGCGCAAATGTCCCCGAAAATGTATGAAAAACTGACACCTATGGCGTCAAAACAGCTTTAAATGCGAAAATTGGCGTCGATCAGACCCGATTAGACACGGAGGGCAAACCGCAATTGATGCCGGTTTGCCAAATTGTTCATCCATTATGTCCGCGATATGCTTGCTGGGCGGCGGAATTGAAATATTCCGCTTGCATAAGCCCCCGAGGCAAGTCCAGAGCGACGGGATGAAACCTTGCTTCTCTACAGTTTAACGTGGTTACTGCATTGCGACACTGCAATGTCAAACTTCAAAAAGTTTAGTGTGTTTTTATTGGTTTAAACGGGTTTACCGTTCACAAATTGGTGACGTAACACATACGCCATGCTTTGGTTGCACATGTTATGTGCGTCCGATTACGAGTGTGCCTGATGCGTGCAGGTCATGAAAGGAAACAATGTCAGATAATTCTGTATATTTTATTGACACCGCGGCCCTGAAGCAGATTTCGCAGGAAAAAAGTGCGCTGCTGGTAGATGTGCGCCAGCCCGATGAATTTGCCGGTGGCACCGTGCCCGGTGCCGTCAATATTCCGCTGGGAGACCTTGATATGTCTTCCCTGATCGATCAGACCGACGATATGGATCGTGACATCGTTTTTATCTGTGCGGTGGGGCAGCGTTCGTTTGGGGCGGCAAATGCGGCCCTTCCCCATCTTGATTGCAAGGTTATGACCCTTAAAGGTGGTTTGCAGGCGTGGGCACGCGACGGGTTTGTCATTCAGAAATAATTTCTGTTGTGTTCGACTCCTTGCGGTGATTTGACTTGTTCAAAGTCATTTCAGTCTGGCAGGCATTTTGGGCCATCGTATCGCTTGTGTACAATGGCACGGTTTACCGGGTTATTGCGGGTCGTGCCTGTCACGCTGCATTGTCTTTGCCTGTCGGGCGATGACTTTGGCCTGAGTCTTTGTTTTCCTGATTTTGCCGGACCATGACCATGCAATATGTTCCTTATCTGTTGACCGCCTATGCCATTTTCATGCTGGCTGTATTATCACCCGGGCCGAATTTTCTGGCGGTGACCGGTACGGCAATGACGGTTTCGCGCCGGGCAGGGCTGGGTCTGGCCCTTGGTGTTGGAAGTGGCACCTTTTGCTGGTCCAGCATGACGATGCTGGGTTTAACGGCTGTGCTTGCCGCTTCGGCGGATATCGCGCTGATTTTGCGCTGGGCGGGTGGGGCTTATCTGATGTTTCTGGGGTATAAATCCCTGCGGGCGGCATTGCGCCGCAATCGCCCGGTCTCTGAAACACCGGCAAATCTGATCGCTAACCCTGATCGGCCTTTCTGGCGTTATATTCGCCGTGGTCTTCTGGTGCAGGCCGGGAATCCCAAGGCAGCGCTGTTCTGGCTGTCTGTCATGTCGCTTGTTTTGCGCCCTGATGCCCCGGGGTGGGTGGCAGTTGCCATTGTGGTGGGCACAACGGCAATTTCATTTTGCTGGCATTTGGCCCTGGCCTGGTTCTTTTCCACGCCAGCCGTGATGCGGGTTTATCGCCGTGCCCAACGCACCATCGAAGGGGTGCTTGGCGCGATGTTTATTATTTTCGGAGGCAAACTTCTGGCCGGTTAAGCCGCGAATCCCGTTATTTCATTATCTTGTGCGGTTATCGGCTGCTGTTTTGCGCTAGGAACACATGTTGTGCTGCCTACCAGGCCAGCATGCGCCGTCCGATGGCAGCGCCAAGGGCGGTAACGATTCCAACCGCAATCGGATACCAGACCAGCAAAAACAGACCGGCATCATTGCGACACGCAATGGCATAGGTCATCGCAGCCAGTGCGCCCGCCAGCATACCGGCATAGGCACCGGTTTTACCGGGGCTAACGGTTGCGCCTTTACGTAAAAAATACATCAGCAATCCCAGCCCGGGCAGGGACGCGACAATGATGGTGGCAATACAAACAGGGGCCGCCAGGGGGGCCGCGCCCAGCCACGAACTGCCCGATTGATCGGTGATGATCCGAACCGCAATGATCATTAATACCGGCACAAAAATCAGGCGGGATGGCACATTGCCACCGGCAATCGCCAGTTCCCGCAGGGTTTTGAACGCGGCAATACCTGCCGCCAGCATGGCAATGACTTTAAAAAAGGTTGCCGGTGCCGTATCCATGGCAATCAAATCCGCCCGTGGGCCAACAAGGGCCAGAATGATCATCACCGCCATGATCACGCCCGCCAGCACACAGCCGACAAGCGCGCTGTGCAATTTGCGCGGTGAGGGGCCATTTGCGGTTCCGGCCTGGCTGGCAAGATTGCTGATAAGGTCATCGGTTTTAAGTGTGTTCATTCCCTGTTTCCCTATCCCTTGCCCGACCGTGCCGTATCAAAAAGCCGTGCCAGCGCGCGGTTAAAGGTTACACGGATGGATGCTTCACTGCGGTTAAGTTTTTGTGCGGCCTGCCGGACGGTGTCGCCTTCAATGGCAAGGGCATTCACCACGTCGTGCTGTTGCGATGGTAGAGCGGCCAGTTTCTTTTCGACATCCAGCGCCCGGCCGGGGTCAGATGATGTATCACCGATGATATCGGCCAGTTCATCCAGGCTGACATTCGCCTTGTGCGCGCGTTCGCGCGATGAGCGCCTTACGGCATCGACCAGCTTGTAATGCACAATACCGGCCAGCCATGGCTTGAAGGGGCGTTCTTCATCCCATGTATGGCGTTTGTCATGCAGCCCGATCAGAATTTCCTGCACCACATCCTCGGTTTCCTGTGGATCAAGGCCCAGCCGCCGCAACCTGCCGGGAATGCCGGTACGCAGGCTTTGTGCAATTTCCGCCAGCATCTGCCCATAGGCTTTCGCATCGCCCTGCCGTTCCGCGCGCATTGCGCTTTCCCAACGCTGTTGCCGGTTTTCTGTCAAAAGATCATTCCTGCTTGTCGCCGGGCAAGGGGCTCGCTTTTTCGTGAAGCGACGTGATCAGGCGCCATGTTTCATTTTTACCGGCCGCTCCGAACAACCTTATGGAAGCCTCATGCGAGGCAATTTTATAAGCGTAAGGATATAAAATGAAATCGAACCTTTTCAAAGTCGCCGCAACCCTTGCCGTTCTTGCTCTTACCTCGGGTTCGGCCCTGGCGCAATCAGCAGCTGATATGGTCAAACCTGCCAGCACGCAGGCGAAAAATGTGGTGCTTGTGCATGGCGCCTGGGCCGATGGATCAAGCTGGGCAAAGGTTATTCCGATTCTGCAAAAGGCAGGTCTGCATGTAACCGCAGTGCAAAACCGCCTGACCTCGCTTAAAGATTCCGACGAGGATGTGCGCCGTGCCCTGGCCCAGCAGGATGGCCCAACCGTTCTTGCGGGCCATTCCTGGAGCGGCACAGCCATCAGTGATGTCGGCAATGCCAAAAATGTTTCGGCCCTGGTTTATGTTGCGGCCCGTGCCCCTGAGGCGGGCGAAGATTTTGTCGCCCTGCAAAAGACATTTCCCGATACGCCGGTGCGTGCCGGAGTCGAGAAATTCGATGGTTTCACCAAGGTATCCGAGGATGCCTTTTTAAAATATTTTGCCAATGGCATCGATGAAGACGAAGCCCGCGTTTATTACGCCGTGCAGCAACCCACGGCTGCCAGCCTGTTTGGCGCACGTACGACCGATACCGCCTGGAAATCCAAGCCGACCTTCTATGCTGTTTCGGCGGAAGATAAAACCATCTCGCCGGAATTCGAGGCATTCCTGGCAAAACGCATGGGCGCACAAACCATTACGCTTGATGCCGGGCATCTTTCGATGGTGTCCCATCCGCAGGAAATTGCCGATCTGATCCTCAAGGCCGCCGGTCGCCAGTAACCGTGATCTGCCAAATTCAGGCAAAAGAAAACCCCGCAGCCGGAAGGCTTGCGGGGTTATCTTTTGTGGTGCCGGCAGAGAGACTCGAACTCCCAACCTTCGGATTACAAATCCGCTGCTCTACCAATTAAAGCTATGCCGGCGCGAGCGGCGAGAACATAGTCCGGGATGATCAGGATTGCAAGCCCCTGATTATTCCCATTTTTCATCGCCGGTCGCAGGTTCAAAAATTCAGCGTTTTCAAACGATTCGCTAACATTCCGGTCCGGTTCAGGCGGATCTAGCGAAACAGTTCGTACAAGGCAACGGCAGCCGCGTTTGAAACATTCAGGCTTTCAATGCGGTCTGTCATCGGCAGTTTGACCAGAAAATCGCAATTATCGCGGGTTAACCGGCGCAGGCCATCCCCTTCGGAGCCCATCACAATGCCGATTTTACCCTTCAATTTGGCCTCGGCCAATGTCTGGTCTGCGCTGCCATCCATCCCGGCCAGCCAGAAATTGGCCCCTTTCAGGGCTTCCAGCGCGCGGGCCAGGTTGCCGGCATGGATATAGGGCACCACTTCAAGCGCACCACTGGCTGATTTTGCCAGCACACCCGATTCCAGCGGCGCATGGCGGTCGGGCACAATCACGGCACAGGCACCAAAGGCGGCGGCACTGCGCAAAATGGCGCCAACGTTATGCGGGTCGGTTACCTGGTCCAAAATCAGCACCGTTGCCGATTCCTGATCGCGGTATTCAGCAACCAGATCCTCGACAGCGGGTTGGGGCAGGGGGGCACAATGCATGGCAATGCCCTGATGAACCGCCCCGGGCGGAAGCATCTGATCAATGTCGATGCGTCCGGCATTATCGACCAGAACATCGGTGCGCCCGGCTTCCTGCAGGGCGTAGTTGATTTCCTCGCGGGCATTTTCGGTGGCCCAGATGCGATGAATCGTTCGCTGCGGGTTATGGATCGCCATGATAACGGGGTGGCGGCCGAAAAGAATCAGGCGCGACGCATCGCGCCCGCTGCCGGAATCCCGGCCACGGCCACGACCGCGGCGGGAATTGTTTTCATCCTTTTCCGCGTCCGGCGACGAGATATCCCCCGCATCAGCATTGGCTGGGCGGGAAAACGAACGGTTTTTGCTGCGGCGCGGCATTGTGGCGGAAACCTCCAACTCATAACAACTTGAATGCACTTTGTTTCGCCCGGTTTACGGGGCTAAACCAACATATAGGAAAGGAAATACGAATTCGTGCTTTTTTTGCTGTTGACAAGATGGGCACCTGCAACGTATTCCCTCCCTCGCCGCAACGAGGCCGGGGTAACAGCCGACAACGTTTCGACCCGGATGGAGGGGTGGCAGAGCGGTCAAATGCAGCGGACTGTAAATCCGCCGACTTAGTCTACGCAGGTTCGAATCCTGCCCCCTCCACCATTCTCTCGCCCTCGCGAGAGCTCGCAATTAAAAATATGCGGGTGTAGCTCAATGGTAGAGCAGAAGCCTTCCAAGCTTACGACGAGGGTTCGATTCCCTTCACCCGCTCCAGTATTTTAGTTACCCGTCGGCTAGTGCGGTGGGTTCTTACGTGTTTTTTTGGTTCGGATTAGGATCTGAGGGCAATGGCCAAGGAAAAATTCGCGCGTACAAAACCGCACGTTAACGTTGGCACAATCGGCCACGTTGACCACGGTAAAACCACGCTGACCGCAGCGATCACCAAAGTTCTCGCAGAGAGCGGCGGCGCATCGTTCCAGGACTACAGCATGATCGACAAGGCACCGGAAGAGAAAGCTCGTGGTATCACGATCTCGACCGCGCACGTCGAATATGAAACCTCCAATCGTCACTATGCACACGTCGATTGCCCGGGCCACGCTGACTATGTGAAAAACATGATCACGGGTGCGGCACAGATGGACGGTGGCATTCTGGTGGTTTCGGCTGCTGATGGCCCGATGCCGCAGACCCGCGAACACATTCTTCTGGCCCGCCAGGTTGGTGTTCCGGCACTGGTCGTGTTCATGAACAAGGTTGACCAGGTTGACGATGAAGAGTTGCTCGAACTCGTCGAAATGGAAATCCGCGAACTTCTGTCGTCCTACGACTTCCCGGGCGACGATATTCCGATCGTCAAGGGTTCGGCACTTGCCGCTCTTGAAGGCCGTGATGACGAAATCGGCAAGAACGCCATTCTTGAACTGATGGCTGCTGTTGACGATTACATCCCGGCACCGGAACGTCCGAAGGATCGTCCGTTCCTGATGCCGATCGAAGACGTTTTCTCGATTTCGGGTCGTGGTACGGTTGTGACCGGCCGTGTCGAAACCGGTATCATCAAGGTTGGTGAAGAAGTCGAAATCGTCGGTATCAAAAACACCGTCAAAACGATCGTCACCGGCGTTGAAATGTTCCGCAAGCTGCTCGACCAGGGCGAAGCTGGCGACAACATTGGCGCGCTGCTGCGTGGTACCAAGCGTGAAGACGTGGAACGTGGTCAGGTTCTGGCCCATGTCGGCTCGATCAAGCCGCACACCAAGTTCCAGGCAGAAGCCTACATCCTGACGAAGGATGAAGGTGGTCGTCACACGCCGTTCTTCTCGAACTACCGTCCGCAGTTCTACTTCCGTACGACTGACGTGACCGGTTCGATCGAACTGCCGGAAGGCACCGAAATGGTGATGCCGGGCGACAACGTTCAGATGACCGCCACCCTTATCGCACCGATCGCGATGGATGAAGGTCTGCGTTTCGCCATCCGTGAAGGCGGTCGTACCGTCGGCGCGGGCGTCGTTGCCAAGATCATTGAATAATTTGTGATTTTGCATCGAATAGATGCTTGATCTTTGATGTGCGGGCGGATATAAGCCGCCCGCACACCCCATCACCCGGATGGGGAAGCATCGGAAACAAAATTGGTTACCAACTGTTTCTGATGAGATTATAGGAGTGTAGCTCAGTTGGTAGAGCATCGGTCTCCAAAACCGAGGGCCGTGGGTTCGAGTCCCTCCGCTCCTGCCATTTTTTCCGGGCAGAATTTAATAAGCATTTGAAACGGTATATACCCGACAATGGCTAAAACGTCACCGGCACAATTCGTACAACAGGTCCGCCAGGAAGCCCGCAAGGTCAGCTGGCCGACCCGCAAGGAAACGACAGTATCGACCCTCATGGTGTTTATCATGGTGGCCTTTGCGTCTGTTTTCTTTTTTGTCGTTGATCAGCTTCTTGCCTTTGGCGTCAAGTTGATTTTTGGTGTCGGGGGCTGATATGGCTGAACATCGTTGGTACGTGCTGCACGTCCATTCCGGTTTTGAAAAAAAGGTCGCCCAGTCGATTCGCGAGCAGTCCATTAAAAAGGGGCTGGAAGGCGAAATCGCAGAAGTGCTGGTTCCGACCGAAGAAATCGTTGAAATGCGTCGCGGCAGCAAGATTAATGCCGAACGCAAGTTCTTCCCGGGTTATGTGCTTTTGAAAATGCAACTGACTGACGAAAGCTGGCATCTGGTTAAAAATACCGCCAAGGTTACCGACTTTCTGGGTAGCCGCGGCAAGCCAATGCCGATTTCGGAAAAAGAAGCCCAGCATATTCTGCATCAGGTGCAAGAAGGCGTTGATCGTCCGAAATCCACCGTCAGCTTTGAAGTTGGCGAAGAAGTTCGGGTTTCTGATGGTCCGTTTGCGACTTTTGCCGGTGTGGTTGAAGGAGTCGACGAAGAACGGTCGCGCCTTAAGGTGTCGGTATCGATCTTTGGTCGTTCAACCCCGGTCGAGCTGGAATATACCCAGGTCGAAAAAGTCTGATCGATCTTTTAAAAAGTTTCCGGCTGTGTCATGCAGCCGGTTTTTCGAGCGCGGGAGGCCAGCCATGGCCGGACCGCGCGCTTCTGTAAGAGGTACATAAAATGGCCAAAAAGATTACAGGCTATATCAAGCTGCAGATTGCTGCTGGTAAAGCCAACCCGTCACCGCCTGTTGGCCCGGCTCTGGGTCAGCGCGGTGTGAATATCATGGAATTCTGCAAGGCGTTCAATGCTGCAACCCAGCAGCTTGAACCCGGTATGCCGATCCCGGTTGTGATTACCGTTTACGGTGACCGTTCTTTCAGCTTCATCACCAAAACCCCGCCGGCATCATACTTCCTGCGTAAAGCAGCTGGTATTGCCAAGGGTTCGGGCACCACTGGCAAAGGTTTTGTCGGCAAGGTGACCAAAGCCCAGGTGCAGGAAATTGCCGAAGCCAAGATGGCTGACCTCAATGCGGTCAACATCGAAGGCGCAATGGCAATGATCGAAGGTTCGGCCCGTGCTATGGGTCTCGAGGTTGTGGAGTAAGACGATGGCCAAAACTGGTAAGCGCCTTGCCCTGGCCTATGAGGGTGTTGATCGTACCAAACAGTACGAACTTGCTGCTGCTATCAAGCTTGTTAAAGATGGTGCAAAAGCAAAATTCGACGAAACTGTTGAAATTGCAATGAATTTGGGCGTTGACCCGCGTCACGCAGACCAGATGGTCCGTGGTGTTGTGTCCTTGCCGCATGGTACCGGTAAAACCATGCGCGTCGCTGTTTTTGCCAAAGACGCAAAAGCAGACGAAGCGCTTAAAGCCGGTGCTGATACCGTTGGTTCTGACGACCTTCTGGCGGCAATGCAGGGCGGTGATCTGAATTACGATCGCGTTATTGCAACCCCGGACATGATGGCATTTGTTGGCCGTCTTGGTAAGGTTCTCGGCCCGCGCGGCCTGATGCCGAACCCGAAACTGGGTACCGTGACCATGGATGTTGCCAAGGCTGTTGCCGACGCAAAAGCCGGTCAGGTTCAGTTCCGCGCTGAAAAGAACGGTCTGGTCCACGCTGGCGTGGGCAAGGCATCTTTCAGCGAAGAGCAGCTGGTTGAAAACGTCAAGGCATTCGTTTCGGCGATTGTCAAGGCGAAGCCGGCCGGTGCCAAGGGCGTCTACTTGCAGCGCGCTGCTGTCAGCTCCACCATGGGTGCTGGCGTGAAGGTTTCGATCGCGGATATCGCATCGAACTAAAAGAATTTAGTTTCCGGTCTGCTTTCGGGTGGGCCGGTTGCCGGAGAGGGGGTTAAACCCCTCTCTACCTGTCTGTCCCAGACTGCAGGTGGGCAACATCTGGTTGCTCTTAATGTCCTGCATAGGCAGAGGTTCCGGTTCTTGAATTTCCCTTCGGGGCTTTTCTAAAGGCTTGAGCATCTGGCAAACGGACGGGCGTCATCGACCGGTTCCTGTGAACCGGTCACGTCTGTGAACCCTTCGGGGTTCAGGGCAAAAAGCAAATGTCGGAGACTGATTGTGAACCGCGATGATAAACAACAGTTCGTAGCAGAAATGCGCGAAGTGTTCGAAGGTGCGGAAGGCGTCATCATTACCCAGTACAAGGGTTTGACGGTCGCTGAAATTACCGCTCTTCGTGCGCAGATGCGTCAAGCTGGTGCGGGCTTCAAGGTCACCAAAAACCGGCTTACGCGACTTGCTCTGGAAGGCACCAAATTTGCTAACCTAGCAGAATACTTTACCGGCCCGACCGCGATCGCCTATTCGGCGGACCCGGCCGCAGCTGCTAAGGTTGCTGCTACCTTTGCCAAGGCAAATGAGAAACTCGTTCTCGTTGCTGGTGGTCTCGGTGAAGTGGTTCTCGATGAACAGGGTGTTAAAGCCCTTGCAGAACTGCCGTCGATCGACGAACTGCGTGCAAAACTGGTTGGCATGATCCAGACCCCGGCACAGCGTATCGCTACGCTGACTTCCAAGCCGGCGGCCCAGATCGCACAGGTGCTGAAGGCATACGCCGAAAAAGGCGAAGCCGCGTAACCCTCTTTTTCCTTATTACTACCAAGTTCAAGCCTAGGAGTTATCAAAATGGCCGATCTTAAGGCACTCGTCGAAGAGCTCTCAAAGCTCACCGTTATCGAAGCTGCTGAACTTTCCAAGCTTCTCGAAGAAGAATGGGGCGTTTCTGCTGCTGCTCCGGTTGCTGTTGCTGCTGCCGGTGGCGCAGTTGCTGAAGCCGCTGAAGAAAAAACCGAATTTGACGTTATCCTGGCATCTGCTGGCGATAAGAAAATCAACGTCATTAAAGAAGTTCGCGCAATCACCGGTCTTGGTCTGAAAGAAGCCAAAGACCTGGTCGAAGGCGCACCGAAAGCGGTCAAAGAAGGCGCGTCGAAAGACGAAGCCGAGACCATCAAGAAGAAGCTTGAAGAAGCTGGCGCAACCGTCGAACTCAAATAATCGACGGCTTTTGCCAAAGTTTGGGTCGGCGTTCCTACGGGACGCCGACCTATCCGTCTCTGCGGAAAATATTTTTGACGGCCGCAGGACGCGAAAGGGAAATTTAACGGTTGACGCTGCCAAAGGTAATCATACATAGTGCAAGACTGTTTTTGCCAAGGGTTATCTTTGGCGGCGTCGACAGCCGAGGGATCAGTGATCTCTATTCATGTTGGATGTCAAATAACATCCGCGGTCATATTTAAGTAACGCCCGCCCCGTACGGGGCTCGGGCGTCGTTGTGCTGTATGCTTTTTATTTAAGGCCCACGCAACGACGACGGGTTCGGACGGTGTGGGGAGGCGCGATTAAAGGAACGATGATGGATAAGTCCTTTACTGGTCGAAAGCGCATTCGCAAGAGCTTTGGACGGATCAGCGAAGTCGCTCCGCTCCCGAACCTTATAGAGGTTCAGAAGAATTCTTACGTGAAGTTTTTGCAAACAGGCATCCCGCGCGAACAGCGCGACGATACCGGCTTGCAGGAAGTCTTCAAAAGCGTCTTTCCGATTAAAGACTTTTCGGAACGAGCGACCCTTGAATTCGTATCATTCGAGCTGGAGCAGCCGAAATACGACACCGAGGAATGCGGCCAGCGCGGCATGACATTTGCCGCGCCTTTGCGCGTTACGCTGCGTTTGGTCGTTTGGGACATCGACGAAGACACCGGTGCGCGTTCAATTCGCGATATCAAGGAGCAGGACGTGTACATGGGCGATATGCCGCTCATGACCGAACACGGCACCTTTATCGTGAATGGCACCGAGCGTGTTATCGTCTCCCAGATGCACCGGTCGCCTGGCGTATTCTTCGACCATGACAAGGGCAAGACCCACAGCTCTGGCAAGTATCTGTTTTCTGCGCGTGTCATCCCGTACCGTGGTTCGTGGCTCGATTTTGAATTCGATGCTAAGGACGTACTGTATGTGCGTATTGACCGTCGCCGTAAGCTGCCGGCAACCACGCTTTTGATGGCGCTGGAAAACGAAGAATCGCAACAGCTTCGCGCCCAGCGCGCCGAAGAAGGCCGTTCTGTCGATCCGTCGGAAATCGAAGGTCTGACCCCGGAAGAAATTCTGAACTATTATTACGATTCGGCTGAATACCGCCGTACGGGTAATGGCTGGGTCACCGATTTTGACGTCGAACGCTATATCGGCCAGAAATTGCTGTTCGATCTTCTTGATGCAGAAAGTGGTGAAGTCGTCGCTGCTGCCGGTACCAAGATCACCAAGCGTTCAGCCGCCAAAATCGTTGAACAGGGTGTCAAACAGATCCTTGTGCCTGAAGAACAGCTTAACGGCTGGTATATGGCCGAAGATCTGATCGATGACGAGACCGGTGAAATTCGGACCGAAGCGGGTCATGAACTGACAGAAGGTGTGTTCGAACAGCTTAAGGAATGGGGTGTAGACACCGTTCGCCTGCTGCTGATCGATCACAACAATGTCGGTGCCTATCTGCGCAACACGGTCGCGCTGGATAAAAACAGCAACCGTGAAGAAGCACTGGTTGATATTTACCGTGTTATGCGCCCGGGCGAGCCGCCGACGATCGAAGGTGCCGAGGCCATGTTCAAGGGCCTGTTCTTTGATGCGGAACGCTATGATCTTTCGGCCGTTGGCCGTGTGAAGATGAATGCGCGCCTTAATCTGGAATGCCCGGATACGGTTCGTGTCCTGCGCCGCGAAGACATCCTTGAAGTTGTTCGTGTTCTGATCGACCTTAAAGACGGCCGTGGCGAAATCGACGACATCGACCATCTTGGCAACCGTCGTGTTCGTTCTGTTGGCGAACTGATGGAAAACCAGTTCCGCGTTGGTCTGTTGCGTATGGAACGTGCGATCCGCGAGCGTATGAGCTCGGTCGAGATCGACAACGTCATGCCGCATGACCTGATCAATGCCAAGCCGGTTGCGGCTGCTGTTCGTGAATTCTTCGGCTCCTCGCAGCTGTCTCAGTTCATGGACCAGACCAACCCGCTGTCGGAAATTACCCACAAGCGTCGTCTTTCGGCTCTTGGACCGGGTGGTTTGACCCGTGAGCGTGCCGGCTTTGAAGTTCGTGACGTGCATCCGACCCACTATGGTCGTATCTGCCCGGTTGAAACGCCGGAAGGTCCGAACATTGGTCTGATCAACTCGCTGGCGACCTTTGCCCGTGTCAACCAGTACGGCTTTATCGAAAGCCCGTATCGTAAGGTTGTTGACGGCACAGTGACCCCGGAAGTGATCTATCTTTCAGCAATCGAGGAAGGGCGTTATGTTATTGCCCAGGCCAACGAACCGCTGACCGATGATTTCCGTTTTGCCAACGAACTGATCAATACCCGTAAAGCGGGTGACCATCTGATGGCGCGCGAAGAAGAAATCGACCTGATGGACGTTTCGCCAAAACAGCTGGTTTCTGTGGCTTCGGCCCTGATCCCGTTCCTGGAAAACGATGACGCCAACCGCGCTCTGATGGGCTCGAACATGCAGCGTCAGGCGGTTCCGTTGATCCGCTCTGAAGCACCGTATGTCGGGACCGGTATGGAAGTTCCGGTGGCACGTGATTCGGGGGCTACCCTGATTGCGCGCCGTGACGGTGTTGTTGAATCGGTTGACGCCACCCGTATGGTGATCCGTGCTACTGGCGACATTGCCGCCTCTGAATCGGGCGTCGATATTTACACTTTGCGTAAATATCAGCGGTCGAACCAGGGCAGCTGCATCAACCAGAAGCCGCTGGTCAAGGTTGGTGATGCTGTTGAAAAGGGCGATATCATCTCTGACGGTCCTTGCACCGACATGGGTGAGCTGGCCCTTGGCCGGAACGTGCTGGTCGCGTTTATGCCGTGGAATGGTTACAACTTCGAAGACTCGATCCTGCTTTCAGAACGTATCGCCCGCGATGACGTCTATACCTCGATCCATATCGAGGAATTTGAAGTCATGGCCCGTGATACCAAGCTGGGCCAGGAAGAAATCACCCGTGATATTCCCAACGTCGGTGAAGAAGCCCTGAAAAACCTCGACGAGGCAGGGATTGTTTACATCGGTGCGGAAATCAAGCCGGGCGATATTCTGGTTGGTAAGGTGACGCCGAAGGGTGAAAGCCCAATGACGCCGGAAGAAAAACTTCTGCGTGCCATCTTCGGTGAAAAAGCTTCGGATGTTCGTGATACGTCGCTGCGTGTGCCGCCGGGACAGTTCGGGACCATCGTTGAAGTTCGTGTCTTCTCGCGCCGCGGCGTTGACAAGGACGAACGTGCCCTGGCGATCGAACGTTCGGAAATTGAACGTCTGGCACTTGACCGTGACGACGAACGCTCGATCTTGGAACGCAACTTCTATGGCCGTTTGAAAAACCTGCTGCTGGGTCAGACCATCGTTGATGGTCCGAAAAGCCTGGTCGGCACGATTACCGAAAACAGCCTTGCCGGTGTGGCCCGTGGCCTGTGGCGTCAGATCGCTGTGGGTGACGACAATGTCATGTCCGACATCGAAGCCCTGAAGAAACAGTTCGAAGAATCGATCAAGGTTCTTCAGGCCCGTTTCGACGACAAGGTTGACAAACTTCAGGCTGGCGACGAACTGCCGCCGGGCGTTATGAAGATGGTCAAGGTTTTCGTGGCGGTTAAGCGTAAAATGCAGCCGGGCGATAAAATGGCCGGTCGTCATGGTAACAAGGGTGTTGTGTCGCGCATCATGCCGATGGAAGACATGCCGCACCTTGAAGACGGGACTCCGGTTGACATCGTGCTGAACCCGTTGGGTGTTCCGTCGCGTATGAACGTTGGCCAGATCCTTGAAACGCACCTTGGCTGGGCATCGCGTGGTCTTGGCGAGCAGATCGGCAACATGGTTGACGGTGTTCTCGACGAGCGCACCTCGATGGAAGATCTGCGTGGCAAGCTGAACGAAGTCTATGAAGACGAATCATATGTCACCGGCATCAAGGAATTGAGTGACGGTGAAGTGATCGAGCTTGGTAACAATCTGCGTCGCGGTGTGCCGATGGCAACGCCGGTGTTTGACGGGGCGCGTGAACCTGATGTGGTTCGCATGCTTGAGAAGGCAGGTCTTGACGGTTCTGGCCAGGTCGATCTTTACGATGGCCGTACCGGCGAGAAATTCCATCGCAAGGTGACTGTTGGCTACATCTACATGCTGAAGCTGCACCACCTTGTTGACGACAAGATCCATGCCCGTTCCATTGGGCCGTACTCGCTTGTTACCCAGCAGCCGCTGGGTGGTAAGGCGCAGTTCGGTGGCCAGCGTTTCGGGGAAATGGAAGTGTGGGCGCTTGAAGCATACGGCGCTGCATACACCTTGCAGGAAATGCTGACTGTCAAGTCGGATGACGTTTCAGGCCGTACCAAGGTCTATGAAGCAATTGTTCGCGGCGAAGACACTTTTGAAGCCGGTATCCCGGAATCCTTTAACGTTCTTGTTAAGGAACTTCGGTCACTTGGTCTCAATGTCGAGCTTGAGCAGGAAGACTACTAAAATCAGGGCGGGCGAAGCGTGCTTCGTCCGCCATTGCATCTTTCGGCCTGAAATTGGCGAAACCCGGCGCGGCCGGGCATAGCGGGAGAGCCTTTATGAACGAGTTGATGAAGATCTTCGGGCAGCCCCAGGGCACCCAAAGCTTCGATCAGATCCGCATTCAGATCGCCAGCCCGGAGCGTATTCGCTCCTGGTCTTTTGGTGAAATCAAGAAGCCGGAGACCATCAACTACCGGACTTTCAAGCCAGAGCGCGACGGTCTGTTCTGTGCGCGCATTTTTGGTCCGGTTAAGGATTACGAATGCTTGTGCGGTAAGTACAAGCGGATGAAATATCGCGGTATTATCTGCGAAAAATGCGGCGTTGAAGTAACGCTGGCCAAAGTGCGTCGTGAACGCATGGGGCATATTGAACTGGCAGCACCTGTTGCGCATATCTGGTTCATGAAATCCCTGCCGAGCCGCCTTGGCCTGCTGCTTGACATGATGCTCAAGGATCTTGAGCGCATTCTGTATTTTGAAAACTATGTCGTTATCGAGCCGGGTCTGACCCCGCTCAAGATGGGTGAGCTTCTGAGCGAAGACCAGTTCACCACGGCACAGGAAGAATACGGCGAAGACAGTTTCCGTGCCGGTATTGGCGCAGAAGCCATTCGTGACATGCTTGCTGCGATTGATCTTGAAGACGAATATGAAGTCGCCAAGATCGACCTCAAGGAAACCAATTCGGAAGCCAAGCGTAAAAAGCTGGTCAAGCGTTTGAAGCTGATCGAGGCTTTCCGTGATTCGGGTGCCCGTCCCGAGTGGATGATCCTGGAAGTTATTCCGGTCATTCCGCCAGAATTGCGCCCGCTGGTTCCGCTTGATGGCGGTCGTTTCGCAACGTCGGATCTTAACGATCTGTATCGTCGCGTGATCAACCGTAACAACCGTTTGAAACGCCTGATCGAGCTGCGTGCGCCCGATATCATCGTGCGTAACGAAAAGCGTATGCTTCAGGAATCGGTTGATGCGCTGTTTGACAACGGTCGTCGTGGCCGCCCGATTACGGGTGCCAACAAGCGGCCGCTGAAATCGATGTCTGACATGCTTAAGGGCAAGCAGGGTCGTTTCCGTCAGAACCTTTTGGGTAAACGCGTCGACTATTCCGGTCGTTCCGTTATTACCGTGGGTCCGAGCCTGAAACTGCACCAGTGCGGCCTGCCAAAGAAAATGGCGCTCGAACTGTTCAAGCCATTCGTTTATGCGAAACTTGAGCTGTACGGTATGGCGACCACGATCAAGGCTGCAAAGCGTATGGTCGAAAAAGAACGCCCGGAAGTCTGGGATATCCTGGAACAGGTTATCCGCGAACATCCGGTGATGCTCAACCGTGCGCCGACATTGCACCGTTTGGGGATCCAGGCGTTCGAACCGACCCTGATCGAAGGTAAGGCCATTCAGCTTCATCCGCTGGTATGTACCGCTTTTAACGCTGACTTCGACGGCGACCAGATGGCCGTTCACGTGCCGCTGTCGCTTGAAGCCCAGCTTGAAGCCCGTACCCTGATGATGTCGACCAACAATATTCTGTCACCGGCATCGGGTCGTCCGATTATCGTGCCGTCGCAGGATATCGTGCTGGGTCTGTACTATATCTCGATGGATGGTGAAGGCGAGCCGGGCGAGGGGATGTCATTTGTTGATATCGCCGAGATCGAGCAGGCACTGGATTCAGGCGCTGTTGGCCTGCATTCCAAGGTCAATGCCCGTTATCATACCGTTGATGCCAATAACGAACCGATCACGGTTCGGGTGCAGACGACTGCCGGTCGTATGCTGCTGTCGGAACTGTTGCCGCGTCATCCGCGCATTCCGTTCTCGACCATCAACAAACTTCTGACCAAAAAAGACATCTCGAACGTGATCGATATTGTCTATCGTCACTGCGGTCAGAAAGAGACGGTTATCTTTGCTGACCGTTTGATGGGTCTTGGCTTTAACTGGGCGTGCCGTGCGGGCATTTCCTTTGGTAAGGATGACATGGTCATTCCTGATGCCAAGGAACCGCTGGTCAATACGACCCACGAAAAGGTCAAGGAATACGAACAGCAGTATCAGGACGGCCTGATCACCCGCGGTGAGAAATACAACAAGGTCGTTGACGCCTGGTCGCAATGTACAGATGACGTTTCCGAAGCCATGATGAAGGGCATTTCGGCAACCAAAGCTGGCAACCAGATCAACTCGGTTTACATGATGGCGCACTCCGGTGCCCGTGGTTCTGCCGCCCAGATGCGTCAGCTGGCTGCCATGCGCGGTCTGATGGCAAAGCCGGATGGCTCGATCATTGAAACGCCGATCATTTCGAACTTTAAAGAAGGCCTGACCGTGCAGGAGTACTTCAACTCCACTCACGGTGCGCGTAAAGGTCTTGCCGATACGGCATTGAAAACGGCTAACTCCGGTTACCTGACCCGTCGTCTCGTTGACGTGGCGCAGGACTCGATCATTACCCAGCATGATTGCGGCACCGAACGGGGCCTTGATATTGCAGCAGTGGTTGATTCCGGCGAAGTCATCGAAACCCTGTCGGATCGTATCCTTGGCCGTTACACCGCCGATGCCATTGTCGATCCGGCAACGGGCGAGGAAATTGTTGGCAAAAACGAAATGGTTGTCGAAGACCATCTCGATGTGATCGAAAAGGCCGGTGTTGAAGCCGCCCGTATTCGTTCGGTGCTGACATGTGATGCCGAAACCGGTGTTTGTGGCCATTGTTATGGTCGTGACCTGGCACGCGGAACCACGGTGAATATCGGTGAAGCTGTCGGTGTTATTGCCGCACAGTCGATCGGTGAACCGGGTACCCAGCTGACCATGCGTACGTTCCACATTGGTGGTGCCGCACAGCGTGGTGCAGAAGTGTCCGGCGTTGAAGCCAACTTCGATTCTACCGTCAAGATCAAGAATTACGCTGTTGTGAATAACTCCAAGGGCGTGAACATTGTGATGGCGCGTAACATGGAAATCCTGCTGATCGACAAGAATGGTCGTGAACGCGCGAAATTCCGTGTGCCTTATGGTGCGAAGTTGCTGACCGAAGACGGGGCGCAGATCACGCGCGGCCAGAAACTGGCTGAATGGGATCCGTACACCCTGCCGATCATCACCGAAAAAGAAGGTTACGTGAACTATGTCGACCTGATCGAAGGGACGACCATTCGCGAAATCTACGACGAAGCCACCGGTATTGGCGCCAAGACAGTTATCGACTGGAAGAGCCAGCCCAAGGCATCGGACCTTAAGCCGCGCGTTACCCTGCGTAACGAAAGTGGCGAGGTCATCAACCTCGATAACGGTCTTGAAGCCCGTTACTTCCTGTCGGTTGATGCGATTTTGTCGGTTGAAAACGGTCAGAAGGTTAACGCTGGTGACGTGCTGGCACGTATTCCGCGTGAAGGTTCGAAAACCCGTGACATCACCGGTGGTCTGCCGCGTGTTGCCGAGTTGTTCGAAGCCCGCAAGCCGAAAGAACACGCGATTATTGCTGACATTCAGGGTCGCGTCGAATTTGGCAAGGATTACAAGAACAAACGTCGCGTTATCCTGCACCCGCATGAAGATGCCGGTCTGGAACCTGTTGAATATCTGATCCCGAAGGGCAAACACCTTGCCGTTCAGGAAGGGGATTTCGTCGAACGTGGCGATCTTCTGATGGATGGTTCACCGGTTCCGCACGATATCCTTCGGGTTATGGGCGTTCCGGCACTGGCCGACTATCTGGTAAATGAAATCCAGGAAGTTTACCGGTTGCAGGGCGTTAAGATCAACGACAAGCACATCGAGGTCATTGTTCGTCAGATGCTGCAAAAAGTGGAAATCACCAAACCGGGTGATACGACACTTCTTGTTGGCGAAATTGTCGACCGTGTTGACTTTGATGCTGAAAACGATAAAGCCGCACGTGAAGGTGGCGAAATGGCAGAAGCATCGCCGGTCCTCCAGGGGATCACGAAGGCTTCGTTGCAGACCCATTCCTTCATCTCGGCGGCATCGTTCCAGGAAACCACTCGCGTTCTGACCGAAGCTGCTGTGTCGGGTAAAACCGATACGCTGATCGGCCTGAAAGAAAACGTGATTGTGGGTCGTTTGATCCCGGCAGGGACAGGGGCGGTGATGAACCGTTTCCGTGCACTTGCTACCGAACGCGATCGTGTGATCCAGCTCGAAGCCGAAGGCGAAGAAATTGGCGACAACTTTGGACCGCAGAGCGGTTCCGAGTCCCCAAGTCTTCCTGCAGGTGAGTAAGGTTTTCACGCAAGGTTGTTAAAGAATCAGAGACGAACCGGGAATTTTTTATCGACGCCCCGGTTCGTTTCGGCGTTTGAAGCGCCAACTCGATGGCTCCAAGGGTTTTGCTTGACGCGATATGGGCCCGTCACTAGTATGCGCCCACCGAATCTAGGGGGGAGTTTCTTGTGTCGGTGCCGATAAAGGTTCCGGGCGGAAACGTCCCTCCGTCGCATCAAGCGACTTTACGGTCGTCGAGGCAGGTTTATTCCTGCTTTTTGGGCGTCCGCGATGTTTTTGCCGGTTTGGCAAAAGCAAAGCGGTCGCTCGTCGTGCGTCGATAGAGCTACGCCCAAGTGGCGTCCGTTAAGGCAAAAGGGAAAGTTAATGCCTACAATTAACCAGTTGATCCGCAAGTCGCGGTCACCGCGCTCTCAGCGCGATATGGTGCCTGCACTGGAAGCATGCCCGCAAAAGCGCGGCGTGTGCACCCGTGTTTACACCACGACTCCGAAGAAGCCGAACTCGGCTCTTCGTAAGGTTGCCCGTGTCCGTTTGACCAACGGCTACGAAGTAACCAGCTACATTCCGGGTGAAGGCCATAACCTGCAAGAACACTCAGTCGTCATGATTCGTGGCGGCCGCGTAAAGGATTTGCCGGGTGTGCGTTACCACATCATTCGCGGTACCCTCGATACACAGGGTGTTAAAGACCGTAAGCAGCGTCGTTCGAAATACGGCGCGAAGCGTCCGAAATAAGGAGCGCATTGAATGTCTCGTCGTCACGCTGCTGAGAAGCGCGAAGTATTACCTGACGCCAAATATGGCGATAAGGTTTTGACCAAATTCATGAATGGTCTGATGCTCGATGGTAAAAAATCGGCTGCAGAAAAGATCGTTTATGGTGCATTTGACATCATGGAATCCAAAGGCGGCGATCCCGTTGCCCAGTTCCATGACGCCATGGACAACGTGAAACCGAACGTCGAAGTTCGCTCGCGTCGTGTTGGTGGTGCGACCTATCAGGTTCCTGTTGAAGTTCGTACTGAACGTCGCCAGGCACTTGCCATTCGCTGGCTGGTGGATGCGGCGCGCAAGCGTTCCGAAACCACCATGATTGGTCGTCTCGCCGGTGAATTGATGGATGCTGCCAACAACCGTGGCACAGCTGTCAAAAAACGCGAAGACACCCATCGTATGGCCGAAGCCAATAAGGCTTTCGCTCATTATCGCTGGTAACCCAGACCCAAAGATCAAGAGTCGATTATGGTACAACGTACTCCGATCTCTCGGTATCGCAATATCGGCATCATGGCGCACATTGATGCCGGTAAAACCACGACAACCGAGCGAATTCTATTCTACACCGGCAAGTCCTACAAAATCGGCGAAGTCCATGACGGCGCCGCTACGATGGACTGGATGGAACAGGAACAGGAACGCGGCATTACGATTACGTCTGCTGCGACGACCTGCTTCTGGAAAGATCACCGTGTCAACATCATCGACACGCCCGGCCACGTTGACTTCACGATTGAAGTTGAACGTTCGCTGCGTGTGCTCGATGGTGCATGTGCGGTTTTTGACGCCGTTTCCGGCGTTGAACCCCAGACCGAAACCGTTTGGCGTCAGGCTGACAAATACCACGTCCCGCGGATGTGCTTTGTTAACAAGATGGACCGTACCGGCGCGGATTTCTTCCGTTGCGTCGAAATGATGAAGGAACGTCTTGGTGCCAACACGGCTGTGTTGCAGTTGCCGATTGGTTCCGAAGCAGAATTCGAAGGTGTTGTCGATCTGGTCATGAACAAGGAAATCGTCTGGAAAGACGAATCCCTTGGTGCCGAGTTTGAATATCGCGATATTCGCGAGTCCCTGGTTGACCAGGCCGCTGAATACCGTGAAGCACTGATCGAGTCGGCTGTTGAATTCGACGAAGCTGCGATGGAAGCGTATCTGGAAGGTGACTTGCCTTCTGAAGAAACGCTGAAAGCATGTATCCGTAAGGGTACGCTTGCCAGCCAGCTGGTTCCGGTTCTTCTGGGTACGGCGTTCAAGAACAAGGGTGTTCAGCCGCTGCTCGACGCCGTTCTTGATTACATGCCCGCTCCGGATGACCTCACTGACGTGCGCGGCGTTAAGCCGAACACCGAAGATGAACCCGATTCACGTCCGTTGACCGACGAAGCACCGTTCTCGGCGCTTGCTTTCAAGATCATGAGCGATCCGTTTGTGGGGTCTTTGACCTTCATCCGTATCTATTCGGGTGTTCTGGAAGCCGGTTCCTACGTTCTGAACTCTGTCAAAGAGAAGAAAGAACGTATCGGTCGTATGTTGCTTATGCATTCAAACAACCGTGAAGAAATCAAATACGCTTGCTCGGGCGATATCGTGGCACTGGTTGGTATGAAAGATACCACCACTGGTGACACGCTGTGTGACACAGCCAAGCCGATCATTCTTGAACGGATGGAATTCCCCGATCCCGTTATCGAAATTGCTGTTGAGCCTAAAACCAAGGCTGACCAGGAAAAGATGGGTCTGGCACTTGCTCGTCTCGCACAGGAAGATCCGTCTTTCCGTGTCAAGACCGACCATGAATCAGGTCAGACCATCATTTCGGGCATGGGCGAACTGCATCTCGACATCATCGTCGACCGTATGAAACGTGAGTTCAAGGTCGAAGCAAACGTTGGTGCGCCGCAGGTTGCCTATCGCGAAACCATTTCGCAGCAGGTCGATATCGACTACACCCACAAGAAGCAGTCTGGTGGTTCGGGTCAGTTCGCCCGCATCAAATTGACCTTCACGCCGGGTGAACCGGGTAGCGGGTACTCCTTCAAAGACACCGTCGTTGGCGGTAACGTTCCGAAGGAATACATCCCGGGTGTTGCCAAGGGTCTCGAAAGCTCATTGCCGAATGGCGTGATCGCCGGGTTCCCGGTTACCGATTTCTCCATCACCCTGACCGACGGCGCCTACCATGACGTCGACTCCAGTGTGATGGCATTTGAAATTGCTGCTCGTGCTGCCTTCCGTGAAGGTCTCGCAAAAGCTCGTCCGAAGCTTCTCGAGCCGATCATGAAGGTCGAGGCAGTGACGCCTGAAGAATATATGGGCGACATCATTGGCGATCTGAACAGCCGTCGTGGCCAGGTTCGTGACATGGACTCTCGCGGTATCGCGCGTGTCGTTACGGCTTTTGTCCCGCTGGCAAACATGTTCGGTTATGTCAATACGTTGCGTTCCATGTCCCAGGGTCGTGCCCAGTTCGTGATGCAGTTTGATCATTACGCCGACGTGCCGCAGGCTGTCGCGGACGAAGTCCGTGCCAAGTCTGCCGGTTAAGGCGAAGCTAGGAATAAACGGAGTTAAAAATGGCTAAAGAAAAATTTGCGCGTACAAAACCGCACGTTAACGTTGGCACAATCGGCCACGTTGACCACGGTAAAACCACGCTGACCGCAGCGATCACCAAAGTTCTCGCAGAGAGCGGCGGCGCATCGTTCCAGGACTACAGCATGATCGACAAGGCACCGGAAGAGAAAGCTCGTGGTATCACGATCTCGACCGCGCACGTCGAATATGAAACCTCCAATCGTCACTATGCACACGTCGATTGCCCGGGCCACGCTGACTATGTGAAAAACATGATCACGGGTGCGGCACAGATGGACGGTGGCATTCTGGTGGTTTCGGCTGCTGATGGCCCGATGCCGCAGACCCGCGAACACATTCTTCTGGCCCGCCAGGTTGGTGTTCCGGCACTGGTCGTGTTCATGAACAAGGTTGACCAGGTTGACGATGAAGAGTTGCTCGAACTCGTCGAAATGGAAATCCGCGAACTTCTGTCGTCCTACGACTTCCCGGGCGACGATATTCCGATCGTCAAGGGTTCGGCACTTGCCGCTCTTGAAGGCCGTGATGACGAAATCGGCAAGAACGCCATTCTTGAACTGATGGCTGCTGTTGACGATTACATCCCGGCACCGGAACGTCCGAAGGATCGTCCGTTCCTGATGCCGATCGAAGACGTTTTCTCGATTTCGGGTCGTGGTACGGTTGTGACCGGCCGTGTCGAAACCGGTATCATCAAGGTTGGTGAAGAAGTCGAAATCGTCGGTATCAAAAACACCGTCAAAACGATCGTCACCGGCGTTGAAATGTTCCGCAAGCTGCTCGACCAGGGCGAAGCTGGCGACAACATTGGCGCGCTGCTGCGTGGTACCAAGCGTGAAGACGTGGAACGTGGTCAGGTTCTGGCCCATGTCGGCTCGATCAAGCCGCACACCAAGTTCCAGGCAGAAGCCTACATCCTGACGAAGGATGAAGGTGGTCGTCACACGCCGTTCTTCTCGAACTACCGTCCGCAGTTCTACTTCCGTACGACTGACGTGACCGGTTCGATCGAACTGCCGGAAGGCACCGAAATGGTGATGCCGGGCGACAACGTTCAGATGACCGCCACCCTTATCGCACCGATCGCGATGGATGAAGGTCTGCGTTTCGCCATCCGTGAAGGCGGTCGTACCGTCGGCGCGGGCGTCGTTGCCAAGATCATTGAATAATTTCCTTGATCTTTGTGTCGCGGGCGGCTACATAAGCCGCCCGCGATACTTTTTGCGGCAATCGTCAACTCCAGTTGAGGGGCCGGTGTCCTTTTGAGGGCTCCGGTACATAATTACATGGATAGTCAGAACATTCGCATTCGCCTGAAGGCGTTTGACCATCGCGTGCTGGACCAGTCCACGCGCGAGATCGTCAATACGGCGAAGCGCACTGGCGCAGAGGTCCGCGGCCCGATTCCGCTGCCGACCCGCATAGAAAAATACACTGTTCTGCGGTCTCCGCATATTGACAAAAAGTCACGTGAACAGTTCGAAATCCGTACGCACAAGCGTCTTCTCGACATTGTCGACCCGACTCCGCAAACCGTTGATGCTTTGATGAAGCTCGACCTTGCTGCCGGTGTCGATGTCGAGATCAAGCTTTAATCGGGAGTAAGCCGCAATGCGTAGTGGACTTATTACCCAGAAAGTCGGCATGACTCGCGTCTTCACGGACGAGGGTGTGCATATTCCTGTGACCGTTCTGAAGGTTGATAATCTTCAGGTCGTTGCGAACCGTACCAACGACGTCGACGGTTACGTTGCCGTACAGCTGGGTTACGGCAAGGCAAAAGTTAAAAACGTATCCAAGCCGATGCGTGGCCACTTTGCCAAAGCAAAAGTCGAACCGAAAGCCAAGCTTGTCGAATTCCGCGTTAGCGAAGACGGCCTGATTGAAGTTGGCGCTGAACTTTCAGCCGCTCACTTCGTTGAAGGCCAGTATGTCGACGTTACCGGTACCTCGATCGGTAAAGGCTTCGCCGGTGCGATGAAGCGTCACAATTTCGGTGGTTTGCGTGCGTCGCACGGTGTGTCTGTATCGCACCGTTCGCATGGTTCCACCGGTCAGTGCCAGGATCCTGGCCGCGTCTTCAAAGGTAAGAAGATGGCTGGTCACATGGGTGCTGCCCGCGTTACCGTTCAGAGCTTGAAAATCGTCGCTACCGACGAAGCCAAAGGTCTGGTTCTGGTGCACGGTGCTGTTCCGGGTCATTCGGGTGCGTATGTCCTTGTTAAGGATGCCGTGAAGCGGGTTGCACCGGAAGGTCTGCCGTTCCCGGCCGCGCTTAAGGGTGCTGCCCCGGTTGCTGAAGCAGCCGCCGAGGATAAGGAATAAGCATCATGAAGCTCGACGTATTGAATCTGGACGCTTCCAGCGCCGGCAATATTGATCTCGCAGAAGAGATCTTTGGTCTGGAAGTTCGTCGTGACATCCTTCACCGCATGGTGACCTGGCAGTTGGCAAAGCGCCGCGCCGGGACCCATAAGGTCAAGGAAAAAAGCGAAATTTCCGCAACCACGAAAAAATTCGTGCGGCAGAAGGGCAGTGGCGGTGCACGTCATGGTTCCCGTAAGGCTGTACAGTTCCGTGGTGGTGGTGTTGCGCATGGTCCGCGCGTTCGTGACCATTCGCATGATCTGACCAAGAAATTCCGTAAACTCGCGCTGAAGACGGCTTTGTCGGCTAAAGCAAAGGACGGTAAACTTATCGTTCTTGATAATGCGGACTTCTCGGATTCGAAGACCAAGGCTCTGGCTGTAGTTTTCTCTAAACTCGGCTGGAAATCGGCATTGATCATCGACGGTGCATCGGTCAACGAAGGTTTTGCTCGCGCAGCGCGCAACATCCCACAGATTGATGTTCTGCCGCAGGTCGGTGCCAACGTCTATGACATCCTGCGCCGTGACACCCTGGTGCTGACCAAGGGTGCGGTCGAAGCGTTGGAGGCACGTCTCAAATGACGATCATCAGCAAAGAGCGGATGTACGAAGTCATCCGCGCCCCGCATATTACTGAAAAGTCGACGCTGATTTCTGAACACAACGCTGTTGCGTTCAAAGTCGCTATCGACGCCACCAAGCCGGAAATCAAGGCTGCTGTGGAAGGTCTGTTCGGGGTGAAGGTCAAGGCGGTTAACACCTCAGTGGTGAAAGGCAAGACCAAGCGTTTTCGTGGTACTGCCGGCCGTCGGAGTGATTTCAAGAAAGCGATGGTTACCCTCGAAGAGGGTCAATCCATCGATGTGACGACGGGAATCTAAGACATGGCTTTGAAGAAGTTTAAACCAACATCTCCTGGTCGCCGTCAGCTGGTTCTTGTCGATCGCTCCGATCTCCACAAGGGCAAGCCGATCAAAGCGCTGACCGAAGGTCTGCGCAAGAAAGGCGGCCGTAACAACGCTGGTCGTATCACCGCACGTCGTATCGGTGGTGGTCACAAGCGTCGTTACCGCATCATCGACTTCAAACGTAACAAGTTTGACGTCGTCGGTACGGTCGAACGTCTGGAATACGATCCGAACCGCACGGCATTTATTGCCCTGGTTCGTTATTCCGATGACGAGCTGGCCTACATCCTCGCACCGCAGCGTCTCGCAGTTGGCGACAAGGTTGTCGCTTCCGACCGCGTAGACATTAAGCCGGGTAACGCCGCACCGCTGAAGAATATTCCGGTCGGTACCATTGTCCATAACGTCGAACTGAAAGCCGGTAAAGGTGGACAGGTCGCACGGTCGGCAGGCGCCTATGTGCAGCTCGTCGGTAAGGACCAGGGTTACGCCCAGCTTAAGCTGTCCTCCGGTGAGGTGCGTTTGGTTCGTGGTGAATGCATGGCGACCATTGGTGCCGTGTCCAACCAGGACCAGCAAAATACGAATCTTGGTAAGGCTGGCCGTAATCGCTGGCTTGGTAAGCGTCCGTCGGTTCGTGGTGTTGCCATGAACCCGATCGATCACCCGCATGGTGGTGGTGAAGGCCGTACTTCGGGTGGTCGTCACCCGGTTACGCCTTGGGGCAAGCCGACCAAGGGTAAACGCACCCGCTCGAACAAAAAGACTGACGCGCTCATCATGCGCCGTCGTCATAAGAGCTAACGGAGGAGGCTAGACAATGGCGCGTTCCGTTTGGAAGGGTCCGTTTGTAGATGGATACCTTCTTAAGAAAGCCGATACAGTCCGTGCCTCTGGCCGGAATGAGGTAATTAAGACCTGGTCGCGGCGCTCGACGATTTTGCCGCAATTCGTAGGCCTCACTTTTGGGGTTTACAATGGCCAGAAGTTCCTTCCGGTACTCGTGACCGAAGACATGATTGGTCACAAGTTCGGTGAGTTCTCGCCGACCCGGACCTATTATGGTCATGCGGCCGACAAAAAGGCGAAGAGGAAGTAACGATGGGCAAGAAAGCTGACATCCGTCGGCTGGCGGATAACGAGGCTGCGGCTTCGCTCCGGGCAGTACGCATTTCCCCGCGTAAGCTCAACCTCGTCGCCGAGTCGATTCGTGGGAAGAAGGCAGAAACTGCTTTGGCAGAACTGACCTTCTCCAACAAGCGTATTTCGAATGACGTCAAGAAGTTGTTGGAGTCGGCAATTGCGAATGCCGAAAACAACCACCAGCTTGATGTCGACCGTCTGTACGTAAAAGAGGCGTCTGTTGGTAAGGCATTTGTGATGAAACGCTGGCGTGCCCGTGCACGTGGTCGCGTTGGCAAGATCATTAAGCCGTTCTCCAACATCCGCATCGTTGTTTGCGAACGTGAGGGGGCCGAATAATGGGTCAGAAAGTTAATCCGATCGGCCTGCGCGTTGGCATCAACCGTACCTGGGATTCCCGCTGGTACGCCAACAAGGCTGATTTCGCCGGTCTTCTTCACGAAGATCTGGCAATCCGCAAATTCATCATGGAACGTCTGAAACAAGCAGGCGTCTCCAAGGTGATTATCGAACGTCCTGCCAAAAAAGCCCGGATTTCGATCCACAGCGCCCGTCCGGGTGTTGTGATCGGCAAAAAGGGCCAGGACATCGAAAAGCTCAAGAATGATCTGCAGAAGCTGGCAAATGCCGAAGTGCAGGTTAACATCATCGAAATCCGCAAGCCGGAAGTCGATGCAAAGCTGGTCGCTGACAACATCGCCCAGCAGCTTGAGCGTCGCGTTTCCTTCCGTCGCGCCATGAAGCGGTCGGTTCAGAATGCCATGCGCCTTGGCGTTGGTGGTATTCGGATCAACGCTGCCGGGCGTCTCGGCGGGGCTGAAATTGCTCGTACCGAATGGTATCGTGAAGGTCGGGTTCCGTTGCACACGCTGCGTGCGGATATCGATTATGGCACTTCTGAAGCACACACCACCTATGGTGTTTGCGGTCTGAAGGTCTGGATCTTCAAGGGCGAAATCATGGCTCATGATCCGTTGGCTTCCGAGCGCCGTGCGCTCGAGTCGGCTGGTTCTGGCCGCAAGTAAGGAGATAGAAAGATGCTTTCTCCGAAACGCACAAAGTTCCGTAAAGCCCATAAGGGACGCCTTAAAGGCGAAGCAAAAGGTGGCACGGATCTTAATTTCGGCGCTTATGGCTTGAAAGCCTTGGAACCGGAGCGTATAACGGCGCGTCAGATCGAAGCGGCTCGTCGCGCGATCACTCGTCACATCCGCCGTCAAGGTCGGGTGTGGATCCGTGTTTTCCCGGATCTGCCGGTTTCGCAAAAGCCTGCCGAGGTTCGTCAGGGTAAAGGTAAGGGTTCTGTCGAATATTGGGCAGCCCGCGTCAAACCCGGTCGGATTATGTTTGAACTCGACGGTGTTCCGCTGGATCTTGCACGCCGGGCTTTCGAGCTCGCTTCGGCTAAGCTGCCGATCAAGACCAAGTTTGTCACGCGTCTTGGTGAAGGGGAGTAATTAGTGATGAAAGTTGCTGATCTCCGCGCTAAAAGCGCCGATGAACTGAAAGAAATGCTGCTCGATCTACGGAAGGAGTCGTTTAACATGCGATTCCAACAGGCGACCGGTCAGTTCGAAAATACTGCGCGGGTCCGTCAGGTCCGTCGTGATATTGCCCGCATCAAAACCCTTCTCGGAAACGAGAAGGGTGCCAGCGCGGCCTAACAGGACACGCATAGGAGTTAAGACACATGCCGAGGCGTGTATTGCAGGGGACAGTCGTTTCGACCAAAAACGACAAGACTGTGGTGGTCCGTGTGGAACGCCAGGTCATGCACCCGCTGTATAAAAAGTACGTGCGCAAGTCGAAGAAATTCCACGCGCATGATGAAGAGAACCGCTTCAAGACGGGTGACGTCGTTCGTATTCGCGAATGCCGGCCGATCTCGAAATTGAAGTCTTGGGAAGTAGTGGTCGAGGAGTGAGTCCTCAGCCCAATTATAGTCAAGGGGTAAACCCATGATCCAGATGCAGTCCAATCTGGACGTCGCCGACAACAGCGGCGCTCGCCGTGTCCAGTGCATCAAGGTACTGGGCGGCTCGAAGCGTAAAACCGCCAATGTTGGTGATGTTATCGTGGTTTCCGTCAAGGAAGCCATCCCGCGCGGTCGTGTTAAGAAGGGTGCAGTTCACAAAGCTGTCATCGTTCGGACCGCAAAGGAAATTCGCCGCTCTGACGGGTCTGCGATCCGTTTCGACCGCAACGCAGCCGTGTTGATCAACAACAACGGTGAGCCGATCGGTACACGTATTTTCGGCCCGGTAACCCGTGAACTTCGTTCGCGTGGTTACATGAAGATCATTTCGCTCGCTCCGGAGGTGCTGTAATGGCTGCCAAAATTAAAAAGGGTGATCGCGTTATTGTTCTGACGGGTAAAGACAAGGGTAAAACCGGCGAAGTTATCGCCGCTTTCCCGACCGAAAATAAGGTATTGGTACAGGGCGTTAACCTGGTGAAGCGTCACCAGCGTGCGTCCGGCTCTGACACCGGTGGTATCGTCGAGAAGGAAGCGAAAATTAACGTTTCCAATATCGCGATTGTTGATCCGAAAGAAAACAAGCCGACCCGCGTCGGTTTCAAGACCCTCGATGATGGTCGCAAGGTTCGCGTTGCGAAGCTCAGCGGCGAAGTCATCGACAACTGAGGGACGGAAAAATGACGCGCCTGCGCGAACATTACAAGTCAGTGGTGCGTGATGCACTCCAGAAAGAATTCTCTTACGAGAATGTTATGGAGATTCCGCGCCTTGAAAAGATCGTGATCAATATGGGTGTCGGCGACGCCACCCAGGATCGCAAAAAGCTGGAAGGTGCCGCTGCGGATCTCGCGGCCATCACCGGTCAGAAACCTGTCTTTACCAAAGCGAAGAAGTCCGTTGCGGCTTTCAAACTGCGTGAAGGCATGAATATCGGTTGTAAAGTGACCTTGCGTCGCGACCGTATGTTCGAATTTTTGGATCGTCTCGTGACGATCGCGCTTCCGCGCGTTCGTGACTTCCGCGGTCTGAACAAGAAATCCTTCGATGGTCGTGGCAACTTTGCCATGGGCCTCAAGGAACAGTTCGTCTTTCCCGAAGTCGAGTACGACAAAGCCGACTCGGCTCGCGGGATGGATATCATCATTTGTACCACGGCTAAGTCCGACGGTGAAGCTCTGGCCCTTCTCAAGGGTTTTGATCTTCCGTTCGGAAACTAACGGAGGTTGGCCCATGGCCAAGAAAAGTGCCGTCCAGCGCGAGCTTAAACGCGAGCGTCTGGCAAAGCAGTATGCCAACAAGCGTGCTGCCCTGAAGTCGATCATCGACAACCGCGAGACTTCGTTTGAAGATCGTGTCGTTGCTGTGATGAAACTTGCCCAGCTGCCCCGCAACTCGGCTCCGAACCGTCAGCGTATTCGCTGCCTGGTTTCGGGTCGTCCGCGTGGGGTCTATCGTAAATTCCGCCTGTCCCGTATCGCTCTGCGTGAACTTGCTTCGCGTGGTCAGATCCCGGGCATGGTGAAGTCCAGCTGGTAAGGAGGACATCACATGTCTATGACTGATCCCGTAGGCGATATGCTCACGCGTATCCGTAACGGTCAGCGCGTTGGCAAGTCCAACGTTGTCTCGCCGGCTTCCAAACTGCGTCTCGGCGTGCTGGACGTTCTCCAGCGCGAAGGGTTTATTCGCGGTTATTCTGTCAGTGAAATTCGCAAGGGCGTCAGCGAGATTGCTATTGAACTCAAATATTTTGAAGGCAATGGCGTAATCAAGCAGATCGACCGCGTCTCGACCCCGGGTCGTCGTGTATATTCGAAGATCAAAGATCTTCCGAAGGTATATAACGGTCTCGGTATCGCTGTTCTTTCTACTCCGAGGGGTGTTCTTTCGGATCAGGAGGCTCGCGAGCAAAATGTCGGCGGCGAAATCCTCTGCAAGGTATTCTAAGGAGAGGGCCAACGATGTCGCGAGTAGGAAAAAATCCGGTGGCTGTGCCTAACGGCGTATCCATCAACCTGACCGAAGCAGTATTCAGTGCAAAAGGCAAGCTCGGTGAGCTCAGCCTGAACCTGACCTCGGATGTAACCGTTACCCAGGAAGATAATCAGATCTGGGTAAAACCGAACAATGACAGCAAGCGCGCTCGCGCGCTGTGGGGTACCACCCGTGCCAACATCGCCAACCTGGTTGCCGGTGTCTCGGAAGGTTTCACCCGCAAGCTTGAAATCACCGGTGTTGGTTACCGTGCCCAGGTCCAGGGTAACAAACTGGTTCTGCAGCTTGGTTTTTCGCACGACGTAGAAATGGACATTCCGTCCGGTATTTCTGTTGTTGCCGAAAAGCCGACCCTTATCGCCATTTCTGGCGCAGATAAACAGCTCGTTGGTCAGTTTGCGGCAAATGCCCGCGGCTGGCGCGGTCCGGAGCCTTACAAAGGCAAGGGTGTCCGTTACGAAGGCGAGTATATCTTGCGCAAAGAAGGCAAGAAGAAGTAAGGACTGGCACGATGAACAACGCGAGAAACCTTTTCGAACGTCGCAAGCGCCGCGTTCGTTTTGCGATCCGCCAGAAAGCGGCCGGTCGCCCGCGCCTCAGCGTTCACCGTTCGAACGCGCACATCTATGCGCAAATCATCGACGATCTGGCAGGCACCACTATTGCCTCCGCTTCGTCGCGTGAGAACGGTGATAAAGGCGGAAACGCCGATGCAGCTGTGCTGGTTGGCAAGGCGATTGCCGAACGTGCTGTTGCCGCTGGTGTCAAAACGGTCGTTTTCGATCGTGGCGGGTATTTGTTCCATGGCCGGGTGAAAGCTCTGGCCGATGCCGCCCGTGAGGGCGGTCTGGACTTCTAAGGAGCACGACCATGGCACGTAACCAAAATCAACAGCAAGCGCCGAAAAACCGCGAAGAGACTGAACTCGTTGACAAGCTGGTTGGTATCAACCGCGTCGCGAAGGTGGTCAAAGGCGGTCGTCGTTTTGCATTCTCCGCAATGGTTGTCGTTGGTGACCAGCGCGGTCGCGTCGGCTACGGCACGGGTAAAGCCCGTGAAGTTCCCGAAGCGATCCGCAAGGCTACCGAAGCAGCCAAGCGTAACATGATCCGCGTTCCCTTGCGCGAAGGTCGTACCCTTCACCATGACATTAACGGTCATTTCGGTGCTGGTCGCGTTCTTCTTCGTTCGGCTCCGGCCGGTACCGGTATTATTGCCGGTGGTGCAATGCGCGCGGTTTTTGAAACCATGGGTGTTCAGGACGTGGTTGCCAAGTGCACCGGGTCCAACAACCCCCACAACGTCATCCGTGCAACCCTCGACGCTCTGGTCAATGGCGCTTCACCGCGTCAGGTAGCGGCCAAGCGCGGTCTGAAGGTTGGCGATATCGTTGCCCGTCGCGATAGCGGTTCAGCAGCAGCTACGGCTGCCGCGGCTGCGCTCGAAAAGGAGTAATTCGATATGGCTGCTAGCAAAAAAGCGACCGTTCGCGTTACCCAGACCGGGTCGCCGATTGGACGTCCGGCAGACCAGCGTGCAACGCTGGTCGGTCTTGGTCTCAACAAGATGCACCGGACTCGTGAGCTGGAAGATACTCCGGCTGTTCGCGGAATGATCGCCAAGGTCAAACACCTCGTCCGTGTGGACGAGGCCTGATTGGCCCAGATCGAAAAGGTGTTGATTGATGAAACTCAACGAACTTGCTGATAACCCGGGCGCCCGCAAAGCGCGCACCCGTGTTGGTCGCGGCATTGGTTCGGGCAAAGGCAAAACTTCTGGCGCAGGTCAGAAGGGTCAGAAGTCCCGTTCCGGCGTAGCGATTTACGGTTTCGAAGGCGGGCAGATGCCGATTTATCGCCGCCTTCCGAAACGTGGCTTTAAAAACCCGTTCCGCAAGGAATATGGTGTGGTTAACCTGGGTACCCTTCAGACCGCCGTTGATAACGGTGTGCTTGAAGAAGGTGCAAATGTCACCATCGCCATCCTCGTGGAAAAAGGCCTGGCCCGTCCGCAGAAAGACGGCCTGCGTCTGCTCGCAAAGGGCGAACTTAAGGCGAAACTCGCGATCGAAATCACCGGTGCTTCCAAGTCAGCTATTGAAGCTGTCGAGAAAGCCGGCGGCTCGGTTACGGTTCTGGCTCCGGCAGCTGCCGCAGACGAAACCGCAGAGTAAGCCTCTGTAACGACGTGAGGGTCCGGTTCCATCTTGCATGGGCCCGGACCCTCCGGTTTTAGTGTATTGGGAGATGAGTGCATGGCATCGGCCGCCGAGCAGCTTGCCGCGAACCTGAACTGGTCGTCCTTTTCCAAGGCGACTGAGCTTAAAAAGCGTATCTGGTTCACTTTGGGGGCGCTTATTGTTTACCGTCTGGGGACCTATATTCCTGTTCCCGGCGTGGATCCGTCCATTCTTGCTGATATATTCCGGCAGAATGCGGGTGGTGTCCTTGGCATGTTTGACATGTTCGCAGGCGGCGCATTAAGCCGCATGACGATCTTCGCGTTGAACATCATGCCCTACATCTCGGCATCTATTATCATTCAGTTGATGACGACTGTTTCACCCGCTCTTGAGCAATATAAAAAAGAGGGTGAGCAGGGTCGTAAAAAAATTAATCAATATACCCGTTATCTCACGCTGGTCATTGCAACTGTACAGGCCTGGGGCATTGCTGTCGGGCTTGAAAGCATGTCAGGATCCAGCGGTGCTGCGGTTCATGACCCGGGGATGTTCTTCCGCGTCATTGCTGTTGTAACGCTGGTTGGCGGTACAATGTTCCTGATGTGGCTGGGCGAACAGGTTACCCAGCGTGGTATTGGTAATGGTATTTCCCTGATCATTTTCACCGGGATTGTTGCCAATCTGCCGCGCGCCATTGCCGGGACTCTTGAACTGGGTCGTACCGGTGCGTTGTCGGCGCTGGTTATTGTCGGCATCATTGTGATGGCCGTTGGTGTTATCGCCTTTATCGTCTTTATGGAACGTGCGCAGCGCCGGGTTCTGATCCAGTACCCGAAACGCCAGGTTGGCATGAAGGTGATGGAAGGGCAAAGCTCGCATCTGCCGCTCAAGATCAACACTGCTGGTGTGATCCCGCCGATTTTTGCAAGCTCTTTGCTGCTGATGCCTCTGTCTGTTGCGCAGTTCACGGCAGGTGCTGATGCCCCGGCATGGCTGACGAGTGTGACCGCCGTTCTCGGTCGTGGACAGCCGCTTTATATCGCTCTTTATATTGCGCTGATCGTGTTCTTCTCGTTCTTTTATACGGCTGTTGTGTTCAATCCGGACGATACAGCTGACAATCTCAAGAAACATGGCGGTTTTATACCGGGTATTCGCCCTGGCAAAAATACGGCCGCACATCTTGATTTTATTCTGACCCGCCTGACGGTTTTGGGTGCCGCGTATCTGGCTTTTGTGTGTATTCTGCCAGAATTGCTGATCGCGGAATGGTCGGTGCCATTCTACTTTGGTGGTACTAGCTTACTGATCGTTGTCACGGTAACCATGGATACTGTTGCACAGATTCAGTCGCACATGCTGGCCCATCAGTATGAAGGCCTGATCAAGAAATCGAAACTGCGTGGACGCCGCCGCTAAGAAAGGTGCCGCGCGACTATCAGGGGGTAACGATGAACATTATCCTACTCGGCCCGCCCGGTGCCGGCAAAGGGACCCAGGCCAAACGGCTTGAAACGGGTCGCGGGATGATTCAGCTTTCTACCGGTGACATGCTGCGTGCAGCAGTTGCTGCCGGTACCGAGCTGGGCAAAAAAGCAAAGGAAGTCATGGATGCAGGGAACCTTGTATCCGACGATCTTATGATCGGTCTGATTTCCGAACGTCTTGACCAGGATGATACCAAAGGCGGTTTCATTCTGGACGGATTTCCACGTACCACAGCCCAGGCGGAAGCCCTGGATGTGATGCTGGAACAAAAAGGTCTTGAGCTGGATTACGTTGTTGAATTGCGTGTGGATGATGCGGCACTTGTACGTCGTGTTGTTGGCCGCTTTACCTGTGCCAAATGCGGGCAGGGGTATCATGACGAATTTCAGAAACCCAAGGTCGAAGGTGTTTGCGACGTTTGTGGCAGCACCGAATTTAAGCGTCGTGCAGACGACAACGCCGAAACGGTTACGTCCCGACTGGAAGCCTATCACAGGCAGACAGCCCCCATCATTCCGTACTACGAAAATGATGGAAAGCTGAAAACAGTTGACGGCATGGCCGAAATCGACGAAGTTACGCGCGAGATTGAAGCCATCCTGGGGTAATTTCCCGGGCTGGTTGCTTATTGCTTTGCGGGTTGGCGTTAGCTGGCCCGCTTGGCGTCTGCGATTGGCCCCACTGGATCTGCCGCAGGGTTTGTTAACAGGAAACAGGAGTCTCACACAGTGGCTCGTATTGCTGGCGTAAATATCCCGACTGCCAAGCGCGTCGTGATTGCGCTTACCTACATCACCGGTATTGGTCCGGCGAAAGCTAAAGAAATTTGCTCTAAAGCTGGTATCGAAGCGCAACAGCGTGTTCACCAGCTGAGCGACGATCAGGTTCTGCGTGTTCGCGAAGTAATCGATGCCGATTACGTCGTTGAGGGCGATCTGCGTCGTGAAACCGCAATGAACATCAAGCGTCTGATGGATCTGGGCTGCTATCGTGGCCTGCGTCATCGTCGCGGTCTGCCGGTGCATGGTCAGCGTACCCACACCAATGCCCGCACCCGTAAGGGCCCGGCTAAGCCGATTGCTGGCAAGAAGAAGTAAGGTAGGGGAACGATTATGGCAAAAGCACCTCAGACTCGTGTGCGTCGCCGCGAACGTAAGAATATTACGAACGGCATCGCCCACGTAAACGCAACCTTCAATAACACCATGGTTACCATCACCGACGTTCAGGGCAATACCATTGCCTGGTCGACTGCTGGTGGCATGGGTTTCCGTGGTTCGCGTAAATCCACGCCTTATGCAGCCCAGATGGCTGCTGAAGACGCTGGTAAAAAAGCCGCTGAACACGGAATGAAGACTCTTGAAGTCGAAGTCAAAGGCCCGGGCTCGGGACGTGAATCGGCTTTGCGTGCGCTTCAGGCTGTCGGCTTTAACATCACGTCGATCAAAGACGTGACGCCGATTCCGCACAATGGTTGCCGTCCGCGCAAGCGTCGTCGCGTTTAATCGCGCCGATCTGCGGACGACCCGCGTATAGGCCCGGGAGACCGGGCCTGTTCGCGTTTCTCGTTGGGGTGCGTTGCACCTCACATTACCCTAGGCTCCAGTTGCGAAGGTGGGTCTCGTGATTCAGAAGAACTGGCAGGAACTGATTAAGCCGACAAAGCTTGATGTTACCCCGGGTACGGACGCCAGCCGCGTCGGTACGATCGTGGCTGAACCGCTGGAGCGCGGTTTTGGTCAGACCCTGGGCAACGCGCTGCGTCGCATTCTGCTGTCATCCCTCCAGGGGGCAGCGGTTACTGCAATCCAGATCGATGGCGTTTTGCACGAATTCTCGTCAATTCCCGGGGTCCGGGAAGATGTCACCGACATTATCCTGAACATTAAAACCCTGGGCGTGCGTATGCATGCCGAAGGTCCGAAGAAAATGACCCTGAAGGCGACCGGCCCTGGTGCCGTTACCGCGGGTCAGATTGAAACCGGTGCGGATATCGAAATCCTCAATCCGGGTCTTGAGCTGTGCCACCTTGACGATGGTGCAACGCTCAACATCGAATTTACCGTTGAAATCGGCAAGGGCTATGTTGCTGCGACTGCGCACCGCTCTGCTGATGCACCGATTGGCCTGATTCCGATCGATGCCATTTTCAGCCCGATCCGCAAGGTCGCTTACAAGGTTGAAAATACCCGTGTTGGCCAGGATACCGATTTCGACAAACTGTCGATCACTGTTGAAACCAACGGTTCGGTTACCCCGGAAGATTCGGTCGCCCTTGCTGCGCGTATTTTGCAGGACCAGTTGTCGCTGTTCGTGAACTTCGAAGAACCCGAAGCGGTTGTCGAAGAGAAGAAAGAAGACGAACTGCCGTTCAACAAAAACCTGCTGCGTAAGGTTGATGAACTTGAACTGTCTGTTCGTTCGGCAAACTGCCTGAAGAACGACAACATCATTTACATCGGTGATCTGGTTCAGAAGTCCGAAGCAGAAATGCTCCGTACGCCGAACTTTGGTCGTAAGTCGCTGAATGAAATCAAGGATGTTCTGGCTCAGATGGGTCTGCATCTCGGGATGGAAGTCGGCGGTTGGCCGCCCGAAAATATCGAAGATCTGGCACGCAAGTTCGAAGACCCGTTCTAGGATGGGCCTTCGGCCTTCGGGTCGATATGGAACGCATTCTGCGGTCCAGCACAGGATGAAAATCCTGATCGGGCGTAATTGCCCACACCGTACGTGCATGACCTGGTTCCAGGGTGGCGTTACGGTTTCACAATCGGTTTCGCGCGCGAAGCCAAGCCAGAAGGAGAGTTCCCATGCGTCACGGTATGCAAGGCCGTAAACTTAATCGGACGAAGTCCCATCGTAAGGCAATGTTTGCCAACATGGCTGTTTCGTTGATCACTCACGAACAGATCAAGACGACTCTTCCGAAGGCCAAAGATCTTCGCCCGTATGTCGAAAAACTGATTACGCTGGGCAAGCGGGGCGACCTGCATGCACGCCGTCAGGTGCTTTCGACCCTGCGTGACGAAACGGCTGTTTCCAAGCTGTTCAGCGTTATTGCTGAGCGCTACAAAGACCGTAGTGGTGGTTACACCCGCGTTCTTAAAGCCGGTTTCCGTTACGGCGATGCGGCTCCCGTTGCACTGATCGAACTTGTCGATCGTGACCCGGAAGCAAAAGGCGCAGAAGACCGCGCCCGCCTCGAAGCAGAGGGCGAAGCCGAAGGTTCGGACGAATAAGTCCGGTTACCTTGGCCTAAGAAACAGACGGGCGGTGCTTTGGGCACCGTCCGTTTTTTTATGCCTTTTCGCTATTGGTTGTGATCCGCGATAAGGGGCCGGTGTGGATGTCGGCATTGTAAAACATCAAGGTTATTGGGGCAGATTTGGCGTTGATGACGGTCGGTGGTTGCGGGCGCCGGGTTTTGGGCCTAAATCTTTTGGGTCCCAGGGTTTTCAAAACCAATGTGAATTGGCGGTGCTTTTTCCGTCTGTTGTTCCGGTTGCTGTCCAAGTGCCGGACGGGCGGAAAATGATCCGTTAAAACAAGCTGTCCGCCCGCACGGACAGACGATGCAAAGACCATCACAGGATTTGAAAACCACCCATCTCAAGCATGGAAGAGAGAAACGTGCAGGCAAAAAAGATCGGAATGTTCGCGTTGGTACTGTCAATGGGGATGGCAGTGCTGGCAGGGGGATTGCATCATCAGGCCGCCGCATCCGAACGGCGATTGCCGACAAGTGATGCCGAAATCAAAATGTCGTTTTCGCCGCTGGTCAAACAAACGGCACCCACGGTGGTAAATATTTTTACCAAAAAGGTGGTGACTTCGCGCCCGGCCAATCCTTTTATGAACGACCCGTTTTTCAGCCAGTTTTTTGGGAACCGGTTTGGCGGGGCGTTCGGCGCGCCGCGCCAGCGTATTGAACGATCCCTTGGTTCCGGGGTGATTGTGTCGCCAGACGGCACAATTGTGACCAACCGCCACGTCATTGACGGTGCCAGTGAAATTCGTGTTGTGCTGCATGACCGGCGAGAATTCGACGCCAAACTTGTTGGGGCAGATGAACGCACCGACCTTGCCGTTCTTAAGCTGATTGATGTGCAGGATGCCTTGCCCACATTGAAACTGGGCGATTCTGACGATGTCGAAGTCGGTGACCTGGTGTTGGCCATTGGTAACCCGTTCGGTGTGGGGCAGACCGTAACCAGCGGTATTGTTTCTGCGTTGGCCCGCGCCGGTGTTACCGGGCAGGATTATCAGTCTTTCATTCAAACCGACGCGGCGATTAACCCTGGTAATTCGGGCGGGGCGCTGATCGACATGAACGGTGATCTGGTGGGGGTTAATTCGGCAATTTTCACCAAATCAGGCGGGTCAAACGGTATTGGTTTTGCCATTCCGGTGAATATGGTCAAGGTTGTCATGCGTGGCCTGATCAGTGGCGATTTGCGCCGGCCATGGCTGGGCGCATCGGGGCAGACCGTAACTGCCGATTTGGCCCGGTCGCTGGAACTTGAACGTCCCGGCGGTGTTTTGATTAATGCGGTACATCCACAAAGCCCGGCCAGCCGGGCTGGCTTGAAAGCTGGTGATGTTGTTATTGCGGTAAACGGGCTTGAGGTCGACGACCCCAATGGCCTTCGGTTTCGCATTGCAACGCTGGAGGCAGCGGGCGATGCTGTTTTAACGGTTTTACGGGATGGTAAAAAACAGGATATATCGGTTCCGCTGGAGGTGGCACCCGAAACCCCGGCACGTGATGAAACCGTTATTGGGGGGCGCAACCCGTTTGGGTCGGCAAAAGTTGCCAATCTTAACCCGGCATTGGCCGATGAACTGGGCATTGATACGCTGATGACCGGTGTTATTGTTCTGGAGGTGCCAGGTAACAGTTTGGCGCGGCAGGCGCGGCTGAAACCGGGTGATTTAATTACCGAAGTGAACAAAACACGTATCGGCAGCGTTGATGATTTGAAAAAAGCCCTGCGCAAGGGTGAAAAAGGCCGTAACTGGTCTATCGCAGTCAAGCGCGACGGTAAAATCCTGACAGCGGATTATACGTTGTAGGATAATGATATCGGGTGTTCCGGCGTGTAATTTCTTCGGGACACTCCATAAATATGCGCACATTGAGGTGCGAAAGGTTAAAAGGCAGGCATGGTATCGTTGTTTGAAAGTCAGGTTGCCCGCCCGTTGGCAGATCGGCTGCGCCCGCGCAAGCTGACCGAGGTGGTGGGGCAGGATCATCTGTTTGGTGATGATGGTCCGCTGACCCGTATGACACAAACCCGGCGTGTGCCGTCGGTCGTTCTGTGGGGGCCGCCGGGCTGTGGTAAAACCACGCTGGCCCGCCTGATGGCCGATATTGCCGATATGGCGTTTGAGCCGCTTTCAGCTATTTTTTCCGGTGTTGCCGATTTGCGCAAGGTGTTCGAGCGTGCGCGCGGTCGGCGGGCTACCGGGGCCAGTACCCTGTTATTTGTCGATGAAATTCACCGTTTCAACAAGGCCCAGCAAGACAGCTTTTTGCCCTATGTGGAAGATGGCACCATCACCCTGATCGGGGCGACCACCGAAAACCCGTCATTCGAGCTTAATGCAGCGCTATTGTCGCGAAGCCAGGTTTTGGTGTTAAAGCGCCTTGATGACCCGGCACTGGAAGAATTGTTAAAACGCAGCGAAGCCGAAATGGGTTTTGAACTGCCTTTAACCGATGAAGCCCGGATTACCCTGCGTGCCATGGCCGATGGTGATGGACGTTATTTGCTTAATATGGCTGAAGAACTGTTTATGTTGCCTGCCAGTGATGATGGGCCGCTTGGCGTTGCCGAACTGTCGCGTGTGGTGCAAAAACGTGTACCAATTTATGATAAGGGCGATGACAGCCATTATAACCTGATCAGTGCGCTGCATAAATCGGTGCGCGGATCGGACCCGGATGCCGCATTATACTGGTTTAACCGGATGTTGGCCGGCGGCGAAGACCCGAAATATGTCGCCCGGCGATTATTGCGCATGGCCATCGAGGATATTGGCCTGGCCGATCCGCAAGCGCAGCAAATGTGCCTGGGGGCGTGGCAAAGTTATGAACGCATGGGCAGTCCCGAGGGCGAACTGGCCTTGGGGCAGGCGGTGATTTATCTGGCACTCGCCCCAAAATCCAATGCCGGTTACAACGCCTATAATCGTTCGGCCAAAATCGCACGAGATACCGGATCATTAACCCCGCCATCGCATATCCTGAATGCGCCCACCAAACTGATGAAAGAAATTGGTTATGGCACGGGTTATGCCTATGACCATGATCAGGAAGACGGTTTTTCTGGGCAAAACTATTTCCCCGAAGGTATGCGCCGGCAGCAATTTTATGAACCGGTTGAACGCGGGTTTGAACGCGATTTACGCAAGCGCGTGGATTATTTTGCCCGTTTGCGTCGGGAACGGCAAAAACGTGCTTCGGATGATTAGATAAAAAACGGAAACAAACATGTGCGTAGTGGAAGGATAGTCTGGTTTCTGGAAATTGCTATGGTGTGCCCATAACAACATATTCAGTCTGGAGACTTTCCCCATGAGCACTATTTTGCATATCGATCCGTCTGTAAACGGCGAAAATTCCAAAAGCCGCCAGTTGGCCCTGAAACTTATTGAACGTATTAAAGCCGCTGATTCATCGGCATCGGTGACCTCGCGGGTGTTGAATGCCAATGTGGCGCCGGCGCTTAGCGGCGACGTTGTTGGCGCTTATTACACCCCGGCCGATAGCCGTAGTGACGCACAAAAGGCCCTTTTGGCAAATTCCGATACCCTGGTTGGCGAATTGCAGGCCGCAGACACCGTGGTTATCGGTGTGCCGATGTATAATTTCGCCATTCCGTCGACCCTGAAAGCCTGGAACGACATGGTTGCCCGTGTCGGTGTAACCTTCAATTACACCGAAAATGGCCCGGTCGGCGCGCTGACTGGTAAAAAGGCCTATCTGGTTGTCGCAACTGGCGGCGTTCCGGTGAACAGCCCGGCCGATTTCGCCACCCCGTATATGAAACAGTTTCTGGCCTTTATCGGGATTACCGATGTGACGGTTGTTGAAGCATCGGGTTTTGCGATTGACGCAGAAAAGGCAATGGCAACGGCACTTGCCAATGTGGACGCTGTGGCATTGCCTGTCGCAGCCTGACACGCAATTGACGACGGAATGTAACGTTTCCCGCGTCTAATTCCCCCGTGCGTTGCATTTGATGAGAAAGACCGGCGTGTTCATGCGCCGGTCTTTTGTTTTTGCAGCCATTGTCGTTGAATATCCTTTGGTTCTAACGGGCTATCTGGCAAAGTGTGCCGGTACTCGGGGAAGAGACAAGGGGATATGTGTGTCGCGGTTTGTAATTTTGATGATGTGGCTTGTGGCGGTTGTAGGCCTGACATTTGCAGGCGTACGATTTAGCGGGTTGCTTGATTCAATGCTGCCCGCAGGGGAACCCGAAATTACCCGCTTTTCGCCGGAAATGGTCTTGCCTGCCCAACCCAATTTTTATCTGGTATGTGGTGGTAATCATTGTCCCCCGGCTATTCGCAAGGTTGAAAGCCCGGTTTTCCCCGTTAGTGCCGCCCAGCTTTTTAGCCGGATCGAGGAAGTCGTGGCGCCGATGGGCGGCAAGATGACCTTCCGGAATGGCGAAACCCTGCATTTGCGCCTTGTTTTTCGTAGCCCGGTTTTCCGCTTTCCCGACTGGGTTGATTTGCAGGCGACCCCGGTTGAAGACAATACCAGCCAGCTTTTGGGATATAGCCGGTCAGTTTATGGTGCCGATGATTTTGGGACGAATGAAGCCCGCCTGAAAAAGCTGCTTGGCCAGCTTGCCGAAATTACCCGGCCAAAGGCTCCAAATTAGAAAAGCCAATTCAGATAACGGTGGTCTGCGACAAATACTTGACCCCGATGCACGGCCAGATCCGGCCTTGTCGTTTGCGGTGCTATTTTGAATAGCCTGGTGTTATATGGCCTTGCCAATGGCATTTGTTGAATGGTTTTGGTGGCCAACTGGCAATAAATCGGGGTTTATCGGGCCTTGCAGCCTGAATTATGACGATCATATTGCCTGAATTGCCATCCTCTGATACATCCGGGGCTGCGCACGCCGCTTTTGCGCCGGTTATGGCATGTTGGCAACGGGGCAGATGCGCAGGAACGGTTTCATTTCATTTGATCCGTGCGAAGGTGCTTGTCGCCCGTGCGGTTTTCGCATGTGACATTTGAACAATGAAGGACTAGCTTCCCGGCCATGCAATTTTCACCGATTATTTTTGCCTGTGTTGCCCTTGGCGGGGCGTTGGGCGCGATGTCGCGTTATGTTGTTTCAGGCTGGTTTAACGCAGCCCTGGGGCATGGGTTTCCGTGGGGTACCTTTGCCGTCAATATTATCGGTTCGTTCATTATGGGACTGGTAATTGAGCTAGGCGCACTTAAATTTTCGATAGGGCCTGAAATTCGCGCAGTTGTTATTACAGGGTTTTTAGGGGCGTTTACCACGTTTTCGACCTTTTCCCTGGATGTTGCGACGCTATACGAGCGCGGCAGCTTCGCGCTGGCGGCCCTTTATGTCACAGTATCGGTTTTTGTTGGCATTTCCGCCCTGTTCGGGGCAATGGCATTAGTACGAGGAGCCGTCCAATGAGCGGTGTTACCCTGCGTCGGGTCAAGGCGGACGAGGCGGAACTTCGCCTGGATCGCTGGTTCAAGCGCAACTGCCCGGAATTTACTTTCGGTCAGGTCCAGAAATTTTTGCGCGGCGGACAAATCCGTGTGGATGGCAAACGCGCCAAGGCCAACCAGCGGGTTGAGCCGGGCCAGGAAATTCGGGTGCCACCAGCCCCTGTTATGTCAGGTGGCGGCGAGACCGCATGGCGCGAAGGCAGTTATGAGCCGCGCGTTAAAACCGGCCCTGCGCGCGTTGATGCCAGCGAGCAAGACTTGCAAGCATTGCGTGATTCCGTGCTGTTTTATGATGAAGTTGTTCTGGCGATCAATAAACCGGCAGGTCTGGCTGTGCAGGGGGGCACCAATACTGCCCTGCATATCGACGGTATGCTAGATGCGCTGAAACTTGATAGCAAGGAACGGCCCAAACTGGTTCACCGCCTTGATAAAGATACCAGTGGTGTGTTGTTGCTGGCCCGTTCGGCCTCGGCGGCGGCATCCCTGACCCGGGCATTTAAAGATAAAACCACACGCAAGCTGTATTGGGCGCTGGTTTCGGGGGCCCCCGACGAGCGCGAAGGCCTGATTGACGCCCCGTTGGCCAAACAGGGCGGCAAGAGCGGCGAAAAAATGGTGATCGACACCAAGGAAGGTAAGTCGGCACAGACGATTTATCGTCAGTTGGCCCGCGCCGGGCGCAAGGCCGCATGGCTGGCCTTATCGCCATTGACCGGGCGAACACACCAGTTGCGTGCCCATTGCGAGGCCATCGGCTGCCCGATTTTGGGAGATGGCAAATACGGGGGCACCAAAGCCTTTCGCGATGGTTTGTCCAATCAGATGCATCTTCATGCCCGCGCAATTGATTTTCCGCACCCGGTGACGGGCTATCGCGTGATTATCGAGGCACCCGTACCTGCGCATTTTAGCGAGAGCATGAAAACGCTAAATTTCGATGCGAAAACAGCCACCAAGTTTTTGACACCCGAAATTCACCGCGAAAAAGAGAAAAAACCATTCCGCCGGGAAGAATCCCGGCGGTAATGGCCTGTATGCTGTTTGTTACAAACGGCTTGCCCCGGAATTTTTACATATGCATATGGCCGTTTGTTACGGGGCAAACCGGTTGATAAAGGCCTGATGAATGCATCTTAGCTGCGTGGCGTGGACATCCATGCCACGCAGGTCGCATTCCTTGGCGCGTTGCAGCAACATGTTGGCGATGCGCTGGCGTCCATGTACGCTGTGAACCAGATTTTCGCCTTCTTCAAGCGCACTGATAATCGGGATATGTTCACATTCGGCAATAGCGCAGATTTCGTCTTCGTTAAGGTCGCTAAAGTCAAAGCAGTCCTTCAGGGTAAGCATGGTTTCCTCCCCTCGTTTTCGGGGCCACGCCTTATTATACAATGAAAATCTAATAAATCGTAGCGCTGTTTATTTCCCTTTGGGTTGAGGGGGTTGCAGGATGCGCGCGCGTGGCGATCCTTTTGCGCTGAAGACTCGATCTTTGGTGCGCTTTGGGCTAAACCCTTGCTGGGTGGTACGTAACCGGGGCCAAAATTGCGATTGCCATAATTGCTTCGGCGGAAAGCCACATTGAACGGGCATGATAAAGCATGACCGGAACACACTACAGGGTTTGTGAATGACGAAAGATTTGCTTCGACTGGTAATTTTTGACTGTGACGGCACCCTGGTGGATAGCCAGCACGCAATTGCCCATTGTATGGATCATGCGTTTGCCGAACATGGGCTGGATTGCCCCGGCTTGGAAAAGACCCGTACCATTATCGGTTTAAGCCTGCCCGAAGCCATTGCCCAGTTGGCCCGTCCGGCCATTCTTGAAACTACCCTGATTAATGCGGTCACCAACAGTTACAAGTCGGCGTTTTTCACCTTGCGACAAAGCCCGGACTTTTTTGAACCCCTGTTTCCTGGTGTGGTCGAGGTGATTGACATCCTTGATCAGCGCGGCTGGCTTTCCGGGGTTGCAACGGGCAAGGCGCGGCGCGGGCTTGACGCGGTGCTGGACCGTAACAATCTATCACGGCGGTTCGTTACGCTTCAGACTTGCGATAACCACCCGTCAAAGCCACATCCTTCGATGCTGGAAGCCGCAATGCTGGAAACCGGCGTTGATCCGCGTTGTTGCGCCATGATCGGCGATACGACCTTTGACATGGAAATGGGCCGGGCCGCAGGCATGTTATCGATTGGTGTGGCATGGGGCTATCATGATCGCGAAAAACTGGAAACGGCCGGGGCGCATGCCGTGATCGACCATTTCGACCAGTTACCCGCAATTTTGGATGATCTTTGGAAACCGGCCGACGAAACGGCCTGAGGCAAGAACATGACTGATGAAAATTTCACCGCTGAAGGGCAGGATATGGCGCTGCTGGACCCTGTGACTGTTGAAATTACAGTACCGCGTGATCCCGAAGCTGCCTTTATTGCCTTTACCGAAAACTTCAATGAGTGGTGGCCGCGTGCGACCCATACCATTTCACGCGAAGACTGCACCGGCATTAAAATGCATCCGGGGCTGGGCGGCGAAATTATTGAAACGGCCCGTGGGCGCGCGCCGCAAACCTGGGGCAAAATCGAAATATGGCTCCCTGGCGAGCAAGTCGCCTTTACCTGGCATCCCGGCTGGGATGCGGGCGATTATACCCGTGTCAGCGTCAGTTTTGACCAAAATGCCTTTGGTCACTGCGTGATCAAACTGGTGCATTGGGAATGGGAAAATCTGGGTGAAATCGCCAATGCCGTGCGGGATGGTTATATCACGGGCTGGCAGCAGGTTTTTGGCACTGTATTTGCCACCTATTTGCGCGAAACCAGGAAATAACCGGTCCATACTGGGCGCCATTTATACGTATAAGGGCCGGGAAGACATGCTTCCCGGCCCTTTCTTTGCTGGTGCGGCGTGTCTGCGCGAGGGTTACAAAATGCCGCGATCCATTAAATCCTTGCGCAATTTGGTCGGGTCGCGGAACCAGTGGGTGGCAAAGCCCATTTCGCGGGCCTGCTGAATGTTTTTTTCCGCATCGTCAATAAACAGCGTGGTTTTGGGGTCAAACCCGAACCGGCTGGCCGCGAGGTCAAAAATACGCGGGTCCGGTTTTGCCAGTTTTTCCTGCCCGGAAACCAGAATACCCTCAAAATTTTCCAGAAACGGAAATTTTGCCAATGCGTGCGGCCATGTCTGGTGGGACCAGTTGGTTAGCGCATAAAGCCGGACCTTGTTTTGGCGTTTAAGTTCTTCCAGCAAGCGCTCGGTTCCGTTGATCGACCCTGCCAGCATTTCGGGCCAACGGTCACGCCAGGCGGCAATTTCGTCGTGATAGTCAGGATGGCGATGCTGCAAATCGGGAATAGAGTTTTCAAATTCCAGCGCTGCCTTGTCATGCAGGAAGTTCCAGTGTGGATGGCATATTTCGCTTAGGAAATATTCCATTTTGGCCTGATCAGCGAAAATCTTGCGATAAAGGTGGCGTGGGTCCCAATCAACCAATACGCCGCCAAGGTCAAACAATACCGTTTCAATTTCCTGCATGTGATCCTGCTGTGAGTTTTGTTTTGTGGATTGCAGACTAGGCAAAATCACGCGCGATTTAAAGTTGCGATATGAACGGTCCCTGTTTTTTCATCGATCCAGCCTTGCAACCGGTCAGATCAGGGGAATGGTTACGTGCCGACAGGTGAATAAGGTCACAGTTACATCCGGTTGTAACCTTATGGCGGGCTTTGAAAAGTGGCAGAATATAACAGTTTTTGCACTTTGGTCAGTGCTGCCGGGTTTTCATGACAGGACTGTGATTTGCCATTTTGCGTCGGTTGGGAAAGGATTTTTATCCGTTAAAGAAATTCGCCCTTATGGCGAAATATCCGTATGGCATCAATGCCTGCGGGCCCGGTACGGGTAAACAATCAACAGGAGGCATGGATGTGTACGCTTGATGGATGTGGATCACACGATCATTTGGGGCCGCCGCCCAAGGCAACAGACCAGGAACGACGTTTGTTTCTAAAAGGACTGGCCATTTTACCGCTGGCGGTTGTTCTTGCGGACCCTGTTTTGGCACATGCAGCGGCATCGACCCTTAAAAAGGTGACCATAACCGCGCCAACCGGCGAAACCATGATTGCCGAGGTTATTCTTCCTGCCACCTTGCCGGCGCCCGCTGTTTTGATGATCCATGAATGGTGGGGCTTAAATGACCAGATCCGTGCCACTGCCGCCGAATATGCCAATCAGGGATATATTGCGCTGGCGGTTGATTTGTATGGCAAACCCGCTGCAACCACAGCCGCCGGGGCAAAATCCCTTATGTCCTCGGTGGACCCGGTGGCAGCAACTTCGAAACTGAAGGCCTCTGTGGCCTATTTAAAGGCCCATAAGGATTGTACAGGCAAGGTCGGGGTTGTTGGCTGGTGTTTCGGGGGCGGCTGGTCGCTTAATACGGCATTGGCAACCGATGTTGACGCCTGTGTGATCTATTATGGCAACGTTGCCAAAACACCCCAGCAACTGGCGTCTTTGACCGCGCCGGTAATGGGCCATTTTGGCACACTGGATCAGAATATTAACAAGGCCATGGTCGAAGGTTTTGAAAAATCGCTGAAAACGGCAGGCAAAACCGATTACCAGATTTTCTGGTATGAAGCCAACCACGCCTTTGCCAACCCCACAGGCGGCAGATATGACGATGCCGACGCCAAGCTGGCCTGGCAACGCACCATGAGCTTTTTTGGTGAAAAGCTGGCCTGATCGCTGTTGATTGATTGTGGTTCTGAAAATGGCCGGGCGATGAAAATACGCCCGGCCATTAATATTGGCGCATATAAACGCCACTACCCGTCCGGGTTGGCGCGGTTGGCCCATTTGGTGGAACGGCGTTCGATGATGTTGAAAAATTCATACATCACAATGCCCATGACCGCGATGACCAGCAAACCGGCAAAAACAAGTGGCATGTTGAATTTGGATGATGCCGATAGCATCAAATACCCGACCCCTACGTTCGAGGCCACCGTTTCAGAAATGACCGAACCAACAAAAGCCAGTGTCACCGCAACCTTCAGGGATGCAAAGAAATAGGGCAGGGCACGGGGAAAGCCGACCTTGAACAAAATATCGGTGCGCGTGGCGCCAAGCGAGCGTAAAACATCGCGCAATTCGGGTTCCAGTGTGGCAAGGCCGGTGGCGACATTGACCACAATCGGGAAAAACGAAATGATAAAAGCGGTGATAATGGCGGGCACGGTGCCAATGCCAAACCACATGACCAACACCGGTACCAATGCCACTTTGGGAACCGAATTAAAGCCGACCAGCAGCGGGTTGGCAGCAATATAAATCGCCTTGCTTGACCCAACAAGCGCGCCCAGAACCACACCAAAAACCACAGCAATGGCAAACCCAAACAGGGTGGTATAAAGCGTATGAACGGCATGCATCCAGATTGCATCCCGATACTGCCATGCGGCCTCAAGGCTGGCTGATGGGGTGGGCAAGACATAAACCGGAATGTGAAACAGGCGAACAATGCCTTCCCACAGCAAAAACAACACAGCCGCACTGATCCATGGGGATGCCTTGCTCAGGTTTGTTCTGTTGGTCATGGTAAATTTCCTGATAAAGGCGGTTAGGCTGCGCGGACGTCACGGATGTGACTGCGTAATTCGTGGACCAGATCAGTAAAGGGCTGGGTGAAGGTGGTTTCCTGATCGCGCGGGCGGGCCAAAGTGTTTTCGCGGGCAACCAAAATACGCCCCGGGCGTTTGGACATCACATAAACCGTGTCGGCCAGATAGGCGGCTTCGCGTAAATCATGCGTTACCAAAATCACGGTAAAGGGCCGCACCATCCAGAGATTTTGCAAAATATCCCACAATTCCTCGCGGGTGAAAGCATCGAGCGCGCCAAACGGCTCGTCGAGCATCAACAGGTCAGGCTCATGAATAAGGGCGCGGCATAACGATGCACGCTGTTGCATGCCGCCTGAAAGTTCCCAAGGGTATTTGTCTTCGTATCCTTCAAGCCCGACGGTTGCCAGCAACGCCTTGGCACGCGCTATATATTCGGCCTTGTGTTTGCGCAGGCGGTTGCGGTGCGGTTTAACAATTTCCAGCGGTAGCAACACGTTATCAAGTGTGGTGCGCCAGGGCAAAAGGGTGGGGTTTTGAAAGGCCATGCCGACAATTTTTAACGGTCCGGCGACCTCGTGCGCGTCAACAATAACGTTGCCTTCACTGGGGGGCATCAACCCTGAAACAAGTTTAAGCAGGGAGGATTTACCGCATCCCGACGGTCCCACAACGGCAATAAACTCGCCCTTGCGGATTTTCATGTCCGTTGTATCAAGCGCCAGGTCATCCCCTTCGCTATAGCGTAACCTGACTTTGTTTAACTCGACAAAACTGTTGGACACGGCCTTACTCTCCCTGCTTTTGTGCTTGTTGGCAGTTGTTATTTAATTTTGCGTTCTTCTTCGCCGGGCATGTAAATGCTGGTGAAAATATCGGCAACTTTGGGCGGGTTTTGCAGGCCAAATGCCAGGCTGACCTGATCAATGGCTTTTGCCATGCGGTCGGTCGAAATCGGGCCCATGCCATGTGCCAGAACTTCATCGGTAATCACGTTATCCTCGATCACCATGTTCAGACGTTCGGTTTCCAGTTTGGTATCAATCAGCGGGTCAACTTCTTTCAGGGCTGCAATGGCTTCGTCGGGGTTGGCAATGGTGTCGCGCCAGCCCTTGACCACGGCACGCAGGAACCCGCGCAACTGGTCGCCATGGTTTTCCATCATGTCCTTGGATGCGAGAATGCCGTTGCCGTAAAAATCCAGCCCGTAATCGGCATATTTGAAAACAACCATGTCTTCCTTTTTAATGCCCTGGGATTCCAGGTTCAGAACCGATGTAAAATAATGGCCCGAAATACCGTCCACATCGCCGCGCACCAGCATCGGTTCGCGCAGCGGCGGGTCCATGCTTTCCCATTTCACATCATCCATCGACAGGCCGGTGGCCTTGGCAAAAGCCGGGAACAGCTTGCGCGAGGCATCAAAAACCGGCGCGCCAAGGGTTTTGCCTTTCAGGTCTTCCGGTTTGGTGATGCCGCTTTTTTTCAGCATGAACAGCGAAAAAGGCGGGCGATCATACACCATGAAAATAGATTTCATCGCCTGGTCAGGATGGCTTGCGTTAAATTCAACCAGTGAATTGATGTCGGCAAAGGAAATGTCATAGGCACCGCTGGCAACCCGCGTGATCGCCCCGACCGAGCCGTTGCCCGAATCAATCGTTACATCCAGCCCTTCCTCGGAAAAATAGCCTTTTTTCTTAGCCAGAATATATGGTGCCGTGTGGCCCTCAAATTTCCAGTCGAGCGAAAATTTGATCGGTGTATCTGCCTTGGCGGCATGTGCCATGACCAACGCCGCCACCCCAAGCGTCAGCGTCGCGACCCGTGATCCGAATTTACCCATCTGTCGAAGTCTCCTGATTGTGTCGCGTTTCACGACATGTTTTGTTGCCTCAAGCCCAGAAACCCGCCTGATACCAGCAAGGGCCGTGCCATGTTTTTGCCGTCTTTGGCGGGCCACGGCTTTGGCGGGCTTTCAGCTGTTGCTGGAATGAATAAAATCAGGGCAGAGTAAATGTCTGTGTAAAAAATATGCAAATGTTGCGGAATTGATCAGGGAATGCTGTTTTTGGCATCAAATGGCTTGCGTCTTTTGCCGGATTTGGGCATATCGCCCTTATGGCAAATACATCGATCAAACGGTTCTACAAACAGGTTGCAACCACCCCTGATGATCAGGGGGCCGGTTGGCGTATTCATCTTGATGGCCGGGCTGTAAAAACTCCGGGCAAGGCCGATTTTGTGCTGCGTAATCAGCGCCTGGCCGATGCAATTGCCACCGAATGGGATGCCCAGGTCGAGCATATTGTGCCATCCACCATGCCAATCATGCAGCTTGCCGCAACCGCGATAGACAGGGTTGCCCCAAATCGGGCCGTTGTAATTGCCGAATTGTCCGGTTATGGCCGCAGTGATCTTTTATGTTACCGTGCGCAATATCCCGATGATTTGATCCGCCGGCAGAACGACCATTGGCAGCCGTTGCTCGATTGGGCGATGTCTGAATTTTCAATTTCGTTAAATGTGACGCAGGGTGTTATGCCCGTCGGGCAGGAAGATGCTTCCCTGCTTGCCATTCAGGATGTGATCGAACCGCTTGATGACCATGAATTGGCAGCTTTGCATACGCTGATTACGGTGTCCGGGTCGGTTATTGTTGGTCTGGCTGTTTTTCATCGCCGGTTAACGGCCGATCAGGCCTTTGAAATTTCCCAAATCGATGAAACCTACGCCATCGAAAATTGGGGCGAAGATGCCGAAGCCACCGCCCGGCGGGAAAAACTTCGCCACGAGCTTCTCGCCGCGGACCGTTTTCTGGCTCTTTTGCGGGACTGATATCTGATACCGCCGATTAGCGCGATGTGATGTCCTGTTATCAGGCCGGCCGGTTGGGGTGGGGTTTTAACCCCGCATAATGGGCGCCGTTTGCCGTGTGTGCCTGCTTCCGTAACGGATTGGGGTATGGTTCTGCGCCACGCGTTTTCTATATTCCCGACCTCGTTGCTTCTTGCACTGCTTTTCCCGTGTCCTCCCTGTCCCGAGGCCGCCAACTCGTCATGGCGATTTTTATTTTGAGGCGGTTTTTCGTCCCAAAACGCTTTTCTATGTTTGAATGTCGTAAACAGTCGTAATTTAATATACATAAGTATAAAATTAATGCTTATATTAGAAACTTGTCGCCATTATATATAAGTAGAATGGTATATTCGGGGGTAATGGCGTGGTCGGGGGATCCGCCACGGCGTGCTGGTTGGTGATATGTCTGTTTTTTGCTGTACGGGGCAGCATGGGGACCGTTGATGAAATCAGGTTTCAGGCAAGATGACAGTGCACAGAATACATCGGAAATTGCCGAAGGTGTTGCGCTGGGCGCTGCCCTTGGCGATGACGGGGCGCCCTTGGTTGAAAGCCTGTTGTATTTTATTGATCTGTCCTGCCCGGCCAAAAGCAGTTTTAGCCCCAATCTTAAACGTATGCTGGGCTACGAAATTGCCGATATCGCCGATATTACGGCCAATTGGTGGATGCAATTTGCCCACCCCGATGATGTCGCCGATCTGGCCCCCGAAGGCGCGCCATACCCTGCATGTAATGCGGCATTAACCCGTCGTTTTCGCCTGCGCCACAAGGATGGACACTGGCTTGATGTGGTGGATCAGGCGATGAAGGTGCCGTGCGGTAAAACAGGCCATTTTGCCGTTGTCGGCACCCTGAGCAACCTGACCCTGCATCGTAAAATTTCCCGTGCGCTTTATGGAAGCAATCAGCGCTATCAGCATTTGCTTGAAACCATGCCCGACGGTGTCGTGGTTTATGATATTGAAGGGCGGGTTGTGCAAAGTAACCCGGCCGCCCAGGACCTGTTGGGGTTAAGCGCGGATCAGCTTTTGGGCCGGGATTCCTTTGATCCCAAATGGTGTAGTATCGACCCCTCAGGCGCACCATTTACAAGCGAAAAGCACCCGGCAATGGTGGCTTTGCGCGACAGGGTGCCGGTTAATGGCGTGGTGATGGGCATTCGCCGCCCGGATAACAGCCAGGTTTGGGTTCGCATCAATGCACAGCCATTGTTTGTTCCCGGCACAGATACACTTGACGGGGTGGTGGTTTCTTTTTCCGACGTTACCGAATTGAAAAATGCCGAACAGGCCATGTCGGAACGTGAAAATTTGTATCGTCAGATGTTTGACCGGAACCCGGCTGTGAAATTGCTGATCGATCCTGTCAGTGGCAAGATCGTGGATGCAAACAAGGCCGCCTGTGAGTTTTACGGGTATGGTTACGATGTGCTGCGCAGCATGGTGATCAGTCAGATCAACCTGTCGCAGGACGGCACCATTACCAAATCGATGCAGGATGCCGTTAATAACGGGTCGGCGGTGTTTTCCTTTAAGCATCGCCTCGCCAATGGCGCAGTGCGCGATGTTCGGGTTAATTCCGGGCGGATCATGCTGAACGGGCAGGAATATATCAATTCCATTGTTTTTGATGTTACCGAACGTAACGAATATGAACGTCGCCTGATCGAGGCCAACCGGCAGTTACAAATAGAGCGCCAGCGCCTGGATGAAATTATTCGTGCCACCAATGCCGGTACGTGGGAGTGGAACATTCAAACCGGTGATATGCGCCTGAATGAACGCTGGGCTGAAATCATTGGATATACCCTGGAAGAATTAAGCCCATGCAGTGTTGATCGCTGGATCAGCCTGTGTCACCCCGATGATATCAACACAATAAATGCCCTGTTAACCCGCCATTTTGATCATGAAATTGACCAGTTTGATTGTGAATACCGCCTGAAACATAAAAACGGTAGTTGGGTTTGGGTTCTGGACCGTGGCAAGGTGTTTGAATGGTCGGATGATGGTGCGCCCTTGCGGCTATCTGGCACGCATAGCGACATTACCCCGGCCAAGGAAATTGAAGAACGCATTCGTCATATGGCCCTGTCTGATCCTTTGACCGGCCTTGCCAATCGCCATCAGTTTGATGATCGTCTGCTAAGTGCGATTGAACATTGTACAAATGCATCGCAAAACGTTGTTTTGATGCTGCTGGACCTGGACCATTTCAAGTCGGTCAATGATACATATGGGCACCCGGTGGGTGATGCCTTGCTGGTGGATGTCGCGCAGGGTTTGCAGGCGCAGTTTCGTGGTGGCGATTTTATTGCCCGACTGGGTGGAGACGAATTCGCCGTGTTGCTAACCGATGTTGCCGATATTGCGATTGCAAAAAAAGCAGCAGAGCGCGTTATCAGGGAAATTGACCGCCCCCGGAAAATAGAGGGTAACACGGTTCATGTGGGGGTCAGTATCGGCATCAGTATTAATTCAGGCACCACCGATATTCTGCCCAAGGTATTATACCGTCGCGCGGATCGTGCGCTGTATCAATCCAAGGAGGAAGGGCGCAATACCTTCCGTGTCTATCAGCCCACGCCCGCGAAAAATAACAAATGAGACCTGTTTTCTTGGGTAACCTGGCGGGCAATTGCCCTTGGAAGTCCAGTCGGCTTGTATCCGATGGTGGATTGTCGCGCCGTTATTAAGGGGCGCACTATCATGCTTTTGAATGCATGTGATCTATACAAATGATTAGGGTTTGTTTTTCGACCAAAAATCGGAAAAATTTAAAATAGTCGGCTGAAAACAACATATTTATGGGGCAGATTTAAGCCAGATCAATTTTTGGAATGCTTCTTGTACCTATACTGTTGGTGAAGTCGAGAGTGGGAAACAAAAGGGAAATTACCATAACGATACCAGCGTAGCAGACCCGGCATATGCACATATCGATGTGTTTATGCGGCCGGGTTTGGTGCGGGCAGGCGGGTGGTAATAAAAAAATATGAACGCGCTTTTTCATACCGGGGCTAAAGCCGACGGGTTGCATGATGACGGCTTCACGGCTGGCATTGTTGATGGCGAAAATGCCGCGGGTGACGTGGCGTGTGTTATTTATTGTGTTGATCTTGAAGATCCGCAAGGCAGCTATATCAGTGCCAATTGCAGTGCCTTGCTGGGGTTGCACCCTGACGAGGTTAATCTGACGGCGGCAAACTGGTGGCAGGATTTGTTACATCCTGATGATGTCGCCAGATTAAACCTGACGCAAAATCCGCAAAACTGGACCAACGGTGCCATCGTTCGCAAGTTTCGACTGCGGCGTACCGATGGGGCATGGGTTCAGGTGCTTGACCATGCGATGATAACAACAATGGGTGCTGCCCAGGGAAACCCGAAAATTGTTGGCAGCATGCGGGCCTTGCCGGATGCTGCCAACAGCGAAATGCGCGCCCGCAAGGAACTTTGCGAACGTAACGAATTTATTCTTGATCATGTTGCCGAGGGTATTCTGGTGCATGATCTGTCGGGGCAGGTAGTACGGCACAATGCTGCTGCGTCCGGCATTCTGGGCGTTAATCCGGCGCAGTTTGAAAACTGGCATCCCCTTGCTGACGGGGTGCGCCTGCTTGATGAAACCGGCACGCCGATCGATATTGCAGACCATCCGGTTAATGTTGTGTTGCGTACCGGCTTTGCTTTTGATGCGGCCATTATCGGTGTTTGTCGTGGGTCCATTACCTCCGATACAATTTGGGTACGGATGCAGGCTATTCCTGCCTATAACCCTGAAACCGATGAATTTGACAGCGTCGTAATATCCTTCTCCGATATCAGCGACGTTTATACCGTCGAAAAGGCAATGGCAGAACGTGAGTCGATTTATCGGCAGATGTTCCTCCATAACCCGGCGATCAAATTGCTGATAGATCCTGAAACCGGTGTTATTCACGATGCAAACGCTGCTGCCTTGCGGTTTTATGGCTATAGCCATGAACAGCTTTGCCATATGACCATTCGGGATATCAACGTGCAGACGGGGGATCAGGTTGGCATGGCGATGGAACGGACAGTTACCGATGGTTCTGCCCATTTCAGCTTTCATCATCGTCTTGCCAGCGGCGAGGTTCGCGATGTCGAGGTGAATACCGGAACCATCCGTATTCATGGCAAGGAATTTTTGCATTCGATAATCTTCGATGTCACCGAACGTAATGATTACGCCCATCGCCTTGAACAGGCAAACCTGGACCTGGTAGCCGAACGCCAGCGCCTGGACGAAATTATTCGTGGTACTAACGCTGGCACATGGGAATGGAACATTCAAACCGGAGACATGCGTTTTAACGAACGCTGGGCCGAAATTATTGGCTATACCCTGAAAGAACTGGGACCACTCAGCATTCAGGTCTGGCGCGATTTGTGCCATCCCGATGATCTGGCGGCTTCGGATCGTTTGCTGGATGAACATTTCGCCGGGCGCAGCACCTATTATCAATGTGAATGCCGGATACGCCATAAAAACGGTAAATGGGTCTGGGTGCTGGACCGGGGGAAGGTATTTGACCGTGCCGCTGATGGCACCCCCCTTCGCATGTCGGGAACACACAGTGATATTACCCCGTCGAAAACCATCGAGGCGCAAATTCGCCAGATGGCCCTGACCGATCCGTTAACCGGGCTGGCCAATCGGCACCTGTTTAATGATCGCCTTGATCAGGCCATCCGGCTGAGCGAACGGATCAAGCAGAACGTTGCCTTGTTGCTGCTTGATCTCGACTGGTTCAAACAGGTAAACGATACCTATGGTCACCCGGCCGGTGATAAATTGCTGATCGAAATTGCGACTTTTCTGCGGTCACGTTTTCGCGATGCCGATGTGGTGGCCCGTTTGGGCGGCGATGAATTTGCCATTTTACTGCCAGCTATGGCCAACCCCGAAGAAGCGCAAATTCCCGCTGCCCGGATCATTCAGGAAATAGGCCGCCCGCGTATGATTGACGGCCACGAAATCATCGTTGGGGCTAGCATCGGTATCAGCTATTGCAAAGGCTGCGAATGTGATGCTGAAAACCTGTATCGCAAGGCCGACCGTGCGCTGTATCTGGCGAAAAAAGGGGGCCGCAATACTTATCGCACAATCGCGGCCTGCTAGGTATTGGTCTTGCGATATTGCATCGGGCAGGGCAATTTGGGGTGTTTTACACGTTTGAATTGCCCTGTTTTTGCCTTTTCCCGTTATATGCGACCTTTCTGATGTGGGTAGACTTTAGTTCCGTCTCAGCTGGTATTTTCCTTTGACGTTAGGGAATTCAGGTGTTTGCGCCATTGCGGTATTAAAATAACCCGTGTAAAAATAATTGGCATTCCAGTACCGAATAATGGTATTTCAATTTTGCGCCCGCATTCTGCGGGAAGCTGTTTTAATTCCGGCCGGGCCAAAAACAAGGATCAGCCAGCATGCAGGATATCATCACCAAACTCGAAGAAATGCGTGCCGACGCCGCAATGGGCGGCGGGCAAAAGCGCATCGACAAGCAACACGCCAAAGGCAAGCTTACCGCCCGTGAACGCCTTGATGTGCTGCTTGATGAAGACAGTTTCGAGGAATGGGACATGTTCGTTGAACATGATTGCGTTGATTTCGGCATGACCGAAAACCGCATTCCCGGTGATGGCGTGGTAACGGGCCACGGCACAATCAATGGCCGTCTGGTATTTGTGTTTAGCCAGGATTTTACCGTTTTTGGTGGTGCTCTTTCGGGGGCACATGCGCGCAAAATCGGCAAGATCATGGACCAGGCCATGAAGGTGGGCGCACCCGTGATTGGCCTGAATGATTCGGGCGGGGCCCGTATTCAGGAAGGGGTCGAAAGCCTGGCGGGCTATGCCGATGTGTTCCAGCGTAATGTCGAGGCATCGGGTGTTATTCCGCAAATCTCGCTGATCATGGGGCCGTGTGCGGGTGGGGCAGTTTACAGCCCGGCGATGACAGACTTTATTTTCATGGTCAAGGACAGTTCCTATATGTTCGTGACCGGGCCGGATGTGGTGAAAACCGTTACCCACGAAGAAGTCACCCACGAGGAACTGGGCGGGGCGATGACGCACACCGCCGTTTCCGGGGTGGCGGATCTGGCCTTTGAAAACGATGTTGATTTGCTGCTGCAAACCCGCCGTTTTATCGATTTCCTGCCGCTGTCGAACAAGGAACAGCCACCGGCACGCAAATGTGAGGACCCGGTTAATCGCGATGATTTCTCGCTTGATACCCTGGTGCCCGAAAACCCCAATATGCCTTACGACATGAAGGAACTGATCCTAAAAACCGTTGATGAAGGCGATTTTTACGAAATTCAGCCGGACTACGCCAAAAACATCATCATCGGTATGGCCCGCATGGATGGCAGAAGTGTTGGTATTGTTGCCAATCAGCCAATGGTTCTGGCCGGGTGCCTTGACATTGCCAGTTCCAAAAAGGCCGCCCGTTTCGTACGTTTTTGTGATGCCTATAACATTCCCATCGTTACCTTTGTCGATGTGCCGGGCTTTATGCCGGGCACCGCACAGGAACTGGGCGGTATCATCAAACACGGCGCCAAACTGCTTTATGCCTATGCCGAGGCAACGGTACCCAAGGTAACCGTCATTACCCGCAAGGCTTACGGTGGGGCCTATGACGTGATGGCGTCCAAGCATTTGCGCGGGGATGTCAACTATGCCTGGCCCAGTGCCGAAATCGCCGTGATGGGGCCCAAAGGGGCGGTGGAAATCATTTTCCGGGCCGATATGAACGACCCGGCCAAAATCGAAGCCCGCACCGAAGAATATCGCAAAAAATTTGCCAATCCGTTTGTCGCGGGGCGCAAGGGCTTTATCGATGATGTCATCATGCCGCATGGCACCCGGCGCCGGGTGTGCAAATCGCTTGCGATGCTGCGCAACAAGGACATCAAGAACCCCGTTAAAAAACACGGCAACATCCCGTTATAAGCCCGGAGCATCCAGATATGTTTACCAAAATCCTGATTGCCAACCGTGGCGAAATTGCCTGCCGTGTTATTAAATCGGCGCGCAAAATGGGCATTGCCACTGTTGCCGTTTATTCCGACGCCGATAAAAACGCCCTGCATGTGCAAATGGCGGATGAAGCCGTGCATATCGGCGCGGCCCCGTCCAATCAGTCCTATTTGCTGATCGATAAAATCATTGATGCCTGCAAGCAAACCGGTGCGCAGGCTGTTCACCCCGGTTACGGGTTTCTGTCTGAAAATCAGAATTTCGCCAAGGCCCTGGCCGAAGCTGAAATTGAATTTATCGGCCCACCCACCGGTGCCATTGGCGCCATGGGTGATAAAATCACCTCGAAAAAAATAGCGGCCGATGCCGGCGTTTCGACCGTGCCGGGCTATATGGGCGTGATCAAGGATACTGACGAAGCGGTGAAAATCGCCAACGAAGTTGGTTATCCGGTGATGCTGAAGGCATCGGCGGGCGGTGGCGGCAAGGGCATGCGCATTGCGCATAATGATGCCGAATGCCGTGAAGGGTTTGAGCGTGCCACGTCTGAAGCAGCCTCCAGCTTTGGCGATGATCGTGTATTCATTGAAAAGTTCGTCGAACAGCCGCGCCATATTGAAATTCAGGTGCTGGCCGACAAACACGGTAATGCGATTTATCTTGGCGAGCGCGAATGCTCCATTCAACGCCGCCATCAGAAAGTGGTGGAAGAAGCTCCGTCACCGTTTATCGACCCTGAAACCCGCAAGGCCATGGGCGAACAGGCGGTGGCCCTGGCGCGTGCTGTGGATTATTGCTCCGCCGGGACGGTGGAATTCATTGTCGATAAAGACAAAAATTTCTACTTCCTTGAAATGAATACCCGCCTGCAGGTTGAACATCCGGTGACCGAGCTTGTCACCAAGCAGGATCTGGTCGAATGGATGATTCGCATTGCTTTTGGCGAGGAATTAACGCTGCGCCAGGACGATGTGACCTTAACCGGCTGGGCAATGGAAACCCGCATTTATGCCGAGGACCCGTTCCGCGAATTTTTGCCCTCAACCGGGCGCCTTGTGCATTATCAGCCGCCCGTTGAAACCGATAATGTCCGCGTTGATACCGGCGTGTTCGAGGGCGGTGAAATTTCCATGTTCTACGACCCGATGGTGGCAAAGCTGGTCAGCTATGGCGCAGATCGGGCCGAAGCGATCCATCATATGCGAAGCGCGCTGGATGCCTATTTCATTCGCGGTATTTCGCATAATATTCCGTTTCTGGCGGCGGTTATGGCCAATAAACGTTTCCAGGATGGTAATATCACCACCAATTTCATTGCCGAAGAATATCCCAACGGTTTCTCGGCCGATGATTTGCCCAATGATGACCCGCAAACCCTGATCACGGTGGTGGCCTATATCAACCAGCGCATGGCCGAACGCAATGGCGGCATTACCGGGCAGTTCCGCGATAACGCCGCCCCGGTGCATGAAAGCTGGGTTGCCGTGACCGGCGATGACCACACCCCGTTTGATATCGAAATTGACGGTGTTAATGGCGATTACATTGTTGCCATTGGTGACCGCAGCTTTGGTGTGGTGTCGGACTGGAAAATTGGCGACAGCCTGTTTTTCGGCGAAATTGATGGTGTGCCGCTCTGCGTTCAGGTGGATGTTGATGGGACGGGCTATCGTCTGGCAACCAATGGCGTGCAAAAGACCATCAAGGTTCTGCGCCCGCGTATTGCCGAACTGCAAAAACTGATGCCGTTCAAGGCCCCGCCCGATATGTCGAATTTCCTGCTTTCGCCGATGCCGGGCCTTCTGGTCAAGGTCTCGGTCGAGGAAGGGCAGACGGTTCAGCCCGGACAGGAACTTTGCATTCTCGAAGCGATGAAAATGGAAAACGTGCTGAAAGCCGAAAGTAAGGGCGTGATCAAAACCATACATGCCGAGCAAGGTGCCAACCTGTCGGTTGATGCGATTATCATCGAGTTTGAAAAAGACGACGCCTGATTTAAGGTCGCGCCAATATCACGAAAAAAGCAAAGCCGCCGGAGCATTCCCGGCGGCTTTGTTGTTCGCGGATTAAAACACGCTGACAGTCGGGCGGATAATCACTTCGTTGATATCCACGTCTTGGGGCTGTTCAATGGCGTAGGCAACGCCGCGCGCGATGGCATCGGGGCTGAGGCTGGTTTTACGGAATTCCTTGAGCGCATTTTTCGATGTTTCTTCGGTAATGTCATTGCCCAGTTCGGTTTCAACCACGCCGGGGCAAATGGTGGTAACGCGTGTGGTTTTGGATTCCTGACGCAGACCTTCGGAAATGGCCCAGACGGCATATTTGGTTGCACAATAAACCGCGCCGGTCGGCACCACCACATGCGCCCCGATCGAGGCGGTATTGATGAAATGCCCCGATCCCTGCTTTTCAAAAACCGGCAGGGCAGCATTGATACCGTTCAGCACACCGCGAATATTGACATCAATCATGCGGTTCCATTCATCGGTTTTGCGTGATGACAGCATGGAGAGTGGCATGACACCGGCATTGGAAAACAACACGTCAAGCTTGCCAAACTGCGCAATCGCATCATCGACAAATTCCTGCATATTTTGGGCATCGGTCACATCAAGTTTGGCAAATGCGGCCTTGCTCCCCTTGGCATTGATCTCGTTTGCCAGGGCTTCAAGCCGTTCGGTGCGCCGTGCACCCAAAAAAACACTGGCACCTTTTTCGGCCAGCAGGCGGGCTGTTGCTTCGCCAATGCCGCTGCTGGCACCGGTGATGGCCACGACTTTATTTTCGATATCGGACATGGGTATTTTCCTTGCATCTGTTTGGGGCTGTTTAACCCGCCCCGTTCGGGCTGGATGCAAGGTAGGTGCCCCTTGTGTTTTGGCATATACACAGTCAGACGGACTTATTGCACAAAGCTACAGGTTGTTTGATGCGGGGAAAACGATGCTGCGCGTTCTATGCCATCATCCGTCCCCATACTTTGCCGTTGGCATCCTGTTCACCGCGACGTGATGCAAATACGCGGTACTGCCTCTTTGCGCGGGGCCGTACGCATATTAAATACAAAAGGGCAGGGCTTTACCGCTGCCTGGCGCTGGCATATGGTCGGCCAGCCTTTGCCGAGCCGACCTGTTGCAAGGCACCTTTATAAGAAACGATGCAAGAGAGTGTGAATGTTCAAACTGATTGCCTTTGATGGCGATGATACGCTGTGGCACAACGAGCCGCTGTTTCGCGATGCTCATATACGTTTGCGCGAAATGCTGGAAAATTATGGCGATGCCGATACGGTTGACGAACGGCTGTATCAGGCCGAGCTGGAAAATCTGTCGATTTATGGCTACGGCATTACCGGTTTTACCCTGTCGATGATTGAAACCGCGATCGAACTTTCGGACAAAAAGATTAGCGCGGCTGAAATTCATGAATTGGCGAAAATTGGCAAATCGATGTTGCGCGCACCCACCCGTTTGATCGACGGGGCCGAAACAGTGTTGCGCCATTTTGCCAGCGAAGCTGATTGTAAAATCATTTTGATTACCAAGGGCGATTTGATTGCCCAGCAGCTTAAAATCGAGCGTTCGGGGCTGGAAAAGCTGTTTGCCGGGATTGAGATTGTTTCGGAAAAAGACCCACTGACCTATCGCAACATTTTTGGGCGTTATGGCGTGGAACCAAATGAAGCCGTCATGATCGGCAATTCGATGAAGTCCGATATTTTACCGGTGCTGGAATGCGGTGGCGCAGCCATCCATGTGCCCTATGAAATTACCTGGGTTCATGAAATGGTCGGCCAGATCGAAATTGATAATGATCTGTTTTGTGAAGCAGCCGACATTGCGCAAGTTCCCGAACTGATTACATCACTAAGCAAACAGCGTGCAGCCGAAAGGATGGAAAATGTCTGACTGTGCCGGATCGAATTTAAGTGACGAAGCCGCAACCGGGGGCGGTATTGCCGCCGAGCTGGACGCCCAAACCCGCCTGGAACTTGAAGCCGCTGCTTTTCGCGGGTTGGTCGGGCATTTGCAAAACCGCAAGGATGTACAAAATATCGACCTGATGAATTTGGCCGGGTTTTGCCGTAACTGCCTGGCGAAATGGTATTTGTCCGCTGCGCGCGACCATAATGTTGCGATGGATTATGATCAGGCCCGCGAAGTGGTTTACGGCATGACCTATGACGAATGGAAAGATAACCATCAGGCCCCGGCCAGTGACGAGCAAAAACGCATTTTTAAGGAAAACAGCCATTTGCACGCCGATATCCCCGGCGCCAAATGAGCCGTATGCCCAGATAACCAAGGAAGATTTACCATGTCACAGACAGACCCCGACCCGATAACTGGCACCGGTGATATTGCTGTACTGGTACGGATTGAAGGCCGGGTACAAGGGGTGTGGTATCGGGCATGGACAGTTGAACAGGCCCGCAAGCGCGGCCTGACAGGCTGGGTGCGGAACCGTCGTGACGGCACCGTCGAAGCGGTTTTTTGCGGGGCACCATCGGTGGTGCAGTCCATGTTGAATGCGGCACAGCAAGGCCCTGAAAATGCGCGTGTGGACCGTATTCACGAAGAAGCCGTGCCGATTGTTGAAGATCTTTCCGGGTTTGAAAAGCGTTCGACTCTGTAAATAAGTTCATATGGTTTTCTGCTTCGGCGCGATTTGCATAATCGCGCCGAATTTGTTTTGCGGCGGGCCGTGGCGAAAATGTCGCATTTAACGGCGATTGTCGGTGTAATGGCAAAAAAAGGGGTTTTCAAGTTCGGTCAACATGGCATCCTGCCAATGATCCTGACCGGGCGGTCAACCGTCGGGCAGACAACAGGGAGCATGATAAGATGAACGTATTTATGAAACTGGCCGGTGCCACAGCACTTGCCACCTTGGTATCTTTTGCAGCCCAGGCACAGGACGCAAAACCAAATGACGGGTTGAATGCCGCCTTGTGGTATCAGACCTCGGTTGAATATAAAGCCACGGCCAAATCCGTTTATGCTGGCGCACAACGTTTGCTTGGGGCCGCCATTGGTGACCACAGCTGGACTGCGGCCCTTGCACAGGGCGACAATTATATGTCCAAATCACCGGCCATTATTCTTGATGTTGATGAAACCGTTCTTGATAACTCGGCCTATCAGTCGTGGGTTGTAACGGCGGATTCATCCTATAGTTCCAAAACCTGGGCGGAATTTGTAAATACCGAAATGTCAACGCCGACCCCGGGCGCGCTGGAACTGACCAAGGCTGCTGCGGACAAAGGGGTGGCTGTTTATTACGTCACCAACCGCAAAGCCGGTGAAGAAGCCGCCACCATCAACAATCTTAAGAAATATGGCTTTCCCGATGCCGATGCCGACCACGTTATGGTGCGCGGCGAAAAAAAGGAATGGGGATCGGATAAAGGCACGCGCTGGGAGGCCGTGGCGGCCGATCATCGTATCATCATGATGTTTGGCGATAATTTTGGCGATTTCGTTGATGACATGGGCGGCGATATCAAAGGCCGTATCGCCAAAATGGATGAATATGCCGATTACTGGGGCGAACGCTGGTTTATGCTGCCAAACCCGACTTATGGGTCGTGGGAGTCAGCCGCCTTTGGCGACAACTGGAAACTTTCGCCAGAAGAACGCCGCCAGATGAAAACCGATGCCTTGAATGACTGGGAAGGGCCGAAATAAGCGGCTTTGATATCTGATTTTCAGATCGGGTTTATAAAGGGGTGCGGCAGGGTCGCGCCCCTTTTATTCGTTCAACCTGCCTTTGTCGTTTATCGCACCCAGGCGAAAGCCCGTTTTAATTCGGCAACGGCGTTTTTGTCATACCAGCGGCCATGCGCCAGAATAACCCGTTGGGGCTGCCAGTCTATCATTTGGGAAACGGCACTGCGCAATGCCGGTTTGTGGCCAATAAAGGTGGCACGCATGTCACGCGGGGCCGCACCGTGCGGGTCCATTGATCCGAATAATCTGATCAAAAAGCGCCAGATCGGGCTTTTGATTTTGGGGGCTTCAAAATTTTCGATCAGATCGGTCAGGATCAGGGTTTTGGACGCACGATGGAAAAATACCGCCTCGGTCAAATACCCGCCGCGCACCACCAGCTGGTCAATTTCGCCAGACCATCCCGGGTCGGCGGCGTCACCCAGAATGTGATCAAGCCTGATCTCTGTTCCGTTGGCACGGGCGCGTTTGTGAATGCCGGTAACGCCAAAACTTTGTGCATCCGGGTATGCTTTTTGCCATGCCGGGATGCTGGCATAATGAATGGTGTTGGGGGCAATCAGGTATCGAACCGGGCCAAGGGCATCGATCTGAATTTGCAAGGCAGATGACAGCTTGACGGGGGAGTGTAGCCAGATTTCACCACTGGACTGACGAACAACCGTCATCCGGGTGGGAAAGGGCAATTTCAGGCCCAGATACCGAAACCCGATGACGGGACCATCAACCAGCCAGATGTCGTCATCGACCTGTTTTAGGACATTAAGCGGGGAATAGGTTTCAATATCAAACATCTTGCCCCGGCACCTGTTGTGAGCGGACCCATAATGTTATTTATGGTTGATAATCTTACCCGGATTCAAGGTGTTTTGCGGGTCAATGGCCTGTTTTATGGCTTTTAACAGCTGTATTTTGGCCGGGTCGGCATAATGCGCCAATTCATCGACTTTTAACCGGCCAATGCCATGTTCCGCGCTGATGGATCCGCCCAGATCGGCGACGATATCGTGGATATCGCGGTTTAAATCTTCCCACTGGGCCAAAAACATATCGCGGGGCATGTCGACCGGCTGGCTGAAATTGAAATGGATATTACCATCACCAACATGGCCAAACGGGCACGGGCGAATGCCAGGAATGCGTTTTAATGCCTGGGCAATGCCCCGTTCGATCAGGGTGGGAACCGATGAAACCGGCACGGAAACATCATGTTTGATACTGCCGCCTTCGCGGGTTTGCGCCGGAGGAATACCTTCCCGTAATGCCCATAAATTGGCGCGTTGTGCTTCGGACTGCGCGACGGTGCCATCGCTGATGAAACCGCTTTCAAGGGCACGTTCCAGCAAACCTTGCATCACATCAGCCAAATCGTCATACGGGCGCGACGAGGTAATTTCGATCATTGCATACCACGGTGCTGTTGTTTGCAGCGGCGTGGTGCAATTTTCAATATAGCGGATACATAAATCCTGGGCGAACTGGCTCATCAGTTCAAAGGCGGCAATGGCATCGCCGCTTTCCCGCCGCGCCAGGGCCAGCAAGTCCAGCGCTGCGTCAACAGTTTCAAGGGCGACCCATGCCGTTGCCGTCTGGCGCGGGCGTGGAAACAGTTTCAGGGTGCAGGCGGTGATAATGCCCAATGTTCCTTCGGACCCGATAAACAGATCGCGCAAATCATAGCCGGTATTGTCCTTGCGCAATTTGGAAAGGCCATTCCAGATTGTGCCATCGGGCAACACAACCTCAAGCCCCAAAACCAGATCGCGGGTGTTGCCATAACGAATAACATTCAGCCCGCCGGCATTGGTGGCAAGGTTGCCGCCAATCTGGCAACTGCCCTGTGCGCCCAGGCTTAGCGGAAATAACAGGTCGAGGTTTTCGGCCGTTTGCTGAATGGTGTGCAAGATCGTTCCGGCCTGCACCGTCATGGTGAAATCACGGGCATCGGTATCGATAATCCGGTTCATGCGGGCCAGATTAATCAGGATCTGGCCGTTATCGGCAACGGCCCCGCCACAGCGCCCGGTATTGCCCCCTTGTGGCACCAGTGCAATGCCTGCGCTGTGGCACAGGCGCACACAGGCGGCAACTTCATCGGTGCTGGCAGGATAAAGCACAATATTCGCCGCACCGGTAAATTTGCCACGGGCTTCGCGGTTATGCTGTTCTAAAACGCTGGCATCCATGCTCCAGCCTTTAGGCCCCAGTCGGGTTTGCAAGGCTGTAATCAGGTCGGCAGGAACGGTTGGGGCAGACGAAACCGGTGTGGGCATGAAGCGTTCCAAATAAAATTAACGATGTTAACCGGGCGACAGGGCAAGCTCCGCAGAGCAGGAGGACAGCCGCAGGCTAGCCGCGCGGGGCGGCGGCGCGTTTCATGCGGTCATTAATGGCAATGCCCAGCCCGGTATCGGGGATCGGGCAAATGGCAATGCCTTTGACCCGGCATTGATCGGCCTGATGCAATACTGCAAACAAATTAGCGGCGGCCTCGCGGTCATCGCCGGATTTGGATAGCCATAAAACCTGGGCAAATCCGCGTGTGGCACAATCAGGGCCGAAGGCCAGCAAAACTTCGTCGCCGATCGTGTTATCAGGCGTGGTTGCGTTCAGGCGCACCGGAAGGCCCGGCGCGTAATGGCTGCTCATCATGCCCGGGGATTTCGGGGCATTGTCATCGGTTTCGGCCATCACAACATCAACGCCCAGAACATCACGGATCTGTTCGGGGGTGACACCACCGGGGCGCAGCATCACAACCCGGTCGGTGGTTAAATCAACCACTGTGCTTTCAAGGCCAACACCGCATGGCCCGCCATCCAGAATCATGGAAATGGCATTGCCCAGCGATGCCGCCACATGCCCCGCCGTGGTGGGGCTGATACGGCCCGACCGGTTGGCAGAAGGGGCGGCAATGGGCCGGTCGGCCGCGCGCAACAGGGCACGGGCCATATCATGGGCAGGCACGCGCACGGCAATACTGGGCAGCCCGGCGGTGGTTAATTCGCAAATTGTGCTGTCTTCGCGTTTGGGCAGCACCAGCGACAACGCACCGGGCCAGAATGCCGCAGCCAGTTTATTGGCGCGGTCATCAAATACGGCATGGCGCGCTGCGGCATCGCGATCCGGGAAATGGCTGATTAACGGGTTAAAGGACGGGCGCTGTTTGGCGGCAAAAATACCGGCAACGGCATCCTTGTTGGTGGCATCGGCCCCCAGCCCGTAAACTGTTTCGGTGGGAAAAGCCACCAGTTCGCCAGCACGCAATTTACCTGCTGCCTGTGCAAGGGCACCTTCGGAATAAACACGAATGGTCAGGGCGGGGGACATGGCACCACCATTGATAAAATTTCAATCTGTTGAAATACCTAGCGATACTAAGGAGCAAAGGCAAGGCACATCGCCCCTGCCCGATATGGCAAATGCAGGAATTTTCGATTGCAATATAACATGGTCCTCGAACTTCGGTGCCGGGTTTCGATGAAGGTCGGTATCAGGGCCTTGCCATGTTGAAACGTGCTGTCTGACGCGATAGGTTTGTAACCTGGCATTCTGAACCGCTGTCGCCATGATCGTTGGCTGGTTCGCGCGTGGTGCGTGTAAATGTGTGCCAAAATGTTTTGTTCGGCCTGCCGGTAAACACCCACGTCAGGCCCCCCGCGGTGTTTTTACCGCACGGAGGGCCATGTCATGACGTCGCTTTCAGGAAAACAGGTTTTTGTCGCCCTGGTGCTGGTTAATCTGGCATCATTCGCCGCCCAGATTTTGCAAATCGGCGTCATGGATACGCTGATCCCGCTGGTATTAACCCGGGCCGGGATGGATGACGGGGCAAGTGGGCTGGTTTTATCCCTGTATTGGTTGACGGTGCTGGTGGGCGGGTTTGCCACACCGGGGCTGGTTCGCCGGTTTCACCCGTTTTGGCTTTTACTGGTCAGCAGTGTTTCATCGGCTTTGGTGATAGGGGTTCTGGTAATGGCCCCGGCTGGCTGGTTTCTAATGCCGTTGGTAATGTTTGCCGGGTTGGGCCTTATTTTACGCTGGACGGTATGTGACGGGTTGATTGTGCAACTGGCCCCCCAAAGCGGGGTCGGGGCCGCCGTGGGCATTCATGAAACCCTGATGGGGTTGGGCATTGCCCTTGGCCCTGCGGCCATTTCATGGCTTGGGGATCAGCCCGTTTTGATGATGGGCCTTGCCATTATCGGGGCGATTATACCGGCGGGGTGCGCCAGTGTCTTTCCCCGCCTGCGCATGGAAATAACCCGCCGTTCCGATGGTGCGGGCGGGCCGCATAACGGGCTGCAACCATCTGATGCCGGTGAAAGCAATACAAATAGCAATATCACCATCGCCCGTTTGGTGGATAAGCCGGAAACCGCGTTTCTTATGGGGGGAAATAGCCGGGGGCGTTTCACGTTCAGGGGGATGATTGATGCCGTGCAGAACCATCTGGCGCGGGCATTGGTTGTTGCCGGGCATCGTTGGGTGGGGCATTGGCAACTGGCTGTAATTGCCTTTGTCGCGGGTTTTCTTGAAGTGTGTTTTTTGGCGGTGTTGCCGCTTCAGGCCGAACGCAGTTTGGGGGGCGCCCAGGCCGGTTTATGGCTGGCGACGGTGTTTGCCATTGGCGGTACTGTGTGCCAGCCGGTTTTGGGGCATCTGGCTGACCGGGTCGGGGGCGCCCGGCTGGGGCTGTTATGCCTGGGATTTCTGCTGACCGGGGCGGTTTTAATGGGATTTGGCAATGCCACGGGCGCAACCTATGACAGTTTTGGCGTTGTCATTGCCTTTGTCATCGGCATGTGTGTGGCCGGGCTTTATACCGTTGCGGTGTTACTGGCCGCAGCGGGTGGCACACGGGGGTATGATCCGGCAGTGCTGGTGCTGGTGGCGCAAAGTTATACATTGGGGGCGATCATGGGCCCGGCGGTGGGAACGTCGCTTTTGGGGGCTACAGGGAATTGGGCTTTGCCGGGGCTGTCGGTGGTTGCCGTTTGTGTGGCAATGGCCGTGCTGGCATATGGCCGAAATGGCAGGGTATAATAAAATACCCGGTGATGTACCCCAAACACCGCAGAGCCGCCATAAATGGCGGCTCTTTTACGCTATAGTTCGGTATCGCTCCGCGGTAGTGATCCGAACCGCGTCGCCGTGATTCCGGCGGCTATTTACGTCACCTACACGTTGTGTGGCGATAAAATTATAGTATTCCCGGTTTATGAAAAAGTCAAGGTTTCTGCGGGTTTCAATACCGTTTCGTAGCTATGGGGATTATGTTGCACTGCGTTGCGTTTATCGCATTGATTATGGCTTAAAAACATCCGGGCTTTGTGCAAGGCACATTGATGGTGGCGGGAAAACAGGCACGCAGGACGAAATAATTTCCATCCTGCGTGCGTAATTATTTTGGTCATATTGCCGGTTTTCCCGCCAGAATCGGCAGGCGGGATCAGTGCTGGTAGGTGACAGGCACCGACGGGCTGCGCGCAATGAAATAGGGATTGGCGAAATCGCCCTTGCCATAAATAAACGGGCGGCCATCCATGTTTTCAACCATGCCACCGGCAGCGGCGAGAACGGCATGGCCCGCCCCGATATCCCATTCCATGGTGCGACCCAGGCGCGGGTAAAGGTCGGCTTCGCCCTGTGCGATCAGGCACAGTTTAAGCGAACTTCCTGCCGGGCGCATTTCGCGAACTTTCAAATCGCCCAAAAATGCTTTCATTGCTTCAGGGTCGCCATGGGACCGCGATCCAACCACCACGATGCCATTATCTGGCATGGGGCGTACAGTGATGGTGGTGGTTTTGGGGTCGGTATCGTTTTCAATCAGCTTGGCACCGTCAGGCCCGCCGAAATACAGCTTTTCCAGCGCCGGGGCATAAACAACCCCCATAACCGGCACACCTTTGGCAATCAGCGCGATGTTGACGGTAAATTCGCCATTGCGTTTGATAAATTCCTTGGTGCCATCCAGCGGGTCTACCAGCCAGAAAAAATCGGTTTCCGTTGATACATCGGGAATATCGCCTGCCGCGGCACTTTCTTCGGATACGATTTTAACATCGGGTGTCAGGGCATGCAGGCCAGGCAGAATAATGGCTTCGGCGGCTTCGTCGGCCTCGGTGACCGGCGACGCGTCATCCTTGGATCGCACTTCAAAATCGGTTTTATAGATTTCCATGATTGCCGCACCGGCCTTGCGGGCAATCTCGATCAGGCCGTTTTCAAGGGCGTGGGCATTTGCGGGCAAGCCGTTGGTCATGGGAAATCCTTTGTCTGGGGGAATATGTTCATAGGGGATGACCTAGGCAATTTTACAAGAAAGGTCCAGTCCGTATCTTTACCGGTGATGGTTGTGTTCTGCCCAAAGGGTGCCCGGTGCAAACACGGTTTTGCTTTCAATCCCGCGTGTGACAAAGCGTTGCGCTGTCAGGGTGTGTGACCAGTAATCCATCGGCAATCCTGCCTTGCGTTTCAGGTGGCGGGTAAAATCTGTCGGGTCGGGCAGTTGATCCCAGACTTGTGGCAAAAAAAGGCCGCGTTTGTTGCCATCAGATAAAATAATACCGTCCTCAAACGGGGTCAGCCTGTCGATAAAATCGGCTTCGCTTTCAAAGGGAAACGGCTGTGGTTTTGATAATACCGAAATCGACATTTCCAGATCATCCGTCAGGTCTGCCGCCGTAATTTTGGCAAAGCGCGGGTCGCCAAAGGCCGCCTTGAAAGCGTTTTCACACACATCTTGCGCCAGAGTGCGATGTGCGATGATGGACCCAATGCACCCGCGTAAATCGCCATTTAACTTCAAGGTCACAAAACAGGCACCGGGGTGTTTCAGCTCATCTGGCAACGTGTCGATGTTCGCTTGCAGGGGGGCATCCTGCGCCAGCCCATGGCGGATTGACTGGCTGGCAAGGCGCAGCAACCCCTTTCCATGCCGGTTTAGAATGTTTTGGGTGGCATCGGTGAAACCGCTTTCATTATTTTTGGAATCATGCGGTGCGCTATCGTAAAAGGCCCATGCGCCGTAACCCACTACACGGGATGTCTCGCCGCTGGTGGCACTGGAATTTTGCAGTGAAAGCGTTTTCACATCCATGGCGCGTTTGCGCGCTGCGCGTAGCAGGCCGACAATGGGCAGGCAACCACAGGCATCGTCAAAACCCAGTTCCTCGGCACGGAAATTTTCAATCAGCTGGCGGGTGCGGTCATCCATTTGGCGCGCTGTGGCATCATCGTGGAAATGCGACAGGTCGGACGAAATCACAATCAGGGTTTCCGGCCCGCCCCACAGTTTTTCAACCACTTCTTCAACTTGATGCGCGGCACACCGGCTGACCAGTAGAGGCACGATGGTGATGTCGGGCTGATTATCAAAAATATGCTGAATAAATGGCAATTCAATTTCCAGCCCGTGTTCCTGCACATGTGCTGCATTAAGGCGCTGCACCTGCGGCAGGGTCAGAACGCTGTTAATCGCCGCTTCATCCACCGCCACATTCCCCATGGGGGTGGCAAAAGCGGTGGCATCGGCCACGGCAATGCCCTGAAACGCCATGCGATGGGCCGGGCCAATAATCACCAAACGCTTGATGGTGCGGGTCGCAGGCAAAAGGGTAGCAAAGCCATCGGCGGCAATGGCACCGGAAAACACCAGCCCGGCATGGGGCACGATAATGGCCTTGGGCGCACTTTCGCGCGGGGCGTGGGTGGCGGCAGATGCCATCAGGTTTGCAATGGTTGCGCGCAATTCGTTGGCATCGGCGGGATAAAACGTACCGGCAATGGCGGCAGGGCGAATAATGGTCATGGCGCATCCCTTTTGATCTGCGATCCTTTGCAAAAGATAGCGTGTGAGACTAGATTTTCAAAGGATGCTGCATTTTATTAAAAGGCGGACCTGACCATGATGACCGCACCCCCCACATTAACCGGTGCGCAAGCCCCCTTAACCGATACTGTGCCGGGCCGTTACTGGCACCATCTGGATGACGGTCGCATTCAATGCGATGTCTGCCCGCGATATTGCAAGCTGGGCGAGGGGCAGCGCGGGCTTTGTTTTGTGCGCGCACGGCAGAATGATCAGGTGGTGCTGACCACCTGGGGCCGGTCATCGGGGTTTTGTATTGATCCGGTCGAGAAAAAGCCGCTGAACCATTTTTTTCCCGGAAGCCCGGTTTTGTCCTTTGGCACGGCGGGCTGCAATCTGACCTGCAAATTTTGCCAGAACCACGAAATTTCCAAGGCACGACAAATGGATGCGGTGGGTAGCCTTGCCACCCCCGATATGATTGTGCAAACCGCAAAACAATGGGGCTGTTCGGCGGTGGCCTTTACCTATAACGACCCGGTGATTTTTCTGGAATATGCGGAGGATGTGGCAAAGGCGTGCCGGGCGGCAGGGATTAAAACCATTGCCGTGACAGCGGGCTATATTGGCAAGGATGCGCGCACCGAGTTTTTCCGCCATATGGATGCCGCCAATGTCGATTTAAAAGGTTTTACCGAGGCGTTTTATCACAAGCTTTGTTCGGCCCATCTTGATGATGTGCTGGAAACGCTGGTTTACTTAAAACAGGAAACCGGGGTGTGGTTTGAACTGACCAATCTGGTCATCCCGGGTGAAAATGACAGCGATGATGAATTTGATGCGATGACTCGCTGGATCATGGCCAATCTTGGCCCTGATGTGCCTTTGCATTTCAGTGCCTTTCACCCCGACTGGAAAATGATGGATACGCCGCGCACCCCGGCGCAAACCCTGATCCGGGCGCGCAATATCGCCCGGCAAAACGGGCTGCGCTATGTGTATGTTGGTAATGTGCATGACCATGCTGCATCCAGCACTTATTGCCATCAGTGCCATACCCGTTTGATTGGCCGGGACTGGTATGAATTATCGGACTGGAAACTGGATGCACAGGGCCATTGCACCCAATGCGGTACCACCTGTGCCGGGGTGTTTCGCCCGCAACCGGGCAATTGGGGCCGCAAACGCCAGCCGGTACGGTTAAGCCCGCCGCAGGCAGGGTCGTAAGGATGGTATCATCAATTTGTGTTTTGTTATTTGCGCCAGCGGACTGCTGCGATAAAAACGCGGTCAGGGTGGTTTGCACCGGGCGAACCCCTGCATGGGACCAAATAATTTGAACATACGACCCGCCATTGCCAGCGATGTGGAGGCTGTTTTCACCATTCGGTTAAAGGTTACCGAAAACCGCCTGACGATGGCGGAGCTGACGGCGCGCGGTATTACCAAAACGGCATGGTTTGACTGGTTAAAAGACGGCACGGGCATTTGGGTGGCAGAAACCGCCGATGCGGGGGATGGCCCTGTTATCGCCGGTTTTGCCATTGCCCTACCCAAAGAGGCAACGCTGTGGGCGCTGTTCGTTGATCCGGAATTTGACGGGCGGGGCATTGGCTCTGCCCTGTTAAAAACCGCTGAAGACTGGCTTTTCGCCCAGGGCTGCGATGAAATATCACTCACCACCGATGCCAACCCCAAAATCCGCGCCCACGGGTTTTATGAACGTCATGGCTGGGTGTTAACCGGGGATGCCGACGACGGGCAGGTGGAATATGTCAAAGGCAGTGCTGCGGGTATGGGTCTGTGGACGGATGATATGCTTGATCAGCCGGTGTAAAGGCTGTTGTTGGAGCTATCCTTTTTTTACCGGCGGTCCGATCAGGATCGGGGCATAACGCAGCACAAATAACAGCCAGCCGCCAACCCAGCACAAGGTTGCCGCAGCCAGAACGGTTAGATAGGCGTTGCCTGCCACAGGCGCGATCAGGCGCAGGGCGGTTGCCAGCCAGATCAGCGAGAACCCGATGGTAAAGACCTTGCCCGCCGCAAGCGCCCGGCCGGTATGGCCCAGTGCGGCGCGTCCGCCAACCGCCATGATCATGCAGGCCATGGCACCGGCCCCGCCTGCATGAAGGGCATCGTTAAGGCTGTATAAATCGGGGCGTAGCAGGGCAAAACCCATAAGCAGCAAACTGGTTGGCAGCCAGAAATAGGCCGCGTGCAGCATAATCACCAGCGGTTCGCGGGTTGTATGAATGCCGCGCCAGCGGCCCAGACGGGCATAGTGCAAAACCGCCGTTGCCATTAAAACAATGCCAGCACCTTGTTGCCACGGGGTAAAGGCCAGAATGGCCGACGCGATGAGGGTGCCCATGCACAGGGCATCAAACCGGTTAAACGAAACCGGTTCGGCCATGCCAGGTAATTTCCCGGCGCGGATCAGCCAGTTTCGGGTGAAACCGGGAATGATCCGCCCGCCGATAAGGGCGATAAGCACCAGAAAGATGAAGATGCCCGCGCGCGGGAAAATTTCGGCATCCAGTTGAATGCCGTCTTTTGCCGCCAGCACAAACAGGGCGTCGATAACCGCCAGAATTGCGATAACGGCCAATAATTTAAGATTGCGGCGGTTTTTACCCGCAATCAGTTCGCGCGCGGCAAGCGCGATCAGCACCACGAAATAGGCAAGTTCGGCCACCAGCAAAACCGTCAGATTGATGTTGGCGGCATATACCATTGCCACCCGGCCCGCCAGCCAGCACAAGGTCAGCAGCATAATGGTGCGGCCTTGCAAAGGGGGGCGCCCGGTCCAGTTGGCAATTGCAGTAAGCAAGAAGCCACCCAATGCCGCCCCGCCAAAGGCAAAGATCATTTCATGACCATGCCAAAGGGCGGTTGTGCCCAGTTGTGGCGCCCAAAGCCCGTGGATCATGGAGGATAACCACCACACAACCCCGATAATGGCTTGCAACCCGGCCAGTAAAAATAACGGGCGAAACGCTCCGCGCCAGATGGGCAGCGGTTGGGCAGCGGGTGTCTGAGCCGATGCCGGTTCGGTTGGCAGGATGGGAATGGGGCGCGAAACCATGATGAAACCTTGCAGCTTTGATACGTTGGTTTGTCATCATGCATGGCCGTAAAATCGCCGCCTTGATTTTTAGCAATTTTAAAGCGACCGGAGCAGGATGGCAGGGATGATTTTTTTGTTTCGATACGGGATAACCCTTTCTTTCGGCGGGCATCACGCTAAATTGGGAAGATTGGGTTTTTGACCCAGACGGGATACATTCGCGATATGTCCGCAACCGGGTGGCGGACTCGTGCATAACTTGTGCATAAACAGACCCAGAAAATTTCAGGAGTCCTTTTAGATATGAAGATCACTTTTTCCGATCTCGCAGTTCCGGCTTCCGGCGCGGTTGTGGCCTTTGCCACCGAGGGCGGCGATCTGATGCCCAGCGCCATTGCCTTGGATGAAGCCACCAAGGGGGCTGTTGCACGGGCCATCAAGGCATCGACCTTTAAGGGCAAGGCAGGGCAAAGCCTGCAAATCCTTTCACCCGCAAATGTCGAGCTGTCGCGCATTGTTATTTTTGGCATTGGCAGCGAAGCCGAATTTGATGTGATTGCCGCGCAAAAACTGGGCGGTCAGGTTGCTGTTGCCGCACAGGGCACAGGTGAAAAAGACATTACCGTTCTGTTTGATATGGATGAACTGGCCAGCGATTTTGCCACTGGCGCGGCCCTTCGCGATTACCGGTTTGATAAATATCGCACCACCGAAACCAAGGACGACAAACCGGCACTGAAAGCGATTTCAGTTGCAGTTAAAGAACCCAAAGAAGCCAAAAAACAGTTCGAGAACGCCAAAAAAGTGATCGATGGTGTGTTCTTCACCCGCGATCTGGTGTCCGAACCCGCCAACGTCTTGTACCCGGAAAGCTTTGTTGCCGAAGTTAAGGCGCTGGAAAAGCTGGGTGTCGAAATCGATGTTCTTGACGAAAAGGAAATGAAAAAGCTGGGCATGGGCGCGCTTTTGGGTGTTGCACAGGGGTCGGCACAAAAGCCTTATCTGGTGGTGATGCGCTGGAACGGTGGCAAGAAAAAAGAAGCCCCGATTGCCTTTGTTGGCAAGGGGGTGACCTTTGATACCGGCGGGATTTCGATTAAACCGGCCGCTGGCATGGAAGACATGAAGTTTGACATGGGCGGTGCCGGTGTTGTGTCGGGGCTGATGAAGGCACTGGCGGGCCGTAATGCCAAATCAAATGTGATTGGTGTGATTGGCCTGGTGGAAAACATGCCGTCTTCAACCGCACAGCGCCCGGGCGATGTGGTGACATCCATGTCGGGTCAGACGATTGAAGTGATCAATACCGATGCCGAAGGCCGCCTGGTTTTGTGTGACGCCCTGACCTATGTGCAGGAAAAATATGACCCGAGCCTGATTGTTGATCTGGCAACCCTGACCGGGGCGATCATTATTGCCCTGGGTTATGAAAATGGCGGGCTGTTTTCCAATAATGATACGCTTTCGGCGCAAATTACCAATGCGGGCCTTGCGGTGAATGAACCGGTTTGGCGCTTGCCGCTGGGCAAGGCGTATGATGATCAGCTGAAATCCGACATTGCGGATATGAAAAACGTTGGCGGTCGCCCGGCAGGCTCGATCACGGCGGCACAGTTCCTCAAACGCTTTATCACCAAGGACCGCCCATGGGCGCACCTTGATATTGCGGCAATGGCCTGGGCCACCAAAGACAGTGAAGTCACCCCCAAGGGGGCAACCGGCTATGGCGTACGCCTGCTGGACCGTTTTGTGGCTGACAATCACGAAGGCTGATTTTGCTTTTGCCGCATCAGGGCGGGGACAATCCTTGCCCTGATGCGGCATTGCATCGTATGAAGCAACCATGAGCGATATCTGGTTCTACCATTTAACCAACACCCCGCTGGAGCGGGCTTTGCCGACGCTTTTGTTAAAAACACTGGAGCGCGAAAAGCGTGCCGTTGTGATGACACAGGGCGACGCCCGGTTAGATGCGCTTAATACATTACTGTGGACTTATGATAATGCCAGTTGGTTGCCGCATGGCAGCGCACAGGATGGCGATGCGCAATTACAACCGGTGTGGCTGACTGTTGCCGATGAATGCCCCAACAATGCCCAGTTCCTGTTTCTGACAGATCGTGCCAACAGCGAAAAAATTGCCGATTATGAACGCGTGATCATGCTGTTTGATGATCGCGATTTTGACGCGGTGGCCGAAGCCCGCACGCGTTGGAAAACCTGGAAAGATGCCGGCCATAAATTGTCCTATTGGCAGCAAACACCGGGCGGTTCGTGGGAAAAGAAAGCGGAAAGCTGATAGATTGTGCCATTCGGCACGACGGTGACGTTTCCTTTTCCAAATCGCGGCGTGACCGGGGTGTGGGCGAGACTATAAATTCCCCAACGCAAATAATCTGTTGCCTGCCACCACTGGAAGTAGAGGCTTCCTATCCCCAAGTGTAGATAACGGTGCGTTTTTTACGTGCGAAATAATGTCGTTGTCGACAATGCCAGACGCAGATTCTGTGCGGGCGCGTCAAGACAGGGCTATACGGGGAGAATTCGGGAATGTTCACGCTAAATTCAATGAAAATTGGCAAGCGGTTGCTACTGATTGTCGGGGGCGCGGTGCTGGCCGCAATTCTGGTCGGGGCGTTCGGTTTATCCGAATTGCGAACCCAGATGGTCGAGGATCGCAAGGACAAGACGCGCGCGCTGATTAATTCAACCGTATCGCTGATTGATCATTATTACCAGCAGGTCACGTCAGGTGCCCTGAGTGAAGAGCAGGCCAAAGAAGCCGCGGCCAGTGCGGTCGGGGCCTTGCGCTATGATAAAACCAACTATTTTTTCGTGTTTGATCAGCAGCCGGTGGTGCTGATTCATGCCGTTAAACCCGAGCTTGTCGGTCGCAATATGTCGGCGGCTGTCGATGGGGTGGGGAAACGTCATTATCAGGCGTTTGTCGATATGGTCAAAGAACATGGCGAGGGGTTTGTTGATTATACCTATATAACGCCGGATAAATCCAAAACACGGCCCAAGATTTCGTTCGTGAAAATGTTCAAGCCATGGGGCTGGATTGTGGCGACAGGCATTTATGTTGATGATGTTGACGCCATTTTTCAGAAAAGCCTGCTGACCATGATAACCGTCGTGATCGTGATTGCCGGGTTTATTGTCATGATTTCCTTGTGGATCGGGCGCGGGATTACCAAGCCGCTGCAAAATATTTCGGACAATATGTTGCGTCTGGCGGATGGTGATCATGACATAGAAGTTGCCTATACCGATCATCGCAGCGAAATTGGCGATCTGGCGCGTTCGATGGATGTGTTTAAGTCCAAAACCATAGAAATGGAAAACCTGCGGCGCCAGCGAGAGGAACACGAAAAACAGGCAGAGCAGGAAAAACACGCAGCCCTGCTTGAAATGGCGAACAGTTTTGAAGCCAATGTTGGCCATGTTGTCGAGTATGTTACCAGTGCCGCAGCCAAGATGCAGCATTCGGCGCGGTCGATGAATGTAACGGCGCGTACAGCGGGCGAAAAATCGGTGATTGTGTCTTCTGCGTCGCAGGAAATGTCGACAAATATCGATACCGTTGCCGCCGCCGCCGAGGAACTTTCGGCCTCAATCCGGGAAATCAGCACCCAGGTAGCGGAATCGTCGCGCGTGGCAACCGGGGCGGTTAGTAAATCTGAGGACACTCATCAGAAAATCGAACTTCTTGCCGACGCCGCGACCCAGATCGGCGAGGTCATTTCCCTGATTTCCGATATTGCCGAACAAACCAACCTTCTTGCACTGAATGCGACAATTGAGGCAGCGCGCGCCGGTGATGCGGGCAAGGGCTTTGCCGTGGTGGCTAACGAGGTCAAGGTGCTTGCCAGTCAGACAGCCAAAGCAACCGAGGATATTCGTTCGCAAGTGGGCGGCATTCAAACGGCCACCGGTACGGCGGTGACAGCCATTAGCGAAATTGCCGAAACCATCCGCCAGCTTGATGGTTCGACCGGCGCGATTGCTGCTGCTGTGGAAGAACAAGGTGCCGCGACCCAGGAAATCGCCCGAAATGTGGAAGAAGCCGCCCATGGTGCCCGCGATGTGTCGCAAAATATTGGCGATGTATCGTCGTCGGTCAGTCAGACAGAGACGGTCGCGGGCGAGGTACAGGCATTGTCAGATGAACTGGAACATCAGGCTGGTGAATTAAAAGCCGCCGTGTCGGCCTTTCTGGACGGGATTAGAAATAAATAACCGCCCTTTATTCAGGCTGGTGTGAATCTGGCGACAAGGCGAGGGGCTGGATGTTGATTGGGCATCCAGCCCCTGCCTGCCTTGTCGTTTCCCACACGATGTGGTTTTCGGGCCATCGGGCATGAAGATTGAACAATATTTTGTTGTAATTATAAGTGGATACATACAAGCCATGCGTGAAATGCATGGTGTGTGACATTGAATTACATATTCAGGCATGTTTATATAATTGTCATCTAACGCGCCGATTTGCTTCTCAGCTTGCGGGCGCGTAATAAATACGGCTAAAGCGAGTTGGGCGTGCGCCTTTTGCAACGACCGTCTCGGTGATGCCGCAGACGGTTTTTTTATGTTGAAAAGGAGGGCGCCGTGATTCGGCTGACCGACCTGCACAAAACATATCCTGCCCGGCGGGGCAGCCCCGAACATGTCGCTTTGCGCGGTATCGACCTTGATATTGCAGCGGGCGAAATTGTCGGCGTGATTGGCCGTTCCGGGGCCGGGAAATCTACCCTGATTCGTTGTATCAATTTGCTGGAAATGCCGACATCGGGCAGTGTCATTGTCGATGGCACCGATGTGACCAAATTGTCGAAGCGCGATTTGCCGCTGTTTCGTCGCCAGTTGGGCATGGTGTTTCAGCATTTTAATCTGCTGTCGTCGCGCACGGTTTACGACAATATTGCCTTGCCCCTAGAACTGGCAGGGGCCAGCAAGACGGAAATCGCTGCTGCGATTGACCCGTTATTGCCGCTGGTGGGCCTGGAAGACAAACGCGATCGGTATCCGGCTGAATTATCAGGCGGGCAAAAGCAGCGTGTGGGCATTGCGCGGGCATTGTCGAGCAACCCGAAAGTGGTTTTGTGTGACGAAGTAACATCGGCGCTGGACCCGGAAACCACCCGGCAGATATTGGCATTGTTGCGCGATATTAACAAACGCCTCGGCCTGACCATGGTGGTGATTACCCACGAAATGGCGGTGGTTAAACAGCTTTGCGATCGTGTTGCCGTGATGGATGGCGGCGTGATTGTGGAACAGGGTGCGGTCGAGGGTATTTTCGCCAATCCGCAGCATCCAACGACACAATCCTTGCTGGCTGACGAGTTTCTGGATTTCAAACCGGGTGTTGCGGCAAACGCAGATCAGTCTGCCAGTACATCTATCGGGCAGGAGGGTTAAGCCATGTGGTCCACACTTCTTCCCATTTTAGGGCAGGCAACGCTGGAAACGCTTTATATGGTGTTTGCGTCACTGGCGATTGGCACGGCGATTGGTTTGCCTTTGGGGGTGTTGCTGGCAACATCGGGCCGGGGCGAACTGTTTGAAGCACCGGTTTTTCAAAAAACCATCGGGCCGATTGTCAATGCCACGCGGTCGGTGCCGTTTATCATTCTGGCTGTTGCCATTATTCCCTTCACCCGCCTTCTGGTCGGAACATCGATTGGTACGTCTGCTGCCATTGTGCCGCTGACGGTGGCGGCGATCCCGTTTATTGCCCGGATCATCGAAGGGGCCGTGCGCGAGGTTGACGGCGGCCTGATCGAGGCGGCCCACGCCATGGGGGCCCGTCCGATGCAGGTGGTGACCAAGGTTTTACTGCCCGAAGCCTTGCCGGGCATTATTCATGGCCTGACCTTAACGGCAGTGACCCTGATTGGTTATTCCGCGATGGTCGGGGCTGTTGGCGCCGGTGGCCTGGGGGATCTGGGCATTCGGTATGGCTATCAGCGGTTTCGCCCTGACGTGATGGCGGCGGTTGTCATTACCCTGATTGTGGTGGTGCAGGCGGTGCAAATGCTTGGCGATCATTTGGCGCGCAAGGCCGATAAACGCAATATCTGAGAACTTTACACATTTCCGCATTTTAACATTCAAATGCAGCTAAAAAGGAGCCTTCCCATGCGGTTTTTTAAAACCCTGAGTGCGGCTGTCATTCTGACGGCCAGCCTTGCCATCCCGGCATTTGCCCAGGATGAAATCAAAATCGGTGTTACCGCCGGCGAACATGAAGAAATCATGGAGCAGGTTGCCAAGGTTGCGGCCGAAAAGGGCCTGAAGCTCGACATCGTTACCTTCACCGATTACGTGCTGCCCAACCAGGCACTTGATGATGGTGACCTTGACGCCAACAGCTTTCAGCACGTGCCGTATCTTGATAACCAGATCAAGGATCGTGGTTACCATCTGTCGGTTGTCGGTTATAACTTTGTCACCCCGATGGGCATTTATTCGGACAAATATAAAAGCCTGGATGATCTGCCGGACGGGGCAAAAATTTCGATCCCGAACGATCCGACCAATGGCGGCCGTGCGTTGTTGCTGTTGCAGTCAAAAGGCCTGATCAAGGTTGATCCGGCTGCCGGTTTGGTGGTTAGTCCGCTGGACGTGACCGACAACCCCAAAGGGTTTGATTTCATCGAACTTGATGCGGCCCAGTTGCCGCGTTCGCTGGCCGATGTTGATGCAGCTGCGATCAACACCAACTATGCCATCGAAGCAAAGCTGAACCCGACCAAGGATTCAATCGCGATTGAAAGCAAGGATAGCCCCTATGCCAACGTGATTGTGACCCGCACCGATGACAAGGACAAACCCTGGGTGAAAACCCTGGTGGAATCTTATAATTCAGACACCATCCGCGACTTCATCAATAAAAAATATGATGGCGCTGTTGTTCCGGTATTTTAAAATACCGACCTCAAACAGCGACCAGAAATTCGGCCCCGGCAGCATATGCCGGGGCCGTTTTGTTTGGTGCGTGCTGTATGTTGAATTTTACGATGCGGTGTCGGGCTGCGGCGTTTGTTCCGGTGTTGGTGATGCCGGTTCCAACGAAGGCGGGCAGGCGGCCTTGCCGGTGCGAAACGGGGTTTCGTTAACGGTCAGCGAAAAAACATCGGGCCGGGCATAATGGCCTGCAACATCAAGGTCGTATTTGCCGCGAATGGCCTGATCGGTATCAATATCGGCCCAAATCACCGCTTCGCGGTCATAGACCGGTTCGGTCAGGCAGGTGCCCATCGGGTCGATAATCACGCTGCCGCCCCGGATCAGGGTGGTTTTGGGATCGTTTCCTTGCTGGCAGGCGTAATCTTCGGGGGCGTCGGCGCGGGTCAGATATTGACAGGCACTAAGCACAAAGGTGCGCCCTTCATAGGCGATGTGGCGCATCGATGTTTGCCATATTTCACGTTCATCAACGGTGGGCGCACACCAGATATTGATGCCTTTGTTATAATAGGTCTGGCGCAACGGGGGCAGATAGTTTTCCCAGCAAATGGCGGCACCGATTTTACCAATGTCGGTGTTAAAAACCGGCAGGGTTGATCCATCACCCTGGCCCCAGATCAGCCTTTCGCTGGCGGTGGGCATTAATTTGCGCCGTTTGCCTAACAGGCTTCCATCGGGGGCAAAAAACAGCACCGCGCAATAAAGCGATCCACCGTCGCGTTCAATGATACCCGTCACCAGATGCGCCTTCATTTTCGCCGCGAATGACCCAATGGTGCGGCATTCTGGTCCCGGCACCTCGATGGCGGCCTTCCAGTAACGCAAATAATCATCGCGCCCTGCTTCGCTGCGTGTGCCAACACGGGCCCCGAAATCAAGGCCCTTGGGGTATCCGCCAATATAGGCCTCGGGGAAAACTGCCAGTTCAACAGTGTTGTGCCGGGCTTCCTCGCACAGGGCGGACATACGTTCAAGTGTGCGGGGTGTATCAAAAAGGGTTGTACCAGCCTGGATAACTGCGACGCGATGCTGGGGCATGTGGGGCTCCTGTTGCGCTATGACGGGAAATATATGTCCTTGCGGGCAATCTTGACGATGGCTTTATCATCAGTCAAATTGCTGTTTATGGTTCAAAATATTAATCTAAGTGATATTGCGCGATTTGATTTTAATCTTGCCATCGCCTTTATGGCGATATGGCAGGAAAGAAGTGTGTCAAAGGCGGCGGATCGTTTGTCGCTAAGCCAATCAGCGTTAAGTGCAGCACTGGCCCGTTTGCGTGAGGCCGCCGGGGACCCGTTATTTGTGCGTACGCGTGGCGGCATGCAGCCCACTCCGCGTGCCATTGAAATGGCGAAAAATATTGAACACGGTGCCCTGTTGATCCGCGATGCCTTTCGTGATGGTTTGGATTTTAACCCCGCACAGGATGCGCACCATTTTTCGCTGGGCATGTCGGACGACTTTCAATTGGCCGTTGGCCCGGCCGTTTCGCAACGCTTGTTAAGCAAAGCCCCGAATGTTTCGGTGTCTTTCCATCAAAGCAATCGGCATACGGTGGAAAAGATGCTGGAAACGGGCGAGCTTGACCTGGCGGTTATTGCCCGGCCACCGGAACGGTCATGGCTGGCGCAAGAGCAAATCGCTCAATCGGGTTATGCCTGTATTTTTGATGCCGTGGCGTGCGGATGTGCCATGCCGCTATCGCTTGAGGATTATCTGGCCCTGCCGCATATCCTGGTTTCCTATTCCGGGCGCGAAGGCATTGTGGATGAAAAACTAAGACCATTGGCACGAAGCCGCAAAATTCAGACCGGTTTGACCCATTTTGCCGCTGTACCCGCCTTTTTACGCGGGATTGCTGCTGTTTCGACGATTCCAACCCATGCGGCTTTGGCATTGGCTCGCATCAGTGGCTTGCAGGTGTGTGCGGCCCCGCTGGATTTGGGGCGATACCCGGTGTCATTGGTTTGGCGTCGTGAAATGCAAGATGATGCTGCCGCGTCGTGGATGCGCATGCTGGTGCGTGATGCGGTTTGCAATCATGTGGGCATTGATGGCGGGGCAGAGGTGGAGGTGACCTCTTAAAACACAAATACCCGCCATATGGCGGGTATTTGAAAGATCCTGGAAATGAGCAGCCGCTTTATTTATGCGACCATTGCTTCATATTCTTCCTGTTTTTCCAGCCACAGACTTTCAGTGCTGGCAAGGTCGGATTTGATCTTGGCCATATCCATTTGCAGCTTGTTCAAACGGTCGGCACTGCCGGCAGTGTAAAGTGATTGATCGGTCAGTTCTGATTCAATCGCGGCAATTTTGGTGGTGCATTGTGCCATCTGCTTTTCAAGTTTTTCAATTTCCTTGCGAAGCGGGGCTGCAATTTTGCGTTTTTCGGCAGCCGCCTGGCGTTCGGCCTTGCGGTCGCGTTTTTGTTCCGGTGTTGCCGCAACCGAATTTTTGCCCGCCCGGCGATCAGCACGGGCGCGGTCCAGCAAATACTGGCGATATTCGTTCACGTCGCCATCGAAATTGCTGACGGTGCCGTCGGCCACCAGTAACAGGCGGTCGGCACAGGCCTCGATCAGATAGGGATCATGGCTGATGATGATCACGGCACCTTCGTAATTGTTCAGCGCGTGGTTCAGGGCATCGCGGGCATCAATGTCCAGATGGTTGGTCGGTTCGTCAAGGATCAGCATGTGCGGGGCATCAAGCGTCATCAAGGCAAACAGCAACCGTGCCTTTTCGCCCCCCGACAGGTTTTTAACCTTGGTATTGCCTTTATCGCCTTCAAAGGCAAAGCGGCCCAACTGGGCACGAACCTTGCTTTCGATGACATTGGGCATCAGGGCGGCCAAATGCTGATAGGGGGTGTTTTCCATCACCAGTTCGTCGGTCTGGTGCTGGGCGAAATATCCGATGCGCAGCTTGTTTGATGAAACTTTTTCACCGTTCATCAATTCAAGTTTATCAGACAGCAACTTTGCCAGTGTGGATTTACCATTACCATTAGCACCGAGCAGGGCAATACGGTCATCCATGTCGATGCGCAGGTTCAGGTTGCGCAAAACAGGCTTGCCGTTATAGCCGACATCGCCATTATCAATCGTGATCAGGGGCGGCGGCAGTTCCTGCGGGCTTGGAAAATCAAAGGTGATGCTGCGGTCTTCGACCACGGCAATGGCCGGACCCATTTTTTCCAGCATCTTGACACGGCTTTGTGCCTGCTTGGCCTTGCTGGCCTTGGCGCGAAAGCGGTCGATAAAGGACTGCAGGTGTTTTTGCTGGGCAATCTGCTTTTCGTAATGCTTTGATGCCAGTTCCATCTGTTCGCGGCGGGTTTTGGCAAATTTATCGTAATTGCCGCCATACAGGGTTAGCTGCGAATTATGCAAATGAACAATATGTTTGACCGCGCGGTTCAGCAAATCGCGATCATGGCTGACCAGAATGATCGTGCCGGGATAGTTGATCAGATATTGTTCCAGCCAAATGGTGGCTTCGAGGTCAAGGTGGTTGGTCGGTTCGTCAAGCAGCAACAGGTCGGGCTGCAAAAACAGGGTGGCTGCCAGGGCCACACGCATGCGCCAACCACCCGAAAAATCATCACAGGCGCGCAATTGGGCTTCGCCATCAAAACCAAGACCGGACAAAATAGAGGCTGCCCGCGCTTCGGCGGTGTGGGCGTCAATATCAGCCAGGCGGGTGTGGATTTCGGCGATGCGGTGGCCATCGGTGGCGGTTTCGGCCTCGGCTAACAGGCTGGCGCGCTCGGTATCGGCGGCAAGCACGGTATCAAGCAGGGAACGTGAACCGGCAGGGGCTTCCTGCGAGACCATCCCCATGCGAACCCGTGCATTCAGGGTAATGTCGCCACCATCAAGCATAAGTTGCCCGGCGATCAGTTTTAGCAGCGTTGATTTCCCCGCGCCATTACTGCCAATCAGGCCAATTTTGTGTCCGGCCGGAATGGTAAGACTGGTTTGGTCAAAGATCACCCGGCCGCCGATGCGGTAAGTGATGTTGGAAATATTCAGCATGCTGGCGCCTGTGTTAGGGAATCTGTTGTTTCTCTAGCCCTTCAATAGGGCAGGGGGCCGCGATACGCAAGGATTCTTGAAAATGTCATCCAGGGTATTCGGGTAGATTTAATATTCGGGCAAGGTACTGGAACTGCCCGTTTTTTGCCCTGTTGGTATCACTATAAGGGTGATTTTAGCCCGATGCGCGAAACGCAGGGCTGAAATGCGAATGGTTAACTATGTGTTGCGTTGCGCGAAAAGGCCGTTTATATAGCGCCAACCTGTCTTGGGGGTAATGAATTTTTACAAGTAGCTAGGTGAAACCAATGGCTATCGAATATACTTTTTCCATCATTAAGCCTGACGCAACCCGTCGCAACCTGACCGGCAAGATCAATGCAGTGATCGAAGAAGCTGGTCTGCGTGTTGTTGCTCAGAAACGTGCTCGTCTCACCCGTGAACAGGCTGAAGGTTTTTATGCCGTTCACAAGGAACGTTCGTTCTTCGGCGAACTGGTGGACTTCATGGTTTCCGGCCCCGTCGTTCTCCAGGTTCTGGAAGGCGAAAATGCCGTTGCAAAATATCGCGAAGTAATGGGCGCAACCAATCCGGCAAATGCCGATGAGGGCACCATTCGCAAGCTGTTTGCTGAATCGATCGAAGCAAATTCGGTCCACGGTTCAGATTCGCTTGAAAACGCAGCTATCGAAATTGCTTATTTCTTCGCCCAGACCGACATCGTTGGTTAATCGCGGCGGACCGCGTTTTCGCGGTTAAGTGATTTAAAAAGCGCCTCGTACCTTGTGTACGGGGCGTTTTTTGTTGTCTGTCGTCATTTACGGTCTGTACCCGATGCCCTGCTGATTATGTGCGAGGGGATAGTGGCAGGTGCGTTAACCGACCGGAGCAGCGGGATTGAGCCTGTGGGCGTTAATTACGAACCTTGCCAAAGAAACCGTCGACCGATGCCCGTAGCGACTGAGCGCTGGCGGTTAGTTGATGTGCGGCGGCTGCGAGTTCGCTTGCGGTAAGTTGGCTGTCGGAAACCGCAGTTTTGATTGTTCCGGCCTTTTGTGCGGCTTGATAAGTGCCATCAGATGCGTTTTGCACATTTTGGGCAATGTCGCGGGTGGCATCGGCCTGCTGGCTCATGGCGATGGCGATAGAGGACGAAATATCGTCCATGTTGGAAATGATCCGCGAAATTTCCTCGATCGCGGTAACGGATTCCCGCGTGGCCGTTTGAATATCGCCAATCTGTTTGCTGATTTCCTCGGTTGCGCGGGCGGTTTGGGTGGCCAGGTTTTTTACCTCGGATGCAACAACGGCAAATCCCTTGCCCGCATCGCCCGCCCGGGCGGCCTCGATGGTGGCGTTTAGCGCCAAAAGGTTGGTTTGATTGGCGATATCGGAAATTAGGCCCAGAACCTCGCCAATATGTGCAGCCGAGTTGGCCAGCCCGGCGACCAGCTGGTTGGTGTGATCTGCCTGTGACACAGCCTGTCGGGCAATTTCGGATGATGTATTGGCCTGCTGGGTAATGTCGCGAATGGAATGGGTCAGTTCCTCGGCGGCGGCGGCAACGGTTTCAACGCTGCCATTGGCATTTGAAGATGCGTGATTGACCTCTTCGGCCATTGCCATGTTTGCCTTGCCGTTTTGGGTCAGCGCGCCGGATGTCTGGTCTATTTTGCTGGCGGCGGCTGAAACACTGGAAACCACAGTGGCAATTTCGCGATCGAACTGGCTGATGGCATCGTTACGTTTTTCATTGGCGCGATTAAGCTGCTCCTGGTTTTTGGTTTTTTCCTGCGACAGTTGTTCTGTGTGTTCCATGTTGCGTTGAAAAACCTGAACAGACCGGGCCATGTCGCCAATTTCGTCAATGTCATCGGTATAGGGGATGGAGGTGTTTGCATTCCCCGCCGCCAGGGTTTTCATGTTGCTTGATAATTGATCAATCCGCCGGGAAATGTTTTTGCGCGCATGGATCGAAAACAGGGCAGCAACCACAAAGCCGGCTATGGTAATCACAATCATCGTCAAGACAGATATTTGAACACGGTCGTGCAAATTCTCGACCCCGGCATCCATGTCATCATGGATCAATTCTTCGGCTTCGTCGGCCAGTTCAATGAAATGGTCAAACGAAGTATCGAATTTTTCATCGGCACTGCTGCCAGCGGTAAGATTGGTGCTGTTACCCTGTTGCTGTTTGGCATCGTATCGTTGATGGGCACTGGCGGTAAATTCGGCAACAGATGATTTCACTTCGATCATCTTGTTTTGCACACCGGCGTTTTGGCTGGCGACAAAGGTGCCTTCGTCATTTTGTCCGCCCGAAATGATGGCATCGACATACCATGCACATTCCGCCAGCAGGTCCCATACTTCCTGGATATCCTCGCTGCCGTCACCTGACATTATTTCTTCGAAAACAAGGTGGGCACGGGTTGCCGTCAGCTTGATTTCCATTGCCGCATCACCAAGCGGTGCCAGTTCGACCGCCACCTTGTCGGCTTCCTTGCCCATGCCAAGGGTGAAAATTACCCCGGCGCTGCCGGTAACTGCGGTGATGACCGCCATAATAATAAAGGCAAACAACAGGCGCTGGCTGATATTTTTGTTGAATGGCATTGTGACGGTCCCCGAATGCGAATGTGTTTCTATACATTGGGGGGCCGGCCCGCTGTTCAATGACCGAAATTTTCAATTGCACCATTTAAGGGCATAAACAGGCTTTGAAACATATTTTTATCGCAAACTATTTGCCGCAAATGTGCTTTTGATCCCGATATTTCAGTCTGCGAATGCTTAAAAACAGGTTCGGGCGGGTGGTAAGGGGCACCCGCCCGAACCTGTAATCGATATATCATGTATATTTCCCGGGGTGTTTCCGGCTACAGGAAAAAAATCATCAGAAGCAGTAACGTTGCTGCTGCCGCCAGCACGTTGGTAAAAAGAAACCAGACAAAGTTGTGCCAGGTCTTTTCGTGTTCCTGAACCAGATTAGGGTCGTATCCGCTACCTTGCATGTCATCCTCCGTAAAGAATGGTGTCGCAGTTGGTTACTTTGGATGTAACCGGTTTTTGATGGTTTTATTAAGCAACACCAGCGGGGTGAATTTGTGCCGGGAATGTAACTATTTAATGGCGAGAAAACCTTTGGAATTAATGCAAATATTGAAGTTTTCCGGCATGAGAAATGACGTTTTCCGGGCCTTGTTGCCTGGCGAAAGCTGGTGATTTCGGGCATAAAAAAAACCGCCCGATAATATGGGCGGTTTGATTAGTTTCAGGCGTGCGTGAAGCACAGCACAAAAAGCCAATATGATTAATTGACTGAAATTACAGTAAAAAAAGTGCCATCAAAACCACAAGAGCAATGACGCTGCCGGTCGAATATTTTACAAAGCGGGTATAACCGGCATAGATGTCTTTGTGGGTGTTGGTCAGTTCGTAATCGTTTCCCTGCACAGGGGCCTCCATTTTATAAAAGGGCACGGCCAGAACAATGTGGCACCAAACTGCCATAATGTAATTCATGCATCATGGCGAAACCGAAAAACCTCCAACTAAAATTCGGTGGCAGATTGTTCTGGAGTCTTTCTTGTTATAAACGGCTGCTGCATCGCGTGCAAGACGGGTTTTTATCGCCCAATTCAACCATTTGCGTAAAACGCGATGGTTGAATTGGGTTTGGCAGCAGGCATAAATCAAAGCTGGCACCACCATTGACGCCAGCGGTGCTTTCATCCCTGTCGGGTGACCGGGTTGATTTGGGCAAAATCCGGGCTGTGCGAATCGCGAACGGTAACCCGGCCATCATCGCCAACAACCACCCGGTTTTCCGCAATCCAGCGGATCACTTGCGGGTAAATCCGGTGTTCCTGGCGCAAAATGCGCTGGCCAAGGCTCTGGGCGTCGTCATCGGCCAATACCGGGACAACAGCCTGGGCAATGATGGGGCCGGCATCCATTTCGGGCACGACAAAATGCACCGTGCAGCCGGAATATTTAACCCCGGCGGCAATGGTTTGTTCGTGGGCATGAAGGCCCTTAAACGATGGCAGCAGGGACGGATGAATATTGATCAGCCGTCCTTCCCAGCGTTTGACAAAACTTTCGCTAACCAATCGCAAATACCCGGCCAGCACCACCAGATCCGCCCCGCTTTGCGCAATCAGTTCGCTTACCGCATGGTCATAGGCTTCGCGTCCGCCGGGATAACCCTTATGGGCCAGGCTTTTGGCCTCGATCCCGGCGTTACGGGCGCGGTCCAGCCCTTTGGCATCGGGCTGGTTGGAAAAAACCAGCACGATTTCCGCCGGATAATCGGCGCTATTGCAGGCATCAATGATGGCCTGCAAATTGCTGCCGCTGCCCGAAACCAGAACCGCCAGTTTCAGCCGGTTTACTTTTCCCATGCCCGGCCCATGTTTTTAATGATCACCTGGGGGCCATCGCCTGCGCGCGGGCCGATGGTGCCAATCTGGCTGACGGTTTCGCCATGTTCGCGAAAAAGGGCCTCGGCTTCGTCGGCTTTGTCTGCCGGAACGACAACACACATGCCGATGCCGCAGTTAAAGGTGCGGGCCATTTCAACTGACGGAATGCCGCCTTCTTTGGCCAGCCACTTGAAAATCGGCAGGAAATCCCAGCAATCGGCATCGAAAACGGCCGTCGCATTTTCGGGCAGAACACGCGGGACATTTTCGGTCAGGCCGCCGCCGGTAATATGGGCAAAGGCCTTTACATAACCGGCCTTATGGGCGGCAAGGCAGCTTTTGACGTAAATTCTGGTCGGTTCAAGCAAGGCCTCGCCAACCTTTGTGCCCGGTGCAAACGGGGCGTCATCGTCATAGGCAAGGCCTGCTTTTTCAACAACCTTGCGGACCAGCGAATAACCGTTGGAATGCACACCACTGGATGCCAGGCCCAAAATAACATCGCCTTCGGCAACGTTGCTGCCATCAAGCAGGTCGCCGCGTTCAGCCGCACCCACGGCAAAACCGGCCAGATCATATTCGCCATCGGCATACATGCCCGGCATTTCGGCGGTTTCGCCACCGATCAATGCACAACCGGCCTGTTTGCAACCTTCGGCGATACCGGCAACCACATCGGTTGCTTTATCGACCGCCAGTTTGCCGGTGGCGAAATAATCCAGAAACAACAGTGGCTCGGCACCCTGAACAACAAGGTCGTTCACGCTCATGGCAACCAGGTCAATACCAACGGTATCGTGCTTGTCGGCCAGAAAGGCGACTTTCAGCTTGGTGCCGACGCCATCGGTGCACGAAACCAGCACCGGGTCGTTGTAACCGGCGGCTTTAAGGTCGAAAAGTGCGCCGAATCCACCCAGTCCGCCGGAAACACCGGAACGGCTGGTGGCCTTGGCCAATGGTTTAATTGCATCGACAAGGGCGTTACCGGCATCAATATCAACGCCGGAGTCCTTATAGGTGAGGCCGTTGCGGGCGGTCATGGGCGATCCTCGCACTCACTGAATTTAAAAGGGAAAGCGGATAAGCCCGCGTTTATCATCGTCACCCCGGCAGTGATAACATGGTAGCGATGATAAACGCGGACTTGATAAATTCCGCTGGCCCGAAAATACTCAAACCCGTGATGAATGCAATGATCTGCTGTGCATGGGAGACTTTTCTTTCCGTCATGCGTTACCTATGCAACAAGGTCTTTGTGAAGCCGCGCTGGTAAAAGGCACAGGCAAACCATTTTCAGGGGCCTGAACCATGACAAAACGGGCAAAGAGGCAAACGTGCTGGATCGATTAAAACCAATTCATCTGCTGGCCGGAATGATCGCCGGAATTCTGGTTCTGGTTACAGCGGCGGCAACGCCTGCTGTTGCGCAGGATTTGTATACTGTTAGCGGCGTTCATGTGGATGAACGCGCCGATAGTGCAACCAAAGCCCGCGATGTGGCGTTGGCAAGCGGGCAGCGTGCCGCATTTTCGCGCCTGATCAACCGGTTAACGGTTTCAGACGGCGGGGCAGGTGTTGCTACACCCGATCAACGTACGATTACCAATATGGTGCGTGATTTTGGCGTGTCGAACGAAAAAACCTCGTCGGTGCGCTATATCGCCGACATGACCGTGCGCTTTAAGGCCGACCAGGTGCGGGCATTCTTGCGTAATCGCAATGTGCCCTTTGCCGAAACGACGGCCCGCAAGGTTCTGATTTTGCCGGTATATTCTGATCAGGGATACACGAACCTGTGGGACGACCCCAACCCGTGGCGCGATGCCTGGAACCAGGTAAGCAACAATAGCGGACTGGTGCCTGTAACACTTGCTGTGGGGGATCTGGGCGATATCGGTACGGTTTCGGTGGAACAGGCCCAAGGGGGTGACCAGGCGGCAATTGACAAAATCGGCCAGCGTTACGGGGCCAATGTTGCCGTTGCAGATGCGACCATGAGCGGAAGTGGCAATGGCCAGGCAGTGGACGTGTCGGTGACGCGATATGATGCTGGCGGGGCGCCGCAGGTTTTCGGTGTGCATGAAAGTCAGGCTGAGGGCGAGTCGGTTTCGGCAATGCTGCAACGGGCCGCCGCCGACGTGCGCGCCCGGCTGGAAAGCAGCTGGAAGCAGGCCAGTATGATTGATTACAGCGCCAGCGGCGAATTAATGCTGTTTGTACCAATTACCAGCATGGATGACTGGGCCGGTATTGAAAGCCGCCTTGAGAACCTGCCGGTGATTAAACTGATGCGGGTCGTGGCGATGTCGCGGCGCGAAGTACAGGTTGATGTTGAATTTGCCGGGACTCCGGACCAGTTCCGTGTTGCGTTGGCACAACAAAACCTTGATTTGCAGCAAATTGACCAATTGTGGTTTGTTGAGCCATCGGGCAGTGACCGGCTGGCTAAATTGATGGGCAATCCCTAAGCCGGGGCAATTTGGCTTTGTTGTTGATGCGGCAATGATATAAGGCAGCATCAACCAGCCCGGTTGGACCGGGAAAATTTAACGGGCGCACGGCCATGGGACGTGTGCCCGTCTGTTTGCGATGCAACATTGTGTTATGATGGTGCTGCAAATATCTATCGTCGCCGCCAAATGGGGGCACAGGGATGGCTGTTGCCATTGAACGTCGCAGGGAAGACAGGAAACTGACATGACGATCCGCGATCAGATGCGTTTCTGGTTTTTTGCCCTTGGGGCGTTCTTTTTTCTGGTGTGGTTATTTTCCGGTATTTTATTGCCGTTTGTCGCGGGAATGGCGATTGCCTATTTTCTTGATCCGCTGGCAGATAAACTCGAGGCGCGCGGCCTTAGCCGCACGGTGGCAACGGCGATTATCACAGCGCTGTTCTTTTTATTCCTTGTTTTTGTGTTGCTGTTGATCGTGCCGCTTATCGGCAGTCAGCTTGCCGGGTTCCTGGAACGCCTGCCGGGTTATATTTCTGATCTGCGGACGCAGGCGGGGCCTTATATTCAGCATATCGCCGACAAAATTGCCCCTGAGACGCTTAATAGCGTTGGCGAATCGATCAAGGGGCAAACGGCCAATGCCATTAAATGGGCCGGTAACATTCTGGGCAACCTTTTGACAGGAAGCCTGGCGCTGTTGAATTTCCTGAGTTTGGTTTTCATTACGCCGGTGGTTTCGTTTTATCTGCTGCGCGACTGGGACAAAATTGTTGCCAAGATTGATAGCTGGTTGCCGCGCCGGCTGGCGGGCGATATTCGCCAATGCGCGCGCGATATTGATCTTACCCTTGCCGGGTTTGTACGTGGGCAATCCACGGTCTGCTTGTTGCTGGGCCTGTTTTATGGCGTAGGGCTAACCCTGGTAGGGTTGGAATTCGGGTTTCTGATTGGCCTGATGACCGGTATTTTGTCGTTTGTCCCTTATTTTGGCATGCTGGTTGGCTTTGCCGTGGGGCTGGGTGTGGCGATTGCCCAGTTTGGCCTTGGGCTGGATGTGGTGTTTGTCGTTGGTGTGTTTTTGCTGGGCCAGTTAATGGAAGGCAACTTCCTGACACCGAAACTGGTTGGCGATAAAGTTGGCCTGCATGCCGTTTGGGTGATGTTTGCCCTGTTGGCTGGTGGCGCGGTGTTCGGGTTGCTAGGGGTGATGCTGGCGGTGCCGGTTGCTGCCGCGATTGGTGTGCTGGTGCGATATGGCCTGGCGCAATATCTCGATAGCCGCCTGTATGATCATGCGCCACATCCGATTGCCGCCGGGGCGGGAACCGGTGTTGACGGTAACGGTGAAGTAAACGTTATTGCCACCCGGCAGGAAGGCACTGCATCGCCGGATACGAATGCGCACGTCAAAACGCCGCCGCCTGCATCTGCACCCGATACACCTAAAAATGACACGACCGAAGACCCCCGCGGATGATGAAATTGAAACACAAACAATGACTGCACCGACGATGGAACCCGTAATGCCGCAGCAATTGCCCCTGGCGCTGGAAATGCGCCCGGCCTTGGCACGGGCGGATTTTATGGTGACCAATTGCAACCGCGAGGCTGTTGCCTGGATAGACCGTTGGCCAGCCTGGCCGGTACCGGCCCTGTGTTTGTATGGCCCGGCCGGGTCCGGGAAAAGCCACCTGGCCGAGGTGTGGCGGGCGCTGTCCGGGGCATCAAGTGTCGCCGGGGCGGACCTGATCGGGGCTAACCCCGATAAATTGCTGGGCGATGATACCGGGCTTGTCATTGAAGATGCCGATATGGCCCTGGATGAAACGGTGTGTTTTCATCTGTATAATATGTTGAAAGAACGCAACGGGCACTTGTTGCTGACAGCACAACAGCCGCCCTCGCGCTGGAATGTAAAACTGGCCGATTTGCGGTCCCGTCTGGGGGCGGCGCTGGTGTGTGAAATATCCCCGCCCGATGATGATTTGCTGGTAGGATTGCTGATAAAGCTGTTTGCAGATCGTCAGATTGCACCGGCCCCGCAAATTGTCGCCTATATCGTGCCGCGTATTGAGCGTTCCTTTGCGGCCCTAACCCAGCTTGTCGCGGCAATTGACCGCCGCGCCCTTGCCGAAAAGCGCGCCGTTACCCTGCCACTGGTGCGTGCCGTGATGGAAGATAACCCATAGCCGGCCAATGGTCGCCCGGGGGCAAAAGGACAACGGCATAATCCATTGTTGGAACCGTGTGGTGTCGCAGGCGTTTACCAGTCACCAAGGGATGGGGATGAAACAGCGCGTCCTTGTATTACGTGGTTGCCATGCCAAAGTGGAGAAACTCTGTGTTTTGCAATAGGTAGCTGAAACTGTTGGCGCTATACAGGGTATTCCAATAACAGGCAGGAACAGTTGTGTGATCGAAAAACGCAATGTCGTGAAAAAATCCCTTAAATCGCAAACCGATGCCCTGGTGGCGGGTGGTCATGTGTTAGGGTGGCGGGAATGGATCGGGTTGCCAGATTTTGGCGTGCCCCTGATCAAGGCAAAGGTTGATACCGGGGCGCGGACATCATCAATCCATGCGACCCATATCGAAGTTGTTGAAATTGATCATAAAAAATTCGTCAAATTTGTCTTGCCCCATTACCGTGGTGACGGGCATGGTCGGGTAAACTGCCAGGCGCCTTTATTGGCTATTCGCCACATTCGCAGTTCCAACGGCAAACAGGATGAACGCTATATTGTTGCCACCCATATTGCGGTTGGTCACCATCGGGTGAAGGTGGAAATATCGCTGGCGAACCGGTCGTTAATGGGTTTTCCGATGTTGCTGGGGCGCACAGCGATCAAGGCCGGAAGATTTTTGGTTCAACCGGCAAAATCTTATCTGGCGGGAAAGCCGGAACACGTTTATATGGCCGAACAATCGGTCGGTGAATAACGCTCGCCTGTGTTGCGGTGTTGTTGGCGTTCCACATAGTTTTGCTTTAACGGGAGTCCATTTTATGAAAATCGCGATGCTTGCACGCAACGCCAATCTGTACTCCCACAAGCGGCTGGTGGAGGCCGCCGAGGCACGCGGCCACCAGATTGATGTGATCAACACCCTGCGGGTGACGATGAACATCACATCGATGAAACCAGAAATTTATTATGGCGGTGAAAAGCTGAGCGGTTATGACGCGGTTATTCCGCGTATCGGTGTGTCGGTGACGTTTTTTGGTCTGGCGGTGTTGCGCCAGTTTGAAATGATGGGCGTTTATCCGCTCAATGAATCGGTTGCCATTGGCCGGTCGCGCGATAAATTGCGTTCGTTGCAAATTCTGGCGCGCCGGGGCATTGGCCTGCCGGTTACCGCCTTTGCCCACGACCCGCGCAAAACCGACGAGGTTTTGTCGATTGTGGGCGGAGCGCCTGTGGTGATCAAACTTCTGGAAGGTACCCAAGGCATTGGTGTGGTTTTGGGCGAAACCGAAAAATCCGCCAAATCCGTGATCGAGGCCTTTCGAGGGGCCAATGTTGACATCATGGTGCAGGAATTCATCAAGGAAGCGGGTAATTCCGATATTCGCTGTTTTGTTGTTGGCGGCAAAGTGGTTGCCAGCATGGAACGAACCGGCGCACCGGGTGATTTCCGATCCAACATCCATCGGGGGGGATCGGCCAAGTCCATACGTATTACCCCGCAGGAACGTGCAACAGCCGTTGAAGCCGCCAAGGCAATGGGGCTTAATGTGTGCGGTGTGGACATTTTGCGTTCCAACCACGGGCCGGTTGTGATGGAAGTAAATTCCTCGCCGGGGCTGGAAGGCATCGAAGGGGCAACCGGAAAAGATATTGCCGCCATGATTATTGAATTCATGGAGCGCGACTATCGGCCCGGTAAGGTAAAGACAAAAGGCAAAGGATAACAAGTTGCTGGAATACGACGAAACGGTGGCGCAGCAGCGCCGGAAAAATTCCGACTTTGAACTTGGAAACAAAAAAGTCGCACCCGGCACCCGTCAGCTTGTTGATATTCCAATTTCACTTTTATCGAACCATACCCCGGTTAATTTGACGGTAAATGTCGTGCATGGCAAACGACCGGGGCCGACCCTTTTTGTCAGTGCAGCTGTGCATGGCGACGAAATTGTCGGTGTTGAGGTTATTCGCCGGGTTTTAAAATCGCCGGTATTGCGCCATTTGCGCGGCACATTGCTGGCGGTGCCGGTGGTGAATGCATTTGGGTTTTTAAACCACACCCGTTACCTGCCTGACCGGCGCGATCTTAATCGTTGCTTTCCGGGTAGTGCCCATGGCTCGCTTGCCGGGCAGCTTGCCCATCTGTTTTTGAAAGAAGTTGTCGAACGGTCCGATTTCGGGATTGATTTGCACACCGCTGCCGCGAACCGCGTGAATTTGCCCCAGGTGCGGGTGAATGAAGGCGATGATCATATCATGTCCTATGCCGAATCGTTTGGTGCGCCGATTATCCTGACATCACCCTTGCGCGAAGGGTCCTTGCGCCAGGCGGGCAAGGATATTGGCGTGCCGATTCTGCTTTATGAAGCGGGCGAGGGGCTTCGTTTTGACGAAATGGCCATTCGGGCCGGGGTTTCGGGTGTTTTACGTGTGATGCGTGAATTGGGCATGGTGGCCGCACGGTCGGTGCGTGCGCCGCGTTTGCCATCGTTTAAATCATCGGGTAGCCAATGGTTGCGCGCCCCGGTTGGCGGGTTGTTGCGAACGTTTAAGCTGGCGGGTGATTTTGTGCGGGCAGGCGATGTTGTTGCCGCAGTGTCCGACCCGTTTGGCCAGACTGACACCGAGGTGCTGGCCCGGCAGGATGGCCTGATCATCGGGCGGACCAATTTGCCGATTGTTAATCAGGGTGATGCGCTGTTTCATGTGGCATCGATCAAGCGTCCGGCGGAATTGCAGGAACGGCTTGATGCCATTGAAACCCATCTTCAGTCTGATCCGCTGCTTGATGAAGATGAAATTATCTAGGTCCATTGACCATTTTCCGTATGATAACGGGCAAGCCACTGGCGAACTTTGCCGGGCAATGTTATAGCAGGGTTCATGGAAACGATTACAAAAACAGAAGACCTTCGCGTGCTGTGCGACAGGCTGCGGCAATTTGATTATGTTACGGTCGATACCGAATTTATGCGGGATTCGACCTATTGGCCGCAACTGTGCCTGGTTCAGGTATGCAGCCCCGAATTTACCGATACCGGTGCCGCGATTGACCCGCTGGCCGATGGCATTGATTTAACGCCTTTGTTTGATCTGATGCAGGATGAAAGCGTGATCAAGGTTTTTCACGCGGCCCGGCAGGATATTGAAATATTTGTTCATCTAAACGGCAAGGTGCCGCACCCGGTGTTTGATACCCAGGTTGCCGCCATGGTTTTGGGCTATGGGGACCAGGTTGGTTATGAAACGCTGGTGAACAAGGTTGCTCGTAAAAACATCGACAAGTCGATGCGCTTTACCGATTGGTCGCGCCGCCCGTTATCGTCAAAGCAGCTTAGCTATGCGATTTCGGATGTGACGCATTTGCGCACCATTTATGAAAACTTCCACGAACGCTTGGCGGCCAATGACCGCGCACCGTGGCTGTTTGAAGAAATGGAACGCCTGACCGACCCTGGCATTTATACCATCGACCCGGCACAGGCATGGCTGCGGCTAAAAACCCGGTCCAACAGCCCGAAATTTCTGGCAGTTGCCAGGGCATTGGGCGAATGGCGCGAAACCGAAGCCCAACGCAAAAACCTGCCGCGTAACCGGGTTTTGCGCGACGATACCTTGCTTGATATTGCGGCCCGTCAGCCGCAAAACGAAAATGATCTTGATAAAACCCGGGGTGTTGGCCGCAATTTTGGTGCCAGCAAACAGGGGCAGGCAATTATCGATGCGATAAAGGCCGCCCTTGCCGAGCCGCAGGAAAGCTGGCCCGTGCCCAAGGTTCGCACTGAATTGCCCGCCGGAATTGGCCCAACGGTGGAATTGCTCAAGGTATTGCTAAAGCTGTGCAGTGAAGAAAAAGGTGTGGCGCAGCGTTTGGTCGCATCAAGCGATGATTTACAAAACATTGCTGCGGACGATAACGCCGATGTTGCCGCCTTGCATGGTTGGCGCCGCGAACTTTTTGGCCAATACGCCCTTCGTCTGAAGCATGGGCAGATTGCCTTGAAGCTTGAAAACGGTGAAGTTGCCCTGGTTGAACTTGAAGCGGCATCTGATACGCCACCCAGGCAGGATGCCAAAACAGAAGCCGTTGCGGAAATTGGTGTGGACGCCGACGTCTGAGCCGGATCGGTGTGCGCGCAAACATTTAAAACCCCGCCAATTCACAATTGAATGGCGGGGTTTTGTTATTTGGGTGTTTTACAAGGGTGGCAGGTGTGATTGCCATACGTGCCATGTGCCACATTGGGCGTGTTGCGCCTGGCTAACGTTCGGTGAAGGGGCCTTGTATTGCCCCGCTATTTAAACAGTTGGCACGGTTCCGCCATCAATTGTGTATTCCGCGCCGTGAACTGACATTGCCCGGTCTGACACCAGAAATGCGGCAAGTTCGGCAACTTCATCGGGGCGGCCGGGTCGGCCAATGGGAATGCCGCCCAGTGACTGCATCAGGCCATTGCGGGCAGCATCAATGGTGCTGCCTTGTTGCCCGGCAAGCCGTTCGATCAGGGCGCTGGCCGCGGTGGTTTCAATAAAGCCGGGTGACAGGGTGTTAATGCGAATGCCTTTTGGCCCCATTTCCTTCGCCAGCCCCTTGCTATAGGTACTAAGGGCGGCTTTGGCAGCGGCATAGGCCAGTGTGGCTTCAAACAAAGGTAAACGTCGCTGGATAGAGGATATATGCAGGATAACACCGTTTTTGCGCGCAATCATGCCGGGTAAAAACCCGCGATCCAGGCGTACGGCAGCCATCAGGTTGGTGTTAAATGTGTTTTCCCAATCATCGTCGGACAGGCCAAGTGCCCCGCCACCAGGTGCGGATGAGCCACCGACATTATTGATCAAAATATCCAGCCCGCCCCATTGCGCGATAATGGTATCAATCACTTCTCGGGTGCCTGAAACGGTTGAGACATCGGCGCTGATAAACAGGCCCGGGTGATTTTCCGGCGCGCTTCGGGCCGTGCTGGCAACAGTTGCCCCGGCATTATGCAGGCGGTGCAACATGGCGTGTCCCATGCCTTTGGTCCCGCCGGTTACCAGAACCCGTTTGCCGGTAAATTCTGTCGGGTCGATTTGATAATGAATGTTATGCATCAGCCAATTTCCAGTGCTGTAATTTTACCGTCGTGCAATGTGAACAGATAGGTCAGATTGACAGGCGAGCCTTTGAAATTACCCGATACATCGGCGGTGACGCGAAGCTGCCCATCGGTGATATCGGCAAGGGATTGCCGGTTTGCGGCGGGAGTATCGGGCAGGGCTGTGGCCGAGGTGACGACGTGAACGGCGTCGGTGCTGCCAATGGCATGTGTAATCCATTTTTCGATGGCAGCATGGCCGTTGATATTTTGTTTTTCGTCGTAAACATGGGCATCGGGGCTAAAACAGGTGCAAACACCGGCAAAGTTACGCGCCGTGCATTGGTCAAAAAATCCGGCGATGGCAGCGGGAAGAAGGACTGTCATGGGGATGCCTTTTTGTCTGTGATGCGCGGGGGTGCCCCGCGGTCGTTGTGATGCCTGCAAGCTGGCGCTATACTGGGAAAAGCACAAGAACCGACAAAAAAGTAAGGTACTTACCCGTGAGTAAGAAATGGGGTTTTGGGGCGGAAACACCGGCAGCCGGTGTTGAAGAAATTTTGAAGATGCTTGAGGGACGCTGGAAGCTGGTGATTTTGTTTCATCTTTTTGGCGGGCAGGTAAAGCGATTCTCGCAGCTGGAGCGTGCCATTGACGGCATTTCGCAAAAGATGCTGATCCAGCAATTGCGCCAGATGGAAGCCGATGGAATTGTAAAACGTATTGTTTATCATCAGGTGCCGCCCAAGGTGGAATATTGCCTGACCGATTGGGGGCAGCGCCTGTGCCCGGTACTTGATGCCTTGTTGAAATGGGCCGATTTGCGCCCGACAGATCCGGCATCAGACCAAAACGACACCCCGACTGCAACAAATGTAGGGTCGACAGTATAAAAAAGGCGAATGCCCCCGGGTGGGAGCATTCGCCTGTGGTGGTTTTAAACGGCTGGTTCGATGCGGGACTTACCCTTTGTTCAGGGCATGTTTTAAAAAGTCGTCCACCGATTGCGGTTGGCGGCCAAGGATGCTGGCGGCATCCGTGCTGACCGTGGCGTAATCGCCATTTTTTGCCGCCAGATAAAGACCGGCAACTGCGATGACGGCATGTTCAGGCAGGCCAAGGCTGCGTAAAATTCCTTCATAAACATCGCCCGGCAAATCGGCAAAGGCAATGTCCTTGCCCGTCGCGCTGGCGATGATGGCGGCAATTTCGGCATGGGTGATGGCCTTGGCGCCGGTCAGATCATAGGTTTTGTTGGCATGCTCTGCCGGGTTGGCAAGGACGATGGCGGCAATTTCAGCCAGATCGTTACGGGGAATATAGGTAATGCCCGCATCGCCTGCCGGTGCTGCATATTGCCCGGTTTCAAGCGCATGGGGAACGCCGCCTAATAACAGGTCAGCATAAAAGCTGTTGCGAAGAATGGTGTAAGTTAGGCCGCTTTGCTTGATAAAGGCCTCGGTATCGGCATGGATGGCGGAATAGGTAAAGGCGCTGTCAGCTCGCGGATCAATCACGCTGGTATAAATAACGTGTTTTACACCGGCATTTTTTGCGGCTGTGATCGCGGTGCGGTGCTGGCGGATGCGGGTTTCGTTGTCGGCTTCGGCGGAAACAATCAGGGCGACGTCAATTCCGGCAAAAGCCTGTTCCATCAAGGTTTGGTCGTCAAAATCGCCCTGACGGACTTCAATGCCGTTGGCGCGAATGTCGGCAGCTTTGTCCGGGTTACGAACACTGACGACAATTTCGCTTGCCGGGATACGGGTGCTTAAATGGCTCAGGGCAAGGGTGCCAAATTGGCCGGTGGCGCCAGTAATCAGTTTTTTCATCATTTTTCTCCAAAAATCATGCGGGCAACCGCAATGTTGGCGCTGATCCTGCCGTGAATTTGGCATATGATCAATTCGATGAAATGAATGGAAAACATGCATGAATATCGATGAATTGGATCTGGATTTTCGGTTGTTGCGTTTATTTATAACCATTTACGATCAGGGATCGGTCACAGCGGCAGCCACGTTGCTTGGGGTGGGGCAGCCCACTGTCAGTCATGGCCTGGAACGGTTGCGCCAGGTTGTTGGCGATCCGTTATTTGTGCGTGCAGGCCGGGGTATTACCCCTACGGCCCATGCCCATGATCTGGCACCCCGTATCCGCCATTTGCTGGAAGATATGCGCAGCCTGACCCGGATCGACCAGTTCGACCCGCATAATCCGCAACATCACCTGCATTGCACAATTGGTGCGAACGATTACGAGGCCGCTGTGCTGTTACCGACGCTGTTTGCCCGTGTTCAGGCACTGGCAGCGGATATTACCTTTAAAATTCGCCCGGTACGCCGCAAGCAGGACATGATTGATAAATTGCGTGATGGCAAACTTGATATGGCGATTACCATTGATTATGGCGGTGATGCCAGCGACATCATGCAGCGCTCGTTATTTGATGAAAACGTTCAATGTTATTTTGATCCCCGCTTTCATTCTGCCCCGCCTGATACTCTGGAGCGCTATTGTGCGGCATCACATGCGCGTGTTGTTTTTGACGATGACGACGAAGCATCAGCCATCGATACGGAACTGGCACGGATAGGGCGGTCGCGGCGCACCGTGTTGCAGGTGGCAACATTTGGTAATTTACCACGGCTGATTTCAGGCACCCCGGTAATTACCACCCTGCCGATACGTCTGGCTGATAGCGTGATGGCAGGGTATGCCGTTTGCCGGTGCCCGGTTGTGTTGCCATCATACGTATTTTGTCAAAGCTGGCATGTACGCAATGCGGCGTCCCGTTCGCACCAATGGCTGCGCGACGAGATATTTCGTATTGCCCGCACAATAGCCGGCAGAAAATCAAAACAGTAAAACCAGACCGGGCCCGATGGGGTTTTGTAAGTTTGCCGGATCAAACAACAACCTTGCGCGCGATATCCCAATGCGGGCAGTCGGGATCTGCGGTGATTTTTACGCCCCCCACCCAGCGTGTGCCGGTGTAGGTTTCGAAAAACCGTTTGGTGCCACGCATGATCCGGGTGCCGGTTTCGGTCAGGGTCAGGGTGCGATCCGGCCAGGGCAGGGTGGTGTCGTCGATGCTAAAGGGCGGTTCTGTGCCGTCTGCAACTGTCGCCATATCAGCGAGAATATGCCACAGCATGATGTCGCCCAAAAATGGCAGGGGTTCCTTGTCGCGCATCAGGCGGCCAAATACGCGCCCCGCGCTTAGCGGGCCTGCTTCGGCCAGAATTTCCAGAACAAGTTGTTGCGTCAGCGACAGGTCATTGTGGCTGGCGGGCAGTTCGGCCAAATGGCGTTGCAGGGCTTTTGCCATCAACCCGATCGGGCGGGTGGCTGAGGCCGATTTGGCAAATGTTGCCAGATCGGCGGGGTTGGCGGCGCGCACCGCTTTCCAGACCTTGCGCCCCAGATCGTAATGGGAATCGCCAATTGGTGCGCGGGTGTTTTCCCATGCCCAGCGCAATTGATCGGGGGTAAGCTGGCCCAGGCCGGTGAATTTATCAACATCGGGCACGGAATTTATGCAAATCAGTTCGACCTTGGCGGCAAGACGCAAGGCACCGAAAAAGTCGAGCAGAAAGGCCAGAATAAGCTGATCGTAGCTGTCATGTTCAAACCACAAAACAATATGGCGATAATCGCCGGCGGCCATCAGCGCGCTGTATTCGGCGTGTTGGCGGTTTTGGGTTTGTTCGGGGTCCAGTCCATAGGCGCTGGCAATAAAATCGGCCCGTAATTGCATTAAAACAGGCAAGGGAACATCGGGTACAGGCCCCTGACAGAACGGATCGGCGAATTCCTGAAAGTGGCCTTTGAAACCGGCCAGTTCCAGCGTGTTGCGAATGTCCGAACCACACCGGATATGCAAGGTGCCCGGTGTATCGGGCACAGTCATCCAGCCGGTTGCAATTTGTTGTTCGGTTAGCACCATCTGGTCGATATGGGTTTTCATTTCCGGCCAGCTGATAAAGCCGTTCTCACGCGCCAGAATTTGCTGTGCATCCGACACCTTGATCTCGGCGGCTTTGCGGTTGGCGGCCTTGGGATGATGTTCCTTCAGGCGTTTGCGGGCATCGGCGTCGTCGGCACGCAGGGATTTCAGCAAATTGCGCGATTGCGTTTTTAACGCATCGACATCCAGGACACCGCGGGAAATATTGCCATTTACCGTTTTCGTGCCAGCCATTTCGTTGCATTCCCTTTGTGCGCCATAATCACCTGTCGGTATCGCCCGCCCATACCGGCCGCACGATGATGGGTTATCGGGTACAGGGGCGGGCCGATCAGGACAAGTGATGCTTTCACATATCAGGTTGGATTAAAAATTTCTATTTTACTGTCACATTCCATCAGTTTTGCCAGTTTTGACAGGCGCTGGTCGACGACTTCACCGTTTAGGTCACCAATGGTGCGATCCAGACGCAAGGTCAGGGTTTTGTCGTTCAGTATCAATTCGCAATGGGGCAAAATACCTTCGACCCCGCCTGACAGTGTATGACCCAGGCGAATGGCATGACCAAACAGGCGGCCGGTTTTACGTGTATCTTCGTCAAGCAATCGTTCGCTGGCAGCATCGCCCCGGAAATTGCCGGTATAGCGCGAACCGATGGTATAGGCCAAAAACACCCGGTCAACATGGCTAAGGTCCAGATAGGGGTGGCGTACAATGCGGTTATAGCTTTGCTGGGCACGGTAATCGGGGTGGTCGTTCCAGCCGATATCGCCAATGATGCAGGCGGCGAGGCGTAAACGCCGTAAGTTCGCGGGCTGTTCACGAAAAATGGGATCTGTCCAGCGATACAGTTCTTCGCCATGCTGATGAAAACGTTCGCTGTCTTCGGCAAAGCCAAGGCAGGTTTCAAGCAGCGGGTCGCGGTCGCGGACTTCTTGGGGCAGGGCTTCAAACATCCAGCCTTCACGCAGGCCATGCCCGGAAAAGATCACTTCCTTTGCCTTCATGCGACCTAGCAAATGGTGCATGACAAGGGCGGCATGGGGCAGGCTGTCGGTCCGGCGTTTTGAGACGCCACCAATTTTTTCAAGCGAGGCCCGGCTTTGTTGTGAAATGATTTTGGTCAGGTCGGAAATTTCGCTGTTGGGCATGGTCATGTTGTGGACCACGGAAATCGGATAATCTTCTTGCGCGATATAAAGTTTGGCAATGGAGCGCCACGACCCACCCACGGCATAAAGCGGCAGTTTTTGCGGTTGGCCCAGCCATGGTACGGTATCAAGATAGTGGTTTACTTCGGCTTCCAGGGCATCGCGTTTGTTGCCAAAGACCGCATGCAGGCGCATTGCCCCCAGCGGCAGACTAACCCGTTCCTGAATTTGCCCCTGATCCAGTAATACCAGTTCCAGCGACCCGCCGCCGATATCGCCCATAACGCCGGTTGCGTGCGGGTCACCCGATATAATACCCAGGCCGGACAGGCGGGCTTCCTCAAGGCCATCAATGACCTTGACCCGAAGGCCGGTTTCATCAAGCACACGCTGGCAAAAAATATTACCATCGCTGGCAGCACGGACAGCCGCGGTTGCCAGCACATCGACACGCGATATTTTCATGGCCCGCAGCAGGGTGGCAAACCGGCGCAAGGCACCGATTGCCATTTCAACCCCTTCTGCATTCAGCTTACCCGATCCATCGGGGTCACGCCCCAGGCCGCACATGACCTTCTCGTTGAAAATCGGGGCCGGTGCGCGGGTTTGACCATCAAATACCACCAGTCGGACCGAGTTCGACCCGACGTCGATAATGGCAATACGTTTGGACACCCTGTGTTCGGTAAGCATATGTCTGAATGTACCTGGTTATTCTATTCGTCGAGGACCAGAACCGGCACCGAAGACACGTTGTCTTCGTCAAGGGCGCTGCCCCGCCCGGACAGGGACGGGTTGGTCATGAAATAATCGTTGGCCGAAAACGCATCCTTGCCCGCTTCGCAGCGTTCGTAAGATCCGTCCGGCTGGAGATACCAGCTTTGGGCGGTGTCTTTCAAATTCGCAATCATGATTTGTTCGATGATCTGGCGATGGCAAGTGGGGTTTTCAATTGGCACCAGGCATTCGACCCGGCGATTAAGGTTACGTGGCATCCAGTCGGCCGAGGAAATAAACGCCTTGGCTTTGCGCGATGGCAGTTTTGCGCCATTGGCGAATACCACAATGCGCGAATGTTCCAAAAACCGGCCAACGATGGATTTAACCCGAATATTTTCCGACAGGCCCGGCACACCGGGGCGTAAACAGCAAATGCCACGGACCACAAGGTCCACCGGGACACCGGCCTGTGACGCCCGGTACAGGGCATCAATCACCACCGGGTCAACCAGGCTGTTCATTTTGGTCCAGATCCCCGAAGGCTTGCCTGCTTCGGCATTTTCGATTTCTTTTTCGATATTGGCAATCAGGCTGGGGCGCATGGTGTGTGGGGCGATGGCAATTTTTTCAAGTGAGCGCGGCGTTGCATAACCGGTCATGAAATTGAAAATGCTGCCAGCATCCCGGCCCAGTGCCGGATCGCACGAGAAGAACGAAATATCGGTATAGAATTTTGCCGTGATCGGGTGGTAGTTGCCGGTGCCAAAATGGCAATAGGTACGAAGCCCGTGGGTTTCGCGGCGCACGACCAGCGAAATTTTGGCGTGGGTTTTCCATTCAAGGAAGCCATAGACAACCTGGCAGCCAGCACGTTCCAGGTCGGCCGCCCAGCGCAGGTTGGCTTCTTCATCGAACCGGGCTTTAAGTTCGACCATGGCGGTAACCGATTTGCCAGCTTCGGCCGCCGCAATCAGGGCCTTCACAATCGGGCTGTTTTCGGACGTACGATACAGGGTTTGTTTAATCGCAACCACATCGGGGTCGCGCGCGGCCTGCAACAGGAACTGTACAACCACATCGAAATCTTCAAACGGGTGGTGAACCACCAGGTCCTTTTTGCCAATGGCGGCAAAGCAGTCCCCGCCAAAATCGCGGACCCGTTCGGGGTAGCGCGCGGCATAGGGCGGAAACAGCAAATCGTGATGCAGATCGGAATCAATTAACTGTTTAACGTCAACCACCCCCAACAGCCCGTCAACCTTGACGACCTCTTCCGGGGCGACATGAAGTTCGTCGATCACGAAATTCAAAAGGTCTTCCGGGATCGAGGCATTGACCTTAAGCCGGATGATGCTGCCGCGACGGCGGCGCTTTAGCGCGGTTTTAAACACGCGCACCAGATCTTCGGCTTCTTCCTCGATTTCGACATCCGAATCGCGAATGACGCGGAACAGGCCATGTTCGATCAAATCAAAGCCGGGAAACAGTTTGCCCAGATACATCAGGACAGCCTGTTCAAGCGGCAAATACCGTTCGGTTTTGCCCGGCAGGCGCAAGAAACGCCCTATTTTCGGCGGCATCGGGATCAGCCCGCGCATATTGTGCCCGTCTGACGGGTCAAACAACTGCATGACGATGGCAAAACCCAGATTGGGAATAAACGGAAACGGGTGCGACGGGTCAATCGCCAGCGGCGTTAGGGTCGGAAATATTTCGCGCATGAAATATCCGTCCAGCCATTTACGGTCCGTCTGGGTTAAATCATCGGGTTCGATTACGGAAATGCCAAGCTGGTGCATGTCCCCGCGCAGCTTTTGCCAGATGCGCTGCTGGTCTTGCAAAACCTGGTTGGCATCGTAGGTAATGGCGCGCAATTGTTCCGACGGGCTTAAGCCATCCTGGCTGATATTGGTCATGCCCGCACGAACCTGCCCGACCAGACCGGCAACACGGACCATGTAAAATTCGTCAAGGTTGCTGGCAGAAATCGACAAAAAGCGCAGACGTTCAAGCAACGGATGATTTGGATTTTGGGCTTCTTCCAGAACACGGCCATTAAACGCCAGCCAGGAAAGTTCGCGATTGATAAAGCGCTTTTCCGAATCAATGGAAATTGCACTTGATTGAATTGCCGCAGCGTGTGTCACGCAAAGCCTCCTGCCATGAGCCATGTGGTACTGGAATTAAGACGCCACCATGTCTTTCGCTTGCGAGTATACGATAACTGTTTGTTAAACTGCAATTTGTAACCCGAAAAAAGCATGTGTTCCTGATGGCGCGCTACAAGATTCGACGTGGCAGAATAGCCAATAACGCGTGCGGAAAATCCTACAGTTATATGTCAGTTTTTTCATTGGTGCCGTTGGGTCAGTTATGGCATTTCTGTGCCTGATAACATTGACCCATCACAAACGAGCCAGTTGTTTATGAAGACACTGTTGTTATTGCGCCATGCCAAATCCAGTTGGGCGGACCCGGCCCGCGCAGATCACGACCGCGACCTGAATGCCCGCGGGGAAAAGGCGGCACCGGTGATGGGGCGGTTTTTGTATAAACAGAACCTGATCCCCGATCTTGTATGGTGTTCGACCGCGCAACGCACGGTGCAAACGGTTGGTTTGCTAGGGCGTGGTTTTGCCGATGACGCCAAGGTGATTTACGCCCGTGATATGTATATGGCCGCCGAAACCACGCTGTTAAAATGCCTGCATCAAACCCATGACGAAGCCGACCGGGTTTTGATGGTGGGGCATAATCCGGGGTTAGAATGTTTGGCGCAGGCCCTGATCGGGGTGGATGAACACGGATTGCGGGGCGACATGGCGCAAAAATATCCCACTTGTGCCTTGTGTCAGTTCGAATTCGATGTTGATAGCTGGGTAAATGTTGAATGGGGTCAGGGACGCCTGACACGGTTTGTCAAAGTGCGTGATTTGCGCGATGATCTGTTAACCGGAACGCACAATGTGATCCGTGGAACAGACGACAGACCCGCCGATACTTGACGCGGGCAGGCGAGAAGCGTTTTATACCGTCAAATTCATATACTGGCTGCTGTGCCAGGCAAGGATCGCGATGGGGCGGACGTTATTTGTTGCCGGTTTGGCAGTGATGCGTGCGGCTTTAAGCGTTTTTTGTTTGACAGCGCCGGTCAGCCATGCACCTTTGCGGCCAATTCGCGGCCCAAAATATAACGCAACCTGGAAAGACCATGCATCCTTATCGCTCACATAATTGCAATGCACTTCGCGTTTCCGACGCCGATGCCCAAGTCCGCCTTTCTGGCTGGATTCACCGCAAACGCGACCACGGCAACCTTCTGTTTGTCGATTTGCGCGATCATTATGGTATCACCCAGGTCGTGATCGACATTTCCAGCCCGCTTTTTGCGGTTCTGGAAAAATCACGCGCCGAAAGCGTGATTACGGTTGATGGCAAGGTCGTTAAACGGACCGCCGAAACCATTAACCCGAACCTGCCAACCGGCGAGATCGAGGTTTATGCATCGGAAATCACCGTTCAGTCCTCGGCTGATGTTTTGCCGATGCCGGTGTTTGGCGATGTGGAATATGGCGAAGAAGTTCGCCTGCGTCACCGTTACCTCGACCTGCGCCGCGAAAGTGTTCATAAGAACATCGTGCTGCGCTCTCAGGTGATTTCGGCGATGCGTCAGAAAATGACGGCACAGGGTTTTCTTGAAATCCAGACGCCGATCCTGACCGCATCCTCGCCGGAAGGCGCACGTGACTTTCTTGTCCCCTCGCGCACCCATCCGGGCAAGTTTTATGCTCTGCCGCAGGCACCTCAGCAGTTTAAACAGCTTCTGATGGTTTCGGGCTTTGATAAATACTTCCAGATCGCACCGTGTTTCCGCGATGAAGACGCCCGTGCCGATCGGTCGCCGGGCGAGTTCTATCAGCTTGACTTCGAGATGGCGTTTGCCACCCAGGAAGATGTCTTTGCCGCGATCGAGCCGGTTCTGCACGAGATTTTCGTTGAATTTGGCGGTGGTCGTACCGTTACCGATTATCCGTTCCCGCGCATTCCGTTTGATGAATCGATGGCGAAATACGGCTCGGACAAGCCCGATCTGCGTAATCCGCTGATCATTTCGGATGTGACCGAAGCCTTCCGGGGATCGAATTTTGGCATTTTTGCCAAAAACATCGAAAGCGGTTCGGTGGTTCGTGCCATTCCGGCAACCGGTGCCGCCAACCGCCCGCGCAGCTTTTTTGACAAGCTGAACGCATGGGCGCGTGATGAAGGGGCCGCTGGCCTGGGTTACATCGTTTATGATGAAAACGGCGACGCCAAAGGCCCGATTGCCAAAAACCTGGATGCCGAACGTATCGCCCTGATCAAGGAAACCACCGGTGTTGCCAATGGCGATGCGGTATTCTTTGCCTGTGACAAGCCGCTGGCCGCAGCCAAGTTTGCCGGTAAATCGCGCGAAAAGATTTGCGACGATCTTGGCCTGCGCGAAGAAGGCAAGTTCAAGTTCTGCTGGATTGTCGATTTCCCGATGTTCGAGGAAGACGATGATGGCAAGATCGAGTTCAGCCATAACCCGTTCTCGATGCCGCAGGGCGGGCTTGAGGCCCTTGAAAACATGAACCCGCTTGATATCAAGGCGTGGCAGTATGACATCGTTTGTAACGGGATCGAACTGTCATCGGGTGCCATTCGTAACCACCGCCCGGACATCATGTACAAGGCGTTTGAAATTGCCGGTTATGGCAAGGACGTGGTCGAAGACCGCTTTGGTGGCATGTTGAACGCGTTTAAATTTGGCGCCCCGCCGCACGGTGGTTCGGCCCCGGGTGTTGACCGTATCGTCATGTTGCTGGCCGATGAACCGAACATTCGCGAAGTCATTGCCTTCCCGCTGAACCAGCAGGCACAGGATTTGATGATGAATGCACCTTCAGTGGTTGATGATCGTCAGCTTAAGGAACTGCATTTGCGGGTTCAGTTGCCGCCGAAGGCCAAAAAAGACTGATTTTGGTCTTTGCGATGGCCATTGTGATGGCATTAATTTGAAAAAAGAGCGATCGGCGGGGCTGATCGCTCTTTTTTGTTGCGAATTTGCAACCGGTGTTACCCTTATATTAAGGTGCTGTGCGTCAAAATTGGATGAAGACGGTTTTATCGATGGGAGACGGACCGTGAAAAGGTTCCTGATAGCAGCAACAGTCCCTCTGTTTCTGAGCGCATGTGGCGGGTCAGGGGATGGCACGACATTATCGAAAATGGCGGATGATCTGATCAGCTATGTGACGACGGGGCGCACCGTTGCCGAAAATCAGCGTGCGCTGGTTGCCGGGCAGGGATGTGATACCCAGGCGTCGCTGTTTGGTAATGGCGATTGCAAGGTGGGGTCTGACGCGGCATCGGGTTTTGCTGCGCGCGACAGACGATCCGTTGCGGACCAGTTATCAGGGGCCAGCACAACAATTTATGCCGTAAATGCCCCGAAAGAGGACTGGAGCCAGCCGGGGCGTTATGCCAGCCTTCATCCCTATCAGAATTCGGCTGACATGGTGATTGTCGCCGTTCCCCCGGCCGCAAGCCAGCTTGATCAACCTAAAAACCTGTTGGGTGACAAGGTGGACACGGGCGACAGCAATGATCTTTCAGGTAATGCCAAGGCCGATATCCCCGGCGCGGACGGCGGGATGACAGCACCAGTGGGCGATGGCGCAAGCGTTGCCAAAACCGGCCCGGAGCATGATGCGAGTGGGCAGGACGATGGTGTGGACGCGAATGCTGATAGCAGCAGCGTGCCGCAAACAATGCCCGAACCTGCCGGGGTTAAAAAGACCAGTGCACAGCAAAAATCTGCCCTGCCACCGGCACCTGTTGCCACACCGGTAAAAACGGCCGCCAAAGGCAGGATTATTACGGGAAAAGATGCTGGTAAAGACGATGCGCGTCAGGCATCCGGGCGGGATGCGCTTGAGAAAGTAACGCCAGATCGTGTTGCCGGGAAAGCGGCTGCGGGTAAATATGTGGTTCTGGGAAGCTTTACCAGCAACAGGCGGGCGCAAATCGCCCTGAATCAGTATGCGGAATATCATCCGCAATTGATTCCTGCGACAGTAGAGGGTACGCCTTATCTTAGAATTGCAGTAGGTCCAATGGATATGTCGCGTGCAAATGATCTGCGCCTTGTTACTGCCAAAAATGGCATCAAGGATTCATGGATCGTAAGTGTCGTGGACAGCGGAGAATAGATTTGCCAAAAAAATTGCGAAAAGCAGCAGGCCGTCAGATGACAATTGCGCTGACGGTGGTATTTGGTGCTGCGTTGGCGGGATGCAGTGCGCAGGCAGGGCCTTCTCCGGCGGCAAACGGTTTGGTGTCGCATGTGGCAGAATATCGGTTGCGCCTGGTTTCCACCAGTGCCAACAGTTCGGTTATTGCGGCGCGCGGGGCCTTTGGTTTTCGGTTTGAAAAGGTGTGTGACGGCTGGATTTCGGAATTACGCAATTCGCTGATTTTGCAGGGCCCGCAAGGCGGCGCGATTAATTCATCCTATAGCATGACGCAGTGGGAGGATTTCGCCGCAAAACATTACCGGTTTCGGGTGCGTGATTTTCAGGACGGATATTTGACCGACGAGATTAACGGTAATGCTGAACGCCAGGACGACAAGGTTGTTGTGCATTATGAAAAGCCGGTCGATATAACCGAGGAGCTGCCGGTTGAAACCCTGTTTCCGACCCAGCATTCCATCAAATTATTACAGCACGCGCTAGATGGCGATGCCTTTGCCAGCGACCGGGTTTTTGATGGCGGGGGCGATACGCCAACCTATCAGATATCTGCCGTGGTTTCGGGCGCAAAGAAGGCCGATAACAAGGCCAGGGATGAAAATCATATTGCTGATAAACCGTTTCATCGGATTAGCATGGCGTTTTTCCCGGTCGATAGCGATGATGACCGGCCTGCTTATGAAATGTCGATTGATTACGGTAAAAACGGTGTGGCCCAGGGGCTGGTGCAAAATTACGGTGATTTCAAGCTTAAGGGCGATTTGATCCGGGTGCGTGAATTGCCTGCCCCGCAATGTGACTGATCTTATCTTGATATCTTTGGTTCGCGATGTTGTCGGTTTAACCTGGATTGCATAACAGATAAAAAATGGCCTGCCGGAAAACTGTCGCGGCAGGCCATTTTTGAGAAAGCATATTTTAAATGCAGTGGATTAAGCCACAACGGTGTCCTGATCGTCGCGGCAATAAAGGTCATATAACGTCGTGATAACGCGAATGGCCTCGTCTCCATGCAGGGAATAGAAGATCGTCTGTGCTTCTCGGCGGGTTTTGACCAGATGGTCACGCCGCAATCTGGCAAGGTGCTGGGACAGCGCGGACTGACTAAGCCCGATAATTCGTTCCAGTTCGCCAACCGATCTCTCGCCAGTATGCAATTGGCATAATATCATCAGCCTGCTTTGGTTGCTCATGGCTTTTAATAGTCCACTCGCCCGTTCGGCTTGTTGTTCTAATTCTTTTATTTCCATTTGCCTCACTTCATCCCGGATTTACTCCCGGTTGCGAAAGTATGATAGTTTACCCCGCTATCACAGATGAGACTATGCTCATTTTTTCACAACCTTGGCGTTTTATAGACTTATGGCGGCAAGAGCAATCCCGTACGCGCCGAAAATGCTGTTCTAAAGTATTGCTTTTCACCTTTATGGACAGGTTATATCTGGAGATTTCGAGTATTCGCAGTATTTTATGGGAAATTTGCGAAAACTGTCAAAATTCAACTTTGGTCGAGGTTATTTTGGCTGGCGTAATGATCTATGCCAAGGCAGGTTGCATCGAACGACGCAATGATTGCCAAATCTGCCGCCGATTCTTCTTTGCGTCAAGCCAAGTGTTACGTAGCGTTACATGGATGTGGCACAGGTCAGCCCCGGCATGGTGCGTAACCAGGGGCAGGGTGGCGTCGGCCAGCAACAGGCTGCAAAACAAAAAAGGGAGGTAACAGACGGCAATGGCGACACTGTTTGTCACGCATCGTACCTGTATTGAGCATGACCCCGGCCCCGGCCACCCCGAGCAGCCAGACCGCCTGCGCGTGATTCAGCGCGTGCTTGAGGGCGAGGAATTTATGTTTTTGCATCGCGAGGAAGCTGTTCGCGCAGATATTGATCTGGTGAAACGGGTGCATGACCCGGCCTATGTTGATGGTGTGTTTTCCCGTATTCCGGCGAACGGGGCCGTGTCGCTTGACGGTGATACCTATATATCGCCCGCATCTGGCGAAGCGGCATTGCGGGCCGCTGGCGGGTGTTGTGTTGCGGTAGATGCGGTGATGGAAGGGCATGAACGTAATGCCTTTGTCGGGGTGCGTCCGCCTGGTCACCATGCCGAATATGAACGGGCAATGGGATTTTGCCTGTTTAATAATGCTGTGATTGCCGCCCATTACGCGCGTGAAAAATACGGCATCAAACGGGTCGCGGTGATGGATTTTGATGTTCACCACGGCAATGGCACACAGGATCTTTTTTATAACGACCCGGACCTGTTTTATTGTTCAACCCATCAATGGCCGCTTTACCCCGGCACGGGCGACCCGGCAGACCGTGGTTGCGCCAACAATATATTAAATGTGGCGTTGCCCGCAGGGGCCGGCACAGAGGCAATGAAAACAGCTTTTCACGATTATGTTTTGCCTGGTCTGACCGGGTTTAACCCCGAATTGCTGATTATTTCGGCCGGTTTTGATGCCCACCGGAACGATCCGCTGGCGGGGTTGTCACTGGTTGAAAACGATTTTTCCTGGATGACAGAACAGCTTCTGGCGGTGGCCAGCCAGTGCTGTGATAACCGGGTTGTGTCGATTCTGGAGGGCGGATACGATTTGCCGTCGCTGGCTTCGTCGGTCGTTGCCCATGTGCGCGCCCTGATGATGGGGTAGATTTCACCAGTTTCGTGCGGGCAATGTTTTTTTCCGGCACCGGGGGAATTAATCCCGGGGGCTTTGTATTGCCCTGATCTATCCTTGCGCGTAAACTCCGCGCCAGCCAATAAAAAGGAGCAAACATGTCCGATGCAAACCCTGTTATTCCCAAAGATATCGCCAAATTAAGTTTCGAGGAGGCCCTGGGCCAGCTGGAAACACTGGTGCGGCAGCTCGAACAGGGGCAGGTCGGCCTGGATGATGCGATTGCTTCGTACGAACGCGGTGCTGCATTAAAACGCCATTGTGCCGAAAAACTGCGCGCCGCCGAGGAACGTATCGAAAAAATTACGCTGGGTGCCGATGGCCGCCCGAGCGCCACAGCCACCGAAATCGAATAATTCACATTCAAGGCGGAGTCCCAGGTGAGCTATGACCTGATTTCTGCATTGGGAGAGGCTTCTGCCGATCTTGGTGCCATGCTTGACAAGATTTTGCCGCGTCCCGATGGACAGATTGAACAGCGTCTGTTTGAAGCGATGCGCTATTCGACAATGGGTGACGGCAAACGGTTGCGGCCTTTTTTAGTGATGGCATCGGCCGGGCTTTTCCGGGTGTCGCGCACATCCGCGCTGCGCGTTGCGGCGGCCATTGAAATGGTGCACACCTATTCGTTGATCCATGACGATTTACCGGCAATGGACAATGATGATTTGCGCCGCGGCAAACCCAGTTGCCACAAACAGTTTGACGAAGCGACCGCCATTTTGGCCGGTGATGCCCTGTTAACCCAGGCATTTGAAGTGCTGGTGGACGAAGAAACCCACCCGGACCCGCGTGTTTGCACCCAGCTTGTGCGGGCAATGGCGCGTGCAGCCGGGCCGCACGGCATGGTTGGCGGGCAAATGATTGACCTGGCAGGCGAAGGGCAAAACCTGAGCGAGGCACAGGTGACCCATTTGCATTTGTTAAAAACCGGGCGGATGTTTGCTTTTGCCTGTGAAGCAGGGGCGATTTTAGGCAAGGCACCGACCAGCATGCGCATGGGCCTGCGCGCCTATGCCCACGATATGGGCCTGGCTTTTCAGATCAAGGACGATTTGCTTGATGTGGAAGCCAGTAGTGCCGATCTTGGCAAAACGGCGGGCAAGGATGTCGAGCAGGAAAAATCGACCTTTGTGAAACTGCTGGGGCTGGATCAGGCGCGCGAGCAGGCGCAAATGTTGTGTGATCAGGCAATTGACCATCTGGATGTTTTTGATGATGAAGCGGAATCGCTACGCGCTGTTGCCCGGTTTGTGATTAACCGCCAACGCTAGTATGTGACGGCTTTGCGCCCATGATGCCTTCATCTGACAAGCCGCCTTACACCGCCGGATTTCGGGATCGGGTTTTTGACCGGGACCCGTTTCCGCTGGCGTTGTGGTATCCGGCTGTTGCCGCGGAAACGCCGGTGCGTCATATGGGGGTTGCCAGCGCGGCGGCGCGCAATGCCCCCTTTGCCCATGCCGGAACGTTTCCTTTGGTGATGATTTCGCACGGGTCGGAAGGGCACCGGTTTGTGCATTTCTGGCTGGCGGAATTTTTGGCGCGACGGGGCTTTATTGTCGCAGCACCACAGCATGTGGGCGATAACTACCTGGATGCCAGCGATGCCCGGTCATTGACGATTATTGAACGTCGGCCGCTTGAAATGCGACAGGCGCTTGATCTGTTGCTGGATCATGATGATATTGCCCCGTATATCGACACTGACAAAATTGCAGCTTTGGGACATTCAGCCGGCGGGGCCACGGTTTTAAAGCTGGGCGGGTGGCAGTTTGATGCCAGTGCATGGACGCAATATTGCAATGTGAACCAGGATGGTGATCGCGTGATTTGCGAATTTGCGCCAGGTGATGCTGCCCTTGGCCGCTTGACCGACTTGCACGGCGCCCCGATTGTTCTGGCGCGGGATGATCGTATTTCCGCGTTGATTATGATTGCACCGGCATTTGGCGTTACGGCGACAAGGGAAAGTGTCGCCCCCCTTGATATGCCAATGCTGTTTATCGAGGCCGATACGGACGAAGTATTATTGCATGATGTCAATGCTGTCCGGTTTCGTGCGCTGCTACAAGGCCGGGCAAAATTTGTACGGATAAAGGGTTCAGGGCATTTTTCGTTTTTACCGCCCTGTACGGAATATATTGCGAAAAATTTTCCCCATTTATGCCGGGATTTTGGCCGGGAAAGGCACCATATCCACGATAGTGTGCAACAACTGGTACATCACTTTTTAAATCGGCTTTATTCGCGTTGAATTTGCCATAATTTCGGGGTCGCTAATTTTGCATAACCTCGCTATTTTACGCCCCTTGCAATGAAGCTATCAAAGCGTCACCCTGTTGGAATGATATTCAACGCTGAGAGAACACAAAAATCGAGTTCGGCATGATCACCTCCAAGACCCCGCTGCTTGACACTGTTACGATCCCGTCAGACCTGCGCAAGTTGCAGCCCGCACAATTGCGCCAGCTTGCCGATGAATTGCGACAGGAAACCATTGATGCCGTTTCGGTGACCGGCGGCCATCTGGGGGCCGGGCTGGGCGTTGTTGAACTGACCGTTGCCATCCATTACCTGTTTGATACGCCGCATGACCGGCTGATCTGGGATGTGGGCCATCAGTGTTATCCCCATAAAATCCTGACCGGGCGGCGCGATCGCATTCGGACCTTGCGTCAGGGTGGCGGGCTTTCAGGTTTCACCAAACGGTCGGAATCCGAATATGATCCGTTTGGGGCTGGTCATAGCTCGACATCGATTTCGGCCGGGTTGGGCATGGCGGTTGCCAACCAGTTATCAAGTGATGACCGTAAAAACGTTATTGCCGTAATCGGGGATGGCGCGATGAGTGCGGGCATGGCCTACGAGGCGATGAACAACGCCGCGGCCACCGATCAACGGTTAATCGTGATTTTGAACGATAACGACATGTCGATTGCCCCGCCGGTCGGCTCGATGTCGGGGTATTTATCACGTTTGATTTCGGGCAAAAGTTATCAGGGCTTGCGCAATGCTGCCAAGGGCCTGACCAAACATTTACCCCGCCAGATCGAGGAAGCTGCCCGCAAAATTGAAGAATATACCCGGGGTATGGTAACCGGCGGAACCCTGTTTGAAGAAATGGGTTTCTTTTATGTCGGGCCGATTGACGGGCATAATCTGGACCATTTATTACCGGTACTGCGAAACGTACGTGATGCCGACCTTGATGGCCCGGTTTTGATCCATGCGGTAACGCAGAAAGGCAAGGGGTATGCCCCGGCCGAAAACGCGACCGATAAATATCACGGTGTTGCCAAATTTGATGTGGTGACCGGTAAGCAGGCCAAGCCAACCCCCAATGCGCCGTCTTACACCAAGGTGTATGGCGAAACGCTGGTGAAGCTGGGCGAGAAAGACGAAAAAGTTACCGCCATTACAGCAGCCATGCCATCAGGCACCGGTGTTAACCTGTTTGCCGATGCCTTTCCCGAACGTTCATTTGATGTTGGTATTGCCGAACAACATGCCGTCACCTTTGCGGCCGGTATGGCATGCGAAGGCTATAAGCCGTTTTGCACCATTTATTCGACGTTCCTGCAACGCGGGTATGACCAGCTGGTGCATGATGTGGTGGTGCAAAACCTGCCGGTACGCTTTGCGCTGGACCGTGCCGGGCTGGTCGGGGCCGATGGTGCAACCCACGCCGGAGCCTATGATTTGGCGTATCTGGGTTGTTTGCCCAACATTGTGTTGATGGCAGCGGCAGATGAAGCTGAACTTGTACATATGACCACAACGGCCTGGTCTATTGATGATCGGCCCAGTGCATTTCGCTATCCGCGCGGCGAAGGCGTTGGTGTTGAAATGCCAGCCGAAGGCCATGTGCTGGAAATTGGCAAGGGCCGTGTTTTACGTGAAGGCAGCAAGATTGCGATCCTGTCTTATGGTACGCGCCTTGCCGAATCTTTATCAGCGGCTGAAGATCTGGGCGCACGTGGTTTGTCGACCACGGTGGCCGATGCCCGGTTCGCCAAGCCACTGGATGGTGAATTGATTGCACAACTGTCCCGCAACCACGAAGTATTGATCACGATTGAAGAGGGGTCGATAGGTGGTTTTGGGGCGATGGTCCTGCAGCATATGGCCGGTGAAGGTTTGCTTGATCACGGGTTAAAGGTGCGGACAATGGCATTGCCGGACCGTCTTTTGGACCATGACAAACCGGAAAAGCAATATGCTGAAGCAGGCCTGGATGCGAACGCAATTGTTCGTACAGCCCTTGATGCCTTGGGGCTTTCGGAAAATAAAGCCCGGGCATAAATTATCATTTACGGGCCAAATTCAGGCTTTTTAGCCGATTTGGAAACAAGACTTTGAAGCGCCGCCAGGTTTATTTTGGCGGCGTTTTTTCGTTGGCGGTGCAGGAACTCGGCGTAGGGTTGTATGAAATGATCTCGGGATTTTTCCGAAGTTTTACTTGATAAAATATATTTTTATTTCAAGTAGTGAAGGTATTTTTTGGGTTTATGTTTTAATTATGTCTTTTTATTTTGGTAAAATTAAGTAATTTTCGGGTATTTATTTATTGTCGATTGACTTTTTTATTTAAAAGGCGCAACGTTGGTTTACTAAGTCAGATTCCTGGCTTTCAAAATGGAGGAAGCATGATGAGTTTCCAGAAATTCTCTGCCTCTCAGAATAAATCAACTGCTCCTGTTGCCAATCAGCCGGCGAAGGCCGCTCATCCGGTTGACTCCGCTGTGCCAAAGGCAAAGCCGGAAGCAAAATCAGCCAAAAAAAGCTAGCCTTCAGGCGAATGGTGGAAGGGGAATTTTCCCCTTTTTCCGTTGTTCATTTGATATTTTAAAGGTGATGAAAATGCCAATCACGCGCGTAAGCCATAAGCAGGTTGTCTTTTTTGGACCCTTTAAATTGAAGGGTTACGACGAAACCTTTCCCGGTGGCGATTATGACGTTGAAACTGAAGAAGAGCTGATCGAAGGGGTTTCGTTTCTTGCCTATCGTCGGACAGCAACGTTGTTGCATGTGCGCGGCCAGCAGGGCAGCGCGATCGTGGAACGGACGTTGCCTATTGATCCGCGTGCGCTTGACCATGCCATTTTGATCGATCAGGGCCAATGCAACGTTACCGGGCCGTCAATATCTGCCAGCGACGATAAGCAGGATATTCCTGTGTTGCATCCCGATAATGGCAACGGAACGCTGCAATGATATTTGCCGTGGCAAGTTTAAATCAAAATGGCCGGTATGTTGCCCGGCGCTTTCACGAACCCTGGGAAATGTTTGTTGCCAAAGCGACCGTTTTACTGACAGGGATGACGTTGGCTACCTTGTTTATACTTGGGAACGGTTAAGGTTAGCCTGCCAGTTGTGACAAATGCCAAGTCCATTTGCCAAAATAAAACGCCACCCGGTTAAAGGGTGGCGTCTGTTTTTGTGCAGATGGCAGATGAATTAGAAATCAACCGTTAGCGAGACCTTTGCGGTTAATGGCGCGCCCATCGTCAGATACCCGCCATTGGCCGACGCCCAATAGTCGTTATTGGTGACGTTCTCGACATTGGCACGCATGGTAACCGGATAGTTGCCAACTTCGGTTTCATAACGGGCGCCAAGGTCAAGACGCGTCCATGACGGAATTTCAAGGGTGTTGGCAGCATCGGCATATTGCGACGCCGTATGGATGACACGGGCATTGACCGTTGCACCATGAAGGAAGGGCAAATCATATTCCACGCCCAGTTTTGCGACATAGTCGGGCACGGCAATGGGGCTATTGCCATTATTGGTGCCGTTTTGGGTGTCGGTTAGCTGGGCATCGAGCAGGGTGACGCCACCCAGAATACGCGTGCCTTGAACCGGTTCGCCAAATACCTGAAGTTCCAGTCCGCGGTTGCGTTGTTCGCCATCGGCGGCAAATGTGTTGCTGGCATTTTTATAGGCCGACGGCTTTTCGATCTGGAACAGGGCGATGCTGCCGCCAATGGTGCCGTAATCGGCTTTGACGCCGATTTCATATTGCTCGGACGTGTAGGGGGCAAGCTGTTCGCTGGGGTTGGTCAGGGTCGGGTCCGAACCGGCAGAGGGTGCAGTTTCACCCGGCGAAAGTGATTCCATGTAATTGGCATAGACGGAGACCTGTTCGGTCACGTTTCCGACGACACCAAACATCGGCGTGTATTCATCGGCGCTGTAATTGATGGTGCGCGCACCACTGGTCAGGTCGAACTGCCGTGTGGTGACGGACTGGCGACGGACACCGGCGGTAAAATGTACGCGGTCCTCAAGGAAGCTAAGCGTATCAGCAATGAAATAGCTGGTCAGGTCATTGGTGTTGCGCAGGCCGGGATTGTTCAGATCGCCGGTGGCAGCCCCCAGTGCCGGGTAGGATGATGGTGTTTCGCCATAGATATTGCCGTTGTTACGCGCAAAGCCGTTGGCAAAGGCCCAGGCCTGATGGCTTTTGCTCCACATGCCCGATGCACCAACATTGAGTTCGTGTGAAATATCAAGGGTTTCGAATTTTACCCGCGCGCCACCCATGGCGCTGTTGGTGGTGTCTTCACGCACGATATAGGAACTGCTGTAGCTCATGGTGCCATCGGTGCCATCGATGCGCGAGGTGGAATAAATACCGGATTCTTCCATATGGCGGGTGCCAATGGCGGCATAACCCATCACATTTTCGCTGAAATCATGTTCAACGCGGCCCTGGACAAAATCATCCTGCAGGTCGGCCCAGGTGCCATCGGCGTTAAAATTGTGGGATGCGGACGGGGCATCGGGGATTGCTGTCAGCGCGCTGTTAAGCGTGATGGATGTGCGGCCGTGATCGGTGTTTTTTTCGTTATGGCCGCTATCGATGGTGATGCGGGTGTCGTCGCCGCGATAATCAAATGACAGGGCACCGGCGATGGTTTCGCGTTCTTCATCATCAATGGATGTTTCGCCGTCGCTGTATTTCAGATTGGCGCGGATGCCAAACTGGTTGTCCTTGCCAAAACGGCGGCCCACATCAAGGTGGGTGCCGACTTCGCTGTCCATGCCATAGGTCGTGGTCAGGCTGGTAATCGGGGTGTCGGTGGCACGTTTGGGAACCAGGTTGATGGCACCGCCAATGCCGCTGCCGCCTGGTGACATGCCGTTGATAAAGCCCGATGCCCCCTTGGTGACTTCGACGCGATCATACATCGATACATCCACCAACTGGCGCGGTGCCGTACCATACAGGCCATCAAGCGAAACATCATCGCCATCAAGGACAAAACCGCGGATCATGTAACGATCGCCCGATCCGCCATAGCTGTAGGATGTGACAACACCGGGGTCATTATCGACCACATCGGCAATGGTATCGGCCTGCTGATCCTTGATCAGCTTTTCGGTATAGGAAGATGTGTTGATTGCCGTATCAAGCGTATCCTTGTTCCCCAGAATACCAGCACGGCCACCTGTGGCAACCTGGCCGCCGGCATAAACGGGTGGGGTTGGGTCGCCAGCTTCCTGCTGTGCCTGGCCTTCGACTGTAATGGGATCAAGCTGGATGGTGTTGTCTTTTGTTTTGGTCGTGGATGCTTCCTGTGCCAAGACAGTGCCGCTTGATAGTGCAAGCAGGCTTGCAGATGCCAGAAGGGCCAATCCCAACGGGCCATAGCATTTTGCAGAAAGTGACATATCGGTTCCCCAAGAATTTTACGCAGGCCTTCGTGCCTGCAAAACTGACCCTCCGATAACATTATTAATAATCAATCGCAATGATAATGATCATGATTATCAGTAGCGATATAAAAGCTCAGTTTTTCAATTCTGTGGTTTGTGGAATAGCCACTTTTACGTGTGAAGAATGGAAGGGGTATAGGGGATTTACGCTTTTTGCGTGTGATCTGACGCGAAAATAAATAACAGCCCCTGGCTATATCGGCTGACAGGGGCTGTTATTTGGTGTTGTTATTTAACAATGCGAACGAGTCGCACTGTTGAAGGCAGGCGGATTTAATCCTGATAGATCATTTTGTGTGTCATGCCGCCGTCAATGCGCAGGGTTTCACCGGTAATGAAGCCGGACTTTTCGCCATCCAGCAAAAAGGCGACGGCGTGGGCAATATCATCGGGGATACCAACCCGGCCGGCGGGGTGCTGCTTTTTGTCGCTTTCGCTATGGTTGGGCTGTGTTTTTTCCGACGCTTTTTTCCAGTCGCCCACCTCGATCCAGCCCGGGGCGATGGCGTTGACGCGAATATCCCCTGACAGACTGATGGCCATGGCATGGGTGAGCGACACAAGCCCGCCCTTGGTTGCGGCATAGGCTTCGCTATTGGCTTCGGATTGAAAGGCGCGTGTCGACGAGATATTGACGATGGCACCATGATGTTTTCGTAAATGCTGGGTCGCATGTTTTGCCACCAGAAAGGCACCGCCCAGATTAACATCTATGATACGACGCCAGGCTTGCCAGTCCAGATGTTCAAACGATCCGTTATCGGGGTTGGCGATACCGGCATTGTTAACCAGTCCGTCAATGCGGCCAAATCGGTCAACCGTGCGCTGAACAGCAATGGCCACGTCCTGTTCATCGGTTACGTCACCGGCAAAAAACAGGCAGCGTGTCCGACTTGTTTCGTCCAGGGCATCCATGGCGTCGTGGCCGGCTTCTTCGTCGCGGTCAAACATCATGACTTTCCAGCCATTATTTAATAAATACCGGCTGATGCCCAACCCCAGCCCCTGTGCGCCGCCGGTAATGAAGGCAACCTGTGCGTGGTTTTGATCGCTCATAAATGTTTCCTTGTGGTGATTGGATGGGAACGGGGCCGTAGACGTTTAACGGGACTAAATCGGAGGGGTTCCAGATTAAAACTGCAAGACCGGTTTTTCGGCGCGGCCGGGCTGGTTGAAATATTCAATTGCAGCTTGCCAGTTGGCAAAATCGTAAATTGCCAATGGCGGCAGGAATGTATCGCGCAGCACTGGCCAAAGCTGATCAAACCAGCTTTGCCATTTTGCCGGTGATACCGTTTCCAGCCGGTCCCGTAAATGAAAGCGGTGGATTTTGGCGTGGGCATTTTCCGGCAGGGCAAACAGCTTAGCCGATAGCAACCCGTAAGAAACCAGCGATGATCCTTGTGGCATATGCCCCAGCAGCAAACGGGCCAGATCACCACCGACAGCATCAAACACAATATCGGTCTGTGCGGCGAGTGTTTCGATGGCCGGTTGATTGGTCATATCAATTGCGGTGGCACCAAGGGCCACGATTTCTGCCTTGCGTGACGCGCTGCGATATATGCCATGTACCGAGGCGGCCCCGTTTGCGATTGCCCACTGGATCAGCAACCTGGCACAGGACGACCCCGCTGCCGTGACGACAATGTGTTTGTCCTTTACTGGCCATAAATCCAGCATCAACCATGCCGCTAACGGATTGATATAGCCGCGCAGGGCAATTTCATCGTCGATATCATCGGGCACGGCAACCATCCATGCCGGATCGGCATCGACGTAATTTTGCCATGTGCCGTTGGCGCGCAATGGTAAAACGCGTTGCCCAGCCTTAAACGGGCAGGCGGTGCTGGCCGATATTTCGGTAACGACCCCCAGGCCCTCGTACCCGGCAATTTGCGGCGGACTGATCCGGTGACGATAGGCACCGGTGATAGGGATCAGATCGGACGGATTAAGGGGGGCTGCCAGCATTTGCACGCGGGCAAGGCCACCCGCCAATGGCTTTAGGGCCCTGGTTTCAAAGGTCAGAACATCTTCCGGGGTACCAAACTGTCGATACCATAGGGCCGAATTATCCATTCAAATGCTGCCTGTTGTCGGGTTGGTTTTGGGACACCCTAATGCGTTTGATCGCGAACAGCCAGAAGGTTCCCCGTTATCCGCAATCGTGGCGCGAATAACGGGGAAAGATGGATAAAAACAGGTTGGTCAGTTGTATTTAGGGGATCAGCAAAATTGGTCCGGCGCTGGACCGGCTTTCGGCCAGTTCGTGGGCCCTGGCAGCTTCATCAAGGGGAAAGCGTGCGCCAATGCCTGCTTTGACATAGCCCCGGCCAATTGCATCAAACAAATCGGCGGCATTGGCCCGAAAACGGTTTTGTTCGGCATTATGCGGGAAGACCGATGGGCGGGTTAAAAACAGGCAGCCCTTTTTGTTCAATATTTCGGGGGCAATGTCGGGGGCGGGGCCAGATGCCGCCCCATAAAGAACCACCATGCCAAACGGTTGGGCCAGATCCAGCGAATGCATGAAGGTATGCTTGCCAACGGCATCATAAACCACGCGGGCTTTGCGCCCATTGGTGGCGGTCAACAGGGCGTCCACCCAGTTTTCGTGGCGATAATTTATCGCAATGTCGCACCCTGCTGTTTTTGCAATGGCACATTTTTCGTCTGACCCTGCAGTACCAACCACAAAAGCACCCAGTGCCTTGGCCCAACCCGACAGGATTTGCCCGACACCACCGGCGGCAGCATGGACAATCACCATGTCCCCCGCCTGGACCGGGCAGGTGTGTTTAAGCAAATATTGCGCTGTCATTCCCTTAAATATCAGGGCGGCAGCGGCTTCGTCGGACACATTATCGGGCAGGGGAACAAGTTTTTCGGCGCTAACATTGCGCATATCGGCATAGGCACCCAGCCCGGCATTCATATAGGCAACCCGGTCGCCAATACCAAAATCGGTAACATTGCTGCCAACGGCCTCGACGATACCGGCGGCTTCGTGGCCCAACGGGCTGGGCAAGGGCAGGGTATAGGCCCCGCTGCGCTGATAGACATCAATAAAATTAAAGCCGATGGCCGTATGGCGAACGCGAACTTCGTTTGGTCCGGGCGCAGGCAGGGAAACTTCCTTAACGGCCATGTTGCTGGCGGGGCCATGGGCTTCAATTAATATCTGACGGGCGTTTAGTGCGGTCATGGGGCAGTTCTCCGCAAAAGGATCACAATAAGGATGGCCGTATTGGAGCCGATAAAAAGACGCCGGACAACAGCAATTGTTGCCCGGCGTAGTCAGGTGAAACAATGTTATCGGCAGGTGCTGATTGCGCCGCTTGGCGGTACAACGCACCATGCCGGTAGATCACCGGGAAGTCAGTTTTTGCCGCCCGTAAAGGTTTCGGCATATTGAGAACGCAACTGGGCCTTTTGCACTTTACCCATGGTGTTGCGGGGCAATTCATCAATTGTCCAGATCCGCTTGGGAACCTTGAATTTTGCCAGCTTGTCCTGGGTGCGTTTGATAATTTCCTGTTCATCAAACCCGCTGGCACTGGCCGGGACAATAACGGCAGCAACCGCTTCGCCAAAGTCGGGGTGGGGTAAACCAAAGACAGCGACTTCGCCCACTTCGTCATAGTCGCCGATGATTTCTTCGACTTCCTTGGGATAGACGTTAAAGCCGCCCGAAATGATCAGGTCCTTGTCGCGCCCAACAATGGTGATGTAGCCGTCATCGCCCAGTGTTGCCAGATCGCCGGTAATAAAGAAGCCATCGGCGCGAAATTCCGACGCGGTTTTTTCAGGCATTTGCCAGTAACCCTTAAACACGTTGGGGCCACGGACTTCCAGCACACCAATTTCGCCGTGCGGCAAAATATTGCCATCCTTGTCGCAAACGCGGGCTTCAATACCGGGAAGTGTTGGGCCAACGGCACCGGGGCGGCGTTCGCCATCCAACGGGTTGGATGTGTTCATGCAGGTTTCGGTCATGCCATAACGTTCAAGAATTTTAAGACCGGTACGTTCGAAAAACTGGTCGTGGGTTTCAGCCAGAAGCGGGGCCGAGCCCGAAACAAACAAACGCATGTTTGACACAACATCGCGGTTAAAACCGGGATGTGCGAGAAGGCGGGTATAAAAGGTGGGAACGCCCATCAGCACCGTTGATTTTGGCAGGCGTTCCAAAACATCGTCGGCATCGAATTTCGACAGCAAGATGATTTTGCCACCATTAAGCAGCATGATATTGACCGCAACAAACAGCCCGTGGGTATGAAACAGCGGCAGGGCGTGCAACAGCACATCATCGGGTTGAAAGCCCCATGCCTTGTGCAAGGTCAGCGCGTTCGAGGTGAGGTTGCCGTGGCTAAGCATGGCCCCCTTGGAGCGCCCGGTGGTGCCCGATGTGTAAAGAATTGCTGCAATATCGTCGCTTGTAACATCGGCAATATCGGTTAAGGCCGTGGCTGTGGCGGCTTCGTCGTTAAGGGAACCATCGCCATTTGTGCCAAGGGTCAGCACGGCAGCAACATTATTTTGTGCGGCCAGGGTTTGGGATGTTTCCAGCCGGTCAGGGCGACACACAAAAACGCGCGGGGCGGCATCGCCAAGGAAATAGGCAATTTCATCGCCGGTATAGGCGGTGTTGAGCGGCAAATGAATGGCACCAAGTTGCAAACAGGCCAGATACAGCGCAATCACATCGGACGATTTATCGACCTGAACGGCAACGCGGTCGCCCTTGATTACACCATGACCGGCAAGAACGCTGGCATAGCGCCCGGTGCGGTTCAAAAGGTCGGTAAAGCTAACGTCTGATCCGTCATATTCTGTGAGGAAAGGGCGCGAGCGATCGGCCGGGAACCGTTTGATAAATTCGTTAAGCAGGTTTTCTGACATGGAAGGCTATCCTTGGTTACCGGCAAGCTGCGATACGGCGCGCGATACGGCGATTTTACCGTCATTGACCAGTGATTCGTGGTTTCGTTCAATATTATCAAGATGATAGGCATAATTTACCATCAACCCGCCTGCCTGGCGCAAGCCTTTGGTCGAGATATCGCCCATCCAGTTCAGGCGTTCCAGCCGCGCCCCGTTGCCCAGATGGAAGCGGGCTGTGGGGTCCAACGGGGATTTGCCGCGTTTGGCATGGGCGAGGTAGCGCGCACAGAGTTGCAAGGTGGGTTTTTTAAGGGCATCGGCGCGCGTGCTATCATTTACCCAGCTGTCATCTTCCATTGCTGCCAATATCTCGGCCGCCTGTTTGGCATCGTCATTGTCTGACTTTTGCCGGGTGCGTAACCAGCCCATAAAACCGGGAATGGGTGACAGGGTGGCGAACTGGTCCAGCTTGGGAAATTCGCGTTTCAGTTCCTCGACCACCTGTTTGATCAGGAAATTGCCAAATGAAATACCGCGTAACCCGGTTTGGCAATTGCTGATCGAATAGAAAATGGCGGTGTTGGCTTTGGATTGCGCCGTTTCGTCAATTTCCGGGGCCAGCAGGGCCTGCACGCTGTCTGCCAGGCCATGTACAAGGGCGACTTCGACAAAAATTAGCGGGTCGTCGGGCATGGCAGGGTGGAAAAAGGCAAAACATTTGCGGTCATCGGCCAGTCGGCGTCGCAAATCATCCCAGCCCTGAATTTCATGCACCGCTTCATAGCGGATCAGTTTTTCCAGGATTGATGCCGAGGTTTCCCAGTCGATATGACGCAGTTCGAGAAAGCCACGATTAAACCAGCTGGTCAGCAAATGCTGCATATCGGCATTTAACGGTTCAAGATGGCGGTTGGTCTTGATCAGATTTAGCAAGGAATTACGCATATCGACAATGGCACGTGTCCCACCCGGTGCCATGTTGATCCGGCGCAATAATTCCTGGCGGTCAGGTTCCGATGCCTGCGTTAATGCCGCCAGATTAATTTCATTTGGATCGGCTTTATAGGCATCGGCCGCGGCAATAACGGCGACCTGATCGGCTGAAAACTCGTTTTGCATCATTTCGAAAAAACGCAAATGGTCGTCTTCTTTAAGGTTTTCCCAGCCACGCACGACTTCACGGGCAAGGGCTGTGCCGCGCGCCTCCCCCTTTTGCGACACCAGATCATGGCACAGGGTTGCCAGCCGCAGGAACGGGTCCTGCGGGGTGCTTAAAGGCAGATCAAGCAATTCACGCCCGCGGTCGGCAATGGATGAAATCCAGTTGCGAACAGAAATTCCAGACATTAGCGGCCTCCTCCGATCATGGCATTGGGCAACCAGGTGGCAATTTCAGGGAAGATACAGAGAATGATAATGGCAACGATCATGCACGCGACATAGGGCATGGCCCCTTTCAGGATGGTTTGCAGGCGAATGTCGGGGGCAATGCCGTTGATGACATACAGGTTCAAACCAACTGGCGGCGTGATCAGGCCGATTTCCATATTGATCGTCAGGATCACGGCAAACCAATAGGGGTCAAAGCCGGCGCTGATGATAACGGGCAACAGGATGGGCGCAGACATCAGGATTACGGCGACCGGCGGCAGGAAAAAACCGCTGATCAACAGGAATACATTGATGAACGCCATCAAGACCCAGCGATTAACATCTAGATCGGAAATCCAGTGGGCAATCGACTGGGTGATAAACAGGCTGGACAGCATATAGCTAAACAAACCGGCTGCCCCAATGATCAGAAGGATCATGACCGATTCACGGGTGGTATCGCGCAGGATGTGCCACAGTTTGGAAGGCTGCCACATCCGGTAAACCACAACCGCAGTCAGCAGGCAGAACAACGCGCCAACACCTGCTGTTTCAGACGGGGTGGCAACACCGCCATACAGCGCAAACAAAACCGCCGCAATGATTACAAGAAACGGCAGGATACGCGGCAGGATTTCAAATTTTTCTTTCCAGCTATAGGAAACAGATGCCAGCGCGGTGCCGGCATGGCCCTGACGCCAGGTGGAATAGATCGACCAGGTCATGAAAAGGGCCGTCACCATCAGGCCTGGCATTAACCCGGCCAAAAACAGCCGCCCGATCGAGGTTTCGGTGGAAATACCATAAATGATCATGGTGACGCTGGGCGGGATCAAAATACCCAGCGTGCCGCCTGCGGCAATTGACCCGGCGGCAACCGTATCGGGAAAACCGCGCTGGCGCATGGCCGGAATGCCCATTTTGCCAATGGCCGCACAGGTTGCAGGCGACGAACCTGACAGGGCCGAGAAAATGGCGCAGGCCCCAAGGTTGGAAATGACCAGCCCGCCGGGAACGCGGGTAAGCCAGCGATCAAGGGCGGAATAAAGGTCACCCCCGGCGCGGGACGATGCCACAACGGCCCCCATTAGAATAAACATGGGAATGGCAAGAACCTCGAAACTGTCGAGTTTGCCAAACAGGATTTCAGGCAGCAGCGGCAGCGAACCGACACCATCGAAAATCATGATAAAACCGACGCTGATCACCAGAAGGCCAATGCCCACCGGAATGCCGGAGAAAAGAACAAGGGTGGTTGCAATGCCGACAAGGGCAGCAAGAAGCAAGGGATCCATCAGGTGCTCTCCTTATACGGCGTCTTCGGGGATATCAAACGGGGTGGTACGGTTTGTGATCAGGCCCAAAAGATCGGCCAGAAACTGTAAAAACAGCAGGCAAAAACCAATGGGAAGTGCGCTATAGGGTTTCCAAAGAGCAACACCCCATACTGTTTCCGAACGCCAGCCGCCACTATGGGCTTCGATAACCAGTTCAATACCGTAAAATCCAAACAGCGCACTGATCGCCAGGCCCAGAAGCAAAATGATCACAGCCAGAATTTTGCGATTACCGCGTTTTAAATACATCGGCAGCAAATCAACATTTACATGGCCGCGGATCATTTGCACATAAGGCAGGCCAACCAGTGTGGCCCCGATCATCAGAAAAATAACTGCTTCGGTTTGCCAGACGGTGGATGCGTTTAACACGTAGCGCATATAAACCAGTTGGCAGATAATCAGCATGGCAATGGTAAACATGCCTGCCGACGCGGCACCGCAAATTTTTGACAGCATGTGAACGCCGTGAATAAAGGCCCCGATAGCGCCACCTTTTGGTGGGGTGGTGCTATCAGAATGCGTCGTTGAATTTTGCGACTTTTCCGGCAGCGGTTCTATATCGGGTGGTGGCGGAAAAGGTGAATTTGAAGATTTGGTCTGCACAATCCGGGTACTCCCGTGCGGGTCGGGCATGTCAATCGGAAGCGACGTAGAATGAACGGCTGCGTTGTTCACGCGTGGCCTCCTTATGTTAAGGTCCAGGCCTGTTAATACGGAGACATTGCTTGATCGAGGGGCAATTGTTCGGGGGCCGGGGCCACCGTTAAATTCCTTGATCGGGGATATTTCGATTTATGGGTTTTTGCTTGTATTTCGCACCCATAAAAGTTGCCTGTCCGCTTATATTAACAGGTATGGACCCTCAAACACGTGTCGGGAAATCCGGCGTCGCAGCTGTGCGACGCCGGAAAAACATCATTTCACCGACAGGGCCAGATCAAGAAGTTCCTGACCACCCGGGGTTTCCTTGACGAATTCGGCATAGGAGGTTTTCTTTGCCAGATCCTGCCATTTCTGGAAGTCTTCGTCGGTCAGATCGGCGATTTCAACGCCGTTTTCCTTAAAGACCTTAACGCTGGTCTCGTCTTCCTTCCGGCCTTCGGCATCATAAAATGCCTCGGCTTTTTTCGCAGCCGCAGCCAGGGCTTCTTTTTGCGCGTCGTTCAGCGCGTCGTAGCTTTTCTTGGACATCAGAACCGGCTGATACATGAACCAAAGGGCGTTGGCACCGGCAGGGGTATAGCATTTTACCTGTTCGTAAATACGATAGGAAACGAAGCTGGACGAACTTGTGTTGGTGGCATCGAGAACGCCGGTTTGCATGGCCGGATAAATTTCCGAGCTGGGCATGGCGGCGATGGAGGCACCAGCCCCCTGCAACATCTGTTCAAACGATTTGCCTGCGGCACGAATTTGCAAGCCCTTCACATCGTCCGGGGTGCGAATGCAGCCCTTGGTCGAGGCAAAACCACCGGCCAGCCAGCCATGGGCAACCGTGACAACGCCACTGTCATTCAGGATCTTTTCCAGACGCGCCATGAATTCAGATTTGTTCATGCGGTTGGCGTGATCGTGGTTTTTGATCAGGGCAGGCATCAGCGTCAGGTTGAATTCAGGGTGGCGACCACCGGCATACGCCAGCGGGTAAACAATCATGTCAAGCTGGCCACGTTCCATCGGGGTCCATTGTTCTTTGGCTTTGAACAGCGAACCGGACGGAAAAATCTGGATTTCCAGATCAACATCGGCAGCTTTGACTTCGTCAGCAATGATTTCGGCAACCTTGTTGCGAACATCGCTGGTTGACCATTGGTGCGACAGTTTAAGGGTCGTGGCCGAGGCAATGCCCGACATGCCAAAAGCTGTGGCGGCCAGGGCAACAGCTGCCACAGATGCTTTCAAAGTAGCATTAAAAATCTTCATCAAATCCTCCCGGATGAAGCTGCGTTTCATGTAATCGCAATGCGCGTTATGCGCTTTTTTGTTGTGGCGCTTTTCGCCATGAGAGAAAGCGTTACAGATTTCTGGCATGCTGTCTATCTGTTTTTGTATACCAGATTGGCCTTTTGCAATGCCACATACGGAAGGTGCGCTGGAATGCTGAAAAACCCCGTTTAAAAAGACTTTTGATTTTGCAATGCAGCGAAATTGCCTGCGTTTTTGCTTCTGAATTTCTTTGAAACGGGCCGGAATTTATGTTCTGGTATACCACGCTTCGGCTTTTATGGAGGACGCCTGATGGCGCGAAACGGCAAACTGGCAGAAGATCTGGTGCAGGCACTGGAGCGCGATATTGTTACCGGGTTGCTTCAGCCGGGCGACCGCCTTGACGAGCGCGGCCTGAGCGAACGCTTTAATGTTTCGCGAACGCCGGTGCGCGAGGCCCTGCAATCCCTGGCGCGAAGCGGACTGGTGGCAACATTACCCCGGCGTGGAACGGTTGTTGCATCAATCACGGTTGGTGAACTGATCGAGATGTTTGAGGTTATGGCCGAGCTTGAAGCCATGTGTGCCCGGCTGGCCGCGCGGCGCATGGCAAAGGCCGATATAGACCGGCTTTATGAACTTTCCGCCGAATGCGATGCCCTGCGCGGGCAGGTGGATGCCGATGCCTATTATGCGGCCAATGTGCGTTTCCACGAGGCAATCTATGCCGGATGTCGAAATTCGTATCTGGAGCGGCAGACCAAAACGGTGCGTAACCGGTTGTCGCCGTATCGTCGTTTGCAGCTGCATCGGCCGGGCCGGGTGGAAAAATCCAATAATGAACATGCTGAAATTCTCGAGGCGATTGCCAGCGGCAAAGCCGATAATGCGGCAGATTTAATGCGTGCGCATTTGGCAGTGCAAGGGGAAGCCCTTAACGATTTGCTGGCAATGGTGCCGCGCGCCTATCTGGAACCATTGGCAAGCTAGCGACAGTTCCCGCAGGTAAATTTGCGTAAACCGCGCGTGATTTTTTCATACAGGTACGTTACAAACCCGCATGGCAAAAAAACGTTTGGATCAGATGCTTGTCGACCGCGGCATGGTCGAAAGCCTTGGCAAGGCCCAGGCCCATATTATGGCCGGGGATGTATTTACCCGTGAGCAGCGGCTTGATAAACCCGGGATGCAGGTGCGCGAGGATATATCCCTTACCTTGCGCGGCCAGCCGCACCCGTGGGTATCACGCGGCGGGTTAAAGCTGGAAAAGGGCCTGGGCGAATTCGCCATCGATGCCACCGGTTTTACCGCCATCGATGTGGGATGTTCGACGGGCGGTTTTACCGATGTATTGCTGCAAAATGGGGCGACAAAGGTTTATGCCATTGATGTCGGGCAGGGCCAGTTGGACTGGAAACTGCGCAATGACGACCGCGTGGTTGTGATGGAAAAAACCAATGCCCGCCATATTACCGCTGAACAGATTACGGACCCGGTTGATATTGTGGTGTGCGATGCCAGTTTTATTGGCCTGCGCACGGTTTTACCTGCGAGCATGGATTTTGTAAAACCCGGCGGATATTTGGTCGCATTGATCAAACCGCAATTTGAGGTTGGCAAGGAACGGGTTGGTAAAAAAGGCGTGGTGCGCGAACCCGAATTACATCAGGAAGTGTGCGATACTATTTCCGACTGGCTGGCCAATGTTCCTGGCTGGCGCGTACTGGGTATTGCGACCAGTCCGATTACCGGCCCCGAAGGAAATGTTGAATTCCTGATTGGGGGATGCAAGGACGGCGGGGCGTCTGATCGGACGTCTTAACGTGTCCATGGAGGAGCCCAGCGCCGGGCGACTTTTTCCAGTGAGCGATACAGATTTTGCCGATCAACGGTTTGGTCGCCATGTGGCTTTTCGGCGCGTAATGACTGGATATAGCTATAGGCGTAGCTGTAGATTGTGATCAGGTTATAGCGTTCATTGATGCGAATAAGTTTTTCGTCAAAATCGCGCCGCAGAATGCCGGAGCATAAAAACTCATAGTGGTTCAGGCAGGCCCTCATTCCCGATTGCCAGTTTTTATATTCGTCGTTTTCGGGGATGGGGTAACGATTTTGTTTGACGTAATCACGAATGATGGCCGCCCCTTTGCGAAATTCTGCGTCATCTAGCAAAGCAGACATTGTATGTTGTTTGCGGCTGAGCTTACGAGTAAGGGAAGCCGAAAAAATCCATCCTGTTGTCGCCAGGGCCCCGGTAATAAGAACCGCTTGTTGAGGAAGAAGGTTTTTACTCCAGTCAACAATTGCAGAAATTACCGGTATGATCAGGTCTGTTGAAATATCCATTGTTTAATCGTTACCTTGAATATATCACGATATCTGATTATATAAGTTTTACGTTAACTGGTTCTACTATGCTGATGGAGTGGTCTGTAATGGAAACTGAACGTGGGTTTTAAAGATATCGATTATTCGTCGTGCGCTCTGTCGGAAATGATAGCGCCCTGGACACATGGCAAATAAAGACCCACACAAAATTGTGTGGGTCTTTTGCGTTAGATGACCAAAGGTTAGTGCCCGTAAACCAGATTGGGCAGCCAGGTGACAATGCCGGGTAAAAGAATGCACATTGCCAAACCCAGGGCCTGTAGGGCCAGAAAAACCAGAGACGACTTAAAGATGGTCGCCATTGATATTTCAGGTGGGCAGACACCGCGAATGTAAAACAGGGCATAGCCAAATGGCGGGCTTAGGAATGACATTTGCATATTAACCAGATACAGAACGCCAAACCACAGCACGACATCATCGCCCGCGACAGCAGGCAGGCCAAATAGGCCATCAAAGGTTAACGCCTTGACGATGGGCACAAAAATGGGCACGGCAAGCAGCAGAATGCCGACCCAGTCCAGAAACATGCCCAGAATAACCAACAACACCATCAGCAAAAACAAGATGCCATAGGATGACATGCCGGTGCCAAGGATGGCTTCGGTAATGAAAGTCTGCCCCCCTTGCAGAATGTAAAACCCGACAAAGATCGACGCGCCAAACATGATCCACAAGACCATCGCCGAAGCCTTGAGCGTGCCGATCGAGGCTTCGCGAAGGGCGGTTAGCGAAAAGCGTTTATGCATCATGGCCACGATGACCGCGCCAAACGACCCGATCCCGGCGGCTTCAACCGGTGTGGCAACCCCGGCGAACAGCAACCCCAAAACCAGAAACACCAGAATAAGCGGTGCGATCAGATCACGCAGCAGGCGTAGCTTATCGGCAAAGCTGATACGTTCGGATACTGGCACCGGAGGCCCCAGTTTGGGGTTTTTAATACTGCGCACGACGACATAGGCAATATACATACCCGAGAGCAAAAGTCCCGGAACGACAGAACCCAGATACAGTTCGCCCACCGATTGCTGGGCCACCACGGCATAGAGAATGGCCAGAATGGAAGGTGGAATAAGAATACCAAGGGTGCCACCCGCCATGATGGAGCCGATGGCGATTTGTGGATCGTAATTGCGTTTTAACATGGCGGGCAGGGCAATTATGCCCATGGTGACAACGGCGGCGCCGATGACACCGACCATGGCAGCAAGGATGGTTGATGCCAGAATGGTGGCTGCAGCCAGCCCGCCACTAAGCCCGCCCAGCCATTTATAGACAACGTTGAACATTTCCTCGATCAGGCCGGCGCGTTCCAGCATGGATGCCATGAAAATGAACAAGGGGATGGCGGCAAGGTCCGAATTGGTCATCATCGGGAAGATGCGACCGGGAATGATGTTTAACATGGTGGAATCTCCCACCAGATAGATAAACACCACCCCAAGCCCGCCGGTAACAAAGGCCAGCGGCAGGCCCATCATCAGCACTACGACCAATGATCCGAACATGATCCAGGTTAATGTGCTGATATCGACACTGGCAAGGATACCGGCACTGCGAAACAGGAAAACCTCCTCGCTCCAGGGATCATAAAGCAGAATATTGATCACCTCGACGGTGACAACAAAAGCAGCCAGCACGGATGCGATGATTAAAAGCCAGGTCCCGAATTTGCCCATTGCGCTGTTGGGGCGCGGGGTGCGGGGGGCTGTTGGTGATGTTGCAGACGAAGTCATCGTGCGCCCTCCTTGCCCATTTCAACAAACAGCATGATGTCCTTGATCAGTTTGGACACACCGGCAAGCAGGATAAGGACGGCACCTAGCAACATCATGCCTTTGACCGGCCAGTATTGAATGCCCCAGGTTTCAACCGTGGTTTCACCCATGTCGTAGGAATCGGTAAAAAATCGTAAGGATGTACCGGCCAGCGCCAGCGCGAAAATAAAGAAAAAGACCGATGTAAAAACATCCATGCCCACCCGGCCCCGGTCAGGCAGCAGGTTATAAACGATATCAACCCTTACATGGGCACCGTGCAGCATGGCATACGCCCCTGCCAGCAAATATTGCATGCCAAAAAGCAGGAACGATGCTTCATGCACCCAGATGGTTGGCATATTGAACAGGTAGCGCATCACCACTTCAAAGAAGTAAAAAATCACGGTGTTGATTGTCCAGAATGCAATGAACAGGCCGGATTTTTCGCTAAGACAATCAATGATACGGGTAACGATATTGCCCTTGATCCCATAGCGGATCAGCGGGTCTTCCTCGGCCAGCAGGTCTGCCGCCGGATCTTGATGGTCCGGTTGGGGGGCTGTTTTTTTTGATTGGCGGCTTTCCCACGCAATCATGATCAGGGGCATGACGGCCAGCCATCCCCAATACAGCCAGTGCGGCATGACAAAGCCGAAACCTTCTTGAAGGCCAGACATGAATTCCTCCCACGCAAAAAGATACCGGGGGCAGGGCAAGGCGATATTCGCACAAAGCGGCCCCCGGTTTGCTCAGATCAAAGTGACTGGCCCTTGATGTCGTCTGGCGAGATATAGCCAACAATATCGTTCATCAGGAATTCAAGCTGGAGCTTGAAAATTTCCTTGGCATCGTCATTTTTGTTGGCCCAGCGATACCAGACCGGGATGGCCGCACGGCGGAATTCCTGCATGTCTTCGGCGCTCAGACGGGAAACTTTTGAACCCGCCTGTTTGAATTTTTCCAGTGCTTCGACATTACGTTTCTGGATGGTGACATAGTGATGCAACGAATAGGCATGAACCTGGTCTTCGACCAGTTGTTTCATCGGGTCGGGAAGTTGCATCCAGGCCCGCATGTTTACTGTCAGGTCCATCAAATCGACCGGCTGGTAAACCGACATCACACCAGGGGGGCCAAACAGAATGTAATTGGTTACCTGGGCAAAACCCAGATCCCAGTTCACGGCCGGTCCGACATAATCGGCAGCATCAATGGTGCCTTTTTCAAGGGCGGGGAAAATATCCGATCCTGGCAGGCTGACGGTGGAAACGCCGAATTGTTCAAATACTTCGGCAACCATGCCGCCGGGCAGGCGAATTTTCATGCCTTTAAGATCGGCCAGGCTGTTGACCGGTTTTTTGGAATGGATAACGTTGGCATCGTGATGGATGGGGCCGACATAAAAAAGGCCGTATTTTTTATAAATTTCGCGGGTTTTTTCCAGCATACCCAAGCCGTAAAACATGGTGTCCCACTGGGCGGGCTGGTCTGGTCCGGCGGGGTAGGATGACAAAAATACCGATGCCGGAATTTTACCTGACCAATACAGGGTAAAGGGGTTCATGGCCTGCAAAACGCCGGTGCGTACCGAATCAAACAGGGCATTGTTATCGGCGGCAACGGCTTTGGCCGGGAATGGCTTGAAGGTTAATTCGCCACTGCTTTTTTCGGCCATGTTGTTACACCATTCTTCAAACAGGGTGTAACCCACCGTGCCCGCATCCCACACTGACTGGATTTTCCAGGTGGTGCCGGCGGCAAGGGCAGTATTGGACAGGAACGGCGCACTAACAGCTGCCCCCGCAGCGGCAAGTGTGGTGGTACGTAGAAAATTCCGGCGATCCATGCCGGTTTTGGTTACGTCACTCATCAGTTCTTCCTCCCGTTGAGGTAAAGGACGCATGCCGTGATTTTTATTGATCGGTCGGCGTCCGGGGTGAAATGGCACGTCATGTGCCATTTCGTATTCTGCGATGGGCAGTCTCCCATTCCTTGTCGCGGTTGCAGCACAGCGTTTCTGTGCTGCGAAGTTTATTCGGTTCGGTTAAAGCCGGGCCAAAAAGTGATCAATTCCGGCCTGCGCGCATTCCATATCCTGTTGCGGGGTGCCTGAACTCAGGCCGATGCCCCCAACAACCTCGCCATCAACCGATACCGGGATTCCGCCGCCCACAATCGATAGTCGCCCGCCGACCTCGGTGTGGATGCCAAAGGCCAGGCTACCGGGTTGGGCCGATGCGTTATAATCGTGTGTTGCCTTGCGTGCGGCAGCGGCAGTGAAGGCTTTGTCCTGGGCGATAACCGTGCTGGTTACCTTGCCGCCATCCATGCGTTCAAACGCAATGAGCGTGCCTGATTCATCAACAATGGCAATGCACATCGGCACGCCAATGTCGGTAGCTTTTGCCCGTGCGCCATCGATCAGTATTTTTGCATCATCAATTGAAAGGCGTTTGATCGTTAGCATGGAGTCTCCGTTATGCTTTTGAATTTTGTGGTCAGGCACAGATGACTGCGCGCTGTGTTTCTAAAATATAGGCACCAAAACAACCGCCACGCCATAATGCTGGCGCAACCAGTTGATGCCGGTTGGCGGTGTGCCGGGCTTTTCGCCTCCCTTTACGGGTTGTCCATTGCGGGTAGAAAAATGCGATTGGTCTTCTTCAACCCTGGGCAACTATTCTGTTTATCAAATTCTATTTGAAGGTCTTTCATTGACGCAAATGTTTTAAATTTGCTTTTCGCATCGTGGAAAGACCAGGGACACCAGACACAAAACAGCTTTCGGATTTTCAAGGTGAAAACCCGACTAACCAATTGTTTTTAATGCGTTATGATGATGTTTTAGGGTGCCGTGCGCAAACAGGTCTAGGCAGCGTTGTTTTCGCGGCCTAGCGCGGCAATGGCACTGATGGCAAGTTCGCGAAGCGCCGGGCTTGCCTGATCGCGTATTTTTAATGCGATGTCGATGGCGGGCAATTGGGGCAGGTCGGGGCTTGTCACAATTGTAAGCCCTTCATGGCGGGCAGTGCAGGCGGGCATAACACCCAGGGCATGGCCACCACGAACCGCAGTCACCAGCATGGAATTTGCGTTGCTGCTGTGGCTGATGCGGTGGTGGATTTCATCGCGGCGCAGGGCCGCCAGGCCACTTCTGCGAACCGAACAATGATCATGATACACCGCAACAGGCAGCGGGCGTTGTGACAGGGCAAAATCAGGGTTGGCAACCCACACCAGCGGTTCGGAAATAACATGCAGGCTTTCACCATCGGATTCCGCGGTCATGATGGCAAGGTCAAGTTCGCCTTGTGCCACCCGTTTTGCCAGGGTGGTGCTGTAGCCCGAATGGCAGCTGATTTCGGTTTGCGGCAGGCGCTGTGCGGCTGAACGTAAAATTTCGGGCAGGAAAATGGCGGCATAATCGTCGGGCAGGCCAATGCGTAAAACGGGCGGGGCACCTTCCAGCAGGTCGGCAACCATCCGGTCATTCAGGCCGATAATGTCTTCGGCATAGGATTTTACCACAAGGCCGGTGGCGGTTGGTAAAACCTGATTGCGATGCCGGGACACAAGGGGTGTTCCAACCGTTTCTTCCAGACGTTTGATTTGTTGGCTGATTGCAGGCTGGGTGCGCAAAAGAATTTCGGCCGTGCGGGTAAAACTTTGCGTTTCCAGCACAGTTAAAAAGGTTCTTAGCCAATCAATCTCGACATTTAATAACGCCATAAGAAGTTGTTATTTCCGCTATAAGTCAAACCGATTTCCCTTTGCCCGCGACTGCAGGCATGGTGAGGCCGCGCTTGCTCCGGCACAGGGTAATCTGGCTGGTGTTGCGCAATATCACAATGTCTTTATTAATCGAGGCCCCGGTTATGCACAATCCCGCCAGTATTTCAGTTTCGCCTGCTTGCCCTGATCGCAAGAAAGCTAGGCATGGCGAATATGCAGATGGTGTAAACGGTGTCGAAGCGGCGGATGGGGCCGATACGACCGGCAGGTCAGATGCCCGCACGAATAATAATGACCAAAATGCAAAAGCCCCGGCTGATTCAGAAGTTGAAATGGGTGTGTCAGCCGCGTCATTCAAAGATGAACAGGCGGCCGGTGCGACAGATGAAAAAACGCCCACCCCACGCACCATGTTGTGGCCGGTATTGGGGCTTTTGCTGGCGGCAAGCCTGATGGGGCTGGGCCCAATTTTTGTCCGGTTGTCGGGTGTTTCGGCCGAGGCATCGGCATTTTGGCGGTCAATGTTATCGGCCCCGGTTTTTTTGATCGCAAGTCAGGTGTTGATTTTACCATTATTCGGCGCAAAACGGCGTTTAGGGGGTGGCAAGGCAGCATTGAACGCTGTAACGCCCCAACAGGGCACGCATTTTGCCCCGCATACCAAACGTAAAACCGAGTTGCTGATATTTGCAGGTGTTTTGTTTGCTGCCGATTTAATGTTTGCCCATCTGGCGATTGGCATGACAACCGTTGCCAACGCGATTTTACTAAATAACCTGGCCCCGCTTTTCGTTGGCTGTTTTGGCCTGATGGGATTGGCGCGCCGCCCCAGCCGACGGTTCTGGCAGGGCTTGCCGATTGCCATGTTGGGGGCAATGTGCCTGTTTTTTGCCAGCGCGCGGGGCAACGGGTCGGTTTATGGGGATATTCTGGCGATTGTTGCGGCAGGGTTTTATGGCGCGTATTTCGTTGTTATTGCCCGTCTGCGCCAGGATCATTCCGCCTTGCAGATCATGCTATGGAGTACGGCGGTTACGGCGCTGGTTCTGGCCGTTTATATGGTGATTTTTGATGGCCATATCGGTATGCCGGTGATGGCAGGGGGCTGGCTGGCCTTGTGCGGGTTGGCATTTTTAACCCATATCGGCGGGCAGGGTATGGTGTCGGTGTGTTTTAAACGCGTTGATGAAGCAACCGGATCGATTATTTTATTGTGGCAGCCTTTTATGTCGGCATTGCTGGGGGCGCTTGTGCTGGGCGAGGTTTTAAACCCCTGGCATGGTTTGGGGGCTGCGTTTGTTATGGCGGCGGTGGCCTATATTACGGTATTTCGCCGCCGCCGGGCGATATAAGGACAAAGCCTTTCCTGCCCGCTGAAAAGCAAGGCGGCATTGGCGTTGCGGGCAGAACGGGCGGTGCAGCGTCTTTAGGGGTTAAGCATAAGCCACAAGGTTATGATTGGCAAAATAACCGCAAGTGCCCCCAGAAAATTCCACAGCCGTGCGGCGCGAAAATAGGTGTCGGGCAGGGTGGTCGCGTTATGTGCTGCTGCCATATGCGACAGGCGCGCCATGCGACGTTGTAGGGGGATCAACCCCAAAAGCCAGATAATTGCCGAAATCACAAACAGCGTTATGCCGCTTTGCAGATTGACGCGGGCTGCAAGGTCAATGCGCCCGATGTGATACATGCCAAGGCCCCCGATTGCAATTAACACCACACCGCCTGCGGTAAAGGCCAGGTCTGTGATTTTGATCAGCCGGCAGGAAAAAGCAATGATCGCCGGGTTTTTTGTGCGATCAGCTGCATTTTTCCACACTGCACTGACGATGATATTGCCCAGAAACAGCACCACCCCGACAAGATGGATAAATTTTATCAAGATGAAATCCATAAGGCTGCCTTTGATTGCAACGAGAAACGGGGGAAACGGGGGCGATTGTTCGGCGTGGACCAGATTAGGCACTGGTAAAGGAAAGGCTGGTGTGATGCACGGCTATAGTCGGGCATACCACGTGAAATACATGTTCTTTTTGCTGTTATTTCTTTGTGTTTTGCAAGCTGGCGGGAATGCCCAGATCCTCGGCCAGAAGGCCAAAGACGAATTGTTGCAAAGGTTGGTCCAGTGGTGGCGATATCATGCCATCAATTACCAGGGTCGCAATACCGTGCGCCCGGCTCCAGGCCGCCAGGGCACGGTTATAGGCATTGGCGGCATCGGCCAGTGTCATGTCACCGCGCTGGTCCAGATTGGTAACAGAGCGTTGCAAAATATCAAAAACACTGTCGGCGGCATCGCGCAGATCGGGGTATTGGTCCAGCGGTGGGCGTTCGCGCCCGAAAATCAGCCGGAAATGCTGTGGATGTTCGATGGCAAATTCGACATAGGCCGCACCGAGTGCGACGATGCGTTCTTCATGCGGCAGATCGCATCTGGCGGTTTCTTCCAGCCGTTCGCCAAAGCGTTCCAATGCGGCAATTGCCACTGCCGCCAAAATGCCATCCTTGCCATCAAAATGGCGATAGGGGGCGGCTTCGGAAACCCCGGTTAACCGGGCGAGGCGACGCAAAGACAGGCCGCCCGGGCCTTCCTTGCGCAGGATGGTTTCGGCTTCGCGCAGCAATACATTGCGCACGTCGCCGTGGTGATATTTGCTCATATGCTCGTGTCGTTTTTTATGTATGTTAATAATGTTAACATATTCAAAGCTGCCACGTGCGTCAAGCGCAAATACCGCAGAAATCAGCCTTTTTCGGTAGGTCAGTACAAGGGGCGGAAAATAGTGATGTTGTTGTACCGGCAGCTTGTGGCTGGTTTAAGGCTTCAGGTATTGGGCTGTGCAGGTTGCGGTGGTTTGATGGGGTGTTTTAAGCCACCCGGCTGATATGAGGAAAGCCGTAAAATGCGCTGGCGTGACAGGATGTGTCGCCAAAGTGATATCGCAAGGCGGAGTTTTGGCACCTGCCCGTTAAAGGCAGCAATGACAAGCAGCGTCGCAAGGCCCGCTTCAGCAAAAAGGCAGGGCCACATGTGCCCTGCCAAATGATGGTCTATGGTGTTTATTGTCAACCAACGAGTGGGGACGCGGTGCGCCTCTGACCCAACCCTGATCAGGCCTTGTTCCAGCCTTCGCACTGCGCGCGGTGACGCAACAGGTGGTCAGCCAGCACAATGGCGGCCATGGCTTCGCCAACCGGGACGGCCCGAATGCCCACACAGGGGTCGTGGCGGCCCTTGGTCACGACATCCACATCCTTGCCTGCGGTATCGACGCTGTGGCGCGGTTGCAGGATAGAGCTGGTCGGTTTCACAGCAAAACGGATAACAACATCTTCACCCGATGAAATGCCGCCCAATATGCCACCGGCATGGTTCGACAGGAAAACCGGTTTGCCATCTTCGCCCATGCGCATTTCATCGGCATTTTCAATGCCGGTCAGTTCGGCAGCTTCAAAACCATTGCCAATTTCAACGCCTTTGACGGCATTGATCGTCATCATTGCCTTGGCAAGGTCGGCATCAAGCTTGTCGTAAATCGGGTCGCCCAGGCCAACCGGTACGCCAGAGCAAACCACCTCGATCACGGCACCAACCGATGACCCATCCTTGCGCAAGCCATCGAGATATTTTTCAAAAACCGGCACGGCGTCGGCATCGGGGGTGAAGAAGGGGTTGTTATCAACCTCGTCCCAGTTCCAGTTGGCGCGATTGATTTCCTTGGTGCCCATTTTAACCAGGGCCCCGCGAATTTTGATGTCATCGCCCAAAATTTTGCGGGCAACGGCACCGGCGGCAACTCGCATGGCGGTTTCACGCGCCGATGAACGCCCACCGCCGCGATAATCGCGAATGCCGTATTTTTCCCAATAGGTGTAATCGGCATGGCCGGGGCGGAACTGGTTTTTGATCTCGCCATAATCCTTGGAGCGTTGATCGACATTTTCAATCAACAGGCCAATCGGTGTGCCGGTTGTTTTGCCTTCAAACACACCTGAAAGAATTTTAACCTCGTCAGGTTCGCGGCGCTGGGTGGTAAAGCGGGACTGGCCGGGTTTGCGTTTTTCCAGATATTTCTGAATGTCGGCTTCGCACAGATCAAGGCGCGGCGGCACCCCGTCCACCACGCAGCCAATGGCCGGGCCGTGGCTTTCGCCAAAGGTGGTAAAACGAAACAGAGAGCCAAAACTGTTGCCAGCCATCAGAGATATCCAGACATCAAGAGGTTAACGATTGAGACAGACAAAACGGGCCGCCCGTGGGCGACCCGGTAATGATATCGTGATCGCGATTAGGGTTTGCTGACCGTAATGTCCGGGGCATCCACCTGTTTCATGCCAACGGTATGATAGCCGCAATCGACATGATGGGTTTCGCCCGTCACACCTGTTGACAGGTCGGAGAGGAAATACAGACCCGACCGACCGACATCATCGATCGTAACATTGCGCCGCATCGGTGAATTATATTCGTTCCATTTCAGGATATAGCGGAAATCGCCAATCCCGGAAGCGGCCAGGGTCTTGATCGGCCCGGCGGAAATGGCGTTAACACGAATATTATCCGGGCCAAGGTCGTTGGCCAAATATTTGACGCTGGCTTCAAGGGCGGCCTTGGCAACCCCCATCACATTGTAATGCGGCATCACCTTTTCTGCCCCGTAATAGGACAGGGTCAGCATTGAACCACCACTGGTCATCATTTTTTCGGCGCGCTGGGCAACGGCAGTAAATGAATAGACCGAGATATTCATCGACATGGCGAAATTTTCGGGCGAGGTGTCAAGATACCGGCCCCGAAGTTCGTTTTTGTCGGAATAGCCAATGGCATGGACGATGAAGTCAATGGTGTCCCATTTTTCCTTCAGGGCCGCAAAAGCCTCATCAATGCTGGCGGGATCACTGACATCGCAGGGCAAGACAATGTCGCTGCCAATGCTTTCCGCCAGCGGGCGAACGCGCTTGCCCAGGGCATCGCCCTGATAGGTGAACGCAACTTCGCCACCCGCAGCGGCTACGGCACGGGCAATGCCCCATGCAATGGATTTATCGTTGGCGACGCCCATGATCAGGCCTCGTTTACCGGCCATCAGGCCTGAAAGGTTATCGGCGGACAGGCTCATTTTTCCTCTCGTTCAGGCGATCTCTCTCCGTATCTGGAACCGTACCCGGTTCGGGCGGGAACGTATACTGGAGACATTCAATATTATCCGCATCCTACACAAAGCCCGGCCAAAATCAATCTGGCCTGTTTTATCTTTGCATGGCACGTTATTCTGGCTTGCTTATCTCACTATAGCCGGAAATTGCACAGGATTAAGCGTTTAATGGTGAATTGGCGAAAATTGCTCGACGATCGTACCGGATTTTGGCGCTATGCGTTTATGCGGTTTTTACATGACAACTCGCCGCAACGGGCGAGTGCCTTGTCATACACCACGTTGCTGGCGATGGTTCCGTTCCTGGCAATCGCGCTGACCGTGCTTTCGGCTTTTCCGGTGTTTGATCAATGGAAAGATCAGATTTCCGGGTTGATTTTCAGCAACTTCCTGCCCGAAACCGGTTCTGAAGTCGCTGATTATTTAGCCGGTTTCTTAAAAAATACCGGCCAGATGACGGCCATTGGCACGGTGGTTCTGGGTTTCACGGCAGTGATGTTGCTTGGCTCTATCGAAACCGTGATGAACGATGTTTTTCGGGTAACAACGCCTCGCAAACTTTTGTCGCGACTGGTGGTTTTTTGGGCGTTGATTACAGTGGGGCCGTTATTGTTGGGCCTTAGTCTGTCGATGGCGTCCTATATTTTTGCCATGCGTCACATGATCGGCGGCGACGCCCTTGATGCGCAAATTGGCCAGTTGGGGTTTTTGGCCCCATTCTTTTTATCCGCCATTGCCTTTACCTTATTGTTTTTAGGAATGCCAAACCGGTCTGTCGTCATTGTTGACGGGGCCGTTGGCGGGGTGGTTGCGGCGGTTCTGTTCGAAGCCTTGAAAAAGGGTTTTGGCCTGTATGTCAGCACATTCCCGACCTATCAGACCATTTATGGTGCCGTGGCGGTGGTGCCGATTTTTCTGATCTGGATGTATTTGACCTGGATGGTCATCTTGCTGGGCGCACAGGTGGCCGCCGCACGGTCCGAATGGCGGGCAGCACGGGCCGCCGGGCTGGTGCCGGACCCGCGCGGAGGTGTCCCTGGTCATACCGAACGGTTGATTGCGGTGCTTAAGCTGCTGGAATATCTGCAGGCACGGTTTCAACTGGCCGATAAACCGCCAAGCTATCGCCGGTTATTACGCGAATTGAAAATGGGCGGGCGGGATTTGAACTGGGCGCTGGCCGCATTGCGCCGCGAAAACCTGATCGAACGCAGCGAAAAACATCGCTGGTTATTATCGGGGGATTTGTCGCGTTTAAAACTTGGTCACTTAATGACCCGGCTGGGCCTGTTTCTGGATCATGACCGGTTGTTGCTGGTTGAGGTCAATAGCGGCTGGCCCGGACGTGTGCGCGATAAATTGCTGGAGCTTGACGATACCCGTCAGGGGTTGCTTGATGTATCAATTAGCGACCTGTTTCAAAGCCCCCGCCCGGAGGACAAGGTGCCACAACCTGTCGAGGATGACGGGACTTCATCGGCACCCGTTGACATTGACCCTGATGAAATGAACCGCCAGGTCGAGTGACGGTATTTTTGCGCGCAATGCAGGGTTAAAGAAAATGCCGGTTGCATGGGCGACCGGCATTTGAATGGTATGTATTTTGGTCTGACGTGAAATGTCTTTTCAGGCAGGGTCTGACGGTGTCGGGGCAATGGCAATCAGGGTGCTGCATTTGGCATGTGCCAAAAGTGATGCACCGGTTGACCCGCCCCACCAGCGCGACAATGCGCCCTGTTCACGGTGACCAACCACAATCAGATCAGCTTTGATAACCTCGGCAACCCTGCCAATTTCGCTGGCGGGAATGCCGTTTTCCAAACGGGTTTCAACGGCCAGCCCCATGCCCTGCAACTTCGCCTTACCCTCGTTCAGGCTTTCTTGTATATCGGCAAGCATTCGGTCCGGTAAATCAGACGGAACCGCAGCTTCGGCATAAATTACCCCTATATCCGGTGCCAGCACGGCAAGAAGGCAAACTTCGGCCTGGCACATAACGGCAAGTTCAGCACCCTGTTTCAGGGCCGCACGGCCTTCTTGGCTGCCATCATAGGCAAGCAGGATTTTCTTGTACATGGTGTGGCCTTTATTGTGAAAAGCTGGTGGAAACAAAATGTTATCCCATGCCATCAGCCATGCCAAGTTCAACCATCAGGGGCAAGTCATAATATCAGAAAAACCGAATTTAGGGTTTTGAAGGGTGGCAGGATTCGTAACCTTTCCGATAACTGCCCGGATAGGTAACAGCTAGGATGTGGCTTGAAGCGTTTCTCCTTTAATGGGCAAGGGTGTTGTCAATTTTGGCCAGGGCCTGTTTTATTTCAACCCGTCGCCCGGAATCGGCAACGGGCCGGTCGGGCCGGTCAGGGGCCGCAAGGGCATGTTGAAAATAGGCGCGTGCGTCTTCATAGCGTTTGTTTTGCAATAGAAAATCGCCATAAAAATAATTGGGATCAATGCCGTCGGGGTTGATGGCCAGTGCCTTTTTCAAAAATTCCTCGGCCTTGGTGTTGCTGCCAAAGGCAAGTGGCCATCCGGGAACCTGATAATAAAGCGACCCAAGTGACGTATAAGCCGAACCGTTCAGGGCATTGGGGTTAAGTTTGATGGATTGTTCAAACAGGGCACGGGCATCGCGGACCTTGCCAAGTGCTGACAGGCCCTGATCCAACCCCGCATCGGTTGAAAGAATAATCGCTTTCCATATCATGGCTTCGGGGCTGTCTGAATATTCATGAGTCAGGGCGTCGGCCCGGGTTTCAAGCTGATGAATGGCATCAAGCTGCTGATCCTTGTCCGGGGTTTGATATTTGATGCGCGCCCAGTCATGCTGAAGTTGCGCGACGCCCGCCATAACGGGGCTGGTGGCATTGGGTGCGGCGGGGGCCGGTGTTGCCTGTGCGGCCTCTATGAACAATCCTGTCAGGGCAATACAGGAACAGGCACAGGCATAGGCGAGGCGGGCGAAACGGCTGTTCATGCCTGTTTTCTTTCATCAACATGGTTAGATGGAATGTTAGACAGGGACAGGGTCGGCGATGCCACGTCCCGGTTCGCGGCAAGAATTTCTTCGCCAGTCATCCGGTTGTTTTGCAGGCCCTTGTCGATCAGTGCTGGAAAAACGGCATTGAGGATGGCAAAGGCACGTTCGGGCCAGCCAATGCGCACGTCGGTTTCGCGCCGTTCAATGGCGCGAACAATGCGGTGTGCGATTTTATCCGGGGCGTCTTCACGGGTTTTTGTGCGCTGGTTCAGTAACCCGGCATGGCCTGTATTCATGGCTGTTTTTACGGCACGCGGTGCAATATGGGTGATGGCAATGCCATCTTGCGAAACCTCGCGGCGCAAGGCATCGCTAAACCCTTTCAGGCCTGCCTTTGCCGCCACGTAACCGGAAAAATGCGGTAGCGGAATAAACCCGGTCATCGAACCGATATTAACGATCTGGCCGCTGCCGCGCCAGCGCATCGCTGGCAGAACCGCCTGTGACAGGCGCATGGGAACCAGAAGGTTCAAAGTTAGCAAAAGCCCGTAATCCTGATCTTCGGCACGATTGAAATCGTTAATGCCAGCCATGTTGATGAGAATGTCCGGTGTGGTACCGCGCAGCATGTTGCAGGTGTTATCGACGGTTTCGTTCAGATCGCCAAGGCGGGCGCGGTCATAGACAGCAACGATTGCACCGCGTGCGCGTAACAGTTCGACAAGGGGCGCACCGATCCCGCCGGTGCCGCCGGTGATGAAAACCGTTTTATCCTTAAGCGACATCGCGTACCTCGCTTGCATGGGGAATGGCACCAAACAGGTTTGCAAACAGACGGAAAGTGTTTGTCGCCACTTCGATGATGGCCGCCTGATCTGCTGGATCAGTGATTTGGTTGACGGTTTTTTCAAAGAATTTCATATGCTCGATATCAAGCGAGCCATGTGAAAACAAATAGGTAAAGGCCGATTTGGGCAGGTCCAGTCCATTCATCACGGCATCGGCACCCATGCTGGCGATTTGGGTTGATGTGCTTTCCAGCATGAAAACCATGCCAAGAAAACCAACAGGGTTTTTGCGTGTGATGTAATCGTAATTATAGGCAACCATCACCTGTGTTTCCAGGTTGGGCGCGGCCTTGCGTGCGGCGTCCTTATCCCCGCCTGCGGCAGCAATATCATTGAGAATCCATTCCTCGTGGCCTTCTTCCTCGTCCAGATATTCAATAATTGCCTTGTGTAACCAGCGTTTTTCATCGGGAAGGCGGCTGCCCATAGCCATTAGAAACGGAACGGTATGTTTGACGTGGTGATAGGCCTCGGTCAGATAGGCAATATAGGTGGGGCGTGAAATGCGCCCTTGCAGACCATCGACAAGCTGGGGAACACGATAGAGTTCCGCGCGCGCAATTGTAGTTTGCGCAACGAGTTGGTCATAAAAATTCATTGGTGTTTCCTTGACGGCAAGAGGGGAGAGATATTGCTGAAGGATGTTTTTTCGGCGGGGGCGTCCTGTGCCGGTCAAACATTCGTTTTCAACGGTAAAGGGCGCAACGATGCGGAAATGTTTGATCCGGGCGTAATCGGGAAGGGTTTCATTGGCGCTGGCAATGCAGGCGGAAACATCGGCATGGGGGCCGGTTGGCACAATCAGGGCGCTTAGATGCGGGTCGCCGTCGCCATAAACGATGGTCTGGTAAATTCCCGGTTGTGCCAGTAAAACCGATTCAGGCCATTCAGGTGAAATATTACGGCCCATTGATGTAATCAGAACATTTTTACAACGCCCCGTAACATGGACAAATCCGTCTTCGTCCATATGGCCAAGGTCGCTGGTTAGATGGTGGTCGGGGGCTGTTTCGCCCAGATATCCCAGAAATCCCGGGTGATGAATAACAATTTCACCGTCGGTTATGCTGGCCTGAACATGCGGTAACAGGCTGCCGGTGGTACCGATCCTGTCATGGCCAGGAACATTCATTGAAACCACCGATGCACATTCAGACAGGCCGTATCCTTCATAGACCGGCAAACCAAGGTTGCGCGCCTGTTTGATGAGATGCGGGTCAACCCGTGATCCACCGATTGCCAGAAATTTAAGGTCTGGCAAGGGCCCCTGTTTGATAACCTGTAGCAGCAAGGCGCGCATCAGTTCGGGCACCATAATGGCGGATGTTGCGGCATTTTGTTTCAGCTGATGATGCAGGCTGGAATAGTTTGCGCCAAAGTCGCCTAACTGCGGCAGAACAATGGTGCAGCCCGCCATCAGGCCACTATACACCCCGGCAACATTTTCAAGCAGGATGGCAAGGGGCAGCACGCAAACATGCGTGCCGGCAAAGTCGTTTCCCAGCATGGTATGAATGGAATGGGCAACGTTTTCCATCGCCGATGCGGGCAGGCATACGCCCTTTGGCGTTCCGGTGGTGCCCGATGTAAAGGTGATTTTGGCGGTGCCCGGGGGTATAGCAGGCGATGCTGATTGCCCGGTTGCCTGTAAACCTGCCGGGCTAACCATATGTGTAATGCCTGCCCGTGCAATCGTATGGTCGATTTGCTGACGGGTAAAAAATGGCGGGATCGGCACACAGACGGTTTCTGTTTTCAGGGCTGCCAAATCCCATAAAAGCCATTCAATTGTGTTGTCCAGTGCCAGTCCAAGAACGTCTACATCAGTCAGGCGGGCGCAATAATCGTCAATCTGGCGAAGCAGGGCACCATAGGTGATTTCGTGATCGTTACTGCGCAAGGCAATATGGTTTTGGTCATGAGATTGAATAAAGGAAAACAGCATGATCAGCCTTCGCCATTGTGTTTAAGTTGAAGATGCAGGCGAGGGCGAACATGGGTGTAATGGGCGCCCAGCCGTGTTTGCAGTCGTTGATAGCCATCGGCAACCGAGCCGGACAATACGTGGGGGCAGGTGGCATAATAACGGCCCCAGCCGGTTTGGGTGTTGGTCAGGCGTGATGGGTCGGCGGTGGCATGTCGTTGGGGGTTCAGGCCCATTTTATGAAGCCGTTTTTCCAGGCTTGCAGTGCCTGTGACGATGGCGTGGGTAAAACCGTTATGATGCAGATAGGCCGACAGGGCCGCGAACAGAAATGCCGATGCGCCGGTGCCCGATGCTGCCAGATTGCCGATTTCAACAATTTGATGCCGGGCAACCCCAAGAACATCTTCGACAGGCGCGCTAAGATATTGTTCCAGAAAAATGGGACCGTGCCCGGCCGAACGAAAACCGAGAGCGGCAACGATACGCCCGGTGTCGTCACGTACGCTCATCAGGTTGCTATATTGCACCTTCAGGGCAGCGTCATATGTATCGGCATAGATATTTGCAATAAATGTTTCCACTTCCGGCCGTTCTGCCGCAAGCAGGCTCAATATCGAAATCGCACCGGCGTGCATTTGCAAATGATCAAGGAAGCCCCGCTTTTTGATTGTCATCAAGGCCGCAGGAATGCCGTTCTCGGTATAGGTCAGGTTGAGCATGTGCAGTTTGCCCCTGCATTGTGATAGGGGCAGTGTGCGAGGTTCTGCTGACAGGAACCTGAAAGAACTGTGGCAATATCAGGGAAGGTTAAAGTTCGGGGTGGGAAAGATCCGTGGGTGTGCGGGGGCCAGGTGTTTCAACACGCAAACTTATATCGCTGCTGCGTAAATGCAGGTCGCGTTGTGGGAACGGAATTTCGACACCGTTTTCCTTAAATTCATCCCAGACATGAAGCAAAACTTCACTGATGACATTGCCGCGCCCATTTTGCGGGTCGTTGATCCAGAACCGGATTTCCAGATCGACGGAATTATCGCCAAAGCCACGCAGCAAGGTATTGGGGCCGGGGCTTTGTAAAACGCGTTTGCATTTTGCCGCTGCGGCATTGCACAGGGCAATCGCCTGATGCGGGTCATTGTTATAGGAAATACCGACCGGGACTTTCAGGCGCAATTGCAGGTCCGAATGGCTCCAGTTTTCAACCTGGTTGGTGATCAGGTCCTCGTTGGGGATCAGAAATTCGGTGCCATCGCGCGTGCGCACCGCAGTGTAACGGGCCCCTAACGACTGGATCCAGCCAAAGGTATCGCCAATGGCAATAACGTCGCCGGGTTTGATCGACCGGTCCAAAAGCAGGATCAACCCGCTGATCAGATTAGCAACGATCCGTTGCAAACCAAGGCCAATGCCCACACCAACTGCACCGCCAAAAACTGCCAGTGCAGTCAAGTCGATGCCAATTGTGGACAGGGCAAAAAACACCGCAATCGATAGCAAAACGATTTTAAGCAGCTTGACCAGCAATACCTGCACCGATGGCGTTAACCGATGCACCCGGTTAATACGCTGTTCAAACAGATGCGATGCAAACGATGCCACCCACAGCAATATTGCCAGCGATAAAACGGCCTTGATCAACCCGTAGACCGATACACGGACCGACCCCAGTTGAAGGGCGATACTGTCAAGCATGTCGATGGTGGGGGTCAGCAGACCGACGATATTAAGGGCGGCGATGCTCCAAGCGACAATGGCAATGGTGCGGCCCCAAATCGGATCATTCATAAAGGCACTGGCAAGGCGGATGAAAATCCACGCATTTAGCAGGCTGGCAACCAGGCGCAACACGTTGTGGGGGTAGGATGTTTGAATGGCGATGCCATCAAGGATCCAAATGATGACCACAAAAACAAGGGGAAACGACAGACCGGGCAGAGAGGCACAAAACCGTCGTAACCCGGGGATGTGGCTTAATCCTTGCCAGTTTTGCAGCCGGGTTAACAATCGGGCAACCGGGGATGCCAGTAAAACAGCGGGAACGGCGGCAAAGGCGACGGCTGCAACCTGTAACAGGATCGGTACCAGCAATAAATTGGCTTCAATCCAGGCAGTTGCCCGTTCAAACCATGCCAGTATTCGGTCTGATTGCCAGAAATTGTCCATTCATGCCCGCCTGTTTGATCGCACGCGCCTGTTTGTTTTCCGGCGTAAGGCCGGGTTTATATGGCGCGTATTTTAATCCTGTACGGTGATCATAACATCACGGGTCAGAATTACAGCCAAAACGGTATGGAAAATATCTGCGTCTGTTTTGCCAGGGCAGGCCGGTTACACCAAAGGATGCCCGGTTAAAGGCATCCTTTGGTGTATATCGTCGGGGTAAGGTTTGGTCAGGTGTCTGATTTCATGCTGCCATGGGTGCGAAAGGCAGCATGCCAGGAAAAGGCTTCTTCGATCAGGTGGGGTGTGTGACCGCCACGGCCACAGGCCCGGCGATAATAATCGGCCAGATCATCGCGATAGGACGGGTGGGCACAATTGGCGATAATGGTTTGGGCACGTTCACGCGGGGCTAAACCACGCAAATCGGCCAAACCGGTTTCCGTGATTACGATATCGACATCGTGTTCAGTGTGGTCAACATGGCTAACCATCGGAACGATGCTGGAAATATTGCCGCCCTTGGCAATGGATTTGGTGACAAACACCGACATATGGCCGTTGCGGGCAAAATCTCCCGATCCGCCAATGCCGTTCATCATGTGCGTGCCGCCAACGTGGGTGGAATTGATATTACCGTAAATATCAAATTCCAGGGCGGTGTTGATGCAGATAAGCCCCAGCCGACGGATCACCTCGGGGTGGTTGCTGATCTCTTGCGGGCGCAGGATCAGTTTGTGTTTATACTGGCCCATATCCGCAATGACTTGCTGGTATTTGGGCTGCGACAGGGTGATTGACGACCCGGATGCGAAATCCAGTTTTTCGGCGTCAAACAGATCAAAGGTCGAGTCTTGCAATACCTCGGAATACATCTTCAGATTATGAAATGGCGTGTCGATAAAGCCATGCATCACTGCATTGGCGATGGTGCCAATTCCAGCCTGCAAGGGTTGTAATTCGTTGGTCAGGCGGCCTTTGCGCACCTCGTTACCCAAAAAATCCGCCAGATGCCCGGCAATGGCGCGGGTGTCATCATCGGGGGGCAGGATGGTGGATGAACTATCAAGCTTTTGGGTAACAACGATGGCCGCAATTTTATCGGGATCAATCGGAATAAACGGAAACCCCACCCGGCTTTCGGGCGAAACCACCGGGATTGGCTGGCGGGTCGGGCGACGTGACGGAATATAAATATCGTGCAGGCCTTCCAGCGTGTCGGATTGCGACAGGTTAATTTCGACAATTACCTTTTTTGCCAGAATGGCAAAACTGGCCGAATTGCCGACCGACGTTGTCGGAATGATGCCGCCTTCTTCGGTAATGGCGACGGCCTCGATCACTGCAATGTCGATGGCTGGAATTTGTTGTGTCCGCAGTTGTTCAACCGTTTCTGACAAATGCTGGTCAACAAACATGACTTCGCCGTTATTAATCGCCTTGCGCAGGCCCGGATCGGCCTGAAACGGAATACGGCGTGCCAGTACATGGGCGTCGGCCAGGGTTTTGTCCAGGTCATTGCCAAGCGATGCGCCGGTCATCAACGTTATTTTAAGCGGGTCGGTTTTTGCCCGTTCGGCAAGCGCCATGGGTACCGCCTTTGCCTCGCCCGCGCGGGTAAATCCGCTCATGCCAATGACCATGCCATCTTTGATCAGGCTGGCGGCTTCTTCGGCGCTAACAACACGATCCCAAAATCGCGGATGACGTATTCGCTGACGGTGCATGGAACTTCCTTTGCGAGCAGATCAATGACGATCCTTCAACACATAAATGACCAAGGGTCATGAAAGGTGTGCGAAAAATGCGGAGCTATCTGTATTTTCCGCATTGCTAATATTAAAGCGAGATCGCTATGGCGTTGATATTGATCAGATCGACCGGTTTATATTTGCCTGTATTGACCAAAACAGATTAACCGGCCCCTTAATGGAAATATCCCATATCCCATATCCCATAGGCGACAGGCAGACTTAACAAACACCCGTCAACTGTTGCATTTCTTTAATCGGGTTTGGTCACTGTGTTTTAGGGCTGGGCGATAAGGTTCTGCAGAAAGCTGTGAATTGCCCGGACGCAATCATCCAGGTTTTGCCCGGTATCGCGCCCGGAGCTTTTGCGCGGTGTAAAATCGTGGTTGCCGTCTTCAACCCAATGCATAAGCACTGCAGGTGAAAGGGAATATTTGGCGATTTCATCGGGCGAGCCAAACGGATCGCGGGTACCATGACAAATAAGTGTTGGTGTTTTTAGCGTGTGCAAATGATCTATGCGGGTTTTTTCCGGCTTGCCCGTTGGGTGAAACGGATAACCCAGGCACAGCAAGCCTTTCACAGTCATGTCATCGGCAATCATGCTGGCGATGCGTCCACCCATCGATTTACCGCCGATGACCAGCCTTTCAGGGGCGCCAATATGATTGATCAGGCTGTGAAAGGTTTCAATTAAAACCGGCGCGCGGTCTGGCGGGCGTTTTTTGCCATCGATACGGCGCTTTGCCATATAGGGAAATTCGAACCGTCCCACGCGATAGCCATGTGTCGCCAGCCTTTGTGCCATTTCAGTCATAAAGGGGCTGTCCATTGGTGCGCTGGCCCCGTGCGCCAGAATAACGGTTAGGTCGGCTGTATGCGGGCCATTCCAGATAATATTGACAGTCATGGGGCCTCTGTTTTTAAGGAACCTGCGAAAGTAAACCGGGGCGGGACAGGTGTGGGAATGTATCAATCGGCCGGGCGATAAAATAAACAGAGCCGTTACAAATATGGTGTGTAACGGCCCTGATTGATATGTTGTTTTAGGTGTTATCGCACCGAATAGGGATGGTCACGGGACCATTTTTCGATGAAATCGATCAACTCCCGGTCGCGTTTTTCCGGGAGTTTTACCGTCAGGTGAACATACTGGTCGCCGCGTTTGTCGCCTTTGTCATAGGGCGCACCTTTGCCTCGCAGGCGCATGGTGGTGCCGCTATTGGCGTTCGCGGGGATTTTCATTGAAACCTTGCCATCAATTGTTGGCACTTCGATTGACCCGCCAACAAGGGCTTCGGGCAGGGAAATGGCCAGCTCGCAATGAAGGTCATTGCCTTCGCGGCGAAATTGCTGGTCGGTATGGACATGCAGCTTGATTAAGGCGTCGCCGGCATCGCCCCCATGCATACCCGCCATACCCTGATTTTTCAGGCGCAGGGTTTGCCCGTCCTCGCTGCCGGGGGGAATGCGCACTTCTAACTGTTTGCCGCTGGCAAGATTGATGCGCTTGATTGTGCCCATCAGGGCTTCTTTTAAATCAAGGCTAAGTTCATAGGAAATATTGGGGCCTTTGACACGGGTATCGCGCTGCCCGCCAAAACCGCCGCGTGCGCCGGCACGGTTGCCAAAAATTTCGTCAAAAATATCTTCGGCATTGTGGCCGCCAAAACCGAACGGGTCGCGCCCCGCACCCGCACTGCTGCGATAGGTGCCGCCACCGGCACCCGCCCGGCCAAATGGCCCGGTGTCGCGCCCGTCGGCATCGATTTCGCCATTATCGTATTTTTTGCGGCGTTCGGCATCGCCCAGCAAATGGTATGCAGCGGAAACCTTTTTGAATTTTTCTTCAATTTTGGTGTCGTCCGGATGAAGGTCCGGATGAAGTTCACGCGCAAGTTTGCGATAGGCTTTTTTTATTTCGTCCTGCGAGGCCGTTTTGGTTACGCCAAGGATCTTGTATGGGTCCTGCATTGCCAGCCTGGTTGGAAAAAGTGAAACATGATGGGGCCGAAAACGGTGTTATCGGCACGCGGCTATTATTAGCGGGTCTTGGTTATGATCGTAAGTGTTTTTGCAATTTTTAGCCAACATATACAAAAACGGCGCAGGGCTACTGCGCTGCGCCGTTTTGCCTGTTCATGCGGTCGTTAATTAACGACTTTCCATGTGCCATCGGGCTGACGACAGGCCGTGCCATAGGCCTGCTGTTTTTCGCCGCCGATCATGACAGTCTGCTGGTATTCACGGCAATACTGGTCGTTTTCAGGTTTCTGATAGGTCCGGGTCGGGGTGATGGTGCCCGAATGGCCGCTATCGGGGTTTGACCAGGTGCTTGTCTGACCAACCGGTGCGGTTTCAAGGGTGTGCTGGGTGGTGTTTTGCATCATCGCACGGTCGGCATTGTCAAGCGACTTGCCGATTTCGCTGCCGATCATGGCACCGGCAAGTGTCCCCAATGCCACACCGACCAGCTGGCCTTTGCCTTTGCCAAACTGTGCGCCTGCAACAGCACCGCCAACAGCGCCCAAAAGGCCGCCTGCGGTCTGTTTGGTGCCCTGGTTTTCAGCGCAACCCGCCATCAAAAATGTGCCGAGCATCACGGGGATGATAAAAGAACGTGCTTTCATTATATTCATGCCTACCTTGTCTTTACTGTCCCAACCGATATGTATTTAAAAAGGCGGACTGGTCTTGTTGTATGATCCTGTCTGTCGCAAGATGCCAACCAGTTGAACCTTATACGTTGTCAAAGGACCGTTTAGCGTAATGGACGAGAAAATTACGACAAAAATTGGGCATGTCGCCCACAATGATCCATTCGATTTGTTTGATGTGTGGTTCCGTGAGGCGAAAAACAAGGAAGATACCTATCCTGACGCCATGACACTGGCGACCGCAGATGCACAGGGGCGGCCCTCTGCGCGCGTTGTGTTGCTAAAAGGGTTCGATCCCGAAGGGTTTGTTTTTTATACCAATTACGAAAGCCGCAAGGGCACGCAACTTGGTGAAAATGCCTATGCTGCATTGTGCTTTCACTGGAAAAAACTGGAACGTTGCGTGAGAATCGAAGGGCCGACTACCAGGGTGGATGAAGCCGAGTCGGATGCCTATTTTCAATCTCGCGCGCGCGGCAGCCAGATCGGGGCATGGGCGTCTGTGCAGTCGCGCCCGATGTCAGGCCGGTTTGACCTGGAAAAACGGGTGGCGGAATTTACCGCAAAATTCGGCTTTGGCAAGGTGCCTCGCCCCGATCATTGGGGCGGTTTCCGCCTGGTGCCCGACCGCATCGAGTTCTGGTCCGAAGGAACGTTTCGCCTGCATGACCGCCAGCTTTACACCCGTGACGCCGAAGGGACCGGCTGGCTGGTGGAAAAACTGTTTCCATAAACCTGGTAGCGGGTCCGGGCGTGGGCGGGGCTTTGCCCCATCCGGTGCATGGGGTTGTTATGTGGGGGCCGCTATTGCGGTTCCGCATCCGGGTTTTCAGGCGGGCAGAATGCTTCCTGTAACACAAGGATCACCTTCATTACGTTGGGGTCCTTGATTGAATAATATATTGTTTGTGCATCGCGCCGGGTTTTAACCAGCCCGTCGCGTCGCAAGCGTGCCAGATGCTGTGACAGGGCGGATTGCTTGAGCTGCAATTCACCTTCCAGTGTGCCAACAGATTTTTCTGTTGTGCCTAGCGAACATAAAATCATCAATCGCCACTGGTTGCCCAGCGATTTCAGAAATTCGGATGCCTCAAGCGCGTTGTCGTACAATTCGTTATAGTTCATTGTTTTTGGTCTTGGCCTGTAGGCTTGCAAGTGCGTTGAACGATGGTGAAACCATTTTGGAACGAGCGATAAAGTACCATAAAATGCCAACCTTTTCGCCTGTTAACAAATTTAATGTTACAGTTTTGGTGCTTTCGTCAAAATTAAAACGGAATTTGATCCAATTGTCGTGATGAGACCCGTTTTACCAGAAGCAAGCGACCCGTCATTCTTTCAAGATTGGGGCGATTGAACCAAATGGCAATATTGCCAGTAATAATTTGCCTGCGATCAGGTTGGAGCGCAGATTTGACAAATTCGAAAGTTTTGATTTCAGACAAAGACAGTGCAGATAATCGACGTGATACTGTTTTTTCAGAGGAATTTGTTCCTCGTTTGAAATTCCGGCCCGAAAGGCTGGTTAATGTGTCAGGTTCAACGCGAATGTGGAGTATTTAGACCATGGCTGTACGTACGATTTTGGCTCCGGTCGCTGGATCGGATATGGACCAGCGGGTTTTGTCGCTGGCATTTAATGTCGCCCGGCGGTTTGATGCCCATCTGGAAGTTTTGTTTGTTGCCCCTGAACCACAGGATGTTATTCCGATTGTGGGCGAGGGCATGTCGGGCCTGATCATTGAAGAAATGATGGGAGCGGCCGAGAAGGAAACCAAAAAACGCCTGGCAAATGCCGAATCTGCCTATTTTCAGGCGCGTCAGGCCGCCGGTATTGCCGAGGCCGATTTCCCGCAGGCGACATTGCAGCCAACCTGTGCGTGGCGCCGCGATGACGGGCGGGAAGATGAAACGGTTGCCCGTCGCGGTCGTTTGTTTGACCTTGTGGTGATTGGCCGTGACCCGCGCGAAGCTGCCGCGTCGCTGACATTTGATGCCTGCCTGATGGAAACCGGGCGACCATTGCTGGTGACACCCAGTGTTGTTCCTGCCGATGTTGGCGCCAAGGTTATGATTGCATGGAATGGCGGGGTCGAGTCTGCCCGGGCTGTTACGTCGTCAATGCCGCTTTTGCGGCAGGCCAGCGAGATTACCATTGTCAGTGTGGGCGAGGTGCCACATGGCCGGGCAACCGCACAGGCCCTTGCTGATCAGTTCGTTTGGCACGGGGTGAAGGCCAATGTGGATTTACGGCCCGATCAGTCCAATGTTGCGGCAGCCTTGATGGATGCGGCTGAAAAATGCGGCGCCGATAGTGTTGTTTTGGGGGCTTACAGCCATTCCCGATTTAAGGAAATGATTTTGGGCGGTGTTACCCAGGATATGCTGGCCAAGTGTTCCTTGCCCTTGTGGATAATGCATTGACGCATACGTAACCCATCTTGTTGAAATTCCATCAGAAAATCGAAATATTAGTATGATGACAGGAAAAAGGCGCAGTTTTCTGCGCCTTTTTTTGTTGCGCCTGCGAACAAAAAGGATCAGGGTTTGGGTAATTATTACAAAAAAATGTCGTGGGGCGGGCTTGCGTCCTGGAGAAATGTCTGGCGAGGGGGTTATCCCAATGTTGTCTTTGCGCGATGTAATCGATTTCGCTGCAATGTCTGAAGAACTGGCTTCTGAAATTGCGGAAACGGCACAATTACCCGATCTGGGTGCTGTTTTTGCACGTTCGCCCCACAGGGTCGTGGAAGCTGTTGTGCCCTGTGGCGCTAACGATATTGATGTCGAATAACCTGTCTTTCATCGGCAGGAAGTGACGTCAGCCTTCTTTCGACTTGCGCTTACGAAAGTCTTAAAACAGGTCAAACTGGTTGTCGGAAATCGGTGATGAAGGTGTGTGTGCCGATCCCGCCTGTGGTTCTTCGTTCCACGCCAGAAGATGGTTGGGGACGGGGTGCAACATATGCCGCACCGCAGAAAAATCCTGCTGTTGATCCAGCCATTTATGGATATGGCCGGGCCCGATAATGGCGGGCATACGGTTGTGAATATGACGGATCACAGGGGATGGCGGGCATGTGATGATCACAACGTCGTCACCGTTTTCCAGCCCGGCAAACAGAAACGGCGCATGGTTTGGCAGGGTGATATGGTTTTTATAACGATTTTGCCCATTCTTGCGCCATTCAAACCAGCCGGTGGCCGGTATCAGGCAGCGCCGTTGCAATAACGGGCGAAATGTTCGTTTTTGCGCCAGCGTTTCGGCACGGGCATTAATAAGCAGGCCTTTTGCAGCCTGGCTTTTTGCCATATTGGCGGCACCGTCGTGGCGGGCTAAACCCCATTTTCGCAGCGATAGGGACCATGCCGGTATAATGACGGCGATCGGGTCTGTTGGGCGCTTGATTCCCGATAATCCATTAAATCCGCTATTCTCAAGATTATCGCCTGTCTCATTGCTTGCGCCATCTTCACTTATGTCTGTGGCAGATTTGTCCTGTGCCGTCTTTTGCGGGGCCTTTGGGTTTGTTTGATCAACATGATTTTTATGGTCCGCCGATTTAGCCGATGGGGCCGGATCATCATTATGTTTGATGCGGTTTTGCCGTGTCGCGGGCGACAAGGGCAAGGGACGTTGCCGTATCATTTCGGCCATATCCAATGCCAGTCGGGCCTGAAATGCCCGAATGTCGGTATTTAAATCAAACCGGCTGCACATGACTTTTGCCTTTTCCCCTGGCGGGCTGGTAGCGTTTGCTGTTTAACCGGCCTATATCAACAAGGTACATCAAAGTCAGCAATTCGCGGGTGGGTTATGGTTTTATTCCGATGCCAGACTACCATCGAAGAATGCTCTGTAAAATATCGGGCTGAAACCCCCAACGGGTGTCTTCATTCTGTTGGGCCTGAGTGATATAAACGGCGGTCAGTATCGCCACCAGCAAGGAAGCCATTTATGAGCAACGCCGCCGCCCCGAAAACCGTTGTTCTTACCGGGGCCAGCCGTGGGATTGGCCATGTGACCGTTGGTTATTTTGCCCAGCGTGGCTGGCGGGTTATTTGTTGTTCGCGCGAGGCACCACCGCCCAGCTGTCCGCGGGACCCATCTCAAGGCATTCACATTCGTGCCGATCTGTCCAAACCCGAAGATGTCGAAAGTTTTATTGCCCAGGCAAATGATGTGCTGGGCGATGACCCGTTACATGCCCTGGTCAATAATGCCGGGGTGTCGCCCAAAACACCCTACAAGGAACGCCTTGGTTGCCTGAATGGTGACCTTGACGGGTGGCGCGATGTTTTTGAAATTAACTTTTTCACCCCGTTAATGCTGGCACGTGGTTTTGCATCTGCTCTTCACCGGGGGAAAGGGGCCATTTGCAATATCACCTCGATTGCGGGGCATTATGTGCATCCTTTTGCCGGATCGGCCTATTCAACATCAAAGGCGGCTTTGTCCGGCCTGACGCGCGAAATGGCTGTTGAATTTGCCGAACTTGGCGTGCGGGTTAATGCTGTTGCGCCTGGCGAAATTAAAACGGCTATGATTTCGCCGGAATACGAAGCCCTGGTGCCGCGTATTCCCATGAACCGCATGGGAACGCCGGAAGATGTGGCCGCGGCGGTGCATTATCTGGTCGGTGACGAGTCAAGTTATGTCACTGGCACCGAGATATTTGTAACCGGCGGACAGCATCTTTACTGATTTTGCCAACCAGATAACAAAGAACCCCGGTTTGATTAAACCGGGGTTCTTTGGCATATATCGACTGCCATTTTGCAATCGGCGATAACGTGTTGCTTTATTTTCCGGGCTGATTACGCAACTTTTCGGCTTCGGCGTAAAATTTCTTTTCCCATTCCTTATGGTTATCCAGCCCTTCTTTCAGGAACGGCGTGAAAATGGCCAGACTCATCAGGATTTTATGAACAAGGCGGGCCGGAAATTTTAACGGCTTTTCAAAGTCCACAAACAGCACAACCCGGGTTTTATCGGTGTGATTCCACGCCTCGTGTTCATAGGCGTCATCAAAAATCAGAACCTTGCCTTCCTGCCAGTGGCATATCTGTTGGTCAACACGAATGGCAAGTTTGTCGGCAGGGTCGGGAACAATCAGGCCCAGATGCATCCGTAAAACGCCATTATAGGGGCCGCGATGCGGCGGCAAATGCTTGCCCGGTTCAAAGATTGAAAACATCGCGGTTGTCAGACCCGGGATTTTATTCACAATGCGCCACGTTTCCGGGCAGGTCCTGATTGCCTGTTCCGATTTTATACCAAAGCCCAGAATGAAAAATGTTTTCCAATGTGCATCGGTCGAAATCGTTTTGACGTCGGTTGAAATATCCTGAAACGACGGCAGGTCACTTTGGCGTTGTAAAACCTGCTCCAGTTCCTTGCGAATGGCAGGCCATTCTTTTTCAACTTCGGCAGCCCATGGAAAGGTCGCATTGTCGTAAACGGGCGGATTTCCCAGTTTGGCGTATTTATAATTAAGGCGTTCGGCCCATGAAACAATTGCCATAAAAAACCGGGTGATTCGGCTTGGCCTCTCCATGGGATTGATCCCGTCTGTACCGAAATTTTGTGTGGGCTCGTAAGAGTTTTCTTGTTGTATCGTTGTATCGGAATTGGACAAGTTTACACTCTTTCAAAAACAGGCACAAAGCAGGTGAGTTGCCATTACGCCATGAAATCACGGCAATATTTTGCAAAAAAATGACTTTAGCGCCACTTTTGTTTGCGGTCAAATATGCTGATAATTTGTATTTCACAACGTCGGAACCAGCACAGGTTGATTGCAACTTTGGTAATGAAGGGCCGGATTGGATTTTGGGCCAGCGTGAAGGCGGATTAATCGGCTAGTTCAAGCCGCATTTAAATTGACAACGCCCTTGGAAGGGGCAGTTGGCTGGATTGTTATTGATCATTACGGGGGAAAGGCGGCGTGATCGGGGATTTTCCCCTGTATTTTAGCAATAATCAACACAGCCGATGGTTGATTTGCAGCGTTTTTCCATAACAAGTTGTTTGGCGCCGTCGCAGTGCGGGGCTTTATAACATGCCTGTATGATCCCCCCGCAAGGGCCGAGACGTCGCCGGGCTGTTCAGGACGAAGATACATTTTCCGGGGCAATTAACGTGGTCAGCCACGCGTGTTTTTGGCGCAAACGGGAAATTTCCATATCGATCCAGCCAACAAAGGCACCCACATCATCGGCATGTTGTTCGCGCAGGACAAGCATCCGGTCCAGTTCAAGTTCGCAAACATCTTGCAGAATTTCAATTTGGTCGCGGCGGGTTTCATCATCCAGCAAATGCAGAAATCGCATTTTAAGGGCCATGACCAAACGTGACAGCTCGCCCGATGTATCGCGCAGGGTGCCTTGCATTAATTCATCAAACTTTTGCCGCCCGGCATTGGTAAGGGATAGTTCACCTTCACCCTTGCCACCTGCACCACATGTTTCACGCACCAGCCCTTCAAGTTTCAAAAGCTGAAGCGAAGACCCCATCATGTCGAGCGACGGCCCCATGATATGGGCCGTGAAATGGCGCACCAGATTGGCCAGATCAGCATAACTGATCGGTTTGTCCGACAGGGCCAAAGTTCCAAGTGCGCAGAGGCGAAGACATTCTTTGGGCAGCAAGGTTCTATCCGTATACATGGCGGTTCCCGATCCATTACAGGTTCCGACGTTAACGCGAACGGTTCTTAATTGCAAGTATATTGAGGGACTGCAATTATTTTCCACCATCAGAATATAGAGCCAAGATGCGCAATTGCAAACAGGACAAAGCGGCAAAGGGTCTGACAACAAAATGTGCCGGGGATTGTTGCGTTGTCCGTTCTTAAACCCGGGCAGATGAAAGGGGGGATGACCATGGCGCAGGCAAACAAAACCCCGCCATAGGGGCGGGGTTTGAAACTGTTATGTGCACACAGTTTGTGACAAAGCCGTTATGGGGTCAGGCGGCCTTTTGAATGCCCAACTGGCCCCAGACGGTCAGCAATGAATTGATCAGATGGTCGATCAATTCATCATTATGCAGGGGGCCAGGGGTAAAGCGCAGGCGTTCTGTGCCGCGCGGCACTGTCGGATAGTTGATTGGCTGCACATAAATGTCGTGATCATAGAGTAGGCGGTCGCTGGCTTCCTTGCACATCGCCGCATCCCCCACCATCAGCGGTACAATATGGCTGGGGGCATCCATCACCGGCAGGCCGGCATCGCGCATGCGCTGGCGCAGGGTTTCGGCGCGTTCTTTTTGCGCTTCGCGTTCAACATTGCTTTCTTTTAAATGACGAATGCTGGCGAGGGCACCTGCGGCAATGCTGGGCGGATGGGAACTGGTAAAGATAAAGCCATTGCCAAAGCTGCGCACGAAATCGACGATTTCGGTTTTACCGGCAATGTAACCACCAATAACACCAAATGCCTTGGCAAGCGTCCCCTGAACAATATCAACCCGGTCCATTACACCGTCGCGTTCGGCAACACCGCCGCCATGCGGGCCATACATGCCAACGGCATGAACTTCGTCAAGATAGGACAGGGCATTGTATTTTTCGCACAGGTCAAGAATTTCGCTGATCGGTGCGATATCACCATCCATCGAATAAACCGATTCAAAGGCGACAATCTTGGCGCGGTTAGGGCCAAGGTCAGCCAGAATCTGTTCGAGATGCTCAACGTCATTATGTTTCCAGATGCGGCGCTCTGCCTTGGAGTGGCGCATGCCTTCGATCATGGAATTGTGGTTGAACGCATCGGAAATAATCACACAATCGGGCAGTTTGGTGCCCAATGTGGAAAGGGTCGTCCAGTTGGCGACATAACCTGATGTCATCAGAAGGGCCGCTTCCTTGCCGTGCAGATCGGCAAGTTCTTCTTCGAGTGCGACATGGACATGGTTGGAGCCGGAAATATTGCGCGTGCCACCGGCACCGCCACCCTGTCCGGTAATTTCGGCCTGCATGGCTTCAAGAACCTTGGGGTGCTGCCCCATGCCAAGATAGTCGTTTGAACACCACACTGTAATTTTGCGCGGGTCCTCACCATTTCCGGTATGAAGCCAGGCACGCGGAAATTCACCGACGATGCGCTCAAGATTGGCGAATACACGATAACGGCCTTCAGCCTTAAGGCCACCAAGCGCGTCTTTGAAGAAGTTGTTATAATTCATCTTTGCATCTTTCGCCTGTCGCTTCACGGTTTGTGTGCGGTACAACCCGCGAAGGTCCTTATCTATCCCGTTGATCGTTTTGATCTGGCGGGAACAGCATTTCCGGGCGCGTCCTGTCCGGGGGTGTGGTGCGGTTATTGACCATTTATTGGTCCACCGCATTGACCCGCATCAAATTTTTAAGCGATTCCAGTCTCACCACGAACCATGCTGGCAGAAAGGCGTTCCATCCTGTTATGTGTCGATCTCGCCCCTGGTACCAATTTGGCGGTAATGGCCGGGTTTGGCAAGCCCAACTGCCGTAATTTTGCCCACATGGCACACATGCATGGTTTAAATGGCAAGAAATATGCGAAACCGTGACTGTTTCAACACGGTTATGTGATGAAAATCAATTATCTGGCAGGCAGTTCTGGTGCAAATTCCCACGGTTTTCGCCCCGATGAGTTGCGAAATATCCGATGGCAGAGTCGCCGCAACGCACCATGAAACATCGTTTCTAAATTATTGGTCCGTTGCCTGGCAGGTATGAATGCCCGGGGCCTGAGCGATATGCAAGGCCCCGGGAAAGATCGAGTCTGCGCCGGGCAGGGTGATAGCCGTTAAATTGCCTGTTGCCACTGGGTCAGGGCGGCTTCTATGCCGTCAAACATGGTATCAATTTGCGCATCGGTAATGATTAATGGCGGGCACATGGCAACGCTGTCGCCCATTGCGCGCAGGATAACCCCGTGTTGCAGGCAAAGCTCGGCAACGGCCTTTCCTGCCCAACCGGTTGGGGTAAAGGGTGTTTTGGCACATTTGTCAGCCACCAGTTCAAAGGCACCAATCAGGCCCTTGCCCCGGGTTTCACCAACATTTTCAAATTTGTTCAGATCGCGCAGGCGTTGCTGAAAATGCCCCATAACACTGCGAACATGATCAATAATGCCATCGTCTTCGTAAATTTTAAGGGTTTCAAGGGCGACGGCAGCGGCAACCGGATGGCCGGAATAGGTAAAACCATGCCCGAATACGCCAACTTCATCCGCCCCTTTTTTCAGAGCCTGATAAATTTTTTCATTGATGAACAGCGCTGAAATCGGCTGATAGGCCGATGAAAGCTGCTTTGCCACCGTGATCATATCGGGTTTAAGGCGGAAAGTTTCGGTGGCAAACATGCGCCCGGTACGGCCAAAACCACAAATCACCTCGTCGGCAATAAACAGAATGTCGTAGCGGTCCAGCACTTCCTGAATTTTTTCAAAATAGGTGCGTGGCGGTACAACCACCCCGCCAGCCCCCATGATCGGTTCGGCGATAAAGGCGGCTACTGTTTCGGGGCCTTCGGCCTGAATCAGGTCTTCCAGTGATTCGGCCATACGGGTGGCAAAATCTTCTTCGGTTTCATAGGGCTGGGCTTCGCGCCAGAAATGCGGGGTTTCGGTGTGCAAAATGCGATCAATTGGCAAATCGAACAGTTTATGATTGCCCGGCAGCCCGGTTAGCGATGCCGAAGCCACCGTTACCCCGTGATAGCCGCGCTTGCGCGAAATGATTTTCTTCTTTTCCGGGCGGCCAATGGCATTGTGATAATACCACACCATTTTTATCGCACTGTCGGTGGCCTCGGACCCGGAATTGGCGAAAAATATTTTCGACATCGGCACCGGGGCCAGTTCAAGCAGTTTTGCCGCCAGATCAATGGTCGGGTCGGTGCTGCGCGAGGCAAAGTTATGGTAAAATGGCATGGTTTCCAGCTGTTTTGTTGCCGCAGCCACCAGCCGTTTTTCGCTAAAGCCCAGCGATGCACACCAAAGACCAGCCATACCTTCGATATAGTCGCGGCCATTATCGTCGCTCACATAAATACCGTTGCCTTTGGTAATGATCAGCGGGCCGGTTTTTTCGTGCGCGGTAAAATTGGTGTAAGGGTGCAAAACACTGGCAACATCGCGGCTGGCAGCAGAATTTCCCAACGAACTGCCTGTGGTTTCCGGGGAGGTATCTGTGGTGGTGGACATGGTGAACCTCGTAAATCGGGTAAGGATGTTTGTCGCGACTTTATCGGCTTGTTTCGCAAGGGGGAATCATTTCTTGCATCAGGGATGCAAATGCGGCGACGGGGCACTGCGACAAGGGGATCAACAAACCGAAAAAAGGCTGGAAGGTGCAATTTTGCGCGCGGCGGGGCAGGCGCAAAGGCAAAACGGCCAATCTTGCGATCAGCCGTTTTGTGCGAATGGTCGACGGGATATTGAAAAAGACTAGTGCGAAAACAGCACCGGAACCGTCATATGTTTAAGCAGGTGTTGGGTGACACCGCCCAGCATCAGTTCGCGCAGGCGCGGGCGGCCATAGGCCCCGCACAGCATCAAATCGATGCTTTCATCAGCGGCGCGCGACAATAACAGGTCACCCACACTGATGCCTTCGGCATTCATGGTTTCCTTGCGCACATTAACGCCGTGGCGTGCCAGGCGGTCGGCAATGTCCACACCGGGAACCGGAATGGAATCACGCGCGGCTTTGTTGGGGTCCGCGCACAGAACCAGCGCCGATTTGGCATTTTCCAGAAACGACATGCCGTCATTTACGGCGCGAACAGCCTCGCGATAGGGTTTCCATGCGACCATGACACGGGTGCCAACGGTTTCGTATTTGCCATAACGTGGCACAACCAGAACCGGCGCGCCAGCGGTCAGAATAACCTTGTCGGGCATTTCCGATGTTGACGACGGATCAGAACTTTCCGGGTCATACTGGCCCAGAACCGTCAGGTCATGATGGCGGGCATACATGGCAACGGTGTCGGCAATTTCGGTTGCCAGGCAATTTACTTCCTGCCAGCTAAACGGCACACCGGCTTTTTCGCAGGCATCGGTAAAGGTAACTTTGGCTTCAGCGGCACCTTCGCGGATGGTGCGGCGCTGGGCTTCCATGATGTCAGCCGAGATCTGGACTTCCATGAAACGTGGAATTTCGGCGCGCGGTAAAACATAAACACCGGTCAGATGGGCTTTGTGTGCCTTTGCAACCGTCAGCGCAACCGACAACCTTTCGGTGCATGGTTTGGTATTGTCGATGTGAACAAGCATATCACGAAACATCTGCCAGAAGCTCCTTCCTGCGCGGCCCGGACAAAGGGTTAAAACAGCCGGGCGATAATGATGAAGGCAGGATAAACCAGCGATTTGACGTTAACTTTGTTCTATCTCAAAACAACGCTTAAAAACCTGCCCGTGTGCAGTCCAAATAACGTAATGCGCGCAAACGTTAAGGGCATTGGTCTGAAAATTCAATGTGTTTGCGACGAAACACTATGTCGGAATTTTCGATTTACCGGCGGACGTTGTCTAGCCGCCGGGTGATATCGGAATTTCCTTTTGCATTGACGGGGCCATTTGCGGCGCGGTGGCCGGGCGGCGTGGTACATTGCCCATTTGTGACGATGTTACCGGAAAACTCCTGCCGGTTTGCGGGACGATGGGATCGGCAAAGTCCTCGCCTGAAATCACGCTCAGGCTTTGGCGTAATTGCCGTGACAGGTTGGGCCAGTTGACTTGTAAAGTGGTGCAGGACGCGGCATCTGCTTCGGTCAGGCAGCGGTTTGCCATGCGGTCCAGAATGCCAAGGGCAATACGGGCCTCTTCAAGTTCGTTTTTCTGTAATGGCGATAGCGCGATGCTTTCGACCGGCGTTGACGGTGCCGGTTGGGCTTTGTCCTTTGTAAACGGGCTGGAGGCAACGGGGGTTGGTTGTGCCGCAGGCGCGGTTGCTTGTCGTTGTGCTGCCGGGGGCTTTTGTTCGTTCCAGCTCCAGGGGGTGACAATACCGGATGGTGTGGCGTTGGCTGCATTTTGTTGCTGCGAATAGGTTGGCGCACAGGCCGCGATGGCCAAAAGCGTTGCCAAACCTGCCAGCGAAGCGAGCCGTTCAAATATGCTTTGATATGTCATGCAAGGCTCCTTTGCCTACCGGTTGCGTCGCCCCGGTTCCGGGGTGTCGCCGTCATGACGTTGTTTCCCTTGGATCATTCCATTGTGCCGCTTGTGCGTCATTCTGTCCAGCGTCGGGCATTTTGTCCGTATCTGCCCGTGGGTCCAGTGCGTCTTGTAACCCGTCACCCAAAAAGTTTACCGCAATAACGGTCATAAAAATCAGCAATCCCGGCCATAGGGCCAACAGCGGGGCATCCCAGATAAATTCCTGCGCATGGGTCAGCATATTTCCCCAACTGGGCACAGGGGGCTGAATACCCAAGCCCAGAAAACTAAGTACGCTTTCCATCAAGATCACATTGCCCACTGCCAGCGTGGTGGCAATGATGATGGGCGTAACAACATTGGGTAAAATATGGCGCATAACAATGCGCACCGGTCCACCGCCAAGCGCCCTTGCCGCCATTACAAATTCGCGTTCGCGCAGGGCCAGTGTTGCCGCACGTACCAGCCGTGCCACGGTGGTCCAGCCGAATAGGGCAATGATCAGGATAATGCGATACAGGCTGAAACTTTCGCCATTGATAATGTCGCGTGGAATGCCAAGTTTGCCAGGGTCAATCGCGGCCAGCACAATTAACAATGGCAGCAACGGCAGGGATATAACCCCATCGGTAAAACGCATTAAAAAGCCGTCGATCCAGCCGCCGCGAAACCCGGCGATCACACCAATGATGGTGCCAAGAGCCGCTGCACACAAAGCCGAACTAACCCCGACCATTAACGATACCTGCCCGCCATATAACAGGCGCAGTAATACATCTCGGCCCAGTTCGTCCGTCCCGAGCGGATGATCAGGGCCGGGTGCGCCATAGCGCGAGAATAAATCAACCGCCTGCGCGTCCGTTCCCAGAAAATGGGCAACCAGCGGTGCGCATAGCGATGCAATGGCAAACAGCATCAGAATCAGCAAGCTGATCCATGCCAGCTTATGGCGCGAAAACCGCCGTGCTGCCAGGCGCCACGGGCTGGCGGATTTGGGATGGGAATGGGGGGTGATGTTGCTTTTTTGCGGCTGGGTCATGACAGCTTCACCCGCGGATCGAGAAGTTTGTAGCCAATGTCGGCCAGCAAATTGCCGATCAAGGTAACCAGCGTTGCCAGCATCAACCCGGCCATTGCCAGATTGTAATCAGACCCGATCACCGCATTGTAAATAAGTCTCCCCATGCCGGGCCATGAAAACAGGGTTTCCGTGATCAATGCGCCCGAAAACAAACTGCCAAATTCCAGCCCCAGCAGGGTCACGACCGGCATCATGCCATTGCGCAAAGCGTGGCGGATGACAACGCCGCGTTCCGACAGGCCCTTGGCACGTGCCGTGCGGATAAAATCCTGGCGCATAACCTCGATCATGGATCCACGGACAAAGCGAATGTGCGAGCCGACACTGGCAATGGTCAGGGTTGCGACGGGCAAAACCATATAGCGTAAGCCCGCCCAGCCACTGGCATTGTCAAGCTGGCCGGTGCCACCCGCAGGCAACCAGTGCAGGGTGACGGCAAAAACCAAAATCGCCACCAGCCCCAGCCAGAAAGGCGGGATCGATACGCCGGCAAAAGCGGCAAGGTTAATGCCGTAATCACGAAAGGATTGCGGTTTTAACGCTGCATAAATGCCGGCAGGAAGGGCAATGGCCAGCGATAGCGCCCAGCTTGCCAGCATCAGTTTCAGGCTGTTGACCAAGGCTGGACCAATCAATGTGGTGACAGGTTGGGTAAACAGGCGGGAATAGCCAAAATCCCCGTTCAGGGCCGCCCACAACCAGTGCAACCAGCGCAGAATTAACGGCTGATCCAACCCGTAGAGGCCTTTAAGACGGGCAACATCGGCGGATGTGATAGACGGATTGGCCGTGATCATCAGATCAATCGGGTCGCCCGGCATCAGCCCGATCAGGACATAAGCCCCAAACGATACCAAAACCATGACCAATGCGGTTTGCCAAAGCCGACTGAAAATAAAACGCCGCATGTCTGTTTATTGATCCGTGCGATACCATTCCTCAGCCCAAAGCGAGCTGGGATACATATGGCCTGTAGGGCGAATGCCCTTTAGCCATTTGGGGAAAATGAAACCGCTTTCACCATGATAAAGGGGCAGGGCAGGTAGGTCGGTTGCATATATTTTTTGCAATTCGTGCCACAGCGGAACGCGTTTATCAAAATCAAGCTCCAGCTCGATCTGGTCAATCAGGGCATCCACTTTGGGGTTGTTATATCCGGTATAGTTTTGGCCTTCGTAATGGTTTTCGGCGGTTGGGATCTGATCGGATTTTAAAATGGTGAGTGGCAAGTGTTCGGGGGCCGATATCCAGCCAAACATCGCCAGGCCATCAAATTTGCGTTGCGGCAGGGTTTCGCCAAACAAAACGCGGGCGGGCTGGTTTAAAATATCCACATCAATACCCGCCTGTTTCCAGCGGTTTTGCAAGACTTGCTGAATTAACTGCCCGGTGCTGCTTTCTGTGGCGCCATACAGGGTGAAATGCAGGGTTTCGCCTGCGGCATTTTTGCGCATGGCCTTGCCTGTGCGCGTCCATCCAGCGTCATTTAACAGGGCATCGGCTTTTTCGGGATCAAATTGGTAATGGGGGACATCGTCGGTAAAAACCGGGTCGTCAGGATGAATGAAATCCAGCGTTGGCGCATTTTTACCGGCAAACAGTTTTTGGCTGATTTCATTGCGGTCAATGGCATATAGCAATGCCTGACGTACCCGGCGGTCTCCCAGCGGGGCAAAGGCACTGTTCACGTCAAGATGATAAAACGACAGGCCCTTTTTATAAATAATATCGTATTGATCGCCGAACCGTTTTTCAAAACCGATCACTTTATCCAGCGACAGGCCGATTTCGCCGGGAGTATAATCAATCTCGCCTGCGCGCAAGGATGCCTCAAGGGCGGCTGTGTTTTCAAAATTGCGCAGTTGAATGGCGGCGATTTGCGGTTTTTTCCCCCACCAGTAAGGGTTTTCTTCCAGCATCACGGCACTGGCGGTAATGACCTTTGTCACCAGATAGGGGCCAAACCACAGGCCGGGGGTCGCGGGTGCCGTGACATACAGGCTGCGTTTTTGATAGGTTGCCGGGTCCTCGTCAAAAATCGGTTTTTCCAGATGGGCAGGTAAAATTTCAACACCCATAAAGGCGTTATAGCTGTAATCGATCCGGTCGAGCGTGACAGTGAAATGGTGGTCATCAACGATTTTGAAATCGACAATCCGGTCGAAAACTTCCTTGTCGGCAACGGCGACATCCTTGTTTTGGCCAACGGCAATGCTAAAGGCAACGTCTTTGGTTGTTAGCGGTTCGCCGTCACCCCATTTGGCATTTTCAGGCAATGACAGGCTAAGCTGTACGCCTTCCTTGCCATCTGCCAATGGGACTTTTTTGGCCAGGCCATTGTCAAAGGATGGCACTGTATCGCAAAGCATACAGGCGATTTTCCAGGCGTGATTATAAACCATGATCGGACGGCGGACGAAGCCCAGGATATAGGATTGCACCGCAGAGGATGAAAAGGCGGGATGCAAGGTTTCGGGGTAGCCGCTAATACCGATTTTAAGGGTTTCGTTGGCCTGGGCAATGCCGGCTGATGTCAGGGTGACCCAGCCTAACAGCAAAATCCCGATCAGTTTACGCATTCATGCCTCCGTCGCGCGGGCGGACCCGTCAAATTGTCATTGTCTTTCAATGTGATTGAATTTTTGCTTTGGTGCAACGCCGTGTTGTTGCCATGCAAAAAGCCGCCCGGTTGGGGCGGCTTTCAACATCGGTTGATTTGGCGGCGAAAAGCAGGAATTAATCGTGTTTGCCGCCATGCGATTTTGACCAGCCAATCGGGTCGGCCAGAAAATCACGTACACCGGCGATCGCTTCCTTGCTGAAATATTCGCCTTCCTGGGCGACAGCCAGCACGTCGTGCCAGGTGCATAGATAGTGCAGTTCGATATCGTCTTTTTTCAGTTCTTCAAGGGCATTGGGGAACACGCCATAAAAGAAGACAACAAACGCATGTTTGCATTCGGCACCGGCGTCACGAAGGGCATTAACAAAGTTAACCTTTGATGCGCCATCGGTTGCCAGGTCTTCGACCAGCAAAACACGCTGGTTTTCATGAATATCGCCTTCGATGCGGGCCTGGCGACCAAAACCTTTGGGTTTCTTGCGCACATATTGCATCGGCAGGTCCAGGGCCTCGGCCAGCCAGGCTGAATAGGGAATGCCAGCTGTTTCACCACCGGCAACAGCGTCAAACCGTTCGTAACCGGCATTGTCCGAAATCTGGCGGGCGGCAAGATCAATGACTTTGCGGCGTGCACGTGGAAACGAAATCAGCTTGCGACAATCAATATAGGTGGGGCTGGCCCAGCCGGATGTCAGGATATAGGGTTCTTCCGGGCGAAAATTGACCGCACCGATATCAAGCAGGATACGGGCGACAGTTTTGGCAGCATATGAACAATGCGAAGCAGTTTTGGACGGGTCTGACATGGCTGTATTTCCTCTGGGCTCGGATAACGCGCCCGTCTTAGCCTTTTATCGGCCAAAGCGCAAAGAAAAGCCGCTGACCAAATGGTCAGGAATAACAATTTATTGATGTCTGGCAGCAAAGTTATACCGACAGAATGGAAATATCAGATCTAAAACAAAATGATGTTTTGAGGCAGGATATCATCAGCATAGGCAGATTGTAATTTCGGGTGGCTGGAATTGAGGATGCACATCTGTGAATTGTAATTTATTGTAATGGCGAACCTGTGGCGGATTGGCAATTGGCGCAAATCGCGTTATCGGTAACCACACGGAATTATTTGCTTTAAGGGGGCAGTGCCATGATGACAGACGCCGGGCTGATTGCAAATATCGATGCGGGCATTGCCACCGTGACCATTCATCAGGCTGAACGCAAAAATGCGCTAACCAAACCGATGTGGGCCGAACTTTCGCGGATGATTGCCGATTTGGGCGCGCGCGATGATTTGCGCTGTGTGGTTATTCGCGGTGGTGCCGGTGCCGGGTTTGGTGCCGGGGCTGATATTCATGAATTTGTGCGCGAGAGGCGTGGCTTTAACAAGGCCCGTGATTATGGCCTGCTTCATGCCGAGGCATTGCAAAATATTCAGTCCTGTATGCATCCGGTTATTGCCGCGATAGACGGGGTTTGCGTCGGCGCATCAATGGTTTTGGCGGCGGCGTGCGATTTTCGCATTGCTGCCGATGATGCCCGTTTCATGATGCCCCCTATGAAACTGGGGGCAACACTGGGTTATCCGGAACTGCAAATTCTGCTTGATGTGCTGGGACGCGCGACCTTGATGGAAGTGCTGTTTGAAGGGCAAATGTTTGATGCCAGCCGTGCCCTGCATATTGGCCTGGTTAGTCAGGTCGTGCCATTGGCTGATTTTGACAGCGAAATTGCCAATGTCAGTAACCGGATCGCCCGGGGCGCACCGATCAGCCAGCGGATGCATAAAAAAATGATCAACCGGCTGACTGAAGGGGGCAGTATTTCGGCCCGTGAATTTGACGAGGCCTATCTGGCATTTGACAGCGACGATTTCGAGGAAGGCTATTCGGCGTTTCTTGAAAAACGCAAACCGGTTTTTCAGGGCCGATAGCCGCTATTGTTTGTGATTAGAACGGCATATTCGGGGTTAGCGGAATGTCGGTAATACCATAATCAATGCCCATTTTATGTAGTTCGCTGGTGATTTGCGACCTGTGATGGGTTTGATGGTTAAAGATTTGCAGAAATAGCACCTGTAACGGCACATCGCGCACTTTCCCCGTTACATCGGCCAGGGTGCGAATGTTATCCTGCCATGCTGTGTTTCCCGAACTGGTAAGGGTTTGCAGGGTGGCATCGGTTTCAACGCGCAGGCGACGCAGTTCTGCAAAATCATCGGCAATGGTGATCGTCGGGGTAAATGCGCCGGGGTTGCCACCCTTTAGCAGGGTTAAAATACGTTGATCGATATACAGAATATGGTTCAGCGTTGCATGGATCGACCCAAAGAACATACCCCGATCCTGCCTTCGGGCGTCGTCGCCAATCTGGTCGCACAAGTCAAATAAAACGCGGTTTTGCCAGCTGTTATAGCGGGCCAGTTCCTGCCCGCAGGCGTTAAAATCCATAAGTGGCATGTTGGTTTTTCCAGTTGTTCTTGAAATTCAGAAGGGCAGGTTGGGTGTGAACGGCATGCCGGTTACACCATAATCAAGGCCCATTTTGTAAAGCTCGGCCGTGATTTGTGAACGATGATGGGTTTGGTGGTTAAACATTTGCAGAAAAAATATCTGCAAAGGGACATCGTTTGTTTTGCCATCAATATCGTGCAAGATGCGGGTTTTATCCTGCCAGGCGGGGTTTTGCCTGCTGGCGAAATCGTCAATTGCATTATCGGTTTTAACGCGCAGGCGCCGTAGCTCTGTAAAATCATCGGCAATGATAATTGCCGGTGTAAATGCGCCCACGGTGCCGCCGTTTAGCAGGGATAAAGTACGCTGATCGATATAGAGAATATGGTTCAGGGTTGCATGGATCGACCCAAAGAACATGCCCCGGCTTTGTTTGCGGGCGTCATCGCCAATCTGATCGCATAACGCAAACAAAACGCGGTTTTGCCAGGTGTTATAGCGGGCCAACACCAGTCCGCAGTCGTTAAAATCCATCAGGGACATTGGCTTTATTCCGCAGTTTATGACGGGGAAGGGCCGGGTAGATGGCAACAGGGCCGTGATGGCGGCCCTGTTGGGTTAAATGGCGATGGCAGTGTTTTCGGTGGCCTGTTTGGGTTTGGCAACCAGATGGGTCATGATATTGGCAAAAATGCCAAAACCCAACATGCAGGTGGTGACCGGCCATAATCCATCTTCAAAGGCATGCAACCAGCCTAAAAATACCCCGGCCAGTGCCCCGCATGAAAACTGCATGGTTCCCATCAGGGCGGTTGCCGTGCCGCCAATATGGGGGAAATATTGCATGAAGGATGCCGTGGCGTTGGGGGCCGTCAGGCCGATGGCCCCAACCGCAACCATGATAAGAGGCACGACCACATAAAGCGACGGGGTGAAAAAATTGCAGGTTACGAACAGGGCGACGGTCGCAGCCAGTTGCACACTAACGCCGATGGCCAGAATTTGGTGGCATTCCATGCGTTTAAGCAACGGGTTGTTGATGCGGTTGCAAAAGATGATGGTCAGCACATTTGCCCCGAACAAATAGGGGAAATGGGCCGGTTCAACGCCGAAATAATCGATATACATAAACGGAGAGTCGGTGAGAAAGCTGAACATCACTGCGCTTGCACCAGTGTGGGCCAACATAAAGCCAACGGCATTCCGTGTGCGCAAAACTTCCAGATAGGTCCACCACACCCGCCGGGCCGGACCGGCATAACGGGGGCGCAATTTGGTGGTTTCGGGCAGTTTCATCCACACAATCACCAGCATCAGGCTGCCATAAAGTACCAGCAGGACAAAAATTGACCGCCATGAGGAAAAACTGAGCAGACCGGCACCGACCGTCGGGGCCACCAGCGGGGCGATCATCATGATGACGGCGATCAGGGCAAACATGCGCGCGGCTTCCTTGCCGTCAAACAGGTCGCGCACCGACGCCCCGACAATAACAAGGGCAAAACCGCCACCAATGGCCTGAACAAACCGCATGATGTTAAGGGCAAGCGGGCTTTGCACTGTTAAAATAATCGCACTCGCGAACACATAAATTGCAAGGCCGGTAAGGGCGACAGGGCGCCGACCGACCCGATCCGACATGGGGCCGCCCACCAACTGCCCCAGGGCAAAGCCGATCAGAAAACAGCTGATGGACACTTCGACATCATGAATGGGCGCACCAAAATCGTTTGCCATGGCCGGAATGGCGGGCAAATAGGTGTCGATGGCAAAGGGCGCAATGGCGGTAAGTGCTGCCAGCAAAATGGCAAGCCGTTTGGTATTTAGCGGCACGGCAAGGCTGTTCATGGGGCGGTCCGATCCCGGTTTTTCATGACGGTTAATAAAATTAAGGGTCGTGGTTCGGGCGGACGGTTTTTCGGGCGGTGGTGGCCTTGTCCCCGAATGATAAACGTCTTCCTGATTGTGGGAAGGAAACGTTTTGCCTGCCTGATTTTGTTTGAAACGATTCAATGGTGTCTATTATCCATAAAAATCTGTTTCGTTCAAATAGGCAGAAGCTTTAAGGCCGGAATGGCAGCCATGCAATTTTACAAATGAAAAAGGGGTATTCCGCAGCCGGAATACCCCTTTGAAGGTCAGATCATGTGGTGATGCTAGTAGTTCATCACTTTTTCCGGGCCCATCAACAGGGTTGGCAACCATGTTGAAATCGCCGGGATATAGGTAATGATGATCAGGAAGACCAGCAGGATCATCAGCCACGGGAAAGCTGCGCGTACGACCTTAAGCAATGGCATTCCCGTTATGCCCGATGTGACAAACAGATTGAGCCCCACCGGTGGTGTAATCATGCCGATTTCCATATTGACCACCATGATGATGCCCAGATGGATCGGGTCAATGCCCAGCTTCATCGCAATCGGAAACAGGATCGGCGCCATAATCATCAGGATGGCAGACGGTTCCATGAAGTTACCGGCAATCAGCAGGATGATATTGACAACAATCAGGAAACCCCAGGCCGGAAGGCCCCAGCCAATGATGGTTTCGGCAATGGTATGCGGGATGCGTTCGGTTGTCAGCACATGGGCAAACAGCATGGCATTGGCAATGATGAACATCAGCATGATGGTCACTTTGCCAGCCTCAAGCAGAACGTGGCGAATGTCCTTGTCAAACGGTAACAGAACAATTGCCTTGCCCATCAGGCCGATATTGCGCGTGGCAATCGCGCCAAAGCCGGTATTGCCCCCCTCGGGGATCCAGGGCTGATCCTTGATCGGGCCCATGTCGCGGTAAAACAGCACAGCAACCAGCATGGCGTAAAACGAGGCCACGGCGGCGGCTTCGGTCGGGGTGAAGGCCCCGCCATAAATGCCCCCCATGATCAGGACCACAAGAAGCAGGCCACCCGATGCCGAGAGCAGGCTGCCGCCCCATTCGCCAAGCGACGGACGATCCTGTTTGGGCAGCTTTTTGATTTTGGCGACCACATAAATCGCCAGCATCAGCATGATGCCCACCATCAGACCGGGAATAACCCCGCCCAGGAACATGCGGCCAACCGACACCTGGGTTGCAGCGGCATAAACCACCATCACGATGGACGGCGGAATAAGAATGCCCAGTGTCCCGGCGTTACAAATCACCCCGGCGGCAAAACTTTGCGGATAGCCCGATTTGACCATGCCGGCAATCACGATGGAGCCAATCGCCACCACGGTTGCCGGGGATGAGCCCGACACAGCCGCAAACAACATGCAGGCCAGAACCGATGCCATGGCAAGGCCGCCAGGGAACCAGCCCACACTGTTAACCGCAAAATTGATCAGACGGCGGGCGACACCGCCGGTCGATAGAAAGGTTGAGGCAAGAATGAAATAGGGGATGGCAAGAAGGGTGTAATGCTCCATCCCGCTAAACAGTTTTTCTGCCAGTGTTGCGAGGCTGTCACTGCCAAACAGCAGAATGGTTGCCAGCGACGACACCCCCAGCGACAGGGCAATTGGCGCGCCGAATGCCATGAGCACGAACAGCAGAACAAACAGGAATGCAATGGTCATGAATAAGCGATCCCTCTTTGATGCCTATGATGCGGAACGGTGTGAACCGTTCTTTGCATCGTCATTTACATCAGCCTGACCGCCCAGCTGGTCGATGGCTTCGCGGGCTTCGTCAGCCAGGGTGAAGCCGGTTTGTCGGCCGGTAATGATGCGCCAGCCGACCTGTGCCAGACGAAAGGCCAGCAAGGCCCCGCCAATCGGCATGATCAGATAGACGACCCACAGCATCAGGGGTGAATCCTCGGCTTCCATTTCCAGCATGTGGTTGAAGGTTACCAGTTCCCAGCCACCTTTGGTGATCCAGAAACAGTAAAGCAACCCGGCCGCAACAATGATCAGGCCGATAATGCGCTGAAGCGTTGCCGGAAACAGTTTCACCAGCGCATCGACACCAATATGGCTGCCAATCTTAACCCCGTAGGACATGCCAAACAGGATCAGCCAGGCAAACAGGAACTGTGTCATTTCCAGAGCCCAGGTGATGCCGGAATTAAACACGTACCGGGCAATGACATTGGCGAAAGTAAGAGAAGTCATGGCGGCAAGCAGGAGGGCGATGAAGCCCTCCTCCAGCCGGGTAACGACCGTCGAGATCATCGTAAACGGTCCCTTATCCAGAGAGATTTACAGGGAATTATTTGTTGCAGGCTGCGGCGGCGTCGATCAGGTCCTGACCGATTTCACCCGCAAACTGGGTCCAGACCGGTTTCATCGCCGTCTGCCAGTCCTTGAACTGTGCATCGGACAGTTCGACCAGTTCGGTTTCACCCGAATCAAGGACTTCCTTGCGTTGCTGTGCAGTCAGATCAGCCGACAGATCGTTGCCGTATTTGGTGGCTTCCTGCATTGCCTGGGTCAGACCATCACGAATTTCCGGATCCAGACCTTCCCACCATTTGGTCGAGGTAACGACCATATAATCAAGCAAGCCGTGGTTGGATTCGGTGATGTAATCCTGAACTTCGTAGAACTTCTGCGAATAGATGTTCGACCAGGTGTTTTCCTGACCATCGACAACACCGGTCTGCAGGGCCGAATAGGTTTCAGCGAAAGCCATTTTCTGCGGAACAGCGCCAACAGCTTCAAACTGTGCAGCAAGAACGTCCGAGCTTTGGATCCGGAATTTCAGGCCTTTGGCATCGGCCGGTTCGCGCAGCGGCTTGTTGGCTGAAAGCTGCTTGAGGCCATTATGCCAGTAACCAACACCGGTCAGACCTTTGCTGGCCATGGAATCAAACAGGCCCTTGCCCTTGTCGCTGTCCTGGAAGCAGGAAACGGCATCCATATCCTTGAACAGGAACGGAAGGTCGTAAATGCCAAGCTTTTTGGTCCATTTGCCAAATTTTGCAAGTGACGGTGCGCCAAACTGAACGTCGCCGCGCAGAATTGCCGGCAGAACCTTGTCGTCATCGAAAAGCTGGGAGTTCGGATAGATTTCAACTTTGACTTTGTCGCCAAGAATTTCTTCTGCACGCTTTTTGAAGTAATCTGCAGCCTTGCCCTTCGGGGTGTTCGGAGCAACAACGTGCGCAAATTTGATAACTTCCTGAGCCGAAGCATTGTAAGACATGCCAAGGCCAGCCAGCATTGCCGCGCTTGCGATCAGAATCTTTTTAGTAACCGGACGCATATATGTTCTCCCTAAAAGCTTAATGCGTTTTCCCAATAGTGCGCCATTGAATCGGCGTCATTCTATCCCGCCGTAACAGGCGCTGCCCTGAATAAGCAACTTCCGGGCCAGTTTGCTGTTTGCGTTATAACCACAAAGCATATCAGCTATTTGGCTTGCTTTTGGCTTATGGTGCATTGCAGCGTAAGCTGTTATTTTTGTTATGATTTCCGCACAGTGCAAAACTAATATGTGTGGTTTTTCGCACATTAATTTCGCGCTTTGGCGACATCCTTTTAACAGCATGTGGGAAATTTCTGCGAAATACCAACGAAAAAAGGTTTAAATTATTCGCGTAAAGGTTTTGTCCATGGCCCCGGATACGGAGCATTTACCTTGCCATGGTGGAGAGCTGGCAGGGGGAATGAACTGGTTTGAAAATGTGAAGAACGGCCCGGATCGATAGTGTAGGTTGATGCGGAACAGGGATGCCCGGGATATCAGGGATACCAGGGCGTACCGTATCGTCAGTATACGAAAAGGTGGTGGTGTTAGTCGTTTTCGGGGCGGTTACGAAAATCGGCGGGTGAAATTTCGTATTTTGCCAGTTTGTCATAGAATGTTTTGCGTGGGACCCCCAGGGTGGAAACCGTGGCTGTTACATTGCCGCCATGTTTACGCAGGGCTTCGCAAATCAGGTTTTTTTCAAAGGCTTCGACCTGACGGGGCAGGGGAAGGGTTAAGTCGGCATCGTTACCGGCCTCATGTGTCAGGGTGTCGAGGCCCAGCACACGGCGTTCGGCAGCATTGCGCAATTCGCGCACATTTCCCGGCCAGTCATAACTGGAAAAACGCGCCAGTTCCTGCGGGTCCAGCGGGTCGAAGCTGCGACCAAACCGGTCTTCGGCCTGTTTGAGGAAATGGGCAAATAACAGGGGAATATCGTCCTTGCGATCACGGAGCGGCGGGATGTGCAGCTGAACAACATTAAGGCGGTAATAAAGGTCTTCGCGAAATTCGCCGCGCGATGCCGCGTCACGCAGGTCAACCTTGGTGGCGGCGACCACGCGCAGGTCAATGGGTTGGGTGGTATTGGAGCCCAGACGTTCCAGCGCACGTTCCTGTAAAACCCGCAACAGCTTTACCTGTAACGATAATGGCATGCTTTCGATTTCATCAAGGAAGACCGTGCCCTTATTGGCAAATTCAAATTTACCTATGCGTTTGCGGTCTGCGCCGGTAAACGCCCCGGCTTCGTGGCCGAAAAGTTCGGATTCAATCAGGTTTTCGGGCACAGCACCGCAATTGATGGCAACAAACGGCCCATTGCGGCCCGACATATCGTGCAGGGTGCGTGCAACAACTTCCTTGCCGGCACCGGTTTCACCGTTGATCAGGACATGGGCATTGGTGGTGGCGATATTGCCAATTAACCCGCGTAGTTTTTCCATTGCCGGGGTTCGGCCAATCAGGCCGTTGCTGGCGGGCAGGTGGCGGGCCAGTTCGGCTTTCAGGGCACGGTTTTCGCTGATCAGGCGGCGGTGTGCGCAGGCCCGGCGTACGATGTCGATAAAATAGTCTGGTGCGAACGGCTTTTCGATAAAATCAAAGGCCCCGCTGCGCATGGCTTTGACGGCCGTTGCCACATCGCCGTGCCCGGTTACCAGAATAACCGGCAGGTCAGGGTCAATTGTGATGGTTTGTTCCAGCAATTCCATGCCGGTCATTTTGGGCATGCGAATGTCGGTCACCAAAATGCCGGGCCAGCCTTTGGCGATACGGTCGCGGGCCAGTTCGGGGCGCTCAAAACATTCGACCGGGATATCGGCCAGTTCCAGCGTTTGTTGTGCGGCTTCCCGCACATCGGCATCATCGTCAACAAACAGTACGTGTTCGCAGGGGTGGGTCACCGCTTATCCTTTGGTCGCAGTACGGATCGAAACACGCCGGGTCCTGCCTTGCCTGCGCCCGTTGCCGGATCGCGGGCGAAGGAAGTGGCGGTTTCGTCGTCTAAAAGTGCAAATTCATGGACGGGTGTTTTAACACCGGCTTTCGCCGCCGTCGAGCCTGCCGCGATATTGCGTCGTTCGATGCCGGTGCCGGTTGTATCAACCGGGCGCAATTCAACAATAAAACATGCGCCGCCGTCAGGGGCGGGAAGGTTTTCGGCGCGTATGGTGCCCCCGAAACTGCGCAAGATGCCATAACAGATTGACAAGCCAAGCCCCAGCCCGTCGCCAAATTGTTTGGTGGTGAAAAACGGGTCGAACAGTTGTGGCATGGTCTGGTCCGATATGCCCGGTCCATTGTCCGATACGCTGACAAAAACACGATCAGACCCGCGGGTGATATCAATCATAATCCGTGCGTCATCCTGATCGCGGCTGGCATCGGCGGCATTGGTAAGCAGATTGATAAAAACCTGTTCAAGCTGGGTTTCTTCGGCGGTTACAAACATGCCCTGTTTCGGGCGTGGAAACGCGATAACAGCATTTGATACGCGGCCTGTTTCACGTACCAGATCAATGGCCTTTTGAATGGCATGGGCAACATCAACCGGGCCGCTGTCATATTCGGGGCGCCGGGCAAATGTTTTTAAATGGTTGGTGATGCGCCCCATGCGTTCGGTCAGTTCGGAAATGCGGGTTAAATTGCGTTCAACGGGTTCGGTTTGCCCGCGGGCAAAAAACTGGCGGGCATTGTCGGCATAGCTGCGAATGGCGGTTAGCGGCTGGTTTATTTCATGGGCGATCCCGGCTGACATTTGGCCAAGGGCGGCTAATTTTCCGGCCTGCACCAGTTCGGCCTGGGCGGTGCGCAGGGCATCTTCGGTGCGTTGGCGTTCGGTAATTTCTTCGGCCAGGCGCACATTGGTGTTCATCAAATCGGCGGTACGCAATTTTACCTGATGTTCCAGTTCGCGTTGCGACCAGTCGCGAATTTCAAGCTGTTCAAGCATGGCGCGCCGACGCTGCAACAACATAAAAATGGTGCCCATGATAATGATGTGGATGGCCCCGGCAATAAAGGCAGCAGCCAGAATGGATTGGTCCAGAACGGCCTTGTCAGTTAGCAAAAATATGCGCCAGCCTTGCCGGGGCAGGGTGCTGCCGATGGTTAAATACCGGGTGGTTGCGGGCGTTCGTGAAGATGCAGACTGGCTGTCATCCAGACGCGGAGCAGGAAAGCCTGCAACCGATTTTCCGAACGGAGCAGAGGTGCGGTTTAGCCCGTCGTCGGTGTTGGTGATGGCATTGTTTCCTGCCGGGTCGGGGGTAATGTTTGTGGTGTTTACATCGTTGGGCCGGTCATCGCTGATGGTGGTGTCGTGTTCTATCGGGGTTTCGGTGGGAATGGACGCCAGTTCCAGCGTGGACATCACGCCATCACGCGGCCAGTTGCCCTTGGTCACGGGCATGGCGGTTAACGGGTATTCGCCATATTTGCGTGATTTTAAAACATTTCGGCGCTGCCCTTCGGACAGGCCGCGCAAATCGCGAAAGCGCCATTCCGGGTGCGAGGAGATAATGACAATGCCGTTTTCGTCTTCGACCAGAACGCTTTCGCCGCCGCGCGCCCAGCGATTAACCAGCGTTTCAAGGTGGGTTTTAACCACCATCACCCCGGCAATGTCGCGGCCATTGGTTAAAACCGGATGGGAAATATAATATCCTGGCACGTTCGATGTGATGCCAAAGGCAAAATAATGCCCGGTATTTCCACCCATTGCCTGTTTGAAATACGGGCGAAACCCAAAATTACGGCCGACGAAGGATGCGTTGCTGTTCCAGTTGCTTGCAGCAATGGTTTCGCCGGTATTGTCCATAAAATAAATGTCGGATGCGCCGCTGTCAGCCGCCAGTTTTTCCAGATAGCGGTTAACTTCGTTGGTATCTTCGGCCGTGGGGTGATGCATGCCCGCCAGCGTTAAAATGCGCCGGTCCGATGCCAGCGTGATTGGCAGATATTCGTGTTCCTTGATCGCCCCTTGCAGGTTGGAACGATAAAGTTCCAGTTTGTTTCGCCCTTCTTCTTCCAGCGTCACAATGCGGGTTTCGCGCCAGCCCTGCATGCTGATAAAAATCGTGACGGGCAACAAAAGCAACATGCCCACCAGCACAAGGCGCGCACTGCGGCGAACGGATTGCGATGTTTTTAACATTGGGTGGACATTTCCCGGATTTATCGGCACAGCAAAAGCACTGGATGATTTTTTGTAATATGCCCTGTTTCTGCCTGTCTTGCGATATTTTCATTCCCAATGCGGCAATGCCCCATAAAAGGTCGTGCCGGGCGATGATGTTGCGGGGCTGGTAATTGTTTTTGTCTGTTTTATAACAGAGAGGAACGCCACGTTCAGGCTGCTACGCGATGATGCGGGATAGAATGACAGATAATGCAATGACGGAAACCGGCCAAAACCGGATTTGGGTTTTGGCCGATGATCGGCCCGGCAATGTCAATCAGGCGGTTGGGGTGGCCGAAGCCATGGCATGCCCGTTTAAGCGTATCGACATTTCCTATGGCGGGGCTGCGCGATTGCCCAATTTCATTCGCCGGGCATCCTTGCTGGGTGTAACCCCGCGATCCCGCGAAAAATTGCAGGCACCATGGCCCGATCTGGTTATTGCTGCCGGCCGCAGAACAGCCCCGGTGGCGCGCTGGATCAAGCGGCAAAGCGGCGGCAAAACCCGGATTTGCCAGATCATGCGGCCCGATGGTGGTGAAAGGGAATTTGACCTTATCGCCGTTCCCGCCCATGACGGCGTGAGGCCCGCCGAAAATGTACTGGAGATTCCCGGTGCGCCCCATCGCATCAGTGAAACCCGGCTGGTGCTGGAAGGCAAGGCATGGCAGGGGAAGTTTCAGGGGATGCCGCGCCCGTTGATTGCCCTGATTGTGGGCGGCAGCACCAAAAAAACCAGGTTTACTGCCGCCATGGCCCGCGATGTGACCGAAACCGCTATTAATGCTGCACGTTATAATGGCGGATCGTTGCTGGTGACGACCAGTCGCCGTACCGGGCGCGAAAATGAAGCCCTGATTGCAGAATTGCTGGAAAAGGCAAATGTGCCATTTCATTTGCATGGCTGGAACAGTACCGAAGACAACCCTTATTTCGGGTTTTTGGCACTGGCCGATATTTTGATTGTTACGGGTGATTCCGTTTCAATGTGCTGCGAGGCCTGTGCAGCCCTGGGTGGAGTTTATATTTATGCCCCGGATGGTATTGCCGCTCCGCGCCATCGTCGTTTGCATCAAAACCTGTTTGATCGCGGGTTTGCCCGGCCATTGGCAGTAGGGGAACTGCCCGTGAATGACGTGCCGTCAGTGACGAGGCTGGAAGCCTTTCGCCATCCGTCCCTGCAGCCGGCACGCTTAGTTGCCCAGCGCTGCCTTGAATTGATCGGCGAGCGGGGCTGATGCACAGTGTGACACTGTGCGGCGTGGCGGATGATCGACAGCTTGGAATTTAATTCGCAGGCTTCTTCCTTGCATGATTTCAGAACAGACATAGATTTCGGGTTGAAAACAAGCGGGCGATATACCGCGAAAAAATCAACAAGGAGACTATGGATGCATAACGTAAAAGCCAATGGTGCCGATATTCCTGCTTTGGGCTTTGGTACATTTCGGATGCCGGGCGAAGACGTGTTGCGCATTGTGCCCAAGGCACTTGAAATCGGCTTTCGCCACATCGATACCGCGCAGATTTATGGCAATGAAGCCGAAGTTGGCAGTGCTATTGCCGGGTCATCGGTGGCACGTAACGATATTTTCCTGACCACCAAGGTGTGGGTCGATAAATTTCGCCATGATGATTTTATCGCATCTGTCGAGGAAAGCCTGAAAAAGCTGAAAACCGACTATGTTGATTTGTTGCTGTTGCATTGGCCGAAAATGGAAGTGCCCCTGGCTGAGCAGATCGGCGCGCTTAACGAAGTGCGCAAGGCCGGTAAAGTGCGTCATATCGGGGTTAGTAATTACAGCACCCGATTAATGGCGGATGCCGTTGCCCTGAGCGATGCCCCGATTGTGACCAACCAGATCGAGGTTCATCCCTATATTGATCAGTCAAAAGTGATTTCTGCCGCAAAAGAGACAGGAATGTCGATTACATCTTATTACGCCATGGCCGATGGCAAGGTGTTTGAAGACGATGTTTTGAAGGAACTTGGGGCCAAATATGGAAAATCCGTTGCGCAGATTGTTCTGCGCTGGGTGATCCAGCAAGATGGCCTGATTGCACTTTCCAAAACTGTGGGCGAGAAACGCGTGGTGGAAAATTTCGATATCTTTGATTTTGAAATTTCGACAGCCGATATGCAGGCGATATCGGCACTGGCACGGCCCGATGGCCGAATTGTCAGTCCCGACGGACTTGCTCCGGTTTGGGATAACTGATTTGCCCCAGGCAATCAGGCTTCGGGGACTGGCAGCTTAAGTGCTGCCAGTCCTTGTTTTTTGTGTTCTGTGCAGGTTGGCTGTGAATGGCGGCTGCACGCCATGGTGTGGGAATTTATCAAGCACGGACACCACATTTCGCGCACATTGGCGGGCGTCTGGTTGGCGTTATGACGACGGTTTTGCTTCAGGCTTCGCTTTTAAAATCGGCATTCGCGCTAAGGATTTTTTGAAACTCGATAAATGCCGGGGTGGAAAAACCCGGGCGCGAGGCAAGATAGGTATCAACCGTTGTAAGCGGATGTTGTTTGACGTCGCCCAAATGGTTGATCAAATTGACAACGCTGCGCGGCATGATGCTAACGCAGGATCCTGCGGCGGTGCAGGCAAACATCGCATGATAGGAATTAACTTCCTGAATGGTGAAATGGGCTTTGCGCGACCCAAATTGGGTTAACCATTCCTCGGCCAGCATCCGATAGGTACAGCCCGGTGCAAAAGCGGCCAAAGCCTTTGGTTCAATGTCTGTTGCGTGTTCAATGTCGGGGTGGCCCGGCGGCAAAAGCAATACCAGTTCTTCGCGAAAAACAGGGACTTTGTCGAGCTCAGCCTGGCCAAGCCACCATTCGCCAGACGGAACAGCAATAAGGGCGCAATCAATATGATGGGCCTGCAAGGCTGTGATCAGTTGGCGGGTTGGTGCGGTTGAAAGTTCGATCGTAACCTGCGGCCAGTTTTTGTTGAATGTTGCTAACGGGACGGGCAGGCGACTTGCGACTGTGCTTTCCATTGATCCGACACGCAGGGTGCCAACCGGTGCTGCCGGGTTTACAAGCTGCCGGGCTTCGTCGGCCAGGTTAAGGATGCGTTCGGCATAGTCCAGAAAAGTCAGACCTTCGCCGGTTAAAATCATACGTTTTTTGTCGCGTTGAAACAGGGCAACGCCGATTTCGGTTTCAAGTTGCTGAATACGGGTTGTGACGTTTGAGGGCACGCGACCAAGAAGTTCGGCCGCGCGTGTAATGCCCTGTTCGCGGGCGACAGTGCGAAAAACCGCAAGCGAGGCGATATCCATAAAAACTTCTCCGTTGCAGGATCGATCCAGATTTTATATTCTTGATAAGGGAATAAATACAACAATAAATTCTTTATTTGAGAATTTTTTTGTGTCAGTTATAGCTCGAACGATGATCAAAAGGGCCGATTTCGGGCCGTTGCCAATGATGCGCAAACAGCCAAGGAGACAACACAATGCTACACAGGTTGGATATTGCTTTGCCTATTATTCAGGCTCCGATGGCAGGTGTTTCAACACCGACGATGGCGGCGGAAGTGTGCAACGCGGGCGGGCTTGGCTCTATTGGTGTGGGGGCAACCAATGCAGATGGTGCCCGAAATATGATCGACGAGGTAAAAAGCCGAACAGACCGGGCTTTTAACGTTAATGTTTTTGCGCATAAGACGGCAAAGGCAAGCCCGGAAAATGAAGCAGCCTGGCTTGAATACCTAAAACCGGTATTTGCCGAATTTGACGCTGAACCCCCCGCGCGGTTACGTACAATTTACAAAAGCTTTATTGATGATCCCGATATGCTGTCGTTGCTGTTAGAGGTCAAACCCGCGGTCGTCAGTTTCCATTTTGGTTTGCCGGCAGCCGGGGCCATTGCCGCATTAAAACAGGCGGGAATTACGTTGTTGGCGACGGCGACAAGTCTGGATGAAGCCCGAAAAATAGAGGCGGCAGGTATTGATGTTATTGTCGCCCAAGGTATTGAGGCGGGTGGGCATCGCGGTATTTTTGATCCTGCGGTATATGATGAAGGTTTGGGCACCTTTGCTTTGACACGTTTGTTGGTGCGCCACTGCAAGGTGCCGGTTGTGGCTGCGGGGGGTATTATGGACGGGGCCGGTATTGCGGCGGCACTTGACCTTGGGGCGATTGCGGCCCAGATCGGCACAGCCTTTATTCGATGCCCTGAATCGGCGGCGGACGATGCCTATCGCCGGGCGCTGGGTGGTCCGGGTGCTTTCCATACCCGGTTAACGTCGATCATTTCCGGGCGTCCGGCGCGCGCCCTTGCCAACCGGTTTACAGCGTTGCAGGAAAGTGCCCGCGATCAGGTCGTGCCGGAATACCCAATTGCCTATGACGCGGGAAAGGCCCTGAATGCGGCAGGCAAAGCCCAAGGTGAATATGGTTTTGGTGCGCAGTGGGCCGGTCAGGGGGCACCACTTTCGCGCGCTTTGCCAGCAGCCGAGCTTGTAGCGACGCTGGTGCGCGAGATTGAAGACGCGGCGTCGGTGCGGATGTAACAGACACCGGGAGGGTGCTGGTCACAGCTGTTTATATGATCTGTGCCCTAGCATATTCATGTGGAACAAAACAGGGGCCGACAACCACATGTCAGCCCCGGTTTTGTTTATGATGGTCAGATTATACTATTACACGGCCTGTGAATGGCGGTTTGCACTGTGATCCAGAAATGTGTCAAACACGGCGCATACCGCACGGACCAGCGGGCGGCCGGTTGGTGTTACGGTGATGGTGTTGCAGCAAACCGTTGCAATGTCATCGACTGCCATTTTACGGATTTGATCAAGTTCCGCAGCAAAGCGTGATACAGGCACGTTGTGCGTACGGCAAACTTCATCCAGATCGACCGAAAGATGGCACATCAGTTCGTTGATTACATCACGGCGGATGCGGTCTTCGTCGGTGATGGCGATGCCTTTTTCGATGGCCATCAGGCCATCTTCAACGCAGCGTTTCCAGCGGGCCAAAGCCGGGTCGTTTTGGGCATATCCTTGTGGCAGCGACGAAATCGCCGACGGGCCCATGCCAATCAGGGCTTCGGCGCGATCGGTGGTGTAACCCTGGAAATTCCGGTGTAAATCACCTGCTAGCATGGCCTGGGCCATTTCATCGTCGGCGCGGGCGAAATGGTCCAGTCCGATGGCAACATATCCGTGTTCGGACAGGCGTTTTTGAATGGCGTCATATTGCGCCCACCGTTCCGATGTGCCCGGCAGGGCTTCGGTCGGGATCAGGTTTTGGTGTTTTTTCATCCAGGGTACATGGGCATAACCAAATACCGATAAACGGTCGGGGTTCAGGGTTACGGTTTTATCAACGGTATCCATCACGCCATCAATGGTTTGAAACGGCAACCCATACATCAAATCAACATTGATGCCGGTCATGCCGCGTTCGCGCAATCCTGCAATCACACCTGCAACCAGTTCAAACGACTGCACACGGTTTACCGCTTTTTGCACGGTGTCGTTAAAATCCTGTACCCCGATGCTGGATCGGGTAAAGCCGCAATCGCGCATTGCATCCATAAAGTCGGGCTTGGCGGTGCGCGGGTCCATTTCAATGGCAATTTCGGCGTCGGGCAAAATGGCGAAGCCCTGTGCAATATCACCCATAATATTGCGCAGGTCATCGGCACTTAGAATGGTGGGGCTGCCACCGCCAAAATGAATATGGGCAACCGGGTATTTGCCCGGCAGGGCCGATAGCACATTTTTAATTTCGGCGCGCAGCACATCAACATAGCTACCCACGGGGCCGTAATGCTTGGTAATTTTGGTGTTGCAGCCGCAGAACCAGCACATTTCCTCGCAATAGGGTACATGGAAATAAAGTGACAAGGGCTGGTTTTGGTCCAGTTCCGATAACCAGCGCCGGTAAACCACACCATTGACGGCGGGGCTGAAATGCGGGGCGGTCGGATAGCTGGTATAGCGCGGCAGGCGCAAGTCGTATTTCTGATGCAGGGCGGTGGATGTCATGGCGAATATGGCCTCATCAATGTGATGAAGCGTTTTTTGCATTATTCCAAATCCACCGCCTTGATGTGCGTCAAGATCTGGTTCAGTTGTGACGGAACGCTGAAATCAGGTCGGCGCGCAGGGCCGAAAGGCGGTCTCTGGCATCGTCTTCACGAAATGGAAGCGATTGACCGACACCCCAGATCGGGCCGGGCCAGGCGGGATCATTCGGGAAGCGTGCAACAACGTGGCAATGAAGTTGTGGCACCATGTTGCCCAGCATCGCAACGTTGGTTTTATTGGCGTTAAACAGGCGCTTCAGGGTTTTGGATGTTTCGGCACATTCGCGCCCCAGCATCTCGCGTTCGTCGGCGGTCAGGTCGTCGTAATCGATCAGGTCGTTGCGACGTGGCACCAAAATCAGCCACGGATACCGGGCATCATTCATCATTAAAATACGTGACAGCGGCCCTTCGGTTACCAGATCGGTGTCGGCGGCCAGTTGCGGATGCAAGCGAAAAGGATCAGTCATGACAAGGCCCTGTTTTACGATATCTGCGACGGGAGTGTTTATATCAGCAAAGTTTTGTCTTGTCCTGCGCGGTAGGTGACGTATGGCAAATGTTACCTGCGTCACAGGCGGAACTGTCATTGCTTTCAGGCGTTTGTATGGGGACCATGCGAAATGCTATGCTGTATTTCGATACATCATGGGGTCGGGTCCGTGATGGAGTGTTGATAAAATGCCGGGAAAAATAATTGCCAAAACGGGCGAGAAACCTCGCGTAATTATTGTTGGGGCGGGGTTTGGAGGGCTTGCCGTTGCGCGTCAACTGGTTGGCAAGGAGGTCGAAGTGGTGCTGATTGACCGCAGCAACCACCACTTGTTTCAGCCCCTGTTATATCAGGTTGCCACAGCCGATTTGTCGCCCGCCGAAATTGCCTGGCCCATTCGCAGTATTTTCAGCCATACCCCCAATGTTTCGGTATTTTTGGGCGAGGTCACAGGCATTGATCTGGCGGGCAAAAGCATTATCGCGCGTGATTACCGGGTGGAATATGATTATCTGGTGTTGTCGACCGGGGCTGCGACATCCTATTTCGGGCATGATGACTGGGAAAAGGTGGCGCCGGGACTAAAAAACATCGGCGAGGCAACCGAAATTCGCAAACGTCTTTTATTGGCGTTTGAACGGGCCGAAAATGCTGAAAACGAAGAAACCCGCCAGCAATTTATGAATTTTGTGGTGGTAGGGGGCGGGCCAACCGGCGTTGAAATGGCCGGTGCCATTGCCGAATTGGCAAAGCAGGCTTTATCGCACGATTTTCGCCGTATCGACCCGCGTGATGCACGTATAATTCTGGCCGAGGGCGCGCCGCGCTTGCTGGGCGCTTTTCCCGAAGATTTGTCCGAATATACCCGCCAGTCGCTGGAAAAGCTGGGGGTTGAGGTGATTTTAAATCAGCCGGTCAGCGATATTACCCCGCAAGGTGTTCAAATTGGTGATGAATTTATTCAAAGTGCCAATGTCATTTGGGCGGCCGGGGTCAAGGTTGACCATATGGCCGACTGGACTGGTGCCAAAATAGACCGGGGTGGCCGGGTAGAGGTTACACCTGACCTTGCCATTCCCGGCCATGCCGATGCATTTGTGATTGGGGATGCCGCCCATGTGGAATGGCGAGACGGGCAAACGGTGCCCGGCATTGCCCCGGCCGCCAAACAAATGGGAAAATATGTTGGTAAACGTATCCTTGACCGTATCAAAGGGCAGGATAGCGAACCGTTTAGCTATAAACATGCAGGTAATCTGGCGACAATTGGCCGACACCGGGCTGTTATTGATTTTAATGGGTTTAAATTAAAGGGTTTCCTTGCCTGGTGGGTGTGGGGCCTTGCCCATATTTATTTTCTGATCGGCATTCGGGCCCCGGCGCTGGTTTTGGTGCAATGGGCCTGGAGCTATATCTTTCGCAAAAAAGGTGCGCGGTTAATCATTGGCCCGGTCGAACCGGACCCGGAAAAGGCGAATATGTATCGCCAGAATTAGCGCTTTTGGCGGTATGCATGTGTTTTGGCAGGCAGTTGAATGCGGCCAGTGTGGTTTTAACGGCTTGTTCCAACGGGGTGTGGGGTTCTTCGCCCAGAAATGTCCGTAACCGTGAATTGTTCAGCCGCACAGGTTGACGCCACAGATATTTCATTTCGTCGATTTCACGCAGAAACGGCACAAATAACGTGGCCGGTTTGATTAGCCACCACGGAAACCGGCGCACGGGCAGGGCCGGGTTGTTGCAGGCGGTGCGAATGGCATTAATCATGTCAGTGCCGCTGGCATCCCAGTGGCCGCCAAAATGGAAACGGGCAAAATTGTCTAACTGGTTTTCGCACGCCAGCAAACGGCATATTGTTTCGGCGACGTCAGGTAAATAAGCCCATTGATGGCCTGTATTTTTTGCGCCGGGATAAATGATGGTTTTAACCGGTTTGTCCGGTTTGATCAGGCCCTGGGAAAACCAGTTATTTTTGGCGGTGGGGCCAAAAAAATCACCGGCGCGTAAAATTAACACCCGCGCCCCTTTGGTGCAGGCGTTTTCAAGCCTGCGTTCCATGATGGTGCGAATGGTTCCTTTGCGGGTTTTCGGGTTTTGCGGGGCGTTTTCGTCAATATCGGGAAAAACATCTGGCCCGTAATTATAAACAGTGCCGGGCAGAACGATGCGGGCGCGGTTGGCAATGGTGGCGGCAATGCTGTTATCAAGCATGGGTAAAACATATGTCGACCAGTTGCGATAACCTGGCGGGTTTACAGCATGAATAATAACATCAATATTTTCGGCGGCGCGCAAAACATCGTGTTTATTTAAGGCATCGCCTTCGATCCAGTCGATTGGCCGGGCGTGTTGCGGGGATACGGGGGGCGCTGCTGATATATCGGGCAGGGCGCGAACAAGGGCGCGAATGTGCCAGTCTTGACCGATGAGTTCGTTCATAACGGCGCGGCCAATGCCACCATTGGCACCCAGGATCAAGGCGGTTTTTGGGGCGGTTGCCATATGCGGTCTCCTGTGCGAGGGGAAGTGCGCGGGGCACGGGTTTATTCAGATGCACAGGGTAGGGGAAAACAGAATAAACGGTATTCTATAAGTTTGTATATTTGATATAAGAATATGTATGGATGGGTATGAACCGGACTGGGGCCTTTATCGAAGTTTTCTGGCGGTGCTGACGCATGGATCATTGTCGGCAGCGGCGCGTGCTCTTGGCCTGACCCAACCGACATTGGGCCGCCATATTGACGAGTTGCAACGTCAATTGGGTGTTACCCTGTTTACCCGGTCGTCAGGCGGTTTGTTGCCTACCGATGCTGCCTTGTCATTACGCCCCCATGCCGAAAACCTGAAAGCTGCCGCCGATATGATTTTGCGTGCGGCCAGCGGCCTGGATGAGGGGGTGCGCGGTACGGTGCGCGTGACCGCCAGTGATGTGATCGGGGTCGAGGTTTTGCCCGGTATTTTAACCGATTTGCGGCGGAATTATCCCGATCTGGAAATAGAACTGGCGCTTGGCAACCAGGTTGAAGATTTGTTGCGCCGGGATGCCGATATTGCCGTACGGATGGTTACGCCGCGTCAGGATGCGCTGGTGGTGCAGCATATTGGTGAAATTAATCTGGGCCTGTTTGCCCATTGGGATTATCTGGCGCGCAAAGGTATGCCGCAGCACATTGAGGGGCTGGTTGAACACGACCTGATCGGTATTGACCGGGACCCGCAAGATCGGCGAATGATGCAATCCTTGCCCGAGGCGTTTCATACCTGCCATTTTTCGTTTCGATCCGACCAGCATCTTGCCCATTTGGCAATGATCCGTGCCGGATACGGCATTGGTGCCTGTCAGGTTGGTGTCGCCCGCCGCGACCCGAATTTGGTGCATGTTTTGCCAGAATTTTCATTTGTCATTGATAGCTGGGTGACCATGCACGAAGACTTGCGTAATAATTTGCGCTGCCGGGTTGTGTTTGATGCGTTGGTAAGCGGTATGAAGGATTATTGGCGGATCCAGCGAACAGCGGCGATGCCCATTTAGGGGGCTGTCAGCAAAGCGATGAATCCCTTTGCTGACAGCTTTGTTCATGCCCGGATTATTCAGGTGCCATGTTGAGCCACAAGTTTCTCAACGATTTTGGCGGTATCGTTTTCCGCCGTCATAATTGACTGGTGCGTTCGGGTGTCGGCGAATTCGTCATATTCGATTGCGGCGCTGTGGTGATCGGTAATGCCGATATATTCCAGCGGGGTGAAAACGCCGCCTTCCACATGGTTTAAATGGGCAATTCTTTCGCCGGGATTATAACCGTAATCGCCCCTGGATGATAAAACGACAACGGATTTGTTGTCGGTTACCATCGGCCAATAAGGGATGGTGCCGCGCGACCGGTCAAAGCCGAAGGTTCGCCGGACGCGGACAATATTTTCAATCCATGCCTTCATTTGGGCGGGCATGCCAAAGTTATACATGGGCACACCAGCCACGATCACATCGGCTTTTAGCAATTCATCAATCAGCATATCGCTTTCGGCCAGAACATCCTGCATCCAGTGTTCGCGCTGATCCGGTTTGGTGAAAGCGGCGTGGATCCAGTCGCCGGTAACAGGGGCGGGCGGGTTTGCGCCAACATCACGATACATAATCGTATCGTCGGGGCGATGTTGAAGCCAGTTTTCGATGAAACGCGCAGTTAACCTGCGGCTGTGCGACCCGTGCGGGGCCAGATCAGAGCGGCCAGGCCGTGCGCTGCTGTCGATATGTAAAATGGTTGCCACAATGGTGCTCCTGTGATGAATTGAAATCATCTTTATTTGTGCAAAACTGTGGTAATAATTGACGGTAAATTGCATATAATCAAAATCGAATACGTCAACTATTAGATGAGTTAAATTCACCTATATGTCATTGCCACCTCTTGCTGCCCTTCGCGCGTTCGAGGCTGCGGCCCGACACCTGAGTTTTAAAAAGGCCGCAACCGAACTTGCTGTAACACCAACAGCAATCAGCCATCAGATACGTTTGCTTGAAGAAACGCTTGGCCTGCGCCTGTTTGATCGTGCGCCCCGGCAGGTGCAGTTGACCAACGCCGGGCAGGAATTATTTCCGGTGCTGCGTGACGGGTTTCATGAGTTTTCCCGCGTTATAGAACACTTAAAACGGCGTAAAGCACAACGTAGCCTGACTGTTTCGGTGTTGCCGTCATTTGCGGCCAAATGGTTGTTGCCGCGTTTGCCACGGTTTCAGGTGGCGCATCCTGACATTCATTTAAGTTTGCATACATCGGTCGATGTCGTTGATCTGGCAGAAAATAGTGTAGATGCAGCCATACGTTATGGTGCAGGTCCTTATCCGGGGCTGATTGTGCAGCCCCTGTTTTTTGAGCATTTTGCGCCAATGGCAAGCCCGGTTCTGAATGTGCAAACACCCGATGATTTGCGAAAAACACCATTGTTGCATCTGAAATGGTTGCATTCTGATGCGATGACGCCAACCTGGGCGCGCTGGTTTGATACAGCCCGGATCCGTGATGCAGATTTAACAACCGGCCTTGCGTTTAGCGATGATACCCATGCCATTCAGGCGGCCATCGCCGGGCACGGTGTCGTACTTGCCAGTTTTGAAATGACGGTGCAGGAACGCCAAAGCGGACTTTTAGAGCAACCTTTTGGCCCGCAGATACGGGGGTATCAATATCATTTGCTTCACAGTGGCAAAGGTGCCCGTCAAGCCGAAATACAGGCTTTTGGCGAATGGATCGCTGCGGAAATTGCCCGTGATAAGGATCGGTGAAAGTTAACGCATATTTCCTTTAACAATATCTACGTTACCGTGTGGCTAAACCGGGTTTTGGTAAAGGCGTTACTTTAATCGCGCGGGCACAACAGAATCTATGTTGACGGCAACACTATGAGGGCAAATCATGCACGGGTTGTTCATGTTTCGTGAAAGGGGATGATCCCATGCCCCGGTTTTGTGCCAATCTGTCGTTTTTGTTTGCTGATCACCCGTTTGAAAAACGTTTTGCTGCTGCGGCATCTGCCGGGTTTAGCGGGGTTGAATATATTGGTGCCTATGACATGGCGATGAACGACATCAAGCGCCAGTTATCCGACAATGATTTAACCCAGGTTTTGTTTAATTTGCCACTTGGCGACTGGGATGCCGGGGACCGGGGTTTGGCGTGCCGTCCGGGCCGCGAAGATGAATTTCGCGATTCTGTTTTCAGGGCGCTGGATTATGCCGCAGCCCTGAACTGCGACATGCTTCATTGCATGGCAGGCAATATGGAAAAGGGCGAAGACCCTGGCGAACTGGCCCGCCTTTATTGCGATAATTTGTTATATGCCGCCGATGAAGCAGCCAAGGCAGGCGTTACCATACTGATCGAACCAATTAGTGGCATTGAGATGCCGGGATATTTGCTAAATTCTGTCGAGCAGGCGGCAGTGATTATTGACCAGCTTAACCATCCCAATCTGGCATTGCAGTTTGATATTTATCACGCCCAGCTTGTTGGCGGCGACATTGCATCGCGGTTGGGTAAACATTTGCCCAAAATTCGCCATGTGCAAATTGCCGGGGTGCCGGGCCGTCATGAACCTGACCGGGGCGAGTTAAATTGTTCGTTCCTGTTCTATCTGCTTGACCGGTTGGGGTATGACGGCTGGATTGGATGTGAATACAAACCCCAGGACACAACGGAAGAAGGCCTTGGCTGGCTTTCGCTGTGGCAAGGCAGTGTCTCCTGAGGCTTATGCGTGTTCTTGTGAAAAGTCTGACCGGAGGCGGCATGTTCTATCCGGTCAGTACAAAATGTCTTGCCTGTCAGGCCGTGCGTACACAGGTCAGGAAAGTTTCGACCTGTGATTTCAGGTCGTCTGCTTTTGTTGTCAGGTCCCGCGCGACATCGCTTACCTGTCCGGCGGCGTTTTCGGTATTTCCGACGGAATTTCTGACTTCTATAATATTGGCGCTGACATCGTTGGTGCCGGTCGATGCCTGCTGAATATTGCGGGTGATTTCCTTGGTTGCGGCATCCTGTTCTTCCATTGCCGATGAAATTGCCACCGTGATGGCGTTCATTTCATCAATGGTTTTGGTAATTGACAGGATGGCGTCGACGGCCATGTGTGTTTCGGTCTGAATTGTTTCAATTTGTTGGCTGATTTCGCCGGTTGCCTTGGCTGTTTCATTGGCCAGGCTCTTGACTTCATTTGCCACAACCGCAAATCCCTTTCCGGCCTCGCCGGCGCGGGCTGCCTCGATTGTGGCATTCAACGCCAGAAGATTGGTCTGTTGGGCAATATTTGAAATCAGGCTGACAACTTCGCCGACCTTTTGAGCCGCGGTAACCAGGCCCTGCATTTGCTGGTTGGTTGCTTCAGCTTCGTCCACAGCACGTTGTGCGGTGTCGGATGATTGTGAAATTTGCCGGCTGATTTCGTTAATAGACGAAGATAGTTGTTCGGTGGCGGTGGCAACGCTTTGTACATTGGCGGATGCCTGTTCGGACGCCGCGGCAACCGTGGCGGCGCGCTGGTTGGTATTGTTCGCGGTATCGAGCATCGAGTTTGCCGTATTGCCCATTTGGGATGCCGACGAAATAACCGCGGTTAATACCTGGGCAATGACGACGTCAAAATCGCCGGTTGCCTGTTCTATTTTTTTTGCCCTGGTTTCGCGTTCTTTGCTTTGTTCAACTTCGCGCGCTGCCAATTGGTCCGCTTTTATCATGTTTTCCTTGAAAACCCCGACGGCGGTTGCCATTTCGCCAATTTCGTCGCCCCGGTCTGTGTCGGGGACGTCAATGGTTTTGTCCCCTGATGCCAGGACGCGCATGGTTTCTGTCATGCGAATAATGGGAGAGGCAATGGCACCGCCAATGACAAATGCCATGATGACGCCAACCCCCAGCGCAATCACGACACAACCCGCAATCATGCTATAGGCAAAGAAAACCGTGTCGTGATTTTCGGCTTGTCTTAAATCAAGAAGTTTTGCTTCCGCGCCGTGAATGTCATTCATGATGGCGCGGAACTGGTCCAAATATGTTTTTCCCCGTGCCTCGCCAACAAGTTTGGATAATCCATCCATTGTTGTAATGCCGCTGCCATTGCTGGTGCGATTAGCCACAATATCGCGCCGGATATTGATCATTGGCTTCGTCACATTTGCTTGCCAGTCCTTGAGTATTTTTTCCGCTTCATTAAGGCGGTTTACTTGCGTTGGATTGTCCGAAACAACTTTTTTCAGGTTCTCGATTTGGGAATAGACGTTTTTTTCGCCTTCATTATAGGGGGCCAAAAAGTCTTCGTTCCCCGAAAGAAGATATCCGCGCATCCCGGTTTCCATGTTGATTGCAGATGCCGTGATCGTCTCGATATCAATTAGGACCTCGTTGGTATGTTCGACCCATTTGCTTGTCGATAGCATGGAGCGAATGCTGAAGACGGAAACACCTGCAAGCACCAGCAAAAACAAAAGGGGACTTAGGATCCCGAACAGAACTTTCAGTTTCAGCCTGACATTTTGGAACGACATGATGGCATCCTCTATAATCGCAGCAAAGATGCTGCTGAACAGACATGGAAGATCGTTCTCGCGTGGCGCGAGGTTTCTGATATGCGCATATAAAATCGATTGTTATTCTACTATGAATTGTAATTGAAGTTCAGGTTCAATTTTCATTATTGACGGTGAGACTTTGAATTTTTCCGACGGGTGAAGGCGTTTGAGAGGTGATTTTCTTTGAAAAGAATGCTCACGCAGATGCGTGGTTTCGCTAGCCGCGTTTTGCCAGCGAAATGGATCACGGATTCTGTGTTCAACCCTTGCGAATCGGCTTGGGTCACGACATTTCCGGAAATTATGTGATGAATTAATGAAGGATCGCCCGGACCAGAGCTGCCAGCCCGGGTGCGATCTGTCTGTAAAAGCGGGTCTTTGTTAAAAAATCAGGATGGCGCGAAAATCGTTCACGTTGGTCAGCGTCGGGCCGGTGACAATCAGGTCATCAAGTTTTTTAAACGCGCTATAGGCATCGTTACGATCAAGATAATCAGCCAAATCTATTTGCCGGGTTTGGGCCTTGGCCCAGCTTTCACTGTTCATAATCGCACCGGCGTTATCTTCGCTGCCATCAATGCCATCGGTATCAATGGCAAGGGCGGCAAAGCCCGCTTCGTCGCGCAATTGCAGCAATAGTGACAACATAAACTCGGCATTACGGCCCCCACGGCCGCCTTCGCCGCGCACGGTGACGGTGGTTTCCCCGCCCGAAAGCAAAACACAGGGTTTTACAGCAGGTTGGTTATGCCGGGCGACTTGCCGGGCGATACCAGCGTGCATTTTGGCAATCTCGCGCGATTCCCCTTCAATTGCATCGCCCAGAATAACCGGGTTCAACCCCAGTTCTGACGCGGCTTTGGCCGCTGCCAGCAATGAATCTTGTGGGCGGGACAGCATGACAGTTTCATTGCCGGCGAAGCAGTCATGGTCGGGTTTGATGGTTTCAAAATCGTAGTTATTCAGGGTTTTTTCTACCGATGCAGGCAGTGCAATGCCATAGCGCGCAAGAATGGCGCGGGCCTCTTTTTGGCTGGTGGGGTCAGCAACAGTCGGGCCAGATGCAATAATCGCCGGGTCGTCGCCGGGCACGTCAGACACCAGATAGGTCACCATGCGGGCCTTTGCCCCGGCTTGTGCCAGTCGCCCGCCCTTGATCGCGGACAGATGTTTGCGCACGCAATTCATTTCCGAAATCGTTGCCCCGCTTTTTAACAGGGCTTTGCTGATGGCCTGTTTATCTTCCAGGGTAATGCCGGGTGCGGGCAAGGCCAAAAGGGCCGATCCGCCCCCCGAAATCATGCAGACAACCAAATCATCCGGCCCGGCTTTGCTGGCGATATCAAAAATGCGTTGGGCGGCTTCTTGTCCGGCGGCATCGGGTACGGGGTGTGATGCCTCGATAATTTCAATGTGGTTGCAGGGGGCCGCATGGCCATAGCGGGTGACGACCAGCCCACCCAGCCTGTTTTCAATATCATCGCGGCCGTTGGCTTTGATCCAGCAATCCTCGAAACAGCGTGCCATATGGGCCGATGCCTTGCCCGCGCCAATCACGATGGTTTTGCCGCGGGGCAAAACCGGCATGTTGTGTGGAATTTGCACCGCCGGGTCGGCCGCGCGCAGGGCCGCGTCCATCAATTTGCGCAAAATGTTACGGGGCGGTTCGGGCAATCTGGCAGGCTGCAAGGACATGGATATGTCTCCGGTCTGGACAGGAATATTGTTTTACCGCCATTTGGGGCGGGTTTGGCGGGCCAATGTTAACGGAATTAATTTTGTGACCGGTCTTTATTGCGTTCGGTCACATGGGCGATCACGGCCCCCAAATGGTTATACATCGCCTGTTCGGCGCGGTCCGGGTCGCGGGCGGCAATGGCGTCGATAATCGCCTGATGATGGGCCTGCACCATGTTGTCAAATTGCGGTCCGGCAAAAATATGAAAGCGAATTTCATCAAGGGCGGTTTGCAAAACGTCATGCAGCATTTTCATCAGGTGATAATAAATGATGCTGCCGCTGGCTTTGGCAATCATCATGTGCAGGCGGTGGTCATCCTCTGCCCGGTATTTAACCGCCCGTCGCGGGTCATGGGCGCGCTGAAAGCTGCTGCGAAGTTCCGCCAGCTGTTCGTCTGTGGCGTTTTCAGCGGCGCGGCGTGCCGCCCATGTTTCGAGCGTGCGGCGCAGTTCCATTAAATCAGACAGATTGGTGATGGACCCGCGCACCAGATCGGTCATCGCAACATCCATTTCGATGCCTGTCGATGATAAAACTTCGGTTCCGCCGCCTTGTACGGCGCGTAGATATCCGCGCGTTTTAAGTTTCTGCAAGGCTGCGCGCACCGAAACCCGGCTGACATTCATGTCTTCGGCCAATTGGCGTTCCCCGGGCAGGCGTTCGCCGGGCAAATACGCACCTTGGGCAAATTGGGCCAGCAGGGCGTCGGCTACCCGGTCGGCCACTCTTTTGGGGCGGCCATCCTCGTTGGTGGTGCTGATATCGTCGCGGGATGTGTGCGGCGTTGGCTGCATCGGGAACGGACTCTCCGGGTTCTGGCAATTGGGATTATGCTTAATGGTCATACCAGTTTACGTGAAGTTGTCGCGAAAATGAATGATTTGCGTGGTCGGTATTCACTGACTTGCCAGAATCCTTGCAAATTGCTAGGCATTTGAAAGTGATTCCAGACTGTTTGGTCTTTTCCACCGGCCAGGCCTTTTCATCTTTGCCCCAATATCAGGAGACTTCGCGTGAGCCACCATCCCGCGCAACTGCTTTGCAGTGATGATCCCGCCCCGTTTGATGTGTTAAATGACGACGGCAAGGGACATGCGCTGTTTGTGTGTGACCACGCGTCGCGCGCCATTCCCAAATCCCTGGGCACTCTTGGTTTGCCCGAGACGGAACGCAAACGCCATATCGGTTGGGATATCGGGGCGCGCAAGGTTACCGAAATTCTGGTGGAACGGTTTGATTGCCCGGCTGTTTTGGGCGGTTTTTCCCGCCTTGTGATTGACTGTAATCGCCAGCTGTGGGACCCGACAGGTCTGCCCGAAATTGCCGATAAAACAGTGGTGCCGGGCAATCAGAACATTTCCCCCGCCGAGCATATGAAACGGATCAGGGAGATTTTTCTGCCTTATCACTGGGCGATCGAGGAACGGATCGCACGTTTTCATGCCCGTAAAATTGCCCCGGCCATTTTGGCAATCCACAGCTTCACTCCGGTTTTTCAGGGTTTTGAACGGCCATGGGAAATTGGGGTTTTGTGGGACGAGGATGCGCGTATTCCGGTTCCGCTTCTGGAAAAACTGCGGGCGCAAAACCCGGATTTGACGATTGGCGATAACGAACCGTATTCAGGGCGTCATATGGCCGACTACACCATCGACCATCATGCCGAGGCTGCTAATTTGCCATGTGTATCGATTGAAATTCGGCAGGACCTGATCGATACTGATGCGGGCTGTGAAAAATGGGCCAAAATTCTGGGCGATGCTTTCGAAAGCATTTTGGCTGACCCCAACCTTTATAAAATCAGGAGAGACTGATTTGCCAGCAATTTTGCGCAAGGAACCGGGCTTCACCATTGGGATTGAAGAAGAATTCTGGCTGGTGAACCGCGAAACGCGTGATGTTGCAACCGACCCGGCCGCCGGTTTTCTAAAGGATTGCAAAGCAGAACTTGGCGACCATGTGTCGAGCGAGTTTATGCGCTGCCAGGTCGAAATTGGCACCAAGGTGTGTGACAGTGCAGCGGATGCACAGCGTGAGCTGACCCATATGCGCGGTGTGCTGTGCGATGTTGCGGCCCGTTATGATATGTCGCTATTGGCGGCATCAACCCATCCGTTCGCCCATTGGGATAGCCAGAAACATACCGAGGGCGAACGCTATAGCACCATCGCGCGTGATTTGCGCACGGTGGTGGAACGGTTGTTGATTTGCGGCATGCATGTGCATGTCGGGATTGAGGATAACGACCTTCGCATCGAATTAATGGCCCAGGCGGCCTATTTTCTGCCCCATCTTTTGGCGCTTACCACGTCCTCGCCGTTTTGGCGCGGGCGCGATACCGGGCTTCAAACCTTTCGCCTGTCGGTGTTTGATAATTTGCCCCGCACCGGTTTGCCCGAGGTCTTTGGTTCATGGGCGGAATATCGCCGTCATGTTGATATGCTGATTAATGCAGGCGTGATCGAGGATGGCACCAAACTCTGGTGGGATTTGCGCCCCAGTGATCGCTGGCCAACCCTTGAAATGCGCATTGCAGATGTGTGTACCAATCAGGAAGATGCGGTGTGCGTGGCATCCTTGACCCGGTGTATTTTTCGCATGCTTTATCGGTTGCGGCACAATAACCAGCGCTGGCGGATTTATGCCAACATGCTGATCCGCGAAAATCGCTGGCGGGCTTGCCGCTATGGCAGTACGGCAGGTGATGCCGCCGGGTTGATCGATTTTGGTCGTGGCGAAATTGTGCCTTATGCCGATTTGCTCGAAGAAATTCTCGATCTTATCCGCCCTGATGCCGAACATTTTGGCTGTGTTGCCGAAGTGGAACATGCGCGTAAAATTCTGGAACGCGGCACCAGCGCAGACCGGCAACGCAATATCTATAATGCCGCGATCGAGCGGGGCATTAGCCCGCGTGATGCGCTGGTTGAAGTCGCTGATTATCTGATTACGGAAACCAGCCCTGTCAGGACAAAACCGATTTAACCGCTGTGGGATTGTCTGAAGGCTTGTCATCAATTGGTGCTTTGGGTATCGTCGCGCCGCCTTAAAATTTTGCGTTTCGCATTATGCGCAGCGCCCCGCATATCATCGGAGATCAGAGAATGACCGAAGTCGGAGGAATCGCAGCCGACCAGCTCGCATCCTATGTCGAGCGTATCGAGCGCCTTGAAGAAGAAAAGGCCAACCTGATGGCCGATATCAAAGAAGTTTACGGCGAAGCCAAAGCCCTTGGCTATGACGTGAAAATCCTGCGCCAGATTATCCGCCTGCGTAAAATTGAAGAACATGAACGTTCCGAACAGGAACAGATTCTTGAAGTTTACAAGCGCGCGCTTGGCATGAGCTGATTTTCTCCTGTCAGATACTGACAGCCAGAAATGCTATCAAGGGCCTGCTGGAAACAGCGGGCCTTTTTGATTTGAGACGACGGAGTTTGCGATCATGACCCGATCCCGCCCCGAAATAACTGCCGAGGTTACCGAAGGTGTGTGCCGACTGCTGCATCACCACAATATGGCGTGCATCACGGAATTACGGCTCGGCAACGGGCGCCGGCTGGATGTATTGGCAATGGGGACAAAGGGCGAATTGTGGGCCGTTGAGGTTAAGTCATCGGTCGAGGATTTCCGCGTGGATGCCAAATGGCAAAGTTACCGCGATTATTGCGACCGATTGTTCTTTGCCGTGCCGATGGAATTTCCGCGTGATTTGATCCCCGATGATCAGGGATTGATTGTTGCTGACCGCTTTGAAGCGGCGATTATTCGACCCGCCGAAGAAAGCAAGCTGAACGCCGCGCGCCGTAAAAAGCTGCTGATTGATTTTGGCCGTTTGGCCGCCGGCCGCCTGCGCGGCGATGATAAGATGGATATGCTGATTTCCTAGCTGCTGAAATGCAAAACGCCGCAGCAATGGGATGCTGCGGCGTTTTGTTTGGTCACATCGTTGCGGTCGCCGGTTTATTCCGCAGCCTGCAAATGTTCGGGCGGGTTGTGGAACTGCTGACGCAATTCGGCCTCGCGTTCTTTTACCTTGGCAATATTGGCATCCTTAACGTGACCATAACCGCGAATTTGTTCGGGCAGGGCCAAAAGGGCACCGGCAATGCGGTCATTGTCGGCATTCAGCCCGGCAATGATCTCGTCCACCAATTGTTCATATTGCGTGATCAGGGTACGTTCGGTCTTGCGTTCGTGGGTTTTACCAAACGGGTCCATTGCGGTACCGCGCAGGAATTTGAATTTCGCCAATATACCAAAGGCTGACATCATCCACGGGCCAAAGACCTGCTTTTTCAAGTGCCCGGTGGTGGCATCGCGATTGGCAAGGGCAGGCGGGGCCAGATGGAATTTTACCTTGTACTTACCGGTAAAGTTTTTGCGCAACTTGGCTTTAAAAGCCGGGTCGGTATAAAGACGGGCGACTTCGTATTCGTCCTTATAAGCCAGTAGTTTGAAATAGTATTTTGCTACGGCTTTGGCGAGATGATCATGCCCGTCGCCCAGTTTCTGTTCGGCGCTCGCCACTTTGCGCACCAATGCATCATAATGGTTGGCATAGGCTGCGTTTTGATAACCGGTCAGGAAGGTTTTGCGTTTGGCAACCATGTCATCAAGGGTGGTGGCAATGGGATGAGCCTGTTTTTCGTTCGGGCCAATCACATCAATCACTTTTTGCGGATCATGGGCAAACAGACGGCCCCAGTAAAAGGACTGCTTGTTCATCTCGATTGCGACACCGTTAAGGTCAATCGCCTGCATCAGGGCTTCTTCGGTAATCGGGATTAATCCGCTTTGCCAGGCCACACCCAGCATGAACAGGTTGGTGGCGATGGAATCGCCCATTAAACGTGTGGCAACATCACTGCCTTCGACAAAACTGACGGCATCGGCCCCACAGGCATCGGCGATGGCCTTTTTATGCTCGTTGCTTTTTAGCTCGAAATCCGGGTTACGGGTGAAGGCCCCGGTGATGGTTTCATGGGTGTTGATTACGGCCTGGGTAAAGTTGCGCCGCATTTTGGCAAGGCCTTCAAAGCTGGCCGCCACCAGCAAGTCACAGCCCAGCACCACATTGGCTTCACCTGCCGGGATGCGGGCGGCATGAAGTTTTTCCTGGGTATCAGCAAAGCGGATATGGCTGACAACGGCACCGCCCTTTTGCGCGAGGCCCGCCATATCCAAGCCGACAATGCCTTTGCCTTCAATATGGGCGGCCATGCCCAAAAGCGCGCCGATGGTGACAACCCCGGTGCCGCCGACCCCGGTTACCAATACCGACCACGGTTCTGCCAGGGATGGAAGTACGGGTTTGGGCAGCGAGGCAAAAACGGCGTCGCCATGGTTGTCACCTTTTGCGGCGGCGTCCGGTTTGCGCAGGGTGCCACCTTCAATGGTGACAAAGCTGGGGCAAAACCCGTTGAGGCAGGAAAAATCCTTATTGCACGCCGATTGGTCAATGGCGCGTTTGCGGCCAAATTCCGTTTCAACCGGCACAACGGCAAGGCAGTTGGATTTTTCCCCGCAATCACCACAGCCTTCGCAGACCAGATCATTGATGAAAACCCGTTTGGGCGGATCGACCATCAGTTTGCGTTTGCGCCGGCGGCGTTTTTCCGCCGCACAGGTTTGATCAAAAATCAGGATTGATGTGCCCGGAACTTCGCGCAGTTCTTTTTGTGTTTCATCAAGGGTATCGCGATGGCGAATATCGACACCCGATGCAAAATGGGCATCGATCGGGTATTTGTCGGGTTCGTCGGATAGGACGATGATGCGGGTTACCCCTTCATCGGCCATCTGCCGGGTGATTTGCGGCACACTGATTGGCCCGTCTACCGGTTGGCCGCCTGTCATGGCAACCGCATCGTTAAACAGGATTTTATAGGTAATATTGACCCCCGAGGCGACAGCAGCACGAATGGCGAGCGAGCCGGAGTGATAATAGGTGCCATCACCCAGGTTTTGAAAAACGTGTTTTTCGTTGGTAAAGGGTGCCTGACCAATCCAGGTGACACCTTCGCCCCCCATATGGGTGAAGGTCTCGGTCGAACGGTCCATCCAGTTAACCATGTAATGGCAACCAATACCGGCCATGGCACGGCTGCCTTCCGGTACTTTGGTAGAGCTGTTATGTGGGCAGCCGGGGCAAAACCACGGAATACGCGCCACATCGGGCCGGGGTTCGGCAATTTCACGTTCTTTTTGCGCCAGCCATTCAATGCGTTCGTGAATTTTGGGGCTGTCAAAAAAGCGGTTGATTCGCGCAGCCAATACCTGTGCAATCCGCGCCGGGGTTAGCTCGTCCATGGACGGCAGGTTCCAGTTGCCCTTTTCGTCGAACTTGCCAATCACGGTTGGGCGCACATCTTCGCGCCAGTTATAAAGCTGTTCCTTAACCTGGTTTTCCATCACCGCGCGTTTTTCTTCAACAACGATGATTTCTTCCAAACCCTGGGCAAATTCGCGTACGTCATCACGGTTTAGCGGCCAGCTCATGCCGACTTTTAAAACCCGAATGCCGATATTGGCGGCGTCCTGTTCCGATATGCCCAAATCATCAAATGCCTGCATGACATCAAGATATGCCTTGCCTGTGGTGATAATACCCAGGCGCGGGGTTGGGCTATCAATCACAATGCGGTTCAGCTTGTTGGCGCGCGCATAGGCCAGGGCGGCATATAATTTAAATTTCATCAGGCGCAGTTCCTGTTCCTTTGGCGTATCGGGCCAACGGATGTGAACACCACCTTCGGGCAGTTCAAAATCGGGAATAATCGGGGCAACGCGGCCCGGTGCAACATCAACAGCAGCCGAACTTTCAACCGTTTCGGCAATGGTTTTCATTGCCACCCAGCAACCCGAATATCGGCTCATGGCCCAGCCATGCAGGCCAAAATCGATAATATCCTGTACGCCTGACGGGTTTAAAACCGGGATTTGCGCATCGATAAAGGCATATTCGGTTTGGTGGGGCAGGGTGGATGATTTGCACGAATGGTCATCCCCCGCCAGAACAAGAACACCGCCGTTTTTTGACGTGCCCGCATAGTTGGCATGTTTGAAAACATCGCCGGACCGGTCAACGCCCGGGCCTTTGCCATACCATAAGCCAAAAACGCCATCATATTTGGCATCAGGATACATGTTGACCTGTTGGCTACCCCAGACAACGGTCGCGGCAAGGTCTTCGTTGACGCCAGCCTGAAATTCGATCTGCTGTTTGGTCAGGAACTTTTTTGCCCGCCATAACTGTTGATCCAGCCCGCCCAGGGGCGACCCGCGATAGCCCGAAATACAGCCTGCCGTGTTTAAACCGGCGCGTGCGTCCAATTGCCGTTGCATTAAAGGCAGGCGCACCAGCGCCTGGATACCGGTCAGGTAAATGCGACCTTCTTCCAGGGTATATTTGTCGTCCAGGGTAACTTTTGCCAACTTTGCCATCTGATGACCTCTCTGGTCTTTGTCTCTTGCGGGAAGCCTCGCGGGTTTTCGCATTTTTATTAATTAATATGGCGCGGATAAGGGCGATGCGAAATACCCGTTACTTTGCAATAATGGTAATGAATGCTGACCTTTTTTCAATCACTCTCGCATTGCAATGGTCAAAACGCCTGATTGTACGGGTTGACGTTGCGTCAACTTGTTATTTGCTTATTTTGGTACCGATTTGCGCGCAATTATCTTGCGTCTCTTGTGCGGTGCAAAGTTTTGCAGGATGCGAGTCCATCTTTGTTTTTGACGATGGCAGTGGTACCGTCCGGTAATATCCTTTTACCCCTTACAAGGAGCCCTGAAATGGACCAACGTCTTAGTCTGGTGACGCTCGGTGTGCGCGATCTTGCTGCTGCCCGCAGTTTTTACGAGGAAGGTCTGGGCTGGAAAGCGACCAGTGCGGTTGAGGGTAAAGTGGTTTTCTATCAGATGAACGGCATGATTATTGGGTTGTTTGGCCGCGATGATCTGGTGAAAGACGGGAATTTTACCGATAGTGGTGCGGGTTTTTCCGGCATCACACTTGCATATAATGCCCGGGACGAGGCCGAAGTTGATGCCGTTATGGTCCAGGCGGAAAAGGCGGGGGCGGTTATTCAAAAACCGGCCGAGAAGGTATTTTGGGGTGGGTATTCAGGCTATTTTTGCGACCTTGATGGCCATCCCTGGGAAGTGGCCTATAATCCGTTTTGGAATATCACCGAAGACGGGCAGATGGTAATACCGCAAGATTGATGCTTTAAAAACGTGCCGGGATGACAATGGCCCGGCACGCTGCGATAGATGTGATCAGGTTTTTGTTCGCAAATGGGTAAGGATATAAATTAGCCCACCCGCGACAAGCCCCCAAAATGCGCCGGAAATTCCATAAAATGTAAGGCTGGCAGCGGTTATCAAAAATGTAACCGCTGCGGCTTCGCGGTTATTTTCATCGCGAAAGGCGGCAACGACAGAGCTTGAAAATGCGCCAATCAGGGCAAGCCCTGCCACGGCCTCGATCAGGATGGTTGGGGCCAGGCTGACAAGGGCGGTGATTACGCCAGCCAGCAAACCAAAGACAACATAAAATATCCCAGCAAAAATGGCGGCCCAATAGCGTTTTTGAGGGTCGGGGTGCGCATCTTCACCTGCGCACATGGCGGCGGTAATGGCGGCAAGGTTTACCGCATGGCCACCAAATGGGGCCGACAGTAGCGAAAAGATGCCGGTTGTGGCAAATAACGGCCCGGGCGGGGTGTTGTAGTCGTGCGCTCGTAAAACAGCCGTTCCCGGAATGTTTTGCGAAGCCATGGTGACGATGAATAAGGGCAGGGCAATACCCACCAACCCGGCGAGGTTAAAATGCGGCACCACAAACGCGACGGGTGGCACCAGTGATAAATGCAAATTGGTGATGGCACCGTCGGGAAAGTTAACACCAAATATAAGAACCAGCACAAACGCAGCCAAAGCGGCAGGCACCGCAAATAACCGGTTAAAACGCGCGACAATTAACCACGCCAGTACAATCGGCAGGCCCAATACCGGGTTAAATGCCACGGCTTTGATGGGGGCCAGGCATAAACCCAGCAATACCCCGGCCAACATGGCATTGGCAAGCGGGCCGGGAATCGCTGCAACAGCCTTGCCCAAAGGTTTCCATGTGCCGCAAATCACGATCAGGATGGCACAAATGATGAAGGCACCAACAGCAACCGGAAACCCGCCTTCGACTGCGCCGGATGTTGCAAGTAACGCTGCCCCCGGTGTGGACCAGGCAATGCTGATTGGCATGCGCGTTTTAAGCGACAGGACAATGGCGCATATCCCCATTGAAATCGAAAGTGCCATTAGTCCGGATGCCGCCTCGAACGGCGAGGCGCCGACAGCTGTTAACCCCTGCAAGACAACAGCAAAGGAGCTTGCCGTGCCGACAAATGCAGCGAGAAAACCCATAAAAAAGCTTTGGGAGGATATGTCACGCAGCATTGGCTGGCTCCAGCGGGTGAAAATAACCACGCGAAGCTAGCCAATCTTTTGTTGTTAATCCACAAAAACTGTTGCGGCACAATTACGTCGACATGATTGTTTGGAATTTTTATTGCCGGTGGATGGTGCGCGACATTCAATATGCCGACAATTTCCAAATTTCCGGGTCACTCATCATTCCGGCAAGGTTTTACCGGGCGGGTCATAGATAAAAACGTCGTCATTGCTGTGTTTCGACAAAATCTGATGTGCTTTTTCTTCCTGTCGGTCATCATCGCTGCGCACAGCAAGCAAAAGGCCGCCATCTTCAAGTTTTTGCTGAACCTTATCGGAATGCTGTTTGCCAAACAGTTTGGCGAGAACACCGCCAGCAGCGGCACCGGCCCCGCCAGCACCAAGGATGGCCGCAATGGTCGCAACCATCGGTCCACCCGCGGCGACCATGATACCGGCGGTGGTGAAGGCGGCAACATACATCGGTGCGCCGATCAGCGCACCTTCTGCGTCACCCGTTGGGTCGGGTGATGTATAGGCAATGCGCGGTGTTGCCGGATCATTTTCCAGATCTTCGGTTTTGCGATAGATATGGCCCAGTTTTTCGTCGATTGTCAGTTCATTGGCAATCAGGCTCATTTCCGATCGATTAAAACCAGCTTTTTGTAAGGCCTCCAGTGCGTGGTGCATGTCATCGGCATTGTCGAAAACACCAATGATCTGGCGGTGGCTTTTTTCGGGCGTCTGGGTCATGTGTCCCTCCTGTCTTGGTTTCGAGACCAGCGGGATGTGCCGGATAGTTGAATAGTTCCAGAACATATTAGGCAGGGTGAAGTTCCGATAAGGCATAAAAATGGCGCGTAACAGTGCCCTGCTACGCGCCGATAAATTGGAATTTGGCCGATTTTAACCGAAATAAGGATCAGGAATGGTCATTGCGGCGTGATAACCCAGATAGAAATTGGTTGCCAAAGCAATAATCGCCAAGGGCAATGTTACTTTCAGGTCCGCAAAAATAGCCGGAATTTTCGCCCAGATTTTTTCGCCCAGCTTTTCCTTGCGATAATAATCAAAGTTTGCCAGTTGCGAGGCGATGACTGCGGGGGGTAACCAGTAAACAATTGTCGGAATAACGATACGCCCGGCGCTGATTTCGATTGAAAGAAGAATGATGCCGTAAAGCGACGACGCGCCAATGATAAAAAGGCCCTTCGCCCACATGCCCTTGCACAGATAATAAAGCCCACCGAAAAAGAACGCGAGGAAGTTGCGCATCAGCCGGAATTTCTGCCAAAAGCTTAGGGACTTGTATTTTTCTGTTTTTGTCACTGCGCTCATGGAAAGTTTGTCTGCGTCAAGAGAGTCCAGTAAATCAAATCGCCGTTGCCAGGATGGGCTATAGTTCTTTTGATGATTTGCTGTGGTTGCGTTCTCATTCATAGGTAAGGGAACCTTCTGCTCGATGGTTTGCTCTTGTTTTGTATTGCGAAGCTGCCTTTTGGCTTTGGCTTCAATTGTTTGCGTTGAACTTGTTTTATTTTTGGACGGTTTTTCAAGTACCGATCAAAGGTGGCAAAAATTTGACAATTGATACCATTGGTTGCCGGGATGCTTCGCTTGGGAAGCATCAACCTTGATCTGCGAGAAAACCGGTTTCAATGTTAAAAATGCGCAGGCTGCCAGCCTTTTGGCTGGCATCTATGACGTTATTTTTGCGGGAATATGCACGCAAGATAACCGCCAGCCCAAATACTTCGCCAATATGATTGATTTTTAATATTTTTTCGTTCTAATCATTGACGGAAAAGTAATGGTATCTGTAATTCAGATCCGTAATAGGCATTCATTTTTGATCAAAAAAAAGAGCCCTGTTTGTGAGCTCTTTGATTCTTGAATTTAGGATAATTATAGCATCAGAGTGCTGGCTATTTAACGATTAAACCAGTGGTTTTCTGTTTTTAACTTTTTCCAATCGTAAATTCTACATCTTTACCTTTATTATCCTGACCTGTTCCAACTTGCCCTTTACCCTTTCCAAGGCTGGTCCAAACACCATTGGCCGTTCTTTTGTCCGAACAGGTTAACGACCAGGTCCCGGTCCATTGTGTCTTGTCGTCTGTGATTGAAGTGCCGTCGCAGGTCATGGTTGGCTCAGCTATCGTTACCGTGAAATCGGTCTGCGCAGCCCCTTTGGCAGTCAGTTTGACCTCACCTTGCATGTCTTTAGCAATGCCATCCCACGATATAGTGAATTGCACTTTGTTCTTGTCTTTCGGCGTCAGCGGGCCGATGTTTTTATAGGTTTTTGCCAGCTCTGTTCTTTCAGCTTCGGTAATTAAGTCTATTTTTTGAACAAGCTCTTCGGCAGGTATTGTTAAGCTATCGCCACAATTCACGAATATGACAGCAGTATCGGGATATCCCCTTTCATTTCGGGCACCCGTAAGAACTTTTAAGCGCTTAACAAACCTTGCGACAGTGCATTTACCATTTGTCGCGATCAAACCTTTGGTCCGTGGCGAAATTTTGTCAATTTGAACGTATTTGTCTTCGGGGATATCAAATTCAGTGGCCAATTTACGGAATGTATTGCGATCAAGCATGTCATCTTCCGTGCTTTGCCGGAACCACGCAACATTCACATGTTCGATGGTAATGAATATTGAATCTTTGTCTGAAATAATCTGTTCAGTCCAGACAGAGCCATTATTGCGTTCAATGCTTTCCGTTTTGTAGGTTTGGGAAGGCTTTAGAAATGTAAAAGCATTAAAATGGGTTTGATATGGTTGAAACGATCCCTTGCTTTCAAGGCTCATTGAACGCCCAATAGAGTCTCTTGGCGCTCCGTCGCTGACACAAGCCGTTAAAAGTAGTCCGCAACTTAATGCCGTCAGTTTAGAAAGTATCTTGATCCCCAACATCTGTCCCGTTCTCAAAAGTTAATATTTTAGACCCGTAGAATATACTATCAGGAGTTGTGTGGTGTGGCATAAAAAAGAGCCCCCAAAAGGAGCTCTTTTTTATTTTAACGTTCCGTAATTTTAAATTCTATTCGCCGGTTTCGGCGATAGGCGATTTCATCATCACGATTATCAAGGGGTTGATATTCGCCAAAGCCTGCTGCTACCAGCCGTTTGGGCGGCACGCCCTGGTCGATCATGAATTTGACCACGGAAATTGCCCGGGCAGCAGACAGCTCCCAGTTTGATTTGAAATCGTTATTGCGGATCGGAACCTTGTCGGTATGGCCATCTACCCGCATAACCCAATCAATATCATCGGGAATTTCGGTCGAGATCTGCTTTAGGGTATCAGCAAGTTTCGCCAGCTGGACCTTGCCTTCGTCGCCAATGTCAGCTGAACCGGAACCAAAAAGCACTTCGGACTGGAAGACAAAACGGTCGCCAACGACGCGGATGTTTTGGCGATCGCCCAGCACCTGACGCAGACGGCCAAAGAACTCGGACCGGTAACGCTGCAATTCCGCAACCTTTGATGCCAGTGCGGCATTCAGGCGCTGTCCCAGATTTACGATCTGGGCGTCTTTATCCTTGCTCTCGGCTTCGGAAATTTCCAGGGCATCCTGCAATTTTGAAAGTTGCTGACGCACTGCCAGCAATTGCTGGTTTAGGGCCGCAACCTGGGCACGAGCAGATTCACTGATGTCTTTTTGATCATCAAGCTCGCTCGCGCGCTGTGCCAGAAGTTTTGCCAGTTCATCAATTCGCGATTTCTGGTCTTGCTGGGTTTGGTCGGCTTTTTCTTCCAGCTTGCTTAGTTCGGATTTTTTGTCTTCCAGCGCAGCCAGTGCCGCCAGCAGTTTCTTTTCCTGCTCAGCCGCGGACATTTGCGCTGATGACAGTTTGTCAGCCAGCGCAGAAACCCGATTTTTTAGGGCATCACGGTCGTCGCTGGTGGTCGAAAGCTCGGTCGTGAGCTGGGTTAGTTCCAGCTGCATTTCCTGGTTATTGTTGCGTTCAAGCGACAACAGATTGGTGAGTTCATTAACTTGCGATGTAAGGTCGCTAAGGGCCTTGTCGCGACCCGAGAGGGCCGCGCCGAGATAGACCTGTGCAACAACAAAGATCATCAGCAGGAAGATGATCACCATCAAAAGTGTTGCCAGGGCATCTACAAAGCCAGGCCAGGTATTTACATCGCGACTGCGGCGGCGAGACAAGCCGGACATGGGGTTAACCCTCCTCGGCGATCGCGGCGATGGTACGGGCCAGAAGTTTTATTTCGCTTCGAATTTCCTGGGTCTGCTGCTGCCGTCCCATGGTCAGTTCGTCAGCGACGCGCCCAACCTGGTTATCAAGCGAGCGGATATGTGCACGGGTATTGTCATCAATACCGAAGCTGCCGCCCTTCATTGAATCGGACAACTGGTCAAGCACCGGTTTGAGGTGCATCTGGCTTTCCGCCAGCTTGACCATCAATTGCTGTTCAGCCTTCATCTGGTCGGTCAGGGTCGAAAGTTTGTCGGCCAGATCGATCAGGGTGTTGTGCGATTTGATTTGCGAGGACTCGGAACGCTGGATCGAGTTTTGCAACCCTTCCATATTATCGGCCATCTGTTCGATCAGGGCTGAAAGATAAGCCGGAACCGATTGTTCTCCATCAGAAAGCGGCCCGCCCGAAGAAACACGGGTGAAGCTTGATAGCCATTCTTCAAGTTCGTTAAAGAAACGGTTTTGTGCCTGACCTGCCTGCATGTCGAGAAGGCCAAGAGCCAGCGACCCGGCCAGACCAAACAGCGAGGAAGAAAAAGCCGTACCCATGCCATTCAGCGGTTTTGAGAGACCTTCCTTAAGTTGGCCAAACCACAATTCCATATTGCCGCCGCCACCAACATTGACGTTGCCAATCACGTCGGCAACCGAGTTAACAGTTTGCAGAAGCCCCCAGAACGTTCCCAACAGACCTAAAAACACCAGAAGGCTTACCAGATAGCGCGATAATTCGCGGCTTTCATCCAGACGTGACCGGATCGAGTCGAGGATGGTGCTGGTTGCCAGGGTTGAAAGCTGTGGTCGGTCGCGGCGCTGCTCCTGCATCATGCGCGCCATCGGGGCAAGCAGTTTGGGCGTATCCTGTGCACTTAGACCGGGGCGATTACGGCGAAAATCTTCAATCCAGGCGACTTCGGGATTCAGGCTGAAGGCCATGCGAAATGTATAAACGACGCCGATGATAAATACGCCAATGATCAGGCCGTTCAATACTGCACTGGCCAAAAAGGCACCAGACAGCGTCGGATATAACAGGGCTGCGATGGCGACGATAACGGCTGTAAAAATTCCCATCCGGGTCAGATAGGCACCAGGTTTGGTAATAACCGGAATGCTGGCCGCGCCGTTGGACGCATTATTGCTCATGACAGATAAATCCTAGCGTTGAACGGTTTTAACATCGACGCGGTCAGCCGGGCCGGAGGGGACATTGGCACCAAGCGCGCGAACATCAATTCGGGTTGATCGTACGCCGCTGTCGATCAGATAGGAACGGACTTGCAAGGCACGCGAAAGCGAAAGACGACGGGCTTTGCTCGCATTCTGGGATTCACCAGCGGCATAGGCCTGAAGCTGAACGCGCAAGTCGTCATCTTTGGTTAGCGTCCGAACAATGGCGTCAAGTCTTTTCCTGGCGCCATTATCGAGTTCAAAACTGTTTTCAGAGAAGGGCAGGCTGTAATCGCCCCCTGCAGTAACTTCTGCCTTTGGCTTGTCCATCGCCAGCGATGCCGGTGCCGAAGCCGTTTCGCGCTGCTGCTTTTGCGGCTGCGGGGCAGGGCGGGGTTCAGGCAGCGGTGCAGCTTTGTGGATGGCGGGTTTGGGCGCCGGCGGTTTGGGCATCACGCGTACCTGCGGCTCGGTCATTTTTTGAGGCGAAGTTGTTGTGCCCGGTGCGGGGGCGGGTGCCGTTGGTACTGCGTTGTCTTTTTCCAGCGGATTGGGCGTGACTGAGGGGATGTCTTTGGGTTTCGGGGCCGGTTTAATGGCGTTTTTGTCGGGTAACGGCACTGTATTTACGGGTGGGACCGCCATTTTGTTTTTGGGGGCCTCACGCGGAGTATCAATATGTGGTTCGGTAATTTTTGGCGCTGTCGGTGGGGTCGCCTTTGTGGTGCCAGTATTTTTATCGGCCACTTGCACTATTTTTGCCACGGGGGCCGCAGGGGCAGGCGTTAGCAAACTGGCAGGTTTTGCCGCCGGAGCCGATGCCGGTGTTGCGACATGTGCCGGGGCAGATACCGTCATAGCAGTCGCCGGGGTGGCGTTTGCGCTAACCGCCACGCGGCTGGCAGCATTTTCAGCCGGTTTGGCACGTGGTAACCCGTCGAGAGTCCTGGCGGACGATTGGTGCGGGGCGGGTTGCACCAGATGAATAACTTGCGGTGCGCCATCATCTTCCATGTCTGCCGCAAGCGGGCCACCAAGATTGCCTGTGGTGCGGCCAGATGAAGGGGCCGTTGCCGCAGGGAATTCTTCGACGGCAGGGCGTGAAGGAAAGGATGCCGGCGCGCGTAATTGCACGCGTTCGACCGGCGGCCGTAAAATTACAGGCGCTTGCGGGCTTTGTGCGCTGGTGTCTGAAGGAATAACACCTGCGCCATCAATGACGACTGTTTCAAGATCATCAATAGTGTTGCCCGGGGTGTTACGGGTGCTGGCGGCATCGAAGCGCTGCGCCCCGCCCGGGGGCGTTAGCAGCAGTTGCGGGGCCAGAAAGCGTGATTTTGGCGAGGTTTGCGGATAAATCAAAAGCTGGCTGTCGATCTTGATCCGGGGATTTGTATCATGGCCGGAAAATGAACCGCCTGATGTATCGGTTTCGCTGTTGCCAAGCTGGTCCAGAACACCCCAGTCAACCTGCACATTGCTGCCGGGCATTGCCGGAGAAAACGACCGGGCACTGGCACCATGACTGGTCGCCATCAATGTTCCGAGCGCCGCCGCAATGGCAATCGCCGAAATCTTTGTATTCCCCTTCATCAATTCGCAGGCCCCTTGTTATCCTGTTTTTCGACCGCTCGCATTGAATGCGATTTTTGTGACGATCTTACGGCACGCAAAGTGCTACCCCAGTTCCGTCCCGGGTCTTCCCTCCCGGACCGTTCTTTGGCACCATAACTTACCATATTGTTGTCGACAACCGGTTTGACCTGAACGCAAAAAAGGCATCCACAACAATTTGTGAATGCCTTTATGATTTTCGCGAAAAACGATCCCGAATTATTCGGAAACGGCTTTCTTCAAAGTCTTGGCCAGCACAGGCTGGATCGAATCATTTGCTGCAACCACACTGCCCGTACCAAGCATGTTGGTGCCACCATTGATGTCGCGGATATACCCGCCAGCTTCGGTAATCATCAAGATACCGGCGGCAATATCCCACTGGCTTAAATGTGTTTCCCAGAAACCGTCATAACGACCGGCAGCAACATACGCCAGATCCAGCGACGCTGCGCCAAAACGGCGTACACCAGAGCAACGATCCATCACAGCATGAAGCTGTTTTTCAAACACAGCATGATCACCGCGCCCGACATGTGGAATCCCGCAGGCCAAAACGCACTCGTTTAAACGGCGGCGGCCAGAAACACGCAGCCGGCGGTTATCGAGATACGCGCCAACGCCTTTTTCAGCCCAGAAGAACTCGTCCTTGGCGACATCATAGATAATGCCGGCAATGATTTCGTCCCCCCGTTGCAAGGCAACCGAGATGGCAAAATGCGGAATGCCATGCAGGAAGTTGGTGGTGCCATCAAGCGGGTCAATGATCCAGCGGTGTTCCGGATCGCTCCCTTTGATTTCCCCACCTTCTTCAAGCAGAAAACCATAACCGGGGCGGGCCCGTTCCAGTTCTTCGCGCAGGCGTTTTTCGGCACGATGATCAGCAGCCGAAACAAAATCGCCCGGGCCTTTCATTGATACCTGAAGGTTTTCGACTTCACCGAAGTCGCGCTTAAGCCCATAGGCCGCCTTTTCGACGGCCTTGAACATAACATTGATATTTGCTGAACGACGGGCGGCGCCACGCACGGCTCATCTCCCGGTGTTTGAATGTGTCTGAAAAAACGAGCGACGCTGAAAGTTAATCTTTTGCGCGCTCAAGATAGGTGCTTTCGGCAGTATTCACGACGATGCGGGTACCCGATTCAATGTGCGGCGGCACCAGAATGCGAACACCGTTCTCAAGAACAGCCGGTTTGTAGGACGAGGATTGGGTCTGCCCCTTTACCACAGCATCGGCTTCCACGATCTGGAAGGTTGCGTGTTCGGGAATAGTTGCGCTGATCGGTTCTTCTTCAAAGGATTCGACGGTAACAACCATCCCATCCTGAAGGAATACCGCAGGGTCGCCAATCAGTTCTGAATTGACTGTGATCTGCTCGAAAGTTTCGCTGTCCATCAGGGTCAGCATGTCGCCTTCGGCGAACAGGAACGTATAGTCCTTCTGGTCGAGGCGAACACGTTCGACAGTTTCAGACGCACGGAAGCGTTCGTTAAGCTTCGTATTGTCCCGCAGGTTTTTCAGTTCAACCTGGTTAAATGCACCGCCTTTGCCAGGCTTTACTGCATTGGTCTTCACTGCGCGCCACAAGCCGCCATTATGTTCAATAATGTTGCCCGGACGGATTTCGTTGCCGTTGATTTTCATGGCACCAACCGTTCTTTCAGATCACAGATTCACAATGTGGAAAAAAGTGGCGTCTAACTATCAGTTCGCAGGCTTTCCCGCAAGTATCTTCGTGCCATGCAAACGCATGCGCGCCTTGTGCGTTTGCATGGCTCGTCATTTTCAAAAGGTAAGGCGGTGTTTTTCTGGGGCTGGCAGGGCCAGCTTGCAGGTTTATTCCACCGCAGTTTTGATGTCTTGACCAGGTAGCGGAGACATTCTGCGCTGAATGGCAGGGAAACAAAAGGTCAGGATCATTGCCGCCGCAGCAGCAAACCCGGCCAATATATAAATCTGGTGGGCCTGTGTGGGACCCTGGGAAAATACCCAGGCAAAGATATAGGCAAATGCGGCCTGGCCGATGGAAAACAGGGTTGTGGTAAAGCTCCAGGCCTGATGACGGTCATCTGCATCGTCGATTAATTCATGGATCCAGCCCAGAATAAGCGACACAACACCAGGTACCGTGGCCCCGACCACAAAGGCCGACACCAAAAGCAGGACAGGATTTTCGCCCCGGGCCGGGATGACTGTCATCACCATGTCCACCAGTAACATACCCGTTAAGGTTACCCGAAACCCGAACCGGTCGCCCAGCTTGCCCAGCGTGACCGGCCCACATAGGGCACCTATGCCAAATATGGTCCAGCACATGCTGCCAAAGCCATCACCAAGTGCGAGAATGCGCGACGTATAATCGACAAGAAACACCATGTGCGGCACCAGGGAAATCGCGACAAGCGCGTAAACCAGCCCGACCACCCACACCGTCATATGAGGCAATTTTCGGGTTTTTACCGGTTTTTGGGGCACTTTATACGGGGTGGATGCGGTATCGGGGGCCGTTTTGTGTGCTGAGGTGTCGGCGGGCAGTAGAAACCAGGACGACATCATCAAAACAACGCAAATTCCACCTAGTCCAATCCAGGCCCATCCCAGATCATGGGCAAGCAGGATTGGCACAAGAGTACCTGAAATGATAATGCCTGTGCCAACACCACTGAAAATAAGGCCCATGGCAAAGCCGCGTTTTGCAACCGGCACGGACGGTAAAATGGTTGGTGCGGCTAAAACAATCAGAAAGCCGCCGCTAAGACCCGATAAAATACGCCATGGAAAGAACCACCAGAACGAGGCCGGTTGCCAGCATGCAAAAAAGCTGATGGCGGCAACAAGCATCGCAAGGCGCAAGGCACTGCGATTTCCCAGTTTTGCTGCGGCCAAACGTGCGCAGGAAGCCCCCAGCAGATAACCGGCAAGATTGGCCGCGCCAAGATAGGCAACGCTCCCTGCCAGAAACCATTGTTGATGGATCATGGCCGGAATTAAGGCGGAATAGGCAAACCGCGACAGGCCAACCCCGATAAGCGAGGTGCAAAAACCTGCCCAGATATAAAGCCGGGTATCGGATGAAAGGCGGGAAGCACTGGGCATCAAGCTGTCCTGATCATGGGAATTGGCGTGATGCTAGTGAGTGTTGGAGATCATTGAAAACGAATTATAATGATAACAGTGATCATTATTTAAGATATCACCCTTAATCCTGGTTTTGCCTCCAGTGGCAGGTCAGTTTGAGACTGGTTATTGAGGGTGTTAATATCGTCCCAATGTTGGGCAATGGTTTGAAACAGCGCCGATCGTGCGCTGGTCTGCAAGGCATCCTTGCGCTGGATAAATACCGTTTCAACATGGGTGCTGCTTGCGGGCAGGGGATGAAGGGAAACAGGCCCAATTCGGCTGACATGGGGCAACAGGGCCCGTGGCAGCATGGTAATGCCCAATCCTGCCGAAACGCAGTTTATAACAGTTTCCAGCGTGCCAAATTCCAGAACCGGTACGTTTTTACGGCCAAGACGAGCCAGGAAATCTTCCAGCATGAAGCGGTACTGGCAACCGGCATTCATCACAACAATTCGTAACGTGGTGGAATCACATGTTTGCGCGATTGAGGTCATCTCTGCCGGGCCGTAAATAACAAGTTCTTCGGCAAAACAGGGCAGGGCGGTTAAATTGGGGTGGTCAACCGGGCCGCACACAAAGGCACCGTCAAGTTTGTGTTCCAGAACGGCATCAATCAGGCCGGCAGTGGTTTCTGTGCGCAAACTTAAATTAACATCCGGGTATTTTTGCAAAAACTTGGCCAGTACTGGCGAAATGCGCAGGGCTGCCGTTGTTTCCTGCGAGCCGATTTTCAGCGGGCCGGTTGGCACACCATCATCAATTGTGGCTTGCCTGGCCTCGCACATTAAATGCGCAAGCCGTTCATAATAGGGTAACAGGCGCTGCCCGGCCGCACTTAGCTTCACGCCGCGATGATGGCGTTCAAACAGGGATGTTCCAAGGCTTTCTTCCAGAATACGTATCCGGGCGGTGATGTTTGATTGTACTGTATTAAGTTCTTCGCTTGCTTTGCGCATACTGCCCAGCCGGGCGACGGTCGCAAAAACCTGCAAATCGGAAATATCCATGACTGATACGCCTGTATTCACGAGGTCGTGCATAAGCACGATGCTTGCACCGGGTGATCAGATGAAAGATAGGCCGTAATCAGGGGCAGGGCAATATGCCGGCTATTTTGCGACCAGATCTTCGCTGGCTGTTGCAATGGCGCGGGCAATGGCAAGGGCGCCTGCTTCGGCCCCGTCAGGATGGTTCCAGATGGCCCCGCTAACGGCAACAAAATCGGCCCCGGCCTTTACCAATGGTGCCAGATTATCGGCATTGATGCCGCCAATGGCAACACAGGGAACCGTGGTAAAGGTGGTCCATATTTCAATAATTTCCGGTTCAACCCAGGTGCCGGGGGTTTTGGTGGTGGTGGGGAAAAATGCGCCAAATGCAACGTAATCGGCCCCTTTGTCGCCCACATCCATGGCCCGATGGCGGGAATCGTAACACGAAACGCCGACAACATGTTCTTCGCCCATGATTTTACGGGCTTCGGCGTAACTTCCGTCTTCGGCGCCAATATGGACACCATCGCAGCCGGTTTTATGGGCCAGATCAGGGCGGTCATTTAAAATCAGGGGAATGTCGCGTTTGGAGCAAACCGGCAAAATCTTTTTGATCGCGGCGATGATACCTTCATCATCGATGTCTTTCAGACGAAGTTGAACACATTCAACCGCACCGGTATCCAACACGCGGGCAAGCAGATCCGGGAAGGTTGCCAGATCAATGCTGGGAGGCGTTAGAAGATAAAGGCCGGTTTGTGCGTCGTCATTCACGGCGGAGGTTCCTGTTTGCTATTACATCGCCTGTTTATCCTGCCCGAACGAACTTGGCAATCAAAGCTGTGCCAATGCCGCCCGCAGGCGTTTTTCCAGTTCGTGTTCGGGAAGGAAGTGATCGTCCATATCATGCAACATCATGGCATTTTGAACCCGCGTGGTGGTGGCATCGGCACGGGGTTGGTCAAACATCGTGGCGGCCCATATATGGCTGCCTTTTTGCCGGGCGATGGCGCGTAAACTTGCCATGGCATCGGCGGAAATATCACCAACGATAACATGGGCGATGTTTGATTCCAGCGCGGATAAGGCCTGCCCGGTGTGGTGGGTGCAATCTATGGCCCCCTCGAACTGGCAGTTGGGCCAGGCATTGTTTAGTTCTGCCAGCAAGGCGGCAAACCATTTTGCGCCATGTGTTTCGCCGCAATTTATCGGGCTATGTAAAATAAAAGGTTTCGTGCCCATAACGCGGCAGGCAAGGGCTGCACCGGTGAAGCTGTGAATACGGATATGAAACGTCAACGGTGACATGGTGATCCAGTGTTTGAAAGGGGGCACCATTATTAAAGGCAGGAGGCCAAAATTCACCCATAAAAAAGGGGCGATCCAAAGACCGCCCCCATTATCTGGTTTATCCGGCTGGATTACAGATATTTTGCCATTTCAACAGCGGTGTCGGACATCCGGTTGGAGAAGCCCCATTCGTTGTCGTACCAGGACAGGATACGCACGAAGTTGCCACCAATAACCTGGGTCTGGGTCGAATCGAAGGTCGAGCTGTTCGGATTGTGATTGAAATCAATCGATACCAGCGGCGCATCATTTACGCCCAACACACCTTTAAGGCGGCCATTGGCGGCTTCTGCGATGGCGGCATTGATTTCTTCGGCAGTGGTATCACGGCCCGAAACAAAGGTCAGATCGATCATGGAGACGTTCGGGCTGGGCACACGAACCGACGTTCCGTCCAGCTTGCCCTTAAGTTCCGGCAGAACAAGACCAACAGCCTTGGCCGCCCCGGTCGAGGTTGGGATCATGGAAAGCGATGCTGCGCGGGCACGGCGCAAATCCTTGTGCAGGCTGTCAACCGTGTTCTGGTCGCCGGTGAAGGCGTGAACGGTGGTCATGAAGCCTTTGGTGATGCCAACGGTTTTGTTCAAAACATCGGCGACCGGTGCCAGGCAGTTGGTGGTGCAAGATGCGTTTGAAACAATGATATCATCAGCGGTCAGGCTGTCGCTGTTAACGCCATAAACAACGGTTTTGATGTCGCCCTTTGCCGGGGCGGAAATCAGAACGCGTTTGGCACCTGCGGTCAGGTGTTTGCCTGCGCCTGCTTCATCAAGAAAGATACCGGTGCATTCAAAAGCGATATCGACGTTCAGTTCGCCCCACGGAAGGTTGGCCGGGTCGCGTTCGGAACAAACCTTGATGGCCTTGCCATCAATGACCAGATCATTGCCTTCGGCTTTGACGTCATTGGCAAGAACACCATGTACAGAATCATATTTCAGCAGGTGGGCATTGGTTTTGACGTCGCCCAGATCATTGATGGCAACGACTTCAAGATCGGTGCGGCCGCTTTCGACAATCGCACGCAGAACCAGACGGCCAATACGGCCAAAACCATTAATCGCAACACGAATAGCCATTAATTCCTCCAAAAACATACTGATTGTGACCGGACGGTCAAACCCCGCAGACGGGGACAATCAAAAAGGCCGGATCGGCATATTACCGATCCGGCCCGGAAATTAAACCAGTTCCTTGGCCGCTTTGACCATGGCATCGGCGGTAATGCCGAAATGTTCATACAGTTCCGGTGCCGGTGCCGACGCGCCAAAGCCATGCAGGCCAATGACCTTGCCGTTTTCACCGACATATTTTTCCCAACCGAAAACCGACAGGGCTTCGATGGCAATACGCGGGGCAGTCCCCAGAACGCTTTTGCGATATTCGGGCGACTGTGCGTCGAACAGTTCCCAGCAAGGCAGGGAAACCACAGCGGCTGAAATGCCTTCGGCTTTCAGTTTTGCCTGGGCATCAACGGCAATTTCAACTTCCGAACCGGTTGCAATCAGGGTGACCTGGGTGTCGCCTTCGGCTTCGGAAATGATGTAACCACCACGGGCAACAAGGTTGTCTTCGCGGTATTCGGTGCGCAATACCGGCAGGTTCTGGCGGCTAAGGGCCAAAACCGTCGGGCCGGTTTCATTGGTAATCGCCATGGCCCATGCTTCGGCGGTTTCAACCGCATCGGCCGGGCGGATCATGGTGACATTGGGCATGGCGCGCAGGGACGCAACATGTTCAACCGGCTGATGGGTCGGGCCGTCTTCGCCAAGACCGATGGAATCATGGGTCATAACGTAAACAACGCGCTGGCCCATCAGGGCGGACAGGCGAATGGCCGGGCGGCAATAGTCGGTAAAGACCAGGAAGGTGCCGCCATAGGGCAGGATGCCGCCATGCAACGCCAGGCCGTTCATGGCCGCTGCCATGCCATGTTCACGAATGCCGTAATAGATGTAACGGCCTTCATACCCGCTTTGCACCGAAATCGGTTCCTGAACGGCTGTTTTGGTGTTGTTGGACCCGGTAAGGTCAGCCGAGCCGCCGATCATCGCCGGGATTTCCTTGGTCAGAACTTCGAGCACATTCTGCGAGGATTTACGGGTGGCGATTTTGGGCAGTTCTTCCGTAATCTGTTTCTTGTAAGCATTAAATGCTTCGACCCAGTTTTCCGGCAGTTTGCCTTCGACCCGTTGTTCAAAATCGGCACGAACATCGGCGTCCTGCGCATCAAAACGTGCGCCCCAGGCCGCAAATTCGTCAGCACCACGGGCACCGGCTGCACGCCATGCTTCAAGCACATCCTGCGGGACGTCAAACGGTTCGTAGGACCAGTTCAGTTTTTCGCGTGCGCCGGCCAGTTCTTTTGCACCCAGCGGCGACCCGTGTGTAGCCGAGGTGCCGCCCTTGGTCGGTGCGCCAAAACCGATAACGGTTTTACATGCGATCAGCGACGGGGTGCCGGTGGTTTTTGCCTTGGCAATGGCGGCTTCGATGGCATCGGCATCGTGGCCGTCAATCTGCTGGACATCCCAGCCTGCGGCTTCAAAACGTTTTTTGTGGTCTTCCGAGGTCGACAGCGACGTGGGGCCATCAATCGAAATGCCGTTATCGTCAAACAGCACGATCAGCTTGGAAAGCTGCAAATGACCAGCCAGCGAAATGGCTTCCTGCGAAATGCCTTCCATCAGGCAGCCGTCACCGGCAACCACATAGGTGTAATGGTCAACCAGGTCGTTATTATAGGCCGCATTCATGATGCGTTCGCCAAGGGCAAAGCCGACAGAGGTGGCAATACCCTGACCCAGCGGGCCGGTGGTGGTTTCGATGCCGGCACCATGACCATATTCCGGGTGGCCGGCAGTACGTGCGCCGAGCTGACGGAAATTTTTGATCTGGTCGAGATCAAAGTCTTCATAGCCGGTAAGATACAGCAGCGAATAAAGCAGCATTGACCCGTGACCGGCAGACAGGACAAACCGGTCGCGGTCTGGCCAATGCGGATGTTTCGGATCGAATTTCAAAAACTTGGTAAAGAGAACAGTCGCGACGTCCGCCATGCCCATTGGCATGCCCGGATGGCCGGAATTGGCTTTTTCCACGGCGTCGGCGGAAAGAAAGCGAATGGCATTTGCCATGCGGCTATGTTCTGCTGTTTTCGTCATTGAATGCGCTTCCTGGGGGTTCGCTATCGGGCGTTGATTACTACGGCTGAATAAATCAAATAAGACGGGCGGAACATGCCCCCGCGATCCGCATACGTCAACCTGTTCTGTCGAAAAACTGACTGGATTGCTTAGATTGCGGTTAATCCTTACGTGATATGATGGCGATCAGAACGGTTTTGAACGGGCAGTATCGCGGAACAGTTGACGCCCTGCTTTGTCACGACCTATCTTGTGAAACGATTATGAAGGATCAGGAAGGACGATATGTCACGTCTGCAAAATGCCGGTGAACGTCTTGAAATTGCCCTTGCCGCCCTTGAACAGGCGGTGGAGTCGCGGCTGGCGCGATCACAAGCGAACGCCCTGTCTGGCGAAAGCGAGAATGCGGCCGCCCAGGCACGGTCTGAAGAAATGCGTGCCGAGCTGGATGCCCTAAAGCACGATTATGATGTGCTGGCGCAGGCAACCGAAACAGTTTCACAACGCCTTGACGGTGCTGTGGGGCAATTGCGGTTGGTCCTGAGCGACGAAACTGAACAAAAGCAGGCGTAAAATCATGGCACAGGTTTCAGTGCGTATTAATGGTCGCAGTTATGATGTTGCCTGCGAGGATGGGCAGGAAACCCGTCTTTCCCAGCTGGCAGAATATGTCGATGAACGTGTGAGCGAGATTGCCGGGATGGTCGGCCAGATTGGCGAACAGCGCCTTTTGGTCATGACCAGCCTGTTGATTGCCGACGAACTTGGTGATGCTCACGAAAAACTTTCGGTGCCGGCCAGTGCCGCTTTGCCCGAAGGGGCGGTTGCCCCGAATGATGCTGATCGTATGGCGCAAAGCATGGAAAATCTCGCCTCTCGTATAGAGGCTATTGCACAAAAGCTCGCAGCTGACTAAGTTCGCATCGGATACTGCTTGCGATGCGTCCTTCGGGGCGATCAAAAGTGGATCCAAAAGGGGGCTGCCCTGCGCGTCAGATTCGCTAATTCCCGGGGCCGATGCTCATTTCTCTAGGGAGCTGTCCCTGGCGGGACCGTGGTCTCGTTATATGGCGCCCACCTGCACACGCAGGTCACGAGGAATTACCACATGGTCAACGGCAGTGGTGGCTCCCGCTTTCCTTCGGGGAAGCGGGAATTTTCCTTTTTGGCTGGTTTAATTGAAATTTGTGATCGGGGGATGACCTGCCCGGTGGGTGGGATTGCCGCGTTTGGTCATGCGGTGTGATAGACGGAATTAAAAATGCGGCTTTTACATTTAGGCGATGTTTTGGGGCAATCCGGGCGCAAGGCGGCACTGGAAGCATTGCCAATGTTGCGCGATCGTTTGCAGGTTGATGCTGCCGTGGTGAATGTTGAAAACTCGGCCCACGGGTTTGGTGTAACTGCAAAAATTTGCCGCGAATTTTATGATGCCGGGGCCGACGTGCTGACCACGGGCAACCATGTCTGGGATCAACGCGAAATCATCACCTATATCGACGAAGATAAAACCCTGCTGCGCCCGTGGAATTTTCCTGATGGTACGCCGGGACGTGGCGATTGTGTATTTACGGCACGGTCGGGCAAAAAAGTTGCGGTTGTTAACATGATGGGTCGCCTGTTTATGGACCCGCTATCGTGCCCGTTTCAGGGGGCCAACAAATTGTTGGGTAAATATCGCCTGGGTAAAAATGTTGATGCGGTTCTGATCGATTTTCATGCCGAAACAACATCGGAAAAAATGGCATTTGGCCATCATTGCGATGGGCGTGCGTCGCTTGTTCTGGGGACACATACGCATGTGCCAACGGCGGATGCGCAAATTTTGCCAGGCGGCACAGCCTACCAGACTGATGTTGGCATGTGCGGTGATTTTAATTCCGTGATCGGGATGAAACACGAAAGTTCGGTGGCCAAGTTTCTGACTAAAATGCCGTCAGGCAGGCTGGAACCTGCCGAGGGCCCGGCCACAGTGTGTGGTGTTTATGTGGAAACCGATGACAAAACAGGCTTGGCCAAACGGATCGAGCCGGTTCGCATTGGCGGGCGGTTACGCGGTGCCTGGCCCAGCGCCTGATAATATCAGCCTATCGTTTTAACAGACACCGAAATTCACAGATGAAAACGGGCCGATGCAGGGATGCATCGGCCCGTTTTGCGCCGTTTCCAACCGTGCAGACATCACGGGGTCGGGGGGGGGGGGAGTTGATGGCTGCACGGCTGTAATCCGGTATGCGACGACCCTACCGCAAACTTTTTAGACCCGATAGCCCAGTCCTCTACAAAGATTGCACAATCCTGCAAATGCGAAAAAACAGTCTGTTGTTTTGTGCAATCGATGATTATGTATTTTTTGAACCAAGTAAGCCATCAGGCGACATTTTGGTATTCAGGTGAGAAAAAGGCATAACGTCATGACCGATGGTCTGGATAAATTTGCACAACTGATTGAACAAAATTGCACCGGCACCGGGCGCCACGATACGGCCATTCCCGGTGTTGTGCTGTTGCGGGCGGATGCCCCGATGGAACCGGTTAACGTGGTGTATCAGCCGTCGATCTGTATTTTGGCAAGCGGCGAAAAAACGGCGTTAATGGGCGAAAGTGTTTATGTTTATCGACCGGGGCAATATTTAACCGTGTCACTGGATGTTCCGGTGTTGGGTGAAGTTACCGTCGCCAGCCCCGAATGCCCCTATTTGTGTTTGCGCCTGGATCTGAATACCAAAGTCATGGCCGACATCATGATGGAGGCACGGGAAAACAATATTGTGGCAACCGGTCGCCAGCCGGGACCCGCAATGCAGGTTAGCGATGCCGGGCCAGAGATTATCAATGCATCGATCCGTTTGCTGGAACTTTTGGCAAACCCGCGCGATATTCCCATTCTGGCCCCGTTGATCGAGCGCGAAATTTTATATCGCCTGTTAAATGGCCCGCAAAGTGTTCGGTTGCAGCAACTGGCAATGGCCGATAGCAAATTGAACCAGGTATCACGTGCGATCGAATGGATAAAAAACCATTTTCGCGAACCCTTTAGCGTCGAGATTCTGGCCCGCGAGGCGCATATGAGCCCCTCGGCGTTGCATCAGCATTTTAAGGCCATTACTTCCATGAGCCCGCTGCAATATCAAAAACAGCTGCGTCTGCAAGAAGCGCGTTCATTGATTATGGTAAATGCGATGGATGCGGCCAGTGCCGGATATCATGTCGGCTATGACAGCCCATCGCAGTTTTCACGCGAATATCGCCGGATGTTCGGTGCGCCTCCCAGACGGGATGTCGAACAATTGCGACTCTCGTCTTCTGCCGGGATGGTTGAGGTTGCGTGACAGGTATAGCCTGTGATTTTCCGCGAGGATGAATGCAGCGGTTGTAAAATATTGCTGTATTGCAGGTGATTTTGGCCTGCGTGGTTATGCTGTACCCCCGGATATATGAAAACAGCGAGCATAAAAACACCCGAAAGAATAGGTTCCGGGTGGAGAATTGGTGTTTGTGAAAATTTAGCCTTGACTAACTTTTAAAGTCCGCACAACAATTGGGGACAAATTTCCTGATGATCTGCTGACTTTGTTTGACTGACCTTATGTCGGTGAAGGCTGTCAGACGGAACTAGCCGGGTTTGTAATTATTTAAAATCTAAGCGGGATCGGTTTCCCGTGCGCGGAGAATGACGAATGGCCGACATTGGTGAAGCGAAACGCAAGCAGGGTGACTGGCGGCTGGATGCCGATCAACCTTCTCTTGTTGAAGTGTTTCGGTCGATTGCGGTATCGCCGGATGCCGGTTTTTTCCGCAAGTTTCTGACTTTTGCCGGGCCGGGATATCTGGTTGCAGTTGGCTATATGGACCCGGGAAACTGGGCAACCTCGTTGGCGGGTGGGTCGCAGTTCGGGTATGCGCTGTTATGTGTGGCGTTGCTGTCAAACATCATGGCGGTTATTTTGCAGTCGCTATGCGCCCGGCTGGCGATTGCCACCGGGCGTGACCTGGCGCAGGCCTGCCGCGATGCGTTTCCAACCTGGATGTCATGGCCGTTATGGCTGCTGGCGGAACTTGCTATTTGCGCCACCGACCTTGCCGAGGTTATCGGCACAGCAATTGCCCTGAATTTGTTGTTTGGCATTCCGCTGGAACTGGGCGTGTTGATTACGGCGGCCGATGTCCTGGTGATTTTGTGGTTGCAAAGTCGCGGTTTTCGCTGGGTCGAAGGGTTTATCATTGCACTTTTGGGCGTTATTTCGGTTTGTTTTGCCATCCAGATCGCCATGGCCGACCCGGACTGGTATGGCGTGATTACCGGCTTTGCCCCAACCGTAAATGTTTTGACCAATCAGCACATGCTGTATTTGGCGCTGGGGATTATTGGTGCCACGGTAATGCCCCATAATCTGTATCTGCATTCCGGTATTGTGCAGACACGCGCCTATGAACATTCGATCAAAGGCAAGCGCGAAGCCCTGCGTTTTGCCACACTGGATTCAACGGTGGCGTTGACCTTTGCCTTGGTCATTAATGCTTCTATCCTGATTTTGGCCGCAGCAACCTTTCACGTGGCCGGGCAAACCGACGTTGATGATATCGGCAAGGCGCATGAATTGCTGGCCCCCCTTTTAGGGGCGTCGATGGCACCGATTTTGTTTGGTGTGGCTTTGCTTTGCTGTGGTCTTAGTTCGACTGTAACTGCAACAATGGCCGGCCAGATTGTGATGGAAGGGTTTATTAAAATGACCCTGCCATCGTGGTTGCGACGGTTATTGACCCGGGTTGTTGCCATTATTCCCGCGATTGCCGTAACGGTGATTTATGGTCAGGCCGAAACCGCGAAATTGCTGATCCTGTCGCAGGTGGTGCTGAGTTTTCAGTTGCCCTTTGCGGTGGTGCCACTGGTAATGTTTACGGCATCAAAACAGAAAATGAAGGAACTGTGCGCGCCGCGCTGGTTAACTTTTGTTTCCGCAATCATTGCACTGATCATTATCGCGCTGAATGTTAAACTGCTTTACGACATTTCGGTTGGCGCGGTTTAGGGCATAGGCCGCCGTCGGGTTATAAAATATATTGGATTTCAGCATTTTAGGCCGGAAATAACCTCACACGAATGTGACGGATATTTCCGGCCTTTTTGCATATCCAGGCTTGAACGCCGGGCAGGGCATTGATACGAATTTTCGCCTCTGCCGCGATTTTCTTTGGATTATTAATAATTCGCAATTACGTCGTGCGCCGGGATGTTTATAGTGCGCCGAGCGCAATTTGCCATTTGCCTGCCGTTTGTCGGGTTATCTGTACAGACAATCGGAAAATGTTGCATTTTGCCTGTCGTCTTTTTTGTCGTCACAGCAAAAGAAACCGCCATGAATGATCGCCCGGAAAACCACCGCAAGAAGGGAAAACGCCGCACCCTGATCGCAATGGGATGTGCCTTTGCCGTTATGGTCACGCTGGTGGTTTATTCGCCGACGCTTTATCGCATGTTTTGTGCCGTAACCGGGGTTGGGGGCACGGTTCGCCAAATTTCGGTCCCCAATAAAACTGCCGGGGCATCTGCAAATGGTGCAAATGGTAATTCAACGGGCGAAGCGGCGGCAATTGCCGATGATATGGTCGAAGTTTATTTCGATGCCAATGTTGCCAAAGGGCTGCCGTGGGAGTTTTACCCCGAGGAACGGATGGTAAAGGCCAAGCTGGGTGAACCGGTGAAGGTGTATTATTATGCCAAAAATAATTCGGATGAAACGATTGTGGCGCGCGCGGTCTTTAACGTTACGCCCTATAAATCGGCCCAGTATTTTTTTAAAATCGAATGTTTCTGTTTTACCAATGAAAAGCTGGCGCCGGGAGAAAGCGCACGGATGCCGCTTGTTTTATATATTGACGATCAGATCCACAAAGATCCGAATACCGCCGAGGTTAAGGATATCACCCTGTCCTACACCTTTTATCGCCAGTCCGATCTGACCGAGCAGGAGATTTCGGACGCACGCGAACTTAAATCCGGTTCGGACCAGAAAGAGGCCGAATTGTCGAATTCGGAAAATATCGATCTTGAAAACGATGTTCGCCGTCACTAGACGCAGGGCAGCCAGCAGGGGAATTCTTGGACATGAAAATCTGTTCGTTGATCTTGATGCCGTTTAAACACTTGCGCAAACCGGCTGTGACGGTCACCTGCGCCATTGTGCTGGCCGGTGCGGCTGGTACGGGCATGACCACCCTGTTTTCGGGCCAGGCACACGCGCATAGCTATGTGCTTGGCAAAATTATGATCGGTCATTTCTGGGCACCGCCTGCCGAGCAAAATGCCAAGGGTGCTGCTGTATTTGGTCCCTTGTTAAATGGCGGGTCTGAACCGGTCACACTGGTGGGGGCAACCACCCCGATCGCAGATCAGGTGCGTTTCAGGGTGGAAAAGGACGGTGTGGAAAGCTGGGTTGACAGCATTACACTTGCCCCGAACAAACCAGTGGGTCTGGCGGCCTGGCGCGAACATATTTGGCTGACAGGTTTGAAAGAACCCCTTACGGCTGGCGGGGCGTTTGACCTGGATCTGGATTTTGGCAAGGCCGGGCACAAAACAATTCAGATCGTGATCGAGGCAGAAGGCGGGCATTAAGCCAGAAGCCACACGGCCTTCCGGCCCCTGTGGGCAGATATGATAACGGCAAGCAAATAACAAAATGGCCCGTCACATACATGACGGGCCATTTTGTTTAGGGTGTCAGGGAAAATCAGGAAGCAGCACGGTCATGAGCCTTGCGGCGCAAATCTTCCAGAATGGTATTGATGCTGTCATTCAGGCCCTGAATTTTCTTCGCCGCATTTTGCGATGTTTGCAAAACTTCGCCGGAGAGTTCACCGGTTTTGCCGGTTTCCTCGGCGACATCGGTGATGGAGGTTGAAACCATCCGGGTGCGGTCAGCTGCATTGCGAACATTGCGGGTGATTTCGTTGGTGGCGGCACCCTGTTCTTCAACCGCTGCCGAAATGGTTGTGGCAATTTCATTGATGCTTTCAATGATGCTGCCGATCATTTCGATCGCGGAAACCGACTCTCCGGTGGATTTCTGAATGCCGGAAATTTGCCCGGCGATTTCGTCGGTGGCTTTTTCCGTCTGGTTGGCAAGGTTCTTGACCTCGGCGGCAACCACGGCAAAGCCTTTACCGGCATCGCCGGCCCGGGCGGCCTCGATGGTGGCATTCAGGGCCAACAGGTTGGTTTGTTCGGCAATGTCGGTAATCAGGGCGATGACCTCGCCAATGCGATTGGCTGATTGCGACAGGCTGACGACCAGTTCGTTGGTTTCGCGAGCCTTTTGTGCCGCATCGTTGGAAATGCGGGTGGATTCGGCCATTTGCCGGTTAATTTCGGCGTTTGACGCTGCCAGCTGTTCGGTTGCAGCGGCAACAGTTTCAACATTGCTGGTGGCTTCGCGCGCCGAGGTGGCAACTTCTTCGCTTTGCCCCGAAACCAGTTCGGCACTTTGCGTCATTTGCCCGGAAACACCCTGCAGTTGTTCGGCAAGGGCTGCAATTTCGCCAACGGCACTTTCAACTTCGCCTTGCAAGGTATCGGCAAGGCCGAGCAGTTCGTCGCGCAGGGCTTCGTTGCGCTCGCGGTTCAGGCGTTCTTCTTCGGCCTGCATGTCGCGCACTTTCAGGGCATTCTCCTTGAATACCTCAACCGCGCGGCCCATGGCCGAAATTTCGTCATTCCCCTTGGCAGGGACGACAACTTCAAGGTTACCACCGGCCAGTGTGACCATGGTTTGCTGTAAACCACCAAGGCGGCGCAACAGATTGCCACGAACATAGATGACATAGATCGCCAGCGACAAAAGCACCGCAACTGCGGCGACGATGTACAAAATAAGCGACCCTTGCTGTTGCAGATCGCGGGCAGCGGTTGCGGCACCATCAACATCGCTTTGCAGGGTTTCAACAACCTGATCAACGCTAAAGCCCATCGTTGACGCAAATTCACCAGCTTTGGCAACCAGTTGCTGGGAATCAATAGCGGCCTGCAATTCGCGCGATTGCAGATCGGGCAGGCTGCCTTCACCAACAGAAAGCTTCTGCATTTTGTCGATCAGGTCTTCGTAAAACTTGATCAGTTTGGGATTACCCAGGTCTTGCAGCATGTTTGAGGCATCGGCATAACTGCCGCGTACCCGCACGCCAACAATGGAAAGGCGGGTCATGTCGCGTTCTGAGGCCGAGCCGATTACAATATTTGAAATCTGGTTGCCAAGATTGGTCAGGGCGACCAGCGGTGCGCGCTTGCTAACACTGTCATGATATTTAAACAGCGACGCGATCAGGTCTTCGCGAGGCTGGCGGGTTTGCAAAACCGGGCTTTTGCGCAGTTCCTTGACCATTTCCGAAATCTGGCCAAGTTCGTTGGACGTAACAGTCATCAACGGTTTCAAGGTGCTGACGAAGCGATCGGATAATTGCTGGAAATCGGTCAGTTTTTTAGCTTTTTCGTCGCCAATCTGGAACCGTTTCTGGGTCAGTTCATGCAACTGCGCTAGGGTTTCCTGCAATTGAGCGCTGTTGGTTTCAATGACGTCCAGGGTATCAGGCTGCATGCCGGAATCGCGAAGCTGTTCAATCCGGTTTTTCAGGGAAACAACCCGGTTGTCCAGCTCGGCCTTCACACTTTCCTCTTCCTGGGGTGACGACGCTGCGACAATGCGCGGGGCAATGGCAACGATCTCGGCACTTTCGGTGGCCAGTTGCTGCGCACTGAACATCGGCGGCAGTTTGGCTTCGGTAATGTTATCAAGCTGTGTGCCGAAGCGTTCAAATGATATCGCGCCTACGGCGGCGGCTATAACGGCCATCAGCCCAACCAGTGCGAAGGACACAAGCAGTTTTCCGCGTACGCCCATGCCATTCTTTTGCACGGATTTTCGCTGGTTCCGGCCCCCTGTAGTCTGTTGCATTTAGTCTTGACCCTGTGTTCTGCCATTGGCACGCGAGAGACCCGGTTGCTGGGAACGAACGTTCCGGGGCTATGTTTTCACAATGCCAGTTCCATCTGCCGCAGGAATGCAGCAATCGGAGATTTCAAAATATGTTTGTATTAGTGCGGGCCGGATTGATATTTGTCCCCCAACGGGCCCACTCCCGAATTTGCTTTTTATTCATAACATACCGGCAAAATACAAGTAATCGGTTTGTATTTTGTACAGATGCATAGATAACTTATTCTAATTTCGGAATTTATTATTCTTCTGGTATCGATAATATGACCATAGGTCGTGATACGTTGGGGCGTATCAGGGTTTTTACGTGCATTTTCGGGTTCAGAGTCGTGTTTTTTCAAAACAACGGCCCGCCAAAAAATAGCGGGCCGTCGATAATCAGGTTCTGTTTACGCCGTTGTGCATTGGCTTGCACGCGATAATAATCAGAGTTGTATCAGTTGGCCCGGTCATAAGCCTGTTGACGCAAGTTATCGAGAATTTCACTAATGCGGATACGCATATGTTCGACCTTCTCGGAAGCACTTTGTGCCGTTTGCAGCACCTGGCCGGACAATATGCCGGTTTTTGATGTTTCGGCCACCACATCTCCGATTGATGTTGAAACCATACGGTTGCGTTCGGCGGCCCCGCGTACATTACGGCTTATTTCATTGGTGGCGGCACTTTGTTCTTCGACGGCTGCGGAAATGGTTGTGGCAATTTCATTGATGTTTTCAATGATTTTCCCAATTTCGCTAATAGCCGTTACAGATTCTCCGGTTGATTTCTGAATGCCCAGAATTTGTCCGGCAATGTCGTCGGTGGCTTTTTCCGTTTGGTTGGCCAGGTTTTTAACCTCGGCGGCCACCACGGCAAAACCTTTGCCGGCATCGCCGGCACGGGCCGCCTCGATGGTGGCATTCAGGGCCAACAGATTGGTTTGCTCGGCAATATCCGTGATCAGGGCAATTACTTCGCCAATACGCGTGGCTGATTGCGACAGGCTATTGACCAATTGGTTGGTTTGCTGTGCCTTTTGGGATGCTTCGGCCGAAATGCGGGTTGATTGCGTCATTTGGCGGTTGATTTCCACATTCGACGCCGAAAGTTCCTCGGTTGCGGCGGCAACCGTTTCGACATTGCCGGTAGCCTCGCGGGCCGATGATGCCACTTCTTCGGTTTGCCCCGAAACCGTTTCGGCACTTTGCGACATTTCCCGGGAAACCCCCTGAAGCTGCTGTGCCAAAGTGGCAATTTCGCCCACGGCGCTGTCGACTTCATCCTGCAGCGTGTCGGCAAGGCCCAGTAATTCGTCTCGCAGGCTTTCATTTCGTTCACGGGTCAGGCGTATTTCTTCCGCCTGCATGTCGCGCACCCTGATCGCGTTGTCCTTGAATACCTTGACGGCACGGCCCATTGCGGTAATTTCGTCGTTACCTCTGGCGGGCACCATAACATCAAGGTCGCCGCGGGCCAGTGTCACCATTGCCTGTTGCAGTTTTTCAAGGCGACGCAACAAATTACCCCGGACATAGATAACGTAAATTGCAAGCGAGATCAGAATAGCGCTGGCAGCCACCATGTACAAAATCAGGGTGCCCTGTTTTTGCAAGGTTTCTGTTTCAACTGCTGCGGTATCAACCTGGCTTTGCAGGGCTGTTACCAGTTCATCAACACCACTGCCCATGGTGTCGGCATATTGCGCACTTTGCGCGACCAGTTGTTCCGATGCGGCAGCTGCGGCCAGTTCACGCTGGCGAATTTCAGGCAGGCTGCCGTCCCCGCTGGAAAGTTTCTGCATCTTGTCGACCAGATCGGTATAAAACTTTTGCAGTTTTTTGTTTTCCATCTGATTGACCAGGTCCAGCACATCGGCATAAGTGCCCTTCACCTGGACCGATACGATTGAGAGCTTGTTGTCGCTGGTTTCGGTTGTGGTTGCGATTACCGAACTGCCTGCTTCGTTGCCCAGACGGCCAATTTCCTGAATTGGGGCGCGCGCAGCAATGGTATTGCGATATTTGACCAGCAACTGCACCAGGTCTTCCTTGGACCGGTCAATGTTCTCGTCCTGCTTGCCGTCAAGTTCGTCAATTGCCGCCCCAAGCTGTGCCAGATCATTCTGGGTATAGGATAATAACGGTTTTAACGTGCTGGCATACCGGTCAGCCAACGATTGATAATCCTTGACGGCTTTGGATTTTTCTTCAGCAGCCTGTAAACGCTGGCGTGTAACCTCGAACAGCTTGTTGAGGGTATCGCGCAGGTTGGCACTGTTTTCCTCGATCTTGTTGAGGGTTTCAGGCATCAGGCCTGTATCCCGTAACGTGGCGACTTTTTCGGCAACACCCTTAAGGCGTGCGTCGAGTTCGGCCTTAACAGTCTGTTCTTCCTCGTTGCTGGTAGAGGCCACAATGCGCGGGGCGATGGCGACGATTTTGGTGCTTTCAGTTGCCAGATTTTGGGCTGTGAACATTGCCGGCAGTTTTTCATGCGTAATGTCGGTCAGTTCGGTGCCAAATTTATTAAAAGAATACGCCCCGATCATTGCTGCAAACACGGCAAGCAGACTAACGATCGTAAATGATGCCAGCAATTTGCCCTTCACACCGTTCGCTGTGTAGGCATTTTTCCTTGTCGGCTGCTGGTTAGAGATCCCCGATTTTGAAGTCATTTTCCCTATCCTCGTTAGAGACGGGCGATCAGCAAGACATGGCCAATCTGTCGATGGTTACAGGTGATTGGTTGTTGCCACCCTGGCGGGTCTTCTTTTTATATTGGCTGCATTTGACAGGGCCGTTTTCGGCAGCCTTGATAAAAGGGATGTCAAATCAGCTTCATTCCCATAACGATAACATTTTGATGATAAATTGATATCGTTAATTGTGTAATTCAATGATGTTTCGTCGATATCGCGACAATGACGCCGGCATGAGAGTTCCGGTAAATTTGTTCAGGCCACTCGATATTCGGGTCTGGAACAATTTTAAGAAGGAACTTCAACGGCATAGACTTTTGGCTAGTCCATGACGGGCGAAGTTTATAATGTTTCGCCGTAGAGGTAGATAAAAAGTTCAAAAGGGTAGGTCCATCTGCTTTTAGCCGGAACCTTCGACGAGGCCGTGACCAAGCTGGCAGACTCGAAGATACAGGGACGTGTTTTTGTTCAGGGTTATTAACGGAAACATGCCTTAAAGCTGCATAATTGCGACGCGGACCCAGTGTCGCATCAAATATAAAACTGGTTGTCGCCTTATATAATGCCGGTCACCGCGGGTGTTTTATCCTGTCTGTCTTTGATGGAGGGATTTATCAAACGAGGCGGCGCATTGGGCGTGCGGGGCAGGGGCCGAAGTTACGCAGAGTTAACCTTGCAATTTAGCGGGCATGGTTGGGCCTTTGGCTAAGCCGTACAATGGTTCGGAACATTGAAAAACCGTTGTTTCAGGCAAGGAAAAACCCCGTTCAGTTTCTGAACGGGGTCAGGTAGGGTTTGTAATCCGGCGGGTTCCCCAAGCGGTGGACGCGTCGGTTAATGTTGGTGTTCCGGTTATGATGCCGCGCGGTCGTGGGCCTGCTTGCGCAAGTCCTGCAGGATATTGTTGATCCGGGTTTGCAGGTTTTCGACCTTTTCCGATGCCGTTTGTGCGGTTTGCAAAACCTGCCCCGACAATTCACCGGTTTTGGCCGTTTCATTGGCAACATCAGTAATGGAACTTGAAACGGCCCGTGTCCGGTCGGCGGCCCCCCGCACATTGCGGGTGATTTCGTTGGTGGCCGAGCCTTGCTGTTCAATGGCCGCCGAAATGGTGGTGGCAATTTCATTGATATTCTCAATGATACTACCAATCATTTCGATGGCAGAAACAGACTCTCCGGTCGATTTCTGAATGCCTGTAATTTGCCCGGCAATTTCGTCGGTGGCTTTTTCCGTCTGGTTGGCTAGGTTTTTGACCTCGGCGGCAACCACGGCAAAGCCTTTACCGGCATCGCCGGCGCGGGCAGCCTCGATGGTGGCATTCAGGGCCAACAGGTTGGTTTGTTCGGCAATGTCGGTAATCAGGGCGATTACTTCGCCAATCCGGTTTGCTGATTGCGACAGGCTAACCACCAGTTCGTTGGTTTCGCGTGCTTTTTGCGCCGCATCGTTGGAAATGCGTGTGCTTTCCGCCATTTGCCGGTTGATTTCGGCATTTGATGCTGAAAGCTGTTCGGTTGCGGCTGCAACAGTTTCCACATTGCCAGTGGCTTCCTGTGCCGACGATGCGACGTCTTCACTTTGTGTCGACACCAGTTCGGCGCTGTGGCTCATTTGCCCGGAAACGCCTTGCAGCTGTTCGGCAAGGGCGGCAATTTCGCCAACGGCACTTTCAACTTCGCCCTGCAAGGTATCGGCAAGGCCCAGCAGTTCGTCGCGCAGGCTTTCATTGCGTTCACGGTTCAGGCGTTCTTCTTCGGCCTGCATATCCCGAACTTTAAGGGCATTATCCTTAAATACTTCAACCGCGCGGCCCATAGCCGTGATTTCATCGTGGCCCTTGACCGGCACGGCGACATCAAGGTTACCCCCAGCCAGTGTGACCATGGTTTTTTGCAAACCATCCAACCGGCGTAGCAAGTTACCCCGGACATAGATCACGTAAATGGCCAATGACAGCAGGATCGCGGCAATGCCGACAGCATACAAAATGGTCGAGCTTTGTTTTTGCAACGTTTCTGCGCTGGCTGCCGATGTGTCGACACTGTTTTGCAGGGCATCTACCAGTTGGGAAACGCCAACGCGCATTGTGTCGGCAGCCTGCGCACTTTCGGCAACAAATTTCTGTGCCGTGTCGATTGCTTTTAGTTCCTTGGTCCGCAAGGTCGGAATGCTGTCATCGCCAATCGACAAGGCTTCCATTTTATCGATCAGTTCATTGTAGTATTTTTTCAGCTTCTCATTGTCCATTCCGTTCACCAGATCGCGGGCATCTGCATAGTTGCCACGAATACGAACGGCGGTAATGGACAGTCGCACGGCTTGGGTTTCGGTCGTGGCGGCAATGATCATGTTGGTGGCTGTTGCCCCCTGACGTTCAATATCAAGGATCGGGGCGCGGGTTTGCACCGCGTCATGCAGCTTGTAAAACTGCGCCACCATGTCTTCTTTGGTTGTTTCTTCGGCAGATGCCGGGTCTTTGCGAAGTTTTTTTACTTCGGCATCGGCCTGGGCGATGTCATTTTGAGTATAGGACAAAAGCGGTTTGAGCGTATCCCCGTAACGTTTGCTAAGCTCAAGAAAGTCTTTTGTTTTTTCGGCTTTTTCTCTGGAAATCTCGAAACGGGCCTGGGTTGCTTCATGCAAGGAGGTCAGGGCCTGTTCAAGTTGCTGACGGTTGGTGTCGATTTCTTCGAGAATCTCGGGTTCCAGCCCGGATTGACGCAACTCGTCGATCTTGGCGCTCAGCCCGATCAGACGCTGATCAAGTTCATCCTTGACCGTCTGTTCTTCTTCCTGGCTGGAAGCGGCAATGATGCGGGGGGCAATAGCAACGACTTCTGCACTTTCTGTTGCCAGTTGCTGTGCTGTGAACATTGGCGGCAGTTTGTCTTCTGTGATGTCGGCCAGTGTTACGCCAAACCGGCCAAAAGCAAATACCCCGACGATAACGGCCGCAACAGCCATAAGCCCAACCAAAGCAAAGGAAATCAGAAGTTTCCCTTTAACCCCAAGCCCCGACTGATTTTTTTTGGTATTTTTTTTAGGCTGTTTCGGGGTCCCTGTTTTCTTTCCCATTCTGTCCTACCTTTTTGTTGCGCCGGTGTTCACCCTCACCGGTTTTGAGGCACGGACCTTTTTGAAGGTATCCGCGTATCCACCCTTTGTTTCGGTTCGATTACCCCTTGCCGGTTCAAACCTGGTTTGCGTTGTTTTATTCTGTCTTATTCTCTTCCGATATTGTTGCATTCTGTCTGGCTTCGCAATAGGCAAGCCTGTTCGTGAAAACAAAATGCATTTGATTTTATGTCTCGGACACGACACCTGACGGCTTTGTTGGGATCACATTTGTTGATTTGCAGTGACGTTCGGCAAGCGGGAGGGACGTGCGGTTTCCGAGCTGAATGTGCGTGCGATGGCTGGACCTCGGACCGCAAACACGTTATAGGAGCGTGCATTGCATTTGCCTGAAGGGCCTGTAACCGGGCTTTAAGGGGAGGCGCAACACAGGTTTTCACAATGTTGGGCTGGCGAAAAATACAGTATGTATTGGCGGCAGTTTGACAGGGGCCCGGGCGGCACCAGATCGATAACGTAATTCAAGAATACAGGTTTCAGGTTATGGCCGGTCATTCCCAGTTTAAGAATATCATGCACCGTAAGGGCGCGCAGGACAAAAAGCGCGCCAAAATCTTTACCAAACTTGCCCGTGAAATCACGGTGTCGGCAAAGATCAGCGACGACATTGGCAGTAACCCGCGTTTGCGTGCGGCCATTGCTGCCGCCCGTGGGCAGAACATGCCCAAGGACAATATCGACCGTGCGATTAAAAAAGCGCTCGGCGCCGGTGAAGGCGACAATTTTGAAGAAGTTCGTTATGAAGGTTATGGTACCGCAGGTGTTGCCGTAATCGTCGAAGCCCTGACCGATAACCGCAACCGTACCGCATCCGAAGTACGCGCAGCCTTTACCAAAAGCGGTGGTAACCTTGGTGAAACCGGTTCGGTTGGTTTTATGTTTAACCGGATTGGCGAAATTGTTTATCCGGCGGACAAAGGCGATGCCGACGCGATTTTTGAAGCTGCCCTTGAAGCGGGCGCTGCCAATGCGGAATCGGATGATGAAAACCATGTCATCGAAACTGAAATCGAAGATTTGAACAGCGTTCGTGAAGCCCTGACCGAAATTTTTGGTGATCCTGAAAGCGCCAAACTGGTATTTCGTCCGGTCACCACGGCTGAAATCACTGTCGATCAGGCACAAAGCATCATGAAACTTGTTGATGTGCTTGAAGATAATGACGACGTTCAGAATGTCTGGACGAATGTCGAATGGACAGACGAAATCGTCGCGGCCCTCGATAACTGATCTTGCTTGCGCCCGTCATTTTGCTTTGAATGACGGGCGTATTGTATTTTGACGTCAATAATAACAGCAGGTGATTGTCACGTGGTCAGGGTTCTTGGCATCGATCCCGGTCTTCAGCGTACCGGATGGGGCGTGATCGACCTGAACGACAATCATATGCGCCATGTTGCCAACGGTGTTGTAACCTCGACCCAGGCGTTGTCGCTGGCTGAACGGCTGGTGCAGCTTTATTCGGGCCTGACCGACATTATCAATCAGTGGGAGCCCGACGAGGCCGCTGTTGAGGAAACCTTCGTTAATAAAAACCCGGTATCAACTCTTAAACTGGGGCAGGCGCGGGGTGTGGCCATGCTGGCGCCTGCACGCATGGGCATTCCGGTTACCGAATATACACCAAATGCGGTTAAAAAGACGGTGGTCGGTGCCGGTCATGCGGCCAAACAGCAGGTTGAAATGATGGTTTCCACCTTGTTGCCGGGGTGCAAAATTGCCGGAGCCGATGCCGCCGATGCGTTGGCCATTGCCATTTGCCATGCGCAACATGCCGGAAACCGCCAGATGATGGCCCGCTATCAGAACCAGAACGGGGGATCTGCCCGATGATTGCCAAATTGCGTGGCATTGTTGATTTTATCGGCGAAGACAGCGTTATCATTGATGTTAACGGTGTTGGCTATCTGGTCTTTGCCTCGCGGCGTACCTTGTCGATGTTGCCGCAAGCGGGCGGGGATGCTGGGCTGATTATCGAAACCCATGTCCGTGAAGATCATATTCATCTTTATGGTTTTGCCGATAGTGCCGAAAAACAATGGTTTTCGCTGTTAACCACGGTACAGGGGGTGGGGGCCAAGGTGGCGCTGGCGTTGCTGTCGGTTTTGTCCCCGACGGACCTTTTGCGTGCCCTTGCATCGCAAGACACAACCGCACTTTGCCGCGCCCCCGGTGTGGGGGCCAAGGTGGCAACGCGGATTGTGGGCGAGTTAAAAGACAAGGCCGCAAAATTGAATTTGGGGCCCGTCGCAGCACCCGTTGCACCGGTTTCAAGGGCCGAAGGTGCGGATACACCTGCGGCAGATACAAAGCCGGCCCGTAAACGCACGGTAAAAGCTGCACCTGCCGTGCCTGAGACCCCGGTTGTTGATGATGGTGCGATGATGGCCGATGCCGTTTCCGCGCTGGTTAATTTGGGATATGGTCGTTCCGAGGCCTTCGGGGCCGTTGGCCGGGCATCCCAGCAGGCGGGCGAAAACCGGAACCTTGATACCCTGATCCGTTTGGGTCTGAAGGAGCTTAGCGCGTGAGCGAGGAAGACGACCGGTTGTTAAGTGGTGAACGCCACGCAGAAGACCGTCAGGATGGATCATTACGCCCCCGTCGCCTGGATGATTTTACCGGGCAAAAGGAAGTGCGCGAAAACCTTGATGTGTTTATTCAGGCCGCACGCGGACGCGAAGAAGCCATGGATCATGTGCTTTTTTTCGGTCCCCCGGGATTGGGCAAAACAACCCTTTCGCAAATTGTTGCCAGTGAGCTTGGCGTTGGCTTTCGGGCAACGTCCGGCCCCGTCATTGCCAAGGCGGGCGACCTTGCGGCATTGCTGACGAATTTACAGCCCCGTGACGTTTTGTTTATCGATGAAATTCACCGGTTGAACCCCGCTGTTGAAGAAATTCTGTATCCGGCGATGGAAGATTTTCAGCTGGATCTGATCATTGGCGAGGGGCCGGCGGCGCGCTCTGTTCGTATTGATTTACCCCCCTTTACGCTGGTGGGGGCCACAACCCGGTCGGGTTTGTTGACGACACCGCTGCGCGACCGTTTTGGCATCCCGTTACGTTTGCGGTTTTATGAACCCGAAGAGCTGGTTGATATCGTTGCCCGCGGGGCACGGCTGCTTGATTTTGACATGACCCGCGATGGCGCAATGGAAATTGCCCGCCGGTCAAGGGGAACCCCGCGTATTGCCGGGCGATTGCTCCGCCGTGTAAGAGATTTTGCTGTGGTGGCCGGTAAGTCGCCGGTCAATGATTTTATCGCCGATGCCGCCCTGACACGGCTGGAAGTCGATAATCTGGGGCTTGATAGCCAGGATCGCCGATATCTGACCTGTATTGCCAGCAATTATGGTGGCGGGCCGGTCGGCGTTGATACGCTGGCCGCCGCCTTGTCCGAGGAACGCGATACCATCGAGGATGTCATCGAGCCTTATTTGCTTCAGCAGGGGCTTATACAGCGCACACCGCGCGGGCGGATGCTGGGTGTGAAGGGATTTGTGCATTTGGGGCTGACGCCGCCGCGCAATCAGGCCGGTGTGCCAATGGCGGACCTTTTCGAAAGCGAAGCCCTGAACAATGCAAATGACGAAGGCGAGCAATGACAGAATCCCTGTTTGGCACAATAGACGGAAAACGCCACATTTACCCGTTTTGCGTGTTCTATGAAGATACTGACGCCGGCGGAATTGTATATCACGCGCAATATTTGGCTTTTGCCGAGCGCGCACGGACGTCAATGGTGAATTTATTGGGTTTTTCCAATAGAAACATCGCTGAACGCCACAAAGTTGCCATAGCGGTTCGACATTGTACCGTCGATTTCCGTCGGGCTGCGCGGCTTGAGGATCGGTTGACTGTGCAAAGTCGGTTGGTCCGAATTGGCGGTGCGTCACTGGGTTTTGAACAAAAAATTATGCGGGACGGCGAGGAACTGGTCGTGATCGATATCGTTCTGGCCTGCATGTCGTTGGAAACCTTTCGGGCGCAACGCCTGCCGGATGAATTAAGAAATGTGTTCAGTGACTATCTGGATGTGAACGAGGGCTAAAGAAACGATGGAAAATCAGGTTGTCGATGCCGTGTCGCTTGGCCAGTCGGTTATGGCGCACGACATGTCGGTGTGGGGGCTGTTTGTTCAGGCTGGTCTGGTCGTCAAAGTCATTATGATTGGCCTGTTGCTGTCGTCCGTATGGGTCTGGGCGATTGTCTTTGAAAAGATGTTTCGCCTGCGCAAATTGCGTGCCCAGGCTAATCAGTTTGAAGAAGCCTTCTGGTCGGGCGGGTCGCTTGAGGATCTTTATGATCGTATCGCAGACCGGCCCAAAGACCCGATGGCGGCCATTTTTGTTTCGGCCATGCGGGAATGGCGGCGCTCAAATGCACGCGGCGTTAGCGGCGAAACCATGCGCGCGCGCCTGCAACAACGCCTTGAACGGGCAATGGAAGTAACGCTGGGCCGTGAAATGGACCGTGTTGAAAAATACATGACCTTTTTGGCCTCTGTTGGTTCTACGGCCCCGTTTGTTGGCTTGTTTGGCACTGTTTGGGGCATTATGGCGTCGTTCCAGTCTATTGCGGCGTCGAAAAACACATCGCTTGCGGTGGTTGCACCGGGTATCGCCGAGGCGCTGTTTGCGACGGCTATTGGTCTGGTTGCGGCTATTCCGGCTGTGGTGGCCTATAACAAAATTTCAAGCGACCTGAACCGTTATGGCAATCGTCTTGAAGCGTTTGTTGACGAATTCAGTTCGATCCTTTCGCGCCAGCTTGACGAAAAACGGGATTGATCCATGGGCGGACAACTAGCTTCGGGAAATTCCGGTGGTGGTCGGCGGCGCGGACGTCGGGGGCGCGGTGGCCGTAAGGCCATGAGCGACATCAACGTTACGCCAATGGTCGATGTGATGCTGGTGCTGCTGGTGATTTTTATGGTCACAGCACCGCTGATTACGGCAGGTGTCGATGTTGATTTGCCCAAGGCCAGTGCAACACAAATGACCGGTCAGGACGAGCCGCTAGTGGTGTCGCTGACCAAAGAGGGTGCTGTTTATATTATGGACAGCGCGGTGGATCGCGACGAACTGGTGGCGAAATTACGGGCCATTACCGAAAACAAGCAGGATACCCGTATTTTTGTAAAGGGCGACAAGGCTGTCGATTATGGCCAGGTGATGGATTTGATGGGACGGATCAACGAGGCCGGCTTTAGCAAGGTGGCCCTGATCGCCGATCTGCCAGATAAAGGCAAATAAACGGTCATGCTGCGTAATGTGCTGATTTCACTGGCGGTACATTTGGTGATCATTTTGATCGCCTATTTTGGCTTGCCTGACCTGTTTAAACCTGAGCCGCTGGAAATGCAGTCGGTGTCGGTTGATGTTGTGACGGTGGATGAATTTGCGGCAGCCATGAAAAAAGCGCCGCCGCTGCCAAAACCTGCGGACAAGCCGGCGACAAAGCCGCAGCCCAAGGAAAAACCGACGCCACAACCCAAGCCCCAGGCAAAGCCGGAACCCAAGCCCGAGCCCACGCCGGAGCCAACACCGGAACCCAAGCCCCAGCCGAAACCCGAGCCCAAGCCGGAACCTAAGCCCGAGCCAAAACCTGAGCCAAAACCAAAACCGGAGGTTAAAAAAGCCCCCGAAGCCGCACCGGTGCCCGAAAGCGATGACGGTGAATTAAAGGCCAAGCCAAAGCCGGTTGAAAAGAAGGTGGAAAAACCGGAGCCAAAGCCGGAAAAGAAACCGGAGCCCAAGCCCGAGAAAAAACCTGAGCCGAAAAAAGAAGAAAAAAAGCCCGAGCCCAAACCGGAACCAAAGCCAAAACCCGAGAAAAAGGCAGAACCCGCGCCGAAGCGAACACTTGCCGATATCTTGAAAGATGTGCGCAAGACCGAAAGCACACAGGAACCTGTTCCTGATCAGCCGAAGGAAAAACCGGCCAAGGAAACAGCCAGCGAGCAAACGGCAACACGCCTGGATGATCGTTTGAGCATGAGCGAGCTTGACGCCTTGAAGCGCCAGATCGCGCAATGCTGGAACCCGCCGGTTGGGTCCAAGGACGCGGATTTTGTGGTTTATCTGAATGTGCAGGTAAATCCGGACCGGACAGTGCGGGGTGCCCAGATTGCCAACCGAAATGAAATTGGCAGTGATGCCTCGAAGCGGACAGTTGCGGAAAGTGCCTTGCGGGCCGTTTTAAACCCGGCCTGTAGTCCGCTTAAGCTGCCGGAAAATAAATATGACCTTTGGAATACAGTCGTAATGACCTTTAACATGCGTGAAATGTTGGGAATGTAGGCTGATTTGAGGAAATATTTGTGAAATTGTGGTGAATTGACCCTAATTTCGCCGGAATGATTGCCAATTGTTGTTGTTTTATGCCGTGATTGTTTGAGAAGACGTTTAACGATATTGGTAAGCCTTTGAAGACAGGCAGGAATCGGATATTAACATGAGGCAACTTTTAGAAATGCTGCATAGCGAAATCTGCATGAAATGATGTGCTAAAACCGCAATGCAGCCCCCTGAAAGTGCCGCTGGATTAAATGCAATTCTAGCGCAAATTCACGTCCAGTTTTGACGCGCGTGAATTGACGGGTTAACGAGCTATCCTTTTGAAAACGCGTGGAGAAAAGCGAGGCAGGATGACAACCAAGACCAAGGCTTTTAAACGACACTGGCATGTACGCGGGCTGGCTGGCCTGTGTGCCCTTGCCGTTGCTGTTGGCTTGACCATTGCTGCGGCCGCCCCGGCGCAAGCAGAACTGCGTGTTGATATTACACGCGGTGAAGTTAAACCGATGCCGATCGCCGTGACACGTTTCGCAGGCGAGGGCGTTTCGGAAACCGATGTCGGGCAGAATATTACAAAGGTGATCAGCAACGATCTGGCGCGCTCGGGCCTTTTCAAAACGATTGATGAAAAGGCCTTTATCCAGAGCGCCAGTTCGCTGGCGGTCAATCCCAACTTTGCCGAGTGGCGCACAATTGGCGCCCAGGCCCTGGTCAATGGCCGGGTCCTGACCGAGGCAAACGGGTTATTGCGAGTGGAATTTCGTTTGTGGGACGTTCTGGCTGAAAACCAGATGGCCGGTGTTGCCTATCGCACACAGCCGGGCAACTGGCGGCGGATCGCCCACAAGATTGCTGACGAGATCTACAAACGTATAACCGGTGAAACCGGGTATTTCGATACCCGCATCGTTTATGTGTCCGAATCGGGACCGGCAACAAACCGGACCAAGCGGCTGGCCATCATGGACCAGGACGGTGCAAACCACCGTTTCCTGACCGACGGCAAGTTTCTTGTTCTAAGCCCACGGTTTTCGCCGACCGCGCAGGAAGTGGTCTATATGTCGTATTTTAACGACAAGCCACGGGTTTACGTTCTTGATATCGACACCGGAGAGCTTGAACTTCTGGGAGATTTCCCGGGGATGACTTTCGCCCCAAGATTTTCACCAGATGGTAATTCGGTGGTCATGAGCCAGGCCCTGGACGGCAATAGTGAAATTTATTCGCTGGATTTGCGCACCCGCGAAAAGCGCCAGTTGACGCGGCACCCCGCGGTTGATACATCGCCATCCTATTCGCCTGATGGATCGCGCATTGTTTTCAACTCGGACCGTAGTGGCGGACAACAACTTTACGTGATGAATGCAGATGGAAGTGGCGTGCAACGGATCAGCTTTGGTGGTGGATTATATTCCACACCGGTCTGGTCACCACGTGGCGACCTGATCGCCTTCACGAAGACGCAAGGAGGTCGGTTCTATATTGGTGTTATGCGGCCAGATGGCAGTGGTGAACGGTTGCTGGCCGAGGGGTATCTCGTAGAGAGCCCGACATGGGCACCGAATGGTCGGGTTTTGATGTTCCATCGCCAAATCCCGTCCAAGGACGGAACCAAGGACAAATATCGCCTGTTTTCGATTGATTTGACCGGTTATAACGAACGTGAAATCGTTACACCGGCGGATGGTTCGGATCCGGCATGGTCGCCCTTGATTCCCTGATTTCTCAATTGTATAGTCTTTGCGAAACACCGTATGCGATTCGTTTTTAAAGCGAGCATGTGATGGTGTCGCGAGACATGGTAAAAACCAACTCGGGCGAATGCGTCCGGTGTTAAGGGGAAAACTTAAATGAAACTTCGGATTCTGAGTGTTTTTGCTGCTGCTGCTCTTTTGGCCGCTTGTGAAACAGCACCGGACAGTTCTGCGAATTCGCAGGGCGAAGGTGTCTCTACAATGAACCAGCCTGCTGATACCACCACTTCCAATGCGCTTTCTGAAAGCAGCCCGGAATGGTTTGCTGTCAATGTTGGCGATCGCGTCTTCTTTGACTACGATCAGTATGACCTGTCGGCAGAAGCCCGTCGCACTCTGGAACTCCAGGCTGCATGGCTGAAGAAATACCCGCAGTACACTGTTCTGGTTGAAGGCCATGCCGACGAACGCGGCACGCGCGAATACAACCTTGCACTCGGCGAACGCCGTGCGAACTCTTCCAAGGATTATTTGATTGCATTGGGCGTTGAACCGTCCCGCATCGAAACCATTTCCTATGGCAAGGAACGCCCGGTTGCTCTGGGTCATGACGAAGCCAGCTGGGCCAAAAATCGCCGCGCTGTAACGGTTGTCCGTTAATCGCGCGCTGGTTTGAAAACCGGTTTGATTTCAGGCGCCTGTCCCGGTTTCGGGGCAGGCGCCTTATTTTTGCCGTTTGACAGCGCAACGATTTTTGTTTGAAATCTGTTGCATGTTACTGAGTTTGACCAAAAAGGACCGGGAAATGATCCGACCAGAACCCGTCATGATCCGTGGCGTTTCCTTGCTATCTCGCAAAGCGGCCCCTGCTGTTTTGTCTGTTTCGCATAATACACGCCCGTCGTTGCTGGCAAAAATGGGCTCGCTGGTGATTTTGGGTTTTTTGACAGTCGGGTTTACGTCCCCGGTTATGGCGCAGGATGCCTCGATGTCGCGCCAGGTCGAGCAGTTGCGCAAGGATCTTGATTTGCTGCAACGCTATGTGTACCGCGAAGGCCCGCCTGCCAGTGGCGGGGCAGCTTCATCAGGTGCGGTAACCGGCGGGGCCGACAATACACCGGCCGCCGCGCGCCAACAGGTTCAAATCGATAATTTGCAGGCCCAGATCACCCAGTTAACCGGCCAGATCGAAGAGCAAGGTTACAAGGTTCGCCAGATGTCGGATCGGTTGGATCGCCTGATTTCGGACGTTGACTTTCGCCTAAGCCAGCTTGAAGGCAAAAATACCCAGACCGGGCAAGCTGGTACAGGTGCCGCCGCCGGTGCGATGGCAGGGGGCATGTCCGCCCCGCAAGACAACACTGCAGGCAGCACCGCTGCGCCGGGGAACAGTGCTTCTGGTGGCAATCTGGGCGGGGCCACTGGCGGGCAGCCTTTGGATAAAAATGGTACGCAGTTGTTTGGCGTGATTAAAGGGCAGGGTGAGGCACCCGAAATTCCATCGGGCCCGCAAGGAAATAGTAGTGGTGCGGGTGCTGCCGGTGCCGACGCTGCGGAGACGGCAAGTGCGGCTGATGGTGTCCTGCCTGCAGGAAGCCCGCAGGACCAGTATCGTTATGCGTTTGGCTTGTTGCGTCAACAAAAGTTCCCCGAGGCCGAAGCTGCCTTACGTGCCTTTGTTAAAGCCCACCCCAAGGATCCTTTGGCAGGGAATGCCCAATACTGGCTGGGTGAAACATTTTATGTACGGGGCAATTACGATCAGGCTTCACTGGCCTTTACCGAAGGCTTTCAGAATTATCCCGATAGCCCGAAAGCAGCAGACAATTTGTTGAAACTGGGTATGTCGCTGGCGAACCTTGGCAAAACGGACGACGCCTGTCTGACTTATGATCATTTGCTGTCTAATTTTGAAGGGTCTTCAACGGTTATTCTCGACCGTGCCCGTCAGGAAAAGAAAAACCGCAACTGCAAATAAGGCGCTTGTGGCGATTATGACCAATAGCGAGCCCGAACAACAAGCGGCGTCAGACGGTGTTCCCGTTGACGCCGTTTCCTTTTCCGCCCTGATGTCTTCCTTTGCCCCGTTCGAGACAGCGCCCCGCCTGATGGTTGCTGTTTCGGGGGGCGTGGATAGCATGGCGCTGACCCTTTTGGCGGCACAATGGTGTGCTGAACGGAATGGCAAGGTGCTGGCAGTGACCGTTGATCACGGTTTGCGCCCGGCTGCCGCAGCCGAGGCGCAATGGGTGCAGCTTCAACTGGCGCAATACGGTATTGATCACCGGGTTTTGCATTGGCAAGGGCCAAAGCCGGGGGCGGCGATCCAGCAGGAAGCACGGGCGGCGCGGTATCGGCTGATTGACGAACTTGCCGCGCAGCTGGGCATTTTGCATGTTTTGGTGGGCCATCATTTAAATGATCAGGCTGAAACGATCATTATGCGCCAAAACCATGCCAGTGGCCCGGTGGGGCTGGCGGGGATGTCAAGGCAACGATATTTACGCCATTGTCGCCTTTTGCGGCCATTATTGTCTGTCCCGCGTACAAACCTGGTTGCGACGCTTCGCGGGTTTGCGCCGCCAAATTCCGACCAGGTAACGAATGGACAGAAATGGCTGGAGGACCCGTCCAATCGCAATTTGGCGTTTGAACGGGTTCGCATCAGGCAGGAATTGCGCGAACGGCAAAATTTATCATCAGGTGCAATATCACTGCACGATTTTAGTGCCCTGGCCCGGGCCCGTCAACATATTGAAAATGCTGTTGGCGCGTTTTTAGCCCGTCATGTTTATTTGGCACCTGACGGGGTGGCATCCGTTAACTGGCCCGGCTTCATGGATGATCAAAGCGCCCCCACAAGACCCGGAAGGGGCAGCATATCGGGATTGTCTGATTTTGATATTGCCGCCTATGGCATCGGTCATGTTTTACGCTGTGTCGGCGGGGCAAGTTATGCTCCGGCACGAGACTCGGTTCGCCAGATTCTACAATTAATACGGCAAAGTGAACCTGCACGGCACAGTCTTGCCGGGTGTGTTCTGCATCGGCGGAAAAATCATATCCTAATTTATCGCGAAGCCGGGCGGATGGATAAAACGCCACAGCCTGTATGGCCCGGACAGAAGAACAGGTGGGATCAACGGTTTGAATTGCAGCTTGAAGGGGGTGTGAAACCCGCGACAGGCGGGGATTTTGCCGGTTTTTCGATTGCGCCGCTTGGGATGTGTGACCCGTTTCACAAGCGGGCTTTTCGCCGTGCGATGGCGCAATTTGTGCCATTTTGGGCATCCCGCCCGCGTCAGGCGCTGGCTGTTTTACCCGTTCTGTTGTGGCAAGATCAGCCTTTATCTGTCGCTGGCCTTGAGATTTGTGCGCTTTCCGACGTATTATCCGCCGCCGGTTGCCCGACAGCTCAGTTGGAGCTGTTTTTGGCAATCAGAGTGACGTGGCGGTTTGCGCCATCGACCCCTTTGTGGGAAGGTGGTTTTAAATTCGTCGCAAATCCGTGACTTCGTACTTGCGCCGGGCCAGCCTGTTATTATCTGATGGGTCAGGTCATGTCGCGGGGTGCCTGCCGCGTAGTGGCGGATATTGTTCGCGACCAGTAGCTTGGAAAGAATATGGGAAAAAATCTCGCACTGTGGGTCATCATAGCCATTCTTTTGGTGGCTTTGTTTAACCTGTTCCAGTCGCCATCCGGACGGTCGGGCCAGTCACAGCTGGCATTTTCAGACTTTCTGTCGGATGTTGATTCCGGGCAGATTTCTGAAGTGACCATTCAGGGCAAAACTCTTACGGCGCAAACGCGCGACGGTCGCACCGTCAATGTGTACACCCCGAACTACCCCGACCTTGTTGATCGACTGAACAAGAAGGGTGTTCGTATTGTTGCCAAGCCAGAAGAATCGCTGTCGCCGCTGATGAGCGCGCTGATCAGCTGGTTCCCGATGCTTTTGATTATTGGTGTGTGGATTTTCTTCATGCGTCAAATGCAGGGCGGCGGTGGCAAAGCCATGGGTTTTGGCAAATCAAAGGCCAAATTACTGACCGAAAAGTCCGGTCGGGTGACCTTTGAAGACGTTGCCGGTATTGAAGAAGCCAAAAACGAACTCGAAGAAGTTGTCGACTTTTTGCGCGATCCGCAAAAGTTCCAACGTCTTGGCGGCAAAATCCCCAAAGGTATGCTTTTGGTCGGCCCTCCGGGGACGGGTAAAACCCTTTTGGCACGTGCCATTGCAGGCGAAGCGAACGTGCCGTTCTTCACCATTTCGGGTTCGGACTTTGTTGAAATGTTTGTGGGTGTCGGCGCATCGCGTGTGCGTGACATGTTCGAACAGGGCAAAAAGAACGCACCTTGCATTATCTTTATCGACGAAATTGATGCCGTTGGGCGTCATCGTGGCGCCGGTCTTGGCGGTGGTAATGATGAACGCGAACAGACGCTGAACCAGCTTCTGGTCGAAATGGATGGTTTTGAAGCCAACGAAGGCGTGATCCTGGTGGCTGCTACCAACCGTCCCGACGTTCTGGACCCTGCATTGCTGCGTCCGGGCCGGTTTGATCGTCAGGTTGTGGTGCCAAACCCGGATCTGGAAGGCCGTGCGCATATTCTTGGTGTGCATGCCCGCAAAATTCCGCTGGGACCGGACGTTGAATTGCGGACGGTTGCACGTGGGACCCCGGGTTTCTCGGGTGCGGACCTGGCGAACCTTGTCAATGAAGCTGCCCTTGCGGCCGCCCGCCTTGGCAAGCGCGTTGTCACCATGTCGGATTTTGAAAACGCCAAGGATAAAGTCATGATGGGGGCGGAGCGCCGTTCCATGATCATGACCGATGATGAAAAGAAACTGACAGCATATCACGAAGGTGGTCATGCGTTGGTGGCTTTGCATACACCGGCTTCCGATCCGATTCACAAGGCAACCATCATTCCGCGCGGTCGTGCATTGGGTATGGTGATGCGCCTGCCGGAACGTGACCAGGTTTCCAAATCCTACGAACAGCTGATTTCTGATCTGGCTGTTGCCATGGGGGGCCGTGTTGCCGAAGAACTTATTTTCGGCAAGGACAAGGTTACCACCGGGGCGTCGTCCGACATCAACATGGTCACGCAATATGCGCGCAAGATGGTGACGGAATGGGGCTTCTCCGAAAAACTGGGTAACGTGAAATATGTGGATAACCAGGAAGAAGTGTTCCTGGGTCACTCGGTTGCCCAGCACAAGAACGTTTCGGAGAAAACTGCACAGCTGATCGACGAAGAAGTTCGCCGGTTCTCGGATGAGGCGCTTAGCTTTGCCCGTCGCGTTTTGACCGAACATATCGACGATTTGCATGTTCTTGCCAAAGGGCTTCTGGAATATGAAACCCTGAGCGGCAAGGAAATCGAAGCCCTGCTGCGTGGCGAGGAAATCAATCGTCCGGGACATACCGGTGGCACAGGTGCCGATAGTGGCACTCCGGGTCGTCGTTCTGCTGTTCCGACGTCGGGCACACGCAAGGAAAACCCGGGTGAAGGCGGGGGTGAATTGTCACCCGAACCGCAGCCGGGCAGCTAAAATGAAAGTTTGCTAACCTATGGACAAGATCGAAGGATCGGTCCTGCGAAGCCCCGCCGATGTGCGGGGCTTTGCTGATTTTGATGGACCGTTATATTACGTGCCTACCGGCTTTATTGACCGCGCGGATGACCCGCAAACGCTGCCACTGGCAGGTGGTCGTCGGGGGTTTTCTGCACTTGAGATTATCCGCCGTCGTGAAAACGGCGGGGCGAAAAGCATGATTTTGCCGTTACTTGCTCTTGAAGGGTGGGTGCAAAATTCCGGTCGGGTAGACGAAATCAATGCTGTCATAGACCGTTTAACGGGCAATCGCCGGGCATTCGCCAATCAGGATATGGATAGTTCCCATATCATGGGCATTGTCAATGTTACCCCGGACAGCTTTTCTGACGGGGGGGATCATAACACGGTAGAACGTGCCATTGCCCATGGCCGGGCTTTGGCCGGGCAGGGCGCATCCATTCTTGATATTGGTGGTGAATCTACCCGTCCCGGTGCGGCGGCAGTTTCGATTGAAGAAGAAATTGAACGCGTTGTTCCTGTTATCCGTGCCCTCGCCGATGACGGGCATTGTGTTTCGGTTGATACCCGCCATGCGGCTGTTATGGCAGCAGCAATGGAGGCAGGCGCACAGATCGTTAATGATGTGACGGCGCTTGAAGGCGAAGAAGCCTCGCTGGAATTTGTCAGCCAGTCTGATACGGCGCCAGTCATTTTGATGCATATGCAGGGCGAACCAGGCACCATGCAGGACAATCCCCGGTATGATTGTGTGGTGCTTGATGTTTACGATTACCTGCTGGACCGTATCGAAAGTTGTGAGCGCGCCGGGATTAGTCGGGACCGCATTTGTGTCGATCCGGGTATCGGATTTGGCAAATCGCTTACGCACAATATGGAACTTCTGTCACGCCTGTCTATTTTTCACGGTTTGGGGTGCCCGGTTTTGCTGGGCGCATCGCGTAAATCCTTTATCGGTAAAATTGATCCGTCGGCATCGCCAAAACAAAGGTTGGGCGGGTCATTGGCCGCGGCCCTGAATGGCTGGCGCCAGGGAATGCAGATTTTGCGTGTCCATGACGTGGAACAGACAGTGCAGGCCTTAAGCATCGCATCGGCCATTGGCACAGTATAACGCCGACTGATCGTATTTTTATGTTCGTTTGAAAAAGGTGGGGGCGATAAATGTATCGTTTCCACCTTTTTCTTTTTGCGTTTAACCAATTCTGTCAATTTCTGACACGGGATGCTTCTGGCTTGCTATTGACGTCCATTGTCTTCATATCTGTATTACCGGAAGAACTTTTTCTAGTATGCAGTGTTGCATCTGCGTTACCTGTTTTCCCGCCGGTAGGATAAAAATACGAACCCGATTGAATATTGACATCGTTGTGGTGCAATATTGTAAAAGCGTTTCTGGTGCTATCGGGTCGGTCGGAGCAGAATAAATGGCTGCGTGCATTTTTGTGGTCGAAGACAATGAAGACCTCAATCGCGATCTTTGTGAATATCTGGAGATTTGCGGGTTTGATGTTGTCGGGTGTGAAAGTGGCCAGGAATTTCATCGTGCCCTTGAAGACTTAACTCCAACCGCCGTTATTTTTGACGTGATGTTGCCTGATGCCGACGGGTTCGATCTGGCACGCTTCACCCGTAATAAACTTGATTGCGGGATCATGATGCTGACATCGCTTTCAGGAATGGATCAACATTTGGCTGGCTATCAGTCCGGTGCTGATGTTTACCTGACCAAGGATAGCCCGCTTTCTGTAATTGAAGCTGCCTTGCGCCCCTTATTGCGCCGGGTGACAACCCCAGGGCCCGATGCCGCAAATGAAACAGCGTCGGAAGGTCAGGATGATTGCTGGAAACTTGATCGTCTGAACTGGACATTAACGTCGCCAGGGGGGGGCAGTGCGGTGTTAACGGCCGGGGAACGTACAATTATTAGCGTTTTGATCGACGCTAATGGCGGGTGGCTGACCCGTCCCGATATTGTCAAGGCGCTGGGCAAGGCAGATACTGCCGAAAATTGCCGAAACCTGGATACAGCCATTCGCCGTGTTCGCCAGAAAATTACCAAAGATACGGGCGATGAATTGCCAGTTCGCACGGCATACGGCCGGGGATACGCATTTACGTCACCTGCATTGATTGTTGGCGAAGAAGTCGATGTCGACGTGTCGCAGGTAAAAGTTCGTTCCAACGCGTAATATCAAATGTCCGGATATGCTGTTTGCGATCGGTCAAAAGGACCGGTTTGGTGCGTGTCTGAATAATACAGTGTTCGATCTTGTTGGTGCGGCCTGATTTTTGAGCCGACTGAATAAATGTTCGGTTTGTTTTACCCTGGCCTTCCGGCATGGTCTGGTTCTGTTGGCTGCACTGCCTGTGTATAAGTTGGGCTTGCGTGTTATAGCGATGCTTCAAGTGGCAGGATAATACGGATATTAAATCCTTGTTCCGCCCCTGAAACAATATCGGTTTTACCGCCGTGCGCGGCAATGATGCGCTGGGTGATGTGTAAGCCCAATGCAATTCCATTGCGCGGGGTGATGGTTTCCAGATTGGTTTTTTTCTCGTAAAACCGGTTCGGTCCTGAATTCTGCTCGAGAGTGCTTTGAATCGAAAACATCGAATTGCGCAGGGTTTCAATGTCAACGGCCTTGGCCCCGTCCAACCCCGGATGGGATATGTCTATTTTCAGTGTCATATTGTATTCTTCGTGCGCGACCAGCGAAATGGGTTCTCCTGGCTGGTGGCGGCGCGCATTTTCGATAACATTGGTAAGTGCAAGCCCCAGCAACGTTTCATCCGCATATAAAACGTTATTGGCCCCGCCGTTATAAACAAGGTCAAGTTTGGCGTTTTCACGCTGGGCCAGAGTGATAAATTCCTGAAGAAAGCCTTTGGCCGGGATCAGTTTTCGGGCCAGGGCAAATTGCGGGGCATTCAGGTTATCCTTGCCTAAAAACACATCAACCAGTCTTGCCAGTTTTCCTGACTGGTCCTGAATGCGTTTCAGCCGGTCTGTTACAGGGCGGGGAACGCCATGCTCGCCACGGGCAAGGGCATCTTTGTTCAGACGCAGTGTTACCATTTCAGCAGCCCGCTGGATCACCGCCAAAGGGGTGCGAAATTCGTGCGATAGCATGGAAACCAGTTTGCGCTGTTCCTGAACAATCTTTTCCGTGCTTTCAGCCAGATTGGCAGCTTTCAGACGATCTCGGTCAATGGCTGTAATGCGCAATGCCATCAGCACGCTCATCAAAACAAGATGTGCCGCCAGCGCAAAGGGGTATGCTGCGGCGGTTATGTCATTGACGGGGAGGAAGTGGTTTAGGGCAAGGTAATATACCATCAGGGCGGTGGTGGGCACCGCCATCACAGTCAGGTAAATCCAGTGAACAATAAAACGCGGATTATGAATGATGCGCCGTATCAGAAAACTGATGTAAATTAACATGATACATGTATGTGATAACTGACAGTAACTGGCAAAGGTGGTGTAAAGTGGCGATGTCGCCGTGACAGACCCCAATAAAATAATGATGGAATAGCTATAGAAAATCTTTTTGCAAAACCGGCATTCCGAACCGATATCAAGAATATTGACCCAAAGCAGGCTGGCTGCCGCGATGTTAATGGCCGTTCCTGCCCCTACCAGCAAATCATTGGTATAGGGCCATTCCGGGGCAAAAAGGGTAAGAAATAATCCTCCAACAGCCGATGATAATGTGCCAAATGCCGCCAGGCAGGCGCCATAAAGTGCAACAGCGTAATCACGGATAAAAAAGCCGATCACCACGTAAATGATCGACATCATCATCAAAACGCCAATAAAAAGCCCCTTTGCCGCCAGGCCCAGCGACCACCGGCTGATTTGAGCATCATTTGATAGCAAGGATGCTTCGATAAATTGAGTGCTGTTGGACTGTGTGCGAATGTAGAGGGTATATTTACCCTTATCTATTGCCGGAAACGGAGCCAGGTGTTCCGGTGCCAAAACAGGACGTTGGCTTGAAGGAACATGGTCGCCCAGGAGTACCGACCAAATAGGCACCGGATTGTCTTTTTGGGTCAGATACAGGTTGATCACGTTCAAAAAGATGGGGCCGATATCGATGTGGCGGCTTTCGCGGATCGGGTTGGATGCGATCAAATCAATGCGATACCAAATAGCATTGTTGGTATAGCCAAAGGCCGGGACTTTGGTGTGGGAGGTAAAGGCGCTGTCGGGCAGGGCGCGAATGTCGTTTAGGGTTTTGTTCTGTTCCGGGTCCTGGTAACTGGCGATATGCCCGGTGAATAAAATATCGTCCGACAAAGGTGCCGAAATATCGACCGGAGGGGCCAGGCCAGCGTGTGCCGGGCTGTAATGGGCGTCAGTCCCTGTTATCAGGCCAATAAGCATCAGCAACAGCAACCCGGAAACAGGCCTGTATGATTTTAGATATATCAGCGCGCTTTTATATTTGGCCAAAGCAGTAAACAGCATGGTCAATCTGCCCCCGTCTTGCGCGCATTTCGGCCCGACGTTATCCGTTGGGTATTGCGGTGGCGGATATTGTAAATGGTTGCTTCGCGATCAATTGGCAGTTTGAAAATAACTGTGGTGCCACCTTTTTCGGCGACCGACATTGTGATCGCCCCGTTATGGGCCTCGAGAATGCGGCTGGCGATATGCAGGCCCAGGCCAACGCCACGGGTACCATCCGAGGTTTTACCCCGATAAAATGCCAGGGAAACCTGTGACAGGTCTTCTTCGTTCATGCCAGGTCCGTGGTCTACCAGGCGGATATAGGCATATCCGTCGCCGCGATGATTGCAATCAATTGAAACAGGCGATCCTGGCGCATATTTTCGTGCGTTTTCAATGACATTAATGATGGCAAGTTTTAAAAGGGTCGGGTCCGCATTGATGGACGTATCGGCATCGCCGTGCAGGGTAATATCAATTTGTGTGCCCTCCTGATCAACGGAACCGATAATACCGGCAAGGAAGTCAAACAGATTGACGGTTTGGCGGTTCAGGGTGAACGCCCCGCGATCAAGGGTGTCTTTTGTCAGAAAAACATCCACCAGCCCGGATAATTGACCTGCGTGGTTACGGATGCGCGCCATGCGATCTGCGATACCTTCACCGGCATCACCAAGATGCAACGAAATTAACTCGGCTGATCGTTGAATGATTGCCAGTGGTGTTCGAAATTCGTGACCTAACATGGTAATGAATTCGCGTTGTTCTTCGGCAAGAAGGCGGGTTCGATGGCGCCGGCTTTGTGCTGCAATCCGCGAGTTTTCAAGATAACTGGTGCGATACGCCATCGCTATTCCCATCAGGATCAGATGGAAAATGGTAGCTACCGGATAAACAACCCGGGTGAGCTGGTTAGTTGGTGCCGCGCCGACCAAAGAGGCAACATAAAGGGCAGCTGCAATGCAGGGAAGACCCAAAGCGACCAGATAAAACAGGTGCATGCCCCGCGGAGTGAGCCAGACACGATAGATCAGGCAGATAAACATGCTCACAAGCACGAGCAGGTGAAACGACAGAAAATAATGACCAAATTCGGTGTAATAGGAGGTCGGCGATGTTAGCACCATCGAGGCCGCAATACCGGCATAAATACAATAAGCCCGATAGAGACGCTGGTTTAACTGGCGCAAGTTAATAACCGTAACCCACATCATGACGCTGGTTGCCACAGAAAGGGCCGAACCGCCACCTGTTACGATGTCATTTAAAGGAGGCCATAGAGGTTGCAACAGTAAAAGGCCTAACCCGGAAAGACCAATGCACGTTATCGCCACTGACAAAACGTAATTGCCATACCAGAACAGCGAAATATCGCGGATCAATACACCGCCGATAAGATAAACGCCGCCGATAACCGTCAGGGCAGCGACCAGAATGCTTGACAGGATCAGGGCGCGCCCGCCTTTTGACATCAGGGTCGAATCATTGCGAAAGCTGGCTGACAGGGTGTTGGTGCTGGTTGTTTCCACCCGAAAAACAATGCTGTATTTACCCGGCGCAAGATCAGGAAGGCGGGTTGTCGGGTAGCGGCTTTTTATGGTGTCGCTGGTTGCCTTGATGGCATCACCCAGCAGGTCGCGCCAGACGAATTTTTGCGCATTTATGCTAAAGATTGCAACATCAATCCGGTTAAGGTAAGGCGGGCTTATTTCCAGAAACAGGCGCATATTGTGTGATGTCGCTGTTTCCGGTGTGTCGGGAAATTCTACTTCAAATTCTGCCCGATACCAGACTGCGTCACGGGTATATCCCGCACTGATCGAATTGTGGACCGGGACAAAATCCTTGGCAGGCCGCTCTACGACTTCGCGAAACGACAGAATTCGTTCCGGGTCGTTCAGGCGAACGATATACGGGTCCAACGACATGTCAAACAGGGCCTGCTTGCCTGGCGGTGTAACCGTCAGACGTGCGCCCTGGGCATGTGCGATGCTTCCGGTCAGGAAAAGAACGGTATAAAAGACAGCAATCAGAATATAAAAAATGGACCGTTTTTTATGCATTTCCGTTTGTTCGGGGATGCGTTCCGGTCGTGTTTGTTGGCCAACACTTTGCACGTTATGCGAAAGTTGCCGGTATATCCCCATTGCTATTTTTTTTGACGGTATCAATCCCCTGGACCCTCAAAAACCACCCCGTTTATGTGTTAACGTTAAATCAGGCCTGATGCCATTGCTTTGTTATGCGGATTTGAACCGCTTCATTGTCCGGTATATACAAAACCATCTGTTTGGCTGGGGCAGGTATAAGAACAAGAATGGACAAGCCGGTGGCATTCTGACCTGACTTTGTTATAACCGCAGACCGAAACCGGACGATCAAGCAAGGAACCCGGTTGTTGAGATGCCGGATCAAGCATAGTGAAAGAACACAACACATGAGCCGCAAGTATTTTGGGACCGACGGGATCCGTGGAACTGCCAACAGTGCGCCGATGACGGCCGAAGTCGCCCTTAAGGTTGGTATGGCCGCAGGGCAATATTTTACCCGCGGCAACCACCGTCATCGTGTGGTGATCGGCAAGGATACCCGGTTGTCGGGTTATATGCTTGAACCAGCCCTTGTCGCCGGTTTTACATCGATGGGTATGGATGTAATTCTGGTGGGGCCAATGCCTACGCCTGCGGTTGCAATGCTGACCAAATCGATGCGGGCCGATATTGGCGTGATGATTTCCGCATCACATAACCCGTTTGAAGATAATGGCATCAAGCTGTTTGGCCCGGATGGTTTCAAATTATCCGATGCGGTTGAAAGCGAAATTGAAGCCCTGATGGAAAGTGATCTTTCGGCGCTGCTGGTACCGGCCAAATCATTGGGCCGGGCAAAGCGCATTGAGGACGCACCGGGGCGTTATATTGAAGCCGTCAAATCGTCGTTGCCGGGGCATGTAACGCTTGAAGGATTACGAATTGTCCTTGATTGCGCCAATGGTGCCGCCTACAGCGTTGCGCCGATGGTTTTGCGTGAACTGGGTGCAGACGTTATTGAACTTGGCACCACACCAAACGGTTTTAATATTAATGATAATTGTGGTTCGACCCACACCAAACCCATGTGCGACCTGGTTGTTGCACAAAAAGCCGATGTCGGCATTGCCCTTGACGGGGATGCTGACCGTGTTCAGATGTGCGATGAAAACGGTCGCCTGATTGATGGCGACCAGTTAATGGGGCTGGTAACCGCACATTGGCACAAAACCGGCCAGTTGCGCGGCAATGCCCTGGTGGCAACGGTGATGTCAAACCTGGGTCTGGAACGGTATCTGGAAAATCAGGGATTGCGCCTGATCCGCACCAAGGTTGGGGATCGTTATGTGGTCGAGCAAATGCGTGCCCTTGGTTGTAATGTTGGCGGTGAACAGTCCGGACATATTGTGTTGTCGGACTTCGCCTCGACCGGTGATGGCTTGCTGGCATCCTTGCAGGTGCTGGCTGTGCTGGCGGGGCATGACGGCCCGGTATCACAGATGACCCATGTATTTGATCCGCTGCCGCAAGTTTTGAAAAATGTGCGTTATGCTGCCGGAACCGACCCCTTGGGCCATACCAGTGTGATCGAGGCGATTTCAGCCGCGGAAAAGTCGTTTGACGGTAACGGCAGAGTGCTTATTCGCAAATCGGGCACTGAACCGTTGATCCGGGTGATGGCTGAAGGCGATGATGCCATCCATGTCGAACGTGTTGTTGATGGTATTATTGCGCAAATCAATACGGTAACCGCCTAAAGCCGGTTCAGGCTTCGGCTTTCCGCAATTTGGGTTTGAAGAACAGGAGATTCCCGATGAAGGGGCGTGTGTTGATCCTTGCCGGTTCTGATAGTTCCGGTGGTGCGGGTATTCAGGCAGACATTAAAACCGTGACTGTGCTGGGGGGCTATGCCGCCACGGCGATTACAGCCCTTACGGCACAAAACACCCAGGGCGTGTTTGGCGTGTTGGGGATCGACCCTGCCTTTATCATCCAGCAGGCTGAATTGATGCTCGATGATATCGGTGCGGATTGCCTAAAAACCGGTATGTTACATTCTGTCCCCGTGATCAAGGCTGTTGCCGGCTTGCTGGATGGCAAAGCAGCCGGTGTGCCTGTGGTGATTGATCCGGTAATGATTTCGCAAAGCGGATCACGCCTGTTGGACGAAGATGCGGTTGAAAGCCTGATCAAACTGCTGATACCGCGTGCCACTGTTTTAACTCCTAATATTCCCGAAGCAGAAGTTTTGTCTGGTCTTCGCATTACCAGCGAGGCCGATATGATTTTGGCGGCAGAAAAGATTGGCGCGATGGGGGCCAATGCTGTTCTGGTCAAAGGCGGGCATTCCGAGGGAAACAGGATTGTCGATATTTTGTGGGATCGGGAACACGGTATTTCCGGCTTTGAAGAAGATCGTATTCCGTCGAACAATAACCATGGTACAGGCTGCACCCTTGCCAGTGCCATTGCAACAGGGATTGCCCAGGGGCTTGATCTGGGGGATGCGGTGGCGCGTGCGCGTGCTTATGTACGTGAAGCCATCCGTACCGCCCCTGATTTCGGCAAGGGGAATGGCCCGCTAAACCATGCCCATCCCGTCACTGGTGAATAACCCGCAATAGAAAGCCACGTGTTATGCCCATGCGCACGGCAATGCCGGGAACATCGTTTTTTGATCAGGCCCGGAATAATGCCTGGTCGAATTTTCGTCTATTGGCCTGTTGTGAAAAACTGCCGCAGATAGAGCTAACAGCAGGGCGCACGTCATTTTTCCCAACAATCCTGCAAACCCTCAATCATATCCTGATCGTGGATTGGTATTATATTGATGCCCTTAAATCCGGCGGTCGGGGGCGGGATTGTTTTACCCGTGCCAACCCGTTTGCCGATATAACGACCCTGGCCGAAGCCCAGCGCGCCAGCGATGGTGAATTGCTGGATTTTTGCGAAAAACTGACAGGGGACGCTGCCCTGGAAATGGTTACACTGGACCGAGGCAAGGGCGAAATGGCCTATGAGACAGCAGGGGCGGTGTTGTCGCATTTGTTTGTGCATCAAACACATCATCGCGGGCAGGTTCATGCGATGTTATCGGGAACGTCGCAAAAACCGCCCCAACTTGACGAATATTATCTCGATTGCGACGCCGTTTACCGCGGAAGCCATTTTCAGGATATTGGCTGGAACGATAAATGATGCATTTTATTCGCGGGCGAATGGCCCGCCGGTTATTGGCCGTGGGTATTATTGCCGTTTTGGCATGGTCAACACTGGGCGGCCCGCGCGAATGGTTCGCCAATCAGATATGGCCCGATAATGCGGCCCCGTGGGAAAGTGTAACCGCCGTTTATTACCCCGATAAAAACGATCGGTCGGCCTTCAAGTTTGCGGGCGAAGGACTTGATAGCGTTGAAAAATGCAAGAACGTTGTGCGTAAGCTGGCGGGGGAAAACAATGACCCGGATTTAACACGCGGATCTTATGATTGTGCGGTGGGGTTCTATCCCACCGACGACCATACCGGCCATTACCGACTGAAAATTACGCCCTGATTACCGGCCAGACTGTTACAGAACATACCATAACAGGGCAGGCAGGCTGATTGCAGCGAGAAAGGTTGATGCAATAACAACCCCGGCAACTTCTTCGGGGTCGTTGTCGTATAGCTGGGCAAACAGGTAACAAAAAACCGCGACCGGCATTGAACATTGCAAAATCACAACCCCTCGGGCCGCTCCGTCCAGCCCCAGAATTTCCGATAATCCAATTCCGACACCAAACCCCATCGCCAGACGCAAAACCGACAGGCCGATACTGCGAAGCAGGCTGACCGGCTTAAGCCGTGCCAAAGATACACCCAATGTAAACAGCATTAACGGGATGGTGAGCTGGCCGATCAGATCGGTGGTGTTGTAAAGCCAGGCCGGAACCGGCGTTTTGGTTGCCAGAAACACAATTGCAATTAATGTTGCCGGAACAATCGGCATTTTCGCAAGCGAGCGAATTGAAAATGTGCCGGCGACAAACGCCACGCCAACAGTAAGTTGCAACACAATCATCGCGGCAAAAAATGCCACGGCTAATGCCAAACCATCATTGCCAAATGCCAGCAAACACAGCGGTAACCCGACATTGCCAATATTGGGCCAGCTTAGCGATTGCAAATAGGTGCGCGGGGATAGCTTGAACAGTTTCAGGATTGGCCAGCCAATGGCAATAAAGGCCAGAATGGAAAGAACCGCTGCAGTGCCCATCGACAACAGGGCATCTGCGCCGAGTTTAACGGTGGCAAGGGCGGCAAAGGTCAGGCATGGCGTGCCAAAATAGGTCACAAGCGATGTGACAAGGGATGTATCAAAATGTTTGCCGGCCCGTGCCCAGAAATATCCCAGACCGGTTGTGATAAAAACCGGAGCCAGAATGGCAAAAATATTTGCAAACATGGATCATCCCCCTGACAACTACGCCAGCCTTGGTAATTGCCATGTTCTGGCAGGGTCCGACAAGTTAATAATGGTAATACCAGTTATAATGCCGATGTTTTATCGGCTGTTTTCTAACCATCGAAAGCCGTATTGTGAAACTTCCTAAATGTGGGGCCGTTATATTTGTGCCTTGCTGTAAGGCATTGGTTATCCCATTTTAAGGTTGCCGGATTTAAGCCGGGTACTCTCAGTTTCGCAGTTAACACAGCGCTGGACAGGCATTTTTGATATGACCGATTATTCTTTTGTGCGCCGGCACCTGATCGACCCGTCGCCCAAATGGCGGGATCAGCGCAACCCTTTGCCAGCTGTTTTTCTGGATCGTGACGGGGTAATAAACGAGGAAGTGCATTATCTGTCGCGATCGGAAGACATGGTGTTGATCCCCGGTGTGGCACAGGCCATTGCCCGGATTAACGCAGCAGGCGTGCCGGTTGTGGTTGTGACCAATCAATCCGGTGTGGCGCGCGGGTTCTTAACCGAAGACCAGTTGTATGATTTGCATATTCGGATGACGGAGCTGCTGGCCGATGCCGGGGCAAGCGTACAGGGTATTTATTATTCGCCGTTTCATACTGATGGGCAGGGTGAATATCGCAAGGAAAGCATTTGCCGCAAGCCCGGCCCCGGTATGATTTTTGCCGCCTGCGAGGATTTTGCAATTGATCGCCCTGAAAGTGTGCTGGTTGGTGATAAAATTGCCGATATTCGCGCGGGCAATGCCGCAGGCCTTAAAACCGTGATGGTGCGGACAGGACATGGCGCCAGGGAAACGTTACTTCCCGCCGCTGCCGAGGAGGCCGGATTTATTGCAGACGACCTGTTGGCCGCAGTGAACCAGTTGTTTGCCAGTGGTGCCATCGCCAAATAGGACCGGTTACTGTATGCACCACAGCCGCCAGACATCGCGATAGGCCTCCTCAAAATCAGCGGCAATCATGCGGTGGTCCATCATGCTGGCTTTCATTACCCTATCACGCAATGTTCGCCGGATCATGGACAGGGCATCAATATCGCGGCCCAGAAGCACGGCTTTTTCGACATATCCATTGCGGGTTTCGGCGGCCAGCGCATCCAGCCCGACATCGCCAAGCACCCCAAGCCCGCACCGTGCCGACGGCATGGTGCCAGCCAGTGTTACAAACGGCACCCCATGCCATAACATGTCGCAGCCTGCAGTAATGTTATTGGCAGGGAACGGATCCAGCCCAATGTCTATCTGGTCATAAATGGTGATGTTCCGGTTTTTATCAGGGTTAATCCCCTGACATGTGATGCGATCAACATGCAAACCGGCCTGACGGGCACGATCCAGAAAATTCTGGCGGACAAAATCATCATGCAGCCCTTCCGCCTGTATGATCAGGCGGCTACGGGCTGCTTTGTTCATAATCCGTGCCCAGCTGTTTAAGACCGTATCGCTAATGCGCGGTAACGTACCAACAAAGCCATAGGTCAAATACCCGTTTAGCAGGGCAGGCAACGGGCCGGTTGCCGGGCTGTTCTCGGGCGGGGTATAGGCAAAGCCGGCATGGGGCAGGCGGTGTAATGTTTCGCTACAAAGGCGGTTTTCGGCCGCACCTGCGGCTGTCATGTCAACATGGCCGAACATGTGGTCAATTTGCCCGATGCCGGTTGATGCATGATAAAATGTGACCTGTACGGGGGCCGGGCGATAGGCAAATACCTCGATCGGGTGGTCGCGTGTGAAACCCGATAAATCAACCAGAATATCGATTTTGTCCTTTCGGATGCGATCTGCAATGCGTTCGGCATCCTGTCCTGCCACATCGCGCCAGCTATCTGCGACAATTTGCCACTGGCGGGTGATGTCGTCGTGGCGGGTGACGGCGGAATATAAAAACAGTTCTATATGATTGCGATCATGATGGCGGGCCAGCCCCATTAACCGCGCATATAACGGGTGATCGCGAAAATCGGGCGATATCCAGCCAATGCGAAGGCGCCTGTCAGTACTACGGGTATTGGCAAATTTGGGCGGGGATGCAAGGGGGGGTAAATGTGATCGCGCCCATTGTCGTGCCTGTTTTAAATATTCCGGGCCGTCAAATTGCGGCAAATACAAAAGGGCCGACAACAGCCGCGCATGAAAATCCGCACGGGCCGGGTTTTTTTCGACCAAAGCAGCAAGGCGGGCAACCCCGTGGGCCGTATCGCCCCCCCGGATCAGAATGTCGGCAAACAGGGCTTCGATATCGGCCAGTTCAGGGGCGTGTTCACGGGCGGCTTCCAGCACGTTGCTGGCTTGCTGGTATCGGCCTGATGCGATCAGGGATGTCGCCATATTGACCATTGATGGCACATGATCGCTATGGATGCTTAACGCACGTGAAAACAGGTTTTGGGCCGCGTCGATATGACCCAGTCGCAACAGAACAGCGCCAACCTGGTTGATTTTATCTGAATCAAGTTTGGCGGCTTCGGCAGCATTTTCAAATGCCATCAGGGCGGCTTCGTATTGTCCTAACGCATTCAGGGCTTCGCCAAACAGTAAAAATGCATCAAAATTGCCGTTATGCAGGTTCAGCATTCGCCCCAAAAGGTCGATTGTCTGGCCATAATTGCCGCGGGCCTTTTCAAGGCGGGCCAGATGAAACAGGGCGGTTGGGAAATCGCCGTGATAACTAAGGGCCAGGCGAAATTCGTCAATTGCGCGGTCTATTTCGCCGTTGGCTTCCAGGGCAATGGCATAGTTGCACCGGGCCGCCGGGTTGGCCCCCATGCGCGAAATGCAGCTTTCGAACAGTTCCAGGGCTTCACGATGCTGCCCCTCGCGAGTCAGCAGAGTGGCAAGAAGATGCTCGGCCTCGTTATGGTTCGGGGCGATATCGAGAACGCGGCGGTAAATTTTTTCCGCTTCTTGCAGGCGGTTGCCTTCGTGGGCCGCCAGTCCGCGCCGCAGCAATGTTGAAAGCTCGGCTGTCATGCAATGCCTTGTTTTTGATGTCCTGTCCTATAATGACGTAACCGGGGCTGGTTTGTCATCTTATTCGGATGTTAGTGCTTTAACATCAAATGCTTTAATACCTGGAAATTGACAATGCTATGGCCTGTCGCCAGTGCAACGGTTCTGCCGTCGATCAAATGTGGCAGTTGGGATTGCAGCACTCCGGTTTGCAGACTACGTGCGAAGAAAGCAGGCATCGATAATGCCGGGCGTGTGGTGTTTGTGTATACCTGTTGCTATCCAAACCGTGGCGGGCCATTGCTGTGGCAATGAGTGTTACGGTAACTCCCAAAAAAAAAACCCCAGCCACAAACGGGCCGGGGCGAGAATGGGAGTGGGAGAATCGCCTGGCGGCGATAATCGAATATTAAAATATTCTTTCGTGACGGCACCGTCTCCTATTCGTTTGATTGATCTTGTGGGTCTTTGGGATAGGGTGATTGGCGTACATAATCCAATGGGGCAGTACATTTGGGTTAGTGCGGTTATGGCTGCTGGTTCGCCCGGGTTTTTGCCTGTAAGCTGACAGGTATAAAAATACCCGCATGGCAGGTTTGTCGAAACTTTCAGCCAAAAAACTGTAAAACAACGCCAAGTCTGTGCTAGAACGCGAGTTCAAAAATATCACGTATAAAGAGAGGGTCGACCCATGCCGGAATATCGGTCTCGTACAACCACCCATGGTCGCAATATGGCGGGCGCGCGCGGCCTTTGGCGCGCAACAGGCATGAAGGATGAAGACTTTGACAAGCCGATTATTGCGGTGGTCAACAGCTTTACCCAGTTTGTACCGGGCCATGTTCATCTTAAAGACCTGGGCCAGATGGTTGCACGCGAGATTGAGGCTTCGGGTGGTGTCGCCAAGGAATTTAATACCATTGCCGTGGATGATGGCATTGCGATGGGGCATGACGGTATGCTTTACAGCCTGCCGTCGCGCGAAATCATCGCGGACTCGGTTGAATACATGGTTAATGCCCATTGTGCCGACGCCATGGTGTGCATTTCCAATTGCGATAAAATTACCCCTGGCATGTTGATGGCGGCCATGCGCCTTAACATTCCCTGCGTGTTTGTGTCGGGTGGTCCGATGGAAGCCGGCAAGGTGACGATTGATGGCAAGGAACGCCATCTTGATCTGGTTGATGCCATGGTTGAGGCGGCCGATCCGAAAATTTCGGACGAACAGGTGGCTGTCGTCGAACGTTCTGCCTGCCCGACCTGCGGGTCGTGCTCGGGCATGTTTACCGCCAATTCCATGAACTGCCTGGCCGAGGCGCTTGGTTTGGCTTTGCCTGGCAATGGATCGGTTCTGGCGACGCATGCGGCACGTAAGGAACTGTTCCTTGAAGCTGCCCGCACATCAGTTCGTTTGGCGCGCCGTTATTACGAAGAAGACGACATTACCGCAACGCCGCGCGGCATTGCATCTTTCAAAGCCTTTGAAAATGCAATGGCACTTGATATTGCCATGGGTGGGTCAACCAACACGGTGTTGCATTTGCTGGCAATTGCCCGTGAAGCCGAACTTGATTTTACCATGACGGACATGGACCGTCTGTCCCGTCAGATTCCGCATCTGTCCAAGGTGGCGCCGTCTCATCCGTTATATCATATGGAAGATGTGCATCGTGCCGGTGGCATCATGCGTATTCTGGGCGAACTGGAACGGGGCGGGTTGCTGCATACGGATGTGCCGACTGTTCATGCCAAAACCATGGCGGAGGCCCTTGAAAAATGGGACATCAGACGAACCACCAATGAAAATGTTCAGAAATTCTATCGTGCCATGCCAGGTGGTGTACCCAGTCAGGTCGCCTTTAGTCAGGAACGTTACTGGGACGATCTGGATATGGACGAAAAAGGCGGCTGTATTCGTGACATTGAACACGCCTATAGCAAGGATGGCGGTTTGGCTGTTCTGTTTGGCAACATGGCGATCAATGGCTGTATTGTTAAAACTGCCGGTGTCGATGCCAGCATCCTGAAATTTACCGGCCCGGCTGTTATTTGCGAAAGCCAGGATGAAGCCGTTGCCAAGGTTCTGGGCGGTGAGGTCAAGGAAGGCGACGTTGTTGTCATTCGTTATGAAGGACCCAAGGGTGGGCCGGGTATGCAGGAAATGCTCTATCCGACCAGCTATCTGAAATCGATGGGGCTGGGTAAGGCTTGCGCCCTGATCACTGATGGTCGTTTCTCGGGTGGAACGTCGGGCCTTTCAATTGGTCATGTGTCACCCGAAGCTGCGGCTGGTGGCGATATTGCCCTGGTTGAACCGGGCGACACCATCGAAATCGATATTCCCAACCGGACCATCCATATCGCGATTGACGATGCCGAAATGGCTGCACGCCGCGAAGCAATGGAAGCCAAAGGTGCGGCTGCCTGGAAGCCCGCCAAACCGCGCAAGCGTAAGGTGACAACGGCATTGCGGGCCTATGCCGCCCTTGCTACCAGTGCCGATAAGGGCGCTGTGCGCGACGTGACGCAGGTTGAATTCTGATCCTGAAGGTCGCTATCTGAATTTTAAAGCCACCCGGTATGCTTTGGCGTGCCGGGTGGTTTTTTTTATGGAAATTTTCGCCGCACGGCTTGTGAAGCGATTGACAAGGGCTTCAGAGAAGCCCGCCCCTTTTAAATCAGCTGATGATTTCAAGCGCCAGCGCAATGCCCTGACCGCCGCCGATGCACAGGGTGACAATGCCGCGTTTAAGGCCATCGCATTGCATGGAATGGATTAAACGGGTGGTTAAAACGGCCCCGGTGGCCCCAATCGGGTGGCCATGCGCAATGGCCCCGCCATCAACATTGACGATATCTTCGGGCAGCCCCAGTTCGCGTAGCACTGCCAGCGGCACGGCGGCATAGGCTTCGTTAATTTCGATGCGGTCAATGTCGCCACGCTGCCATCCCGCGCGATGCAGTGCCTGTTGCACGGCGGGGACGGGGGCAATGCCAAACATCGCCGGGGCCACGGCCGCGACGCCGTAAGATACCAGCCGTGCCATCGGACGTAGGCCTGCTTTTTCGGCGGCATCGCGGTTGGCGACAATCATGGCCGCAGCGCCGCTGTTTAAACCCGGTGCGTTGCCGGCGGTAATGGTGCCATCGGGGCGAAAGACCGGGCGTAATTTTGCCAGCACATCGATGCTGGTTTCCGGGCGAACCGATTCATCGCGATCAAACGTGATTGTTCCTTTTTTACCGGCAATTTCGATGGCAGTAATTTCGCCCTCAAACGCCCCGTTTTGCTGGCGGGCTGCAAAGTTCTGGTGCGAGCGGGCGGCCCAGCGGTCCTGATCGTCGCGCGAGATGTTTTTTTCCGTGATCAAATCTTCGGTGTGCCAGCCTGAATGTTCGCCCGAAAAGGCATCATGCAGGCCGTCTAGCAACATGCTGTCCTGTATTTCACCGGGCCCCATGCGATAGCCAAAACGGGCGTTGGGCAGCAAATACGGGGCGCGGTCCATGTTTTCCATGCCCCCCGCGATCATGATGGCGCTATGGCCCAGCCATATTTCACGGGCAGCAGCGGCAATGGCCTCGGCCCCTGAACCACAAACACGGTTTACTGTTACTGCCGGAACCGCATCGCCCAGCCCGGCATTAACCACGGCCTGGCGCGCCGGGTTCATTTTGTTGCCTGCCTGCACCACATTGCCCATCACTGCGCCGTCAATCTGGCGAGCAGACAGTTTGGCATCGGCCATAACCCCGGCAATAACCCGCGCGCCAAGGTCGGTTGCGGAAACGGGGGCAAGGGTGCCGTTGAATTTGCCAATGGCCGTGCGGCGCGGGGCGCATAAAACGATATCGGGAAGGGTCATGTCTGTGTCCATTCATGGCAGGTTGGCGATGTTGCTGGCGTGTCAAGCCGGGCTATTAAATGCATATGCATTTAATATATAGTCATATGCATGAACTTGGCAATCATCATGCCGCCCTTAACCGCCAACCGGGAGTTGCTGTGTGACCAAACATGAAAAATCGCCCCGCGCGGATGCGGTTGCCCTGGCCCTGACCGGCGTCTGTATGGCGCATGCCCTTCGCCGTGCAACGCGCGTGGTCAGCCGGCAATATGATGCCGCCCTTGCGCGGCACGGGTTGACCATCGGCCAATTTACCCTGTTGGCGCATATTCAGCGAATGGCAAACCCGTCGGTACAGGCGGTGGCCGATGCCATGTTTATGGACCAGTCAGCCATGTCGCGCGGGTTGCGACCATTGGAAAAGGCGGGGCTGGTGATATCGCGGATGGACCCTGCCGATAAAAGGCGGCGCTTTTTATCGGTTTCCGATGCTGGCCGTTCTGCATTTGATGCCGCCGCAGGCGACTGGCAAAAGGTGCAGTCGCGGTTGCGTTACAATCTGGGGTCGGCAGAGTTTGATATGCTGCGCAAAACCTTGCTGACGTTTGAGCGCGCTCAAGCTGAATAACGCCCGAACAGACAAACCCCGCCGTGACAGCGGGGTTTGCACAAAACAGATTTTAAGGTGTTTTCGGTCTATGCCAGTGCTTTTTGCAAAGGCAGATAATCGTAGCCCAGTTCGCGAGCAACTGCTTCATAGGTGATGTTGCCATCATGCACGTTAAGGCCCGCTGCCAGATGAACATCATCCTGACAGGCCTTTTTCCAGCCCTTGTCGGCGAGGGCGAGCATAAAGGGCAGGGTGGCGTTGTTCAGGGCGAAGGTGGATGTCCGGGCAACCGCACCGGGCATATTGGCAACGCAGTAATGCACAACGTCATCAACAATATAAATCGGGTCGGCGTGGGTGGTGGCTTTGGATGTTTCAAAACACCCGCCCTGATCAATGGCGACGTCCACAATGACCGAGCCTGGCTTCATTTTTGACAGTTGTTCACGGCGGATCAGTTTTGGTGCGGCAGCACCGGGGATCAGAACCGCCCCGACAACCATGTCGGCATCATATACCAGCGATTCGGTATCATCGATGGTGGCATATTGGGTTTTGATGCGCGGACCGAAGATATCGTCGAGATAGGTTAACCGTTTGATGTTTTTATCAAGAATGGTGACATCGGCCCCCATGCCTGCCGCGATGCGGGCAGCATTCGTGCCAACGACACCACCGCCAATGACAACCACCTTGGCCGGGGAAACGCCGGGGACACCCCCCAGCAACATCCCGCGTCCGCCATTGGCTTTCTGCAGGGCAGCAGCCCCCACCTGGGGTGCCATGCGCCCGGCCACTTCCGACATCGGGGCCAATAATGGCAGGCCGCCGTTGCGGTCGGTGACGGTTTCATAGGCAATGGCGGTTACGCCCGATTTGATCAGGCCTTTGGTTTGTTCAGGATCCGGTGCCAGATGCAAATAGGTAAATAACAACTGACCGGGGCGCAGTTGTTCATATTCAACTTTTTGCGGTTCCTTGACCTTGACCACCATTTCGGCGGTGGCAAAAATCTCGCTGGCAGTATCAATTATTGTGGCCCCCGCTGCCTGATAATCGGCATCACTACAGCCAATACCGGCACCAGCATTGGTTTCGATAATGACCTTGTGGCCGTGGGTAATGGCTTCGCGTACGGATGACGGGGTCATGCCGACGCGATATTCATGGTTTTTGATCTCTCTTGGGACACCGATTAACATCGTGTGACCTCCCGGATTTTGAAGTGGCGGGTGGGCTTTTTGCCCGGCTTTTAGTTATGTTTGAACGTTACCCTAAAATTATGGCAATTTCTCTTCAATTTGGGCCGCAAAAAATGGTAATGTTGGCAGATTATTTTAAGAAAATGCCAATATGTCAGGGAAACATTCGAATGGACATCGACGATCGCGACCGGATGATATTGCGCTTGCTGCAGCAGGACGGGCGCATTAGCAATGCGGATCTGGCGGAAAAAGTGAACCTGTCGGCCTCGGCTTGTTTGCGCCGTGTACGCCTGCTTGAAGAAGCCGGGTTTATTGACCGTTACGCCATGTTGCTAAACCCGAAACGGATCGGTAAACCGGGCAATGCCTTTGTCAATATTTCCATTGCCCGGCAAACGCGGCAGGCGCTGGAAGATTTTGAACGGGAAATCCAGTCTGTTCCCGAAGTCGTCGAATGTTACCTGTTGGCAGGGCAAAGCGATTATCTGGTGCATGTTGTGTACAGCAACACATCGGATTACGAACGTATCCACAGCGAAGTCCTGACCCAGTTACCCGGTGTGGAACGGGTGCAAACCGTTATTACCCTGCGCGAAGTGAAACGTACCACAGAATTGCCCGTGTGAAAAACAATGCCCGGTTGTCGTGTTTTGGCGGGTGATCATACGAAAATTGATTTTGTTGTTTTGGCAGAAGAAACGCTATCAAAGATGACCAATAGTCATTTTGGATGATCGAAAAAACATGCAGAATCATGCAATTGGCTTTAGCCATTCTTAAAAATGCTGCATCGTTTTGACATTGCTGACCGCATGGCTGCATTGCGTATCGGATGTTTGTGAAGCGTTAAATGAGGTGATAGCGGGAACGGTTGTTTGACTCTGCACTTCTTTGCGGGCAATAATCTGCCGGGGAGAAGACCGGGGAAGAACAATTTATGGAAAACGAATGCCTCGTTCGCGCACGCAGTCATGAACAAAAACTGCGCCGTAGGAACGATATAATAGACGCCGCCGAGGCGCTTTTTCTGGAAGGTGAGGGGCAACTGCCGTCAGCGGCGGAAGTTGCAAAAAAGGCCAACCTGGCCAAAGGCACATTATACCTTTATTTTTCCAGCAAAGAGGCCTTGTTTCTTGAGGTGCTCCGTCGCTTTTTCAAGGGATGGAGCGAAAACAATCTGGATATGATCGAGCAGGAGGCCCTTCGCCCGCCTGCAGAACGCGATGCCTTGCGTGTTGCCCGCCAGTTTGTTGACTATCTTGTTAAAAGATCACGGTTTTTGCATTTGGCATCACTATCGCATGGTGTGCTGGAGCAAGGGGCCGATGACGAAAGCGTGTTGATCCATAAGCGGTATGTGGCCGCTATGGTTAAACGTACTGCGGATGCGCTTTCTGAAATTTATGCCATTACGGCACAACAGGCCCGAAACCTGATGGCGAATTCGTTCGCCCTTGTATTGGGGCTGTGGCAAATGTCGCAGGTGCCTGCCAGGGTTGTGGTGCTGATGCGCCAGAATGCCCTTGAAGACATGATTATTGATTTCTCCCAGTCTGCCGAAACGGCTGTCATCGAGTTTTGGCGCGCCGAAATTACGGTGATGAAGCAAAGCAATGTTGGGCAGCAGGATGCACCGGCTGTTTTATAGTTATTTTGTGACTGTGAATTGAAAAAGGATGGCCGCATTTTGTTCGGCCATCCTTTTTTATTGATCGTTCGCCGTGATAAACGCAGCATTTTGTGGCTTTTGTTAAACGAAAACCGCCCGGGGCAAGGCCGGGCGGTTTTGTGTTTTATTTTATTGTCGACGAGACATCATAATCAATTAGCCGACAATTCCGGGATCATCCTGTATCTGGCGGCTGCGTTGCCGTTCGGAGCGCATGACAAGGATGCTGGCAATAATGATCAGGATTGAAATTGCAACAATGATCAGGGTGGCCAACGCATTGATTTCGGGCGAAACCCCCAGCCTGACCGACGAAAAGACTTTCATGGGTAGGGTGGTGGAACCGGGGCCGGCCACGAAACTGGAAATGACCAGATCATCAAGCGACAGTGTGAAAGACAGAAGCCAGCCTGCCATCAGGGCCGGTAAAATCATTGGCAGTGTGATCAGGAAGAAAATCTTGGTGGGCTTGGCCCCCAGATCCATCGCCGCTTCCTCGATCGAGCTATCCATCCCGGCCAGACGTGATTGAATAACAACGGCGACATAGGCCGCACAGAATGTTGTGTGGGCAATGACAATGGTGGTCATGCCCCGGCCTTCGGGCCAGCCGATAAGCTGTTCCATGGTAACAAATAACAGCAGCAATGACAGGCCGGTAATAACGTCGGGCATCACCAGCGGGGCTGCGATCATGCCGGAAAACATGGTGCGGGTTTTAAAACGCCCGAACCGTGACATCACCAGCCCGGCCGGGGTGCCAATGGCAAGGGCAAGGGTCGCTGACATAACCCCGATACGCAGGCTGTTCCAGGCAGCGTCAATCATGCCGTCATCCTGAAACAGTTCGACATACCATTTGGTTGAAAACCCGGCCCAGACCGTAACCAGTTTGCCTTCATTGAACGAATAAATGATCACAAGCAGGATGGGCACATAGAGGAAGGCAAAACCGAAACACAGTGCCGAGGTTAAGAAGATTGATCTTTTGCCGCTCATTTCCCGGCCTCCTCGGTTTTACCCTGAATGTGCTGAAAATACATGATCGGCACGACCAGAAAAATCAGCATGGCGATCGCAACAGAGGATGCAATTGGCCAATCCCGGTTGGAGAAAAACTCGTTCCACAAGGTTCGCCCGATCATAAGGGTATTGGGGCCGCCCAGAAGTTCCGGAATTACGAATTCGCCCACAGCAGGAATGAAAACCAGCAAGGACCCTGCCAGAACACCGGGCATGGAAAGCGGCAGCGTAATCTTCAAAAACGCCTTCCATGGTTTGCAGCCAAGGTCGAGGGCAGCTTCAAGCAGGCTGCCATCCATTTTTTCGAGCGTTGAATACAGCGGCAGGATCATGAAGGGCAGGTAGGTATAGACAATGCCGATATAAACCGCGAATTCGGTTTGGCGCATAATCAGGGGTTCGGAAATGATGTGCATCCCCATCAGGGCAGCGTTGATTAATCCCTCGCGGTCCAAAATGCCGATCCAGGCATAAACGCGGATCAGAAAGCTGGTCCAGAACGGCAGAATCACCAGCATCAGCAACAGGTTGCGCGTAGACCCCTTGGCCCGGGCAATGCCATAGGCCATTGGATAGCCGATTAATAGCGTGATGACGGTTGAAATGGCGGCAATACGGATCGAATTCAGATACGCGGTGATATAAAGGCTGTCGGAAAGCAAAAACAGGTAATTGCCAAAATTGATGGCAACATTGACCCCTTCATCCACCCATTGAAACAGCGCGCTATAGGGCGGCTGGGCATATTCGGCGGTGGCGAAACTGATTTTTAAAACAATCAGGAACGGCACCAGGAAAAACAGGAACAGCCACAAATAGGGCAAGCCAATAACAAGAACCCGCCCATGCCGGATCATCCAGCGGTCAAAACGTTGTTTAAGGGTTGGTTTTATCTCGCTCATTGGTTCAGCACCGAGGCGGACCCCGTCTCCCAGGTTACCCAAACCCGGTCTTCCCACGTATAGCGCGGTTCATTGTGGCGATGGGTATTGGGTTCGCTAACCTTGATGCGCAGGCCGCTGTCAAGGCGGACGTGATAGGTCGAAAGGCCGCCAAGATAGCCGATTTCCTCGACCTTGCCGCCAAAACAGTTATGGGCGCTGTCTTCGGGTTTTTCGGTGCAAAGACGCAGGCGTTCCGGCCGCAGGGCAACCCAAAGTGTGGTGCCTTCATGGCCCTGAACCGCGTGGTCGATATAAATATCGCCGCCAATATCGTCAGACCGGATGATGGCGTATTTTTCGTCATCATCAACCAGTGTTCCTTCAATCAGGTTGACCTGACCCAGGAAATTGGCGGTAAAGCGGGAATTGGGGTATTCATAAAGTTCAAACGGGGTACCTTTTTGTTTGATGACCCCTTCATTCATCACAGCAATGCGCGAGGCCATTGTCATGGCTTCTTCCTGATCATGGGTCACCATGACAAAGGTGGTGCCAAGTTTTTCCTGGATATTGACCAGTTCAAACTGGGTTTGTTCGCGCAGTTTTTTATCAAGCGCCCCTAACGGTTCGTCGAGTAACAAAACCTTGGGTTGTTTGACAAGTGACCGCGCCAGGGCGACACGCTGGCGTTGTCCGCCCGAAAGCTGATGCGGTTTGCGTTTGGCAAACTTGCTCATTTGCACCAGTGCCAGCATATCGGCGACGCGGTCTTTGATTTCAGATTTTGAATAACCGTCCTGATGCAGGCCAAAGGCCACATTGGTTTCAACACTCATATGCGGGAACAGCGCATAGGATTGAAACATCATGTTGGTGGGGCGTTCATAGGGTGGAACGCCGGCCATATCCACGCCATCAATAAAGATTTTGCCGTCGGTCAGTTCTTCAAACCCGGCCAGCATGCGTAACAAGGTGGTTTTACCACAGCCTGAACCACCCAGCAGGGCGAACAGTTCGTGACGATAAATATCAAGCGATACATCGTCGACAGCGTAAAAATCGCCGAATTTTTTGGTTACTTTTTCAAACCGGATAAACGGAACCGCATCCGGATCGTTCCACGGTTGGCTTGACTGCACGCATTCGCGTGCTTCTTGCTGATTGGCCCCCTGCGACACCAGGATTCTCCCGTCTGATGTTGTGAAACTATTTATCTTTTTTCTGCTTAACAGGATGAAGCAATTCCGCAATCTGTAAAGAGTGGTGTGCGATATTTCGAACGTTTAGATGGTGTTTTTGGCTAAAATGCAGGGAAAATGGGCGGTGCTGTTCAGTAATTGAGCATTTTTTGCTTCACAGAAGTTGCTTTTATCCATCGTGTGTTTGCGTTTGCGAAGGGTTTTTTCGCGTTGCGTAATACGAGTCATTAAAAAAACAAGGCGCGGGGGGACCGCGCCTTGTGTATATCCGTTTTTTATTGAAACAGACCTTACTGGCCGGTTTTCAATTTGGTCCACAAACGGGTCCGTTCGCGCAGCAATTTGGGCCCGGGTTCAACCTTGGCGCGCAGTTTTGCCTTTACCTCGTCCGACGGATAAATGCCGGGGTTATTTTTGATTTCATCATCAACATATTCCATCGCTGCCAGGTTCGGGCCAGCATAGGTAACATAGTTGGTGATCGAGGCACTAACCTTGGCATCAAGAACATAATTGATGAATTTGTGTGCCAGATCGGGGTGCGGTGCATCGGCCGGGATTAACATGGTGTCAAACCAGATCAACGTGCCTTCCTTCGGGATCACATAATTGATGTGAACATCATTTTCGGCTTCGTCGGCACGGTCACGCGCCATAAACACGTCGCCGGAAAAACCGACAGAAACGCAGACATTGCCGTTGGCAAGATCGTTGATGTACTGGGAACTGTTGAAATAGGTGATAAACGGACGAACTTTTTCAAGCTGCGTCATCGCGGCCTGAATGGTTTCCTTGCTTTGCGGTTTGTCGCCATTACCCAGATAGAAATTAACCGGATCAACCATTTCCCCCGGATCATCAAGCAGGGTCAGGCCACATTTTGACAACGGTTCGGCGTATTTCGGATCAAAAATAAGCGCCCAGCTATCGGTCGGGGCATCATCGCCCAGAATTTCCTTAACCTTGTCGACATTGTAGCCATAGCCGTTTGTGCCCCACATATAGGGTACGGCATAGGCATTGTCGGGGTCGTATTTGGCAGTCTGTTTCAAAATAGCCGGGTCCAGGTTGCCATAGTTTGGCAATTTGGATTTATCCAGCTTCTGGAAAATATCAGCCTGGATCAGGCGTTGGGCATCGGCCAGAGTTGGCACAACAATGTCATAGCCCGAATGTCCTGCCAGCAATTTGGCTTCGACAACCTGATTGCTGTCATAGACATCGTAGTTGACCTTTACGCCATATTCCTTTTCGAAATTGGCAACGGTATCCTCGGCGATATAATCCGACCAGTTATAGATGTTCAATACATCCTCGGCCGATGCAATGGTCGCATGGGCTGAAACAGCCGCGACCAGCGCAACCAGGCTGGTGGTGCATTTTTTTAGTGACGACATGTCGCTGTGCCTCCCTTAATGACAGCGTTGAGACAGGCAAACGGGGGATGTTGCCCCTGCAAGCTCTGATCTATCCTTTAAACGGTTCGCGGATTTGTCAAACACAAGATACTGGCACGCCACTAATTTTGTGTTTTCAAGCACGCATAAACCTTGATGTTGATCGCGTTTATTGGCCGGTTTTCAGTTTGGTCCATAACCGGGTTCTGGTGCGCAGAATTTTTTGCCCGGGTTCAACCTTGGAACGCAGTCGTTCTTTCACCTCGTCTGACGGATAAACGCCGGGATTGTTTTTGATGCGGTCCTCGATCATATCCATTGCGGCCAGGTTGGGGCCTGCATATTCGACATAATTCGTGATTGCCGCACTGACATCGCCCCGCAAAATATAGTTGATGAATTTCAGGGCAAGGTCAGGATGCGAGGCATCAGCCGGGATCATCATGGTATCAAACCAGATCAACGTGCCTTCCTTGGGAATAACATATTTGATCTCGTTGCCATTATTGGCCTCCGCAGCGCGTGACGCGGCCATATAGATATCACCCGACCAGCCAATGGCGGCGCAAATGTTACCATTCGCCAGATCGTTGATATATTGGGAACTGTGGAAATAGGTGATGTAAGGGCGAACTTTTTCAAGTTGCGCCATTGCGGCCTCGACGGTTTCAATGTTTTGCGGCGTGTCGGCAGTACCTAAATAAGCACTAACAAGGGGGACAATTTCGCTGGGATCGTCCAGCATGGTTAGCCCGCATTTGCCAAGAGCCTCGGCATATTTGGGGTCAAATACCATCGACCAGCTATCGACCGGCGCGTCATCGCCCAAAACTTCCCTGATTTTGGCAACGTTATAGCCAATGCCGTTTGTGCCCCACAAATAGGGTACGGCATAGGCATTGTCGGTGTCGTATTTGGCTGTTTGCTTGAGAATTGCCGGGTCCAGATTGCTGTAATTAGGCAATTGCGACTTGTCGAGTTTCAAGAATAACCCGGCCTTGATCAGGCGCTCGGCATCGGCCAGCGTTGGCACCACAAGGTCATAACCGGAATTGCCAGCCAGCAACTTTGCCTCGACCATCTGGGTGCTGTCATAAACATCGTAGTTAACCTTGACGCCAAATTCCTTTTCAAAATTGGCGACGGTATCTTCGGCAATATAGTCTGACCAGTTGTAAATATTTAAAACTTCTTGTGCCGATACGTTATGGGCAAGGCTTAAAAGGCCAATGGCGGTCGTAAAGGCTGTCAGGCTGATAGATTTTTTGTTTGGTTTCATTTTGCGGTGCCTCCCTGGTGGCAACGTCATTTATCATGGGGGCCTCCCTGTTCCTCCCATGCCTGCCATAATCCTGTGAGGTTTCCGGATTTTGTCAAACACTTGAATCAGAGTCTTGGCGTGTTTTGAATTTTATGCTGTTTATTTCGTATATTACAAAAAATAATTGCGCCGAAATATCGATTTCGGCGCAATATTTGCGTGAATTCACGGCACATTAAAACGATCAGGGTTAAACGTTAAGCAGAAGATGCTCACGTTCCCATGCGCTGATCACGGTTTGGTATGCATCCCATTCGGCTTCCTTAACTGCCAGAACTGCGGCAGAAAATTCGTCACCCAGCAGTTCCTTTAAGGGGCGGGACCGGCTGAATTTTGCCAGGGCTTCGTGGATATGTCGGGGCAGGGAATGCGCCCGGTCATAACCCGATCCTTCGATCGGTGTTGTCGGATCGATTTCTTCCTGAATGCCCAAAAGGCCACAGGCAAGAGAAGCCGCAATCGCCAGATAAGGGTTGGCGTCGGCACCCGGAATGCGGTTTTCGATCCGGCGGGCACTGGGCGGGCCGTTGGGCTGGCGCAGGCCAACCGTGCGGTTATCCAGTGCCCAGTGCATGTTGATTGGCGCATCCGACCACGGCTGCAACCGGCGATAGCTGTTCATGTTCGGGGCCAGCAACGGCATTGCCGCGGGCAAATAACGCTGCAAGCCACCAATATAGTTCAGGAACAGTTTGGAATTTTCGCCGTCTTCATTGGAAAACAGGTTTCTGCCGGTGTCGATATCGATCAGGCTTTGGTGAATATGCATGGCGCTGCCGGGCAGGTTGCCCATTGGTTTGGCCATAAATGTGCCATAGACACCGTGTTTTAATGCCGTTTCACGCAGCGTGCGCTTAAACAAAAACGACTGATCGGCAAGTTCGAGCGGCGCACCATGGTTAAAGTTCATTTCCAGCTGTGCCGGGCCCGATTCGTGGCTCATGGTATCGGCATCGATATTCATGGCCTCGCAATAGTCGTAAAGGTCTTCGATCAGCGGGTCGAATTCGTTAATGGCATCAATGCCAAAGGCGTTTGATGCCCGTTCCGGTCGGCCAGAACGCCCGACAGGCGGTTCAAGCGGGTTGTCAGGGTCGGTGTTTTTGGCAACCAGATAAAATTCAAGTTCCGGGGCAATGATCGGGCGCATGCCCAGGTTTTCAAACTGTTTGAGGACCCGTTTAAGAACATTGCGCGGGGAAATCGACACTTCCTCGCCGGAAAAATGGTAACAATCGCAAATGATCTGGGCGGTTGGTTCTTCGTACCAGGGAACAACACGAATGGTTTCGGCATCAGGTACCATCACCACGTCTTTTTCCGCCGGGTCCAGAAATGCATCGGTTTCTTCGGGGTATCCACCGGTGACAGTCAGGCAGAAAATTGCCTCGGGAATGGCGAGGCTTTTGTTTTCAACCCCGCGCAAAAACTTTTGGGTTGGCAACACCTTCCCGCGTGCCACCCCTGACATGTCAGGGACAATACATTCGACTTCTTCAATTTTTCGTTCGGATAGCCACGTTTTGAGATCCGTACTCATCATAAGTCGGGCGCTTTCACGCCAGTCCTTCATAATTGCAGTTTATTGCTTTTTTACCGGTTTTTACCGGCGTCCTTTACAACAAACTGTGTTTAAGTTGGCAAATGATCGAATAAATTTCGGTTTTTTATGCGTTTTTCCGAATTCAATGCGAACATCTAACGATATAGCCGAATATGACCCAAGAGTAAAACTGGCAGGAAACGTCCTATTCAGGCTATAGTCGCTTTCAGATTATAAGTTCAGCGCTTGTGTGCTGGTCAAGGAGGTAAAGAATGAAAATCGAACATCCCTATCTAATGTTTCTTGGCGATGCCCCGGATGAACTGGCCGCGAAGACCGCCATTGGCATCAAACAATGGCGCCCGGAATGGTGCAAGGGCCAATTGCGTTTGGAAAACTGCCATGCCGACCTTGGCCTGCCAGATATGACCATTGCCGAAGCCCGCGAAGCGGGTGTGAAAACCCTGGTTCTGGGCGTTGCCAACCGTGGTGGTATTATCGGACCGGCATGGATGGAAACCCTGCTGGCCGCGATTGACGCCGGTATGGACATTGCCAATGGTTTGCACACCAAGCTGAGCACGATCCCTGAACTGGTTGAAGCCGCCGCCGCCAAGGGCGTTTCGCTGTTTGACGTGCGTCACTTCAGCGGAAAATTGCCGATTGGCAATGGCGAAAAGCGCAGCGGCAAGCGCGTTTTGGCCGTTGGCACTGATTGCTCGGTTGGTAAAATGTATACCGCCCTGGCCATTGAAGAAGAAATGAAAAAGCGCGGCATTAAATCAACCTTCCGCGCCACCGGGCAGACAGGCATTTTCATTGCAGGCGAAGGCATTTCGGTTGATGCGGTGATTTCCGATTTTATTTCCGGTGCTGTTGAAACCATTGCTCCGGCCAATGATGCGGATCACTGGGATGTTGTCGAAGGGCAGGGCAGCCTGTTCCATGCCTCGTTTGCGGGCGTTTCGATGGGCCTGTTGCATGGCTCCCAGGCTGATGCTCTGGTGGTGTGCCACGAGCCGACTCGTACCCATATGCGCGGTTTGCCCGGTTATTCCCTGCCGGATTTGAAAACCACGCTGGAAGTTAACCTGATGCATGCGCGCCTGACCAACCCCGATTGTGTGGTGGTGGGGTTTGCCATTAACACCAAGGCCCTTGATGACGCGGCGGCAAAAAAGCTGATGGCGGACGTGTCGGCTGAATTTGGCCTGCCATGTGTGGATCCGGTGCGCAACGGCGTTGCCCCGATTGTCGACAAACTGCAGGAGATCTGATGTGCCGAAATTAAGCGTCACATCCGAAGTCTGGCCGCTACGAACAGCTTTTAAAATTTCACGCGGGGCGAAAACCCAGGCAGAAGTGGTGGTTGTTACCCTGAGTGATGGGGAATTTAGCGGGCGCGGGGAATGTGTTCCCTATGCCCGTTATGGCGAGTCGATTGATCAGGTGATTGCCGATATCACGGCACAGGCAGACGCACTTGATCGCGGTATGACACGGACGGAATTGCAAGATGCAATGAAGGCCGGGGCCGCGCGCAATGCGGTTGACTGTGCCTATTGGGACCTGGAAGCCAAACGTTTTGGCCGCCGGGTCTGGGATTTGCCCGGGCTTGAAACCCCAGCGCCCGAAGGGCTGGTTACGGCAGAAACGTTAAGCCTTGATACCCCTGATGCGATGCGTGAAGCAGCTAAAAAAGCGGCATCCGCGCCGCTTTTGAAGTTAAAGCTGAACGGCGAGAACGTGCTGGAATCGGTGCGGGCCGTGCGTGAAGGCGCGCCAACATCGCGTTTGATTGTTGATGCCAACGAGGCCTGGTCAATCGAGCTGTTGCGCGATATCGGGGCCGAGCTTGATGCGCTGGGTGTCGAAATGATCGAACAACCCTTGCCTGCGGGCAATGATGACGGGCTGGTAGATATTGATTGCCCGGTTTTGCTGTGCGCGGATGAATCGGTTCATACGGTGGCCGATATTCCGCGTCTGGCCCGGCTTTATGACATGATCAATATCAAGATCGATAAAACCGGCGGTCTGACCGGCGCACTTGAACTTGCCGATGCTGCCCTCGAGGCGGGGATGCAATTGATGGTGGGCTGCATGGTTGGAACATCGCTTGCGATGGCACCTGCCATGGTGGTGGCCGCAAAAGCTCGCATTGTTGACCTGGACGGGCCGCTCTGGATGGCAAAAGATCGCGACGATGGCATTGAATTTACCAAAGGTGTGATGGCATTGCCGGATGTAAATCTTTGGGGATGATCTGACAGGTGTGACGTCGGTTCTTTGTCAGTGCAGGTGATGAATAAAGGGGCAGTTGCAAAACTGCCCCTTTGTCATTTTGGCATTTACCACTAAATATTGCGTATAATATACCGATTATATTCATAATAATTCCGAAAATTTGCTGCTAATTTACTTTTATTGCGAATTTGCTGCTCTTATGGATAGTTGTCATTTCGCAATTATAAGGTGAGGATAGCTTTGAATTTCCGGGGCGCTGGGTGCTCCTGGTCGAAATAGGTGACGGAGCCCCTTGGTGCCAGCCTCGAAATATCCTTTGGCGTCTTCCCTTCGAGGGCGATTGCGATATGATTGTCGCGATCTTGTCATACCTTTTTTCCATAACGATGCCTTGCGTTTGCGGCGTTCGGAAATTTTACGTCATACCGGGCGGCTGGCAGCGGGTTTTGTTCTGCTGTTTCTGTTTTGCGCCCCGTTATGGGACGGCACCTATGAAACGTTGTTTTCTGCCAATGTTTTAAATGTGTCACGGCTGGTCGTTGTGCTGGTGGCATTTTGGGTGGTTCTTGACGGGCGCTTTGGTTCGCGGTTGCGGCGCAAGATGCCTTTATTGCCCTTTGCCCTTTTAATGGTGTCTGCGGGGGTGCTGTTTGGCCTGTCACTGGCCGATCCTGCGGCATTGGCCGCGTCGGTAATGACCCATTCGTTATTGTTGCTGGCAATGGGGATGTTGCTTGCCGCAATGCCCCTGTCCCTGATTGAGGTTTGCGCTTTTCTGGCTATTCCTGCGGCGCTTGATGTGTCGGGGTTGCTGCCCGATACCACGGGTGCGGTGGATGCGGGGTTAATGTCCACCCGGGTGCTTTTTCTGGTTATGACGATGACGGCGGCACTATCGGCATTGTTGCAGTTACACCGAACCATTATCAATATTCAGCAAATTGCGCAGGACCCCCTGACAGGGGCGTATAGCCGTGGTTTTGGCAGCGAAATGCTGTTTTTGGGGTTTGAAGCCGCCCGACGTAATTGCCGCCCGTTTGCAATTGCATTTGTCGATCTGGATAATTTCAAACAGGTGAACGACCAGTTCGGTCATGACCGCGGTGATCGTATTCTGGCCAAAAGTGGTGAAAGCCTGGTTGAGGGCCTGCGCCGTGGCGATGTAGTTGTACGGTGGGGCGGAGAGGAATTTTTGGTCCTGCTGCCTGGTCTTAGTACGGCGCAGGCGCGCGAAGTGATGCGCCGTGTTGTTGAAGATGGCCTAACAGAGCTTCCTGACGGGGGGCGTCAGCATTGTAGCGTCGGCATTGCCGAGCGTATTGAAGACAAAATAGAAGATCCCCATACGCTGGTTGATCTGGCGGATCAGCGTATGTATGAAATTAAAAAAGATCAGGAAACAGACGGTATGGGAATTTCCCGCATCGTTTCGCGCCCCGCCCGGCCTGAAGGGGCCGGGGCGACTGTGATTTTGCACCCGGCCTGCGAACCGTCATTATCTGTCGGAACAATCATTTCCTGATTTTGCCATATCCACAAATTTCTGGCCGCAGGTTCGGGGATATCACCTTGTTTGGAACGCGTGACGTTCCCAGATCAAATCCGGGTTTAAGGGGCAAGAATCTCCTGGTCATGATCATGGCCCTAGCCCCGGCCCCGGGCGTGCAATTTCCCGTCATTTTGAAATTTCGTGGTGCTGCATAACCAGCATGAAGCATCGCCTGCTGTTTCTGCAGTTTTTATGGCTTCAATGCCATAAGCGGGGCAAGGCACTATCGGATCGGTACGCAGGGGTGGGAACGATTAGATGGGTTCGGGCTTGATGTCGCGTGCTTTACATCCTTCTTGTCGTGACGTGCGGTGTGTTTGGTTGTGCTGGTGAAGGTGCAGGTGTTTGTCATTGCAGCTATTGTGCCCCTGGCCCGGGTGTAGCTTTTTCTGTTCTGTGCTTTTTTAAGGGCTTTGCACGGTGCAGGAACACCTGATCATGAGCTGAGCACGTTATGATGTGGTGTTGGGTTACCGATTTTCAGAAAATTTGACGATGCCGGGGTGATAGAATCTTCGTTTTCCGACATTAAGAATGGGAAATTGAAAATTTCGCCCGAATTAATGCTGGCGATTCGGCCCCGATTCTTTTGAAATTTTGGACAGGTTTACTGACCAGGTGCCACAATTTGCGGCATCTGCGGATCGAAAAAGTGTCAGTCCTGTGAATTTTTGGTCAAAAAAACAGCATAAATTTTAATGATAAAAAAATAGACAGAAACATGTTGCAAGGCAGCGAGGATCTGGCTATTCTCCATTTGTGCGCTGCGGTAGGACGTAGCGCATTCCGGCGAGCGACTAGTTCGCTCGTTTCTTGGACGTTTCCTCCCTAGACTTGGGCCGCTGTCATAGGCGGCCTTTTTTTTGTCTGGAATCTAGGGTTTTCAGCGTTTTTGATTGTGGCGTGGCACAATTTGGGTGCTATTCGGGCTCCGGAAAAAATCTCGTTACCGTTTTGTGCGTTGCGGTGTAAGTGGCGGTAATTACGCGACTTGTCCGCTTTATCATGGCGTGTTTGGGGGAGGTGTTGTTCGGGGATCCATCTCGGGGATGGTGCCATCGCCGTCGCCAAGGCCGCGCTGCATGATCACGCTATCGACCCAGCGGCCCAGTTTATAGCCCGCCGACTGCAACGTTCCCGCCACCCGAAAGCCAAGCCGGGCATGAAGGCCGATGGAGGCAACATTTGCGGAATCGCCAATAATGGCGACCATCTGGCGGTATTCCAAGGCGGTACAGCGCGTGATCAGTTCTGACAACAGGGCGCGCCCGGCCCCTTTGCCGACAATTTCCGGGGCAATATAAATGGTATCCTCGACGGTGAAGCGATAGGCCGGGCGGGGGCGATAGGCGCCGGCATAGGCGAAGCCTTCGACATTGCCGTCAATTTCGGCGATGAGATAGGGCAGGCCGCGTTCGCGCACATGCTGCCAGCGTGCCGTCAGTTCGGCAATTTCGGGGGCGCGTTCCTCGAACGAGGCAAGACCATGCAGCACATGGTGGCCGTAAATTTCGGTGATGCGGGCAAAGTCATCGGGTCGGGCATCGCGGATCAGCAAATCGCCCAGTTTATGATCGGTGGTGGCGGCGGTCATTCCAGGGGGCTCCCGTCGAACTGGTGAAAGGTGTCGATAAGTTTGCTCATCTGATCGCGCAGAACAGTGAAACCGCGATGGGGTGTCAGGGTTTCTTCTTCCATATACAGGGCGCGGTTAATTTCGATTTGCAGGGTGTGGACGTGCTGGTCAGGCTGCCCGTAGTGACGGGTGCAATAACCGCCCGCGTAGGGGTCGTTATAGGCCGGGCGATAGCCCATGTCGCGAAAACATTCGCTGACAAAACGGGTTAATGTCGGGTGGCAGGATCGTCCGTAACAATCACCCAGGACCAGTTCAACCGGAGACTGTGTGGAATTCATCGAATCGCCTGGCATCGAATGACAATCGATCAGGATACAATAACCAAACTGGTCACGTGTGGTGTCGATGAGCTTTTGCAGGGCGGTGTGGTAGGGGGTGTAACAGGCATCGATACGTTGCAACGCATCCGTAATTGGCAAGCGGGTTTTGTAAATTTCCACCCCGCCACTGACCACACGCGGGATCGACCCGAGCCCGGACAGGGCGCGCATTGAATGTATATCTGCATCTTCGGGGAGTTCACCGTCAAACATGCGGGGGTCAAGTTCCAGCGCGCCACGATTAACATCGACATAGGCACGGGGAAAATTGGCACATAGAAGTGGTGCGCCGCTTTGGGGGGCAGCGGCAAACAGCCGGTCAACAAAGGCATCTTCCGATGCACGAAGGGCAAAAGCATCGATTCGTGCTTGCGACACCAAATCATCGGGATAGGCCCGACCAGAATGAGGGGATGCAAAGACCACAGGGAGGGTCTGTTGTTGCGGCAAAAAAACAGTCGCCGGGGTGCTGGTGCTTTGTTCAGGTGGCATCAGGTTCATGTGGCTTTCGTCGCACGGGCTGTCAGGGGCACCAACATGGTGCAAATCGGGCGAGGCATTCTCTTATCATGAAGATTTTTTTGCAAAAAGCCAAATGGGGGGTTGCACCTTTGCAAGCCTTGGGCTAAATACCGCTGCGCCGCAAGAAACAACGCTAAAGCATTTTAGCAAGTAACCATATTGCGGCAAACGGAAGATGGCAAGATGGGCCTATAGCTCAGTTGGTTAGAGCGTTCGCTTGACATGCGAGAGGTCACAAGTTCGAGTCTTGTTAGGCCCACCATCTTCGCACATATAAGGGCCTATAGCTCAGTTGGTTAGAGCGTTCGCTTGACATGCGAGAGGTCACAAGTTCGAGTCTTGTTAGGCCCACCATTCCAACCCCGCCCGTTTGGCGGGGTTTTGTGCATTCGGGCCGTTCCTGTCCCTTTTCCCGGTTCCCCAATGCCTTGTTTTTTCATAATTTTTTGAAATTTTATGGATTGAACTTTTTCTGACTTGAAAGCGTGCAGATTGTGTGTTGAATGCATTCAAGTGACAGGTTGCTTTCGTGATGCAGGAGCATGCTATGGGGTTACCATTTGAAACGGTTTTGGGCCTTCTGGCAGGCAGCCTGACGACGCTGGCTTTTTTGCCGCAAGTCCTGCGCACATGGCGCACCCGATCAACTGCAGACATATCGTTGGGCATGTTTTTGGTATTATGTACCGGCATCGCGCTGTGGTTTGTCTATGGTCTGCTCAACGGTGACTGGCCCGTGATCATTTCCAACGGGCTGACCTTCCTGCTCGCATCCATCATTCTGGGGTTCAAAATCCGGCACGGCTGATCGCGAATTGCTCTGCGCCTTTTAAATTGGATCGTTTTTGATTGGAGTTTTCCGCGCCAGATTTTTGGTTAGCAATAAGGCGCGGAAGATATGAAAGCATCTAATTCTCGGACGCGCAGAAAGTATTCATCTTGAAGTAGGGAGAGAGTGGAATGCTGGTTACGGGCATATGCCGCAAGGCCGGCATCAGTCAGGCGACGTATTTTTAATTGTAAAAATAAATATGCGGGTTTGTTGCCCGACGAGATGCGTCGGCCCAAGGCTCTTGAAGACGAGAATAACCGCCTCAAAAAGATTGTTGCCGACCTGATGCTTGATCGTGAAATGCTTCAGGGTGTTATTATTCGCCGAGGGCTTTAATTCCTGACTGTAAGCGCAAGCTGATGTCCGTAAAAACCCTTTTTTCCTATACCGATCTAACAGGGTTTTGAGGGGGCTTTGGTGATTGCGGACCTGGACGGGGTTTTGGGGGAGAAAGTTATCCTGATGGAGGTTCGATAGGAGAAGGTTTGTCAGAGATTTATCAAAACTTAGTATTTTTTAATTTCATTTTCTATATCCTCACGCAGCTGATCAAAAGAGGGAACAACTCCAAGATCAAATGGTGTATAAAAAACAGCAACGCCTACTTCATCCCTCTTCAATTTCGGCAACAACTCATCAACAAATTCTTCAAGAGAAAGTGATTTTGGAACAAAACCATTCCATTCATGATCGGCGCATAAAAGCGTATATTCCTTTAAAGGCCAAACCGGAAATAAATTTTTATCCTCTCCTTGTCCTGCCAAAGCCCATCCATCAAGATGTAGCCCCCAAACCTCTTCTCGATCCACGATTTTTTTTATGAAGTGCGCGTATCTGTCTGGCCCTGGCAGCGCAACAACAGCATTGATTTGTTTCTGACTAATTTCCATCGTGATATCATATAAATTTATATTGAATCATTCTAGTGGCGTTCTGTTGTTCTTCAAACCATTGTCGTCGCATTTACGCCGTAGTCGATGAAGGCTACGATCCTACAAATTTGAATGCTGACATCTATACCTTTTGTAGCTTCTCTACCGCTTGATCAGCCTATTTTCAGGTCAAATACCAGCAGGCCCTTGATGCCACCTTCGGCAAGGCTGACCAGTTCCGCCCCCAATGCTTTGTGGTCGGGCAGGGCAAGGTAGGCATCCCGGGCGGCTTCATCGACAAAATCAATGCAAATGCCGTGCCTGAAACCCTGTTCCAGCCCTTCGGGGCTGATCGACGGGCTGGCGTCGAAATCGCGCATGCCGGGTAGCTGGTCGCGGAGTGCTGCCAGGCGATCAAACAGGTTTTGAATTGTTTTTTCGCTGGTATCAGGTTTGAAATTAACCAGAACAATATGGCGGATCATCAGGCGTACTTCCTTGTATTGGCCAATTGGCGATGGGCGGTTGTTTTTGTTATGTGGGCGCAAAATACCGCATCGCCAGCCGCTTGCCACGATTTATGTGCGCATTACGGCAATGGATTTCCGAAACCGGAAGGCGGCAAAGGCAAAAAACAGCCCGCCAATGCCTGCGACCATGGCAAATTCCGGCCAGACAATATCCAGCCCCGCACCGCGATATAAGATCGACTGGGCAAATTTGACATAATGGGTTGATGGTACAAATGTCATGATCCATTGCATGAGCTGTGGCTGGCTTTCGGTTGGGGTATAGCCGCCTGAAAGCAGGCGCATGGGCAAGACCACCAGCATAAACAACAAGCCAAATTGCGGCATGGATTGTGCCAGCGTGGCCAGAAAAATGCCCAGTGCGGTGGCAAAAAACAGGTATAAGACCGTTCCTGCCAAAAACAGGGCTTCGGACCCGGCAATGGGGACCTTAAGCATCAGCTCAACCACCAGCCCCAATGACAGGCCTGCCGCAACCAGAATGATCAGCCCGTTTGACCATACCTTTGCCATCATAATTTCAAACGGGGCCAGTGGCATCACCAGCAAATGTTCAATGGTGCCATGTTCGCGTTCGCGGATCAGTGCCGCCCCGGCCAGAATGATTGACAGCATGGTTACGTTATTGATGATTTCCATAACGCTGGTAAACCACGAACTTTCGGCATTGGGGTTAAAGGCGTAGCGCAAGACCAGATCGATTGGAGATTGTGCCGTTTCGCCTGCAGCCTGGGTTTTGCCGCCCATCCATGTGCGAACTTCCTGACTGAAAATACTGTTGATATATCCTTCGCCAATTCCCGCCTGCATCATGGCGGTGGCATCGATATTTAACTGGATATCGGGTTTTCGCCCGGCAATCACATCGGCTTCGAAATCGGTGGGAATAACCAGCACAAAGGTATATTGGCCGCTATCCATTACCGGGTCGATATCGCTGTAATTGATCAGGACCGGCGTTTTAAAATAGGGTTTTTCAAGCGCATCTCGCAGGCGGGTTGAAAGTTGCGATCTGTCCTGATCGACCACGGCAATTGATGCGTTATGCAGGTCATGTGACAGGCCGGTGGCCGCGGTGTAAATGGCAAACGAAAATGCCCAGACGATCAGGGCCAGCAACACCACATCCTGTCGCAGACTGAACAGTTCCTTGATCCCCAGGCGATAGATGTTTTCAAGACGATGACGCAGTTTCATGTCCTAGCGCTCCTGCCGGGGAAGAAGCAGCATTGAAAGGCCTGTCAGGGCCGGAAAAAACAATGCCAGAATGATGAATTGCGGATATAGCGCCATTAATCCCAATGCCTTGGTAAAGACCCCGACACTGATGGTCATGAAGTGCGAGGTGGGAATGATCATGGATAAAACGCGCGGCCCGGCCTCAAGCGAGGATATTGGCTGCATCATGCCCGAAAACATGACCGACGGGATCATGGTGGCAATGGCGGTGCCAAACAGGGCGGCAATTTGGGTTTTGGTGAAAGACGAAATCAGCAATCCCAGCCCGGTTGTTGAGACCACAAACAGGAAAGCCCCTAGGACCAATGCCAGAAAGCTGCCTTTTACCGGCACACCAAAGACAACAACCGCCATGAATGTCATCAGGGAAAAATTGATCATTCCCAATGCTATATAGGGCAATTGTTTGCCAAGCAAAAATTCAAACCGGCTTACCGGAGTAACATACAGGTTGGTAATCGAGCCCAGTTCCTTTTCGCGCACCACGCCAACCGCCATCAGCACCGCTGGAATAAATACCAGCAACAAGGCAATCACCGATGGCACAATGGCATAGATGCTTTTGAAATCCTGATTATAGCGATAGCGGGCCTGAATGCCGGCGGGCAGGGTGGTTGCCACATTGCCGGTTTCGCGCATGATGTTGTCGCCAACATACTTTTGGTGAATGCCCTGCACATAACCATGGATGGTTTCGGCGCGAAACGGCATGGTGGCATCAATGGTAGCGGCAATTTCCGGGCTACGATTTTGTTGCAGCTTGCGGCCAAAATTTGGCGGAATTTCTACTATCAGTGCCAGTTCACCGCTTTTGATGCGGTTTTCCATTTCGGCATAGCTGTGCAGGGGTGGTTTTTCCGTGAAATATCGCGATCCGGCCAAACCTTCCAGATAGGTGCGGCTTTCGGGGGTCTGGTCACGATCCAGTGCGGCATAGGTCAGGTTTTCAACATCGAACGTAATGCCAAGGCCAAAAACCGGCATTAAAATTAATGTGCCAAGCAAAGCAAAGACCAGCCGGATCGGATCGCGAATTAACCCCATTGCCTCGCGCAGGCTATAGGCCCACATGCGACGCGGGCTAAAGCCGGGAACAGCGGTTTCCGCCCAGTTGGCGGCCGCGATAAAGGTCTCGTTTTCGGCATCTTCGTCGGTGCTAATCTCGCCAATGCCAGGCGTGGCATCTTTGGCATTCGTACTCCGCCCGGTTTTGTCAGTGTCGCCAGTGGCCTCTTTCAGATAGGCGATAAAGGCCTGTTCCAGCGTTTCGGTGCCGCGTTTTTTTACAAGTGCCGCTGGCGTGTCGCTATCGAGAACCTGACCAGCATGCATCAGGGAAATACGGTCACACCGTGCGGCTTCGTTCATGAAATGGGTGGAAATAAAAATTGTCACATCCTGATTGCGCGACAGATCGATTAACAATTGCCAGAAATCATCGCGTGCGATCGGGTCTACCCCCGATGTGGGTTCGTCAAGAATAAGGATTTCAGGCGAATGAATGATCGCAACAGCCAGCGACAGGCGCTGTCGCACCCCCAATGGCAGTTTTTCAGCCAGATCATCCATATAATGGGTCAAGCCAAACCGGGTTGAAAGGTCATCGATGCGTGACGAGAGTTGATCGGGCGGCAAGTGAAACAGCCGCGCGTGCAAATCCAGATTTTGACGCACGGTGAGTTCGGAATATAGCGAAAAGGCCTGCGACATATAGCCGACCCGTTCGCGCATTTTAAGGTCGGTGCCGTTCGAGGGTTCGCCAAATAGCCATGCCTTGCCCTCGGATGCGGGCAGCAGGCCGGTCAGCATTTTCATGGTGGTGGTTTTGCCGCACCCGTTAGAGCCTAAAAATCCAAAAATCTCGCCCCGCTCAATGCGAAAACTGACATGATCAACAGCGGTGAAATCGCCAAACTTTTTGGTCAGGTCTTTTGCTTCGATGGCGGGTTTATCGCCGCTTTCGGGGCGCGGCGGAATAACCAGTTCCTTGTGGTCCTTGCGCTGGTCTTCGGGCAGAAGGGCGATAAAGGCAGCTTCGAGGCTGTCGGTTTTTGTTTGTTTCAATAATTCCTGCGCCGTGCCGCGCGCCAGGATTTTGCCGTCATTCATGGCAATCAAATGGTCAAACCGGCTGGCTTCATCCATATAGGCGGTGGCAACCAGCACGGTCATGCCCCGGCGTGCCTTGCGAATACTATCGATTAAATCCCAGAATTGCTGACGTGATAACGGGTCAACGCCGGTTGTTGGTTCGTCGAGAATTAAAATGTCCGGGTCGTGGATCAGTGCGCAGCACAGGCCCAGCTTTTGTTTCATGCCGCCCGAAAGATTACCTGCCGGCCGGTTGGTAAATGGGGCCAGCCCGGTGCTTTGAACAAGATTTTCAATGCGTTGGGCGCGTTCGGACTTTTTTTGCCCAAACAGGCGACCGAAAAATTCCAGATTTTCGCGTACGGTTAAATCCATATACAGGTTTTTACCTAGCCCCTGGGGCATATAGGCAATACGCGGCGATGTTTTGGCACGCTGACGGGCGTTGCGCATGTCACCGCCCAGCGTTATGACGTCGCCTTTTTGCACCTGCCGCGCCCCGGAGATCAAGCCAAGCAGGGTGGATTTTCCTACGCCATCAGGCCCGATAAAACCAACGATGCGCCCCTGATCAAGATCCAGATTAATGTTTAACAGGGCATCGGTTTTACCATAGTGATGTGAAACATTTGCGACCCGCACGGCTGGCCGGGTGTCGGGACCGTTCGTCATGCTGTTGTTCTGGGGGTGTGTATCACCGGTGGGGGGAATCATTGGTCGCTGGTCCCGCTGGCCGGGTGATCTGTGGTATCAACGGTGCCAGCCCCGGCAGGCAGGTGAACTTTTAAACGGTCCGGCCAACCGCTGTTGGATGCAAGAATGATATAGGCTTCGCCAGGCAGGCCGGTTTTGACCTTTTCAATGTTTTGTTCCAGCAGATCCGAGCTGATGCGGATTTTAACCCGGAACATCAGTTTTTCGCGTTCGGTCCGGGTTTCAACTTCGCGCGGGGTGAACTGGGCATTGTCGGCAACAAATGAAACCGTGGCAGGAATGACAAAATCAGGTGCTGCATCCAGCACAATCCGTGCTTCGTTGCCAACATAGGCCAGGCCCGCTTGCGAAGTGGGCAAAAACACCGTCATGTAAACGTCGGTTAAATCCAGCAGGGTGACAACCTTGCCACCCGCAGCCAGAACTTCGCCCGGTTCGGCCAGACGGTATTGCACACGGCCGCCACGCGGGGCGGTTAAAACGGAATCATCAATTTGCACCTGAATGCGCGCCACTTCCGCACCCGCAGCTTCGACAGATCGTTCGGCACTGGTCTGGCGGGCATGGGCAGCTTCAAGCTGGGCGACAGCAATGTCGCGGTCCGCTTCGCGCTGGTCCACCTGTTCGCGGGCGATATTGTTATTTTTTACCAGTTTTTGCGCGCGATCCAATTGTTGTTTTGCCAGGCGCAACTGGCTCTCGCGTTGAACAATTTCAGCCCTGGCTTCGGGGACGGCTTCTTTGGCACGGGCTTCTTGCGCCAACGCCTGTGCCAGTTGGGCATCCAGTTCGGATGTATCCATTTTGGCAAGGATATCCCCGGCATTTACCCGGTCGCCTTCATCGACCAGCACTTCGGAAACCCGTCCGGCATATTTGGTGGCGACGTGGATTTCTTCGGCCTCAATCCGGCCATTGCCCGATGCGATATAGTCAGGCAAGTCATCCTGATTTTGCAACCAGGCATAATATCCGCCACCGGCAACGATAATCAGAATGGCCAGCACAATCAGAACAGGGCGCAGGGTTTTCATAAAAGCAGGCTCCAGAATCACATTGTCGATGTGCTGGCAGGACATTCCGCACCGCACAATATTAGAATACACTGGTATTATCGATTTGCCAGCGAGAAGCGGGTGATATTTGCCAATTATTCTAACTTAACGGGTGATGGCCGTCTTTGATCCTTAACAAACCTGATATTCCAGTGTCTTGCCGGGGTGCATAACCAAAAAAGGCCCGCAACAGTGTGCGGACCTTGAAGATACTGGCGGGCGACTTGCGCGGTATGCGGAGTTATAGAACCCGGGCCAGATATTCCGCCGGGCTTTGGGGGCGCACACCTTCCTGACGTTTAACCTGACATCGGCAGGAAAAACCGGTGACAAGCATGTTATTCACCCCGGTTTTCTCGGCTTTTTTCTGCCAGCTCATTTCATAAAGGCGGCGCGAATTATCGTGGTTGGCGGTTTCGTGGCCATAAACCCCGGCCATGCCGCAACATCCGGTACGTTCGGCCGCCAGTTTGATGCCAAAGGCATCGAATATTTTTTGCCATTTCACGCTGACATCGGGGATCGATGTTTTTTCGGTGCAATGGGGGAAAAGGGTTGGCACGCTGTTTTGATCAATGGTGGTCGTCATTTTTGGCGGGGTTAAGCGGCCATTGCGAATTTCGCTTTCAAGCCATTCATGAAACAAATTAACCCGGTAATCGGGCCGGTTTTGCAGCCGTTGGGAATATTCCTGACGGTAGGTTAGCGTTACGCTGGGTTCAATACCGATCATCGGAATGCCAAACTGCGCCAGGTCGCCATAAACTGCATCATTGTCGCGGGCTTGTTTGTCGAACTGTTTTAAAAAGCCTTTGACGTGCTGCGCTTTGCCATTGGGGCGATACGGCGGCACAAAAACCCGATAGCCCAGTTTGCGCAGCAAATCGACATGGCCCAAAAATGTTTCGACATCATAATGGGTGGTGAAACAATCCTGTATCAGCAAGACAGATTTAACCCGTTCGGCATCGCTCAGGGTTACAAGCTGGTTTTTGCTAAAGGGGGCAATACCACGGGCATGAAGGGCCGGGGCCAGTTTGCGCGTACTGGTTTTGGGCAAATCTTCCAGCCCGGCAAAGCGGGCAAAGGCCCATTTCACCGGCGGCAGGGATTGCAGCATATTAAACAGAGCCGGGGCCGATGCTGTTAGCGGGGCCAGCCGTTCCAGGCGGGCAATGACGTAATCCTTTAACGGACGCGGATAGCGGGCATGATAGGCGGCCAAAAACCGCGATTTCATTTCGGGAATATCCACCTTGACCGGGCATTGCCCCGCACATGCCTTGCACGAAAGGCATCCATTCATGGCGTCATAAACGTCGTGGGAAAAGTCGCGCGCATTGGCAAAGGCCAGCTCGGGGGCTTCGGCATCGGTGCCGACACTGATCTGACGGATCCATTCGCGTACCATGCCCGCACGGCCCTTAGGCGAATGCACCCGGTCGCGCGTGACCTTGTAAGACGGGCACATGGCGTCGAAATCGTCATAGTTAAAACAGGCGCCGTTGCCGTTACAGCGTGTTGCGTTCAAGTATTCGTTTTTCAGCCCCGCTTCGATCTGGCGGTCTAGCTGGCCGCGCATCGGGGCTTCATCAATCGGGGTTATCGGCAAATCCATGCCATAGGGCGATGCGATTTTGCCGGGGTTAAGCTGTCCTTCGGGGTCAAATTCCTTTTTGATGCGGCGCAGCACATCATAAAGCTCCGGCCCGAAATAGACCGGCGAAAATTCACCGCGAAAACCTTTGCCATGTTCGCCCCAGATCAGGCCGTTATATTTTTTGGTCAGTTCCACCACGCCGTCCGAGACGCGACGCAGGCGAATTTCGTCTTCCTCGTCGCACATATCGAGCAACGGGCGCACATGCAGGCAGCCAACATCGACATGGCCGAACATGCCGTAATCCAGCCCTTCGCTATCCAGCAAGGCGCGAAATTCGGCAATAAAATCAGCCAGGTTTTCGGGCGGAACGGCGGTGTCTTCGACAAAGGGGGTGGCGCGGCGCTTGCCTTCAAGGTTGCCCAGCAATCCGACCGCTTTGGATCGGATCGACCAGATCGCGGCCATTTGGGCCGGGTCTGTGGCGACCACCGACCCGATGGGGGCATTGGCCTCGTTCGGATTGTCGGCCAGATATTGCGCTAGTTGGCGCTGTTTTTCGGCCAGTTCATCGGCGTCATCGGTGGCAAATTCAACCACGTTAAACCCGCGTGTTGGTATGGTCGCGCCGTCTGTGCCCAGCAGCTTGGCCAGCAAATGCCAGCTTTCGTCTTGCTCGGCCAGTTTCATTACCTTGTCATCGATGCTTTCAATCGCAATTGGATCAAAGGCCACCAAACGGCCCACATGGCGCAGGGCATCATCAAAGCTGGCATAGCGTACAACGGTTAAGGCTTTGTATTTGGGCAGGCGAATAACGCGAAAGGTGATTTCCTTGGTCAGGCCCAGGCTGCCTTCGGCACCGGCGATCAGGAAGCTAAGGTTGCTGGCACCGTCATCGCTAACCGCTTCTTTCAGGTTATAGCCGGTCAGCCCGCGATTCATTTCCGGGAAGGTGGATTTGATCTGGTCGCGGCGCGGTGAAATTTCGTCGATGATTTTGCGATAAACGCCGCCGATGCGGGTTTTTTGCGCTGCCTCGATGGCGGTTTGTTCGGCATCCAGGGCCGATGTGACAAAATCGCTGCCATCCACCAGAACTGTCGTCATTTTTTCGATGTAATGGCTGGTTTTGCCGTAAATGCGCGATCCTTTACCCGAACTGTCCGATCCGACCATACCGCCCACCGTGGCGCGGTTGGCGGTTGACACATTGGGCGGAAAGAAAAAGCCGTGTGGTTTTAGCCACGTATTTAATTGTTCCAGCACCACACCGGGTTCAACCCGCACCAACCCGGTTTGCGCATCAAACTCGATGATGTTGTTGAGGTATTTCGATGTATCGACAATCACGGTGTTATTAAGTGATTGGCCATTGGTGCCGGTTCCGCCGCCGCGCGGGGTTAGTTTGACCCGGCGAAATTCGGCGCGTCCTGCCAGTTCCATCACCACATTGATGTCGTCGCGCTGGCGCGGTTGCAGCACGGCACGCGGCATGACCTGATAAACGCTGTTATCTGTCGCATGGATCAGGCGGGTGGGGAAATCGGCATGGATTTCACCGCTAAATTTGCCTTCCAGTTCCAGCGTTTTTAAAAATGCCAGTGTCAGATCATCAAGGCTGCGATCAGGGGTCAGTTTCGGGATCATCGAAATCTCTGTCTACGGGGACGGGATATGTTGGGCAGGGCGGCTATGGCGTAATGTGGACGGTTGTTTTTGTAATGTCACCTTATTCAACCGGATTATGATTGATTGTACAAATCGAAAATTCCGAATTATTATTCGATTTTTACATATAATAAAGCTGGTTTTAAAATGTTGTCATCGGTCAGTTTGCGCCATTTGCGCGGGTTTATTGCTGTTGCGGAACAGGGGTCCTTTACGCAGGCCGCCAACGTGTTGGGCATAACCCCGCCCACCTTGACGGCAACCATTCGCCAGTTTGAAGACATTATTGGCATGTCGTTGTTTGACCGAACCACCCGGCAGGTCGCACTTAGCACGGGCGGGGGGCGGTTTTTACCGGTGGCGCGCCGCCTGATGGCTGACTTTGAAATGGCCCTTGATGATCTTGATGCGCAGTCCAAAGGGTTGGGGGGCAAGGTTGTTGTTGCCGCTGCACCATCGGTGCTGACGCGAATTTTACCGCAGATTATTGTCGAGTTTCATGCCGCCCACCCCGATGCCAGTTTGCGGCTGGATGAAATGAATGCGGGCGAAGTTCATGACGCGGTTGCCAAGGGAGAAGTTGATTTTGGCATCGCTGGCGACTGGAAGCCCTTGCCCGACATTCAGTTCGAACCGCTTTTTAGTGATCAATTGGGGGTGGTGTGTCGCCATGATCATCCTTTTGCTGGCCGTACTCAGGTGTTGTGGCATGAACTGGTGGATTACCCTTTTGTCGGCCTGGGGCCGGAATCGGGAACCGGGGCGATATTGGCCCGGCACAGCGGGTTCAATGCCCCGCCTGCTTCCATCGTTACCGATGCGCTGGATGGCGGCCATCAGGACCGTTCGCATTTGGAATTCGAACCGGACGGAGGGCACCCTGATAAAGCCGATATACGGCGTAGCCATGCGCTTCGGCCTGTTGTGGAAACATCAAACACAGTAACGCTTTGTGCCATGGTTGCCGCGGGCATCGGCATTACTATTTTGCCCGAACTGGCCGCGCGGGTAGAGGCCAGCCGTGACCTTGTTTTTGTTCCCCTTGGGGCGCCGGTACGCGAACGCCAAATTGGTGTTATTCGCCGTAAAAGTCGAAGCCTGTCGCCAATTGCGCGTATTTTTCTTGATATCGTTCTTGATCGGGCACCAACCATGCCGTTGGCCGCGCGGTTACGATGGCATTTGCCGTTTTGAAAACCTTTGTTCTGTTGCCCCTTGCGATTTGTTTTGAACGACTACAGTTAAGGTGGATGCTATCTTCGCAATGCAGCATCGCCCGCACAGGGCACGATGTCGTGCATAATGGGCCGGAAACAGGCCCTGATACTGTCCCGATTGGAGAACAAGATGGCGCCTGATTCTTCTGTATCTTCCCCGTCCCGGAAAACAAAATCCCGGCCAAAGCCCATTTCCCGACCCGTTCGGAGAACGCCGAAAATTTGTGGTAAACCGCCATTTAATGCGCAAAACCGGTTGTCGATTGATTTGGCGTTGCAAGGCGGCGGATCGCATGGTGCCTTTACCTGGGGGGTGCTGGACAGGTTGCTTGAGGAAGACTGGATCGACATCGAAGCGATTTCCGGGACATCGGCCGGGGCAATGAATGCCGCGGTTATGGCCGATGGCGTTGCGCAAGGCGGTCGCGAAGGCGGTCGGGCAGCCCTGGAAAAGTTTTGGCGAAAAATATCTGATGCTGCGCGGTTTAGTCCGCTTCAACGTGGCCCGCTTGATATTTTGCTAGGCAACTGGTCGTTGGAAAATTCGCCGTTCTTCCAAATGATGGATATGACAGCGCGGGTTTTTTCGCCTTATCAGCTAAACCCGCTGGGGGGCAACCCGCTGTCGGATATTTTAAATGAAATGGTGGATTTTGATCGGCTGACTCATGGCGATATTCGCCTGTTTGTGACGGCAACCAATGTGCAAACCGGATGTGGGCGCATTTTTCGCAACGAGGACATTGATGTTGATGTGCTGCTGGCGTCTGCCTGTTTGCCGATGATGTATCATGCCGTTGAAATTGACGGCGAGCCTTATTGGGATGGTGGATATTCGGGCAACCCCGCAATTGCGCCTTTGGTGCGTGAATGCGCGGCCAAAGATACGATTCTGGTGCAGATCAACCCGGTTGAACGCCAGGGCACGCCAAAGTCCGCCCGCGATATTGCCAGCCGGTTAAACGAAGTATCGTTTAATTCGGTGTTGTTAAAAGAACTGCGCATGATTGCCCTGTTGCGCCGCGTGGTCAGTGACGAGGAAGAGGAAGGGGCGCGTTGGGCAGAAATGCGGATGCACCGCATCACCGGAGATGTGATGCTGGATCTTGATGCATCGTCGAAAATGAACGGTGAATGGTCGTTTCTGGAAATGCTGCGTGACGAGGGCCGTAAGGCAAGCGAAGCATTTTTAAAGACGCATCAGTCCGACCTTGGGGTGCGCCCCAGTCTGGATATTGATGCCATGTTGCCCGAAGTTTAGGTTTGGCGATGTCGTCATAAAAGTTTCGTTATTTCGATATTGTTCTGGAAGGCGCGCGCCGTAATCTGTGATCCTTGCATCGGGGTTTCCTTGTGAAAGGCGCGGCCATGTTAATTGCCCAAATAACGGATTTGCATATTCGTGCGGATCGCCAGCTTGCCTATGGCCAGGTGGATACCGCGACCGCCCTTGAAAATGCGGTGGCCCATGCGCAGGCGCTCGACCCGGCACCCGATGTCATTTTATTTACCGGGGATATTGGTGATATCGGCATTGCCGGGGAATATGACCTGGTAGCTGAAATATTGGCACCATTGTCATCGCCCTGGTACATGATACCGGGCAATCATGACAGGCGGGTTGCGCTGCATCGTGCCTTTCCGCGTGCAATACCGGCGCAGGCAGGGGGGTTTTTGCAATATGCAGTGCGGGATTTTCCATTGCACCTTATTGCGCTTGATACCCTGCATGAAGGGTTCGGGCATGGCGTTTTATGTGCGGAACGTTTGACGTGGCTGGATCGTGAACTGGCCCGCCACCCTGATCAGCCAACCCTGATTTTCATGCATCATCCGCCCATCATCAGTGGAATAGACCATATGGACGGGCTCAGGTTGCTGCCCGATACCAACAGCGGCGACACCCCGGTGGATGAAATCGGGGCCGCGGGGCTGGCGGCGGTGTTGGCACGTCATGGGTCAGTCGTGGGCATTATTTGCGGTCATATCCACCGGCCCATACATTGTTTGTGGCACGGCGTTCCGCTAAGTGTGGCACCGTCGGTGGCGCATCAGGTTGTTGGTGATTTTCGCAAAAATGGCCCGGCGGCGTTTAATCTGGAGCCACCGGCTATTTTGCTGCATTTCTGGTCGGATGCCATGCATGGGCAGGGGCTTTTGACGCATACAAGTTATATCGGTCATTATGATGGCCCTTATCCGTTTTTTGATAAGACCGGAAAGCTGATTGGCTGAGATGCCTCTGTTTGTTTACGCAAATTGCAGCAGGGGTGAAAAGACCCTGCTGCAATAGTTGCCAGCTAAAACCGGATGGCCTCGGATATGACCAGTGGGTGAGGTGTGCCGGGTTAAATGTTCATCCCGCCGGAAACCTCGATCCGTTGGGCATTGACCCAGCGATTGTCATCAGAAAGCAGCGACGCAATCATGGGGCCGATGTCATCGGCAACACCGGCACGACCAAGGGCGGTAACACTTGAGACCATTTTATTGTAATTGGCATTGTCACGAACAGCACCACCACCAAAATCGGTTTCGATGGCACCAGGGGCCACGGTGTTGGCCGTAATGCCGCGTGCGCCCAATTCCTTTGCCAGATAACGGGTGAAAACCTCGATCCCGCCTTTCATCATGCCATAGGCCGCATAACCCGGGCCGCTAAAGCGGGCAAGGCCGCTTGAAAGGTTAATGATGCGTCCGCCATCGGCCATCAGGGGCAATAATTTCTGGGTCAGGAAAAACACGCCTTTGAGGTGAATATTCATCAGGCGATCAAATTGTTCTTCGGTGGTTTCCGTGATCGGCGCATTAATGCCAATACCGGCATTGTTGACCAGGAAGTCAAAACTGCCGCGGCCCCAATTTTCGCTCAGGGCGGTTTTAAGGCTGGCAACAAAATCATCGAAACTTTCTGTGACGCCGCTGTCAAGCTGAAGGGCAACGGCATTGCCACCCAGTTCGGCAATTTCTGCTACGGCTGCGTCAGCTTCGGCACGGTTTGAATGATAGGTCAGAACAACATCAATTCCCTTGCGGGCCAGATTAACAACGGTGTTACGACCAAGGCCACGGCTGCCGCCCGTAACAATGGCAATTTTGGATGCGGTTTGCGCTGTCATGTGCAAAATCTCCGTTCGGGTTTGTGTTGATTGCAAGCTACGCCTGCCGCGTTTTTACTGCATGCCCGGTCATGCGAAGTTTTTGCCTGATTCTCCAAAACGTGGTGAAGGGGCTTTGTCAATGCGGCGGGTCAGGGTAGTTTTACGGGAATAATCCTCTGTAATTTTTTGTCCTGATAGGGAAGCGCGGTCATGGTGTTTGGTCCGAAATATGACGAAATCAAAACAGCACTTTCATCTTGCCTGGCGGGGCTGGGCGCGGAGAACGGCGTGCATAAAACCGCGATTGACGGGGTTATGGTCATGCGCGAAACCGCACCAACAGGGCTGATACACATGATGTACCGGCCTGTTTTATGTCTGGTCATGCAAGGTGCAAAGCAGGTGACAGTGGGCGGAAAAACCACCGGTTTTCAGGCAATGCAGTCCCTTGTTGTCAGTGTTGATTTACCCGTGATCGGCAAGGTTACCAGGGCCACCTGCGACGAACCGTTTCTGGCAATGTCGATCGATATTGACCTTGCTGAAATCCGCGATTTATTGGCGGAAATTGAAAAGGATGTTGGCGCAGGCAATACAAGCAGCAAAACAGACCAGCCCGCGCTGTATATTGAAAATGTCGATGACGCGATGCTTGATTGTGCCGGACGTATTTTTCAACTGCTAGAGCGGCCCCAGGCGATCAGCGTGGTGTACCCGTTAATTCGCCGAGAAATATATTATTGGCTGTTATCTGGCCCGCAAGGTGATGTTTTGCGCCGCATGAGCCTGCCAGACGGGCATACAAGACGCATTGCCCGGGCAATCCATAAAATCCGCAGTGCCTTTAACGAAAGCCTGCGGATTGACCAGCTTGCCGAGATGGCCGGGATGAGCGTTTCATCCTTTCATCAGCATTTTAAATCGCTTACCGGCATGACGCCGTTGCAATATCAAAAGGAATTGCGCCTGCGTGAAGCCCGCCACCTGATGGGGACCAATGCCCTGTCGGCGACCGAGGCGGCCTATGAGGTTGGCTATGAAAGCAGTAGCCAGTTTAGCCGTGAATTTGCCCGCTTGTTTGGCATGACTCCACGGCAAAGTATTGCCCGTATGCGCACAACTACGATCAATTAAGTGGCCTGCTATATCGGTGCAACTGTGACGGGTTTAAACGATCCGTGCAGGTAACCCATATTTGTTTACCGTGTTTGTTTTATTGGTCTTTTCCCGGCCAATTTCTTGCGGTGAGCGTCATCCTGGGGCAAAGTCATCGCAAAATACAATCGGGGGAATGGCGTTTTGACGGCAAGCGAGCGTGAGAAAATGGTGTCCGGGCAGTGGTATCGGTGCCTGGATGACGAATTGGCAGACATGAGGATGGCGGCACGTCATGCTGTCTTTGCCCACAATAATACGCCGCCCGATGATCGCGGCAATATCACAGCGGCCTTATTGGCATTGCTGGCTTATGCGGCCCCGGACGCCCGTATTGAAGCGCCATTTCATTGTGCCTATGGCTGCAACATTCATCTTGGTGCCCAGGTTTTTATCAATTCGGGCTGCACATTTCTTGATAGTGCGGAAATAAATATCGGGGCGGGCACCATGCTGGGGCCTAATGTGCAAATTTATTGTCCGCAACATCATAAAGACCCGGTTTTACGCAAGGACGGCCTTGAAATTGCCCGGCCGGTTTTTATCGGGGAAAATGTCTGGGTTGGTGGCGGTGCAATTATTATGGGTGGCGTTCATATTGGCGACAATGCCATTATCGGGGCCGGTTCGGTGGTGACACGTGATGTTCGCGCAGGAATGACGGTGGTAGGTAACCCGGCCCGTGAAATGATTAACCGGTCATCTGTGGCCTGAACCTGTGCTTTACACGTTGCCGGTGCCAACCTGTTTTATGGGATTTGGCAGGGCAGTATGGCAACAGGGGCTTTGAGACCGAAAAGATATTGTTGGATTGACGGGCCGGGATGGGGGCATTTGTTGCCAGTTGCGTATCGTGCGTTCATGCCTGCTAGGGGGCGGTTAACGCCGGGTTTGCATCAATGTATCGACTGCGGCCTGATGATTGCGAATAAACTCAAGGTTATCAGGATCGGTGTTGGGGATTTTATCGGGGCCAACCCGGACGGCAACAGCACTGTGGGCCAATGTCATGCTGGCAATCAGATACTCACGCGCGTTAAATCCGTTTTTGGCTAATAGGGCCTTGATTTTTGGTTGGTTATTCAGGTTTGCAACCATTTCATCAAGTGATTTGGGTTTCGGCGATTTCAAATCATAGTCGTCTTTATTGTTTTTGATTTCGGTGACAACGTTTGTCATGCGTTCAAGTTCATCGGCGGTCAATTTATGGCCTGCTGTGGCTTTGGCAATATCCTGGCGCAGGGTATTGTCGCCATTGGCCGCAGCGGCCGGGAAACTGGTTGCGACACCAATAAACAATGTTAATGCCAGGGCGAGGATACCTGTTTTACCGGGGATTCTGAACATGTCGGTGTCTCCTGTCGTGGGCGTTTTTTCGCGTTTTTTGGGTCAGACATTTGCAGCCTACACCCATAATTTGACAAGAATGTGGGCAGGGGCAATTTGTGAACCATCAACAGAACCAGGCCGGGGCAAACAGATGTGCATCTGGTCGGTTTTTAGGCGGGTTGCGGTATTATCGGGTGTTATTTGCCAATCCCGGCCTTGATTGCCAGGCGGCGTAACGGGCCGATATGGTTGATCGCGCAAAGCCCGCTATAGCGCAAGTCTCGCAGGAATTTTGGTTCTGCCATTGCAGCACGGTTTAGCAGGTCAATGCCACCAACCCGGCCAACGGTTTTTGGCCACTGTCGACGTTCCCAGCGATGCAGCAAGGCATCGCTGCCGATATCGCGGTTTTCCAGCTTCGCAAGGTCGATCTGCTTTGCCAGCGTTTCGATGTCATGCAGGCTCATATTAAGGCCCTGTGCGCCAATGGGCGGTACCACATGGGCGGTTTCGGCAATTAACGCCAGGCGTGGCGCAGTTAACCGATGGGCAATTTGCGCCACCATTGGCCAAACAGCACGCGGTGTTACAATATCAACCGGGCCAAACAGGTTCATTGTTTCGGTCGTTAGCTCGCGGGCCAGCGCCGCATCATCCATCGCGGCCAGTGTTTGCGCGCGGGCATGTGGCACCATCCAGACAACCGATGAACAGGCTTTGCCGTTATGGTCGGGCATCGGCACTAATGTAAGCGGGCCGCCCGAACGATGAATTTCGGTCGAAATATTATCGTGCGGGGTATCGTGGGAAACGGCAAATACCAGCGCATCCTGTTCATAAGACCACCGGTTAAAACGGATGCCAGCCAGATCGCGCAGGGTCGAATTGCGCCCGTCAGCTGCCAGAACAAGCGACGCAGCAAATTTTTGCCCATTCGACAGGGTTATAATCGCCGGGCCGGGGCCAGCCGGTGTGGGTGCGCGATAGCCGGTTACCTTGCAGTCATTCATTAAACGCACATTATCAAGGGTGGCGATTTTACGTAAAAGGGCGGCTTTGGCGGCAATGTTGGTGATGTTCCAGCCAAAATAGCCATCGCTGGTTTCTGCACCATCAAAATCGGCGGTTTCGCGGGGGGTACGTTCGGCCCCACCCGCATCAACGATGCGCATGACGCGTAATTGTGCACCGCTTTGCTGCATGTCATCCCAAACACCGGCATAGGTCAGGGTGTCGATACCCGGTTTTAAAAATGCCGTGGTGCGCAGGTCGGTTGTGGCTGTGTCGGGGGTATCTTTCGGGGCGGGGTCAACAATGACAATCTGGTGGCCATCGGCAGCAAGGCGTGCTGCTGCACTTAACCCGGCGATGCCGCCACCAGCGATCAGGATTTCGGTTTCTTGCATTATCTGTCCACCCGTGTTGCCGGAAATCTTTTATTCCCCTGATATATAGAACGCTTTGGCGGTTGGGCAAAGTGCTGGATCGTGGCGAGGTGGCCGAAAACCAGTCATGCAAACCCGGTGGTTGCGCCACGTGTTGATTTTCTGCATGCTCGCGGCGATTTTGGCATTGGTGACGGGAACAAAAAAATGGGTGCGTGGCTGTATTTGATTTGCGCGATCAGCCTTGAAGTTGCGGGCACGGTCAGCCTTAAATTTTCCGACGGGTTTCGCGACTGGCGTTTTACCACATTGACGCTTGGCTTATACGCGATCAGCTTCTGGGTGCTTTCCATAACACTTCGTACCATACCGGTCAGCACGGCTTATGCCATCTGGTCAGGTTTGGGGATGGCTGCCATCGCGGTGATCGGCATGGTGTTTTTCAAAGAACCGGTTACCGCCATCAAGGGCGTGTTTCTGTTAATGATTATCGGCGGTGTTGTGGGGTTAAATGCTGTTGGAAAACATTAATGTCATGACCTGGGGTTTATAGAACCCATATTGGAACGATCGACGCTGCCAGCAATATTCCCAGCGCGATATTCAGGATTCTCCATTGGATATCCGATTTTAATAATCGCGCCAGAATGGCACCGGTACTACACCATAGCGATAAGGAAAATATCGCTGAAACACCAAAGCCAAGCCCCAATAGGGACGCCAGACTGACCGGGTTTGTGATCAGGCTGGAAAAGGACGCAGCAGCGCCCATTGTCATGGCCCAGCCTTTCGGGTTTAGCCACAAAAGACCCATCCCGCCCAGGAAACTTACAGGTTTGCCAAGGTCTGCCTTTTGTTGGGGGCGACCGCTACCTGCGATAACAAATGCCAGCCATAACAAATAAGCCGTTCCGGCAATTTTCAGCAACATATGTAATATCGGGCTTGCCAGAACCAGGCTTGCCAACCCTGCTGCTGCGGCGGCGGCCAGGGTTGCCATTCCGACAGCAATGCCGAAAATCATGGGAATGGAACGTGCCACACCAAATTGCAGGCCCGATGCCGTTGCCAGTGTGGTCGCCCCGCCAGGCGAAATGGTTGCAATTAATGTGAACAGGGCTAATGGCCCCAATGCGTCCAGCGTCATGGTATTTTATTCCGTTGATAAGCTGACAAAGTAATGTCGGCCCATCAAATACCGCCGCTTTGAATTATGAAAGGCAATGTTTGTAATGGTTGGCATTACAATGCATAATGCTACTTATGGCAGGAAATCTTGATACGGCATTAATTCGCACATTTATTACGGTGGCCGAGAAGGCCAGCATGACAGCGGCAGCATCCACATTGCATCTAACCCAGGGTGCAGTAAGCCAGCAGGTGAGACGGCTGGAGGATGTTCTGGGAGCGTCCTTGTTTGAACGTGACCGGCGTGGTTTGCGATTGACTGGTGCGGGAGAACGTCTTTTTGGTCGCGCCCGGCAAATTTTAGCCCTGAACGATGAAATCTGGACTGAAATGACCGGGGATGTGCAGCGCGGACAAGTGCGCCTGGGTGTGCCTTTTGATTTGGTGGGCAAGGGAATTTCGCCTGTTTTAAAAAGTTATAATGCCGCGTTTTCGCAGGTTGAATTGTCGCTGGTTTGTGCCGCATCGCCAGATTTGAAAGCCGGACTTGCGGCAGGCGACATTGATGTTGCCCTGATCGAGGAACCCGTTGGGCAGGGCAATGGGGAATGTTTGCGTATTGAACGGCTGGTTTGGGTGGGTGCCAAGGGCGGCACCGCACGTGCCAAACGCCCTTTGCCTGTATCCATGGTCAGCCAGTCCTGTGCGTTTCGCCCGGCAGTTTTTAATGCACTGGAAAGCCGCAAAGTGGCCTGGAGAACGGTATTTGAAAGCGGAAATATCGAAGCAACTGCTGTTACCGTGCGAACCGACATGGCGGTAACCGTCTGGTTGGCAGCAACAGTGCCCGATGATCTGGAAATTATGAACGATGATCCCGAATTGCCATCACTGCCCGCCTTCGCCATTAATATGTATTGGATACCAGATGGGGCAAAACCGGCGGTACGCGCGCTGGCTGACCATCTGCGTAATCATTTGTTTGGCAAGGATGGGCCGCAGCCCTGATTGTGAGAAGCGATTGACAATAGGATTTTCACATCAGGACGCATAGAGGGCATCTGGTTTGATGATTTTGGCCTATGACTTTTTATTCAAAATTGCCCGATGCCGGAAAGCTGAGATGGTAGAACAAGACAAAACCGGGCGCATTGGCCCGGTTTTGATATAGGTAAGGTGTTGATGGCGCCGGAATGTTTAGTCGGCGACTTCAAAAACGCCATCAATTTCAACGGCGACACCCAAAGGTAGCGATGCCACCCCGACGGCGGAGCGGGCATGTTTGCCGACATCACCGAAAATTTCGACCATGGTGTCCGATGCGCCGTTAACGACTTTTGGCTGGTCGGTGAATTCGGGCGCGGAATTGACAAAGGCGTTCAATTTGACAACGCGGGTTACTTTATCAAGGTCGCCGACCGCGGCACGTACCTGCGCAATCAGATTTAGCGCGCATAAACGGGCGGCTTTCTGGCCCTCTTCAACACCGTATTCCTTGCCCAGTTTGCCGATGAATTTCAGCTCGCCGTTTTCCATGGTGATCTGGCCGGAAATGTTCACAAGGTTACCTGAACGAACATAGGGCAAATAATTTGCCACCGGTGCATTCGCCTGCGGCAGGGTAATGCCAAGTTCGCTAAGGCGGGCGTCAATTTTTCCTGACATGACAGTTTCCTTTGTTTATGGGGCAGTCTGGATTTGTTGGCGTAATCTATCGGGGTTAAGGCGCGAACAAAACCTTTTCTTTGTGTGCAATTATGCCCGGTTTTAGGCCAAATTCGCTATTGTTCTAAATTGCTCATTTGTAATTTGTTATTTTCCCGTGCAGAAAGCCCGATACGGCATAAAAATCAGGCCATATAAAATGGGGAAACGGATAATGACGGTTTCGAACAACTGGGTCGACAGGGTGCATGGCGGGTGGCTGGCGTTGCTGGGTATCACCATTTTAAGCCCCGATGCCCTTTTGATCCGTTTGATCCGGGCGGACGATATGACGACCGCTTTCTGGCGGTTGTTGATCCTTGGCCTTACCCTGACGGTGGCGGCGGCATGGCGGGGCAGGCGGGCGCACCAGCCGTTATGGCAGGCCATTCGCCCGCGGCGGGACGAAATTTTTGCCGGGGTGTTTTACGGTGGCACCAGCGCCTGTTTTATTTTGTCGATCAAGAACACCGATGCGGCCAATACCCTGGTGATTATTGCGGCAACTCCGTTGATCAGCGGCATTATCGGTGCATTTCTGTTTAAACGCAGGCAACCGCTGCGCACCTGGGTGGCATCCATTGTGGTGTTTGCGGCCCTGGCGATTATTGTGGGCAACGGTTTGGGCGGTGCACACATGCTGGGCGATATCCTGGCATTGGGCACAGCATTGTGTATGGCGTGTTATTTCAATGTTCTAGGGGCAAGAATTGCGGTTGATACAGTTCGTGCGATGATGGTTGGGGCTTTGCTGGTTGCCATTTGTGTTGCGCCCGCTGCAACACCGTTGGCGTTGTTCCCGTGGGACCCGTTATGGCTGATATTACTGGGCTGTCTGGTGTTACCACTGTCGTTTACGTTCATATCGATGGGGGCGAAACGCATACCGGCTGCCGAGGTAGGATTGATCATGCTGACCGAAGCGATATTAGGGTCCGGGCTGGTATGGGTCTTTATGGGTGAAGTGCCGTCATCCACCACCCTGATTGCCGGGGCAGTGGTGATTGTGACATTAGCCAGCCATAGCGCACTGGCATTGTATAGCAGCAAGCGCCGGCGTGGCCCGGTCACAACAGTTTGATATCTGGATGGTTAAACCGACTGTGAATTGAGGTTCGATACGTTAAGGGGCGGGCATTTTGGCTGTTTCAGCTTACTGTCAGGAAGCCGCATTAGGGTGCGATTGCCCCTGATCGTGTAACGGCCATTTTCAACACGCATGGCAGGGGTTGATCCCTTGTCTTGTGATGGTTGGAAAGGTAACGCGATTGAAAACCCCCGTTTTGATCCGCGTTCGGGTACTGACACTTGTGTTTGCCCTGTCGCTGTATTTTGCATTTGTTCTTAATTTCGCGCTTTTGCGCCATTTTTACGAAATTTTGTCCGCGCTGGATAATTTTAGCATCGGTTTTGTCATTTCAATTCCGATCGTGCTTGTTGCGGCGTTGAATTTTGTTTTTATTCCTTTTTCGTCGCGCTTTACGCTAAAGCCGTTTTTTATTCTGGTGTTAATCACCGGGGCGATGGTTAGTTTTGCCATGGTGAAATATCGCATCGTTTTTGACCGTGCGATGATCCAGAATATTTTTGAAACCAACAGTCGCGAAGCCGTTTCCTATGTCAACGGGCACTCGGTTGCGATGGTGGTGTTGATGGGGGTTTTACCTGCCATTTTGCTGCTGTTTGTGCGTGTGACATATGCCGAGCGCTGGTATCAGGGCCTGTATCACCGGGTTGGTGCCATGGCCGGTTTTTTGGTGATTGTTGCGGGTTTTGTTGGCTTTTTTTATCAGGATTATGCCTCGATTGGGCGCAATAATCGCGAACTTGCCAAGGAGGTCGTGCCGGAAAATTATATTGCCAGCACGATTAAATATGTCAAACGCCGCTATCTGACGCGCGACGTGCCGTTTAAAATTATTGGGCAGGACGCATCGCTGGCAGCACAAGAACCGGGTGCCAAACCAAAACTGGTCTTTTTGGTGATTGGGGAAACCGCGCGCGCCGAAAATTATGCCGTTAACGGGTATGACCGGCCGACCAACCCGTTTACCCGTAAAATTGATAATCTGGTGTCGTTTCAGAATGTGCATTCCTGTGGTACGGCCACAGCGATTTCGGTGCCGTGCATGTTTTCGGCCGATAACCGCGAAGGGTTTGATACGGACCGGGCGCGCAATAGCGAAGGTTTACTTGATGTGGTGCAAAAGGCCGGGGTTTCGGTTTTTTGGAAAGAAAATGATGATGGCTGTAAAGGGGTATGCGATCGCATCCCCCATATGACCCTTAACCCCGCAGATTACCCGGATTTATGTGCTGACAATGCCTGCCTTGACGAAGCAATGTTGCGCAATATTGACCAGCAGATTGCCGATATGAAAGGTACTGGCGACCGGTTGGTCGGCTTGCACCTGATCGGGAGCCACGGGCCAACATATTATAAACGCTACCCCAAGGCATTTCGTACTTTTATGCCGGACTGCCCGCGCAGTGATATCGAAAATTGCAGCCATGAAGAACTGGTCAATTCTTACGACAATACGATCCGCTATACCGATTTCGTAATATCGCAACTGGTCGCAAAACTGGCCAGTTATCAGGATAAATACGATACTGCGCTGATTTATCTGTCGGACCACGGTGAATCTTTGGGGGAAATGGGCATATATTTGCATGGCACCCCGTATCGATTTGCGCCAGAGCAACAAACCCATGTGCCATTTCAGGTCTGGATGTCGGACGGGTTTATCAAGGACCGGCACATCGATCTGAAATGTTTTGATGCGATAGGCAAAACCCGTGACTTTTCGCAAGATAACATTTTTTCAACTGTGTTGGGTGCCTTTGGTATTCAGACGAAATTGTACCATAAAAAGCAGGATATTTTCGCACAGTGCCCCAGTGTTGGCATAGCCGCCGCCAGGGCAACGGTTTTGCAATAATGCTACGATGCAGCCACCCTGGGCGTGTCGTGAGTGACATGGCAGGATACTTGGCAATGGCAGAAGATAGATACCTGCCATTGCCGTACTTTGCAGGCAGAACCAGCCGGTTTATTGGCCGACGATGTGCAGGTTGATTTGCCTGCGATGCGGGGCATTGCGGTGTTCAAACAGGTAAATGCCTTGCCATGTTCCCAAAACCATACGGCCATTTTGCACAGGAATGCCAAGGGACACGTTGGTAAGGGCGGCACGAATGTGGGCCGGCATGTCGTCCGGCCCTTCGCATGTATGGCGATAAAGGTTCGGGTCTTCGGCGACCAGGCGTTTGAAAAACACTTGCAGGTCATGCTGCACGTCCGGGTCAGCATTTTCCTGAATGGTCAGGCTGGCTGATGTATGGGCGCAGAACACGGTCAGAATACCATTTTCAAGGGCGCATTCATTCAGCCAGTCTTCGACCAAATGTGTAAATTCGATCAGACCTTGGCCTTGTGTCCGAATTTCAAGCCGGGTTTGATATTGCTGCAATAGGAACTTCCTGTTTCAGGCTGCTTTAATCGACGTTTCCTGATCGTAAAAGCGAAGCGCTGTCATGGCAAGGTTTCCAAATTCGATGCTGTGATGCAGTGTTTTACAGACGTAATGATCATCGGCAGCACCAAGGGCCACATAAAATGGCATCAGATGGTCATCATGAGGGTGGGCCATGAGGGCATGAGGGGCCTTTGAGCGATAGGCCAGCAACGTGTCGATATCGTGCTGTTTGGTGTTTTCAACCATCCATTGGCAAAATTCTTCGGCCCAGGCGTCGGCATTGGGGCCGTCATTGCGGTCAAGGGCGCGTAAATTATGGGTCATGGCGCCACTGCCTATTACCAAAACCCCCATTTCACGCAGGTCGCGTAATTTTTTGCCAAGGGCAAAATGATCGGCCGGGCTGCCATTTTCGATCATGGAAAGCTGAAATACAGGGATATCTGCCTGTGGACGCGCCAAAATCATCGGCATCCATGCGCCGTGGTCCAGCCCGCGCTGGTCATCGGTTTTTGCACCAATTTTCTGGGCAATGGTGCTGGCAAGGTCCGGGGCACCTGCAACATCGTAATGCAACTGATACAGCGCATCGGGAAAACCGTAAAAATCGTGGATGGTTTCCTGGTGCTGTGCGGTTGAAATGGTGGCAACGGGGGCCTGCCAATGGGCCGAAACGATAAGAATGGCCTGCGCACCATCAAGATGGTCAGGTAATTCGGTGTGAAGGAAATTGAATGCCGGTGTGCTTTGCCGTGCAACCAGCATGGGCGACCCGTGGGAAATAAATATCGGGGCCAGCGCGTTGGTTTGGGGAATGTTGGAAGAATGGGGCATGTGTTGGCCTTCGCAAAATGAAATCTGTTTGGGATATCATTACGCGGAACGGTGCCCCCGACCAGAGCCGCTTTGGCAACAATCTGTTCGCAAACCGGCTATGTCGACCGGTATTGTGTGAAAAACAGGAAATATGGTGTCGGGCAGGGGATGTTTAAGTCATGGATGACTGCGGCCATGTTTGGCGCGAAACTCGGCCTGCAAACTAAAGGCACCTTCGACATCTTCCAGGTTTTCGCGTTGTTCCGGCTGCGGCCCGCCAACATAGGAAGCGTCAATTTCCAGCGCCTGAATAAGCATTTCTGCGACCTCTGCCTTGCCTTCTTCAACGGCCTGGCGATGGGCGAGAATGATCTTGTCCGATAGTCGCTGTCCAGTCTGGGACATTGGTGGTTTCTCCCGACGCGCAAACACTACAGATAACAGTCTTATAACTTTTTATGGCACAAAGACTATAACGCGTTAGTGCATATGGGAACCGGTGATTGCTTTTTCATCGGAAGAAACCGTGATTTTGTTGTTTGTGCGCCTGATTAGCGGCGCTTGCCCCCGAACAGAACCATTAAAATACCGGCAACGGCAGCGGCACCACCACCAACCAGATACCACATGGTTTCATCGGTGTAGTGACCAAGGAAAGTGTTGGACAATTCCTCAACCGGTTTGTCGGTCGCATTTAGGCCAAAGACCAGCAGCAAAATGCCAACAACCAGCAAAACGGCACCAAGAACACGGCTCATAGCCATCGGGGAAACTCCTGTCTGAAAGACTTTGTTATTTTTGGAGCCTGTCTTGTTCCGGTATTGGTCCATGACAGGCGAACCAAGCGATAACGCTGTGAAAACAAAGATGTTCCGTTGTGTGAGGGGGATAACGACGAATTTTATGACCAATTACACGGATAAATAAAAACCGGCCGGAAATAATTCCGACCGGTTGATAATGCCAAGGCTTTGCAGCACTTAGATCAGGTTTGCGTGCTATGTTTTACGAGCAACCGGTGGTGCCACCACAAGAATCGCATTTCAGGCAGGTGCCGTTACGTACCAGCGTGAAGTTACCGCAATCAGGGCAGGCGTCGCCCTCATAGCCCTTCATCCGGGCTTCGCGGATACGGTCCATTTTGGCATCGGTTTTTGACATGACTTCTTCGCTGACCGTTAGAATAGCGTTATTTTGCGAAGATGAAGCCGTCCCGGCGGATGCCGCCGATGCGGTTTCAGCACTGTGATGGCTATGGTCATGATCATGGCTGTGGGCATGATCTGTTCCGGTTGCCTTTAAGGTAACGGTTTCTTCCGTCGGCAGGCCACCATCTACAACATACAGGTTACGACGGACGAACCCGCTAGACGCTACTTTGCGAATGGTATCAATTGCCTTGTCTTCGGCTTTGGCTTCGTCACCCAAATTGCCTTCGGCAACGCCCGAACCTACGGCATCGGGCAGAATGTCGTTGGGCTGAACATGGGCAAGGTCGTTGCGGCCCAGATAGGAAATGGCAAGTTCGCGGAACATGTAATCAAGAATGGAGGTTGCCATTTTGATCGCATCGTTGCCCGACACCATGCCCGACGGTTCAAAGCGGGTGAAAGTGAAGGCTTCGACATATTCTTCCAGCGGCACGCCATATTGCAGGCCAATGGAAACCGCGATGGCAAAATTGTTCATCAATGACCGGAAAGCTGCACCTTCCTTGTGCATGTCGATGAATATTTCACCCAGTTTGCCGTCTTCATATTCGCCGGTGCGCAGGTAAACCTTATGGCCGCCAACGGTGGCCTTCTGGGTGTAACCCTTGCGACGCGAGGGCAGCGAACGGCGATCACCGCGAATAACCCGTTCGATGATTTTTTCGACGATCTTTTCCGACGCCTCGGTTGCCTTGGCAGCGGTTGGCTGATCGGCATAATCGTCTTCTTCAACCAGGGCAGAGTTTAGCGGCTGGCTGAGTTTCGATCCATCACGATAGAGCGCATTTGCCTTCAAGCCCAGTTTCCAGGAATGGATATAGGCATCCTTGCAATCCTGGATCGAGGCATTGTTGGGCATGTTGATGGTTTTGGAAATTGCACCGGAAATAAACGGCTGGGCAGCGGCCATCATGCGAATGTGGCTGTCAGCCGACAGGTAACGCTTGCCGGTACGGCCACACGGATTTGCACAATCAAACACCGACAAATCTTCGTCGCGCAAATGCGGCGCCCCTTCCAGGGTCATTGCACCACATACATAGGTGTTGGCAGCTTCGATTTCTTTTTTGCTAAAGCCAAGGGCGGCCAGCATGTCAAAGCTGATATCGCTAATCGCTTTGCCATTCAGACCCAGCTGCTTGACGCAGTATTCTTCACCAAAGGTGTATTTGTTAAATACGAATTTGATGTCGAATGCGTTTTCAAGCGCGCCTTCAATCTTTGCCAGGGCTGCGTCGTCAAAGCCTTTGGCGCGAAGAGCGTCGTGGGTGATGGTTGGCGAGCCCTTGAGCGTGCCGTAACCAACCGCGTATTTTTCCATATCGCGGATCTGGTTTTCGGTATAGCCCAGCGTTGCCAGGGCAACGGGAACGGTGCGGTTGATGATTTTGAAATAACCGCCGCCAGCCAGCTTTTTAAATTTCACCAGGGCAAAGTCCGGCTCGATTCCGGTGGTGTCACAATCCATCACCAGGCCGATGGTGCCGGTCGGGGCGATAACGGTGGTTTGGGCGTTGCGATAGCCATGCTTTTCGCCCAGTTCCAGTGCCTTGTCCCATGCTGCACGGGCCGCAACGGGCAGTTCGGCATAGGGGCTGTCAGCGGCGATTAGCGGTACGGGGTTAATCGAAAGGCCTTCGTAACCTTCCTGTTCACCGTGCGCGGCACGGCGATGGTTGCGCATAACGCGCAGCATTTCATCGGCATTGTCGGCATAGCCGGCAAAGGCACCCAGCTCGCCCGCCATTTCGGCGGATGTTGCATAGGAAACACCACACATGATCGCGGTCAGGGACGCGCAAATGGCACGGCCTTCGTCGCTGTCATAGGAAATGCCCATGCTCATCAGCAGGCCGCCAATATTGGCATAGCCCAGGCCAAGGGTACGGTAACGATAGGACAGTTCGGCAATGCGGTCCGATGGGAACTGTGCCATCAAAACCGATACTTCCAGAACCACGGTCCACAAACGCACGGCATGTTCATAAGCCGCAACATCAATGCCGCCATCATCTGAACGGAAGTTCATCAGGTTCATCGATGCCAGGTTACAGGCAGTATCATCGAGGAACATGTATTCCGAGCACGGATTGGACGCATTGATGCGGCCAGATGTGGGGCAGGTGTGCCATTCATTGATGGTGGTGTCGTACTGGATGCCGGGATCGGCACAGGCCCAGGCGGCTTCGCCAACTTTGTCCCACAAATCGCGTGCGCTGATGGTTTGGGCAATCTTGCCATCGGTCCGGCGGATCAGGTTCCAGTTGCCATCATCAAGAACAGCTTGCAAAAAGTCGTTCGACACACGGACCGAGTTATTGGAGTTCTGGCCTGAAACCGTCAGATAGGCTTCCGAATCCCAGTCGGTGTCATAGGTTTTAAAGCTGATTTCGGTGAAGCCTTCACGGGCGAACTGAATGATCTTGTTGATGTAAGAATCGGGGATCATCACAGAACGTGCTGAAAGAATGGCTTCTTTAAGCTGCGGGTTGCTGCGCGGGTTCAACCGTTCATCAGAATCGGCGGCACCGTCCCAGTTGTTGCATGCGGTCAAAACGGCGGTCAGGTGTTTTTCCGCCAGTTTGGAACCGGCAACAAGGGCCGCAACCTTTTGTTCTTCAACGACTTTCCAGTCGATATATTTTTCAATATCGGGGTGGTCAATATCAACCACCACCATTTTGGCAGCGCGGCGCGTGGTGCCGCCCGATTTGATGGCACCCGCGGCACGGTCGCCAATCTTAAGGAAGCTCATCAGGCCCGAGGAACGCCCGCCACCCGAAAGTGATTCGCCTTCGCCGCGCACGTTGGAAAAGTTTGATCCGGTGCCCGAGCCATATTTGAACAGGCGGGCTTCACGGGTCCACAAATCCATGATGCCGCCTTCATTGACCAGATCGTCAGAAACCGACTGGATGAAGCAGGCATGAGGCTGCGGGTGTTCGTAAGAACCGGTGGATTTGGTCAGCTTACCAGTCAGATAATCAACATAGGAATGGCCCTGTGCCGGACCGTCAATGCCATAGGCCCAATGCAGGCCGGTGTTAAACCATTGCGGCGAGTTCGGCGCGCCCATCTGATGGGCAAGCTGGTAACGCATTTCATCAAAAAAGGCGCGGGCATCGGATTCGCCATCGAAATAGCCGCCTTTCCAGCCCCAATAAGCCCAGGTGCCCGCCAGACGATCAAATACCTGGGTCGCGCTAAGCTCGCTGGTATAGCGCTCTTCTGCAGGCATTTTCTCCAGTTTGGTTTTGTCGGCCTCGTGGCGCCAAAGCCATTGGGGAACGTCTTTTTCCTTGACCGGTTTCAAAGCAACGGGAACGCCCGCCTTGCGGAAATACTTCTGGGCAAGAACATCGCTTGCCACCTGCGACCAGGTTGACGGCACGTCAATGTCGTTCATTTCAAAAACGGTCGAGCCATCGGGGTTTTTGATTTTGCAGGATGACTTGCGAAAATCGATGTCGGCATACGGGCTGACATCTTCCTGTGTGAACTGCCTGGTAATCCGCATGGTTTGCTCCGTTATTGGCCCCGATACGGCGCAATGCGGCCAGTATCTGATAGACCAGATATTGTTTGCTCACAACGTCAAGCCGCCCCACCGACCTTAGGGAATTGGTCGTGTCCGGTTTGGCCAAATTATTGGTGGAATTCACCCTGGGGCACAAGGCCCGCGGGAGCGCATTATAAGGGGATGAAAAGTGCCCCGTCCACCAAACTTTGTGGTTGACATCAAATTAAGCTACTACATGTAGCGGTATGTGGCATCTTTGCTGTAATGAGAGTTTTTGCCGATCTGGTTAACAATAGTTGAATCACCCACAAGCAACTGGAATGTCGGGGTTTTTTATCGGCAGTGTTTCGCAATATTACAGGGACTCGCTATACAATACGCTACATATAGTAGGTCGATAACCGTCAGACCCTGCGACGGACACAAGTTACCTTTGTTTGCCGATGAAATCCAGCCTTGCGGGTTAACAATATATTACCTCTGCCTGGAATCTGACAGATTCTGACAGCTAAGTTCATGTAATTTATGTGAAAAAAGACGGTTTCAATGATTGGTCAAACTATAGTTTTCCTTTATTCTCAAAGGGTTTCCAACTTGCTTTGGCTGTGGATAACATGGGGGACAAAAGCCCCAAACCGTATCGTTTCAAAGAGTCGTGCATCTTCATGCCCTTGTGGGGGAAATTTGACGATGTGCGGTGTCTGGCAGCCAGGGTAAAAACGATGATGGTGCAATGCAATGCTTCGGCTTGAAACATTGACTTTGCTCTGACATCGGGACATATAAGGTGCGTAATTGTCCTCGGTGCGCGTTCGCGCAACCGTCGTCCTGTCTGGCAGGGCAAAAACAATTTGGAGAGAGACCGCAAATATGGCCACCGTCGGGACCCGTATCTTTACTTCGCTGTTTGGCAAGCGCGTTGGCGAAGACCGTTATGGTAATGTTTACTATACCGAAAAAAAGGCCGCGCAGGGCCGTAAAGCAAAGCGTTGGGTGATCTATAAGGGCATCGACGAAGGCTCCAAGGTGCCGGCTGAATGGCATGCATGGCTGCATTATACCCTTGATGCGCCGCTGTCGGAAAAAGCGGAAGACCGTTATGACTGGCAAAAAGACCATCAGCCAAATCTGACGGGCACCAAACATGCCTATCGCCCCAAGGGCCATGATTACCAGGGTGGGCAACGTGCCAAGGCCACTGGCGATTATCAGTCATGGACACCGGAAGGCTGATTTTCAGCCCGGATTTTGGATCAGGCCCGTTTTAAACGGGTATTATGCGACATTATTGCAAGGATGGAACAAGGTATGAGCAACAGGCTGGTCGAGACACTGGCAGGTGGCGCAGTTATTTGCGTTGCGGTCGCTTTCGCTGTTTTTTCCTATTCCCGTGCAGGGTTGCGCTCGGTTGAGGGCGGGTACGAGCTGAATGCCAGCTTTAACCGCATTGATGGCCTGGCAACGGGCAATGATGTGCGGATTTCCGGCGTCAAGGTCGGTTCGGTTGTATCGCAGGAACTTGACCCGAAAACCTATATGGCCGTGATCCACATGAAAATCCGGTCCGATGTGGAATTGCCGACCGACAGTGCTGCGAAAATTGCTTCGGATGGGCTTCTGGGCGGCAAGTTTGTGTCGCTGGAACCTGGCGGAGATGTTGACATGTTGCCGCCGGGCGGGTCGGTTGAGTATACTCAGGGGTCGGTAAACCTTGAAGAGCTGATTGGCCAGGTGATTTATTCGAACAAGTCATCCGGTGGTGACAAGGCCGATGCCCAGGCCGCCCCGGCAGGGAACTAGGCCTGTTTTGACGGGCCGGGATGTGACGATTTGCACATCGTCATGATTTGGCCCGGTTTGGTTTGCATCTTTTGACGAAGCATCATCTGTTTACCCTGTAAACCTTTGATGCCCTGATATGGAGCGGAGCAGATTATGAGCAAGTCAGACATCACAACGGATATGCCAACCTGGCATAACCCTGATGGCGCGCCGTTATCCTGTGTCGAGAAAATCAAGGTTCTGAACGAGAATTTTGTCGAACTGCGTGAAATGATGCAGGACGCTCTTGAAGATGCCCTGTTGATGGGATGTGACGAAGAGCAGTTTCGTGCCGTTATGCGAGATGTGGTCGCGGAACTTGAAAATCCCTATGGGACGGCGGAGAAAAAATCCTGATGAATGTTAAATCCCTGTTGGTAACAGGTACGCTTGCAGCCGGTTTTGTTCTGGCGGGGGTGACTGGCGCGTCGGCGCTGGATTATCGCAAGGCTGATGTTGCTCAGCTTCAGGGGCTTGATAAAATTACGGCGCGTATTTCGACTTTCGAAGTGCCGGTCGGGCAAAGTGTTGATTTTGGGTCATTGACGATTAAGGTTGACGCCTGCTATCGCACGCCACCTGAAGAACGGCCTGAAAGTGCCGGTTTTCTGGAAATTGTTGATCATCGTTCCGAAGATAAAACCGATGTCGAGGTTTTTAATGGCTGGATGTTTGCCTCAACGCCTGGCCTGTCGGCACTGGAACACCCGGTTTATGATGTCTGGGTGAAGGAATGTCTGGAGCCGGGTGAAAGCCCGACGTCAGGAGACGAGATGCCCCCGGAGAATAATGGTTAAAACACCCGTGTCGTAACGCGCTGTTTTGCATATCAGCGTCGTGTGTGAGCAGATGTTGATATTTTTGGTCAACACGCCAAACGATGCGCAAATATGAAAAAACCACCGGATTGCGCCGGTGGTTTTTTATTTGTTGGTCGTAATTCTAACAGGCCAGACCGGTCAGGCTGCTTTGGTGCGAAGGTCGCTCAGGAACATTTCAATTGCCTGTTCCAGCGATGTTGCCTCGGTTACCAGTTGTTCCGCATTTTGCGCCAGGGTGCCGGTTTCGGTTGAAACCTTGCCTGCGTTTTCATTCACCCTGTCTATCCGTTCAGAGACTTCCTGTGTGCCATATGCCGCCTGTTGCACATTGCGCGAAATTTCTTCAATCGCAGCGTGTTGTTCTTCAACCGCGGCCGAAATTGCCGATGAGCTTTCGGCAACGCGGGCAATGGTCTCCGATATCCGATGGATGGCCTTTACGGCATCGCCGGTTTCGTTTTGAACCGATGTAATTTGCTGGTTGATTTCCTCGGTTGCGCGTGCCGTTTGGTTGGCAAGGTTTTTCACCTCGGCGGCAACAACGGCAAATCCCTTGCCTGCATCCCCGGCCCGGGCGGCTTCGATGGTGGCATTCAGGGCCAAAAGGTTGGTTTGTTCTGCGATGGCACCAATCAACTGCGCCACGTCGCCAATGCGCTGGGCCGCTTCGGACAGGCCGGCAACGGTTGCATTGGTGCGAATGGCCTCGGCGTTTGCATTGGACGATACCGTGGCTGAATGGGTCACTTGCTGGGCAATTTCGTCAGAAGACGCACTTAGTTCTTCGGTGGCGGCAGATACTGTTTGAACATTGGCCGATGTCTGGGTGGTGGCAGTGGCAACGGCGGTTGAAAACTCACAATTCATTTTGGCTGCAGTCTGCATCGCGGTTATGGCATTATTCATATTGCCAATTGACCGAATAATATTCTGGATCAAACCTTTTACGCGTTGGTCAAGGGCATCCGCCATGGCGCGAATGTCGTCCTTGCGTTGCTGTTCCGACTGCATTTCAATTTCGCGCTGCCGGGCTTCAAGCTTGCGGTTGTGGATCGCCTGTTCCCGAAAGGTAACAACGGTGGTTGCCATTTGGCCCACTTCGTCGCGCCGCTCCTGGCCTTCAACCTCGTCATCAAGTTGACCGGCTGAAATTTCGGTCATGCGGGTGGAAAGCCTGGATAATGCCCCGACAATGTCGTGCCCGATCAGGTATCCGGCGCCAAGCAGCACCAGTAAAAAGGCAGAGCCAATTCCCATCACGACCTTGGCATTGTTCCAGAAGGCGCGGTCAACGTCATCAATGTAAATGCCGGTGCCAATTACGTCACCCCAGGGCAGGGAGCGTGCATAGGAAAGTTTGTCAAAGGTGACGTCTTTGGCTTCACCCGGTTTTGGCCATTGGTAGGTGAAAAAACCACCATCTTTCTGGGACGCTGCCTTGATAAGCGCCTGAACGACATAGGTGCCGGTCGGGTCCTTGAGATTTGACAGGTCCTTGCCAACTGTTGCCGGACTGGCACCATTCGCCCGTGCAATGCCTTTGCGGGTATAGGCGAAGAAATATCCGGTGCCGTTGTCGTAACTGCTTTTCATGATGGTTTTGTAAAACAGGGCAATGGCGTCTTCGCGAGACAGATTGCCCTCCTCGGCATAGGTCAGAAAACCATCGGCCATTGTGACAAGAACATCCGTATCGGATTTAATTTTTTCCTGTCGATCGGCAAGCAGTTCAGAGCGCAACACCGAAAGCTGTATTATCGCAAATGCCACCAGGGCGATAAGGGCGATAATCGATATGAGTGTGATTTTTGTGCTGATCCTAATGTTTCCCAACATCCCGGTCCCCGTTTTTTGTGAAGGCTGTGGCTTCTGAAAATCCCGGGATAGGATAGACACATTCGGACAGGAATTGATATAGGATAGCTATACGATTGTAGCAGTTATTAGAGAAAAATAATGTTTAGATCTGGCATCATTCCAGCAAAACCCTGAAGACAGTGTATTGATAAAGAAAACCCGTCTGCCGTCAGACGGGTTTTGGGCGGGCAGGTACAAACGATGACGGGCCGTTCGCCGTCAGGAAAGGTGTTGTTTTAGGAACTTAGCGGCAATAGCGAGGCCTTCGCCGTCGATTCCATGGGGCAGGCCCGGACGTTCGTGCAAGTTGACGTCAAAGCCGTTTTCGGCCAGCACGGATTGCGCCATATGTGATGCCTGAACCGGTACAACCGGGTCCGCACTGCCGTGAATAAGGGTAATGGGCGGGCGCGAAACAATTTCAGGTGCAAGGGTATCATGCCCCAGAAGGGCACCCGAAAAACCGACGATCCCGGCCAGTTGTTGCGGATAGCGCGGGCCAAGTTGCAACGCCATCATGGTGCCTTGTGAAAAACCAACCAGAGCAAGTTTGCCAGCATCAAGTTGATGCTGCATCAGGGCCTCGTCGATGAAGCCTGCGAGCGATGCCGTATTTTCGCGTGCACCTTCGGCCAGGGCCTTTAATGCCGTGGGCATGGTGTGTGCATCGCGGCGTAAAAATTCGGGGTCATAGGAAGCCAGGCTGAACCACTGGCGGCCGAAGGGGGACATTTCGCAAGGATGGGGGGCGTTGGGCGAATAAAACACCGTATCAGGCAGGGCTGGTGCCAGTTCCGGGGCAAGGCCGATTAAATCGCTGCCATCGGCACCAAATCCGTGCAGAAAAATAACAATGCTTTTGGTGGTTCCCGATGCCGCCGGAACGACGGGTCCTTCAAGGGTAATTTGCGACATATATGTATTTCCAAACCTGGGTCAGACTGAAATGCACCCTGCCGTAACTGCGGGTTAAGGGCAAGGATTTGTCCTGTAAGGCCGGTATTTGATACGGATTGTGGATAAAATTGTGGATAAAATTGTGGATAAATTTCCTGAGCAGATGCTCAATGTTTTGGCAGTTGTATGGTTGTGGACCGTAATATACGCCAATTAAACGTTATTTTTCGGACACACCCTTAGGTGGAAAATGAATTTAATTAAATAACAGTTTGTGGGTAATCAGTTGGAGTTATACCCGTTGATACGAATGAATCACCGAACGGGATATTGGATACATCCCACAATCCCCGGACGTTTTCCTGAAATTTCATGATTTTTGGTCTGTGTAAGGCGGGTTTTTTCAATCAAATCTCGCCAAGGGCACGGGTGCAGGATATGAAAATGACAAGAGTTCAAAAATGCGCAAATGCGGTTGGGACAAACCCCACCCGTTGATTTGCTTTTTACCTGTAATGAGGTCGCAATGCCAAATTCTCGCCGTTGGTTGGGCAAGGGGGATCGCCGTGTTTTAGCACTGACGGTGCCGATTATTCTGTCAAACGCGACGGTGCCATTGTTAGGTGCGGTTGATACAGCGGTGGTGGGCCATCTTGATAGTCCGCATTATATTGGGGCCGTGGCAATTGGCGCCCTGATTTTCAGTTATGTGTTCTGGAGCTTTGGCTTTCTGCGCATGGCGACGACGGGGCTAGCTGCGCAGGCCGCAGGCCGACGTGATGCCTGTGAAGTGCGGGCAGTGTTTGCCCGTGGTGCCTTGATTGCCCTTGTTGCCGGGTTGCTGGTGATGGTTTTGCAGTGGCCCATTGTCGAACTGGCGATGCGCCTGATTGCGCCATCGTCCGATGTCGAGGCTGCTGCGCGCGATTATTTTCATGTTCGTATCTGGGCTTCCCCGGCAACATTGATGCAATATTGCATGTTGGGCTGGTTGCTGGCGATGCGGGACAGCCGCGCCGTATTTATTTTTCAGGTGGTTTTGAATTCGCTTAATATCATTCTGGATATTTTGTTTGTTCAGGGGTTTGGCTGGGACGTGCGCGGGGTGGCGGGGGCCACTGTGATTGCTGATTATTCCGGCGTTGCACTCGGCTGGTTTTTGATGCAACCCCATCTGGCCCGGCTGGGCGGGCGTTGGCGTGACGTGGCATTGTTTGACCGTATCCAGTTGTTGCGCCTGATGAAGGTGAACGGCGATATTTTTATTCGCACGTTGGCGCTGACATCTGCCTTTGCACTGTTTACCAGTTTTAGCGCCCGGTTTGGCGAGGTGACACTGGCGGCAAATGCGGTTTTACAAAATTTTCTGATGTTCGGGTCATTCGCACTGGATGGTTTTGCTCATGCAGCTGAAACCCTGGTTGGGCAGGCCTATGGGGCGGAACGACGCAAACAGTTTTTGTGGGCCGTGCGCAAAACAACCGTCTGGGCAGTGATTTCGGCCTGTGCGATGGCGCTGGTTTTTGCCGTGTTAGGTGTGCCAATTATTGATGGGTTAACCAGCATTAATGACGTGCGCGACGCGGCTTATCAGTATTTGCCATGGGCAATATTATTACCCATAACCGGTGTGCTGGGGTTTCAGTTTGACGGGGTGTTTCTAGGGGCAATGCAAACCCGGCACTGGCGCAATATGATGCTATGTTCGGTCGCTTTGTTTGCTGTTTTTGCGTGGGGCGCGGTTGTCCTGAACAGTAATCATGCCCTGTGGGCGGCATTTAACCTGTTTTTTCTGTTGCGCGGGTTAACTTTGGCCGGGTTGTTCCCCACCATTATCCCTCGCAATGTCGCCAGCTTTGGCAAAGGTTAGAACCCAGGTAGGGCATTCTATGTTAATGGCGTTTTGCGCCTTGCACCGGGGCCATTGCATTTAAATGCGATGAATTCACGACATGCTTTGTGTCGGAACTATTTCCACGGTGTTTTGCAGCTGGAAATGGATAATTTTGGGGGTCGGGCCAAGCAGGGTGGCTTATTCGGTTTCCGGAACTGGCAATCGGGTGCTGTTTTTGACTTCGTGCAGGGTAAAGCTGGATTTGATGTTGGCAACCCCTGGCAGTTTCATCATCACTTCGGACAGGAAGCGTTGATAGGCGGCGGGGTCCTGAACCACAATCCGCATCATATAATCCTGATTGCCGACCATTGCATAACAATCGACAATTTCGGGATGTTGCTGCACTGCGGTTTCAAACCGGCGAAGTGACGGTTCGTCATGCTGGGTAAGGGAGACGGTGACAAAAACATTCACCCCGAGATGCAGATGAGAGGGGTCAAGCAAGGCGACATATTTGCGAATAACGCCACTTTCTTCAAGCTTGCGCAATCGGCGCAAACACGGCGACACCGACAGGCCAACCTTGTCGGCCAGTTCGACCATCGAGATGCGGCCATCTTCCTGAATTTCACGAAGAATATTGCGGTCAATTGCATCAAAACCGTTGCGCGCCATGGCGTGCCCCACTCCCTTGGACGAAAATACTGATCGATTGTAACAGGCGGGCTGCGCAAAATTTTTGCCCGAAAGACGGTTTTTACGCAGCAATCTCTTTGGCGCGATAAGCCATGACTTCGCCCATCTGTCAATCGTTGCGTTGTTTTTCCGGCTAATTCTGTTTGGTTAAACGTTATTGTTGCGCCCGTTTGCATGTCGCACATAGTTGATTGCCAGGTCATAATCGTGACCTCGGATGTTTTAGGAATATTTGCGTCTAATGGACGCGGTTGTGATCAGGAAAGTGGCGTTTTGCAGTGCAGGTTGCATTTAGGTGTTGCTGCGCAGCAGCATGAGCGTTATTGCACATTAACGGGGCAACCAAGGTAAGCAGAGTTGTGCCGTGGATGCGGTTAATTGCTGTATCGTCGCGTTGCGGTGTGTTTTGGGCGCCGCACGGGGTGAACTTATCATTGCTGCTTGCCATCCTGACAGTGTAGTATAATCGTACTAAATTACGTATTTGAGATGGGCGACATCTCCTGCATACGGGCGCCGAGGCATTTGGGTGCCAGCGGGACAGGAAAGGCAGTTTTGGTGGACGCAGCACAAGACAGACCGGGCTATAACCTGGTTCATATCGACGATCATAAAATCAATATCCGGCCTGCCGTGAAGGAAGATCTTCCGGTCGTTGTCGATCTTGATGAACGCACCACCGGTTTGCGTAAGCCCGACTATTGGGACGATCTGTTCGTACGTTACGGCAATCGCAAGGATAGCCGGTTTTTCCTGATTGCTGAAGAAGGCGATACCTTGCTGGGCTGTATTTTTGGTGAAGTGCGGTCGTGGGAATTTAATTCTGTACCGTGTGGCTGGGTTGGCACCGTTAGCGTCGAGCCTGATTTGCGCATGGGGGGCGTTGGGACAATTTTATATCGCGAGATTTGCAAATGTTTCCGCCATGCCGGGGTGCAAAAAGTTCGCACCATGATCCCGCGCGATGCCACCGACCTGATGTCGTTTTTCCGTGCCCAGGGAATGATGGCCGGGCCTTTTATCCAGCTTGAAACCGATATGGAAGAGGAGGGCTAAGCCATGATGTCCCTGCAAAAAGCGACATTATTTGCCCTATATGCGGTTTTGGAACTGGCAGAGGATACGCAGCGTCAGCTTTCGGCTTCGGAAATTGCCGAGCGCTATAATATTTCGACCAATCATTTGGCCAAGGTGCTGCGCGATCTGGGCCGGGCCGGGCTGGTGGAATCGGTTCGGGGGGCCGGGGGGGGGTACCGTTTTTGCGGTAATGCCAAACGCACAACCTTGCTTGATGTTGTTGAATTATTTGAAGAGGTTGGCGCAGGGCCATCGAACGGGATTGTACAGGAAACCAATGCCGGTGTCGCATTGTCGCTGGTCATGGACGAGATCGAGGCCATCACCTATGCCACGCTGCAATCGATTTCGATTGAAACCATGTTAAAGCTGATGCGCAAACGCCGCCCCGAGCGAAAACTGCCAACCGGGCTGTTCAGAGCCGTCTGATTGTATCTTTTCTGTTGGAAGCAGGCGTTAGACAGCCTTTGTGATTTCCCGGCTTATGACGCTACACACTCGCACGGTGACATGCCACGACAGGGTGCTTGTTAAATACTGTGTAATATTAAGAATTTAATTGCAAAAAGCCGCCGGAGGAATTTCCCGGCGGCTTTTTGGTTTTTCATGCTGTACCGATCAGCAGACAACAGGAAAACAGGGGGTCTTCCTGTTTTCCATTGTTGCTGTGATCAACCGGCATTTTCCGGGCTGGATTGATCCGCATTAGGTGCGACATCGGCCGGTGCGGTTTCACTGTTAGTGGTGGTGGCCGGTTTTTTACGCGGCTTGCGCGGTGCCCGTGGTTTGGCTGCCTTTTTAGGGGCGGCCTTTTTCACTTTTTCACCATCGTCACCTGTTGCCGTATCACCATCAGCTGTATCCGCTGTTTTGGCGGTTGCCTTTGGCTTGGCCGCGGCCCGTGTGCGCGGTTTGCGTGGCGCGCGGGCCTTTGGTTTGGCCGGTGCCTTTGCCTCTGTCGTTTTTTCGCCCTCGGGGCTGGAACTGGCAGCGGGTTTTTCCGGATCTGCCGACGCAGGTGTTGTTTCCGTTGTGCTCATAGGTGCGGCAGCCGGGGCCGGGGTGTTTTCTGCCGGGGCAGTTTCCGGTGCCGGGCTTGATGTCGCAGCAGGTGATGTTTCAGCAGCGGGCGTCACAGCAGGTTGCGGCTGTTCAACTTTTGTTGCTTCAACAGCAGTGGCAGGTTTGTCGGTATTTTCGGTTTCCGGCGTTTTGCTGGCATCATTATTGCGGGTGGGTTTGCGGTTGTTCCGCGAAGACCCGGTTTTGCGAGGTGATGCCTTGCGGGTAGATTTCCGGGCCGGTTTGGTTTCTTCTTCGTCTTTTTCAACCTTTGCCGGTTTACGTAACGAAGAAAGCGGCACCGCGGTCAACAGGAATGCCGGCACATGATCGCCCATGCCGATAACCGGTTTGTCATCATGATCATCGCGGTCGCGACGATTATGATTTTTACGGTCGCGCTGCGGGCGGTTTTGATGGCGGTCTTCGCGTGGATCCCGGACATGTCGCGAGGTGGCCGGGGCAGCCGACACCGGTGTTGAAGGTGTCTGGGCGTTGCCAGTAGCCGGGCTTGGCTGGGATGCCGGGCGTTCAGCAGGTTTCGGTGCGTCTGGCGACGGTGCCGAACCTGGGGCCGGTGCTGCGGCTTTCTGATCTTGTGGGCCATTACGGCGCGAAGCATTGCGACGATTGTTATTGTCATCGCCATTGCGTCCGTTGTCATTGTTGCGGCCACGTTCGCGGTCGCCACCTTTGGCACGGGTGTTGCGTTTGTTACGGCGTTTTTTGCCGCTGAAATCCAGCTCAAGGATTTCAATACCCTCAACTGACGTAATCGGAATCGTCATATTGATGGTTTTGTTAATGGCTTCAACCAGCTTGCCGTCTTCCGGGGTAGCAAGGGTAAAGGCCTTGCCGGCACGTCCGGCCCGGCCGGTACGCCCGGTGCGATGGACATAATCCTCGGCATTAAACGGCACGTCAAAGTTGAACACATGTGACACATCGGCAACGTCGATGCCGCGTGCGGCAACGTCAGAGCAAATCAAAACGGTAATGTCACCGGATTTAAATTTGTCGAGTGTTTCGGTGCGTTCACTTTGTACCAGGTCACCATGCATGCGACCGGCGTTAAAGCCGTGTTTGGTCAGGGATTTATAAAGAATATCGACATCTTTTTTGCGATTGCAGAACACAAAAGCATTTTTGATGTCTTCATTGCGGATCAAACGGCGAAGGGTTTCGCGTTTGTCCATTTCGTCAATAACAACCAGTTTATGCTCAAGCGTGGTTGCCATGCTTGAGGGCGCGGAAACAGTGATTTCCTTTGGGTTGCTCAGGAATTTGTCGGCCAGACGCCGAATTTCCTTGGGCATGGTTGCCGAGAAAAACAGCGTTTGGCGCTGCTTGGGCAACATATTGACGATTTTTTCGATGTCGGGGATGAAACCCATATCAAGCATGCGGTCCGCTTCGTCGATGACCAGCAATTTGCAGTCAGACAGAAGCAGTTTTCCGCGCTCGAAGGTATCAATCAGGCGGCCAGGTGTTGCGATGATAACATCGGCACCTTTTTCCAGAATCTTTTGTTGTTCAACAAACGATTCCCCGCCAATCACCAGCGCTTTCGACAGGGGCACATATTTGCCATAGGTGTCGAAATTCTGTGCCACCTGGGTGGCCAGTTCGCGGGTTGGCTCAAGGATGATGGAGCGCGGCATCCGCATGCGCGCACGGCCATGATGAAGAATATCAAGCATCGGCAGAACAAAGCTGGCCGTTTTGCCCGTCCCGGTTTGCGCGCAGCCAAGAATGTCGCGTGCCATCATGACAGAAGGAATGGCCTGGCGCTGGATGGGGGTCGGCGTGTCATAGCCGGCGTCTGCGACGGCTTTGAGGATATCTTCGCTCAGACCGAGATCGGCGAAAGTCATATGATTCGGGTTCCCGCAACAAATGCGTTAAAGATTGATTTACTTAAAGACAAATCTGCTTGGGTGGTAAAGCCAAGCCCGTCCCAAGTCAAGAAAAACGCCTTCAAAAAGGTGGTTGCAGCGTATTTTTAACCTGCCACATGCTTGTTTGACGGTCCTTGCAGGCGTATCGTGGCCTAAACGTGCTGCCAATCAGGAGACTGACGATGTTAATGGATGTCACCCGTTCTGTTCTGGTTATTGTCGATGTTCAGGAAAAACTTTATCCCGCCTGCCTTGACCCGGTTGAAACGGTTGATGCCTGCTGTTTCCTACTAAAGTGCGCCAACCGCCTGTCGGTACCGGCAATCGTGACGGAACAATATCCCAAAGGGCTGGGGCATACCAGCAAACCCATCCTCGATTTGCTGGAAAATGCAAAAGATATCGCCGACGGCGGCAATGTGGTGCGTAAAAACAGTTTTTCCTGCGTTATTGCCGACGGTTTCATCGATAAACTTGAAGAAATTCCCGGTCGCGACCAGGTTGTGATTGCCGGGATGGAAACGCATGTGTGCGTGCTACAAACCGTTCTGGACCTGATTGATCGTGGTCGTGAGGTTTTTGTGGTCGCCGATGCCGTAACATCGCGTAAGCAGGAAGACCGCATTTTCGGGATAGAACGAATGCGCGATGCCGGGGCCGGAATTGTTACCCGTGAAAGCGTTATGTTTGAGTGGTTGCGGGTTGCGGGGACGCCGGAATTCAAGGAACTTAGTGCGTTGATCCGTTAGGTTTGGACCGTGACGTCCAAAACGATTCAGAATGTTGCTTTTTTGCCCGGTATGCTGGCGGACGAACGATTATGGGAAAAATCCCTTCCCTTCATCACTAACAACCAGGCAGGACTGAGATTTCGGCCGCATTTTATCGATATGGCAGAAGGGGAGTCGATTGGGCACATCGCAGACCAGGTATTGCGGCAAATGCCGGATCGTTTTGCCCTGGTTGGTATGTCGATGGGGGGATACGTGGCGCATGAAATTATGCGCCGCAGTCCTGGGCGAATATCCCACATGATGCTGGTAAACACGCGTGCTTGCGCCGAAAGCGCGGTATCGCGGCGCAAGCGTGTGTTGATGGCGCGGATGATAAAACAGCAACCGGTTTTTCGTGGTTTTAATGGCCCGTTGCTTGACGGCGCCTTGCATCCCGATAACCGGCACCAGACCAGCCTGTTAAGCGTACTCGAGGAAATGGCAGCCTCGTTGGGGCGTGATGTTTTTTGCCGCCAGCAGATCGCGGTTGCAAACCGAGCGGATTATTTCGCCGACCTGGCCCACATTACAATTCCCTGCCACGTGATGTGGGGGCAGAGCGATGCCATTATTCCCCCGAAACTGCAGCTGACGATGGCGCAGAAAATTCCGCATGCAACATTTCAGGAAATACCCGGTGCCGGGCATTATGTGCCATTGGAAGCACCGGAGATTTTCGCAAACGGGTTGATGTCGTTGTTGGCTCGCTAAAGTATCCGTTTTACTCAAGCGTATTTTACAGTCCGTTTTGTTTGTTTTTGGCGTGTCGTTTGGCACGGTACAGCGCGCGGCACGATGCGGCGCATCGGGCGAGTGGTGTAACGCCGTCAGACGCTGCCAAAATGGGTCATATTAAAGGAAAAATGCTGTAGGCGAGGGGATCAGCAACCCGGTGACATACGTGAACAATGGTCGTCGTTGCGATCAGGCTGGCTGATGGGAAACAGGTAATGAATGACTGTTGGTGCCAGATCGTTGATTTTTTCACGGTCGATCGGGTTTTCGACATTGGCGCGCAATTCCGAAATCACACTGTCCCCGGAACAGAACGCAAACCGTATTGGTGTTTTGGCTTGCCCGGGCGTTAAGGCCGCATTTTGAGGATCTTCACACATTGCATCGCGTGACGTGTTTTGGGTGGGATTTACAACAACAACCATTCGGTGTTTGGGACGTAAAGTGGGTTTGTTCCGGCTTGCGTTGATACTTCCGGCTTCAGCTTTGGCTTGTTGCGGAGAGATAAAGGTTAGCTGCGGGGCAAAACCATGATGGGAAAACATATTGGCCCAGCTGGCATCATCAATGCCTGTTTGCCCGTCGTGAACTTCCATCACCATGATGTTGGAAGGGGCGGCATAGCGTTTAAAACCGGCAACATCGGTGGTGTCATAAAACGGGGCTTCAATTGTGCTGGCACCACACGCAGCAAGCAGCGGGGCAGCGATACCCAGTAAAACCAGAAAAAGGGCTTTGGGGTGGCGTTTGGCAAACATGGCAGGCGGGCTCCTTACGGGATTTCCCAAGGGGTATTCTTGTTTATGTAATCAAAGGTTTGAACGCTTTTCCGGGATGCGTCAAAGCCTGAGGACAAATTGATACAATTCAGGGATCAGGGGGTTACAGGTGGGAATTATGATTGTGATCCGTAAAACATAGTTTGCAGGATCACAAAATGTCAGTGCCTTCACAAAATTTGTCTGCGTCTGCTTCCAGAATCGTCGATCCCGAGGGGATGAACCGCCCGCATTGGCTGGTGCCTGTTTTGCACTGGGGGATGGCGGTATTGATTGTGGCCGTATTTATCGTTGGCAAGATCATGGAAGATTTACCCCGTGAACAGCGGTTGCCGGTCATGGGATGGCATATTTTGTTTGGTCTTTCCGTTCTGATACTGTTTTTACCCCGAATTATTGCCGTGCTTGCCAATGTGCGCCAACAACATGCCATATCGCCCGCAAACATCGTAAAAACCAATCTGGCAGCTCGAATTATGCAGGGTGTGCTGTATTTTCTGATGCTGGCGGTCCCCCTTGCCGGGTTAACAGCCATGACGACGATTGGCCGTAATTTTTCGGTGTTGGGTTTGTTTTCTCTACCGAATTTCACAGCAAATCATGAGTTGCACGAACTGGCGGAAAATGTTCACGGCACCATGGCCACAATCCTGATCATTTTGGCGGGGGCGCATGCCGGGGCCGCCTTGTGGCATCACTTTGTTGTCAAAGACAATGTTTTGCGTCGCTATTTGCCGGGACGGTAAAAATTATTCAAAAAACCGAACGACCGATGGCGTCGGTCAACATTTCCAACGCCGCAATCCCGGGGGCGGAATTGCCCCGGCTATCGAGGCGCGGAGACCAGACGCAAACCGAAAATTCATTCGGAATAACGCCAATAATTGCACCGCCAACACCGCTTTTGGCCGGAATGCCCACTGAAAATGCAAAGTCGCCGACGCCATCATACATGCCACAGGTTAGCATTAAGGCGTTGATACGGCGGGCTTCAGAGGGCGAAAGAACTTCGCTGCCTTCAATGCCAACCCCCTGATTGGCAAGAAAAAGCGTTGCCCGGGCCAGTTCGCGGGCTGACATGGTGATTGCACATTGTTTGAAATAGGCGCGCACAACCGATTCGACCGGGTTATCGAGTTTGCCAAAACTTTTCATTAAATAGGCAATGGCGCGGTTGCGGTTGCCATGCTGGTCTTCGGACAGATAAACCTCGTTATCAGCGCGAATTTCGGGGTTTTTGCACAAACGCCCCAAAAATTCGGCAACGGAACGATCCGGGTTGGCAAACCGTGATGAAATCATATCACAAACCCGGATGGCACCGGCATTGATGAACGGGTTACGCGGAATACCTTCTTCCTGTTCCAGCAGGATCAGGGAATTAAACGCCGACCCACTGGGTTCGCGACGAACCGCTTGCCAAAGGTCGTTACCACAGCTTCGCAACGCCAGTACCAGGGCAAAGACCTTGGATACACTTTGGATTGAAAAGGGGATATCGGCATCGCCAATGGCAAATTCGGCCCCGTTGACATGGCGAATAACCATGGCGAACCGGTCGCTGGGAACTGCGGCCAGGGCGGGGATGTAATCGGCATTGCGCGCGGTTTGAAAATCGCGCTGTTTTATACGTTCGGAAATATCAGCCAAAATTGATGTATAATCGGCACGCATAGCACAGGCCCCTGAAACAAGCGGACAAAAAACCCGGCACTGAAAGGCCGGGTTTGATGAAGGTGATATGGCGCAGAATTAGACGTCGATATCCTCGACAAACCGCGCATGTTCCTGAATAAACTGAAACCGCAATTCCGGTTTTTTACCCATCAGGCGTCCGACCAGGTCCTTGGTCTGTTCCCTTCCGTCCGGCTCGGCGGCATCGGGCAGGGTAACGCGCAGCAAGGTCCGGTTTTTGTGCGACATAGTGGTTTCGCGCAATTGTTGGGACGGCATTTCCCCCAAACCTTTAAACCGTGAAATTTCAACTTTGGCCGGGTTTTTAAACTCGGTATTTAACAGCGTTTCCTTTTCGGCATCATCCATCGCATAGATGCTTTTGCCACCCTGTGTCAGGCGGTAAAGCGGCGGCATGGCCAAAAACAGGTTGCCGTTGTCAATCAGCCCGGGCATTTCCTGATAGAAAAATGTCATAAGCAGGGATGCGATATGCGCACCGTCGACGTCAGCATCGGTCATGATGATGACGCGTTCATAACGCAGATCTTTTAACTGGAAATCGGATCCGGCACCGCAGCCAAAGGCTTCGATCATGTCCTTGATTTCCTGGTTGGCCATCATTTTTTCGCGGGTTGCCGATGCCACGTTCAGGATTTTACCCCGCAGCGGCAAAACAGCCTGCGTTTCGCGATCACGCGCCTGTTTGGCTGAACCACCAGCCGAATCCCCTTCGACCAGGAAAATTTCAGTTCCCGCCGCAATCGAGCGCGAACAATCCGTTAGTTTGCCGGGCAGGCGCAGGCGCCGGGTGGCGGACTGGCGTTTGGTTTCTTTCTTTTCCTTGCGGCGCTGGCGTTCTTCGGCGCGCATGATAATGCGTTCAAGCAGGCGCTTGGCATTTTCTGTGTCCCCGGTCAGCCAATGGTCGAAATGGTCGCGAACGGCGGTTTCAACCAGTTTGGTGGCATTTTGCGTGCCCAGTTTTTCCTTGGTCTGGCCCTGAAATTGCGGGTCAGGCAGAAATACCGACAACATAACGCAGCCGCCGCCAAAAACGTCTTCGGCGGTAATCGCCGATGCTTTTTTCACGCCAACCATATCGCCATATGCCTTGACCGCCTTGGTCAGGGCATAGCGAAGCCCGGCTTCGTGCGTGCCGCCCAGCGGGGTGGGAACGGTATTACAGTAGGAATGAAAATACCCTTCGCCGCCATCAGGCCAGCCAACTGCCCATTCAACACGGCCCGGGCTGTCTGAAAACTTCGCTTCGCCGGCAAATGGGCGTTCGGTCACCATATCGCGACCTTTAAGCGTCATTTCCAGATAGTCGAGAATCCCGTTGGGGAATTTCAGGACTTCTTTTTGCGGGGTCGGATCGTCGCTGGTGATCAGGGACGGATCACAAGACCAGCGAATTTCAACGCCCTTGTACAAATAGGCCTTCGACCGCGCCATACGAAACACGGTGCCCGGTTTCAGTTTGGCGCGTGCGCCGAAAATTTCGGGGTCGGGCCGGAAAATAACCGTGGTGCCACGGCGGTTGTTTACCGCGCCGCCATCCTGAAGCGGGCCCAGGGGCGTCCCTTTGGAATATTCCTGAAAGACCAGTTTGCGGTCACGCGCAACTTCAACCCGGAACTTGTCGGTCAGCGCATTCACCACCGACATGCCAACCCCGTGCAAACCGCCCGATGTTTCATAGGCATTGCCGGAAAACTTGCCGCCCGAGTGCAGGGTGGTCAAAATCACTTCCAGCGCCGATTTATCGGGAAATTTAGGGTGCGGATCTGTTGGAATACCACGTCCGTTATCGCGGACCAGAACCGTATTGTCGGTCTGAAGTTCCAGTTCAATCCAGTCGGCATGGCCGGCAACCGCTTCGTCCATCGAGTTATCAAGGATTTCAGCGACAAGATGATGGAGTGCAGTATCGTCGGTGCCCCCAATATACATACCGGGGCGGCGACGGACTGGTTCCAGTCCTTCGAGAACCTCGATATCCTTGGCTGAATACGCGTTTGTGGTGCTTTGGTTTGAATCTTCGAAAAGGTCGGTCATGTTCCCCGGAACGCAACTGGTTGTTTTAATAGAATAATCTGGCGGCCCGATGCCAGCTTGCGAATGTTGCGTATAATGCATTTCTGCTATAGCTAACTCGGCGCTGGTACGGCCTGCCGATAAACGAGTACCATAAGATTTAAATCCCGGCTCATAAAAATGTTTTTCGTTTTGCAATGCAACCGGGTTCGATGAAAAAAAACACAGGACAGCGCCGGATTTCCGGCGTTCAGGAGTGAGCGCGATGGTCGAAAAAAATGAAACTGCCAATGCCGACAGCACCATGCCGCGCGGTGATATGTGTACCCGCACATTGGCAATGCCAAGCGATACCAACCCCAGCGGCGATATTTTTGGCGGTTGGCTGATGTCACAAATGGATATTGCTGGCGGTGTTCTGGCCAGTCAGATCGCAGAAGGCCGTGTTGCCACTGTTTCAGTCGATGGCATGACATTTCATCGCCCGGTTTATGTTGGCGACGTTGTGTGCGTGTATGGCGATATTGACCGTATCGGCACCACATCCATGGTCCTGCATCTTGAAGCATGGGTTCTGCGTCGTAATCAGCCGCCGCGCATTAAGGTAACCGAAGCCACCTTTACCTTCGTGGCCATCGATGCCAATGGCCGCCCGCGTCCGGTACGCAAGGATGAAGCGACAGCCTGATTAGCAGGTTGCGCATCAGGAATGCTATGAAGGACAAAGGCAGCATTCAGGTGCTGCCTTTGTCTATTTTAGGCGCCGGGATTAATTGTTAATGCCGGATTACCAGCCTTGTTCGGTTGGCATGATAAAGATTTCTGCCAGATCGACATGGCCGGGGGCCTGCACTGCGTAGAGCACGGTATTGGCGATGTCGTCCCCTTCAAGGAAGGTCATGTCGTTACGCAAATTTTCCATCTGCGCCTTTACTGCCGGGTCGCTGATCTGGTCGTAAAGTTCTGTCGCCACTGCGCCGGGCTGAATGCAGGTAACGCGGATATTGTGTTTTTTGCCGACTTCCATACGCAACCCGTCAGAAAACGCAGTAACGGCATGTTTTGTGGCGCAGTAAACCGTAAGGCCACTGAATACTTTACGTCCGGCAATCGAGGACGTATTGAAAATATGGCCTGATTTTGCGGTGATCATGTGCGGTAATACCGCTGCGGTGGTGTTTAAAACTCCGTTGATATTTACATCAACCATGCGACGCCATTCGTCAGTTTTAAACTGGTCGATATCTGAAAGTGGCATTAGTCCGGCATTGTTAAACAAAATGTCAATGCTGCCTGTGGTTTTAACCAGTTTTGCCACACCGGCCTCCACGGATGAAACATCGCTAACATCCATTTTAATTACCACGGCTTTGCCGCCCTGGGCCTCAATTTCGGTTTTCAGGGTTTCAAGACGATCAGTACGGCGGGCTGCCATACCTACAGTGATACCAGCCTCTGCCAGTTTGCGGGCGGTGGCCGCGCCAATGCCGCTTGATGCACCGGTAATAAGGGCTGTTTTACCTTCAAGATTGGACATTTCGAACTCCTGTCAAGATAGAGTCCCGATCCACCGTCGTGCGGTGACATATCGGGTTGCTCAACAGGGCAGATCCTACGAGGGGGTGCTTTTTTCTTCTCGCGGTGGATTGCGAAAACTATCGCGTTTTTGCGCAAAATTTTGCTTTTGGTCGGTTGGGGAAGGTTTATTTCTGGCGATACTGTCGAGGTGTGACACCGGTTTCGCGTTTAAAAATCTTGGAAAAATGGCTGGAACTCTCGTATCCCAGCATTAGGGATATCTCCAGAATGCTTAAATCGGTTTCGCGCATTAATTGTTGTGATTTTGCTATTTTTTGCGCGATAAAATAATGTGATGGCGTTGTGCCGGTTGTTTTCTTAAACAGCCGTGAAAAATGATAAGGGCTTAATCCCGCTTCCTTGGCACAGATATCAAGGTCGAATTTTTCGTCAAGGTGGTCCCTGAAATAGGACTGAACGCGATGCAGCCGGTGTGCAGGCAACCGCGAGCCGCTGTTTTTCGCATCTTTATCGGACCGTCCATATTGACGCACAAGATGGACGGTAAGGCTTTGCACAATTCCCTCAATATAGGTCAGGCTAGAGGGCTGAGTGCTGGTTATTTCATTGTAAATCAGCCCCAGAAATGTACTGACCTTTTCATCACGAATTCCTGAAACTTCACCAAGAAAACAGGAATAAGATTGGCCTGTTTGCTTTGGTGTTTTTCTTGCGACGGTTTCAAGCAGGGGAATGGGCAAATAAAGGTGCATGACCTCAAACGGGGTGTCGTCATTAGCCTGCCAGCGAATTTCATATGGACTGTGAGAATGGGTCAGGAAAAAATCATGTGATTTGACATGAGATGTTTGCCAGTCGCCTCCGATTTCACGTTCTTCGACAATTGCCGATCCGCGAACGACCCAAACCAGCATAGGTTCAGCCACGGCAGGAACCAGAAATGCTGCCGTCTTTGCCTGATGTGAATAGATCTGTATGTAAATGTCGTTCCCGGCGGCACCTTTGGTTCCCAAAAGGTTGCGGCTTGGAACAAAATTATCCATGCCCAGGGGAGACGTGCGCGCGGGCGTTGGACTGTGGGTGTTTGTGCTTGTCGGGTTGGTCTGTGGCGTCAACCGGTGTTCCTGTTATTGTAATGGCAAGGTTCCCCACCCGGTTTCCCGGGTCGGGAACAATATGTTGCCTGGCGCTTTACCAGCTTTCCTTCGCCACCCGGACGAAATTTTCACCCATGATTTTATCAACCATATCGGGCAAATAGCCTTCGTTGATCAGGGCGTCGGCAAGGGCAGGGAGCTTGCGTGGGTCAAACACAGCAGCACCGCCAGCATTGGGGCCATAACCGCGCTCTGCCGGCCAGTAATAGGCCCGGTCAACGCCTTCGGGGAAGTCGTTGGCCCCCTTGACAGATGGCATGGTGTCCAAACCAATGCCGACATGGTTAATGCCCACCAGTTCCACCAGATAATTGATATGGCGCAGCATGTCGGGAACTTCGGGGGCATTGGCCGATTTCATGAAACGCTGGAAACCACAGACCCCAATCACGCCATTGGTATCAGCACAGGCCTTGATCTGTTCGTCGTCAATGCAGCGTTCATGCCCGCCCAGTTCTTTGGGGTTGGCATGGCTAAACACCACCGGCTTGGTGGATGTGCGCATAATATCAAGGCTGCTTTGCCGTCCGGTATGGGAACAATCCATGATCATGCCCGCCGCATTCACGGCTTTGACCATCTCGTGGCCGAGCGCGGTGAGCGGAATATCATCATCATGGCAGCCACCCGCGACTGAATTGTTGCGGTTATAGGCAAAGTGAATTTGCTTGACGCCCAGCTTGGCAAATACCGGCACCATTTCGGGCATGTCCTGCAGCATCATTGACCCTTCAAGGTCAAAGCCAACGCCCAGAAGACCGGCCTTTTTTGCCTTTGTCAGATCATCAAAACTTTCGATCTGCATATATTTGTCGGGGTGGGCCGCAATTTTGGCGCGGAAATCGGCGATCACCCGCATGATATGCGCCACCGAATTCATATCCATGCCGACATTGATGCAGACATAATCGATATGTCCAGCCCGATAAGTATCAAGCAGGTCGATCGGAATGATCGGGTCCAGCGGCAAGCAGGCATGCGCATCCCAGGTAAAGGAGGGGACGTGCTGGCGTTTATAGTCGCGTAATGCGCTATCGGCCGGGGCGAAGGGGGTTGCAAATTCGGTGTTGGTGGCGATTGTCATGGTAACTCCGGTCAGTCCCAATCAACAAAGCTGTCAATAACGGCACGGTCATATCCACCGGCGGCTTTGTAAAGCTGTTGCGAATAGGGATGTTCAAGCGAACCCTGGGCAAGCTGGCTGGCAGTGGCGCGTTCAACAATGCGGCCATGGTTCATAATGGCAATATCGTCGCAGACATGGGCCACAACCGCAAGATCGTGACTGACCATGATATAGGTCAGCCCCAGGTCGCGGCGCAATGCCGACAGCAAATTAAGAACCTCTGCCTGAATTGACACATCCAGTGCCGATGTCGGTTCATCCAGTAGCAAAACCCGTGGTTCAAGGATAAGGGCACGGGCAATTGACACACGCTGGCGCTGCCCGCCGGAAAGCTGATGCGGATAGCGAAACCGGAACGAGTTATCCAGTCCGACCTGTTCAAGCGCCTTGATGACACGTGCATCGGAATTTCCCAGCTTATGCACGGCAACGGGTTCGCTTAAAATACGGTCGATGGTGTGACGCGGATGAAGCGATCCGAACGGGTCCTGAAACACCATTTGGACCTGACGGTAGAAATCCTTGTTGCGTTTGTGGCCCAGTTCGTGGCCACCGACCACGATGTTTCCTTCCCAGTCCTCTACCAGGCCGGTCATGGTGCGCAAAACAGTGGATTTTCCCGAGCCCGATTCGCCGACCAGCCCGAACGAGCCGTTGGCAGGAACCTTTAGCGAAACGTCTTTAAGGACATGGTTTTCACCAAACCACGCATTCAGATTTTCAATTTCAATCATGGTCTTATCCCTCGGCCCAGCTTGCCTGACGTTGCAATACCGGCAGGTCGTCGTGGTTGCCATCCATTTTCGGCAGGCAGTTTAACAGGCCCTGCGTATAGGGATGTTTGGCCTGATCCAGCTCGCTTGCGCGAATTTCCTCGACCACATGGCCCTGATACATCACCAGAACCCGGTCGCAGAAACTTGAAACCAGATGCAAATCATGGCTGATGAAAATCAGTGCCATGCCACGTTCACGGACCAGATCGTCCAGAATTGCCATGACCTGAAGCTGCACCGTTACATCAAGGGCAGATGTTGGTTCATCGGCGATCAGCAATTCAGGGTCCGGGATCAGCATCATCGCAATCATCACGCGCTGGCCCATGCCGCCGGAAACCTCGTGCGGATAGGATTTGAACACACGTTGCGGATCGCGAATTTTAACCGCTTCCAGCATTTCAATCGCACGGTGGGTGGCTTCTTTGGTGCCGACCTTGTGGTGTTCGCGATAGGCCTCGATAATCTGGTCGCCAATCGTCATGACCGGATTGAGCGAATATTTCGGATCCTGCATGATCATGGAAATGCGCGCACCCCGCACCTTGCGCCATTGTTTGGGCGAAAGGTGGCGCAAATCGACGTCATGAAATTGCATTTTATCGGCGGTAATGCTGCCATTGGCTGCGGTTAGGCCCAAAATGGCCCGCCCGGTTTGCGACTTGCCCGAACCGGACTCGCCCACAATGCCCAGCCTTTCGCGGCCTAGATCAAACGAGACACCGCGCACAGCATTCACCGGCCCCTTTGATGTGGTGAAGCTGACCGCCAGATTTTTAACAGATAACAGGGTTTCACTGGTCATGGTCAGTCTCCTCCACGCGGATCAAGCACATCGCGCAAACCGTCACCCAAAAGGTTAAAGCCCAGACTGACAACAAAAATAGCCAGACCCGGCACGGTTGAGACCCACCATTGTTGCAACAGGAACTGCCGACCTTCGGAAACCATGGCACCCCATTCCGGCATCGGTGGCTGTGCGCCCAGACCCAGAAAGCCAAGACCGGCGGCAATCAAAATCATGCCTGCCATATCAAGGGTGACACGAACAACAACCGAACTGATGCACATCGGCATGATGTGGCCCAGAATAAGCCCACGACTGGAAACACCCTGCAGGCGGGCCGCATCGATATAGTCCGACCGACGGACCGTAATGGTTTCCGCCCGGGCAATGCGGGCGTAGGGGGGCCACGCGGTAAGGGCAATGGCAAAGACGGCATTTTCCAGACCCGGCCCAAGGGCCGAAACAAAAGCCAGTGCCAAAATCAGTTTTGGGAAGGCCAGAAAAATGTCGGTGATGCGCATTAAAATGGCATCAACCCAGCCGCCAAAATACCCTGCAATCGTGCCGATCAGAAGGCCGACCGGGGCGGCCGTAATGGCAACAAGGCCAACCACCATCAGGGTATATTGCGCCCCGTAAATCAGGCGCGATAAAATATCGCGGCCCAGTTGGTCGGTGCCAAACCAGTGGGCGGCACTGGGGGGTAAAATACGTTTGGTCAGATCGGCGGCAATTGGATTATAGGGCGAAATAACCGGCGCCAGAATGGTAATAAGGATCAGGGCGACGACGATGCCCAGCCCGATCATGGCCAGCCGGTTTTCGGTTAGTTTGGTCCATGCCAGCCATGTGCGGCCACAGCGGGCCTGAAAACGCGACTGGGGCGTGTTTGATGTGAGCCACTGCCGCAGGCCACCGGAATTTTGATTGGTCACTGTTTGCATGTTTTTTACCTTCGGGCGCGCGGATCAAGCAGGCGATAAAGTAAATCGGACAGCATATTGACGCCGATAAACACAGCACCCACAACAACCGTTCCACCCAGAACGGCATTCATATCGGCATTAAGCAAAGAATTGGTGATGTAAAGCCCAAGGCCCGGCCAGGCAAAAATGGTCTCGGTTAAAACCGACCCTTCAAGCAGGTTGGCATAGGAAAGGGCGATAACGGTCACCAGCGGTACCATCACATTGCCCAGGGCATGACGCCAGATAATGCGAAATTCCGAAATCCCTTTGACCCGGGCGGCCAGAATATATTCCTGGCTTAATTGCTCAAGCATGAAAGAACGGGTCATGCGTGCGATGTAGGCCAGCGAAAAATACGCCAGAAGCGACGCAGGTAAAATGATGTGGCTGACGGCATTCCAGAACAGGTCGATATCGCCATCAAGCAGGGTATCGACCAGCATCAGACCCGTGGTGGGTTCGATGAAATCGGCATAAAAGGCATCTACACGTCCTGGTCCGGCAACCCAGTCCAGTTTCATGTAAAAAACCAGCAAGCCCATCAGGCCGAGCCAGAAGATCGGCATCGAATAGCCGACAAGGCCAAAAATTCGTACCAGATGATCGGGCCATTTTCCCTTGTGAACGGCGGCAAGAACGCCAGTTGGAACACCCAGTATCACACCAATGATGGTGCCAAGGGTTGCCAGTTCAAGGGTGGCGGGAAATACCCGGGCAATATCGTGCAAAACCGGCTGAGATGTCAGGATCGATTTGCCGAAATCGCCATGCAGTACATTATTTACATAAACAAAAAACTGCTGCCACAGGGGCAGGTTCAAGCCCATTTCCTCGCGGACACGATTATAAATTGCCTCGGAGGCATGGTCGCCCACGGCGGCAATAACCGGGTCAATCGGCAATATGCGGCCGATAAGAAAGGTAACGAGCAACAGCCCGAAAAACGTGATGATCACGGAAGCTACTACGCGCAGAATGCTGCCGCCTGGCCCCGAAAGGAGACGGGCGCGTTTGCGCCCGCCTCGTCTGGTTGGTGTCACGGAAGACATCTAACCGTTCCTTAGTCCTTGGTCACAAAACGATATTTGTTGTCGTCAAACGACGGGCCAAGTTTGAAGTTATGAACATTGCTGCGGACACCGGCAATTTCGGTTTCCTGGAACATCACCACAAACGGACCGCGCTCCATGACCTTTTTCTGAAGGTCTTTGTACATATCGATACGTTTCTGGGTGTCGCGTTCAAGAATGGCGGCTTCGGTTTCGGCCGTCATTTCTTTCGGATCCCAGCTGTTACGCCATGCCAGCGGTTTTGCTGCGGCATCGTCGGAATTATCCGGGTTCCAGGCAAAGGTCGATGCGTTGGTATTCGGGTCCTGATAGTCGGCACCCCAACGGCCAATATAAATGTCGTGCTGGCGGGCACGGTATTTGGTCAGGGTCTGTCCACCATCACCCGGGATGATTTCAAGATTGATACCAGCCTGGGCCCAGGTTGCCTGCAACGACTGCGCCATAGCGGTAATGGCGGTGGTGTTGCGGGTGTCCATGGTCACGCTAAAGCCATCCGGGTAACCTGCTTCTTTTAGCAGTTCCTTGGCTTTATCGACATCAAGTTTATAGGGATTGTCGTTCGAGGCGCCAAGGAAGCCATCGGGCAAAAATGCCTGATGAATGGTGCCGCGACCTGCCAGAATGGTATCGGCGATGCCGTTATAATCGACCAGATATTTCAGGGCTTCACGAACTTTGGGGTTCGACAGATATTCGTTTTTCTGCGACAGACCCAGATACCAGACCGTGCCTTTGGCCCGTTTCTGGAAGTTGATGTCGTCATTACCCTTAAGGGCTGCCAGCTGGTCGGCTTCAAGGTTGCGGGCAATATCGATATCGCCTTTTTGCAGCAACAATTGCTGAGACGCAGCTTCGGTTACATTTCGAATGATCACGCGCTTCATTGCCGGCGCGCCATCCCAGTAATTGTCGTTGGCAACCAGCGACAGGCTTTCATTCGGGGTCCATTTGTTAAGTTCGAACGGACCGGAACCGGCATAGTTGGTTTTCAGCCATTCATGCCCCATATCGCCGTCTTTTTCATGGGCCATGACTTCTTTTTTATCAATAACCGAACCAACACCTGCCGTGAGGCAATACAGAACAAAGGTCGGTGCATAAGGCTTGTCGACCTTCAGGACCAGTGTGTGGTCATCGGGTGCGGTAATTTGTGTGTCGACATTTTCTTTGGTCAAACCGAACTGTCCCAGAATAAAGGCGGGTGACAGGTCCAGTTTGATCACACGACGCAGCGAAAAGGCGGCATCTTCGGCGGTAAGGGCATCGCCGGATGCGAATTTGATGCCGTCGCGAATTTTAAATGTGTAGGTCATGCCGTCGTCGGAGATGTCCCAGCTTTCGGCAACAACGCCGTGAATTTTGGACACGTCGTCGATGTCATAACCGATCAGGCGATCATAGGTGTTGCCGGAATATTCAGCGCCGGAAAATTCAAAAATTTCTGCCGGATCAAGGGTGATGATGTCATCGATTGAAAACGCCATGATCAGCGCGTTTTTAGGGGTTTCTGCCATGGCCGATATCGGGGCCGAAGCCAAAGCGGTTCCCAGAATCAGCCCTGCGATTAGCTTGCGCATGTTGCGCCTCCCGTACTGGTGATGTCGAAGGTGCGAACGTTAAAATGGTAATACCATTGTTCGCCTCATTTTTGTAACGGCGAGATGACAGCACACTTTGGGGGGCTGATCAATGCTGCGGCGCGGCAAATCAGTCTTTTAGCATGTAAAATACCGTTAATAATTATATTACGGGAAATTACGCAGATAAAAACGATTAAAGATTGTGGATTTTGCCTGGGAAGGATGGTGTTTGATTTTTCTCAGGCAATAAAGAGACGCCGCACGGTTGAATATTTGTAAGGGAAATTTTTAGCGCGCCGCCGGATTCTGCAATAGAACCAATATATTGGTTCGTTCCCTGCGATCATTCTGTGTTTTTGCATACATTATAATATGCATTGAGCTGGGGGATGCTGGAAATCGATACAAAAAAAGCCGCATGATCCAGAGATCAGCGACCTATTTGTACTCTAAAAAGAGTGGCGCGAGTGACGGGACTTGAACCCGCGGCCTCCGGCGTGACAGGCCGGCGCTCTAACCAACTGAGCTACACCCGCTCGGTGTGTGGCGCGGTTTATATAAAGGGCTGCCGGGTCTGGCAAGCGTTTTTTTATAAAAAAATAACAGGCACTTGGCAGCCCCGGTTTTCTGCCAAAAAACGCCGGCGTTATCTTGGTGGCGCTATGTTGGCCTGTTGGAAAAACCATGGCGCAAACCGCAAAATGGGGTGTTGTGATGCCTGTTTGCCACATTTGGCGTAACACGAGATACCGCAAAGCGATGATTACCTGTTCGATGAAACGGGTATGTGATGGTGCGCCAGGGCATCAAGCCTGGTTTGCCCAATCGTCACCCGCATTGACCGGGATATTTTTTGATCACGGGTCTTACATTATGGTGGATGTGGAGAAAGGGCAGATGGATGCGTGCCCGGATGCGTGTTTTGTGGTCAGTGGGGGATTGCCAAAACAGGTGGTTATTGTGCGGCCAGTGCGCATTGGGTGTGTTGGAGAAACACCTTAAAAAACAAAAAACGCCAACGAATAAATCGAGGCGTTCTTTTGTTTTTCCCCTAAGGGAAAATGGCGCGAGTGACGGGACTTGAACCCGCGGCCTCCGGCGTGACAGGCCGGCGCTCTAACCAACTGAGCTACACCCGCTCGGTGTGTGGCGCGGTTTATATAAAGGGTCGCCCGGTCTGACAAGTCCTTTTTTCCACGATTGGACGTTTTTTTTATCGGAGTAACCCAGACGGGTTTTTTGCCGGGGGGAATTCTCTTTTTTGATGTTGCGTCGCACGACGAATTACCATTTGCCCGCCATGCCGTTTTTTCCGTTGTTTAGAAGTCTTCTTGATACGGATCAACGTTTTCGCAGACGCGAAAAGGTAACAATAAAACTGTAACGTTTTCAGTAAACTATCGTTTCTAGGCAAACATGTTTGCCAGAAAACGGCCAAGCAGGAATGGACCCTGCCATGATTGATGATGGACCCATACCGCCACTGTTGCGGCAAATTAACGGCGCGCTGACCCATATAAAGCCGGACGCAGTATCGCAGGGCAATGGCACCGATGGATGCGGAAAGAAAGAGGTTTCCGATTTGCTCGGTTTGCTGCGCAGCATGGTGATGTTGTGGGGCGCACAAAATGCCATGTTGCGTGGTGATGCGCCGGTGGCACGCGACTGGATGACATCCCGGCTTGATGCGATCTCTGGCGAACTTGATGGCATTCTGGTGTGCCTGAACAAGCTGGGGGCAGGGGGCCATAAACAGGATATGCGTGTTTTGTCGGATTCAACCGGTGCGGATAAAACCGGTGCAAACGAAGATGCGAATTTTGAACTGATAGATTTCATGCATCATTTGCATGCCCAGCAGGGGAAATAAGCTGTGGCCGTTTGTGGCAACCGGGCGCTGGCCGGTTTTAGGTTTGAGGGCGAGCAATAAAAATGCGGGCAAGGCACATGCTGTTAACCCATCTGGATTATTCACGAGGTTCGGCGTAGCGAGACGCCAGTTTGGCAAGGGCAACAGTGGTTGCCTGTTCAATCGATGATCCAAAACCGGTAACCCGGCTGGCCAGAATAACATAGATGGCATCAATATGCAGTTGGGTTACCATAAGCTGGCGGCGGGAAGCCGTTGTGCGGTGTGCCAGGAAAATTTCCAGTGATTTGGCAATTTGGGTCATCAGGGGGTAATCAAATGTGCCGCCCAGTGCCTTAGTTGAATAGGCAAGGTCGGCGCTTTTTTCTATTGCTGTGCCGCGAAGGTCGGGATTCCCGATAGCTGCGATGACAAGCTGGCGTGTTTCGGCAAGATCATGGCCAATGCTGCGCACAAAAGAATCACTGCTGCGCTGGACAACCTTTTCCAGTTCTTCAAGTTGTTCCGGCGCAAGTTCGACGTCAAAGCCTTTGGTGAAATTAACCGCGCGCTGTTTTAATTCAGTGCGGGGCGGGATGATTTGAACTTTGGGCGGCTTTTGCTCATTCATTTAAATTCGGTGCGTCCCGTCAAGTTAAAATGAATGCCACATAACGGGCATCCAACCTTACCTGTTTTACGGGCGCTGTTCTAGTTTCTCGTGCTGCTTTCGCGCCGGTCGGGGCCATCAAACGGCGTTTGACGTCTGCGCCGGTCGGGGCCGAAATAGGTGCTGGTATTGATGAAATGTCGCGGGCGGGTAATGACCGATATAAGACGGCTGTATAATGCCTTGGCATTAAATGGTTTCGCCAGAAATTCGGTAATGCCCAGATCACGGGCTGTTGTGACATATTGCTGTTCGGAATGCGCGGTTAGCATGATAACCGGCACAAACCTGTTGGGGGAAGATGTCGAATTACGCAGGGAATCGAGAAATTCCAGCCCGTCCATGCCGCGCAGCCGCCATTCAGTGATGATGACGTCTATTTGACGGGTCCGTAAAATGCGAAAGGCTTCTTCGGGTTTTCCCACGCGCTGCACATCTGTCGCCCCAAGATAGGACAATGTATCAAACACGACCTGTGCCGATATCTTGTCGCCATCGACAACCAGAAAACTGATTTTGCTAAAATCGATTTTTGCACTCATCAAGCCTAGTTTCCGCGTTGGGCTGAACGAAGATTGTCACTGTCGATGGCAACATTTCTGCAAATTGGCAGCCAGGTTAACAGGTTAGATTATATAAACCGGTTCTGTTTTCTTACCGGTTTGTCGGGCGGGCGGCAAGGGAGAACTCCATGATATCCATCGGTAAAAACCCGGTACTTTTGCGGAGAAAGGCACCGTTTTTCATCCATGTTATCGAAGTATTACTGATTTTTAATATCGTTGGTCGTCACCGTATTTTCTCCATCCGGGGTGTCGTCGGTCTCGGTGGTCAAAACGGTTGTGGCACCGTCATTGTCAATAAGGCGGACGCGCACACCGGATTCGCCAAACATTTCAGTTGATATGTTCATGTCGTTTTCCCAGCGTTCAAGAAAATCCGGCGTCAGTTTTTGCTGGTCAACATAAACCTCGGCAATGCCCGCCTGAATAATGGCGCGGGCGCAATCGCTGCATGGAAAATGTGTTACATATAGCGCGCAGCCATCAAGCGAGGTGCCGGTATAGCTGGCGTTATAAATGGCATTGCGCTCGGCGTGTTCGGTATAGGCGTATTTGGTTGGCCGTTGATGGCGGCTTTCTATTGTATCATCTACCCCGCGCGGGAAGCCGTTATACCCGACAGCACGAATTTCCTTTTTCGGACCGATTACAACAGCACCAACCTGGGTGCTGCGGTCTTTTGACCAGTCTGCGATATGGGCGGCCAGTGCCAGAAAACGATGGTCCCATTTGCTCATTTTAAAAAATCCCCGATTGGGCCCCGAAACGTTCATAGGGGCATTTTATGGCTGATTTGTCTTTTAAAGAGGTGTCGACAGGGGGGTGTCCAGCGAAAAAAATGTCATTCGGCCTTGGCTTAGCAGAAAAGTAACTGTTCAAAGCGGGTGTGATTCACTATTAAGGGAAGACCCCCAGACACCAAGAATCAGGATATTCTGGCGCGCCCTGTGTCATTCTGGTTGTCGCGCCAGAATTCAATGGAAACCGAAAAACAACGAGGTAAAAGCGGATGCGCCGTCAACGTAAGGCGAAAATCATCGCAACCCTGGGGCCAGCAAGTTCTAGCCCGGATGTTCTGGAAAAGATCGTCCAGGCAGGCGTCGATGTCTTTCGTTTGAATTTCTCTCATGGCGAGCACGCCGAACATCAGGCACGGTTTGAAACAATTCGGGAAGTAGAGGCCAAACTTGGTCGCCCGATTGGCGTGCTGATGGATTTGCAAGGCCCGAAAATTCGGGTGGGAACCTTCGCCGACGAAAAAATCGAAATCGAGGCCGGTGCATCATTCCGGTTCGACATGGATAAAACGCCGGGTGATCAAACCCGTGTGTCGCTTCCTCATCCCGAAGTTTTTGCTGCTCTTCAGCCGGGTGCCAACCTGTTGCTTGACGATGGCAAATTGCGGATGCGGGTTGATAAATGCGATGCCAATTCGGCAGATTGCACTGTTGAAGTCGGTGGTCCGCTGTCGAATCGCAAGGGCGTTAACCTGCCTGATGTCATGCTGCCCATGTCCCCCCTGACCGAAAAGGATCGCATCGATCTGGTTTATGGTCTGGAGATGGGCGTTGATTTTGTGGCCCTCTCCTTTGTTCAGCGTCCCGAAGACGTGGCCGAAGCGCGTAAGATCATCAATGGTCGTGCTGCCATCGTCTCGAAGCTGGAAAAACCCCAGGCTATTGAACATCTTGATGAAATTGTCGCTCTTTCCGACATCATCATGGTGGCCCGCGGTGATTTGGGTGTGGAATGCCCGCCTGAAGATGTGCCGATTTTGCAAAAACGCATCATTAAGGCCTGTCGCGAAGCCGGCAAGCCGGTGATTGTGGCAACCCAGATGCTCGACTCGATGGTGACAAATCCGGCACCAACCCGGGCTGAAGCATCCGACGTGGCGACAGCCATTTATGACGGTGCCGATGCGGTTATGCTGTCAGCCGAAAGTGCGGTTGGCAAATATCCGCTGGAAACAGTGGGCATCATGAACCGAATTATGGTGCGGGTAGAGCGTGACGAGCTTTATTTCCGTCTGCGTGAAGCCTCCCGCCCCGACCCGGAACATAACGCCCCGGACGCCATCAGTGCCGCAGCCCGCCAGGTTGCCGGGACCATTGGTGCCAAGGCCGTTGTGACCTATACCACGTCGGGCTCAACTGCCTATCGGGCAGCCCGCGAACGGCCTGAAGTGCCAATTTTGGGCCTGACCCCGAAAATTCAAACGGCGCGCCGTTTGGCGCTGTGCTGGGGGATCCACCCGGTTTTCACCCGCGATGCCACCAATTTTGGTGAAATGGTGGGGATTGCCTGTGACGTTGCCAAACGAGAAGAATTTGCCGAAAACGGTGATTCTCTGGTGATTACGGCAGGGGTTCCGTTTGGAACGCCCGGGGCTACCAATATTTTGCGAATCGCATGGCTTTCTGGCCGTAGCTGATTTTAAAAATAGTCCGGATTTGGCATAACTGCGCCAATTCCGGTGTTTTTCAAGGGGCTGCCTTCGGGCGGCCCTTTGTTTTTGCCGGTTGTGTGTTGCTGTGTGGTCCAGGAAAAGCGTGGCCAAACCATACGCAGAGGTAATTTCCGCGGATGATAATGGTGATTTGTGCGTTTTGGCTGGCTGCGGGTCGCGTTAAGGATGTGATTTGGCTAACCATATGAGGTTTCTGGGTTTTGCGCGGTGGGGCGTTAAGGTTTTTTTGAACATTTCTGTCGATAGTGAAACCCGTGGGAGCCAACCCTGCGCGGGGACACATTGACGACAGGTGGTTGGTTTACAAAGAAGTTTTGGGTTGAGATGTTGTTTCGGATGGTGCTGCTTGATAGAACGGCGTGCGCCAGACGCCAGAACAGACCCGGGAATCGGCTGATTGTTGCTGAAACCCGGAATAAAACGGGGAAATAAACGGAACATGCTGGCCTGGATGTTCAATCGGCAAAAATCAAAGGACGCGGATAACAAGGACCGTTCTGGCGATAAATTGCGCGAACTGGCCGACATTGTTCGCACTGTCGCCCCTGGTGAATTCTCGACATCTGCAAGCAGTAGCGAAAATAATTCGCGTGCGGGTTATATTCCGCGGCGCAAGGCCGATAGCGGCGATCTGACGTCATCATCCGATGAATCGTTTTTAAATTTTGCCGCCCGGATTGGCGCAGATGAAGACGAACTTGATGATGACGAGGACGCGGTTTACCTGCCGACGCGCCACGGCGAAGACAACAGCGAAGCCCGGATGGATGTCGCACGCCGTTTGCGGCGCCACCTGTCGGACCTAAGCCCGTCGCAGCGCCTGGAAATGGTTGACGAATTTATGGATGCCATTGTTCGGCTGGCCGATTGTTATCGCCCGCAGGTGATCGCCCTGATTGAACAGGAACTGGGCCATACCCCCTATTTGACGCGACAGGCAGCTGCCCGTATGCGCCTTGACCTGGCGGCAATAGGCCAGGTCCATATTATTGAATATGTTGAACTTTTAAACGATTCGGATTTTCTCGACCTGATGCGCGGACGGGGTGAATTTACCACCACCGCCCGGGCCCGCGATCGTTTGCGGGCCAACATGGCCGAAGCCCGGCGGATGCAGGACCGAACCGATGCAAAGGCAGGCCTGTTTTCCCGGTTGCGCGCAACGGACGATGTGCCGCGCAACGTGGTTGATATGGCACCGCATCTCGAACGCGCCCCTGTCGATAAACACGAAAGTCCGGAAGAACGTATTCTGATTGGCCGTGACCGGTTGTCGCGCCAGGCGCAACGGCGGATGGCGCATTTTATTGCCGCATCCCTGTTTGACACATTGGTGGAAGAAGGGCGTTTGCGCGCGGAAGTCGCCCGTGCCCTGCGCCAGGCCGTGCGACAGCGGATTGAAAAAGTCCGGTTTGACAGCCGCGTTGCCCGCGATACGCGCCCACCAATTGGCGAAGATATTGCCAATGCCGAATTAAGCCTGGATGCCGTAAATGCCGCCGAAAGTGCGGCAGTTCGTGCGCCAAGTGTCGAGCAATATGTGCTTGATGCATTGTCCCGTAACGATGATGAAGCCGTTGTACGGGAACTTGCCCGTTATGCACAATTGCCCGGGTCGGTGATTGCCAAAATACTTGATTCAGGCAGTGCGCGGGCGATTACGGCAATGGCCTGGCGTGCCGGCATGTCGGCACAATCCGCCGTGGTCTTGCAAATCAGTTCCGGTATTGATGAAGAAGCCATTGAAACCCCGGCAACTGGGGGCCGCTATAGCATGCCGCGCGGCGATATGGACTGGTATATCGATTTCTTTACCGAATTGCGTCCGGTGCCAGCGCCCGAATCATCAGGGGTGTCGGCAACTGTGGCCGCCAATGCAGGAAAAACTGGCGACGGGGCGGCTGGCCCGGCGGGCGGGGATGCCGCCGGTTCGAAATCGCCATCCTTGCGGCGCCGCTTTGTGCGCAAGGGAGATTAGGCGTAAATGTCGCTCGATCTCGGGATTTCTTATGATGGTTTAAAATATGCCCTGTCGATCAAGGACAGTTATCGTACGCGTGAGCCGCTTACGGTTACGGGGGCGGGTGATAAAAAACGTCTTTTGATGCCTGAACATCTTCTCAGCAATGATCTGGCGCTTTTGCAATATGACGACCCGTTGGCATTGGCTGTTATTGCCACCAAAGACCCCGAAAGCCCGATGGCCCTTGCGGCGGCGACTCGTATGGGGCCACATGCCAAATGCAAGGAACTGATTTCCGGTATTTTTGAAGTTGTTGGCGACGCAACCAAGCACGAACTGGTGCATGACTGTATTAAACTTCTGACCAAAAATGCCTTTAGCCCCGAATCGATGCATGTGGTGCGCAATCGCGCATCAAACCATGTTGTTGAAATTCGCGAATTTTATCGCCGTGCCATGACAGAAAATTTGCGCGCCTTGCTAGATGGGAAGCGTGAAGCCCGCGATTTTGTTGACGAATTTATCGAACTTGCCACCAGCGGCAACTTGCGGATCGAGATTTACAAGCGTCTGGTTATTAAGCTTATGCGCTCGGATGCGGTGCGGCCCAGCGTGAAGTTTATGCTGCTTGAGCGTCTGGATTGTTTTCCGCAAATGGTAAAAATCCAGATTGTATCCGAGGTGAATGCAGCCCCTGATACGGCTGAATATCAAACTTTGAAGCAGGAATTGCGTTGGATCTACGACGCGAAAACCCGTGAAGCAAAGCGCGATAGTGCCGAAAAAACCGGTAAATCGTGGCTGGCACCGGCCAAAATGGATTTTGGTGTTGCCGTTGGCATGCAGGCCAGCCGGTCGGTGGATGGTGCGCGCGGGCGTGATGCTTTTCGGAATGCCCGAAATACCGCGCCGGGCTTTAACAGCCGCGATATTGCTTCGTGGTTAAGTTAAACGACAAAATACGCTTACATACCCGTCTAACCAGGCCGAACCTCACCCTTTAAAGATATAACCCGGTAACCCTGCGAGATGGGGGCGGGCAACTTTGTGTGTGAATACCCCGGAAATATTTGTGAGACTATCTGTCCGTCGTTGCCAGATAATAAGGGGAGCCCCTTGATAAAATGCGAATCCGCTAGGTGTTATGTTGGTAAATTAGCTTAACGACGCCTGTATTGCGGATACGTGGTGGCCAGGCGTTCGGGCTGTTGTGCCGGTTTTGATGGCCGTTGATGCAGGGTAGGGGGGCTGATTTTGCAAATAAACGGTGCAAACGACGCGAAGTAGCGAGGCAAAATTTGGAATGTCTCCTCGTTCGGCAACAACTTCATCATGTAGTAACCCCAGAAATTGCGGAGTGCTGTAACCGTCTTTCTGGGCGATTTCATCGATAATCTGCCAAAAACGCAATTCAAGGCGCAAACTTGTCACCACGCCGTTAATCCGAACAGATCGTGTTGCTGTTTCATAAAGGGCAGGGTCAGTACCCGAATATATTTTGCACATGGAACTTCCTTTCCTACCTTGCAACCAACATGGAGATGGACATGGCAAGGGGACTGTTATTGCCAGCATGTTATCGGCAATGCTCGTTGGCAAATCGTGAGGGATGGCAGGTCAAATGGCAAGATGTATGTGCAACTGGCACAGCGCCGGGAAAAGAAGCGTGTTGGCACTGTATTAAAGGGCATTTGAGATAACTTTACTGGGTAGGCCTGATCGAAGTCTTTATTGTTTGGTGCGCGTACTGATGCCTGTTCTTGCCGAACGGCTCATATGGGCATTACCCGTTTAGCAATCCGGTGTGCCAATGTCGATTTCGGTATTTTCAGGAGAAGGCGTGTGCGCTAGAGGCAGCAGTTTGTTAAAATGGCCCGTTAATGTTAACAACACATACATTGACGGGCCATCCGTATTTTCAGATCCCTGTTTTGGCATAAAGTTGCCTGTTACAGGGCAGGTTACAGGTCGATTTTTGTTCCCAGAACGGCAAGGAATTGTGCCATCCATTGCGGATGGGCAGGCCATGCCGGGGCCGTTACAAGGTTGCCATCGGTATGTGCACCATCAATGGCAATGTCCATATAGGTGCCACCCGCGAGCTGAACCTCGGGGGCGCAGGCGGGATAAGCCGAAATTTTGCGATCGCGGATAATATCGGCAGCGGCAAGAATTTGTGCGCCATGGCAAACAGCCGCGATGGGTTTGTTCGCGCTATGAAAATCCTTGACCAGCGCAATAACCTTGGGATTCAGGCGCAAATATTCGGGCGCGCGTCCACCCGGAATAACCAGTGCGTCGTAATCTGCGGCACTTGCACCTTCAAAGTCGGCGTTAAGGGTAAAATTATGCCCGCGTTTTTCGCTATAGGTTTGGTCACCTTCGAAATCGTGGATAGCGGTGCGAACACTGTCGCCTGCTACCTTGTCGGGGCAAACGGCATCAACTTTGTGACCCACGGCCAAAAGCGTTTGAAACGGAACCATGGTTTCATAATCTTCGGCGTAATCGCCAACCAGCATCAATATTTTCTTTGCAGCCATTTTGATGTTCCTCCCATCATGTGATGTTCAACCTTATTATAAGTGATCCGTACGCAAGGCGGGTAACAGCTGGCTACTACTTGTGCCAAAACGCTTGCGGGATAGCCTAGGTTCAGGATGATTTCGGGACTCCGGTATTTTTTAGTATTTACAGTTTAGGCACTTCAGCAGTTTTGTCGAAAAGCCGGTAAATGCAGCATGCCGATAAGGGGCGCTATGGCTTTGTGCTTTTCGAATGCCATGGGCAAGATAAGCAAGATTTGAGCAAAATCGCGCACCGACATTTGGTATTATTTAAAACATGGCCGGAGATTTCGGGGGCGCAAGCGGACCGCAATAAAAAAACGGATGGCGGTTGGGCCATCCGTTTTTACGCAAGTGATTATATGTATCATTCGTTGCAGCCTGTCATATGTGGTTTGACGGGGCTGATTATAAATGATCAGGCTTTGGTTTCACCGGTGGTTTTTTCCGAGTCCGCATCGGCGCCAATGCCTTCTTCTGCGGTTTTGCTGGTCGCAGGTTTTGCCGTTTTCGCCTTGGCTTTCGAGGCGGTCGCCCGGGCGCGAGGGGCGGGTTTGGGGGCCTCTGCCTTGGCCTGCATTGCCGCAGACAGGGCATCCGCGCTATCAGCCTTTAAATGCAGGTCCCGCTGCGGGAACGGAATGGTAAAGCCGGCAGCTTCCAGTTCGGTTTTCGAACGACGGCTCAGATCCCAGAAGGCAGCCCAGAAGTCGGGGGTATTGGCCCAGCCACGTGCGGTAATATCAACCGAGCTTTCACCCAGGTTGGCTACAAATGACATCGGGGCAGGCTCGGCGAGAACGCGCGTGTCGCTGGCAACCAGGTTTTTCATGAATTCCAGCGCGGCATCAACGTCGTCATCATAGGCGATGCCGACTTTGATATCGAGGCGGCGGGTGGGGTTACGTGAATAGTTGGTGATGGCGCTGTTCCAGATTTGTGAATTCGGCACTGAAATAAATACGCCATCGGCAGTTTTCATCAGTGTGGTGAACAGGGTGATTTCAACCACTGTGCCAGATACGGAACCGGCAGAAACAAATTCGTCAACCCGCAACGGGCGTAACATTAAAATCATGACGCCGGATGCGATGTTGGACAGGGTTCCTTGCAATGCAAGGCCAATGGCCAGGCCAGCAGCACCAAGAACAGCGATGATGCTGGTTGTTTCAACACCGAATTTTGACAATACCGCGATGATCACAAACACAAGGATCGTGTATTGCACGATGCTTGCAGCAAGTGGTTTCAGGGTGCTATCGACAAATTTGGCATTTTTCAAAGCGCGTCGAACCAGTGCGGCTGCTTTTCCAGCAACCCACCAGCCAACGATCAGAATAATAATGGCGCTCAGGATTTGTATGCCCATGCCAAGCGCAAAAGCGCGAATCATTTCGACTATCGTGTTTGCGTCTGTGCCGTCCATGTGAACCTCGTATGCTTGGTCACCAAAAATAAAGTGATCTTCTTTTTCATATACGGAGTATGATTATCACAGGATTACACGGTTTGAGAGGCTTGAAAAGATCACGAGGTATCGCAATAAAAATAATATCTTGGAACCTTTCGCTTTTTTGCGCGTTTCCGGTCATAATAATACCACGTTTGGTACTATTATTAGAGTTTGATAACAACCTGAACTACTGGGGCAAATAACATGCAGTTTCGTTCGTCTTTCCTTTTCGCACTTGGCAGCGTAAGTATGCTGGCAGCATGTAGCAGCATCGACAACTCTGGCACTGCTGTTGCTTATGGTGGCAACCCGCTGACGTATGACAGCTCGCTCGACACCGCTATGCATGGTGCCGAACCGACCACCGCTTTCGGTAAAGACCTGAAAGCCGAATACATCGCTTACGCAGAACGCGAAGCCGATGAATGGTATGACTTCTTTGACGCTGACTTCTTTGCCCGTAAGGCAGCAAAAGTCGCGCAAAATGAAACCATCCTTCCGGAAGATCCGGCAAACTGGCGTTTTGACGACCAGGAAATCGCACAGAAGCGCGCCGTTCGTGAAGAACTGATCGGCCTGCTTGACGGTGGCGCACGTGAAGCAATGCCTGATGTTGCTGCGACCGCGCAGGCTCGTTACGATTGCTGGATCGAAGAAAGCGAAGAAGGTTGGCAGACCGACCTGATTACCCAGTGCTGGAAAGAATATGAAGACGCAATCAACACGCTGAAAGCACCGAAAGTTGCTGCCGCTCCGGCAGAAACCCAGCCGGTTGCCGCTGCACCGCGTCTCTTTACTATTTTCTTTGACTTCGACAAATCCGCCATTACCCCGGTTGCCAAACGCGTTCTTGACGCCGCTGCTGACCAGTGGGCAAGCAGCCCGGGTACGGTTTCGATTGTTGGTCACACTGACTCCTCGGGCCCGAATTCCTACAACATGAAGCTCTCCGAGCGTCGTGCCGATGCTGCCGCAAGCGCTCTTACCTCGCGCGGTATCAAGGCTGATGGCGTGAAGAAAGATGCTGTTGGTGAAGGCGATCTCTTGATCCCGACTCCGGATGGTGTTCGCGAGCCGCGTAACCGTCGTGTTACCATTTCGATCGATAACTAAGATAAATTATCGGTCCTTTACCAAATCTTCGGCAACGGGATGGCATCATGCCATCCCGTTGTTTTTTTTGGATAGTCAAAATAACGGGGCGGCAGGTGAAGAAAGTCTGCTTGAAATGAACGCATAAACCCATACAGTCGTTGAACCGTGCAGGTTGAGCGTATTGAGACTCCGGGGGGAAAATGAACACAAAGTCGTTTTGGCAAAAGGGTGTTTTGTGTGCTGTTGCGGCAGTGATCGTATTCGGAATGGCCAGTTTTCCGGGTGGATCAGCGCAGGCGGGCGAACCAACACCTGTGGTACCGTTTGAAAAATTGTTTGCCAAGGAACGTGGGGATTCGAAAGTTCTGCGTTTTAATGGCTTTTCCGGTGAAATTCCCGGCAAGCGGATTAAGGCATTGTTGCAGTCAGGTCCTATTTTGGGGGACCGTGTCTTGTTATCCGAGGATGTCGCCGTTTATTTCCCCGATGGATATATCGTTCAGTCGCAGGCCCGGCTGGCAAAATATGTACCGGTTCCGGGGCTCAAGCCGACCCAGGTATTAACGCGCGGTAATTTAATGCCAAATCCGCGCTACAGGCTGGTTTCGGAATTTGATAGTGCATTAGGACTGGAATGCGCCCGTGTTGCCTATGGCGATGGTTTTGCCTCGCTGCGCATCAACCGAAGCGGCGTTATGTCGCTGATTACCGAAGCACCGGGTATTTTTGATACGCTGCTCGAGGAAAACACTACCACTTATGATATCACGAGCGCTGTCAAACCGGTTTTTATGGGTAATAAAGGGTTGTTGCCCGATTTGATCCGCCTGTGTCAGGGCGGAAGTAAAAAAATCGCCGGTACGCTTACTGCCCAGAAATAAAATTTAATGTGAAGATTATCGAAACTGCGATAGCGGTTTGGTATCGTCCCGGATTAACAAATTTAAAATCGCCCGCATTTAAAACGCGGGCGATTTTTTTTGCGATTTTCAGCCCGAAAAACTGCCGGGCAGGATTAGGTATGCCTGCCGGCTTGGCGGATATTGCATGTTCGTGAAATTGCAAATGCCTATTTGTGCCAGTCTGCCACGAACAGCTGGGGGATTTCGATGGCCGGGCAACGGTCCATAACTGCGATCAAACCGGCATCACGGGCGCGCAGCGCGGCATCTTCATCAATCACATTTAACTGCATCCATACCGATTTTGCGTTGATTGCGATGGCTTCATCGACCACGCCGCCAGCATCTTCTGAATTTCGAAAAATATCAACCATATCAACCGGTTCAGGGATATCTGCCAGTTTGGCATAAACAGGTTGCCCGTGAATTTTATTGCCAGCCTGGCCGGGATTAACCGGTATCACATGAAACCCGTGCGAGAGCAAAAATGCCATAACACGGTTTGACGGCCGTTCGGGTTTTGGGCTTGCACCAACCAGGGCTATGGTTTGGGTGGTGTTAAACAATTCCCGCAAGGCAATATTGTCGGGGTTGTTAAAGGTGCTCATTGTCCAATCTTTCCATCAACTGAAAATGGTAAATCTTTCAAAAAAATATCGGGACATTGCGTCGGCACAATGGCGATAAACTGGCCCATCACTTTTTTTCCGGTTTTGCCTCGCGCAGAGTTGATCACGAGTTTAAGTGACCCCGACAACCTTTTTGCGTTCTATTGGCATGACGATTTACTTAGGTTTGTTGGGGGGCAGTAACCCGAACGAACGAACACCTAGAATAGGGAAGCGCCCATGTTTCCGTGGCTTGATCATTCCGGACGTTTTTCAATGTTCAAATTGATGGTGTTTATCGCCATCCTTGTACCCGGATGCGTCGTGCTATGGCCGGTTTTATTTCATGAAGGGGTTTCCTTGCCAATCAAGGATGCTATTCATGGCAGCGGCGATTGGGCGATTCGCATGTTGCTGATTTCGCTGGCTATTACGCCGTTGCGACGCGTGACCAAATTTACCCGCGTTGTTTTGGTTCGGCGGATGGTCGGGCTGGCGGCAATGGGCTATGCGCTGTGTCATTTGTTGTTATATTTTGTTGACCAGTCATTTGATATTTCGCGCATTGCGACCGAAATTCTCGTGCGTATCTATCTGACTATCGGGTTTGTGGCTGTGATGGGACTGGTCGTTTTGGGCATCACCTCGACCAATGGCATGATGCGCCGCCTGGGGCGCAACTGGGGACGCCTGCACAAAGCCAGCTATGTTATTGCGGCTCTGGGTATTTTGCATTTTTTCATGCAATCGAAACTCGACGTTACCGAAGCAACCTTAATGGCCGGTTTTTATCTGTGGCTGATGTTGTCGCGCTTTGCCAGCAATATGAACTGGAAAATGAAATCGCCTGCAACATTGCTGGGGCTGGCGGTTGCTGCAGCCCTTGGCACAGCGGCAATTGAATATGCCTGGTTTGCCATTGCGACCGGCGTTCCGCCGCTGGTGGTGTTGGAGGCCAATTTTCACTGGATGTATCCGTTGCGGCCCGCCTGGACTGTGCTGATTGTTGGCTTGCTGATTACGGCATTTCCATTGGTCAAACAATTGTGGGGTAAGTTTAACCCGCAATCGGGAAATATTCGCACGGGGCGTGCCCGTGTCGCCAGCCGATAACATTATTTTGACAGGCATGTTGCCTGATTGTGACGGGGTAAAACGGATGCCGCCACGTTATCAGGTGGCGGCATTTGCCCGGCGTGCCAGCGCTGTTAATAACCCCGCAGCGATGAGCACCGATCCGCTTGCTCGCCCCATGATTTGCATGGCGCGCGGGCTGCGGAATTTTGCGCGCATAGTGCCAGCGGCCATCGCCCAGATGAGAACATTTACGACCGCCAGGCTGACAAAGGTTGCAATTAATATTGTAAATTGCGCCATTACCGGCTGATGTGGGGTAATGAACTGCGGGACAAAGGCGATAAAAAAGATAATGCCTTTCGGGTTCAGGGCCGTCACGATATAGGCGTGTAAAAACATGCGTGATGGGCGGTTGCGCCGGGTTTCGTGGGAATCTTCAAGTTGGTGGGGTTTTTCGCGCCACATTTTTACACCCAGATAAACCAGGTAAACCGCACCAATCAGCTTTAACGCGCTAAATGCTGTGGCCGACGCCGAAAGCAATGCACCAGCCCCCATTAGTGAAACAGTCATCGCCGTGAAATCCCCCAGGGCAACGCCAGGTACGGTCGCCCATGCGGTTTGGCGACCTTTTCCCAAGGCATAACTAACCACCAGCATAATGGTCGGCCCCGGAATGGCCAAAACAATGCTGCAGGCCAATACATAGGTTGCCCAGATTTCGAATGTCATGGTTGTGATCCTTGCCATGGAAAGGGGATGTACCGCCACTGTGCCGTATATCTATGGATCTGGCAAAGATTTGCGCATCATTTACGAAACAGATTTTCAGGCGATTGATGCTTTTGCAAATGGTTATGACGCCTGCGCAAAGGTATTTGAGGATGAAAATCATTCTTATCTTTGTTATCTCATCGTTCAGATATTAATAATCATTTGCAAAATTGAATGCCGAATGATGCGGGTGACGGGACATCCTAGGGTGTCTGAAAACGGGGGATACATGTCAGAACATGAGCATCAGCAAAGTTCAAATAGAACGCGGACGTCCTATTGTGTGTTCGGGCCATAAGGTGTGTCGCCACGCATTAATATGATGCGGCGTAAGGGCATATTGTCGGGGGTCTCCCGGCTAGGTCTGGAACAATCCAGCACATAGCGGTCATTTCGGCCTCGGGGGCGGTTTCACCATCGCTGCCTTTTTCGCATTAAAATCTGACCGGCCAGCGGAGTGTACCGCTTTGTCACTGCCCGAAACGGCAGAACGGGACCGGTTTATCCAAATTTATCGATCTGGAATATCAAGGACATCGCAATGATGGGCACTATGGCACAACAGGTTTTACGGGCAAATCGCCGTTTGGCACGATCGGGCAGCACAGCCATGCTGGTTGTTGGTTTATATGCAGGTGTAAGCCTGGTTGCGATGTCGAGCGCGATGGCACAGTCGGAAAATGCGACGGAAACCCGCGCGAATGTCAAAAGTAGTGAAGATGGTGCGATCACGCTGGACCCGATCCGGGTTGAGGAAGCCGGCGAGCACGGCGATGGCCCGGTTCAGGGATATGTTGCCAAACGCAGCCGGGCTGGTACAAAAACCGACACGCCGCTGATGAAAACGCCGCAATCGGTTTCCGTGGTGCCAGGCGCGCAAATCGAAGACCAGCAGGCCGGATCAGTTGCCGAAGCCCTGAGATATTCTGCCGGTGTCTTTACCGAATATCGTGGGGGTTCCAACATGCATGATGAAATGTATGTGCGCGGCTTTTCCTATGTGCCCCGCTATCTTGATGGCTTGACCTACGGTCTGGGGTCGCTTGGTCAGGTGGAACCATATTTTCTGGAACGGGTGGAGGTTTTGCGCGGTCCGTCCTCTGTTTTATATGGTCAGGCCAACCCGGGCGGCATTGTTAATTTGGTGTCAAAAAAGCCCACGGGCGATACGGCACATTCCGTTGAAATTACCGCCGGTACGGATAACCTGTTTTCAACAGCAGGCGATTTTTCCGGTGTGCTATCGGTGGAAAAAGGCATTTCCTGGCGCATGGTTGCAAAGGGAATGACCGAGGACGAACAGGCGGGTGATGTTGATAAAAAACGCATCGCAGTGATGCCATCCATCAACTGGTCCCCCAATGAAAAAACCAGCCTGACTGTCTCTCTGATGTATCAAAATGACCCTGATGCCGGAACACGTAATTTTTTGATGGCGCAAGGTTTGGTAACCCCCACCAGTTCGGGCTATATTCCGCAGGATTTTTATATCGGGAACCCGAATTTTGAAGAGTCATCACGGACCCAGGCATCGGCAGGTTATGAACTGGAACATGCCGTAAGCAATGGTGTGACCCTGCGTCAGAATGCCCGATACACCATGGTTGAAAGCGACGTTAAGTCGATGGTTGGCTGGAGTACGATTGATGATCAAACCATTGACCGTCGGGCAACATCCTATAGCGATGATCTCGACCAGTTTGCCATCGATAATCAGGCCCAGTTTGATTTTGCGACCGGTGCCTTTGGTCATACGGTGCTGGTTGGGCTGGATGCAAAGCATTCCGTTTATGACAACAAATATAAACGCAGCAACACATCTTATCCCATCAACTGGGTTTCACCCGATTACGGGCCGATTGGCACGGTTGTTTACGATGGCTATTCCTATGACGAACGCACCAAGGCAACCCAGATAGGCCTTTATGTGCAAGAACAGCTTGAAATTGGTCAGTTAACGCTAAGTGCTGGCGGGCGACATGACTGGGCCAGGAACACGTTCGAGGACAGGGCCGCAGGAACCTCAACTGATTATTCCAATAGTGCTTTTTCAGGCCGGTTAGGGGCGATCTATAATTTTGAAAACGGCTTGGCACCTTATGTGAGTTACAGCACCTCGTTCGAGCCACAGCTGGGCAGCAATGGCAGCGGCGAGCCGTATGACCCGGTAACGGCGCAACAATATGAAGCCGGTATGAAGTTTGGCCCCGATAGCGGCCGTTATCAGTTGATTGCATCGGTATATCAGATCACCCAGCAAAATGTGGTATCCCGCGATCCGGTTTCCAATCTGAGTTATCAGACCGGCGAAATTCAAAGCCGTGGCTATGAGCTTGAAGCCCATGCCGAAGTGCTTGATCATTTGAATGTTGTTGCCAGTTACAGCCACATTAACGCTGAAATTTCCAAGGATGCCAACCCGGACAGCGTAGGCCTGAAACGCGACCGCACCCCTGAGAACCAGGCATCGCTGTGGTTAAAACAGGAACTGGCATCGGGAATGTTTGACGGTTTGGCGCTGGGGGCCGGTGTGCGATATATCGGCGAAAGTACCGATCGTACCAATACGATCAAGGTATCAGACGTGACCTTGTTTGATGCCATGATCAGTTATGACCTTGGGGTTTTATCAAGCACATTTGAAGGGGCGAAAGTACAGTTTAACGCCATTAATCTGGCCGATGAAACCTATGTTGCCAGCTGTGCCGGTTCGACATCGTGTTTTTATGGGCCAGGTCGAACTGTAACCGCGACTTTAAAATATAGCTGGTAACCGGGGCCTCATCTTAAATGATACGTTTATATCTGATTGCACTGTGGGTGTTGTTTTCGGGGGTGTCAGTTGCGCTGGCATCCTCGCCACCCCAGCCACGTCAAAAGACACAGGAAACCGGCATGACCATCACCGCGCACTCCATTATCAAGGATGGGGCGCTTCAGGCGGTGTTGCCTGCGTCTGGTGCTGTTCACATTATGGCATTTGCAACCCGGCCCGGTGATTATGTGCGGGGCACGATTGATACGGGCAATATTGCAATTGATCTGGAGCTGCTGGACGACAATGGCATGACATTGCGCCGGTTGCTTGGGCAGTCCACCGGCAAGGGTGAGTTTCAGTTTGTGGCCCCTGAGGGTGAAGTGTCATTGCAGCTGACCCGCGCAGAAGCAGATTTTACACCCTATACGATAACTGAAAACAGGCCGAAAATCGCAGATGATAGTGCCGATAACGCGAACGGGTTTGATCTGCAGATTTCTATGCATGTGCCGGTTAACCAGCAAATTGCCCCGGCAGCCGGTTATCAAAGTCAGTTGATCAGCCAGGCGGCGCGTGTTGTCGCAAACGGGGGAAATACCGATGGTTTCTGGCGGCATGTGGCACAAACAGGCACGCCTCTTATTGAAGCAGGGTTAACACCGCCCGGGTTTGTTTTGGTGACATTTGTTTATCGTGGGGCGCAGCATAATGTGCGTTTGTTTGGTGCGCCCTCGGGCAATCATGAATATCTCGATCGCCTGGAGCAATCCGATATCTGGTTTAAAAGTTTTGTTGTGCCCACCTCGACCCGGATGTCGTATCAATTGGCCCCTGACGTGCCGGATGTTCCCGGTTCGGCCCGGGACCAGCGCGTCGCCATTTTGGCAACAGCCCAACAGGACCCGTTAAACCGTTTTCCCCAGCCTGCCGATGGTCCAGACCTTTTTAACCGGCAGTCTACCATGGTACTATCCGATGCACCCCTGCAACCGGGTATGGCGGCCCCCGACGGGCCCGTAACGCCGGGGCAATTGGTTCATTACCGGCGCGACAGTGCGATACTGGGTAATCAGCGCGATATTTATATTTACAAACCAACTGGCTTTAATCCGCAGAACCCGAAAAATGTGTTGTTGTTTGTGTTCGATGCCCGGGCGTATCTGACAAAAATTCCGACACCGGATATTTTGGATAACCTGATGGCAGAGGGTAAAATTCCGCCGGTAATGGCCGTTTTTATCAGTAATCCCGATGCCGACGCCCGTGCCCGTGAATTGCCTGCCAATCCTGATTTTGCCGATGCCATGGCAACCGAATTTTTGCCGTGGGTCATTTCCGAAACCGGGATAAAGGCAGTGGCGGCGCGAACCGTGCTGGCGGGGTCAAGTTATGGTGGGTTGGCAGCCGCGACAATTGCCTTGCGACACCCCGATGCATTTGGGAATGCCTTGTCCATGTCTGGCTCGTTTTGGTGGCATCCACGCAACAGTGCGGCCAGTGCTGACGAATTTGTCGCGCGCCATATTGTTAACCAGCCTGTTGTGCCGGTGCGCTTTTTTCTAAGTGCCGGTTTGTTTGAAACCGGTCATAGCGGGGTAGGGGGCATCATTGATACCAACCGCCATTTGCGAGATGTGCTGGAAGCCAAAAATTATGATGTACATTACCGCGAATTTGCCGGTGGTCATGATTATCTGGTGTGGCGCGGGGCGCTGGCCGACGGGTTGATCGACTTGTTTGGCGCGGAACAAGCCAAATAACATGTGGTTATACCGCGAAATTTGCGAACCACTGAAATGGGCCCCGTGGCGATACGCGACGCATGGCGTTTGATGTCATTAGCGGTTTCGTCAACTATCACGGAATATAAGGCGTTTCTCATAGGTAAAACACCTTATATCCCGTTTGTGGTTGCTTCTCGCCGTTTTATTTGTGGTGCCATGTGGGGTGGCGTTTTTCAACGAAGGCTCCAATGCCTTCATTCGCGTCGGCTGTTTGCATGTTGGTGGTCATGACGGACGAAGCATAATCATAAGCAGCGTCCAGGGGCATTTCTATCTGGCGGTAAAAGGCTTCCTTGCCAATTTTAATGGTCGATGCTGATTTGCGAGCAATTTTCTCGGCCAGTTCGAAGGTTGTACTTTCCAGCATATCGTCGGCAACAACGTCGGAAACCAGCCCCATTTGCCACGCCTGATGTGCAGAAACCGGATCGCCGGTTAACAGCATGCGCATGGCATGTTTCCGGCTGATATTGCGCGATAACGCAACCATCGGAGTCGAACAAAACAGGCCAATGTTGACGCCTGGCGTGGCAAAGCGCGCCGTTTCACTGGCAACGGCCAGGTCGCAACTGGCAACAAGCTGACAACCGGCAGCGGTTGCCATGCCGCGTACACGTGCGATGACCGGTTGGGGCAGGGTAACAATACGCATCATCAAGTCACTGCATTGGGTAAATAAAGCGGCATGACCATCGCAGTCGGAGATACCTTTTAATTCCTTTAAATCATGGCCGGCACAAAATACCGGGCCATTTGCCGCAAGAATCACAGTGTGAACTTTTTTATCCGTAGCAATGGCATCAAGTTCTGTTAGCAAAGCCGACATCATCTTTGAGGATAGGGCATTCCTGTTTTTGGGTTGGTTCATTGTAAGTGTAATAGTAGTGTCGCTATCCTCACGGACTACATAATTTCCGGCGAATTCATCTTTTTGGATCATTTTTTCCTCCCTGGTGCAATTTTTTCTGCACGTAATTGTACTTTTGTCATAGCATGAAAAGCATGGTCGCTGTTATCACTTCAATCAGACTTTTCTGACATCATAGCGGACCTTACTAGTGCCTCGGTATCTGCAACTGTTGCTGACATCAGGTGAATGTCATGGAAGAGCGCGAAAGACCGGAACGCGGCCCGCAGGACAAGGCGCCTACGGCATTTGTTTCTGAGAGCAAGCTGCAAGAAACCCGGCGGGTTTTGTCACCCGCAACGCAGTCTTCGATGAATAAATATGATCGTTCCGATGTAATAGAACGGGAATTTGAAGGAAAAAAAGCCGCAGCCATTGAAAGGCTGGCGGCCAAGGGGATCAATGTTGCGCGAATTGGCCCTGACCCGGCATTAAAAAACGGGCGAGGATCGGATCAGTTCGTTTGGGATACGGGCAACACGCCCTCTGTAAATCCGGGAGAAACGCCCGGTGAAAACAGGGCAGCAGCGCCACCTTCTTATAATTGGGGGCAAGGCGACCTACATGAAACAGATGCGAACAAAAATGCTGCAATTGCCGATGCAAACACGTCCCGGGGCGATGCCCCGACAGATCAGCCACAAGATGCCGTGGAGAAACCACAACCGGAAAACTCTAAAACAGATGACCTTCTTTCGCGATTTACACAAGTACCATCAAATGATGCAGCGGCATCTGTGCCCAACCCGGATTTGACTGACATGGCAATTGAACATCATGGGTTGCGCTTGCCGGATAAAAAACCGGGAACCCCAAAAGCACCAAAGCCTGTGGCAACCGAGCCGGTTGACCAGTTACATGCCGGACGCAAGCGTGCGACGGCTGAAAGCTATGCTGCATTGGACAGTTTGGCATCCCGACCGCCAAAGCCGGTTGAAAAACCGCAACGCAAGGGGGTTGAAAGATGGGCGCCGCGCATTGGTGCCTATATGATTGCAGCAATAGCCGTCGGGTATGTTCTGGTGCTTACCATGATCGAGCTTTATTCGTTGTTTTGAAATATACCGGCTGTGGCGTAGCGTCAGACGGGCAGGTTCCTTGCGTGTTCAATTTGTCCTGTTACGGACAGCATAACAGTGTTGTTGTGTGGTATTGGCCGGGCTGGATAGTGTTCACCAACGCGATTGAATACCGGATGTGGTGGTATGGTTACATTCCTCAATGACGGATACTCATATTTACGTTAACGTTAACGTAAATATGAGCGGGCGAGCGAAAGCTGCTGGAAAAACGTCAGGATATTTCAGGAATGGATAAAACCGTAAACGGTGCGCCGACAATTGGCATTAGCGAGCGCGATTTCGATCGGATCATGGCTGAAAAAGTGCCGTTTGTCGGTGACATGGGAATTATAACAGAAAGTCTGGACGGTGCGGTTGCGCGGTTGCGGTTACCTTTTAACCCGCGCCATATCAGGCCCGGCAATGTGATATGTGGACCGGCAATTTTTGCATTGGCTGATATTGCTCTTTATGCTGTTGCCTGGATGCATGTTCCTGTTGCCGATCATGCAGTGACGACCGAGGCCACGGTGCATTTTCTTTCGGGGGCCAGGCCGGGGGATTTGATCGCAGAAGCCAGCGTTCTAAAGGCTGGAAAGCGGTTGCTGGTCGCGCAATGTCATATCCGTTCTGCCGTGGATAATACCCTGTGCGCGCATGTCGTGGGCACCTATGCGATGCCGCCGGCGGCAAAAGCGGGATAAAAAAGTGAAAAACAATGTGGTAAAATAATACCAATTTATATAAGTGTTTGTTTTGTAACGTTTTATTCCTGTTGCTTTCCCGGTAAAAATTGGCATACTGCGCCCACTTTCAGCGAGGGGCGATTCCCTCCGTGAAAACCAGTTTCAGGTAATGAATTTATGAAAACCTTCACTGCGACACCGAGCGACATTGAGCGCAAATGGTTCGTGATCGACGCCGAAGACGTCGTTCTCGGTCGTTTGGCTGCAATTGTTGCCAATCGTCTTCGGGGCAAACACAAAGCGATGTTTACGCCTCATATGGATTGTGGCGATCACATCGTTATCGTCAATGCCGAAAAAGTAAAACTGACCGGTCGTAAACTGACCGACAAGAAATTTTACTGGCATACCGGTTACCCGGGCGGCATTAAAGAACGCACCATGGACAAGCTCCTGGGCGGTCAGCATCCGGAACGTGTGATCATCAAAGCTGTTGAGCGTATGATGTCACGTGGTCCGCTGCGCAGCCAGGTTCTGACCAAATTGCACGTCTATGCAGGCACCGAGCATCCGCACGAAGCGCAGCAGCCGGAAGTTCTGGATGTGGCGGCAATGAACGAAAAGAATAAGCGGAGCGCGAAGTAATGGCCGACACCAAAACTCTTGAAGATCTCAAGGATCTGGCGCCAGCCGGTCAGGCCGCTGCTGCTGAAGGCACCCTGCCGGAGCCGAAAATTGACGAACTGGGCCGCGCCTATGCGACCGGTCGTCGTAAAAATGCTATTGCACGCGTCTGGATCAAACGCGGCTCAGGCAAGATCACCGTTAATGGCCGTGAATTCGAAAATTATTTCGGTCGTCCGGTTCTGCGCATGCTGATCAACCAGCCGTTCGGTGCAGCTGCCCGTAACGAGCAGTATGATGTGTTCTGCACCGTTGTTGGTGGTGGTCTTTCAGGCCAGGCCGGCGCTGTGCGTCATGGCATTTCACGCGCTTTGATCAATTTCGAACCGGAATTGCGCAAAGTTCTGAAAGCCGGCGGGTTCCTTACCCGTGACTCACGTGCTGTTGAACGTAAAAAATACGGTAAAGCCAAAGCCCGCCGCAGCTTCCAGTTCTCGAAGCGCTAACCGGCAGCTATACGCAATCGCGATTTTCAAAGCCCGCTGGTTACGCCAGCGGGCTTTTTCTGTTTTGAGCTTTTCATTTATACCCGTCATTCATCTTAATTTTCAGGAAACACCATGCAGTTCAGACTTCTGCACGAGCCCGACCGGGCCGCCCTTGAACACTTTTTGTCGACCCATACCAGCAGCACGATGTTCCTGCGCAATAATTTGCGTGCTGCCGGTATGGGCCGACGTCAACATCCCCTGTCAGCCGATTATTTTGCCGCTGTTGCTGCCGATGGCACTGTCCATGCTGTGATTGCACATATGCGTGCTGGCAATGTTCTGGTGCAGGGGACGCCCGGCAATGTCGGTATTATTAATCAATTGGCTGATTTTTGCCGGGATCACGTAAAAGGCCCTGTTGCAGGCATATTGGGACCATCAGAAGCGGCACAAGCTGTTATGCAGTGCTGGGGCCTTACGGATAGCCATTATGCAACCAACCACGACGAAGCCCTTTATCACCTTGATCTTGATCGGCTTGAACTATCAATGCCGCCTTTGGCCGATAGTTACCAGGTGGTTGATGCCGCAAAAATAGATCGAGCAACATTGCTGCGCTGGATGCGCGATTATGAAATGGAAGCGCTGGGTGCTGGTGAAACTCCGTCACTTGACGGGCGGGTCGCGGCGCGTGTGGTTACCGCCCTTGAAGATCGGGCCTGGTGGGGGTTGATCGTGGAGGGGGAGCCGGTTGCCCTGGCTGGTTTTAATGCCCGATTACCCGATATTGTTCAGCTTGGCCCGGTCTGGACGCCGCCAGCATACCGAAATTTGGGATATGCGCGCCTGTTGGTTGCCAAATGTTTGCAGGCGGCCCGGGCACGGGGGTGTAAGGCATCGGTATTATTCACAAATAATCCCGCTGCTGCCCGCGCATATGAAGCGGTCGGTTTTGAGGTAATTGGCACATATCGACTGGCCCTGCTTGCAAAGCCACAGACCCTTGTTGTCGCGCAGGCCGTGTGATCACGTTGTTTTAAAGCCCCGGATCAAATGCAAGAAGGTACGATTGTCTGGTTTGTAAAACGGTTCGGGGTTTTTCGTTTTATTGAAAACGGTTAACGCTGTTTGTTGCTTTTATTTATAAGGATAATGGCAACGGGTTGCAGGCATTTTGCCAGAATGATGGCCCCGATAACCGCTATGAAGCTGTAAACAACAAAGTTCAGCGATACCAGATCGAACCCTGTATGGGCGATGGCCAATAGCACCAGCATTGGCCCTGCAATATAAAGCGCAAGATAGATCATCGTGCTGAAAAGTTCGTTTTGTGCGTCACGGCTCATTTCTGTAAAGGCCGGGCGGCGATGGCGTTTTGGCTCGTTATCGGATGGCATGGTATCGTCATCTCGCTGTAATTTTTACCATACGGTTATGGGTGAATATCAGCGTATTGGTAACTGTATCAGGGCCCAACCCTGCCAAGGGTTTAGGGCCAATCTGTGACAGGCCGGCCTTTAAAATGATATGGATGGATTTTGCTGGTCGCCCTGATCATTGGAATATAGATGTAAAAACAGGTGCTGGTTTGACTTTGGCATGGCGGAATGACTACCTGAACGAACTGGTATCGCAAAACGGTTTTATCATGGTTGGCAGGCACGAATGAATTGGGTGCGGCACGGCACGATGCAGCGATTTATATGTATGCTGGTGTGTATGGCAGGCATGATGATGCCGTTGGGGGGCTGGGCGCAGGCCGCGGCCAACCCGCATCAGGTGTTATATGAATATGATCAACGCCCGCTTGCTGTCGGAAAGTTCAGTATAGTTTCGGTGTTTCAGGAACGGTTATTTGCTGCCGCCGCCAAATGCCAGCATACATCACCCTCGCAATATGGCGCACCTGACGGTGCCATCGGAGAAAACACCCGAAAGGCTGTGAAGGATTACCTGCCGTGCAGCCCAATGGGAAGGGACAAGGTAAAAGACCCGGCGGATCAGGGGGCTGTTACCATTGGCCTGTGGCAATCCATCATGCCCGAAATAATGCCATATCCCGATGCCATCGAGCGGGCAAATCAGTTGACCTTTGCGTTGGAAGGAACCGATTTTGACCGGGTGGAGTTCAATTTTTGCCAGTCACGTAACCCAGCCACCGGTAAAAGATTTATCGAGGGTGACCGCAACTGTTATTCCAATGACAAGGCATCCTATCTGACATGGGGGCCGCGCGGGGCGACGGCCGGGCATGGGGCTGAAATTCAGCAAATTATTGTGCTGGCAGAAAAGGCTCATCCCGGATTATTGCAAACCGTATTTGGGCCAGAGGCCGACACCATGCGCCGGGTGGTGCTGGGCGATGACGACAGTGTGGAAACCATATTGTGTGCCGCATGGGCCAATGCTCATCGGCGAAACGATTTAAAAAAACGGTTTGCCCGTTATGGTGCCTTGCCCGAAGTGCAGGAAGCCTACAGCATGGTGTATGAAGCCGCCAATGCCGATGGCGGCAAGGTGCAGCGGTTTTTTAGGATTTACAAGGCGTTAAAGCCGGTTATTCATCGCGACCCGACTGAAATTGATGTGGCCTTTTTTATTGACCGGGCCACGCATGGCGGGGCCCCGCCAGGGAACCTGGCCCCGCTGATCGAAAAAATGCAGTATTTTGTTTCTCGCACCCGCATTGTGCCATCGCCTGGGCAAATGCGCCGTCAGTTGGCCGCGTGGTTGCCATCTCCCCATAAATATAACGATCGGCTGGCCCGCGATGCGATCTTTCTGATTGATGATCCCAAGGTGGATCTGTCCGATGCTCATCGTCGTATCTGGCAAAAGCGTTCCGGGTTGCGGGCCAGTTCGTTTGGGCTTTCAGATGACCGTTATGTTCCGGCCTATCCGGTAATGCCGGTTACCGGCTATGAAGCCATAAAAAGATTCGCTACCGCCCGCCCGGCCGAGAAAAGCGCCTGTCCCGCAATTGCGCGCAAGCCTCGTAATCCATGATATTTTTATGCCATCTGCACGTGGTTCTGCGTATATGCAGCCGTTGCATGGCGAGGCTGTGTGATCGCGGAGCGGAATGTCTTGCATCATGGGGGTATGTTTGCCAACATCCGCCCGTAATCAAACGCGAATATATGCTGTAAGGAGCAAGATTTGAAATGAACGACGTCAAGGTTAAAGTCGGAATTCTCGGTGCCAGCGGATACACCGGCGCGGAACTGGTTCGCATTCTTGCGCACCATGACGCTGCCGAAATTGTATTGTTGACCGCCGACCGACGCGCCGGGCGTCCGTTTGGCGAGGTATTTCCCCATCTTGCCCATTTGAATCTGCCCACTATGATCCGAATTGACGAAGCAGACTGGGACAGTGTCGATTTCATTTTTTGTGCCTTGCCGCATGGCACGACACAGGAAGTGATTGCCGGGTTGCCATGCCATATCAAGGTTGTCGATCTGTCGGCCGATTTTCGTTTGTTCGATGCCGCGACCTACAAGGAATGGTACGGGGCCGAACATGCCGCCCAGGAATTGCAAAAAGAAGTGGTTTATGGCCTGACCGAGCTGCACCGCGAAAAAGTTGCCAAGGCACGGATTGTTGCAAACCCGGGCTGTTATCCAACCCCGGTACAGCTTAGCCTGACGCCGCTTTTGGAACAGAAACTGGTATTGGCGCAGGACATGATCGTTGATGCCAAATCCGGTGCCACCGGTGCAGGCCGTTCGCCCAAGGAAGGGCTGCTATATGCCGAGGTGACCGAAGGCATTCATGCCTATGGTACCGGCGGGCATCGCCACGCACCTGAAATTGAACAGGGGTTGGCATGGGCATCGGGCGAGGATGTGGTGATTAACTTTTCCCCGCACCTGATGCCGATGAGCCGGGGCATTCTGGAAAGCATCTATGTGAAGATGGCTGACGGTGTGACGCCGGAGCAAATTCACGAAGTGCTTGCCAAACGTTACGAGGATGAACCGTTTGTGCGGGTTTTGCCCTTTGGTGCAACACCGCAAACCCGTCATGTGCGCGGATCAAACTATGTGTTGATTGGTGTCGTCAGGGACCGGGTGCCAGGCCGTGTGATTATTGTCGCGGTTGAGGACAATCTGGTGAAGGGGGCGTCTGGTCAGGCGGTGCAGAATATGAATGTGATGATGGGCCTGCCCGAAACCATGGGGCTTGAGATCGAGCCGTTATTTCCCTGATCGGTACTTTCTAATCTGACAAATCAAAGACGCGTTACCCATAACAGGTAATGCGTCTTTTTATTTTTCAACATGTTGTGTTTTGTTTTTGTTCTGAAATCCCGGTTTTTAAGAAGTCCAGTAACCGTGGGTCTTGCGACTGGGTAACGTTAAACCGCATTAAATTGCCCGCTGTTTTTGACAGGCTGAAAACATTACCCGGTGCCAGAATGATGTTTTCGCGCAAGGCGGCATGGGCAAGTGCGGTTGCATCCATATCATTTGGCAGGCGCGCCCATAAAAACATGCCCGCTGTGGGCGGGGTTAGCGGGGTAATGCCCAATTGGCCAAATTTTGCGGTAACGTCGGTCATGGCGCGTGCCAGTTTTTGGCGCACCTGTTCCATATGTTTGCGATAAGAACCATCACGTAAAACTGCCAGCACAATTTCAGATGACAGATTGCCGCCACCAAAACTGGTGGCGATTTTCAAATCCACCAGCTTGTCGATCCAGTTGCCCCGGGTGGCGATATAGCCACAGCGCACCGACGCCGAAAGGGTCTTGGAAAAACTGCCGATATGGACAACATTTTCCAGTCCGTCAAACGCAGCTAGGCGCGGGGCGGCGGTTGTTTCAAAATCGGCGAAAATATCATCTTCAATAATGGTGACGCCGTGTTTTTCACACAGCTTTAAAATTCTGTGTGCCTTGGCCGGCGACAGGCTGGCTCCGGTTGGATTATGCAGGCCCGAATTGGTGACATACAGCCGGGGTTGATGATGGGTGATGGTTTTTTCGAATGTATCCATTGCCGGGCCGTCGGCTTGATAAGGGACACTTGTAATTGTTGCACGATGGGCATGGAGCAATGCCTGGAAATTGAAATAACACGGGTCATCTACCAAAACCGTATCACCTGGCTCAATCAACATGCGGCACAGCAGGTCAATTGCCTGTGTGCCCGATTCCGTTAGCATGATCTGATCCGGTCGGGCGGGGATGCCGTAATCTCCCATGCGTCGCCCCAGTAATTGTCGCAGGGGCAGTAAACCTAGCGGGGTCCCGTAATCGGTAAGGCTGCCAGGCTCGCCCCGGGCCATCTGACGCAGGGCGCGGCGCAATGCATCCTGTGGCATCCAGTCTGGCGGTAACCAGCCACAGCCAGGCTTTAACACGCTATCATCGGTGCTAAGTGATTGGCGCGATACCCAGAACGGGTCAATCGCCCGGTCCAGTTTGGGGGCCAGTTGCGCAATCGACAAGGGGGGTAAATGGCCTGCGACAAAAAAGCCGGAACCCCGCCGGGATGTGATTTTACCGTCGGCGACCAATCGGTCATAGGCATCGACCACGGTAGATTTGGAAACACCCATTTTATCCGCACATTGCCGAATTGATGGCAGGCGCGCGCCAGGCATCAGGCTGCGTTGCGCGATACGGGCATTAATATGCGCCATAACCTGAGCCACAAGCGTGCTGTTATGGTCTTCAACGGGCGATGATATCGTCATCTGTACTTCCAATAATACCAATACAGTTTGGTTAAATTGTATTGGTATTATGTCTGGTGCAAATGCGTTGGGCAAGCGATTGCTGTTCCTGTTTACAGACAGGAGGATTTCGCGATGAGCCGCATAACGCAGGGCTGGATATTCGGATTTTTGGGAATGTTGATTTTTAGTGGTTCCTTGCCTGCCACCCGTCTGGCGATGACCGGTTTTGATCCGGTGTTTTTAACCGTGGCCCGGGCCGTCTTGGCGGCAGGGGTGGCACTTTGTCTGTTGCTGGTTACACGGCAATCGCTGCCATCACGGCGCGATTATATGTCATTGCTAATTGTTTCGCTGGGTACTGTTGTCGGCTTTCCCCTGTTAACGGCACTGGCGTTGCAATTTATTACATCGGCTCATTCGCTGGTGTTTATTGGCCTGTTACCGTTATCAACAGCCATATTCGGGGTGCTGCGCGGCGGCGAACGTCTAAACCCGGTGTTCTGGCTGTTTAGTATTCTGGGCAGTGCGCTTATTTGTGGTTATGCCTTGCGTAACGGGGTGCAAGGGGCGATCCGGGGCGACCTGTTAATGCTGGCCGCTATTGTTGTGTGCGGTCTGGGTTATGCCGAAGGGGCAACCTTGTCGCGTAAAATTGGTGGCTGGCAGGTGATTTGCTGGGCGCTGGTATTTGCGTTGCCCCTGATGCTGGTTTTGTTGTTTTTTACCTTTCCCGCTGATTTGCACGGCATTGACGGGGCGTCGTGGTGGTCGCTGGGCTATGTCGCGGTTTTTAGCAGCCTTGTTGGATTTTTGTTGTGGTATCGCGGGTTGGCGCTGGGTGGTATCGGGGCGGTTGGCCAACTGCAATTGTTGCAGCCGTTTTTTGGCATGGTGCTGGCTGCTGTTATTTTATCGGAAACCGTAGACCCGGCAATGGTAATGGTCACGATCGCGGTGATTGCCTGTGTTTTTGGGGCCAAGCGGTTTGCCAGGCCGAGCCGTTAAAATTTGCCGGGCCGGTTTGGCAATGCTGCATGTTCCCTTGGCGTTGTGAAGGCGGTAAGCTGCGCCAAACCATTCCCGTAAAGAGACAGGGACGACAGATATTATGCCAACAATCCTGAAATATCGCGATGCAGTGCCACAAATTGCTGATACTGCCTTTATCGCCCCCAATGCGACCATCATTGGCGATGTCGAAATCGGCCCGGAAACCGGCATCTGGTTTGGATGTGTGATTCGCGGGGATGTGCATGAAATTCGCATCGGGGCGCGCACCAATATCCAGGATCTGACCATGGTACATGTCGCCAAGGGCAAGTTCGGCACCTATATCGGCGATGATGTTACCATTGGTCATTCGGCGGTCATTCATGCCTGCACGCTGGAAGACCGCAGTTTTGTCGGCATGGGGGCCACTGTAATGGATGGCTGTGTGATTGAACAGGGTGCCATGCTGGGTGCCGGGGCCTTGTTGTCGCCGGGTAAACGCATTCCGGCGGGCGAATTATGGGCTGGTGTCCCTGCACGCAAGGTTCGCGAACTTACCCAGGAAGAAATCGAATTTTTTAAGGTGTCGGCCGATCGTTATGCCGGGCTGGCGGAAGAATATCGTGTCGGTATTGCGTCGGGCGATGCGATTGTTTCCCTGCCTGATACGGAAGACTGACGCACCGGTTTGTGATCATTATACCAAATCATTGCGATATCTGTTCTGCGGGGCGGGTATCGCAATTTTTATGTATGAAACAGATTTCTTGAAGCGCGGCGACCCCTGCGCTAAGAGGATTTATATATTATACAATTTTAAAATCGCGACGTCAGATCGCGTTAGGGATGGACCAAAACCATGACACGCTGGCAAGCCAATGGCGTTATCCTGTTTGTGGCCCTGATCTGGGGCACGACCTTTGTTGTGCAACAAACCAGTATGGATAGCATCGGTCCGTTCTATTTTACCGGTGTGCGGTTCTTGCTTGGCACGGTGGCCGTGTTGCCCTTTGCCTTGCGCGAAGTTTCACGCCTGCATTTGGCCGGTTATCGTTTTTCCACCCGCGATAAGCTGGGCTTGCTGGCAACCGGCATTGCCATGTTTCTGGCATCCATCCTGCAACAAATTGGCATTATGGATACGTCGGTAACCAATGCTGCATTTTTAACCGCATTTTACGTGCCGACGGTGCCGATCCTGGCGTTGCTGGTATTTCGTATTGTGCCGCATTGGGCAGTTTGGCCCGGCGGGGTGCTGTGCGTAATCGGTACCTATATGCTTAGTGGTGGGGATCTTTCCGGGTTAGGCAGTGGTGATTTTTGGGTTATTGGCAGTGCCTTTTTCTGGGCCAGTCAGGTGGTTCTTGTTGGCATTATGGCACAGCGAACCCGCGCGCCGCTTAGTGTCGCGGCGGTTCAGTTTTTTGTTACCGGTGTGTTGGGCATGGTTATGGGGGCCTTCACCGAGGATTTCAGCCTGCAATCCATTTATGGTGCCGGGTTTGAAATTCTATATGCCGGTATCATGTCGGCAGGGGTGGCCTTTACCCTGCAATGTGTCGCACAAAATTACACCGAAGCGGCCGATGCCGCGATTATCATGAGTGCGGAAGCCGTTTTTGCGGCCATTGCCGGGGCCATATTTTTGGGTGAACGTCTGTTGCCCATGGAATATGCCGGATGCGGGCTGATTTTGGTGGCCATTATAAGTGTGCAGCTTATGCCGTTACTTCGCCGTCGCCGCCGTTCGGTGACTGTTTAGGCTGTGTCCCATGGTATCGGTGTTGTGCCTGATGGTTTGGTCTTAGCCTTGGGTTTCTTGCTGTTTTTAACGGTTGAGTCTTGACCTTTGTCAAGGAATGGCACAGATAGGGACTGTAGAAAGCAATTCAGAATGATTTGCGGTCACACAGCGCCTGAAAGTCCCACCATGCATCGTCCTGCTTTGAAAAATCAGCCATCTTTGTTGGCTTTACGGCCATTTATAAAGACCAGTGCCATTGGTTGCGGTGTGGCCTTGTCTATTTTGGCGATGATGCCCTTGCCGGTCCTGGCGGCAAATGCAGCGCCCGATAGTGCTGAAACATCGCAAACTTCAAAGGTTGTTCCGCACGATCAGGGGGCCGCGAACAGTGATGCCCATCTGGCGGGTGGGTCGGTGCCGTTTAAAACCTTGTCCGAACTGGGCGAAGCGCTTTATTTCGATACCAATTTGTCGAAAAACCGCAGTCAGGCCTGTGCCAGTTGCCACGACCCGGAAACGGCATTTCGCGACCCGCGCGATACGGTTGCCAACGGGTCGTTTTCGATGGGCGATGACGGGGCATCTTTTGGTGATCGGAATGCGCCAATGGCGGCCTATGCACGCCTGGCGCCCGATTTTCATATTACCAAAGACGGCGTCCCGGTTGGGGGGCAGTTTTGGGATGGCCGCGCCAAGGACCTTGCCGCACAGGCCGGTGGCCCGCCGTTAAACCCGATTGAAATGGGCATGGGCGGCGCTCATGATGTTGTTTCGCGCCTGAAGGAAGACCGGGATTATGTAAACGCATTCAAGGTGCTGTTTGACCAAAATATCTGGGATGATGATGACGCCGCGTTTACCGCAATGACACAGGCCATTGCGGCCTTTGAAAAGACCGACCAGTTCGCGCCATTTGATTCCAAATATGACCGCTGGCTGCAAGGCGATTATAAAATGACCCCGAACGAAGAACTGGGCCGGGTGTTGTTCTTTTCCCAGCAATTTACAAATTGTAACGAGTGCCACCAGTTAAAGGCCGCCGGTGCAAAAGGCGAAACCTTTACCAATTATCAGTATCACAATATTGGTGTTCCCCAGAACCGCGCCCAGCGCGAGGCTGATGGTCGTAACCCCGATTTTGTTGATAACGGCCTTTTGGATAACCCGGCCATTACCGACCCGTCCTTTAAGGGGAAATACAAGGTTCCGTCCTTGCGTAATGTCGCGGTGACAGCACCTTATATGCATAACGGTGTATTTCATGATTTGAAAACGGTGGTGCGATTTTACAATAAATATAACAGCCGGTCCAAAGCCGCCCAGATCGACAATGAAACCAAAAAGCCGTGGGCTGCACCCGAAGTCCCCGACACGATTTCACTGACTGAACTTGAAAAGGGTGACGCCCTTGATACCCGTCGTGAAAATGCGCTGGTGGCGTTTCTGAAAACCCTGACTGACAAGCGGTATGAACCGTTATTAAAGGCGCAGGAAGAAGCCGCGAAGCAGGCAAAAGCCGAAAAGAGCGCGCAAAACTGATTTGGTACTGGAAAACATTGATGCACCCGCCTGGAATAAGTTCAGGCGGGTGTTTTGTTTGTTATCGATATTGCTATGGTCGTTCCGGCCGAGTGTTTTGCCTGGGCACGGCCTTCCACAAGGTGGTAGCGGCTTGGCGATAGGTGCCGTGTTGTTTGCCCCTAAGTCAGAACTGATCGTTGTTTTTTGCTGTCTCTGTAGGGGCAAGATGCATTTGTTTTAAAAATTGGTTGTTTGCCTGCTTGACAAATCTATATATTCCGATATGTAGATGACATGGACATTCATCTCGTCATCAAGGCTCTTGCCAATCCAACCCGGGTCGCCATTTTGAACGGCCTTAAGAACCCTGCTGCGCATTTTCCGCCGCAGGATGAAGGCGATATTGCGGTGGATGGTGTTTGCGTAAGCAGCATTCAGGAAGGCATTGGTCTTTCACAGTCCACTACGTCCAGTTATCTGGAACTTCTTCAGAGGGCAGGGCTGGTAAAAGTAACCCGGCGAGGGCGATGGACCTATTACAAGCGCGATGAGGACGGGATTAGTCAGTTCGCAGAGGCTGTAAAACAGCAGCTCTAGCTGGCTGTTTTGGCTTTTAAATTTGGCTCAATACATCGAAATATCTCGATAAATAGAGGAATAAGGCATGTAGTGTTCGAGCAAAACCGCTGTTGTGGCCAATATTTTCGCCGTGATGATATCCGGGGCTTTACTCCCAATGTCTGCCGTTGAGGCTCTCAGGTTACGATTATTAATCAGTGACCTGCGGGCAGGGGGTAATATTTCAGGCAAGCTTGAGCGTGCCGGTATGCCCGGGCCAATGACAGGTTAAAGTGGAAATAACTTACCCCAAACAATGTGGGGTGAGGTTTGAACTCGAAGATAACAAGTCTCGGGCCGATGCTCCTGTCTGGAACGAGACCGGTTTAATATATCGATATATCGCGATAAATAGAAGGATAAGAGAATGGAACGTTTAATGAAAGCTGCAGTTCTAACCAAATTCGGGGGCTACGACGCCTTTGAAATTAAAGATGTTGTCGTGCCGTCTGTCGGTGCGCGCGAGGTACGTGTACGGGTTCACGCGACGGCTGTTAATCCGCTCGATTATCAAATCAGGCGGGGGGATTATGCAGAATATGTTTCGCTTCCTGCAATCACAGGGCACGATATTTCCGGGGTGATCGAGGAAATTGGCGAGGAAGTAACGGAGTTTGCTGTCGGTGATGAGGTTTACTATACGCCTTTGATTTTTGGCGCTCAGGGTTCCTATGCCGAACAGCATGTCGCCAATGTGGATTTGATTGCCCGCAAGCCAAAGAACCTTACGCACGAGGAAGCGGCGAGTATGACGCTTGTGGGGGGTACTGTCTGGGAGGCGTTCGTTACGCGCGCGCAGCTTAGGGTTGGGGAAACGATATTGGTACATGGTGGTGCTGGCGGTGTCGGCAGCATAGCAATCCAGGTTGCCAAAGCCATGGGAGCCCGTGTTTTCACGACGGCAGCACAGAAACATCATGCCTTTGTTGAGGGGCTTGGTGCTGATCTTGCCATAGATTACAACGCACAGGATTACGTTGCGGTGGTTAATGAAGCAACCAGCGGTGCAGGTGTTGACGTGGTCTTTGACACAATAGGCGGCGACACCCTGACAAGAAGCCCGCTTGTCTTGGCCCAGATGGGCAGGGTTGTTACATTGGTCGATATTGCACAACCGCAAAACCTGATCGAGGCCTGGGGTCGTAATGCATCCTATCATTTCGTGTTCACACGTCAGAACCGGGGAAAACTTGATGCCCTGACCGATCTTCTGGAACGCGGCCTTGTCAAACCGGTTATCGGTGCGACCTTTCCGCTTGAGCGTATCGGCGAAGCCCATGCGTATCTTGAAGCCGGAACCGCAAATAACCTGCGCGGGAAAGTGGTTGTCACGGTTTAAAATCAAAACCCGAAAGCATTGCAGCGCGAACGCAGTGCTTTCGGGCGATACCCGGATTATTAATTGATGGCGGGTTTATCTGTGATGCCGGTCCATATAACCGGGCGGATTTACCGCCCGGTTCGTCCGTTTAATTTTTCAGAATGTCGATAATTGCACTTTGTGCCAGATCACCCATGCCGGCCTCGGTAGCATGCTCAAACACGGAACAGGCCGCATTCCCAACCGGTACAGCCTGTTGTAGTTCCTGTGCCAGTTGCATGGCATAGCTGGCGTCCTTGGCCCTTAAGGCGGTGGTGAAATGAATGCCTTCATTGTGGTTGCCCGAAATCATGCCGGGCAGGGTCATGGATGCGGGGCCGCTGGCAAGCGCCCCGCTTAAAAAGGTTTGGGCAACCTGTTCGCTATCCAGCCCTGCCTTTTGGGCAATAGCGACAAGTTCGGCTGCGCAGGCAATGTGAACCGCGCCAATCAGATTGTTCATCAGTTTATAGACCGTTCCTGACCCCGCAGGTCCAAAATGGATAATTTTGCTGGCAACAGATTCCAGTACCGGGCGTGCGCGTTCAAGAACGGCCAGATCGGCACCAATAAGAAAAACGGTTTCACCGCGTGCGACCTGTTCAGGAACAGCCGTAACCGGTGCATCAATATAGGGAATATTTTGAGCATCCATAATATCGGCAAGTTCGCGTACGAACGCGTGTGACAGGGTTGAACATTCAATTGCAATCGTACCAGGGGCGATGGCATCAAGGGCACCATTATCACCCAGCCATACGTGACGCGATGCAATGTCGTCAGCCATGAATGATATTACAAATTCGCAGCTTTCAACGGTATCTGCGGGGGTTTCACAGGCAATGGCACCCTGGTCAGTCAGCGGGGCCAGCTTTTCCGGGCTGCGATTCCAGACGCGAATTTTATATCCCTTGGATAAAAGGCACGTGATCATGGCACTTGCCATGCGTCCTGCTCCCAAAAAGCCGATTGTGTTGCTCATGCTTGTATCCGTCCGCATTTAAAACAGGGTTCTGACTGCTTTGATAAAATCAAAAAACGACCGGAATATGTATTCCGATCGTTTTTTATGCTGTGCCTGTTGGCTATGGAAAAAGACCGGTGATTATGGCCGGACTTTTACATATTCACCCGGTGCCGGGCCAATAACCTTGCGGTCGCCATCGCCGGGTTTACGGGCGTCAACCTCGCCACCACTGCGGCGGCTGATCCAGTTTTGCCAGTCCGTCCACCAGGACCCTTCATGCTGGGTCGCTTTTTCCAGCCACTGGTCCGGGTCGGCCGGGTTGCGGTTATAAGTCCAGTGGCAATATTTGTTGGCTGCTGGCGGGTTAACCACACCGGCAATATGTCCCGATGCAGACAGAACAAATTTCACCTGCCCTGATAACAGTTGCGTTCCGGCATAGGTTGCTTTCCACGGCGCAATATGGTCTTCGCGGGTAGACAGAAAATAGGCCGGAATTTTAATGTCACGCAGGTCGATCCGTTCGCCCAGAATACTGATGCCACCTGGCTCGCGCAGAAGGTTTTTCTGGTACATGTTGCGCAGATAAAAACTGTGCATTGCTTTTGGCATCCGGGTCGAATCCGAATTCCAGTATAGCAGGTCAAACGGGAACGGGTCCTTGCCCAGCATGTAGTTGTTCACAACGAACGACCAGATCAGGTCATTGGCGCGCAACATGTTAAACGATGTCGCCATGTCGCGGCCATCAAGGAAGCCGTCTTTTTCCATGCGTTGTTCCAGGCTTTCGATTTGTTCTTCATCAACAAATACCGAAAGTTCACCCGGTTTTTCAAAATCGGTCAGGGTGGTAAAGAACGTTGCCGATTTAATGCGGTCATCGCCTGTTTTGGCCATATAGGCCAGTGTCGATGTCAGCAATGTGCCGCCCAGACAATAGCCTATGGCATTTACATCGTCTTCGCCCGTGGCTTCCTTGATCATGTCGAGTGCGGCCAGAATCCCTTCCTTGGCGTAATCGGAAAACGATTTTTCGGCCAGTTCACTATCAGGGTTAACCCAGGACAGGACAAAAACGGTGTGCCCCTGGTCAACCGCCCACTTGATAAAGGAATTTTCCGGGCGCAGATCAAGAATGTAATATTTGTTGATCCATGGCGGAATAATCATTAACGGCCGCTTGGCCACCTTGTCGGTCGACGGGGTATATTGCAGCAATTCCATCAAATCGGTTTTGCCAATAACGGCACCCGGCGTGGTTGCCACATTTTCACCCACCTTAAAGGCATCAAGGTCGGTCATTTTGATCTGAAGTTTGCCTTTTCCCCGTTCCAGATCATCAAGCAGGTTTTGCAAACCCTTAACCAGGTTTTCACCACCCGATTCGACCGTGGTGCGCAAAACTTCGGGGTTGGTCATCAAAAAATTGGTTGGTGAAATGGCATCAACGAACTGACGGGTATAAAAATCGACTTTTTGTGCTGTTTTGTCATCCAGCCCGTCAACGTCGTGTACTAGGCCCTGAATCCATTGCGACGACAAAAGATAGGACTGTTTGATATAGTCGAAAACTTCATTGTCCTGCCAGGCTTCGTCACGAAAACGACGATCACCTTTAAGTGGCGTTACAATCGGTTCGGCGTCTTGGCCCAGCATCCGCAGCGTGGTATTTTGCCACAGTTGCATGTAATTCTGCCATAACTGCATCTGCGCTTCGACCAGTTTGGTCGGGTTTTGCATCATATGGGTGCAAAGTTCCATGAAGGCCGATCCGATATTTAGCGGGTCAGGATCAGCTATTTCAGGGTCGTCGGCCTGGCGTGCCAAAAAATCAGCAACAAGACGCTGGCTCCTTTCCGCAATTTCGGCCATCGTGGCGGAAATTTCTTCGGGATCGGGATGTGAATTTTCGGTTTCGCTGGCCTGTTGATCGGTCATGGCGCATTCCTTTATGATATCGCCCGTCATAATCGGCACGTAAGTTGAAACACTGCTTGATCCCAAGCTTATCATATCCTTAGACTTTCGCAGCCTAACGTGCCACGAGGGCATGATACAAGAAATATAAGATGACGTGTTTGTCGCAGATCATATGCACGCGTTTCTTCATTTTGGAGCAAGGAATATCAATGGCTGTCTCGAAACCGACATTGCGCGCTGGGCATAAACAGCCGGGCTTGCGCGGTCTTCTTCACACAGGGTCGGCACTGGCCGTGGTCTTGATGTTGGGGGCCTGTTCGTCGGTGCCTGATGCCATCAACCCTGTTGAATGGGGCAAAAGTATTGGCGATGCATTTACCGGGGACGAGGGGCCGGAAAAATCCGAACAGCCGATTCCCGGTCAGGAAAATGATTATCCCCGTCTCGGCGACACCCCAAGTCGCCCGGTTGTGACTGGCGATAGCGAACGCGACACCCTGATCGCCGGTCTGGCCGCGGACCGTGCCAATGCCAAATACACCAATACGACAGGAAGGGCGGACCATGTTGCCGTTAATCCGATTGCGCCGCAGGGGGCTGCATCGACTGATGCCACGCCAGCCGCACCGGCACCGGTTGCGACAACTAGCACGCCGACACAAGGCACAGCCCCCGCCCCGAAACCTGCCGCACCGGAAAAAATGCCCGAACCTGCCGCAGCCATGCCCGAACCAAAGCCGGCTGATTTGAAAACAACACCGATAGCCGATGCCGACCCGTCGTCAAGCGGATCGCGGATTGTCGATGAATGGAACGCCAAGGCGGCCAATAATCCGCTGCCAGTGCCCAAGGCTGCCGAGTTGCCCGACGCACCCGACCTGAAAGCCGAGGATACCGGAGCAAAGGCCCCATCTGCCAACACACAGGCCGAAGCCGCAGCACAGGCACAAAGCAAAGCTGAAATAAACGATGCGCCGCCTGTTCCGGCTGCACCGAAACTTGAGCCGAAAAAGCTTGATGCCGAACCACCGGTGCCAGAAGCCAGTAGCCCTTCGGCAGCCGTAAAACCTGCACCTGCCGCTCCTGATGATGATCCGGTGATGACGCAGTATAAACGCCGTCTTGCCGAAGGACAGGGGCAGTTTGACAAGGATCCGATGCCCTCTGGTACCAGTAAGGATGCCAGCGGCGATTTTGATTATTCGATGTATACCGATAACGGGTCGGTCAAGGTGGACGAAAGCCAGCTTGAAAACAAAGTGCCACCCGCGCCGGTGGTTGGGGACGTGACCGTTAACGACGAAGCGATTGGCGAAACCCCCGACGAATTACTGGCATCGCGCCTTGGGGTAAAGGCCGTAACCCGGATGCCAGATGCCGAGAATAATACGCAAGTTGCACAAATCCAGTTTGCTTACGGGTCGGCAAAATTAAGTTCAACCGATGTAGCCGTATTGCGCAAGGTTGCCATCGCCTGGAAAAAACATGGTACGGCCAGCTTGAAGGTCATAGGTCATGCGTCGTCCCGAACCGAGAACATGTCGATCGAGGAACACGAAAAAACCAATCGCATGATTTCAGAGCGCCGTTCGTCGGCAGTAATCAACCAGTTGCTGGCCCTAGGTGTTAACCCTGACGCCATTTACGTTTCGGCCGAAGGTGCGTCTGATCCCCGCTATTTTGAAGGGGTTCCGGCAGGTGAAGCTGGAAATCGGCGCGTCGAAATCTTTATGGATTATTGAGCGTAAAAAAGGTACATCCTTCGAATTGTACGGCGCGCCACCAGGATAAAGTCGGGTGGCGCGCAACTTTTTTCACCAAGAGGTCGCCTTTGTCGCAGAAAATTGCGTTTGGGCGAGTTTGATAAGGATACAGGATAATGTCCTCTGAATTTCACCGCGTAAAACGTCTCCCTCCTTATGTCTTCGCAGAAGTAAATGCGATGAAGGCGGCGGCGCGGCGAGCGGGAGAGGATATTATCGATTTCGGCATGGGCAACCCGGACCCGGCCACACCGCAACATATCGTCGATAAGCTGGTAGAGACGGTGCAAAATCCGCGCACGCATGGCTATTCGATGTCGCGGGGCATTCCCGGTTTGCGCAAGGCATTGGCCGCCTATTATGGCCGTCGCTTTGGTGTTGATATTGATCCGGAAACCGAAACCGTTGTTACCATCGGCTCCAAGGAAGGTCTCGCCAATCTGGCCGCCGCCATTACCAGCCCTGGCGACATCATTCTGGTGCCCAATCCCAGTTATCCGATCCACGCGTTTGGCTTTATCATTGCCGGCGCCGCTCTGCGCCATATTCCAATCGGGCATGATGATCAGGGCACGTTTAACGCCGAAAGTTTCATGGAACAACTCCATCGTGCAGTGAAACATTCCGTGCCCAAACCCAGTGCCGTGGTGCTGAATTTCCCGGCCAACCCAACTGCCCTGACGGTGGATTTGAACTTCTACAAAGAAGTGGTCGATTTCTGCTGCGAGCATGAAATCTATATTCTGTCGGACATTGCCTATTCGGAAATTTATTTTGATGGCAACCCGCCGCCCTCGATTCTGCAAATTCCGCGGGCCAAGGAAATTGCGGTGGAATTTTATTCGCTGTCAAAAACCTATTCGATGGCAGGCTGGCGTATTGGCTTTGCCACCGGTAATAAAAAACTGATCAATGCCCTGACGCGGATTAAATCCTATCTGGATTACGGTGCCTTCACCCCGATTCAGGTCGCAGCAACGGCAGCCTTGAACGGCCCGCAGGATTGCATCGACGAGTTTCGTACTCTTTATCGGGACCGGCGCGATATTTTTATCGAGGGCATGCAGTCGGCTGGCTGGAATATTCCGTCGCCAGCGGCCACCATGTTTGCCTGGGCGCCTATCCCTGATCAGTTTGCTGAACTGGGTTCGCTGGAATTTTCCAAACTGTTATTGCAGGAAGCAGGGGTTGCCGTGGCACCGGGCCTGGGCTTTGGGGAATATGGTGATCGCCATGTTCGTATTGCGCTGGTTGAAAACAAACATCGTATTCGCCAGGCCAATCGCAATATCAAACAGTTCTTCCAAAAATGCCCGGATGCAAATTCTGCACGGGAACTGTTGAAGAAAACCGTCTAATATTCGATAACTCACTGTCGACATGTTCCGGGGCGCCTGTGTTGCGCCCCGGATTTTGTGCGATAATGGGTAAAATATACCGCAATGATAAGGAGTTATCGTGGAAGACGTTGTCAAAATCGGTGTGGCTGGCCTGGGTACGGTCGGTGCCGGTACGGTAAAACTGCTCAGTGAACATCGCGACCTTCTGACCGACCGTTGTGGTCGCCAGATTATTGTGACAGCTGTATCGTCACGGGATCGAACTCGTGATCGCGGTTTTTCGACCGAAGGCCTGACCTGGTACGAAGATGCCCGGCTTTTGGCAACCGATGACAATGTTGATATCGTTGTGGAACTTATTGGCGGGTCCGATGGTATCGCCTATGAAGTTTGCAAAAATGCCCTGATGGCAGGCAAACATGTTGTTACCGCGAATAAGGCGCTTTTGGCCCTGAAGGGGGCCGAACTGGCCCAGATCGCCGAAGATCATAATGTAACCATCGCCTATGAGGCCGCCGTTGCCGGGGGCATCCCCGTGATCAAGGCCCTGCGCGAAGGTTTGGCAGGCAATGCTGCCAGCCGCGTCACCGGCATTTTGAACGGTACGTGCAACTATATTCTGACGACCATGCGTGAGCAGGGCCGCGATTTTGGTGATGTCCTGTCTGAAGCCCAGAAACTGGGCTATGCCGAGGCTGACCCCAGCTTTGATGTTGACGGGATTGATGCCGCGCACAAGCTGGCCATCCTCGCCAGTCTGGCCTTTGGTATCGAGGTTGACTTTGACGCGGTTTCTATTGAAGGCATCCGCAGTGTTTCGGCCCTTGATATCGAATATGCCGAAGAACTGGGATATCGCATTAAATTGCTGGGTATTGCCAAGCAAACTGCCGAAGGTATCGAGCAACGTGTCGCCCCGGTAATGGTGGATCGTAACACCCAGATCTCCAAGGTTGAGGGGGTGTTTAACGCGGTTGCGATTGAAGGCGATTTTGTCGGTCCGGTTATTTTACAAGGCAAAGGGGCAGGCGAGCGTCCAACAGCATCGGCTGTTGTTGCCGATATTGTTGATATTGCGTCAAACCGCACGGCACCTGTTTTTGGCGTGCCGGCAAAGCGTTTGAAAAAGAACGTGCGTGCCTCGCTCGAAAAACATTCAGGGCCTTATTACCTGCGCCTGATGGTGTGGGATCGCCCTGGTGTGATGGCAAAGGTGACGACGGCATTGTCGCAGCATGGGGTGTCTGTTGCTTCCATGATCCAGCATGGCCGGGCGGAAACCGAAGGCGGCGTGGTGCCGGTGGTTTTCATTACCCATGAAACCAGCGAGGGTGCGATGCAGGAGGCCCTTGAAACCATTACGGCATTCGAAAGTAATTCGCAGCCGCCGGTTTTGATGCGCATTGAAAATTTCGCTTCGTAACAAAACAAAAAAAAGACATATGCGCCCCGCAGGTTTACACCAGCGGGGCGTTATAACTTTGGGATAACCAAAGAATTCGCCTACCGGGAAGAATGAGACGGGGCCCCCAGACCCCGCACCAACAGACAAGGACGGAAGATATGGATCGAAATCTTGCGCTTGAAACAGTACGCGTCACCGAAGCAGCCGCATTGGCATGTTCCGGGTTGATGGGGCGCGGCGACGAGAAGGCCGCCGACCAGGCCGCCGTCGATGCGATGCGCAACGCGCTTAACAGCCTCGACATTCGTGGCACTGTGGTTATCGGCGAAGGCGAGCGTGACGAAGCGCCGATGCTGTTTATTGGCGAAGAAGTCGGCAGTGGCGAAGGCCCTGAAATTGACATCGCACTGGACCCGCTTGAAGGGACCACCATTTGTGCGACCGGCGGGCCGAACTCGCTGGCAGTTGTTGCGATGGCTGAAAAGGGCGGTTTTTTGAACGCGCCTGACACCTATATGCAGAAAATTGCCGTTGGTGGTGGTTTGCCTGATGATGCCATCGATCTTGATGCGACCCCCGGTGAAAACCTTAAAAGCATGGCATTGGCCAAAGGTTGTGATGTTTCGGATCTGGTTGCCTGCATTTTGAACCGCCCGCGCCACGAAGAATTGATTGCCAAAACCCGCGAAGCCGGTGCGCGTATCATGTTGATTGACGATGGTGATGTGGCGGGCGTTATTGCAACGTCGCAAAAAACTTCGGGCATCGATATTTATATGGGAACCGGTGGAGCCCCTGAAGGTGTGTTGGCCGCGGCGGCGCTGCGGTGCATCGGGGGTCAGTTTCAGGCCCGGTTGGTGTTTCGTAACGATGATGAAGTTGCCCGTGCCCATAAATGGGGTATCGAGGATCTGAACCGTAAATACACCCTGACGGACCTTGCCCGTGGCAATGTGATGTTTGCTGCCACTGGCGTGACCGATGGTGCCATGTTGCGCGGTGTTCGGCGTTTCGCGCATGGCGCAGAAACAGAATCAATCGTGATGCGCAGCCAAAGCGGCACGGTTCGTTATATCCGTGCAGTGCATGATTTCAGCCGTAAGGTTTGGTACAAGTAAGTTTTCCGGTTTTATGACCAGACTGAAAAACGGGGTGCTTAAGCATCCCGTTTTTTGTTGTCCGAATGCTGATTTGGTGTGTTTTGAAATTTGCAGCAAATAGTGCGTCGTCGCCAAATAATATTTGGAACCTTTCCAGATGCGGCAGCGTTTTGATCCTAGTGTTTTCATTTACGATCTTGCATTCGGGTATTTGACATTATGGGTACAGATACAGCACCAACTCCCGCCAGATCGCGCGGTATTGCCTATTGGGCCGTTTTGGCACTGGCGGTTGTAATTCTGTGTGCAGGGATGCCAATTTTCGCCGGTGGTGTCTGGCTGATCATGCTGGGCGGATCGGTTTTTTATGCGGCTGCGGGGGCCGGATTGTTTTTGGCCGGATTTTTCATGATCCGCATGTCAATGATGGGCTTCTGGTTTTACGTGCTGACATTCGCAGGTACCGCCGCCTGGACATTTGCCGATGTCGGTGCCGATTTTCAGGCGTTATGGCAACGTCTGGCTTTGCCGGGTGTCATTTTGTTGCTGACGATGTTGGCGGTTCCCTGTTTGCTTCGTAAGGGTTTTGCGGCGGCAAGGCCTTCTCATTCCAGCCAGAACGAGGGCACTGCTATGGTATTTCCCTCACGCCATCGAAGCGCCTAGGTGAAAATTCACCAGGACCTGTCTGTGCGATGGGCTCTCTGTAGGGGCGATATGGTTTTAACGTGATGAACGTGAATGCCGGGGCGCAATTTTCTGCCGCTGTCTTGGTAACTTTGCCTGTGTTGGCTTATCATTTCCCTTAATTCTGCTGTTTTGTGTTCACCGCAGCCCCGTAAATTGACGGTGCTGCGGTTTTTGGTTGCGGTGCGTCGATGGCTGGGGTACATCCTTCGCCCCCTTGTCGGGACAGAAATTCAAGCAGTTTGGAAAGGTTGCGCGTATGTCCGAAATTATTGCACTGGATTTTGGCACCACCAATTCTGTTCTCGCCGTGGCAGATGAAGCAGGAAATGTTAAGTCTGCCAGCTTTGAAGTCGGCAACAACCATTTCGATACCTATCGCACCATCCTTTATCTTTGGCAGGAACAGGATATCAAGGTTGCGGGGTCTGTTCCGCACTTGCGTAGCTGTTCGGGCCCGTTTGCCATTGCTGAATATCAGCGTGAAAGTCAGGATTGCCGGCTTATTCAGTCGATCAAATCCTATTTGGCGGCCAAGGATTTTGAGGGGACCGATATTTTCGGCACGGCATTTTCCCTTGAAGATCTGATTTCGACATTTCTAAACCAAATTCATTATCATGCCGAAAATCAGTTGGGACATTTGGGGCGACGGGTAATTTCGGGGCGTCCGGTGGCCTTTGCCGGTAGCCGCCCGGACAATGCCTTTGCCGAGGCCCGCCTGCGTGCATCATACGAGCAGGCCGGTTTTGAAGTCGAAGCCATGGTCTATGAGCCGCTAGCGGCATCCTATTATTATGGACGCACGCTGGACCGCCCGGAAACGGTACTGGTTGCCGACTTTGGCGGCGGTACCAGCGACTTTTCCGTGATCCGGTTTGAACCGGGCAAGGGGATTGCCGGGGTTAAGGCGCTGGCGCATACCGGCCTTGGCATTGCGGGCGACAGTTTTGATTATCGTATTATCCAGAATGTGGTTTGGCCGCGCCTGGGCTTTGGCTCCAGTTATCGGGCAATGGGCGGCAAATTGCCTGTCCCGCGTCAATATTACACTGCCTTTGCCCGGTGGCATTATCTTTCGATGATGCGCAACCAGCGGACCATGGCGGATCTTCAGGCGATCATTCGCACCGCCGAAAGTGCCGATGACATTGCCGATCTGGTAACCATCATCGAAGATGAACTGGGTTTTTTCCTGTATCAGTCGGTATCGAAAGTAAAGGCTGAGTTGTCATCAAGTGATCACGCGTTGTTGCAGTTCAAACATGGCGGCGTCGAAATTGATGAAAAACTGTCCCGTGCCGATTTTGAAAGCTGGATCAGCCCCGATATTGCCGACATCGAAAAATCAGCCAAACAATGCCTGGATCAGGCAGGGTTGAAAGCCGGAGATATTTCCAAGGTCTTTATGACTGGCGGCACATCCTATGTGCCTGCTGTGCGCCGGTTGTTTGAAGACGGTTTTGGCAAAGACAAGGTTGAAATCGGCCAGCCGTTTTTGTCGGTTGCCCACGGCCTGGCCATGATCGCCGCCGACGAACAGATTGTCTGATATTGCTGGTCAGTTCAGGGCAGGGCGAGCACGAAGAAAGGTTTTCGCTGTGTGATTGACTGATCAGTCATTTTTTGATAGTTTGCCGATATGAAAGACAAGCAGACACATCTGATTGATACGGCAATTAATCTTTTTGCCCGGGATGGCGTGTCGGTTTCCACAGCACGAATTGCCTCGGAAGCGGGCGTGTCAAACGGAACGCTGTTTAATTATTTTCCGACAAAACAACAGTTGATCGACAGTGTTTATCTGTCGATCAAGGAAGATATTGCCCGGAATGTGCTGCCCAGTCTGGGTCAGGATATGTCGGTAAAAGAAGTGATGTTTGGTATTTGGCGAGGCTATATTCAATGGGCACTTGCCAATCCCTTGCATCATGAAGTTTCAATATTGCTAAAAGCAGCCATGGTTTTAAGTGCTGCGACACTGGAACGTGCCGATGCAATATTTGAACTTAAAGTCGCCAAATTACGCAAAGGCGTTGAGCAGCACCAGCTGGTTGATTTGCCGGTGGACTATATCTGCGAGTTATCTACAGCACAGTTATCTGTGGCGGTTGCTTTTTTGCAGCGTTTCAAACTCGACAGTGTTGACGCCAGCAAGCATATCCATTGCAGCTTTGATGTTTTTTGGAATGGCATAAAGGCATAATTTTTATCGATATATTGACTGACTGATCACTCTATACACGGAGAGAGAAGATGCAAGTTTCAGCTTATGGTGCCAAATCGGCAACCTCGGATATCGAACCTCTGACAATTGAACGTCGACAGACCGGCGCCCATGACGTTGCTATCGAGATTGATTATTGCGGTGTTTGCCATTCGGATTTGCACATGGCCCGGAATGATTGGGGTGTGGCGATGTATCCGGTGGTGCCGGGCCATGAAATTATTGGCCGGGTGACGGATGTGGGTGCCCATGTCAAAGGGTTTAAACCCGGCGACCTGGTGGGTGTTGGCTGCATGGTCGATAGTTGCCAGTCCTGCCCGTCTTGCGACGAAGGGCTGGAGCAATATTGCGAAAACGGCATGGTCGGTACCTATAACGGCGAGGATAAAGTACTGGGCGGGCACACCTTTGGCGGTTATTCCGGCAAAGTGGTGGTAAACGAAAAATTCGTTCTGCGTGTATCGAATAAACTCGATACCAAGGCTGTTGCGCCGTTGTTATGTGCCGGTATCACCACTTGGTCACCGCTACGTCACTGGAAGGTCAAAAAGGGCGACAAGGTCGGTGTTGTCGGGCTTGGCGGTTTGGGGCATATGGGCGTTAAATTTGCCGCGGCCCTGGGTGCCCATGTCGTCATGATCACGACATCAGCCGCCAAGGGCGAAGATGCCAAACGCCTTGGTGCGCATGAAGTGCTGGTATCAAAGGATGCCGATGCCATGGCGGCCCATACTGGCAGCTTTGATTTTTTGCTTAATACCATTCCGGTCAAACATGACCTTAATCCCTATATCGGTTTGCTTAAACGGGATGCGACGATGGTTATTGTTGGTGCTGTCGAGCCTTTGGAAGGTTTTCACGGTGCGGGTCTGATCTTGGGTCGCAAACGCATTGCCGGGTCGTTGATTGGTGGTATTGCCGAAACCCAGGAAATGCTCGATTTCTGTGCGGAGCATGGCATTACGTCTGATGTTGAAATGATTAACATCGACACCATTAATCAGGCCTATGACCGGATGCAGAAATCCGATGTGAAGTATCGCTTTGTTATCGATATGAAGTCATTGCGCGCAGCGGCGTAATTTTTCTTTTGTCGATCAGATAGATGAAAGGCCCGTCCATGGTGGCGGGCCTTTTTTTGATGCTTTGAGTGTCAGGTTATACAGGCGAAATTGCCACTGCATTTGACTTGCAAAAGAGTTGCCGAAAACACGACAAATCCTGTGCCGAAAAATGGGAACAGAAAAAACCATGCCGACCATTCCCACCGTCGCAACGCCCACGGGAAAAATGCCCCGCAGAATGACATCAATGGAAACAGCAACACACTGCCAAACAGCAAGTGTAAATAGATATTGTTTTCTGACCCGGGGGCATCAAACATCATGGGTGAAAACATAACAAAGGGCAGGGAGAATATCCCTCCCAGAATACAAATCGCGGTAAGACCGCGACGTGCGGACTTCTTCATTTTACAGGCCTCGTGATCCCGTGTTGATTTTGACGGTATTTTACCGTCGGTGGTTTTGAACCACCTTTTGATATTGGTTTGAATTTCTCATAACATGAAGATGATCTCAAGTAACATCTGTGTTTGATGCGGCAAAAATTGGAAATAATGTCAATAAAAAAGATGATTTCAGAATAATATAAGCCAAAAGTATCGTTGATACTATACGCTTAATCAGGAGAGTATATGTTTCTATAAGGATTTATTGATGTGTTTTTCAAATAAATATTTCAAATATTCTGCAAAATCACGCAATTTTCCGGATTTTTGAAATGTAGCAATGTTTATATATTTATCCTGCTTTTATATAAGTAAGATGAAAATTTGAAAATACTTGATGTCTGGTTTGTGTGATGGGTAACCTGGTGTGGTTGCGAACTGGCCTTTGAGGGGCGATAATCCAGGGCATGGATAGAGCATAAAGGGGCATTGTCGTGTATCGGTGTCTTTGTGTTTTTGTTTCTCGGGTCTATTGTACTGTGCGGGGCTTTGCTGTTTTTCCTTATTTGATGTAGGCATTGGCATTTCCTTTGTTACCCGGATCAAGGAACCAGTCTTCGTGCTGGCGGTATTGTACTGATACTGCCCAGTTGCGTGATGCCCCGTACTGGCAAGCAGTTTTTACGATGTGATGCTGATTTCGGGGTTTGAGGATATGCGTGTTTGCGCTATCCAATGGCGGTATGACACAGCAATCTCTTGAAACAACTTTTTTGGGGATCGAACATTCGGTCACCGGGAAATGGTGGCGCCAACGCCCGGGCGATGACCGTATGGCCGTTACCCTGTCGCAGCGTTTCGGTGTGCCCGAAATTGTAGGCAGGGTTATGGCCGCACGCGGTATTGGCCTTGACGATGCGGAAACATTTCTGACACCGACATTACGTGATCTGATGCCTGATCCATCAAGTCTGCGCGATATGGATAAGGCTGTGTCGCGTATTGTCGATGCGGTGGTTAATGGCGAGAAAATTGCCCTGTTCGGGGATTATGATGTTGATGGTGCCACCAGCACGGCCTTGCTGGTGTGTGTGTTTCGTGCCATCGGGCTTGATGTGGTGGTTCACATCCCTGATCGCCTGACCGAAGGCTATGGCCCGAATGCACCTGCATTGCTTGAGCTGAAACGCCGTGGTGCAGATCTGGTTTTAACGGTGGATTGTGGCGTGACTGCCTATGCGCCACTGGAAACCGCTGCCGAGGCCGGGCTGGATGTAATTGTGGTTGACCATCACGCGGCCGAGCCCGAACTGCCCCGGGCATTGGCCGTTGTAAACCCCAATCGCCTTGATGATGATAGTGGCATGGGCGATTTGTGCGCCGCCGGGGTCGCCTTTTTGGTGTCGGTTGCCCTGTGTCGCAGTTTGCGCGAAAGCGGATATTTTAAGGATAAGGGGATTCACCCGCCAGACTTGCGCACATGGCTGGACCTGGTGGCGCTGGGAACGGTGTGTGATGTGGTGCCGTTGCGTGGCCTTAATCGCGCCTTTGTTACCCAGGGCCTTAAAATCATGCGCCATCGTGGTAATTGCGGTATTTCAGCCCTCGCTGACGTTGGTGGCGTTAATGAAGTCCTCAGTGCCTATCATTTGGGGTTTGTTTTGGGGCCCCGGGTGAATGCGGGCGGTCGTGTGGGCGAAGCCGGGCTGGGTACCACATTATTGTCGGGTGATGACGCCGAAGCTGCCCGAAAGATTGCTGTGCGGTTGGATGAATATAACCGCGAACGTAAATCGATCGAGGATTACGTGCTGGATCAGGCGATCCGCAAGGTTGAAGAAAAGGACCGGATCGGTGCCATGGTGTTGGTTGGTGGCGAGGACTGGCACCCCGGTGTTATCGGTATTGTCGCCAGCCGCCTGAAGGACCGTTACCATGTGCCGGCACTGGTGATGGGTCAGGTGGACGGAATTTATAAGGGATCGGCACGATCTGTGCGGGGCATTGACCTTGGTGCGGCTATTATCGCCGCCCGTCAGGCGGGGTTGCTGATCAATGGCGGGGGGCATGGTATGGCGGCTGGTTTTACCCTTGATCCGGCCCATCATGCGGAATTTGAAGATTTTCTGGAACAACGTTTTGCCCGTCTGATTGTTGAAAACAACATCCGCCCGACCATGACGGTCGATGGTGCCTTGCACGCCATGGGGGCCTCGGTGGATTTGATCGATGCACTTGAAAAAATGGGGCCATTTGGTGCCGGAAATGCAGAGCCGCGGTTTGTTTTTACCGAATGCCGGGTGATCAAGGCCGATGTCGTGGGTGCTGACCATGTGCGATGTATTTTAACCGGCAGTAATGGCAAGGGGCGCCTTAAAGCCATTGCCTTTCGGTGTCTGGATAATGATATGGGGCAAACATTGTTGCGTCACGGGGGGCGCCCCTTGCATATATTGGGGCATTTACGCCGTGATAACTGGCAGGGACGCGAAGGCGTGCAGCTTATGATTGATGATGTTGCCTTGCCCGCCGCACTTGATTAATTGTTTTGCCCGTTGGGGTGCAGGGTTGCATTTGCCGCTGTTTATTCTTGCGCGCGATGAATAGCGGTGTTTGCGACATCACAAATAATAAAAATTTGCGGGGGGGCTGGACAAAGTAATGAGCAGTGCCGGACTGCGGCAGTTTTGTCCTGCCCGGGGCTGATGTCAGGGGGTGTCGGTTGGGGTTTTGCGATTGGAAATTGAATGACGCCGGATAATGGCAGAAACAATTTGCGCAATCATCATACCGGTATCTGCCTGGCTTAATTCATCCCCTAGCAGGGTTGTGATTTCCTTGTAGGCTGCCAGAATATCCTGGGTAATGCGCGGCGCATCATCAATGCCTTCGGCAGTCAGAAATCCGGTTACAATCGCAGAAAGCAGGCCGAGGTCGTCATAGGGGCGATTAGGAGAAAGGCTTTTCGCCGTGTTTGCCTGATCTTTATTGATCGCGGTCGCTTTTGCTGATGGCAACGATTTTTCTTCGGCGCTGTTATTGGCGTCGCCATTGGCCATGTTTGCGCCAACAATTTCAGACACCCCCATGTGATGAACGTTGCTTTGATCCAGGTTGCTGACATGCTGATGCGCGCCGCGTCGGGCTCGGGTATGTTGCGGGCTGCCTGTGGTTTCCATCACCGGGTCGGTATGAACCGGGCCATGCCCTGTTACAATCCATTCCAGCCGAACAGATTGCGCCGAGGCAAGCCGGGCAATGCCAACAAAACGGGGTTCGGATTGCGCATGGCACCAGCGATTAAGTTGTTCGGGAATGACACCGGCAACTTCTGCTGCGTCTTTTTTGCGGTCAAACATCTCAACCACATGCCGAATGCGTTCGCCAAGGGCGGGGTCAAGGACTGGCAACGCTTTGGCGTGGTTATTTTTTGCCATTTGCACCGTCCCGATTTGTTGCGGGGCATGCCGAAAAGTCGCGTAAAGTTCTCGTAAGGCGCGAAAAACATGCGCCGCGAAATTTTTTGGTTGAATGTCGAATTTTTTCGTTATAAGTCTTTTTCATGCTCAACTATTGCTGACTTTTTTTCGAGTTAAAGGCCGGTATAGTGGGCGATGGGGGTAGTAAAACGGTAGTATAGTGGGAACAACCGAAATCAAGCCCGAAAAGCATTGCTGACAAACAACAGGATTTGGACATTCTGTTCTTTATCTGGTGGCCGTGAATTAAATTAAGAACAATTGCAGGGCGAATTAATTTGGTAAGATTTGTCCTTTTGTTTTTAATATCGCAAGTCGATTACAGTAAATGATGTTTGGCTGTGCTGGCAATCAACAAGTCCTTGTGCGATCAAGGTATTTTTATGGCTTGTCGTGTTTTTCAGGTTGAATTTCCTGAAAACGTGTATTTAGCGGCGCGCTGAAAAGATACCAGCCATGTGTCATTTTTGGGATAATGATGTGTCTGCGTGTCGGTATTTAATTGATGTCTGACAATAGGTTAGGATGGTGCAGGCAGATTGCCCCCATAATGACAGCACTGGCGTTACTGCTTGCCATTCCCGGAATGGCATTTGCGGGGTCCCTGTCCGAAAAATTGCCAGACCAGGGGTATATTGGCGCCGCCAGATCTGTCCATTTATATACTGAAAACCTGCCGCCGTTTAACTATCGCGTTAAAAACGGGATTGCCGGTGTTGGTGCCGATATCGTTGCTGCTATGGCAAAACTGGTAGGGCATAACGGCGAATTTGAAATGCTGCCGTGGAAGCGGGTTCTTTCGGTTTTGGAAAATGAACCCTATAGCGCTGCTTTCTCCATGGTGCGTATCCCCGAACGGGAACGCGAATTTAAGTGGGTTGGCCCGATCACCCATGCCAGGACGGCCTTTTATCAGGTGGCGGATAACCCGGTAAAAGTGCGATCCCTTGTGGACGCACGCAAGGTATCTGCCATTGGTGTGCAGGCGGGCGGCGCATCGGAACGTGCTTTGCGAACCCTTGGGTTTGACAACCTGATGCCGCTTTATGCGCCAAATCATGGCCTGCAAATGTTACTAAGCGGGCGTATAGCCCTTTGGGAAACCGCTGATTTGGTGATGGCAAGCCAAAGCCGCGAACTTGGTGTTTCAACTGATCTGGTCGAACCTGCACTTGAGGTGGGGGAATATGATCTGTATCTGGCTTTTTCCCTGTCCACACCCGATACCGTTATTGTGCCATGGCGACAGGCTCTTAACGAATTGCACCGCAACGGTGTCTATGATGAAATTCAACGGCGCTATGGCGTTAATATTGACCGTCCGTCTTCGCACAAAACCAGTTTTTCCCTTTTGAACTAGTGTTGCGGCCGTCGTTTTGCGCTAAAAGTTGATGCTGTTAACTTTGCAGTGTTGTTTTGTTTTGCGGGGTCATTTTTTGACAAAGGGTAGCAAACAGAAAATATTTTCCTATTTCCGGGTTATCCTTGGCCGTTGGTCGGCCTTTTATAATTTGCATGGGAATATTTTATGCCTGATAGCACAAAACCGGAATTAATCAGCTTTGATTTGTGTCCCTTTGTTCAGCGTTCTGTCATTACTCTTTTGGAAAAGAACGTTGAATTTGACCTGACCTATATTGACCTTGCGAACAAGCCAGACTGGTTTTTGGAAATTTCGCCATTGGGCAAGGTGCCAGTCCTGCGTGAAAAGGGCGAAGTCCTTTTTGAAAGTGCCGTCATTAACGAATACCTTGACGAAGTTAACCCGCCCTCGCTGCATCCCGCCGATCCACTTAAAAAGGCGCAAAATCGGGCCTGGGTTGAAGTTGGCGGCAATCAGCTGATGCATTCCTTTCGCATGATGATGGCCGAAACCCGTGAAGATTACGACGCCCATCGTGATGCTCTGATCAAGGGGTTTCGTATGGTGGAAGATCAGGTTGGTGGAACATTTTTCAACGGTGATCATTTTTCCCTGGTTGATACCGCATGGGCGCCGCTGTTTACCCGGTTGCTGATTGTCGAAGATGTGCTGGGCGAGGATTATCTGCCGTCCTATCCCAAAATCCGGGCCTGGGCGAACGCGCTGGTGGCGCGCGACAGTGTGATCCATTCGGTTCGCGAAGGTTTTCGTGAGAAGTTCCTGACCTACCTGCAAAACAAAACGTATCACGGCAATACACCCGGTTACGTAGCAGACAGGCTTGCGAGCGCGGCCTGATCGTCCTATTCCGATAGGATGACAGAACAAAACCAGACAGATATGACAACAAAGCGGGAGCACCCGAACCACAGCAAACTTGCGTTTGTCCTGGTTCTGGTCCCGCTTTTGCTGTCTTTTTCGCTTAGCCAGTTTTACCGCTCGGCGCAGGCGCTACTTGCGGACTCGCTTCGGGGGGAACTGGGCGTAACCCCGGAGCAACTTGGGCTTATTTCAGGCAGTTTTCATTTTGCCTTTGCGCTGATGCAAATTCCCGTTGGCGTCATGCTGGATCGTTTCGGCCCGCGCAAGACCAATGGGGTCATGATGATCATTACCGTGATGGGGGTGATCGTCTTTGCCAGGGCGCATAGCGTGACCGGCCTTATGATCGGGCAGGGGATTATCGGCATGGGCTGTGCGGCTGCTTTTATGGCGACGCTGGTTTGTGCTTCGCGCTGGGTTGCGCCGGAAAAATTTGCGGCGACCTCGGGCATTATCGTCGCACTCAGCCTGCTTGGTGTGCTGGCCTCGGCAACGCCCCTTGCCGCCCTGATCGAATATCAGGGCTGGCGGGGCGTATATTACTGGCTGGCTGGGTTAAGTGTGCTGGCTGTGATCCTGACATTTGTTATGGTCCGCGATGAACCCCCGCACATGCAACGCAAACAGCCCCGCCGGGGTGAAACCATGCGTGAAGTTCTGCAGGGTATTCTGGAGGTTTGGAAAAACCGCCAGATGTGGTTGCTGGTTGCGGTTGGTTTTTTTGCCTATCCGACAATATTGACGGTGCGGGGCCTGTGGGGCGGGCCATATTTGCATGATGTGTTTCATCTGGCTCCGGTGCAGGTTGGCAATATTTTGCTGGCGATGACCATTGGCATGATCGCCGGGCCGCCTTGCTATGGGCATGTGGCACGTTTGATGGGCGGGCGCGCACGGCCCTTAATTCTGTTTTCGGTTTTTATCTCGACCATTCTGTTGCTGTTGCAGGCAACTTTTGGTGTGGCCCACGTGTGGCTGGCGGCCTTTCTGATGATGGCACATGGTTTTTTAGGAAGCTGCGCAACGCTGAATTATGCAGCCAGCCGTGCGGCAGTGCCACAACATCTGATCGGGCGGGCCCTGACCACAGTTAATCTGGCGACCTTTGGCGGGCTGTTTGTTTTGCAAGGGCTCGCAGGGGTCATCATTGGCCAATATCCATCTGATCAGGCAATTATCGGTTATCAATGGATGTTTGGCTTTCTGGGGGTCGGGCTTGGTGTTGCCGGAATGGCGTTTTGGCTGGGCGGGCGACCTCGGAAAGCCCAGAAAAATGGCTGAAATGGCGAAGGGATTAAAAAAAACGTCATAAGGGCAAAAAACCCGCTTGACCTTACCCGGTCCACTCGCTACAAACCGGCCTCGTTAACGCACCGCGTCCCCTTCGTCTAGAGGCCTAGGACACTGCCCTTTCACGGCGGCAACAGGGGTTCGAATCCCCTAGGGGACGCCACCCGTTAACGAAGAAAATGCTTTATTGGTGACCGTGTCCCCTTCGTCTAGAGGCCTAGGACACTGCCCTTTCACGGCGGCAACAGGGGTTCGAATCCCCTAGGGGACGCCACCAGTAAGCATAACATAAAATCGCTTTGCGATCTGCGTCCCCTTCGTCTAGAGGCCTAGGACACTGCCCTTTCACGGCGGCAACAGGGGTTCGAATCCCCTAGGGGACGCCATTTCCTTTTTGGGAAATGCCCACAATCACCTTTCCCGAGCGGGTTGGGTGATTTTTTATTTTTCAGCATAATTTCAATATTTTGCACGGCGCCTCTGACATCAGGATTCGGTTTGTTGGCATGATCCCGATATATTTTCGTCGTGGTCGGCAATCAATATTCCCTGTTTTCATTTTGTGCCATTTTCATTTTACGGCCCGCCGCAGCGATATAAGGCTTGAACAGCCCGGCATAGGTTGGCCTAGCGTGTCAGGGAACGAAAAATCCCTATCCTTACCTGTTCAAAAGGGAGGGTGCGGGTAAAAGACCACATTTGGTTCGTGTCGTTCTGATTTCTATTAAAACGCGAATTTTTTCGATGTTACTTGCTTTTGGCAACGGTACCTTAACCGGGCAAAACAAAGCCGGCTGCCCAATTGCCGTATGGGTTGGAATTGTTCATAGTCTGCCCGAAATTATCCAAGCCTTGTATACTTTGCCCCCGGTATCTGCACGGGCTGCATTTGACAGTGCGTGCCGGGGCGGGCTGTGCGCCTGCGGGCACGTGCAGCCGCGCCGTTACAACGATGATAAGGGGGGCGTTTTAAAAAACGAATTTATGCTGACGGGGCTGTTTCAGGTGCTTGCGATAGGGGCGCGTCAGGCTTTCACGCAATTGCTCGGCGGTGGGGCGCGGCAACAAACTGTTTTGAGGGGGCGTGCCGGTTTGTGTGGCGTTTGATGATGTTGAAGATGGATGCGAGGACGCAGACGCAGTCATCGCAACATGGTTATCTGCGAACGGCACTCTGTGCGCGAATGCCGGTGTCAGGTGTTCTGTATGCGGATGTGGCTGAGGCAACGTGTTGTCGTGTTTATCGTTATCGGTTCTGCCATTTTTCGCGTCCATGGCGGGCGATGCAGGTGGTGGTGCAGCGACGGCTGCGCCTGCCGTCAGGGTGCACGGGGCTGTTTTAGGCGGGGTGGGCAACGTGGTGCCCGTTGGGTCTGTTATGGCGGGCAGTGCAGCGGCGGCTGCCGGTGATATCGCAAACAGGTCATCCGGGTCGGCATCTTCTGCATCAAACAGGTCGGTCACGCCCACGCCCAGCAATCGAAACCGGGTGCCATCAATTTCACGATGTAACAAGGTCATCGCGCTTTGCAAAATGACATCTTCGCGCAAGGTTGGATAGGCAAGGCGCATGTTGCGGGTTCGTGATTTGAAATCTGCTGTCTTTAATTTCAGGACAACGGTATGCCCGGCAATGCGTTTGCGTTCCAGGTCCCGCGCTACCCGCCCGGTTAGCCGGGTTAAAACATCGCCCAGCGCGGTGCTGTCGGCAATGTCTTCGCCAAAAGTCGTTTCCGATGACAGGCTTTTACGTTCCGACGTGGTTTCGACCTGCCGGTTATCCTGTCCGCGTGAAAAATGGTAAAATCGCTTGCCGATACTGCCATATCGCCCCTGAAGGCGGTGGATATCGATTTCATGTAGCTGCCCGATCGTTTTAATGCCGTCCTGATGCAGTTTGCGCTCCATTGCCGGGCCAACACCCCACATCATCCGTACCGGCTTGTCAGACAGAAATTCAACGGCCTCCGCCTGGCCAATCAGCGAAAAGCCGAACGGTTTGTTCAGGTCAGATGCAATCTTTGCCAGAAACTTGTTATAGGATAGCCCGATGGATACCGTAATGCCGACTTCTTGCAAAATCTGCTTTTGCAGTGCAATGAGATTTTCCGCAGGGCTTTTGCCGGTGCGTTCATAGGCGTCGGATAAATCCATAAAGGCTTCGTCGATGGACAGGGGTTCAATAACCGGGGTTGCGGCCCGCATCATGTCGCGAATCCGCATGCCTTCACGCTGGTATTTCGCCATGTCGGGTGGCAAAAAAATGCCATCGGGGCAAAGTTCGCGTGCCTTGAAGGCCGGCATGGCCGAACGGATACCAAATTTACGCGCAATATAGCAGCAGGTTGACACCACACCGCGTTTGCCGCCGCCAATAATGACAGGCTGATCGGCCAGCTCCGGGCGATCGCGTTTCTCAATCGAGGCATAAAAAGCATCGCAATCTAGGTGCCCGATACCGAGTTCAGGTAATTCGGCATGGGCAATGCTGCGTTTGTCCCCGCAATGCGGGCATAAAATGGCAGATACGGCCAAAACAGATGGCCGCCATTTATGCAGGCAGGAGGGGCAAATTGCGTAAACCATACCTTTTTGTACTTCTTTTGTTCGCAATCTGCAAAGAAGATTTGGCCGCGAACAAAAGCTGCCTGACAGTTTTTGTCAGGATAAAATGCCGTTGCGGCAGTGTCAGGGGGATTTTTTCGGGGCAGGGGCCTTGGCTGCTTTTGCGGCCTTGCTGGCATTTTTCGCCCGGCGGGTACGGGCAATCATATTGTCAACATAACGTCCCTGAAATAGCGTAATGCCCAGTGACTGACCAAACCGAATGGCGGTTGGCGTGTCGCACCGGCATAAAATAACGCGCTCCCGGCCAGACTGTTGAACCAGCGTATCCATTTCGCTGTATTTTTTGCGAATGACGTTATCGGTCATTTCTTCGCGCCAGGCGATTTTGATAAAATCCGCCTTCAGGCTGGTACGGTCTACAAACGATAATGATTCAACCGTTAAATTGTCGATCAGAATGCGGTAGCCCCGTTCATGAAATTCGTCGCGCAGGCGCAAATAGGTTTCCAGGTTTGAAAACAGATCAACCTGGTTGAATTCCAAAATTACATTGCCGGGCCACCCTTTGCGGACGATTTCGTCAAACCGTTCAAACTCGCGCGATGTTAACGTGGCAAGGTTCAGGTTGATTGAAAAGGATGATGCATGGGTCTTGAAGGTGCGCTTGCACAAATAATTCAGCATGCGTTTGTCCAGCACTTCGGTCATGTGCTGAAACAGCCACTTGTTCGATGCCAGATCAATATTGGGCATGACGGCGTCACGCAATTCGGCGATCGAGACAAAAAATTCGTCAAATACGGGGTGAAGTTCGCCGCCATTGTTTTTTGACAGCACACAAACCGGTTGCTGGCGAATATGCGCAGACAGATCAGCCGTATGAATGGTTTCTTCCAGCTGTGCCAGATTGTCGGCGTTGATCGGTTGCAACTGGAATTTCTGTTCGCCCGCCATATCCCGGCGTTGCTGTTTTTGCGCGCTTTCGCTCATATAGCGGCAAAGCAGCAAAAATTCCTGAAACTCGGTATTCAGGTTATACCAGGTACAAAAGCCGGTTTCCTCGCTTTCGTCCTGGGCCACCGGGTCGTCGCGAAAAAGATACCTTAGCGTTTCAACGCCCGGCTCAACATCGCTAATGGTCTTGTCTTTCCAGATGAACAAAAGGTCATTATTGCTCAGCACAAAAATGCGACCGACAAAAAGTTTGACGTAACTTTCAAAGGTGTTGGTGGCAACCCGGATATGATAATCGCGTCGATGGAACGGTTTTAGGCGCGACAAATGGATATGCACCGCCCGATGCCCGAACTTGCGGGTTTCCAAGCGTTGCACATAATCAAGCAGCAGGTGTTCCTGCAATGCCTGTTGCCCATATTGTTGCGGCTCAATCAAGCACATTCCCCTGAGTAAACGGTACGCACTTTAGTATCTTTGCTTGTGAATTTAAGCACACCTCCCTGAAGGGGAGATTAAGATCTGTACTTTTGCGTATGTTTTCATTTTTCTGGCAAATGCAAGCCATAGCGCATAGTCAACGGATTAACCAAGAGATTTTAACGAATTATTGCAAGGCGATCAGCCAAACTGTTGTGAATGGGACATGAATATTCGCAGTGTCACAAACTTGACAGGGCTACGGGGAAGTGGTCCCTTGTTTCGCATCTGGGTATATGGGGTTGGCGTAATGAACGCGGTAACAGATAAAACCGTGACTTTTGGTCGTCGTGGGCTGCGTGTCCTGATATTGGCAGGGCTGGTTTCGGTTGGGGCGGCATGTGCCCCGATCGGTGATCGCGACTTCTGGAATCAGGCGACATCATTTGCCGGCAAGGACGATACAGCCCTTGGTTTGTCCGAAGTGGTGTCAGGGAATTATCCGGCGGCAGAAAAGTTTCTTGATGCGGCTATTACGCGCAACCCGTTAAACGGATATGCGCTGTTATGGCGCGGAATCGTTTATCAGAATACCGGCCGCCCCGATAAGGCCCGCCAGGATTACAGCGCTGTTATTGCATCCAATCCGCCCGGCACCATTGTGATGGCCGGGCCAAATAACACACAGTTGCATCCGCTGCGCGACGCGGCCCAATATAACCTGAACCGGCTTGAACAGGGCTTGCCAGGTGTGGTTGGCGTCAGCGCAGATGCCAACAGTGTGGCGGCGTCGCCGGTTAATGGAATGCCGATGATGGAAGCTCCGTTCGATGCCGGGGCCGAACCATCGATGCCGGCAAATGCGGCGATGGCAAATGCAAATGTCGCCAAGCGGTTTTCAATTTTGCGTAACTTGCAAACAGCCGGGCTCATCACCCCCGAGGAGTTTTCAGCCAGGCGAGCTGCTAATCTGGGCGCGCTATTGCCAATGACAGCCCCGGCCCCCGCAGCTTATCTTGACCGTGAACCGCCAGACGGGCGCGAAATTCAAAGCCGACTTGAGCAGCTTAATAAGTCGTTGCAAATGGGCGCTGTTACGGTGCAGGACCATGTGAATGAACGCACCGCGATTCTTGACGGGGTTTTGCCGGCCGAACCGCGCGAACGCGCGACACCCGCCCCGGCCCCGCAGGGCTTGATGGATGCGGCGCGCAAAATTTCGCGCATTGAAGATTTGCAAAAAGAAAAGCTGATCACACCGACCGAGTTCACAAAAGAACGCAATGCGATTGAAGCATCGATTATTGAACCGGCCAATGCCAGCATGGTGTCGCAGGAAGGCCAGCCGGTGCGCCGGGTGGCAACCGGTGCCGATGCCCCCAGTCGCGCAGTTAACAAGGTTGCCAGCGCGCCGGTAAAATCATCGGGCGGGGCGGAAATTCATTTGGCATCCTATCGTAATCAAACCCAGGCCGAACGGGGCTGGCTGATTTTGGGAAGCCGGTTTGCCAATGAACTTGGTGGCCTGGACCATGAAATTCGCAAGGTATCGGTGCCGGGTAAAGGTACATTTTATCGCCTGCTGGCCGATGGTATGGACCCGGCCAGGGCCACGAAAGTTTGTGCCGATTTAAAACGTCGTGGTCAGTATTGCGACGTAAAATAATGCTTTCGGCGGGCCTGACAGCCCGTCGATTTTCCGGTGCCATAAACTTTGCCTTTGTTGTGATGTTTGTCATATGCGGTTGTGTCAACCAGGATCAAACTGTGATGATAACAGGATAAAATCATGATTCTGGTGTTTAGTGATTTTCATACAACCGGGCCTTATAGCGGGGCGATGCGCGCCGCGGCGTTGCGTTATGCCGGGCAGGGCGACGTGGTGGTTGACCTGATGGTCGATGCCCCGGATCGCGACCCGCAAAAAGCAGCCTATTTGCTGGCGGCATGCCAGGGTGAATTTATGCCCGGGGATGTCGGGTTGTGTGTTGTCGACCCCGGTGTTGGCAGTGACCGGCGTGGTTTGGTTTGCCAGTGTGACGGGGTATGGTTTGTTGGCCCGGATAATGGGTTATTTGAAATTTTGCTGCGCAGGGCCCGTCAGACGCGGCTTTGGCAAATCGATTGGCAACCTGAACGCATGTCCGCCAGCTTTCACGGGCGGGATGTTTTCGGGCCGGTTGCAGGCATGATTGCGGCGGGCAAGGCATTTTCCCGCCATGAAATTACCATGGACGACCGGTTTGCCGATGCCTGTCGCTGGCCGGATGATCTTTCGCAGGTCATTTATTGTGATGGTTATGGTAACGCGATGACGGGTCTGCGGGCATCCACCGTAAATCACGCCGGGGCGACATTAAAAATCGGTGATTTATCGCTTAAACAGGCCCGGACATTTTCCGATGTTCGCCGGGGCGACATTTTCTGGTACGAAAATGCTTTTGGTCTGGTTGAAATTGCAATTAATGGCGGACGCGCAAGCGCATGACCAGATATAAAACCCGGCGCAATTGTTGATTGGGCCAGTGCAGAATAAAGAACGTAAAGATACCCGGAACAGGCCACCATGCCAGGCCGAGGTTTACAAATGCAGTTTAGTCATGGTCTGACTGCCAAAAAGAACGGGAAACGCGCAATATGGCCATAACGGTCAAATTCTGGGGCGTGCGTGGCAGCATCGCCTGCCCGTCGCCAGAACATGTTGTTTATGGCGGCAACACCAGTTGTGTTGAAATGCGGGTCGGTGGCAAGGTTCTGATTTTTGATGCGGGAACAGGCATTCGCAATCTTGGGCGCGATCTGGTACGCCGGGGGGTATCAAATGCGTCTATTTTTCTCACGCATACCCATTGGGACCATATCAACGGGTTTCCGTTTTTTGTTCCCGCCTATGACCCGGGCAATAGTTTTGAAATTTTTGCCGGTCATCTGACCGGGCAGGGCGGGGTCGAAAAAGTATTTTCATCGCAAATGGCGAACCCCACTTTTCCTGTACCGTTATCGGCAATGCGATCAGGGTTGTCTTTTTGCGATTTTGCAACCGGTACGACGCTGCACCCAACAGATGATATTGCCGTACGCACAGCACCCCTGCGCCATCCAAACGGGGCGACAGCCTATCGGGTGGAATATGACGGGGTATCGGTGTGCTATGTGACCGATACCGAACATCAGATTGGGCAGATTGACCACACAGTGCTTGAATTTATTCGGGACGCTGATCTGGTAATTTATGATTCAACCTATACCGACGCCGAATTTGAAAAACGGATCGGTTGGGGGCATTCAACCTGGCGCGAGGGGATCCGCCTGTGCCGTGCGGCGGGGGTTGCCCGGCTTGCTTTGTTTCACCATGACCCAGACCACGATGATACAATGATGGCAGCTATTGAAAAACAGGCGCAAGGTGAATGGCCTCCTGTCTTTGCAGCCCGGGACGAAATGGTTGTTGAGGTTCGGGCAAAATAATCTGCCAGGTTCCAAGCCCTGCTGATCTGAACCAATTACGTCCGTTGGCCTAGGGGCGTGAACGTAGTCTTTGCTTCGCACGGCATGTGCGTGCGTTGACATTTCACGATGACGTGCTGTTATAAAGCCCGGCAATATGTCCTTTTTTTGGGGCAAAGATTGCGTCTTTGTCCGTTTCGGCTGTGGTTATGCAGTATCGTTATTTTTGCGAAAGGCCCGGCTTGAAACCGAAATGGCGTTTTGGCAGGGGTCTTTGGCATTGGCAAAAACATAGCCGTCTGCCCGATGGATCGGGCCAAAATCCAATCCGTTTTTTGCCGACTGGGCACAAAAACCTTCAACATCTTTAATGTCGAAAATCAGTTTCACGCCTGTTTGACCCTGCTTTTGTCCCTTGGCTGCAGGATGAAGCATGATATTTGCGCCCCCGTCACTGGCAACCAGTTCAATAATCCTGTCATTTGCCAGTTGCACGGCCTTAAAGCCAAAATGCGTTTGATAAAAAAGCGCAGTTTCATCCATGTTTTTGGCGTAAATCAGTACTTTTCCAAGGGCCATGGTGCGGCTCCATGTGATGGGAAATGCAGCATTGTTTTGCTTGCGACAGTTATGCAAGGGCTGAAACAGCGGCAAACAAAACATGCCGCTGCGGGTGTTGGCGTTCGGTAATTTAACCTGACTTATAGTCCGCGTGAATATTTCGGGAAAACACGGACTTCGATCCGTCGGTTGGCTTCACGATTTTCCGGTATCGGGTTGCCCTGGTCATCTTCATTGGGCAGTTTGGGCATGGTATCGCCATAGGAAATGGCACGCATCCGGTCTGATTGCGGATCAACGCCCACCGCGCCAAAAAAACGGACCACCGCAATAGCCCGGCCCGCCGCGAGTTCCCAGTTCGATGGAAAGCGCGGGGTGTTAATCGGGGAATCGTCGGTGTGCCCTTTGACTTCGATCTGAAAGCCCATATAGCGGGGCTGTTTTAAAAGGTCGCCGACATCCTTTAAAAACAAAACGGCATCGCGGGTTAAATCGGCTGATCCAGATTGAAAAAACGACCCGCTGGCAAGTTCCATCACGATGCCTTCATCGTCGGTTTTCACCTTGACCGATTTGTCGAGTGCCAGGTTGAAAACAACGTCTTTCAGGTCGGTTTCAAGAATTTCGGTGGGGCGTACAACACTGCGTTTGCCAATATTCTGGGCGATCCCGGCCTGAATTTTTTCAAATACCGGCAATTCAATTTTGGAAAAACTGACCAGCATGACAAAAAACGCCATCAGCAGGGTGATGGCATCGGCATAGGTTGCCAGCCAGTCCTCGTTGATTTCTGCGGGGCGTTTAGTGTCGAGCGGTGATCTGCGACGCCGGGCCATAAGCATGTCCTGTATTCAAGAAAGAACCAAACCGGTTTATTGCGGGGCCTTGTCCATATTAAAATGGATGGCCGGGTCCAGGAACGAATTCATCCGGTCCTGAATTGCGCGCGGCCCCTTGCGGTCTGCCAGCATGATCAGGCCTTCGGCAATCAGCGAATTGCGAAATTTCATAATGTCTTCGCGCTGCTGGATTTTACTGGCCGCAGGAATGAAAAAGAACCGTGCCGCCACAATGCCATAAAGCGTCGTGATCAATGCAATGGCAAGGCCTGCGCCCAGTGACGTTGGGTCATCGCCCATTTTATCAAGCATGATCACAAGGCCCACCAGCGTTCCGATCATGCCAAATGCCGGTGCGGCACCTGCCATACTGCGTAAAATATCAACCGGAACCAGATTGCGGTTATAGGAACTGTCGATGGCGTTATAAAGCATGTCGGCAACGTCATCACCGTTATAGCCGGTAATGACAATTTCCATTGCCCAGCCTAAAAACGGTTCTTCCTTGCCCAACCGGGATATTTCCTGTTCAAGGGCATTAATGCCCTTTTTCTGCATCAGGTAACCCCATTTGACCACGCGGCCAACTTCACCGGTCAATTGTCCGCGGCCCATACGCTGGGCGCGGAAAATTTTAAAAATCAGTTTTACAGCCAGCCAGACATACCTTGTCTCATAGGCAATAAAAGTCGCCGCAAATGTCCCGCCGAGCACCATCAGCACGCTCGATAGGCTAAGAAAGACGACATAGTTGTCAGTCGAGATATAAATCGACGCAACAAACAGGCCTATACCGGCCAGAATCCCCAAAATCGTTGTCAGCGACATCGCTTTTCACGTTCCTTCAAACAGAAATCTTCCTGACTTCCGCCCCCACTTCGCAGATCTGCCAATGGCAGTTGCACTTCTGTAATCATCATAGACTGCGTTTGCCCCCCTGTTAAGCAAAGAGCCACCCAAAGCACGAATGAAGCCGGTTTTTCGACCTTTGCGTTATTGAGGTGTCATGATGTTCGCAAAAGTTGCAAGAAATAAGGGGGGGGGGAACCTGCGATGTGCGCTTTACGATGCGACGTTGTTTTTTCGGGTGATCGCGTCGCGGTAAAATTCAGCCCCGGCACCGATTGCCAAAAAAGAACCAGTGCCACGATTTTTCAATTATCGAATATGCCCGGGCAGGTGCGCTTACCGCAGTTCCCGTCTGTCTTTATGCAAGGGTGCCGGCAGCTTTACCGTATTCTCATTCACATTGGCATCAGGTGCCGCCCGTTCGGGCAGTGTTTCCATGCATCATCGGAAAGGGGATGCGCTAATGAGGCCTGTAACAGCATTATCAAGGCGTATAAAAACGCGCCCGGCGATTAATGGTTTCGCCGGGCGCTTTGTTTAATGTTTCAGGTATCAGGCTGAGCGAATACCATCAAGGAAGCGATCTACCTCGATCCGCAGATTTTGCGAAAGTTCGCCCAGTTCTTCGGCCACTTCCAGAACGGAATGAGCTGATTTGTCGGTTTCGCCGACGGTGTGGCTCACCCTTTCAATATTGCGGGTAACTTCCTGGGTGCCGATAGCGGCCTGTTCAACATTGCGGGCAATTTCGCTGGTGGCATCGGCCTGTTCGCGGACGGCCTCGGAAATGGTGCCCGTGATGTCGGTGATACGCAGGATGACTTCGGAAATATCCTGAATGGATTTTACTGTTTTACCCGTTTCATTCTGAATGGCGTTGATCTGTTCCGAAATTTCGTCAGTGGCGCGCGCGGTTTGATTGGCAAGGTTTTTTACTTCGGCGGCAACCACGGCAAATCCCTTGCCCGCTTCCCCGGCACGGGCCGCCTCGATGGTCGCGTTCAGGGCCAACAGGTTGGTCTGGCCGGCAATGTCGCTAATCAGGTTAACAATTTCGCCAATCTTGCCCGCAGCTTCTGAAAGCCCGGCAACAGTGCGGCTTGAAACGTCGGCTTCCTGTGATGCTTCGGCGGTGATTTCGGTTGATTGATGGGCCTTGTCACCAATTTGCGTGATTGATGCCGATAAATGATCGGCAGCTTCAGATACGGTTTGAACGTTGGTGGTTGCTTCTTCGGATGCGGCGGCAACCGTGGTGGCGTTTTTACTGGCCTGGTCGGCGGCCCCTACCAGTTGGCGGGCGGTGTTTTGCATCCGGTCTGCCGATGTCGAAACCGACGACACAATCGTTGCGATGATTTTTTCAAAATCCCCAATCAGCGATTCCAGCCGTACCATGCGTTGTTCACGCTGTTGTTGGGCGGCTTTTTGTTCTTTTTCCATCCGTTCCTTGGCAATGGCATTGGTTTTAAACACTTCTACCGATCGGGCCATCGCTCCAATTTCGTCATGACGCTGGGTATTATCAATATCCACATCGATGCGGCCTTCGGCCAGATCACGCATAACGGCATCAAGCTGCGACAAAGGGTTGGTCACAATGTTGGATAACAGGGCGCGAATGCCGACCACGGTTAAAATGGCAACAATAATACCGCCAATAACAATGCCGATCAGGATGGTGTTGGTTTTGGCCTGTTCCGGTGCCACCGAAAGGCTGGAAGACAAAACGGCAATAACGTCGCCTTTTTCTTCGCCCATTAACCCGCCGTGGCAGGTAAAACATACTTCCTTGTCTGCACCCTTGGTCACACCTAAAACAATCGGCATCGACATGCGATAAGTGCCATCATCGGTGTAACGGCCAACCAGTTTACCGGTTTGAATGGCTTCTTCATCAATGGCGTCGCGGGGCAGTTTCAGGGGTTTTTCTTCGTTTTCCTGCATATAGGCCAAGGTTTTGGGTGCCCAGACCGACCATAATTCGCCGGGGTAATCCTGGTTGCGGCTGTCAAACCAGTTATTGAAAACGCGAATGCCGATATCGTCCGAATCATCAACCCGGGCGGCCATAACGTTCACAATCAGGGCATGGAGGGATGTCAGTTCATTGTCGCTAAGCTGTTTTAGCTTGGCATCCATGGCGTGGCGTTCTGTCATGGCGATCATGATCAGGGCAATCACCATGACTGCCGTTACACCAAATGCCGATGCAACCATAAACCGTTTACGAATTCCCATCCGTTTCCAACTGGATAAAAGCGCCATCAATTTCCCTCGAACCCGTCAAAACCGGAAATGAACACACATGCAAAAATTTCCCAAACCTGCCTGTGCAACGACTAGTTAACCATCCTGATTTGGTGTTTATACCAATCGCCCTTTTACCCGGGTGAAACATTGATTTGCCTCAAGTCGGTGGTGTCATTCAGAAATATTCCAAATTTAAATCTAATGTGATGGTGGTATGTCCCGTCATCGCATCACAGGGGTAATCTGCCCGTATTTTGTGATTTAAATAGTAACGGATAATGGAACGTTATTATGATGATGGCGGTGCTGCCCGGTAGGGCACAGGGCGTTTGCCGCCCGGGACGGTGCATCGGGGCACAATGTTGCGGCGCGATGGTTGAAATTACCGCGATAGGCAGGCATACCTGACCAAAATGGGACATAGTGCCAACGATCAAAGATCAGGTCAGACAGATCAGAAATTGGGGTTGATAATGAATATTACTTTTGCCGACGCACAAAAGAAGCTGGAAGAAATCACCGCTGAAATGCTGATTTTGATTCGGCAATACGGTCTGGATGCCGAATCCCCGTTTGATGTGATTACTGTGGCGCGCAATAAAATTGGTAACGAGCAGGATTATATCCGTTTTCTCGAGCTCTCGCTTGAGGGGCGGATCTATGGGGAATATGCCGAAGCCCTGCAAAAACAGATGGACCAGCAGGCTGAAAACGCTGAAGACGCGCTTAACAATATCCATTGATCCCTGACACCATAATCGGAACCGACGGAAAGTGATCATATCGTGTTGTCGCATCGCGCCGCTGTTTTTGCGGGTGGACGATGTTGATTGACACCGATGTGAAAAGTTTTTTGCCATCGTGTTGTGACAGGGAAGTTGCCGTCGCGTCGGGAAAAACTGGCGGTTTTCTGTATGAAAGGGGCAATGACGCAGGGCATCGTCACAAAATGTTCGCCAACATGTCACCGTCTTGCAGTTGAGAAACCGTATTTCCCGGCCTATATCGCGGGGGTCGATGCGCTGTACCACGAAGTACACAAAAGGCGTGCGACCGTGCCGGCAGTTTGCCGGGCATACCGGGAAAACGAGCAACAGGATGGCGGACATGAATAAAAGTTATGTTCAGACCTTGATGGAAGTCGAAAGGGTATTTGGTCAGATCAACGATCATGACTACCGTTTATATCGCGCCGTCTGGGGCAACCGGCGCGCTGCGGATATCGGCATGCCACGTGGAACCCGTGCCGAGATAAGCCGTAAACTGGCCGATGACTTTACACCTGCTGCACATATTGTAGTAGGGGGCGGTGTTACCGGACAGGCCATTGTTGGCGGGCGCAAAATGGAATTTCATAACGCCGCCTGATTGCACATAGAAAAAATCAGATATTGCAGCATTGCATTTTTTGCTCCGCTGCCCGATTTTAGGCCGCCAGTCGATACTTCGATGGCGGCTTTGTTTTGTCATTTTCGGGCCGGAGGCCACATCTGTTATGTCGATTAAATCGCTGATTCGTTCCATTCCTGATTATCCGAAAAAGGGAATTATGTTTCGCGATATCACAACTTTGTTTGGTGATGCCGAAGGGTTGCGCGAAGTGATAGACACCCTGGCCGGAGAGTTTCAGGACCAGAAAATTGACGTGATTGCCGGTATTGAAGCCCGTGGTTTTATCATTGGTCCGGCGGTGGCGCTGGCGTTGGGGGTGGGGTTTGTGCCCATTCGTAAAAAAGGAAAATTGCCCGCCAAAACCGTGTCGGTTGAGTATGACCTGGAATATGGCTCCGACATTATTGAAATGCATGTCGATGCTGTCAAACCGGGGCAGCGGGTTCTGATCCTGGATGATTTAATTGCAACGGGCGGCACAGCCCTTGCCGCAATTGATCTGATTGAAAAGGCCGGGGCCGTTCCGGTTTCCTGCGCCTTTATTATTGATTTGCCCGATATTGGCGGGGCCGCTCGTATACGTGAGCGGGGCGTTCCGGTGTTTAATATTGTTGAATTTGAAGGCGACTGACGACCGATATAGCGGAGCAATCGGGAGTTTAATATCGCCTGATTTTTGTGATTTTTTCAGACATTTAATGTATAATCTCAAAGGTAGATAAATTAAGCGCCCATCTTTTCAACGATGGTGAAGGTGATGATACCGCAACTGCCCCCCGTCCAGGTAACCAGTGCCGCCATGCATATGACGCGGCTTGCCCCGGCTGGCGCGCGCGGTATTGCATCGGTTACCCGCGATGCGGGCATTGAACAAACCAACGAACAATTCGGTTATCATTCCGATACCGACGGAACCCTGTTTAATGCCTTTATCGACGAAAAAAATGGCCGTGGCACCCCGCATGGCGGTGGCAAAGGCGGACAAAGCCCTCAGGATAATAACAGTGCCCAGGCCCGGTTGCGCGGTAATCGTGATGCGGCAGGGCGTGATGCCAGCGGTCCTGGTTCAGGGGGGGACTGGCGCTTTGCCGATTTTCTGAACTTTGAAGGTCCGCTTGATTTGGGCGCGCGCCGGTCGCCCCAGTCTATGTATGCGATGGTAAATGCCGTAACGCATGGTGCCATGCCTGCACGTGGTCAGCGGCTTGATTTCCAAATTTGATTTTGGACGTATTTGCGGTGGTCTGCATTTATGTGGTGGGGCTGTGCTATTGCCCCCCTTGTTGCATGGCGGTGGGCTGGCTATCATGTGCAATGCAGGTTAAACCTGCCAATGGGTAATTGTTTTTCGTTTTGATCTGGGCAGGTATGAAACAAAAACCGGTTCTTTATTCGGTATTTGATGTTGCGTTTCGGCTGATCGATCACGCGCTGAACGATAATGAATATCTGCAACCCCAGAAATTGCACCGGTTGTTATATCTGGCGCAGGGCTATTTTGGGGCGTCCTATCATGGGGCAATGTTGATGCCCGCCCTGTTCGTAGCCGAAGAAGCCGGCCCGATAGAACCCAATCTTTATGTGTTGATGGAAGAAACCCGCCCCGATGTGCGGCTAAAATCTATCAATGATAAAACAAAACACTTTATCGAAAGCGTCTGGCGGCAATTTGGGCATCATTCGGTGGATCATTTAAATGCCTCCATTCGGAACCACGCCCCCTATCAGGATGCATGGCGGGCCGGGCCGGGAACATTGATATCATTTGATGAAATGGTGACGTTCTATACCGCGGTTCGTAAAACAGCTACCACGCCCGAGGCCGAGGATGTGGTGCGCCCGCGTGTGATGCGTTCGCACAAAGGCAAGCCTGTTGCCACAACCGATTGGCGACCCCGGCGGTTAAAATAGGCAGTTTTCAGCATTAAAACGGTTGTTTTTCGGCAAATAACAGGCATCGCGGGCGGTTAACTTTGCTGCCTTTAGGGGCCTGTTTGCCTATTCCTGCGGGCGCGCCGGGGGAATTGGCATGATGCGGCGCATCGGGTTGTTTGAGGGTTCCGGGTCAATTATTGGGCCCGAATGCGGTGCGGGGCCGGTTTTCAGGGGGGCTGTCTTTGCTGAATTATCCTGGTTTGCGGGCGGCGTTGTTAAATCGTCGCTTTGATCATCGCCTTGTGTAATGTCATCGTTTGCTGCCGGGGCATCGGGCAGGGGCGGGCCGGTATTTTCACTGGTCGCCGGGGCGACTGCCTCGTTGTCGTCCGCTGTGCCATTTTGGGCATCCGGCTTCGTGGCATGTGGCATTGTAATACCATCGCACGGGTTTGACCGTGCAAGGTCGGATGTAAACCAGATAAAATCAACACTATGACCCGGGCCATAGGCCTTTAGATAATTTGCAGGCGAAACCGATGGATCACCGGGGTTGGGGGCTTCTCGCATGATGATAACAATGCTGGTTCCTTTGGGGTCAAACCGTTTTAAATGCCAGGGGACTGCAACGTTGGCCCGTGCATGCATGGCACCGGTGATCAGGAACGCGCCCTTAATCCCTTTTTGTTTGCTTGCATCAAACATCGCACGTGCCAGCGAGGCATCACGCGCGAACTGGATGGTGCTAAAAGGTGGTGCCTGATCGGGCGATAAAACACCGCAATGGACATCGACAATTTCACGATCAAACAGTGTTTTTGTTTCATCGGGCAAAGGTGGCAAAGCCAGCTTTTTTTCCAGGCTGGCAGGCAAGGCAGCGTTGCCTTTTTCGATCAGGGGGCCAATGATGTCATCGGGCAGGTTTCCGGCAATCATGGGTAACTGGTGCTGGCGTGCGGCTTCGGCGATGGGCGAATAATCCTGCCAGGACGGCCAGCCGCTGTTGTCCCAGTCCAGTGCGACGCCAATATCATCGATCGCGCGTTTTTTGTCGTGCCATGCATCATCCAGGTCCTTTTGCTGGTCCCGGTTGATCATTTCCCACACAACGGCCCGTTTCAGACCATCGCCCGATAGCACATCCACCAGTTCGGCCTGACGTTGATGATGGATCAGGTTGTCGTGGGTTTCACCCAGTAAAATGTATTTTGCCCCGGCTGCGGCGGATTGCAGGGTTTCCAGCCGCACATAGTCGCCTTTGGCAACATCATAGATTAATCCCGGCGCAGGCGACATGGGGCTTATATCCCCGCCGGCCGCCTGCGCCGGTTTACCGGCACCAACGCATAGAACAATCAGCAGATAAACAATAAACGGAAAGCCGGTTTTCCCGGCCCGGGGTTTGTTGTGAATTGTTGGCATGTTCCGGTTCGGTGTTGTTGGCAAAAAAGATACCTGACGATGGTTATTTTGTGTGGTTCAAGGCCGTTTCAATGTCGTCAATCAGGTCGTCGATGTTTTCGATGCCGACAGACATACGCAAAAGATCGCCGGGAACCGGGCTGGCTGGCCCTTCGACAGAGGCGCGATGTTCTATCAGGCTTTCAACGCCGCCCAGTGACGTCGCACGTTTAAACAGTTTGCAGGCATTATGAAAGGCGACTGCGCGTTCGGTGCCGCCTTTAACCCGCAGTGACATCATGCCACCAAAGCCACCGTGCATTTGCTTTTTGGCTATCTCGTGGCCAATGTGGCTTTCAAGGCCCGGATATTGCACCTGTTCAATTTCGGCATGGTTTTCAAAGTGCCGGGCAATTGCCATCGCATTGCTGCTGGCGCGTTCCACCCGTATCGAAAGGGTTCGCATACCGCGCAATAACAGCCACGTTTCAAACACACCCAGAACGGCCCCGCCGCCTTTGTGCTGTTTGCAAACCTGTTCCCAGAAAGCATCTTTTTTTGCACAGGTTAATGTGCCTGCCAAAACATCGCTATGTCCGTTCAGGTATTTGGTGGCCGAATGCATGACAATATCGGCGCCAAATTCAATTGGCCGGGTAATTAGCGGTGTTGCCACCGTATTATCAACGGCCACGACCGCGCCAATCTTGTGGGCCGCACTGGCAACCGCAGCAATATCGGTAATTTGCCAGTCAGGGTTGGCGGGGGTTTCCAGCCATACCAACTTTGTTTTACCGGGCTGCATGTGTTTGGCCCATGCGTCCGCGTCGCCATTATCAACAAAATCAAATGTCAGGCCCGACCGTACGCCAACATCCTGCATAAACCCGCGCAGGGCCCAATACATAATCTTGGGCGCAACCACATGGTCGCCCGGTTGCAGGGCTTGCAGCACACAAACTGCTGCCGCCATGCCCGATGCAAACAACCGGCTGTCCGCGCCGCCTTCAAGGGCGTTTAAAACGGCACAGGCCTGATCATAGGTCGGGTTATCGGCGCGGGTGTAACAGCGCCCGTCGTGATAGCTAAGGTCGGTATTACGTTCAAATGTGGTTGACGGGTATAGCGGCGGGGTGACCGACCGTGTTGTTTCATCAACCCAGCCCAGTGCCTGTGCGGCCACAGTGGCCGGGTGCTGATTATTGGTTTTCGGGGGCATTTTTTGGTTTCCCTGATGGTGGTGGCCATGCTTAATGGGTATACCCTAATGCGCCCTATCAGTTTGGGGAACCACAAAAATACCCGGTTGATCCTCTATCAGGGATATGATGCACATGCAGACGCAAACCTTTCCAAAACAGGCCGACATTGTCATTATTGGCGGTGGTATTCAGGGGGCCGCCAGCGCGTATTACCTGCAAAAGGCCGGAATGTCGGTTGTTTTGCTGGAAAAGGATACGGTGGCATCGCATCAGTCGGGCCGGGCATGGGGGTTTGTGCGCCAGCAGGGGCGCGATCCGGTTGAACTTCCCCTGATGAAGGCCTGTATCGATATTTGGCCAAATCTGGAGCGCGACCTTGGCGCCGATCTGGAATGGCGACAGGGCGGCGTTTTATATGTTGCCAAGGATGACGCCGAAATGGCCCGTTATGAACGCTGGCTGGTCGATGCCCAACCTTATGATATTGGTACGCGCAAGCTGGGTCAGGCCGAGGTGAAAAGCCTGATGCCCGGCATTACATCGCCCGGTGTCGGGGGGATTTTCACGGCGAATGACGGGCAGGCCGAACCAAAAAAAGCTGCCCCGGCGCTGGCAAAGAAGGCGCACGACCTGGGGGCGGTAATTTTGCAGGGTTGCGGTGCATTGGGCATTGAAACCGAAGGCGGGCAGGTTAGCGGTGTTATCAGCGAACGCGGATTGATTAAAACCCGCATTGTCATTTGCGCTGCCGGGGCCCTGACGCATAAGTTTGTTGCCAGATTTGGCCGTCGTTTGCCGCAACAAACAACCCGGGGCACGGTGATACGTACCAAACCGGTGCCGCCGATTTCGGCGGTCAGCGCGGTTGTCGATGGTTTGGGGTTTCGCCAGCGCGCCGACGGGTCGCTCAATCTGTCGGACGATATCAATACCGATATCGACCTTACCCTGTCGCGCTTTCGCTATGCTGCCGATTTCCTGCCGGGCTACAAATCGAACTGGCGCAATTTCAATTTCCATCTTGATATGCGGTTTATCGATGATCTGGCTGATCATTTACCCGGTAGCCCGGCCGCGGATAAACCGCTTATGGGGCGTCGACAAACTACAGCCTTGCCCAACCCGAAACGTATTCGCAACTCGCTGGCCGCGTTTAAACGCCTGTTTCCCCATATCGAAACACCACAAATTGTTGATCAATGGGCCGGCGACATCGATGTGACCCCCGATGCCGTCCCGGTGATTGACCAGCTTGAAAATCCCGCGGGCTTTTTTATTGCTACCGGTTTTTCAGGCCATGGTTTTGCCATGGGGCCAATTGTTGGCAAGGTGTTGTCGGAATGGATCACAACCGGGCAAGCGTCAATTAATCTCGATGCTTTCCGGCTCTCGCGTTTTGAAACCGGGCAAAAACGGCATCCCTATGATTTACCATAAGAGCCTTGGCGTTTGGAACTGCCTGGCATCGTTTCAGGGGGCTATGGTGTGATTGTTAGCTGCGCGAAAAACGCAGCAACACCGCGCCGCACACCGTCATCATTGTCGATGCCAGTTTCACCAGGTTAAGTTTTTCGCCCATCATCACTACGCCAATTAACAAGGCAAAGATGATACTGGTTTCGCGCAAGGCCACCACCAGGGCGATGGGGGCCTGTGAAAACGCCCACATGACAGTGCAGTAAGCAGTGAAGGACGCGCTGCCACCAATGAAAAAGGCAATTTTGCCACGTTGGGCAATGTCCCGCCCAATTGCTGGCCGCTGAATATGCGCAAAAATGCCAAAAACCAGAATATTGCCGATGGTGTGCCAGGCGTAATAATCCATCACATTGCCAGCCACCCGCACCCCGTTGCCATCGGTCAGGGAATAGGCGCTGATAAAACAGCCGGTAATCAATGCCAGCAGTGCCGCCCGCCCGTTGCGTAATCCGTCAGCATGTCGCACCAGGCACAGGCTGATAATGCCGCAACCGATCAGGGCAATGGCGATCCCTTCAATAGGGGCCAGCACGACGCCCAAAAACAGGACCGAAACTGTCGCAACAATCAGCGGGGCCGACCCGCGGGCAATTGGATAAACCTGGCTAAGGTCACCCCATTGATAGGAATTGATCAAAAACCACTGATACCCCAAATGCAATGCCACCGACCCCGCCAGATATTGCCAGCTTGCCGGGGCAGGCAGGCTGGTAAAGGGTAAAAGCAGCAATAACAATGGGGCGTGCCCAAAAATGACGGCAGTCATATTGAGCATTTTGTCTTTGCCACCCTTGATCAGGGCATTCCAGATCGCATGCATCAGGGCTGCGCCAATTACCGCCAAAAAAACTGTTGTGGTCATTGGGGCTGTTTCCTTTGGCGAGGCAATTAATCCGGAAGGGATTGCGGGCACCTGGAGGGTGCCAGTTTGAAAGCGGTATCGTTTCCTAATTTTGCAGGCAGTTCAAGTGCCGGGATAGCGGAAAATGCCCAAGATTAAAAATGATTTGAAAATGATGTAAAAAAAACCGCAAAGGCAATCATCGTTGCTGCCTTTGCGGTTTGATTAATCGGTAATCCGATGGGGGATGCATGCCCATCGGCACCGGTTTACGCCTGCGCTGGCGCGGATATATGATGATGCGTTCCGCCGACCGGCAGCGCCAAAAAATGTTCAGGGTTTAACCCGGCGCGCTCCATTGCGATATGAAGCCGTTTGGGTGGTTCATCAACAGGTTCGGCGGTTAAAACAAACGTCCCCCAATGAATGGCAATGGCCTGTTTTACGCCCATCACCTGTTTGATCATAACGGCTTCTTCGGGGTTAACGTGGGCGGTTTTCATGAAGTCGCGCGGGTCATAGGCCCCAATCGGAATAAGCCCTAAATCAAACGGGCCATATTTTTCGCCCATTTCGGCAAATAATTGTTCGTTCCAACCGCTGTCGCCAACAAAATAGAATTTAAACCCGTTGGGAAATGTCAGGGCATAACCACCCCAAAGCATTTCCTTGCGGTCGCTAATTTTGCGGCTGGACCAGTGATAGGACGACGTGTGTACAATTTTAACACCGTTAACTTCGGCGTATTGGCCCCAGTCCATTTCAAGGCAACCGTCAATCCCGGCTTCTTTTAACAGCGAGGCATTTTTCAACGGCACGACATGGGTGGGGCCGTTGCCAATTTGGCGTAATGATTCAAGGTCGCAATGATCATAATGATTGTGCGAAAGAAGGATAATGTCGATTTTTGGCAATTGATCAATGCCAAGGCCGGGCGGGCTGTATCGTTTGGGTCCGATCCGGGCAAAGGGCGATGCCCGGTCTGAAAAAACCGGATCGGTTAGAATGTTCAGTCCTTGATATTGCAATAATACAGTGGCATGGCCAATCCAGGTGACCTGGGCGACATCGGGATTGGGGGTGTGAATGGCATCCAGATCGGGTGAAACAACAGGGGTTTTACCGATCTGGTCTTTGGCCTTGGGCCAGCTTTCACGCCCAAACAACCGGCGGCGTAAAAACGTAAAAAACGATTTTTTGCCTTCCGGTAAAGGATAGCGGTTTTCAAAGCCGTTTTCGGTGTGATGGTCCGGGCGCGATACAGAATTCACAGGTTTTCCCTTATCATTTTTGTTCTTTTACTATGTGTTGCATTTACAACGCTGCGCAAGTGGGCGAATTATTTTGTGCTGTGCGATTTGTATATTGCCCAAAAAAAAGGCAGTACCCGCAGGTACCGCCCGTTTCGTCATGCCGGCCCATTTAATGACAGGCACGTTAAAATGAATACGTTATTCGACTACATCGACATAGCTATCAAGGTCAGGTGTTTGGTCGATAATGCCTTCATCAAGCAAATATTGGGCAAAACGGGCATACCGCCCCCGATCAACGGCGGCCGGGCGTAAGGCAAAGCGTGGTAATGTGTCGGCCCAGGCGCGTTTGTTCAATTCATCATCCAGGTTGGGATAGGCGGCGACAAACGCCTTCCAGCTATCATCGGGGTGGTTGATCAGATATTGGGTGGCTTCTTCCAGGGCATCAAGCATCTTTTTCATGCGCGGGTCGCCCACATGGTCCTTGCGTATGGTCAGGATCAACTCGTCATAAGGTGGAACACCTTCTTCCTCGACGTAAAATGCCTTGCCCGGTTTGCCTTCGATATCCATCTGGTTCAATTCGAAATTGCGATAGGCACCAATCACCGCATCAACCTGGCCTGAATATAATGACGGCGACAGCGAGAAATTGACGTTCACCAGTTCGACCGATTTGATATCAACACCGTGACTTTTTAGCATGGTTCCCAGAACTGCATCTTCAAAACCGGCCAGAGAATAACCGACTTTTTTGCCTTTCAGGTCGGCGATATCTTTAATGGGCCCGTCTTTTAACACCACCAGCGCGTTTAGCGGCGTTGCCACCAGGGTGCCAATGCGTGTTAGCGGCAAACCCTGTGCGACCTGAACATGCAATTGCGGTTGGTAATTGACCGCCACATCGCCTTGCCCGGCGGCGACCAGGCGCGGCGGGGCCGAAGGGTCCGCCGGTTCAACCAATTCCACATCCAGCCCGTGTTTGGTGAAAAATCCCTTTTCCTTGGCAACAATCAGCGGCGCGTGGTCGGGGTTTACAAACCAGTCCAGCAGGATCGTCAGTTTTTCGTTGGCATGGGCGGGTAATGCGGACAGCGCCAAAGACGCCCCGATGGTTGCAGCCGATAATATGGATTTTAGGCGTGACATCACTATTTCCCTGTTTCAAACAAGCACGGTGAAAATGAAAAAAATGCAGTGGCAAAATTGCGGGCAGGCCGCGATTATTGGCGCATAAGCAGCAAGTTTAATCGTGACGGGCAAGGCTGTCGGGTTGCCAGGGCAACAGCCTGCGTAACAGTTGATCGACAATGAAATATTGCATGATCGAAAAGGCACACAGGATCAGAAGGCAGGCAAAAACCATGTCGATTTGAACCCGGGCATTGGCTTGCAGCATTAAATATCCCAGCCCATGACTGGAGCCGACCCATTCGCCAATGATTGCCCCGATCGGGGCAACCGCCGTCGCCACGCGAAAGCCCGACGCAAAGGCGGGCAAGGCAGCTGGCAACCGAATATGTGTTAACAAACGCCAGCGATGTGTGCCCATCGTGTGCGCCAGATCAAGCCAGCCCGGTTCTGTCCGGGATAATCCATCAAAAAACGCCACAGTGACCGGAAAGAAAATGATCAGGGCAGCCATGGCAATTTTTGAGGCCATGCCAAACCCCAGCCACAGCACCAGCAACGGGGCAATCGCAAAAAACGGAATGGCTTGTGATACCAGCAATATCGGCATCAACCAAAACCGTATCGGGCTGAACAATGCCATTGGCAGGGCGGCAAGCGCGCCCAGAAGTGCCCCGGCAAACAGGCCAATTACGGTTTCGGCAATTGTATAACCCGCATGGTCCAGCAGCACCGCATGGCGGTTGGTCAGCGCCAGCCACACGTCATAGGGGGCAGGCAGCATGTATTTTGGTGCGCCCGTCACCATTACAACGATCTGCCAGGTGGCGATTAAGGCCACGATGATGATAATGGGCCGTGCCAGTTTCAGCAGTTTCCGTTCGGCCAACGGTTTTCGCGATATATGACGGGCGGGCTTTGTCGGCGGCGGGGTCATTGGGGGGCCTCCGTCGCACCGGTTTGGGGCGATATTGCGCCCAGCTGGTGTAACAGGCGGGCTTGATGGCTCAATATCGCGGGGTCGGTAATGTCGCGCGGGATCGTGCCTTGGGGAATAACGGCATCGGACAATATTGCCGGTGTGCCCTGCAACACCACAACCTTGTGGCCAACCCTAAGGGCTTCAAGCGGGTCATGTGTGACCAGCAAAACGGTTTTGCCGTGTAAAACCCGGGCTGCCAGATCCTGAATGCGCATTCGGTTTAGCGGGTCCAGGGCCGAAAAGGGTTCGTCCATTAAAACAACCGGGCGATCTTCCATCAAGGTGCGGGCCAGGGCCGCGCGCTGCTTCATGCCGCCAGATAACTGGGCAGGGCGCATCTGGGCGGCTTTGCCAAGCCCGACTTCGGCAATCAAATGATCGGCCCGGGAAAAATCAGGCTTTTCGCCACGTAACACCGCCCCAAGAACAACGTTTTCGCGCACGGATCGCCACGGCAACAGCAAATCTTGCTGCGCCATATAGGCAACCCGCCCGGCCAAGGGTAATCCGTCGCCACAGGTAATAATGCCGCTGGCAGCGTCGCCGACAAGCCCGGCCAGAAATCTTAAAAGGGTGCTTTTGCCCACGCCGGATGGCCCTAGCAAACAGGTAAAGCTGTTGGCACTTAGATCAAGGGAAAGGTCGTGAAAAAGGCTGGTGCCGTTAAATTCAACACCGGCACCGCGCAAATGAACATCAAAAGATGTCGGATTGCTGTCAGTTGGTGCCGGTATGTGCCTTATATTGGGCGTTTTTGCATCGGTATACGTCATACGATCCTTCCTACGCCGGTCTTAACCGGTTCAGGTTCAAAGGGTCGTTCGGCAACACCGAACCTCTCAGCCTGTTTACGACAGGCCCCCCTGGAGATGACGCGACTATGCGCAGATGAAACCCTTGCGTCAAGTTTCGTGATTAATGTTTTTCGTTTGGTCCTTGCCAATCTGGATGCCGACAAGGACCTGTTGGGCGTTTAGGGGTTAACTTGCAGGTAAACTGCACCACTTGTCGCCCCGGTTTCCAGATCGGTATGTGCTTGTGATGCGTTTTCAAAATCATATGCCTGGGCCAGCGGAAAAGATGACTGGCGTAAAACATCAAACCATGCGCTTGCCGCATGATGATATCCTTGCAGGTCATTGATAAAGGCCAAAACACTGGCACGAGTTAAAAACCGGTTTGTCAACGCGCTGACGTCAAGCAAAGGCATATCACCGCCGATTTGGCCAATATTGACTGTTGTACCAAATGGTTTGGTTGTGCGGATGGTTTTGCTCAGTGTTTCTCCGCCAATCCCGTCAAAGGCATAATCAACGCCACGGCCGTTCGTCAGGGCGACAATGGCGGTTTCAAAATCCTGTTCTTTATAGAATATGGCGTGGTCAAGTCCTTGCTGTTTGGCAAGTTCGGCTTTTTCTGGCGTGCTGAGGGTGCCAATTGTGGTGGCACCTAACCGTTTTGCCCAATGCACCATTATTTGCCCCAGGCCTCCCGCCGCTGCATGGACAAGAATGCTTTGCCCGGCTTGGACTTTGCACAGATGAACCAGCAGGAAATAGGCGGTTAGTCCGCGTAGCAATGACCCTGCAATTTGTTGATCACTTAGGTCATCGGGCAGTTTTATCACGCGGTTGGCGGCAACATTGCGCTGGGCGCTATAGCTGCCCACCGGGAAACCGGCATAGGCAACCCGCTCGCCAATGTTAAAATCACGCACATCCTTGCCGATGGCACAAACCGTTCCCACGGCTTCAACACCAATGCAGCCGGGCAGGGCGGGCATGGGATACAGGCCTTTGCGGAAATAAACATCCACAAAATTAACGCCGATCAGGCTTTGTTTGATTTGTATTTCGTTGTCCTGTGGAGCAGGTAAAGCAATATCAGTGGCGTATAAAACCGATGGTTCTCCGGTCTGGTCCATGTGAATGATACGGGTCATGTTTCTCTCCTGAATGTTGTGACAGGCTCAGGATTAAGGGGTATTTCTCTTGGGGGAAATTGCATATATTTGCATAGTAAATGGGTGATAATGCGCAAATGAACTGGGAAGATTTTCGTTATTTTCTAACGCTTGCCAATGCGGGCAGTTTTTCCGGCGCGGCACGCACGCTTGGTGTGGATCACAGCACGGTTGCCCGGCGCGTGGCGGCGCTTGAAACGGCATTTGGCGTTCGCTTGATCGATCGTTTGCCCAAGGCTGTGATGTTAACGCAGGAAGGTCATGCCCTTGCCAGGCGAGGCCAGGGCGCACTTGATGCGATGTTTGCCGTCGAGCGGGCGGCGGCAGGGGCGGTTGCCGGTGTGTCGGTGCCATTATGTATCAGCGCCCCGCCATCATTGGCGCGACATGTGATAGCGCCAGGCCTGAACCGGTTTTGTGAAATGCGCCCTGATATCGAGGTGATTTTGCAGGGGCAAACACAATCGGCCGACTTGAACCGTCGCCAGGCTGATATCGCCATAAGACTGTCGCGGCCGCGAAAATCCAGCGTGATTACCCGCAAACTGGCCGATATGCCATTGGGGTTTTATGGTGCCCGGGATTATACCAAAGCCGAGCCAGACTGGGACCTGATCAGTTGGGACGAAAGCAGCGCAGATATTCCGCAATATCGCTGGCTGGAAGACAGGTTAGACGGGCGGCGTGTTGTTTTGCGATCTAATGATATGGATGTGCAGGCGTCTGCTGCGCGCTCCGGGTTGGGGGTTGCCTTGTTGCCCTGTTATCTTGGCGATGCGGATCCTGATTTGAAAAGACTGCAGGAGCGCGAGAGTTTCCCCGCCCGCGAAATCTGGATGCTGGTTCATGCTGATTTGCGCCATGCCCCGCGGGTGCGAAGCGGAATGGATTTTCTGATTAAAACGATAGGCCGCCTTGGATCGTGACGGGTTGAAATCGTTGACAGCAGGGAAGAAGATCCTTCAAATTTTGAAATGTTACATAAACGCGAATATTTTGCGGGGTTTTGCGTATTCCCCCTTGAAATTTATGCACGCTTCTGCAAACCCTAATATCAGAGGCCGTCAAGGCTATACTTTGGTCTTGGTTGTTTCGCTGCATTTGTTCACGCCCTGGTGTCCTGGCATTTTATGGTCTACCCGCCACGTATGATTGCCGCCGAAATTTATCGCGGTTCGTCCTATGGTCCCAAACATCCATTGGGTATTCCACGGGTGTCACTGGTGGTTGACATGGTCCATGCGCTGGGCTGGGTGAATGCGGATAATTATGTTGTCGGACCATTGGCCACACCGGCGCAATTGGCACGATTTCATGCGCCGGATTATATTGCTGCCGTTATGCAGGCCGAACGGGATCAAAGCCTGCCCGACGATATGATGGAACGCTACAAGCTGGGGAAAAACGGCAACCCGATATACCCGGAAATTTTCCGGCGTCCGGCAACGTCGGCAGGATCATCGATTTTGGCGGCAGAGTTTTTGCGTGATGGTGGCATTGTCCATCATCCGGCGGGCGGGACCCACCATGGTCGCGCCGCCGAGGCATCGGGGTTTTGTTATTTTAACGATCCGGTGCTGGGCATTCTGGCATTGCTGGATGGCGGGCTGGAGCGGATTTTGTATGTGGATATTGATGCGCATCATGGCGACGGGGTGCAGCTTGCCTTTACAAATGACGACAGGGTTTTAACAGTTTCGGTTCATCAGCATGATTTATGGCCGCGAACCGGCGCTGTTACCGACATGGCCGGGGGCATGGCGCGCAATGTGCCAATACCTGCGGGTATGAATGACGATGAAATGCGTTTTGTGCTGTTTGAGTATTTATTGCCTCTGGCGGCAGACTTCGGCCCGCAGGCGGTGGTTTTACAATGTGGGTGTGATGCGCTGGCAGAAGATCCACAATCGCGACAAATGCTGGGAAACCGGTCGGTTTGGGAAGTGGTAAGGGAGTTTGCAAAAATAGCACCGCGACTGATGGTGTTAGGCGGCGGTGGATACAATCCCTACGGGGTGGCCCGATGTTGGGCCGGGATATGGGCAACTGTGAATAATAATGAAATTCCGGAAAAATTACCGGAATCGGCAGAAGAAATACTGCGTGACATAAAATGGTCGCATCGTCTTGGCAGACAGCCGGCGGCCAACTTGCTTACAACCCTTGCCGATGATTGGCGGGGTGGGGAAATCCGGGCGGAAGTCCGGGGTCATGTGCAGTTTCTTAAAGGGTATGGGGTATGAAGTCTTTCGTTCAAACGGTGTTTGTATTCTTTTTTGTCAGTGCGGCGGTTATGGCTGGCCTGAATGCAAAAGCCACAGGTTTTGAGCGATCGCGTCTTTTGGTCGACGGACAGGTCTTTAATGTGGAACTTGCCTTAAGCCCCGATGAAAGGGCGCGGGGGTTGATGTTTCGGACCCACATGGAAGACGATAACGGTATGTTGTTCGATTTCGGCCAGCCACGCGATGTGTCGATGTGGATGAAAAATACGTTTATTTCGCTTGATATGCTGTTTATCGGGCAAGATGGCAAAATTGTTGGTATTGCGCCGCGCACGGTTCCAAAATCCGAAGCGATCATTTCGGCACCGCGCCCGGTACGGTTCGTTCTGGAACTAAACGCGGGGCTGGCCGACAAGTTTGATTTCAAGGTCGGCGATACGGTTGATGGTTTGCCGCGTTAATAGCGCATTGGTTTAAAGGGTGGGGCGGCTTTATGCCGGGTTCCGCGATCTGGTTTGCCCTTGCCGGTTTTGTTTGAAACGCCAAAACGACATGTTGTTGTAAAAAAGGTGATAAAAAGCATTAAACCGGGCTTGCCGCGAACAGATTAAGGTGCTAAATCCCTCCCCGTGTCGGGAAGTGGCGCAGTCTGGTAGCGTACCTGCTTTGGGAGCAGGGGGCCGTGGGTTCGAATCCCGCCTTCCCGACCATTTCATCTTGAAACGGGTGATTGCATTTTCAAGTTGCCCGATTGGGTGTAGACTGAATTTTGTAACGTCGTATTTCAGCCAGTTGACAAGTTAAACGAGGGTGTCGATGAAGGTTCGTGTTTTCAAACCCGCGAAAAATGCCATGCAGTCCGGCCGCGCCGCGACCAAGCATTGGGTTATGGAATTTGAACCCCGCGCCCAGAAACTTCCGGATCATCTGATGGGCTGGATCGGGTCAACCGATACCCGTGGTCAGGTTCGGATGGAATTTGATACGCTCGAAGAAGCACAGGCGTTTGCTGCCAAGCATAATCTGATTGCCGAGATCGAACAGCCGAAAAGCCGCAAAATTCAGCTTAAATCCTATGCCGACAATTTCGCTTTCAAGCGTGTTGTCTGATTAATTTGCCGGGTTTGTTTTTCAAGCCGGACCACGGGGCGATTATCGCCCCGTTTTGCTGTGAAACCGGGTTTGAGATTACAGTTGCACCAATGTGTGATTTGTAAATTTCCTGTAGTCCCGGCTCTACGGTCCCTTAGCTCAACTGGATAGAGCAACAGACTTCTAATCTGTAGGTTGCAGGTTCAAGTCCTGCAGGGATCGCCAATAAATTCAAAGGCTTGGGAGCTTATGGTTCCCAAGCCTTTTGTTTTGGGCGCTTGCAAGTGGGGCTGCGACCAGATTTGATCCGAGAGGGCGGCGATGCGGTGCTTTGTGTATGGTTATGCCACGGTCCCCTGCCTTTTGCGCACACGGAATGATTGCATTCGTGCTATGGTATGCAAATTATATTAAAATACTGCCGGTGCTATTAAAAGTCCAATTGCGCACTCCAATATGTTTATCAGTGCATTTTATGTCGAAGGTTGGTTGTGTGTGAATGCAATCAGGGTCTTATGGAATGATCGGTTATAAAGGGTGTTTCCATTGGGCTGGCTGTTTTGTACCCGGCAACTGTTCGTAAATAATCAAGGTGTCATGTCGGGAAAGCGCGGGGTAGCGCAGTTCAATGACGGTTGTGCGGAGGGGCTCCATGTTTGGTATCCGATCTGATGCGGATCATATTCTTGACGCGATCAAGCATTCTCAAGGGACGATCGAATTTACAATTGATGGTAAAATTGTTGATGCCAACCCGCTGTTCTTAAAGCTTATGGGCTATGACCGAGCCGAGGTGGTTGGCCAGCATCATCGTATTTTCATGGCACCGGAAGATGCCGGTTCAGTAGAATATCAGGAGTTCTGGCAGCGACTTAAGGCAGGCGAATCTTTTACCGCGGTTTTTCGCCGGATTGCCCGCGACGGCCATGAGGTCTGGCTGCAGGCTACGTATAATGCGGTGCTGGACCGCCGCGGTAATCCCTGCAAGATATTCAAGATCGCGACTGATGTTACCCAGCAAAAACTGCAAAATGCCGATTATGCGGGGCAGGTTGATGCCATTCGTAAATCCCAGGCTGTGATCGAATTCGCGCTTGATGGCACGATATTGTATGCCAACGACCATTTTTTAGGGGCGATGGGGTATCGCCTTGACGAGATCAAGGGCAAGCACCACAAAATCTTTGTGGGGGCAGAGTTTGCGAAAAGCCGGGAATATGAGGAATTCTGGAAACAGCTATCGGCAGGAAAATATATGTCTGCCGAGTATCAGCGGTTTGGCAAGGGAAACAGGGAAGTCTGGATTCAGGCCTCCTATAATCCAATTTTTGACATGGCAGGGCGACCGTTCAAGGTTGTGAAATATGCTACCGACATTACAACGCAAAAAATGACGTCGCTTGATGCTGCTGCGCAAATTGCTGCCATTCATAAAGTACAGGCTGTTATTTCGTTTGATATGAACGGCAAAATTCTGGATGCCAACAAGAAATTTCTTGATCTGATGGGGTACCGGCTAGACGAGATCAAAGGCAAATATCATCAGTTGTTTGTCGAGAAACACTATGCCCAAAGTAAGGAATATCAGGAATTCTGGGCAACGTTGCGTTCCGGAGATTTTCTGGAATCGAACTACAAACGTATTGCAAAAGATGGCAAGGAAGTCTGGATCAACGCAAGTTATAACCCTGTTCTGGACTTGAACGGCAAACCGTTCAAGGTGGTCAAATTTGCTTCCGATATTACCCTTCAGGTTCATGCTCGCGGTGTTTTGGCAGGATTGGCCGAAAACTCTACGGGAAGTGCCGAGATCGTCGCCAGTTCGTCCGAGGAAATGCTGAGCTCCATTGGCGAAATTAGCTTAAACATGCAAAGAACCCAAGCTGTCGCTGACGAGATTGTTGCCAGAAGTGATGCCGCAGAACAGGTACGTGTCGATCTTGAACAAACTTCGGAAGCAATGGAGGGAGTTGTCGGTATTATCCGGGATCTGGCCGATCAGGTTAACCTGCTGGCCTTAAATGCGACAATCGAGGCGGCACGGGCCGGTGATGCGGGCAAGGGGTTTGCTGTGGTGGCAGGCGAGGTCAAAAGTCTTGCAACCCAGACGGCCAGGGCAACAGACGAGATCGCAACGCAGATTGATGCCATGCAAAGTATTACCCGGCGGGTGACAACCTCGACACAGGATATTGCCAGTTCAGCCAGTTCTGTAAGTGATTATGTAAATGCCGTTGCTTCGGCGGTTGAGGAACAAACAGCGGTTACCAAGGACATTTCCCGCAATATCGATATTGTTTTTCAGGGAATTGTCGAACTGACAAATTGTGTGCGCGGAATTACAAAATAATCGCTGATATTATAATAGTGCTTTGCCGTTATCACACAGTAATGATGGTGTGTGTTTTGCGCCAATCACAATACTTTGCTGCATCCTTATCAAACAATAAATGATCTGCAGGTTTTGCATGGGCTGGAGGGTGTTTTTCCCGCCGTGTGACCGGTGGTTATGCGCGTATCGCGGTGCCAGCGTTAATTACGGCGAAAGTCTGGTCAGGGCGCCTGTTTTCGCCGTGATGCCGACATGATCACACGTCACATTGCCTTTGGCTAATGGCGATGGGATGTGCCTTGATGTCGCGAAAAACGGGATGGCAGGTGTTATGTTTCGGTGTGTTGCTGATAACAGCGTTGGCGGCAGGGGCCGCTGTTGCCAATAACCGGGTCATGGTGGGAAATGCGGGTAGTGTTTCGTTGCCTGCAGTGTCACCCGATCAGGTGTTGCGCGGTAATTTTGGTCCGTTTGTACGGTCGTTAAATGATAAAACCTATGGGTATCAACAGGTGGCAGATCCCGTTCTGGCACCTGGTAATAAACCGGATGCAAGCACACCTGTGGTTGAACGGTTTGAGGTGCGGCCCGGTGATTGCGGGGGTGAAAACGCCATTGATTGTGGCCGTGACCGGGAACGTTCAGAACTAAGCGAGCGCGGCGATCGTAACCCGCAAGGTAGTTCATACTGGTATGGCTGGTCGCTTTATATCCCTGATAATTTTGCCAATGTCGCCCCGACAAAGGTGGCACTGGGCCAGTTTCATCAGGAAGGCAGTCATCCGGCGTGGATGTTTGAAATTGATCAGTCCGGTTATCACATTGACAATCATGTAACCGGCAGCAAGCCCCGGTATCACACACTGATCAATGATGATGTTTTGCGGGGGCGTTGGCACGATATTACGGTGTATGCCCATTGGACGGCAGGTTCGGACGGTGTTTTGCAGGTATGGGCCGATAATATCCTTAAATTTGATTATCACGGGCCGACCATGACGGCGGATAAGGTTTACTTTAAGTATGGCCTGTATCGGTCCTTTGTTTCGCGTTATCAAAACGCCAATGAAACCGATAAAGTACCAGCGCAAACGGTTTATTTTAAAAATGTCAAGCGCGCCAACAGCCGATCAGAACTGTTGCAATAGAACGTTTTATCTCTTTGAGATCATAACCTGATATCGCGAGATGATTTCAAGGTTCAAAATGGTTCTACAGATTAACGCACGCCAAAATACCGGCCCGGACGATGGTTGATGGCGATGATCAGGTTTAAAACAGTGGCCCCGGCCAGCGACAACAGTACTTTGTCAAACGGCAATAAAAACAGGGCGCAAACCATAATACTGGCATCAATGCCGAGTTGGAAATAACCGGCACGAATGCCATGATGTTCCTGTAAATACAGGGCCAGAATATTAATACCGCCCAATCCCGCGCGATGCCGAAACAGCATTAGCAAACCAACGCCCATTAACCCCCCGCCAATAAGTGCGGCGTAAAGCGGATGCAGCATATCAACGCTGATCCAAAGGGGTGTCAGGCGGGAGAACGCTGATACCAGGCCAACAGCGATAAAGGTTTTAAGGGTAAATTCCCATCCCATGCGCTTAAAGGCCAGCCAGTAAAACGGCAGGTTCAAGGCAAAAAAGACAATGCCGAAACCAAGCCCGGTCGCATGATGGATCAAAAGAGCGGCACCCGCCGTGCTGCCGGTAATTAAAACGGCCTGTGTATAAAAGGTGATCCCAAGCGAAACAATCAATGTGCCCAGTATAAGGGCAATCGCATCTTCATACAGGCGATGCCCTGGTAAGTTTGCGGGCTTGTCTGGCGTTGGCGGTGGTGCTGCCTCGGTTGTCGCACCTTCTGCCGTTTTTTGATCGGCATTTGCCGGTATCGTCGACAGGTCCGGCTGGGTTTGCTGAATTTCGGCCATTGCCACCATCATTGATATGTTTGGGGATAGCCGAATGTTACGTATTTCGCAGGTGCGAAACAAGCACGGGCATCAACGGGTCTTTTATTCGCTGTTTTATGCCTTAAATGGCCGCATCAACGCAAAAGACCGGCCTTTTAAGGGCCGGTCCGGGTGGTTTTGTGCGGCAATTTGCGTGGGAAATTTATGCCGCATCCCATTTCGGGGCGAAATCAGGGTTGATCATGCGGCCATCGGGGCGGGCAAGGCCATTTATTTGGGCCATTTCCGCATCGCTAAGTTCGAAATCAAAAATATCAAAGTTGGCTTTGGCATTTTTGGGTGATCCCGACTTGGGAATGGCCATAACCCCATCCTGTTGCATCAACCAGCGCAAGGTTACCTGCGTTGCCGATTTGCCGTGGGTTTTACCAATCGCAATCAGGGTATCATCCTTTAGCACTTCGGCACGTGCCAGCGGGCAATAGGCGGTCAGTAACATGTCGTGCTTTTTCAGGCACGACATCACCGCTTTTTGCGACAGGTACGGGTGATATTCTACCTGATTGCACATAAGGGGCAGATTGCTATAGGCCACTGCCTTTTCGATCAGGGCCGTTGGAAAATTTGAAATGCCGATATGTTTTGTCATGCCCAGATTGCGTACTTCGTTAAGGGCGGCAATGGTTTCCTCAAGCGGGATGTCATCGTTGGGCCAATGCAGTAATAACAAATCAACATGGTTAAGGTCTAGCTTGCGCAGAGATTCGACTACGGACGTTTGCAGGTCGCCGCTTTGGAATTGATCGGGCCATACCTTGGTGGTTAGGAAATAATCATCGCGCGCAAGGCCGCTTGCTTTTAAGCCCCGGCCAACGCCATCTTCATTATGGTACATCTGGGCTGTATCAAAATGGCGATATCCGATCTCGGCGGCTTTTGCCACCATGGTTTCGGCGGCCTGCGGATCAAGCTGGAAGGTCCCAAAGCCAAGCGCAGGTATCGAAACCCCGTGAATGTCACGTGTGATCATGGTGCGTATCCCCTGTGTATGATTGTCATTTTGCCATGTTGATGCACAAATGGGCGTATTTTGCGGCCCTGTGATGCCTGTGCTTCAAAAACCATGGTACAATTTAAGTGTGATTTTAATCCGAGAATTAGTTTAGATCAAATGATCTGCAACCTGTACGGGGGGATGAGGGATTGATACCTGTGCGGAAAAGGGGATTGGAATGCCTGTAAAATCCGCTGAAAACAGGAAAAAAGCCGGCCGTGAATGCCGCGACCGGCTATAAAGTTTCAGGACTTAGAGTGAGGCTGTATCAAGCCTTCCCTAACCTGACAGGTCGATGGTGCCTATACCTTGATATGCGTCAAATTGGCTGATTTAATTGGATTTGGGGGTGTTTTGGCCCTGCGTTTCAATCGCCGCTGCATTTAATTGCAGCAAAGACTGGCGAATAACATCCGGCCCCAGATCGCGGGTGATAAACACCAGTTTTGATCGATGATCATCGCTGGGCCAGGCAGGAAGGGTGGCGGGTGCATGAAATATATGTTGCACCGCATGAATGGCGACCGGTTTGTCCTCACCGGCAATGTTCAGCACGCCTTTTATCCGCAACAGATTCTCGCCGCGCATTTGGGTGAATATTTCAGCCCATGTTACAAAGGCATCCCAGTGCAGCGGTTCATCAAATGTCAGACAGAATGACGAAATATGGTCGTCATGCCGGTTTACATCATGGCTATGTTCATGATGATGTTCGTGTTCGTGTTCGTCGCTGTGATTATGCCCGGCATCCCTGTCATCGCCATAGGCTTCGTCGCGCAGCCATTTTTGCACGTCAAGCGACTTGGTTTCGGGGTTATAAAGCCCTGCATTAAACAGTTTGTCGGGGGCAATATCGCCCAAATGCACGCGATAACGTGGCGCAGCCGGGTTAAGGCTGTGCAGGCGTTTTTCCAGGGTTTCCAAATCATCCCCGGCCGCCAAATCGGCCTTGGTGATCAAAATGCGGTCGGCGACGGCCGCCTGTTTGACGCTTTCGGCATGGTCATCAAGCTGTTTATTGCCATAAATTCCGTCAACCGTGCTTACCACGCTATCAAGGCGGAATTTGTTGGTCAGAAGCGGGTCAGTCATCAGGGTATGCAGGATCGGCGCCGGGTCGGCAAGACCGGTGGTTTCAATGATCACGCGCTCAAAGGCGGCAATTTCGCCCCGTGTGCGTTTCAAAAACAAATCGCGCAAGCCGTTGATCAGGTCGCCACGTACGGAACAGCAAATACAGCCGGAATTAAGTAAAACCACATCTTCGGAAATTTCGCGCACCAGTAAATGGTCTAGGCCGATTTCGCCAAATTCATTGATCAGAACGGCGGTATTGCTCATGCCCGGGTGCGATAGTAACGCATTTAGCAAGGTGGTTTTCCCACTGCCTAAAAAGCCGGTAATAACCGTTGCCGCAATACGTTCATTTTGTTCGTCCCGGATCGCCATGATCATACCTTTGTGGTCGCGATTGAAATTTGTGGAAGTAGATTATTTTTGGGTGCCATAAAGGTCTTCAACCGAAATTTCCGGCTCGGAAATAATGGTTTCCACCCCGTTGCGCACGGCAAAATAAAAACAGTTTCGCCGCCCGGTGTGGCAGGCCACTCCTTTTTGATCAACCTGCACCAAAATGGTGTCCTGGTCGCAGTCATAGCGAAAATCAACCAGACGCTGTTCCTGACCGGAGCTTTCGCCCTTGCGCCAGAGTTTGTTGCGCGACCGTGAAAAATAACAGACACGTCCGGTCGTTAACGTTTCAATCACGGCGTCACGGTTCATCCACGCCATCATTAAAACCTCGCCGCTGTCGTGCTGCTGGGCAATGGCCGGGATCAATCCCTGTTCATTAAATTTCAAACGGTCGGCAATGTCGGCAAAGGGCGCGGTCATTTGGGCGGGCTCCGGCATATCGGCAAAAGTTAAATTGTCTGTTGGCTCTTGACGAAATGATATAATATAACACTTCAACAAAAGCGATCCCCAATCGCGATCTTAATAATCACATGTCACCAGGATCTCGCAACAATGACGGACCTTTTCCCCGACAAGGGGCATGATCACGGTCGCTGTATCGATAGTGCCCTGCACCAGGCCGAAATTGTGGCCGAGGCAAACAATGCCCGCTTTACCGATATGCGTCGCCGCGTTTTCACGCTGATCTGGCAGTCACACAAGGCGATCACCGCTTATGAATTGCTCGATGCGTTGCAGGCCGAAGGGGTTCGGGCGCAGCCGCCTACCGTGTATCGGGCGCTGGAATTTCTGGTCGGGTTGCGGCTTATTCACCGTATCGAATCGCTAAATGCCTATTTTGGCTGCGACATGCCTGATTGCGAACATTTGGGGCAATATTTTATTTGTCGTAATTGTGGACGTGTTGCCGAAGCCGTGAACGAAGACATGAGCCGCGCCGTACGTACCGCTGCCGGCATCGTCGGCTTTAAAATCGAAGCCACCACCATTGAAATCAAGGGGCTATGCCATGACTGTGCCGCTCATTGAGGGGCAGGAACTGTCGTTGTCTTTTGGCGGCGAGGCGGTTCTTGATAATGTCAGTCTGGCGATTTCGGCCGGTGAAATTATAACCCTGATCGGCCCAAATGGAGCGGGGAAATCCACCCTGGTCAAGGCGTTGTTGGGTTTGCAGGCTGTCGAGCGCGGCGTAATTACCCGTAAACTCGGCCTGCGCGTGGGTTATGTGCCGCAAAAACTGGCGATTGACCGGGTTTTACCGATGACGGTGAAACGGTTTTTAAACCTGACCCATCATGCCAGCCTGTCAGACCGGGTTGACGCCTTGAAACAGGTGGGGGCAAGTGCGGTTTTAAACAGTCAGATCGGCGATTTATCGGGTGGGGAAACCCAGCGTGTGATGCTGGCCCGCGCACTGTTGCGCAAACCGGATTTGCTGGTGCTTGACGAACCGACCCAGGGTGTTGATGTCGCCGGTCAGGCGGACTTGTATCGTTTGATCGAAACCATTCGCCGCGATCAGGGTTGTGCGGTTTTAATGATTTCGCATGATTTGCATCTGGTCATGGCCAAGACGGACAAGGTGGTATGTTTTAACCGCCATGTCTGTTGTTCAGGCCTGCCTGAAACCGTGCGCCAGCACCCCGAATATCGCTCGCTGTTTGGCTATCAGGCCGCCGATGCCATTGGCATTTACCACCACGAACATGACCACGAGCATGATTTGTCGGGGCAGGTGGTGGGTGGTTGCGGCCATGATCACGGCCATAATCATTCCCATGGTGATGCCAACCATACTACCAAAAATATGGTGAACCAGGTGGGGCAGGGCGATAAGGTCAAGGAACATTTCCATGGATAGTTTTCTGGTGCGCGCCATAACAGGTGGTGTGTTGCTGGCCCTTGTGTGTGGTCCGTTTGGCACATTCATTGTCTGGCGACGCATGGCCTTTTTTGGCGATACGCTGGCACACGCCGCCCTGTTGGGTGTGGCTGTCGGGTTGCTGTTTGGCATTGATGTGCGTTTTGGCATGATTGTCACCTGCCTGATGGCAGCCTTGTTGCTGGCCCTTGGGCAACGGCAAAGCAAATTGGGCAGTGATACGGTTTTGGGGATGCTGGCCCATTCAACCCTGGCCCTGGGCATGGTGGCGCTGGCCTTCGTACAGGGTGTCGCGGTTGATATCATGGCCTATTTGTTCGGGGATATTCTGGCGATCAATACCACCGATTTATGGTTGCTGGGCCTTGGAGGCGGGGCGGCGGTGACTGCTCTTGTCTGGATGTGGCGACCACTTCTGGCCTTAACCGTTTCACCCGAAATTGCCGCTGTTGAGGGGGTAAAGGTTGAATGGCTGCGGGTTGTTTTCATGTTGTTAATGGCGCTGGTGATTGGCATTGCCATTAAAATTGTTGGTGTGTTGTTAATTACGGCCTTGTTGATCGTCCCTGCCGCCAGTGCACGTTTTTTTTCGCGCACGCCCGAACAAATGGCAATCGGTGCTGCCTTGTTTGGTGTGGCAGCGGTTTTGGCCGGTATCGCGCTGTCGTGGCATATAGACAGCCCGGCAGGCCCCAGCATTGTGATCTCGGCCGCAGGGTTATTTTTAATCAGCAGTGCGATTGCCCCTGTTTTTCGCCGTCTGGCCCGTATATCGGGCTAGCCCCCGGAAAACAGGCTAAATAAAAAAACGGCGCGGGAAATAACCATTCCGCGCCGTTTTTTATGATCGGTAAGTACTGATTATACCGTTTTCAACCGTTCAAATCCGGCGGTCAGATCGGCGATCAGATCGTCGGTATCTTCCAGCCCGACATGAATGCGCACCAGTTGGCCGGGGTCGTCCCACGTCGTGGCGGTGCGGATTTTTTTCGGATCAGATGGCAAAAGCAGGCTTTCAAACCCGCCCCAGCTAAAGCCCATGCCAAACAGGTCCATATGGTCCAGCATATTGGCCAGTTGTGGGCGGGTGACCGGGTGCAGGATGAAGGAAAACAGGCCGCTGGCCCCAATAAAATCACGTTTCCAGATTGCATGTCCCGGGTCATCGGGCAGACCGGGGTGTAATACGCGGCTTACTTCGGGGCGGGTTTGCAACCATTTGGCAATGGCAAGACCGGATTCGTGATGTTGGCGCATTCGCACATTAAGGGTGCGCAACCCGCGCTGGGCCAGATAACAGTCATCCGGGCCAATTGAATCGCCCGACAAGATAACCTGCTTTTTACAGGTGACAAAATCTTCTTCGGTGGCGGTGGTAATGGTACCCATCATGACATCGGAATGGCCGACAATGTATTTTGTACCGGCCTGAACCGATACATCCACACCCATCTCAAACGGGCGGCACAGGGTGGGCGAGGCCCAGGTGTTATCAAGCAATACCTTGGCGTTTTTGGCGTGTGCGGCCTTGGCAATGGCCGGGACATCCTGCATTTCAAAGGTCAGCGAACCGGGGCTTTCGCACCAGATGACGGTGGTATTATCGCGGATAAGACCGGCAATATCAGCCCCCAGCGTTGGGTCGTAATATTCGACATCGACGCCAAATTTTTTCAAAAACGTATTGGCAAGGTTGCGGGTAGGTAAATAGGTGCTATCCGTGATCAGCACATGGTCGCCGGGTTTAACGAATGCCAGAATGGCATTGGTAATGGCCGCCACCCCTGATGACAGGCAGAGGGTGGCGTGGCCGCCTTCCAGCTCGGCAATGGCTTCTTCCAGCAAATAGCGCGTCGGGGTGCCATGACGGCCATAAAAGCTGTTGCCGTGCGGGAAGGGCGAGGCGTTGTCCAGGGCTTCAAGGTTTTCAAACAAAATGGTCGAGGCATGTAAAACCGGCGGGTTGACCACACCATGATATTCGCTGGACCGGCGCCCGGCATGAACCAGCCGTGTCGATGATTTAAAATTTTTGTCAGTAGACATAAGGCATTTCTCCTTGCCGCGAATAAGGCGACCAATGTGTCATTTGTTCGCTAAGACAAAGCATCTCAAGGCATTGGGATCAAGGATTTTTACGGTAATTTGATGTGGATATGGGCCAGATCTTGCATGTTGGTTGCCCAGTGCGGCCTGTTTGCCGTACACGGGCGATGTGTGTAAATTTGTCCCTGCGATTGCGGCTCGCATCGGGGATGATAAATGATGTAAAACCGCTATCAGCTTTGCAAGGGAGGTTTTGTGCTTCAGCTTCAGGATTTTCGGGCAGCCCGCCGTCTGATTTCGCCTCACATGCGTGTCACGCCGGTTTTTGCCATTGGTCAGCCCGATTTTGGGGCGGTTTATAAAAACGGTGGTGTCACATTCCCCGATTTGTTTTTGAAACTGGAGAATTTGCAGATTTCAGGGTCATTCAAGGCGCGTGGAGCGATGAACGCAGCGCTTAACCTTGAAGGGGATGTTCTAAAAAACGGGCTTGTTACGGCATCGGGCGGCAACCATGGCATGGGGGTTATCAACGCGGCACGTGTTTTAAATGTGCCGGTCAAAATATTTTTACCAACCAATACACCCAAGCCCAAGGTCACTAAACTGCGAAAATCGGGTGTTGATGTAACATTGTACGGTGCCGTTTGGGACGAGGCCAACCATGCCGCCATCGCCCATGCGCGCGAAACCGGTATGGCCTATATCCATCCTTTTGCCGACCCTAATGTTATTGCGGGGCAGGGGACAATTGCGCTGGAACTGCTCGAACAGCGCGCCGATCTTGATACGCTGGTGGTGGCCGTTGGGGGCGGCGGGCTGATTTCCGGTGTGGCAACAGCGGCAAAAATGATGCGTCCCGGTATTCGCATTATCGGGGTTGAACCTGTTGGGGCCCCGACCCTGTTTGAAAGCCTGAAAAACAACGAAGTAGTCACTTTACCTTCGGTCAATACCGCAGCAACCAGTTTGGCCCCCCGCCAGTCCTCTGCATTAAATGTCGATTTGATCGGTAAAAATGTTGACCGTATTGTCCTGGTATCGGACGATGAAATGCGCGCCGCCGCAGGCTGGATGTGGCGTGATCTGGGGTTGTCGGTTGAATTGTCGGCAGCCGCCGGGATTGCCGCGGTAATGCAAGGGCGACTGGGCGATATTGACCCGGGCAAAACCGGCATTATCGTGTGTGGCACCGGAACTGACGGGCAATAGGTAACAGTCCCTTACCGGGCATGAGATTATCGATCAGGCAATAAAAAAGGACGAAACCTTGCGGTCTCGTCCTTTTTTAAACCAGCATTCCCCGATAAAGGGGATGCGGAAAACAGCGTCGCAAACCGCGATGCAATAACGCAGGCGGGTAATAACCCGCCGTGGCGTAAATTACATTTTCGGTTCGATGACCTGACGACCACGGTACATACCGGTCTTCAGGTCAACGTGGTGCGGGCGATGCAGTTCGCCGGTTTCTTTGTCTTCGCGGTACGAGCCCGCGGCGAGCTTGTCATGTGAGCGACGCATGCCCTGACGGGACTTGGTCACTTTACTTTTTGGCACTGCCATGGGTCATAATCCTCAGGCTTGGGTAAACTTAGGGGCGCTTGTTACCTTGCGCGGTCGGGAAAGTCAACGATCAAAGTATCCGAATTGTCAAATTCGCCATCTTTTTGCGATTTTGGGGCGCCAGGCGTGTTCGCCACGGTTACGGTGGCAGGAATCAGCCCGGTGTCACGGGGATCGTCGATTAACTCTGTACGCTGATCATATACCGTAAAGCCTGCCCGTTGATAAGCCCCTAACGCAGATGGATGGTCCATTGAACAGGTATTTACCGTCAAACGTTGCGGGGAAAAGCTCCAGGCGGTGTCCACAGCCCAGTTCAGCAAGTATTTGCCATAGCCCCTGCCGATAAATTCCGGGATCAGCCCCATATAGGAAAGGTCGATCTGGCGTTCTTCTTCCAGCAAGATCAGGCTAAGTTCGGCAAAGCCGGCCGGAACGCCCCCAACATAAAGAACATAAACATGGTTTTCCGGGCTTGAGAGAATCGGCTCAAGTTCATGATCACCAAGCTGGCGGCGAAACCACCACATCCACGGTTCGCCGACCGTATTATAAAGATAGCGATAAAACGATATTGTCGGTTCCTCGGCCCGCACAATGGCAACCTTGCCTGGCGGAATAACCGCTGCCGGGCGATCTGGCTGATGGGTCATTTCCAGATAGGTGATGGTGACTTCCAGTTTCCCGGGCGTCTTTGCAGTCATGAGGTTAACCTTTTTTCAAAAAAACCGTCGTCGCCAAGGGGGCTGGCCTGGGCCGGTGCCATTGATGGCCGATATCCCTGGCGACGATAAAATTTTGCGGCACGCGGCGATGCCGCGTGAACCTTGCATTTTTTCAGGCCAACAGCCGATAAAATGTTTTCGGCCGTTTCCAGCAGTGTCGCCCCGTGGCCCTGTCCGCGGGCGCGTGATGCAACAACAAGGTAATGAACCCAGCCGGTAGTGCTATCATGCCCCACCATAATGGTGGCAATTACCGGTCGTTTGGGCGACTGGCGGGCAATCAGTACCGATCCGCGACCAGATGCATAACAGTTTTGTAAATCATCATGCGCCCGGGCATTTGCGGTGTCCGGATTAATCAGGTCCCCATCATACCACAAATTGATTACCGCGTCGCAATCAGCGGCATTCTCAAGCGATAGCCGCTCAATAATAATGTCCTGTTCGGGTGCGCTATTTTCCGGCTTCGCAACGGCAGGGATTGGTGGGCGGACGGGGTGCGGTGTTTGCGGGCCTGGATCAGGAGCCGCGCCATCAGGGGCAGCTGGATGGGGTGGGGCAGCCGTATCAGTATCACAACAGGTGCGGTGTTGTCGTTTTCGAGGGTGCTGGCCGGTTGGGGGCTGGGTCATGGGCAATTCCGGCCCGGTTGCAGGCAGTTCCTTGCGCCGGGGACCCAGGTGTAATTGCTGTATGAAGCGGTATGGTACAATTCATAAAACTTTGGCCCCGCCTTGCACCGCACCTGTTTATGCCGCGCGGGGCATATCGGTGACGGTGCAGGGGGGCGGGGCCAAAAAATCATTGTGCGGTCCTATTTGGGCTGGCCCGATGCGCGGGGGCTTTCGGGGCGCGAAGCCCACTCCGCCCACGATCCGTCATAAACAGCGGTATGTTTTTTACCGGCAATATAGGCCCCCATGGCCAGCACACAGGCCGTAACACCCGAGCCACAACTGGTAACCATCGGTTTATCAAGGTTTATGCCAGCATCCTTGAAAACCACTTTTATGTCGTCGCCATCCTTAAAGGTGCCGTCGGCATTAAGCAGTTTTTCAAACGGGACATTATAGGCCCCGGGAATGCGGCCCGGTGCGCCCCAACGTTCATCGGCGGTGCCGGCAAAACGTTCGGCCGAACGGGCATCAACCAGTTGTTCGCGCCCGGTATCAACATTGGCCAGGACCTGGTCATATTCGCGCAGCAAAAAGCTGTTGGCACGTGCGGTGAAATGGCGTTCGCGTGGGGGTGTCGCCGCATCGCTCACCGGGTTGCCGTCGGCTTCCCATTTCGGTAATCCACCATCAAGAACCACAACATCGTTATGGCCGAAATGGCGCAACATCCACCATGCCCGGCAAGCGGCGGATGCCACACCGGTTTGTGCGTAAACAACAATGCGCACACCATCGCCCAGGCCCAGTTTACGGACTTTGGCTGAAAACTTGATGGCATCGGGCATCATATGGGGCAGGGGGGCACTGTCGTCGGCGGCAATATCGTCAATATCAAAAAAGACGGCACCGGGAATATGTTTGGCATCAAAAATGGCGCGCGGGTCCTTGCCGCTGCCAGGCATATACCAGCTTGCATCAATCACGCGCACATCAGGGGCGTTTAAATGCTCTGCCAGCCACTGGGTGGAAACCAGCGCGTCAGATTTGGGGTCACTCATGGTCAAGCTCCGGTTTGCAATGGTGGGTATTGCATGTCCCCGGTCGTTTCCGAAGATCATTGTTTTTAAAGATACGAACCGGCGTTATTAAATTTACCGGCCCGTTCAGACAACCAATTCTGAAAACTTTATTCGGCTTCGTCAAAAACAATATTGATGCGACGGTTCTGTCGGCCTTTCTTTTCGATTTTCGATACCCGAACCTGGCCAATTTCCGACGTGTTGCGCACGTGGGTGCCGCCACAGGGCTGAAAATCGATGCCTTCGATGGTAACGGTACGCACCGTGTCGCCATCCATCGGTGGTTGCACCGACATGGTACGCACCAGTTCGGGGTTGGCTTTCAACTCGGCAATGCTGATTTCGCCGTCATAAACGTCGGCATTGCGCGCCAGAACGGCATTCAGTTTTTCGGTCAGTTCTTCCTTGTCCGGGCTGTCTTCCATGTCAAAATCCAGCCGGGCCTTGTGGCTGGCAATGTTGCCACCGGTAACACCGCCATCAACAAGCGAGCATAAAACATGCAGGCAGGTGTGAAACCGCATGTGACGATGGCGTGTTTCCCAGTCCAGCACCGCGCGCACCTTGCTGCCGATGGGCGGCAGGGCGTGATCATCGGCAATCACATGCAATGGTGTGCCCGATTCGCGGTCTTTCACGGTAATGGTTACCGGCACTTCGCTGCCATCTTCCAAAACCAGCGTTCCCTTGTCGCCGGTCTGTCCACCACTGGTGGCATAAAAAACCGTCTGATCAAGCGCGATGGCATGGTCATGGTGGGCAATAACGGTGGCAGTACAGTCTTTCTGATAGGCATCCTTGCGAAACAGAAGGTCAGTCATTTGGGGCTCCCTGTTTTCCGGGCGCGGGTGCGCCGGACGTCGGTTTTTACGTTTTCTAAAACCATGGTGGCGCGGCTTTGTCAGGGCTGTCGAGGATAAAATTGCTATTTTCGCCAGCAAATGGTTGTGGCATCACAATTTTGTTTGCGTTCACCCCGCCGTTTTGATGTGCAACACCATGGCTGGATGTGCTGGTTTAGGCGGAGTGAACCTGGTTTTATTTCAGGAATTTGCGGTTATTTCGGGTCAATGCGCGATCCCATATCGCGGTCAGCACCATTTCCACTGATCAGGTGGGTTAATTCCTCGATCCGGGATATTTTGCCATCCCGTAGCGTGTAAAACGCGATTACTTTCATTTTTACCCTGCCGCCATTCTTTTTACGGGCATTTACAATATGGATGTCGGCGATGGTGTTGTCGCGGGCAATGATGGTTTCAAATTCAACATCGACAGTCTCAAGGGCGCCACGCAACGTTGCGGCATGTTCCAGAAAACCTGCAAGGTTCAGGGTCTCGCCATCGACGAGTTGCACATAGTCGCTGGTGAAAAAACCGGACAGATCCTCAAGCGTTATCGCCGGGTCGCTCAGTGCTGCAAACAGGTTCTGTAAAAGCTGTTTTGCGTTTGTTTGGGTCATGGTGATTGCTTCCAGTTGGGCAATGGCCCAATGCCATTTGCCGGTTGCTGGAAATTAGCGTTATAAATTTGGCCGTGCTAACGTATCAATGCCAATGAATACGGATTTAAGGCCATGCCTGATTATTTGATCGACCCAAATGTATTAGACCCGGTAAATGCGTCATCTTCTATCCATGCTGTTTTACGGCGCAGTTCTGCCATGCGTGAAACGGCGTTGCATAACCATGCCCATGGGCAGTTGATCGGCCCGTTAAAAGGGTCGATCCGCATTGAAACCACGGCGGGGAACTGGGTTGTTCCGGCGGTGCATGCAGCCTGGGTGCCGCCCCACCATGACCATGCTTTGCAATCAAACGGGCCATTTCAAGGGTGGAGCGTTTATATCCCGCCGGCTTTATGTGCCGGTTTGCCACCATCGCCACAAACCATTGACGGCAATGATGTTTTACAGGCTGCTATTGCCCGTGCCGCAAGTTGGCCCGCGGGGCCGCAAAATGGGCCCCAGCATCGGTTGGCGCAGGTTATTATTGACGAAATTGCAGCAGCACAGCCGGTTGCATTTAATTTGCCTGCACCCGGTGACGCGCGTTTGCGTCGCATTGCCCGGCAAATTACCATTGATCTGGCCGATAATCGAACCATGGCGCAATGGGCCGATTGGGCGGGAATTGCCCCGCGAACATTAAGCCGCTATTTTGTCGCAGAAACCGGCTTCACGTTTAAGGGGTGGCGGCAAAGGGCACGGTTGCTGGCCGCATTGGAAATGTTGTCTGCGGGCCAGGCTGTAACAACCGTGGCACTGGATCTGGGGTATGAAAATATCAGCGCGTTTATTGCAGCATTCAAAAAAACATTCGGCACAACACCGGGGCGCTATCTTGATATTCAGGGTCTTTAGCCCCCGCAATAGCATCGAACGGTTTTTAAAACAGGGATAATTGCCCGTTCGCACCGGGGCGAATAAACCCGCTGCAATCAAGGTTAAGCGAGCGCCCCTGCATATTATGTTTGCGCCGTGCCAGATTAAAGCGTTGGGCAATCAGGTCGGCTATTGGCCCGTTGCCGCGCATGCGGCTGCCAAAATTTGCGTCATATAATTTGCCATCGCGCATTTGCCGGATCAGGGAAATTACCTTGTCGCGTCGGTCCGGGTAATGGTTTTGCAGCCATTCATCAAACAGATCGGCAATTTCTAACGGCAACCGTAACACAATATGCGAAACCGATTGTGCCCCGGCCTTATGGCAGGCAGCGACCAGATTTTCGATTTCACTGTCATTTAAACCCGGAATGATCGGCGCACATAAAACCGTTACCGGAATCCCGGCATCGCTTAGTTTTGCAACAGCATCCAGCCTGCGATGCGGGGCACTGGCACGCGGTTCTAACAAGTTCGATAACCGGTTATCAAACGATGTGACCGATACTGCAACCGAGGCCCGGTTTTGCTTTGCCATAGGCGCAATCAGGTCGATATCCCGGCATACCAGCGCGGATTTGGTAATGATTGAAAACGGATGATGGCAATCGCCGAGAACCTGAAGGATGTTACGGGTTAGTTGTTTTTCCCGCTCTACGGGCTGGTACGGGTCGGTGCTGGTGCCAATGACGATGGGGGCCGGCATATAGCTTTTGGCGGCAAGCTGTTTGCGTAACAGGGCCGGGGCCTCGGGTTTCCAGAACAGCTTTGTTTCAAAATCCAGCCCGGGTGACAGGCCCAGATAGGCATGTGTTGGCCGGGCAAAACAATAAATGCAGCCATGCTCACACCCGCGATAGGGGTTGATCGAACGGTCAAATGGTACATCAGGGCTTTGATTGCGGGTGATAACACTGCGCGCACCATCCACGCCCAGTGTGGTTTTAACGCGGGCAGGGGGAAAGTCATCGTTGCTGTCCGCGCCTGCTCCAGTGTCGTGGTAGATATTTTCCATTAACCAGCCGTCATCCCAGGCATGATGGGAATGCTTTTCATAGCGGCCATTGATATTGGAAATCGCCCCGCGCCCTTTTTGTGCCCGTGCTGGCAGCAGCGCAGGGTCCGGCGCCTGCCGGTTGTGGGCGGCGTCAAAATCCTCAAAATCGGATGGTGCGGTGACGGTTCGTTTTTCCATGTCGCCAATATAGAACAAACAATGAACATTGCAATCGCAAAACCCTAATTACGCCTTTTGCGGGCCATGTTTGGATGGTTGTCTGGTGGTCGTCATTCTTAACGAAACGAGGGGTTTTCATGCGCGTCGTTGTAACCGGCGGTGCCGGCTTTATCGGATCGGCCTTATGCCGGTATCTGGTCGCGGAATGTGGCTGGCAGGTTTTGAATATCGATAAACTGACCTATGCCGCCGACCAGCGATCCCTTGCGGCAATTGAAGGGGCGCCGGGATATCGGTTTATGCAGGCTGATATCGCCGATGGCGACAAAATTGCACGGATTCTGGATGAATTTAAACCAGATGCCATTATGCACCTGGCAGCGGAAAGCCATGTGGACCGGTCTATTGACGGGCCGGGTGATTTTATTGAAACCAACATTGTTGGCACCTATCGGTTGCTTGATGCGGCCCTTTATTACTGGCGCGGTCTGGCGCCTGACCGTCAGCAAAATTTCCGTTTTTTGCATGTTTCAACCGACGAGGTTTATGGATCGCTGGGCGCACAGGGTTTGTTTGATGAAAACAGCCGTTATCAGCCCAATTCGCCCTATTCGGCCAGCAAGGCATCGTCCGACCATCTGGTGCGTGCATGGCATCACACCTATGGCCTGCCGATATTGATATCGAATTGTTCCAACAATTACGGGCCATTTCAATTTCCCGAAAAATTTATTCCATTGATGATTTTAAACGCGATGGCCGGTCGCAAATTGCCGGTTTATGGCGATGGGCACAACATTCGCGACTGGTTGCATGTGAATGACCATGTTGCCGCCTTGCGCCTGATCGTGCAGCACGGGCAGGTGGGCGAAACCTATAATGTCGGCGGGCGCAACGAAGCACGCAACATTGATATCGTCCATCAGGTTATTTCCCATGTCCGCGATTTGTCGCCCCATCGCACCTTGCCCAAAGATGATGCCCTGATCGAATTTGTGCAGGATCGCCCCGGCCACGACCGCCGCTATGCCATTGATGCCACCAAACTGGAAAACCGGCTGGGCTGGCAGGCGCAGTATGATCTGGATCGCGGGTTGCGTGACACGGTGGCGTGGTATTTGAACCATGAACAATGGTGGCAACCTATTTTGGACCGCAAATATCAGGGGCAGCGTCTTGGCGTCGCCTGAAAACAAAATATGCGCCTGATGGTTGCGATATAAAGTCGCCGGTTTTTTAGTATCCTGACGTCAAGTTTGTTTCCGGTTTAAAAAATATCAGCTAACCTTTGTCGGTAAATTGCAAACCGGCAAAAAGGTGCGGTTATGGCTATGGAATGGTCCCAGATACTGACATTTGCACTGGTAACGTCGCTTCTGGTGATGTCGCCCGGTCCTAATGGTGTTTTGATCGCCAAAACCGTGCCGACATCGGGGCGTGCGGCAGGCTTTGCTAATGTTGCGGGCTTTGTTACCGCATTTTATGTGCACGGCACCCTGTCCATTCTGGGTATTTCGGTCATTCTGGTGCAATCGGCGCAATTGTTTTTTGCGGTCAAAATGCTGGGTGCTGCTTATTTGTGCTGGGTTGGTATCAAGGCCCTGCGCGATGCCTGGCGTGGCGTTCAAACCGTTGGCGAAACATCGCCCGCGCGGCGTAAGCGGACCCTTGTCAAAGCCTTTGGCGAAGGGTTTTTAACCAATGTGTTAAATCCCAAAGTCTCGATCTTTTATCTTGCCGCGTTCCCGCAATTTGTGCCGATGGGGGCGGGGTCGATCAGTGCGGCTTATACGCTGGTTTGTGTTCATGCCCTGATTAACGCGGTGTGGTTTACAGCCATGATTCTGGTGCTGGCCCGGTTAACAAGGGCCGTGCGTAATGGCCGCTTTCAGCGCGTGCTAAAGGCCGTTACCGGCAGTGTGTTTATTGCCTTTGGCGTCAAGCTGGCAACCTTTCGCCCTTAAGAATATTGCGAGGCTGCTTTCTGATTGTAACAGGGGGCAGTCTGGCATGTTTCGTGGGCGCCGGCATAAAATAAGTGCAATGTTGCAATCGGTTAAAGTAAAGGCACCCCTTTGTACGGGGTGTTTTTTTGTGTGGTGTGCAACCAGTGACGGGTGTCGTTTGTTGACAGTGTAAAACGTTCGTTTTACACTTGGGTTATGGATATCAAAACAAATCTGATGACAGCCGCTGAACGGCTTTTTGACCGTAACGGCTTCACCGCAACCGGGATGGACCGGTTAACCCAGGCGGCAGGACTTTCCAGCCGAACCCTTTACAAACATGTCGGCAGCAAAGTTGCCCTTATGGGGCTGGTATTGTCCGAACGTGAAAAGCGTTTCATGGCGCGCCTTGAGGTCGATAGCATTGATGCTGTTTTCGCGGTTCTGGAAGGCTGGGTGCGCGACGAAGGGGCACGCGGCTGCCTGTTTTTGCGTGCATATGGCGAAACCGGCGGCGACATGCCGGAAATTTCCCGGGTCGTTCTGGCGCACAAGGCTGCAATGCGGGCAAAAATTGCGGACATCATTGCGCAGGAAGTTGGCAGCAATGATGAAACCAATGCGATGTTAACGGAACAGATTGTTGTTCTTATCGAAGGGGCCACTGCCGCGGCCATTTATCGGGGGCCGGAGGCGGTGATGGCGGCGCGCAAGGCAGCGGCCATACTTGTTGCGCAGGCCCGGCCATGACCGTGCCTGTCACCTTGTCCATAAGCCCGGCCATACGTCTTGGCGCTGTGGGCTTTGGCCTGATCGCCATATGTTATGGTTTTGCCCGCTTTGCCTTTGGTCTGTTCCTGCCGCAAATTGATGCCGATTTGTCGCTTGGATCTTCCCTTGCCGGGGTTATTTCCGGCGGGTCATTTTTTGGCTATTGCATTTCCATCATTGTATCGGCATTCGCGACGGAGCGGTTTGGCGCGCGGGCAGTTGCGGTGGCGGCGGCGGGGGTTGCTGCCATCGGCATGGCCGGGATTGCGGCGGCCCCGAATGCCTTTTGGCTTGCCAGTGCTGTCATGCTTGCCGGGGCCAGTACCGGTTTGGCATCGCCACCAATGGCGGCGGCGGTTGCTGCGGCGGTGCGGCGTGACCGGCAGGATATCACCAATACCGTAATCAATGCCGGGACCAGTGCGGGGGTGGCGTTGTCCTGGCCCATCGCCCTGATCATTGGTGGGCAATGGCGTTTGGCATTTGCGGCATTTGCCGTTGCGGCCCTTGTTTTGGCGGGTGTGCTTGCGCGAACCATTCCGCCGGCTGTTGCTGCTAGCGGTTCCGGCCTGGCACAGGGGGTGTTGCCACCTTTAAAAGTCGATATCGCCCGTTTGATTTTTGCGGCCTTTCTTATGGGGGCGGCAAGCACGGCAATTTGGTCCTTTGGCGGGCAGCTTGCCACGTTACAGCTTGGCCGGGGTGCCATGGGCAGCGGGGCGTTGTGGGTTGCCATTGGGGGCGGTGGTATTGTCGGGGCGTGGGCCGGGGCACTTGTGTCGCGGTTCGGACTTAACCATGTCCATCGGGTTTTTCTGGCCGCAATGGCCTGCGGTATTCTGGCGGCAGGGCTGGGCACGGTGATGGCCGCAACCCTGGCCGGGGGTGTTTTGTTCGGGGCGGCCTATGTGATGTTGACCGGGGTATATCTGGTGTGGGGGGTAACCGCCCTGTCGGATCGGCCGGCTACCGGGTTAATGATTGGCTTTCTGACCATCGCCATCGGGCAAACAGCGGGCGCCCCTGTTTTTGGCTTTTTGTTAAACGAGTTTGGGCCTACGGGGGCGGTACTTGTTTTTGCCAGCCTTGCCCTGCTACCCGGGGTGATGAAGGCGCAAAAAGGCCAGCGTCGAACTGACATGCAAAAGAGCGGGCCTTCCCCCACGGTTTAAGCGCGTGGGGTGTGCCATGTGATGCAAAGGGACAGGCAGGTGTTTTGATATTTCTATATTTGAAATTCAAGTGCTTTATTTGCGAAGGGCGATCAGTGCCATCACCAGAACAAATATCCCAAACAGGATATCGGCCAGCAGGTTGTCATTACCTTTCATCGCCAGAAACGATGCCACCGGTAAAACAAGCGATGCCAGTACCAGAAAGACCGGATTAAACAGGAACTTTTTCATCTTAGTTTCCCCCCAGTATCATTGTGACCAGCAAAATACCCAGGGTCCAAACTCCACATAGCAGGGTTAAAATGACCCCGGTTTTTAAAACAACCGACAAAACCGGCCCTTCCTTGCCTGACAGGCCAACAGTGGAACAGCCCACCATGATTTTTGACGGGGCCAGCATACTGCCAAGCGACGCGCCGGTGGCCTGTGCTGCCAGTATAAGGGCGGTGGAAAGACCTGAAAGTTCGGCGGTGTGGCGCTGGAACATGCCAAATACCACGTTGGAATTATTGGTACTGCCGGTCATGAAGGCCCCCAGGGCACCAATCGCCGGGGCGACCACCGGGTAAGCAATGGCAAAGGAACCTGAAAACAGTTTTGACCCGCCTTCCGCCAGCGCATAGGTCATGCCAGCATGGTCCATCATTAACGCCAGACCAATAACCGGCACCATGCCAATGCTGGTGGGAAGGCCGCTTTTAAGGGTGCGCCCGGCAATGCGTTTGCCAATATCCGGGGCATAACGCCCGCGCAATTTGAAAAAGGTAAAGCTGATCGCAGCAGTATAAAGCAAAAGTGCGCCGGGATGGCCGAAAATGGCAATTGCCTTGGCTTTATCCGCCGCAATTTGCCAGCCTTGCGAGGTTTCCATTGCCGGAAATGACAGGGTAAGTTCCACGCCGGATAAAAAATGTTCGACCGGGGCAACGAATGTTGCCAGGCCAACAATGATCATGAACACCAGATAGGGGGTTAAACCCTCGATCAGGGGCATTTTTTGGGCTTCGTCCGATCCCGGTTCGGCAATGTCGTCGGGGTGCGGTTTCCAGAACCGGGTGACAATGATCGATGCGATCAGACCGAAAATTCCGGCGGTTAGCCCACCCAGCGTCCAGACGCCGTAATTTGCCATCATATATTGGGCAACACCCATTACCCCGGCAATGATTACCAATGGCACAATTCGGCGGCGAATGGTTAAAAACCCGCCATCCAGCCACAAAACAGCTGCCCCGCAGGTAAAGCCCGACAGGCCCAGTAATATCGCTGAATAATGGGTTAGCTCGCTGCCGGGGATGCCGGTAACGCCAATCAGGGCTTCAAACGAGGTGGCCATATTGCCAAACAAAACCGACCAGCTATGCCCGATCATGGGGGCCGCAACCGCCAGAACCGGTGAAAAGCCCATGCCCAGCAACAAGGGGGCAATAACGGCAATTGGCACGCCAAAACCGGCCACACCTTGCAAAAAGGTGGCAAAAACATACCCCAAAATCAGCAATTGCAACGGCCGGTCGTCGGTCAGTTTGCGAATGGCGGCCCCGATGGTTTTAATGGCACCGGCTTCCTCTGCCGCGAAATACAGGATCAAGGCAGCCCAAACGATATATAGAATATACAGGGCCAGCATCACGCCCTTGGCCTGGGCGACGATCAGCATATCGACCGGGGTGCCAAAGGCAAAAAACGCAATGGCGGCGGTAATGAACCATGCTGCCGCACCGGCACGGGCTGCGCCCCAGTTTGCCTTGATCATTAAAAACAGAATGGTGGCAATGGGCAGGGCGGCCAGAATAAACTTGATCATCGGGAATGCGTGAACCTTTGGGAACAAGACGTTGTGGTTAAACACAAAACCGTTTTAACCACGCATGTATCATGTCCGATGCCTGACATCTGCGCAAGGTGCGGCAAGGGGATTTTCGCATTATGGAAGTGGTTTGCTTTGCTGGTATATTGGTTCGGGATAGATAACGCAGTGGCTGTTAAGGCATTATTTTCAACATATACAGGGGTGGCAGGGGAAATAGAAAACCCGCCAAACCGTGTTATCGGGCTGGCGGGTTTTTAATATAAGGCGACTGTTTTAATCAAAACAGACAATTATGATCTGTCTTTGATTTTGGCGGTGGCGCCTCAGGCGCACTCGGCCTTGTCGGTTTTTGCGGTCAGGTCATCGCGAATTTCGGCCCCGATTTCAAACGATTTCAGGCGGGCCTCGTGATCGAAAATATTGGCGGTTAAAATCAGTTCATCGACGCGGGTTTCATACAAAAATTCGCGCACCTTGCTGCGTACTGTGTCGCGTGATCCAACGGCGGCATAGCGCATGGCATGGTTAACACCGGCTTTTTCAATTGAATTCCATACCGTATCCATATCCTTGACCGGGGCCGGTAATTTGCCGGGGTTGCCACGACGCAGGTTGAGGAATTGTTGTTGCATGGAGGTTGCTATAAACCGGGCTTCCTCGTCGCTATCGGCGGCAAAAAAGCCCATCGCGGCGGCGGCGTAAGGTTTATCAAGCTGATCGGATGGTTCAAACCGGGACCGGTAAAGGTCCAGCGCCTGCATGAGATAATCGGGGGCGAAGTGCGATGCAAAGGCAAAAGGCAAGCCCAATCGGGCGGCAAGATCCGCCGAAAACAGGCTGGAACCCAAAAGCCACATCGGAACTTGTGACCCATAGCCCGGTACAGCACGAATGGGCGGGTTGCCTTCCAGCGGAGCAAGGAATTGCTGAACCTGCAAAACATCCTGAATAAAGCGTTCTTCGCTGCCATGCATATCGCGGCGCAGGGCGGCGGCGGTGCGTTGGTCCGTGCCAGGTGCGCGGCCAATGCCAAGGTCGATCCGGCCAGGATACAGGGCATCAAGGGTGCCAAACTGTTCGGCAATGACCAGAGGGGCGTGGTTGGGCAGCATAACGCCGCCCGACCCGACGCGAATGGTTTTGGTGCCACCGGCAACATGGCCGATGACCACCGATGTTGCCGCACTGGCGATGCCGGGCATATTGTGGTGTTCGGCCAGCCAATATCGGTAATAGCCCAGCTTTTCGCCCTGTTGGGCCAGTTCAAGGGTTTTGCGCAGGGCATCGGACGGATGTTCACCGTCGTTTACCGGGCACAGGTCAAGGATGGAGAAACGTGTCATGACAATATATCCTGTTGGGCGCAGGGCATTTTTCAGCCGCGCCAAATGGGCCTGTTAGGACCTAATTTAGGGTAAAATTGCCATAACGCCAGCGCGACCTGTTGCTGGCGTATTATTTCTCGGTCAAATAATAGGATTGTTGGGCATGGACGGGTGGTTTTGCGCATGTTGATTATTTTGGGCGGTTTGCCGGGCTGTGGCAAAAGCACGCTGGCACATATGCTGGCAGAACAGTTATCGGCAGTTTGGCTGCGGATCGATAGCATCGAGCAGGCTTTGCGTGATGCCCATGATTTATATGGTGATGGCGCGTTTGAAATGGGGCCGCAGGGATACATGGTTGCGTACCAGCTGGCGGTCGATAATCTGGCGCTGGGCCATTACGTAATTGCCGATAGTGTGAACCCGCTTGAAATAACCCGTGCCGCGTGGCGCGATGTGGCCCATAAGGCCGGTGTTAAATTTGTTGAAATTGAACTGATTTGTTCGGATGTGGCGGAGCATCGCAAGCGGATCGAAACCCGGCACCCAAGCGTGCCAAATTTAAAGCTGCCGGACTGGCAGGCTGTACAGAAACGCGATTATCAACCATGGCAAAACGGGCAATGGGTGCTTGATAGCGCGCGCAACACCGCCACCCAACTGGTAACACAGGTAATATCGCGCTTGTTTGATGGCGGAAAAGGGTGAGCTTTTGTTTAAAGGTTAATTCCCGGGTATTGATAAAATGGTTAATTTTGGCCGTTAATTGTGCTGTTGATAAAGTTGCGAATGACGGTTGATGTGGTATTGCGTCGATAGGCCAGTGCCAGAAATGCGATGGCAGGGGTGCCCTTAACCGGGCGATAAACAACCCCGCGGACTTGCAATTGCCCCATGCCGGCGGGCACAAGCGACACCCCCATTTCGGCAGCCACCAGGTTAATCACCGACCCGATTTGCGGGGCCGATTGCCCCAGCTCCGGTTCAAAACCGGCATTGCGACACGCATTTATCACTGTATCAAAATGGGTGGGGCCAACCTCGCGCGGGGTTAACACAAACGGGTCATGCGCAAGCATGGCAAGCGGGATGGTTTCGTGTGTTGCGGCGGGGTGGCCGGTGGGCAGCACGGCCAGCATTGGTTCATCGCCCAGATCATGAAGTTTGATGTTGGCATGATCGACGGTGTTTTGGCGCAGGAAGGCAGCGTCAAGCTGCCCGTCAATCAGGTCGGTTAACAGCCGGGTGGAATTGGTTTCGGTCAGGGTAAGTTTGACGGTGGGCCAGGCACGGCGAAAGGCGCGAATGGCGGCGGGCACAACCGGGCTAAACGCGGCAGAGCCGGTAAAGCCAACATGGATGGTGCCGACTTCGCCGCGTGCAGCACGTTGTGCTGCGTGTATGGCCTGTTGGGCAAGGTCGGGAAACTGTTCAACAATGGCCTTAAAGGCCGCACCCGCATCGGTGAGTTCGGCACCGTGCGGAACACGGTGAAACAGCTTTGCACCAATTTCGGTTTCCAGGTCCTTTATTTGCTGGCTGAGCGGCGGTTGACCAATGCCGACATGCTGGGCCGCCCGGGTGAAGTTGCCATGCTCGGCAACAGCCAGAAAATAACGGATATGACGAAGTTCCACGTTTTGGTATCTCTAAAACATATTGAAAATGGCAGTAACATATATTGGACGGATGACGCGCAGGGTGCAACAATTTGGATAAAATAAAAACAGCGACCTATTACCCGCCAAGGATTGAAGATGACAGAGCCAAAGGCAGACCAGGACCTGCCACCTCGCAGTACCGCCGCACCGGCAAACGCAGCCGCAAAAGCAGTCGAGACGAGCCGGGATAACCGAAATCAGGATATGAGGGCGACCCGGCCCGAATTTGCCGACGTTGATGATCCTAAAACGACATATCCCGCCCAAAGCTGGGTTGAGCCGGGGACACCAGCCTATCGCCGGGTGGCAATGGCGCTGTTTTTGGCCGGTTTCGCGACGTTTTCGCTGATTTATTGTGTGCAGCCGCTTTTGCCGGCTTTTGCCGATGATTTTGCTGTCAGCCCAACGCAAAGTTCGCTTGCCTTGTCGTTGACGACCGGGTTTTTGGCTTTCTCAATTTTGCTGGCAGGGGCCGCGTCCGAGGCGTTTGGGCGGCGGCGGTTGATGTTTGTGTCGATGTGCGCGGCATCGGCTTTAAATATTGCCGATGCATTTATTCCCGACTGGCATGTGTTGCTGGTGACACGCGCGCTTGAAGGTTTTGTTCTGGGCGGGGTGCCTGCTGTGGCGATGGCCTATCTGGCCGAGGAAATCCATCCGCGCGGGTTGGGGCTGGCGATGGGTTTGTATGTGGGCGGCACGGCGTTTGGCGGTATGGCCGGGCGTGTTGGTGTGGGTTTGCTAACCGAATTTTCGTCGTGGGAAATGGCATTGGGTGTTTTGGGCGGGTTGGATTTGCTGGCTGCGATTGGCTTTTTTATATTACTGCCGCCTTCGCGGAACTTCACCACCAGGCCGGGTTTTCAACTGGCTTATCATATTGAAGCGTGGGCGAAACATTTGCGTCACCCGGCCTTGCCCTTTGTGTTCGTCATTGGCGCCCTGTCGATGGGCTGTTTTGTGACGGTCTATAATTATGCCGGGTTCCGACTGGTGGCGGACCCTTATAATTTGGGGCAGGGCGCAATCAGTCTTATTTTTATGGTCTATCTGTTTGGAATGGCGGCATCTTCTATCGCAGGTGGCTTGGCGGACAAACACGGGCGTGGCCCGGTAATGGCGGCTGGCATTCTGGTTGCGCTGGCCGGGGTTGCCTTGACGTTGATGGGGTCAATTTATGGCGTGATAGGCGGTATCATTGTTTTAACCAGCGGTTTTTTTATGGCCCATTCGGTGGCGAGTGGCTGGGTCGGGCGGATGGCAAAACAGTCCAAGGGTCACGCATCGTCGCTTTATTTGCTGTCCTATTATCTGGGTTCCAGCGTGATGGGGTCTATCGGCGGCTGGTTCTGGACGCAGAGGGGCTGGTCGGCGGTGGCCGGTTTTGCCGGGGCGTTGCTGATCATCGCCTTGTTGGTTTCCGGGCATTTATGGTGTTATGCGCGCAGGGTTGAAACCCGGCCTGTATAAAGTAGACTATGGAAATGCCTCGGACATAGCATAGCTTGAACTGATCCCCCGAAATTTGGACATTAACCTTCGGAGGGATGTCCAAATACACAACGATTTTCAAACATAGCGTCGTTGAATTCTACGGTAGCAGCGAGCCCGCTTGCCGGGAAGTGAGCAAGCATTTTGGTATCGATCGTTCAACAGTGCGTCACTGAGTAGGACGCTTATCGCGCATGGATCTCGAGGTCGATGACGAAATTCAGATACCCAGAAATGACTGATCAATGTGACAGAGTGTGCTGTGGCCGGAGAAAAAACCTATTTTTGAACTTTCTTGGAAGTATTTGATCGCAAGAATATCTTTTTTGTACTCACTCCCGGCGCCGCAAGATTGAACAGAGCATGACCCGCAAAGGTAACTGCCGTGATAACGCTGCCATGGAGAGCTTCTTTGCTGTTCTTAGATACGAATGATTTCATCCCAATCACTTTACCCGCATCGACAGCATCGAAATCGTCTCGACGAGAATATTCATTACTACAACAATGACCGTAGCAAACTGAAAATCATAGAGCTGAGTCTTGTACAAGATAGAACTCAGTCCTTAAATTATCCAAACCTGCAAAATGCCCATCTTTTATGGAGGTAGTTCCGCTTGGAGATCATCATTTTCTGATGAAAAAAAGTTGGTCGGGATTACATCCAGTCCGGTAAGGATCTGCCGATTTTATTTTACATATATTAACCTTAAACTTTGAAAGGATGCCGTATTGTTGTCTATATCGTTAAAAATGAAATTTCGCGGCGAAGATAGCGGTGAATGACTATTCTTACGTATATTTTAGTAGCGAGAATGGCTAGTCGAGGTTATTTGCGCATGTTTGACAGCATTGAGATATGATGGTATCAAGGTAAAGTTAGGGTGTTTTGGGCGGCGTAAATGATTTGCAATACTCAAAGTTTTTTGTGGATCTGTGTTTTGTAATTAACGCTGGTCTACTTAAAATTTACTTGGTTGTCGTAGTTAAAATAAAATTAATTAGTTAAATTTTGTGGTTTCAGTCGGGGACGGAATGGGCGATTTTATATCAGAATTGTGCGGATTTTTTTTCTCGAAAGGTCGGCGAATTTTCCTTATACCGTTCTTTTTGGTTTTGTTCTTATGTGCCTTTCTCTTTCTTTTCGCTAGCGGATCAGCATGGGCTCCATTCGTGTATGCGATATTTTAGATTTTTATGAATGTCGAATTAAACAAGCCTCAATGTTGTTCGTTGAGGCTTTTTTTTTGTTTTTGGATGATTGCGAGTATGAAGCATGAATTTTCGGAATTTCGTTCGTAGTTCAATTATGGCTTTCGCTGGTGTGGTTGTCGCTTTTGCAATTGGTGAAGGTATTATACGGATTGCCACGGCAAACCAGCAGAATTATATAATTGAAATGTGGCGTTACGCAAAGTTATTGAAGAAACAAAGTGCGGACCCTGCTGTCGGGCATGATCATATCCCTAACAGAACAGCAATGTTGGAAAATGTTGCGGTTAGAATTAATAGTCTGGGATTGAGAGGGCCGGAGCCAGTAAAAAACGCGCCTCATCGTGTTGCTATAATCGGCGATTCCATCGCATTTGGCTGGGGGGTTCCGGAGGATGATACCCTCCGCGGCCATCTTGTGAAGTTATTGCCTGATTCTATTGATGTCATAAACGTGGGAGTTGGGAACCGTAATATTGATCAGGCTGTATCGCAATGGATAGACTTGAGAAATAAAATTACAGCTGACACGTTGGTCATTATGGTTGCTCCGCGCGCAACAACTTCGGTTTCCACCAAATCAGCCGGATGGTTGGTCGAGCATAGTGTGTTGGCCGCAATAGGCTTAACCATATTTGAACAATTATCCAGTGGCGAGTATGGTCCTCAGGCACTGGTTGATGGTTATAAAAAACAATGGTCTAGCCCTGAAGGTAAAAAAATTATAAAAAGCGCGTTCGACAAGCTTTTGAAAATAAAAAATAAAGATAAATCTAATATTATAATATTAGATGTTCCTGAGCCGCATGATTTCAATGACTATAAATTTAATTTTATGCAGCAAGAGATCAGGAGTTTATCTGACAAATACGGATTTGAATATGTAAGTACTCTTTCTTTGCTGAAGGGGCCACCATCCTCCAGCTATTGGGTTTCTGATCGAGATGTTCACCCGAATGGAAAAGCATTGAAGATAATGGCAGATGCGACGGTGGGTGATATAAAATTATTTTACGAATCTAATAAATAGAAATTTATTTGATGGGAAATTTAATGGTTGATAAGAAGGAAGAAAATGACGATTTATCTTTCCTCAGGAAAAAAAGCATCGCCATGTGTTGCGGCTTTTCGGTTCTGTCGGGTATCTCATATTTCAATAATGGGTTCGCTTGGCCGATCTTTACTGCTGCCGCAGTAATAATTATAATGTTAGGGATTTTTTATCCGTCGAAATTGTCGAATTTTTTCTATTATATTCAAAAATTACACAAAAAAATTGGCGTGGTCGCGTTTTTTGTCGTCTTTGTTTTTGTGATTACGCCTATGAGTTGGGTTTTACGTGCTTTACGACTGGATGACATGACGTCGAATCCGTCGGAATCTCCCATAACTTATTGGGAGATAGAAAATATAAAAGACCCGAACGATATTGATTTTACGAAGCAGTTTTGATGGTTTACTATGGAAAATAAAGACATCTATATTCTTGGTGTTTCCGCGTTTTATCACGATAGTGCTGCAGCTCTGATCAAGAATGGTCAAATCGTTTCTGCGGTTCAGGAGGAGCGATTTTCCAGAGTTAAGAATGATTGTTCTTTCCCGATCGAGGCGATTAAATGGATATTATCTGATAGTCATCTTGGCTTGTCTGATATTGATCATGTGGTTTTTTATGAAAAGCCATTCGTAAAATTTGAAAGAATACTGGCGACTTGTATTCATTTTGCGCCAAAGGGGTTCGGTCTCTTTAAAAAGCAGGTTCCAACATGGTTAAAAGAAAAGATATTTCAAAGAAAGACAATACAAAACCATTTTCAGGATAATTTTCCTGAATCAGGCTGGAATAAGAAATTATTTTTTTCCGAACATCATCTTTCCCATTGTGCGGCGGCGTTTTATCCGTCTCCATTTGAAGATGCTGCAATTTTAACGATTGATGGCGTTGGCGAACGTGTGACAACGACAGTTTCTATTGGGCGTAAAGGTAAGATTGAGCGTTTGGCAGAACTGAATTTCCCACACTCATTTGGCCTGCTTTATTCGGCAGTAACGGCATTTTTGGGTTTCAAGGTGAATTCCGGAGAATATAAAGTTATGGGACTGGCCCCATACGGTTCGCCTATTTATTCGGAAAAAATAAAGGAAACCTTGGTCGATATTCGTAGTGACGGTAGCTTTCGTCTCCGGATGAAAAATTTTAGATTTGCCACCGAAATGCGAATGTTTGGTTCAGAATTCGAAAAAATATTTTGTACATCAGCCAGAGAACCAGAAAGTAATATTGAGCAAATCCATATGGACATTGCGGCATCAGTGCAGCAGGTCTCAGACGAACTATTTCTCATGCTTGTTTCATATGTAAAAAAACTGACGAAACAATCGTCTCTTTGTCTTGGTGGAGGAGTCGCCTTGAACTGTGCTTCTACCGGGAAGGTATTAGAGAGCAAGATTTTTGATAAAGTCTGGGTGCAACCATCTGCCGGTGATGCAGGAAGTGCACTCGGGGCTGCGCTTGCTTATTATCACATAGGTTTGGGCCGCCCGAGAGCCGTTTTGAAGAATTATATGCCTTTCCTTGGACCAGAGTTCACACTCGATCAGATTCTGGCGGATCTGGATAGCTGTAAGGCCGGTTACCAGGTGCTGTCACCTGACCAGGTGGTGCAGCGGGCGGCCCAGGCCCTCGCTGATGGAAAAGTACTTGCGTGGATGCAAGGACGTGCTGAGTTTAGTCCCAGAGCTCTTGGTCATCGCTCGATTCTCGCCGACCCTCGGGTAAAAGATTTAAAGAAGACGCTGAATCTTAAGATTAAATTCAGAGAATCTTTCCGTCCGTTTGCCCCGGCAGTTTTGGAGGAGGATGCATCGAACTGGTTTGATTTACCGTCCCCGTCTCCGTTGATGAATTTTATATGTAAAACTAGACCGGAAATCAGAGATGTCGTTCCTAGCGTTGTACATGTTGACGGCACGGCACGGGTTCAGACCGTTTCTGAAGAATTCAACCCAGATTTTTATAAATTAATTCTTAAGTTTAAATCTCTAACAAATTGCCCTGTTTTGGTGAATACAAGCTTAAATGTCCGCGGTGAACCTATGGTCTTGACGCCGGCCGATGCATATAGATGCTTTATGAATACACGTATCGATTGCCTTGTTATCGGAAATGTCTATCTGGAAAAATGAATCTAACCTAGCGGTCGTTGGCTAGCGATTTTACTTATTTTATGCGGTGTGGGAATGCTTTTTCAGTTACCAAGTTTTATTTTATTTTTTGTTGGATTTTGTTTTATGCTATCTATTGTGCCAAAGAGATTTGTCAAGGATTATGTCCTGTTGGGAAGTGTTTTATTTTATTCTTTTTGGCTCGTTTCCGACGTTTTTTTGCTAATAATTTTGATGATTTTTAGTTGGGTTGCATGTCGATGCATAAGTAAAAATACTAAACTTTTACCGTTCTTTATTGTAATTTCGGTTCTTCCTCTTTTTTATTTTAAATATGCGAACTTTTTCTTGCATTCGATAGGGTTGTCATCTGTTAATTTGCAGGTTCACCTGCCGCTTGGTATATCGTTTATTACGTTTACATTGATCAGTATGATGGTGGATTTATCAAGATCGCAACGCCCGGAAAACAGTATACTGGATACGAGCGTCTATATATCTTTTTTTCCGCATTTGATTGCAGGACCTATTCTCAGAACAAGTCAGTTAATCCCGCAGTTAGATAAATTTAAAGTTACTCGTAAAAATATAATATATAATATTCCATTGTTTGCCGCCGGAATGGGAAAGAAAGTTTTTATTGCTGACCCGATAGCTCGGTATGCCGATCCCATTTTTTTTAATTCTGGTTCCTATAATAGTTCCGAGTTGCTGGTGGCTGCAATTGGATTTTCCATCCAAATTTATTGTGATTTTAGCGCCTATTCTGATATGGCTATTGCAGTAGCAGGTATGATTGGCATTAACTTTCCTGAGAATTTTAGTTCTCCCTATTTATCGAAGTCGATGCGTGAAATTTGGCGCCGTTGGCACATGACACTTAGTTTTTGGATACGCGACTATCTATTCAAACCCATGTATAAAAAAATGCGAAAATCCTTACCATATCTTCCTTTTGTTTTAACTATGACGCTGTCCGGTTTATGGCATGGAGCAAATTGGACCTTTGTGGTGTGGGGTGCTGTTCAAGGAATTATAATCGCCTTGGAGACTTATTGTGATTACGATCGAATTTTAAAAAGAAAATGGTATTTAGAATACATAGGAACTTTTTTAAATTTTTCAATATGGACCTTTCTGTTGGTAATTTTTAGATCCTCAACTTTAAAGGAGGCTTTTAGTTTTTACTCTTATTTTATGGATTTTAATTTTGGTAATATTTCAGATGATGGCATGACTACCATTCTTCTAATTTTAATCGCACTTTCTTTTCATTATTTTGACCAAGTGGACAAGATTAGAGGGGTGTTTGTGAAGGTTCCGGCGTTTATCACTTTTTTTTCTTGTCTTGGATTTATAGTTGGCGGATCTTTTGTCGCGAGTTCTCACCCGCAAAATTTTTATTATTTTGATTTTTGAGAAATGAAATGAAGAAGATAATTTCGGTGCTCGTTTTTCTTGCTTTTCTTTTCTTTTCGTTTGATGGGTTTCTGGATTTCATTTCTTATGTGAAGCCAGGTCTGACGAATTATTTTGCGGGGGTAAAAAAACTTAAGTCTTTGCCCGTTGATGTGGATCGTAAAAATGTTTCACAGGCGTTTGATGATGTTAATGGCATTAAGTACTCGATGATGCGTGTCGTTGGTAAGCTTCCACTACCTGGTGATTATGGTTCTTATAAAATTGGTGCGAGGGGGGATAGGGAAATTGAATATTATAATGATCAAAACATAGAGAATAATTTGAAGCGTATTCTTATCCTGGGAAGTTCTCAGAGTTTCGGTTATTTTAGTGGTCCTGTTGATAATTTCGCCAATCAGCTTGCAATGGAGTTGCCAGAATACCGAATTAGTAATTTCTCGGTCCCAGGACAGATGATCGCAGAAACAAAGGCAAACTGGCAGAGGATTTCTCTGCTTGGGAAGAAGTACGACAAGGTTATTATAATAGAAGGTCCAATTGATTTTTATAATTATTGTACTCCAGGGTTCAATCTCTCTTCGAGAGAAGTCCATAGAATGGCCGTAATGAAATTGATCGACAAAGCGTCCCGAGTATATAGTGTGTTGAGCGGCGATCAAGATAAGTACCAATCACCTTGTCTTGATGAAAGTTATAAGAATATTTTAATTAAAAATGTTTTTTCCGATTTTAAAGGCATAATTGAATACGGTCGTGATATTGGAAGCGAAACATATATTGTCGTGCCGCCATCGCCTTACGTTGGTAATGTTAATGTAGAGAATTTAAGTAAAAATAATCTTGCTTTCAGGAGACTGGTGACCGAATTAGGCGTGGATTTGGAAAAGGAGTACCAAGATATTCCACAAGTGATCGACATGAAGAATATTTTCTCGGGTACTGGGCCTATGTTTTTGGATTGGGGCGGGCACTTTACGCCAAAGGGAAACAAGGTATTTGCACATTCCGTCGCGAATTTTGTAAAATCAACAGATTATAATTGAAATATTTTAACCTACCTTAATTGTAATAATTGATCCTGAGTAAGGCGTGCTGTCAGAATTAAAAACGCCCCCGATATGTTTTCGGGAGCGTTTTTTGTTGGCAAAAAGGCTGGCGACTGACTATAGCCAATCGGGGCTTGGCAGCCCTTTTTCCTTAAGGAATGCCGGGTTCCACAGCTTGCTTTGATAGCGTGTGCCAAGGTCACACAGGATGGTGACGATGGTATGGCCCGGCCCCAGTTCGCGGGCGAGCTTGACGGCACCGGCAATGTTGATGCCGGTCGAGCCGCCCATGCACAGGCCTTCTTCTTTTAAAAGGTCAAACACGATTGGCAGCATTTCGGCGTCGGTGATCTGGAAGGGGTGATCAATATCCAGTCCTTCCAGATTGGCGGTAATGCGCCCCTGGCCAATCCCTTCCGAAATTGATCCACCTTCGGATTTCAACTCGCCATGCTTATAATGGTTAAACAGGGCGGCACCCATCGGGTCGGCAAGGCCGATTTGAATGTTTTTGTTGCGTTCGCGCAGAGCCATGGCCGTACCGGCAAGGGTGCCGCCGGTGCCAACTGCGGCGATAAAGCCATCAACCTTGCCGTCGGTTTGTTCCCATATTTCAGGGCCGGTGGTGTCAAAATGGCCCTGACGGTTGGCAACATTGTCAAACTGGTTGGCCCAAATCGCGCCATTTTGTTCGGTTTTTGCCAATTCTTCGGCCAGGCGGCGCGACACATGGACATAGTTGTTTTCATCGCGGTATGGCACAGCCGGAACCTCGCGAAGATCGGCCCCTAACAGACGCAGAAGGTCTTTCTTTTCCTGGCTTTGGGTTTCGGGAATGACAATAACCGTGCGATAGCCCAGCGCATTGCCAACCGTTGCCAGGCCAATGCCGGTATTGCCGGCCGTGCCTTCGACGATGACGCCGCCAGGCTGTAGCAGGCCGTTTCTTTCGGCATCGCGAATAATGGCAAGGGCGGCACGGTCCTTCACCGACCCGCCGGGGTTGGTGTATTCCGCCTTGCCCAAAATGGTGCAGCCCGTCAGTTCCGATACCTTTTTCAGGCGGATCAGCGGGGTGCGGCCAATGGCCTCGATGGTGCCATTGCGAATGTCCATGACAGACTCCAGAATTATCAGATTACAAAATATATGCCTGTTGATTGGTCCTTTTATACACAAAAGTCAAGTCAGTTTTAAAATTACCACGTAGATTTTGTGTCAAATAAAATATACGCACAAAATTTGTGTTATTTAATTGATGTTCTGGCGGCGTGGCGTAATCGGTCGCGGTTTAACGTCAGCCATTGTATGGCCATGATGGTAGGGGCATTACAGAAAATACCGTCGCGTAACATGGCAAAACATTCGTCGGATGATTTGGTAAAAACGCGAATATCTTCGCCTTCTTCGTCAAGGCCATGCAGGCCGCCGGCCTTTTCGCTGTCAACCTGCCCGTAGAATATTTGCACTGTTTCGCTGCTGCACCCCGGCGATGCATAATAGCGCGGAATGATGATTTCGAGATCCCCGATAATCGAACAGCCGGATTCTTCGATGGTTTCGCGGCGGGCTACGTCTTGCAGGGTTTCGCCGGGTTCGACAATGCCGGCGACAATTTCGGTTAGCCAGGCGGGCATTTCGGGGGTGTTTTTATGGACGCTCAGGGTGGCCGGGCGAAATTGTTCGATTAAAACTACTTCGTCACGCACCGGGTCGTAGGGCAGGACGGCAACCGCATGGCCGCGCTCTAACACTTCGCGCCTTATAATCTGGCTTTGGTCGCCGTTAAACTGTTTGTGACGCAGTTCATAAACGTCAAGTTTGAAATATCCATCCCAGCCCCGCTGGTGATTGATGATGTCGACATCACGATAATCCAATTTTTTTCTCCGGTTGTGCGCGGTATAATTGTGACCTTATCGTAGCTGGCCCGATGCTTCCAGTATCCCGGGTTGTTTTGCGATGCGGGTGGTTGCCAGTCCTTGTTGTGGTATTGCCTGTGCTGTTTTGGGAACAAGTGCTGATTGTCGTTGTTACAGGGCACAGATGGTTACCATAACTATTGGCAGGATCATGGCGCGACGCGGGCGATGATGTGTGTTGCCCCGACAGGGCCGGGTAAATGTACATAAAATATTGGTTTCCCGGCCCGGCTTTGGCCGTGTGCCGATGCGTTATGACGTGATTTTTTGTTGGCAAATGGAGAATTTTATGTCGGACGTTCTCGATGATGCAGAAGCAGAGGATTTTCCAGCGATTGATCTGGAAAAGGTTGCCTTTATCCTGTTAAAGGCGCGTGCCTTTGATGTGCAGGAAGATGTTGTTGAGCCTGATTATGGATCAAACGGCTCAGACGACCAGTTTCGTGAGGTTTTGGAAGCCTATGGCGACGATGCGACCCACAGCGAACTGGTTGACGCGATTAATGATTTGAATTGGGACGAGCAATGCCATCTTGTCGCTCTGGTCTGGATCGGGCGAGGCAGTTTTGATGCCGATCAGTGGCAGGAAGCGCTGAGCGAAGCCGAAGATGGCCATACCAACCACACCGCCGAGTATTTAACCGGAATTCCTTTGCTGGGTGATTACATCGAAGAAGGCCTGGCGGCCTTTGACATTTCACTTAGCGAGATTGAAATGTTAGGAAGTTAACCCAGGGTTGTTTCTGTGTGATTTGCATTAGAAGTTGAATCGGGTGCCTGATTTCCAGTGATATGGTTGCATGGGCCCCCGGTTCCCGGTTTTGCGCCTGTACAGTTGGCGAGGCCGCTATGGAATTATATTCGAAAGAATAGGTCTGTAGAATGGACCGCTTTTGACGTGCCATATAATTTATTGTTTTTTGGACATATCTTGTCTTTCCTGTATCTGTACCGGAGCTATACAATATGCACGGTTTCGCTGGTGCCCGATGTTTGGGGTGCGGGGTTGAACAAATGATTGTGTTGGTGCGTTACGGCTTCTTCATATTTAATGAATATAATAAGCATCAACCAATGGTTATAGTTGACGATAGAAAATGTTGTGTGCTGCCTGTTGACGGATGAAGCCGTTTGGCATGGTGGCTGGCACGGTCAGGGGAACGGGTTGGCGCGCTTTGAGCAAAAAGAGATCGAAGGTCTCTATGGGCAATCAGCTGTAGGTGTCGTTATTCACCGGGGCTTGCAGGCAATTTTTGCCAATGATGCCTATGCGCGCATGATGGGCTGCAAGGATGCTGCCGATTTTATGCAAGATACTGATATTGCGCAGTATATTCCACCAGCCTTTCATCGCGAAGCCCAGAAACTTTATGATCGTTTTATCGCGACGGTCGGCTTTCATGGCTGGAAAAAGGTATATAACATTCGCCGTGACGGTTCTCCGGTGTGGCTGGAAATAAGTGACGAAACCATTGAATGGGAAGATGGCCGTGCGTTGTTGACGACGGCACAAGTGATCGAAAATGGCACAACCGCAATGCAGGTTGATCATATGCTGGGTCGGTCATTTATCGGTGTAACCGTTCATCGTGACATGACCGCCCTGTATGTAAATGACGCATTCGCCCGGCTGACCGGGGCCAAAAATGCAAGCGATTTTATGACAAACCCCGATCTTTCGCGGTTTGTTGATGTGTCCATGCGTGAGCAAAGTGCGGCCTATAGCCAGAAGGTTTTGCAAGGTGTTGTTGCCGGGGATCGGCGCCGGGAATGCAGTTATCTTGATGACGGGCGCGAAGTTTGGTGCGACCTGACCGATGAACGTATTTTGTGGCATGATGGCAAGCCTGCCGTTTTGACGACTGCCCACGATGTGCGCGAAGAAGTGCGCATGACAGGCATGTTAATGCGCAATAAAAACAGCCTTGAAAATGCGGTGGCCGAAGTCATTCGTATGGTGCCTACCGCCGTTGCAATGTTTGACGAGGAATTGCATGTTTTGCATTTCAATCGCGAGTTTTCGCGGTTATTTGCGCAAAATCCGGCGGTTTACCCCGCAGCGACCCCTGAATTTGATGTATCGGGGTTGCGCGCCATTTACCGCGAAATGACACGTGCCGGGCATGACCATGCCGATCGTAATGGGGTGATGACACCGTCCGGGCGCCTGGCCGACATTCGGACCAACCGGTTGCAGGGCGGGGGCATGATGGTTTCTGCCCTGGATGTGACCGACCACAAGGAAGTTGAAAAGCAGCTTGCGGTTTTGGCATCGACCGATCCTTTGACCGAGGTTTTGAACCGGCGTGGATTTGAAGGGGCCGTTAGCCGCCTTCAGGATATTCGCCGGTTGCGGAACAAGGCCTGGCAATATGGCATTGCCATGCTGGACCTGGATTATTTCAAGCAGATCAATGACCGTTTTGGTCATACTTGCGGCGACCGGGTGTTGCAGGAAGTTGCCGCAGTGCTGCGGCGTGCCTTGCGCGAGGACGACCTTGTGGTTCGTTTGGGTGGCGAGGAATTCGCTGTGTTATTGCCATCGGCCACAGCCGAAGTCACAACAGGAATTGCCCGAAAGCTGGCAAATCTGATTGGGAGTATCCGCCTGCCGGATGACGAGGGCAATGCCGACGCCGTTTCGGTAACCGTCAGCATCGGGGTGACCATTGGTGGCGATATTGGCGATAGTGAAATCGATTTGCCAACGGCCCTTCTGGTGGGGGATCGTGCCCTGTATCAGGCGAAACAAAATGGCCGTAATCAGATTGTCTATGCAGATCCGACCCTGCCGGCAGCCATGATCATGCCCGATGATGTGCCACGATCCAATGGTGAAGGAAAAGCCGGGACTGATTTGGAACCGGGTGAAAAATAGGCCATTCGTGCCATGCCGATCAGCACCGTTGACTTTGCCGTTTTGCCCCGCTTAACCCGATATCTGCGGGAAATCCCTGACGCGGTGGTGGAAATTGGTTCGGATATGCGATAATTAGGAGGCTGTCGGGTTTTAAGAACAGTTTTCAGGCCGGATACACTGCGCTGCCCCAATTTTTTCCATTCACAATGCCGGATGGAAGATGGATCTTGTTGATCATTGCGCAGGAATGTTTGTGTCCTGGATGTTGATATGTTCTTTGGGCCTGTATGTTTCGATCCAGACAGGAGAGCGCCACCGTGGGCAATATCAGCCAAATAGAACCAACTGCAATTTGGGCCAATTTTCAAAAACTGTGCGACATCCCGCGGCCTTCCACCAAGGAAGAAGCGGTGTTGCAGATGATTGAAAAACTGGCTGATGACAATGGTTGCAGCCATTATCGCGATAGCGGCAGCAACCTGGTGGTGAATGTTGCAGCAACGCCGGGATACGAAGACCGTAAAATGGTGGTTCTGCAATCCCATGTTGATATGGTGACCCAGGCCAATAGCGGATCAAGCCACAATTTTGATACAGACCCGATCAACGCCTATGTTGATGGTGAATGGGTTACGGCGGACAACACCACACTGGGCGCGGATAATGGTATCGGTGCTGCGGCAATGCTGGGTGTTCTGTGCGATAAATCGGTCGAGCACGGCCCGCTGGAATTGTTGTTTACGGTGGACGAGGAACGTGGCCTGACCGGCGCGATGAACCTGGAGCCGGGCCGTTTGCAGGGCGAAATTCTGTTAAACCTTGATACCGAAGATGAATATGAATTGTATGTCGGCTGTGCTGGCGGCGGCGACCTGGTGGCGCGCTGGCAATATAGTGCCGATACGGTTGCCAATGACCTGATCGCACGTAAAATTGCGCTGACCGGCCTTAAGGGCGGGCATTCGGGCATTGATATTATTTTGGGCCTGGGCAATGCCAATAAATTGATGGCGCGTTTCTTGCGCCCGTTATTGCGCGATCTGGATGCGCGGATCGTGTCGATCCAGGCAGGTACGGCACGCAATGCCATTCCGCGTGAATCCTTTGCCACCATCGTTTTACCGGCGGAAAATGCAGGTGCCTTTGACCGCGCGCTGGCCGCATTTCAGGATGCCGTGACTGGTGAATATGCCGATCTTGAGCCCAATTTCGCCATTGCCGCATCGAATGTGGATTTGCCGGAAAGTGCCATGACCCCGGCTGATAGCATTACCTTTAACAATGCCATTCTGGGCAGCCCCAATGGTGTGCAAGCCATGAGCACCAGTGTTCCCGGCGTTGTTGAAACATCGATCAATCTGGCGATTGTGTCGGTGGCCGACGGGCAGGCTAAAGTAACCCTGTCGGCACGCAGTTCCATTTCCAGTGCGCGCGATGCAACACGGGATGTTGCCACGGCTGTTTTTGAAAATATCGGTGCAACTGTGACCTGGGGCGATGCCTATCCTGGCTGGAAACCCAATATGGACAGCGAAGTGCTTGATATGATGCAGGCTGTACATCGCGACCTGTTTGGCAGGGATGCCGAGGTAAAAGTGATCCATGCCGGGCTGGAATGTGGTGTTCTGGGATCAAAATATCCGAACTGGGATATGATATCGTTTGGACCAACCATCAAACGCGCACATAGCCCCGATGAATGTGCCCATATCCCGGCTGTAGCCCGGTTCTGGGATTATTTGCAGGCGGCCTTAAAGGCCATTCCGGCAAAGACTGTGTAATATCGTCTAACGCCGATATGCGTTATTGGTGTTTCAGGATTTTCTTTAAATGCGACTGGCCGTTGGGTCAGTCGCATTTATTTTGTTTGCACCATTCGTCGCGTGCCGCACTGCCATCTCCGGGGACCAGGGCGTCGGCATTTACATAGCCGTCTTCACCCAGTTCTGTTTCAACCCGGATCCAGAAGTTTTCGTTTTCACCAATAAGAAATACGGTTTCAAAGCGTGAAAGCCGTCGCATGACCGGAAATTTAATACCTGCCCCGGTACGCAAATTAAGAAATTGCTGATCGACATAATAAGGATCGGTTTTGGGGGAGATCAGGTTTTCGACCTTGTTGCGGACAGTTTCGATTGTGTTGCGAACCTGCCCGGGAAATTCGGTGCTAAAATACGTATGTGCCGGTCCAAAGGCCAGCAACAGGACAAAAATAACGACAAATACCGGTCCCAGATGCATCAGGGCATCGAACATGGCCACGCGTTTCCATTCATCGCGTACACGTCGTGCCGGTTGGCCGGTATCAAGGCGGCGTAAATTTGCGCGTATCTGTTCGGCCAGTGCAGACCTGTTATTGCCAATAAAATCAGATGCCTGCATTAAAACAGCACGGGCCAGTGGCTTATTGCCAGTGCGTTCAAATGCAGTGGCCTGATTGTAAAGAAGTTGTGCGTTGGCTTCGGCAGGGAAGTTTCCCCCCCGCATATTGGCAATAATGGCCCGCCAGGCGGGGAAAAAACTGCGCCAGCCCCAAAACCCGCTTAGCCATGTACGCAGGCTGGCGCGCAGAGCCATGCGGCGCGCACCTTTCGGCGATAAAACCGCGCTGATGGTTTCCCGGCGGATGGAATTTAAAAACCCGTGAATGATTGTAAATTCAATATGGCGTGGCTGGGCTGAAATCACATCGGTAATGGCGCAGCGGGCAAACCCGCTTGTATCGCCATTTCGGTTTGCCGATTTATGATGGCGGCGCGCGCCAGGGTTTACTTTTGGGTCGCGCTGGCCGGTTTTAGCCTGATGGCGCTGATAGGCCGAGCTTGCCTCGGCATAGCGGTCTTCTTCCCGGTTGTTTTGCTGTTTGCGGCCGGACCCGGCAAAGCCCTGTTTGGTGGTATGGTGGCGTTCTGCACCCTGTGCAGGGCCGCCGGAGGGATTGCTTTTACCCGATGCTGTTGTGTTGCCGCGTGCGCCGCCAGACGGGCCCGTGGGCGGGCGACGCCGGATCCCCGCCAGAATTTCATAAGCCTCGGTGACGTCCTTGAACCGTTCTTCCGCATCGGCGTCGGAATTCCGGTCAGGATGAAATTCAAACGCCAGTTTGCGATAGGCCAGTTTGATTTCTTTTTCACTCGCACCGGGTTTAAGGCCCAGTTGGCGGTAATAGGGAATGAGGGGGTCGTGGCTCATGCGGTTTTTATTGTCTCTTGGATCAGTCAGGCCAGCGGAGTATCCCGCAAGAACGCCGTCTATCAGGCAACGCTGCCATTGCTGGCACGCATATTGTGAAATATTAGGGCGTTTGGCGCTACAATTGTTTGTGTTTTATTGAGAAAGCAAAGGCGTTGGCACAATAGTTAACCGACGCCGGGGCCAATTGCGGCCCGATTGCGTGGTGTGGGCCGGTTTTGTGAAATCGCTAGGCGTTATTGCGAATGAGACGGCCCATGGTGCGTCTGCCTGGCGTGGGGGCGATATAGTGCGTGTTGCTTGTGATGTGTTGTGCTTTCACTCTTTACCTTGCCGGGGCGATCATTGATGATGGCCCGCATGAATGTTGAACAGCATAGTGTAGCGGGCGGTGCCATTGAAATTTAAGTTCTGGCAACGAAAATCATCGGATGCCAATCCCTATATGGATGAAAATATCTCACCGGATGACCCGTTTGGCGCGACGGAAGCAATTAAGGTGCCTTTTCGTAAAAGGCTTCGGGCGCGCTGGGAAGGCTATGACGATCCGGCGGAATATTACCTGATGGAACAGCAACTGGCTGATTACCGGCGCTGGTTGCAACGAATGCTGGTATTGGCCGCTCGCCCGGTGGAAGAGGAACCCGGCGAGCTTGACCTGGAAGAAGAAGTGGGCCGCTGGCCACCGGAACGATTAAAGCTGTATGGCAAATTGTTTGATCGCGGCATCATGAAACCCGGCGGGCATGAATATGCGCTGGAACTGGCAAAGCCGCTGGCATTGGACGAAACCATGAGCTGCCTTGAGATCGGGGCGCGCATTGGTGGTACGGCACGTGTGCTGGCCGATAAGTTCGGGGTGTGGGTGACCGCGCTGGAACAGGATGGTGAACTGGCCCTGTTGGGGATGGAGCGGTCTGTTGCAACGGGAAGCCAGAAAAAAGTGCCGGTTCAGCAATATGACCCGCTGGCACCTGAATTTCGGTCGAAATATTTTAACGTGGTCTATTCGTTCGGTGAAATGTTCGTCATCGATAAAAAAGATACCTTTTTGTTGAAACTGACCGAATCGCTACGTGAACAGGGACAATTGCTGATTACCGATTATGTGGTGACAGCAAAAGCCGACGAGTCTTCGGCCAATTATCGCAGTTGGGTTGAAAAAGAGGACGAAAAACCGCATCCATGGACGGCAGATCGATACAAAGATGTGCTGGGAAAGCTGCGATTTGATATTCGTATTGCCAAGGATGAAACCGAATTGCATGTCCAGCAGATCAAAAGTGCCTGGATGATTCTGCTTGCCGAGCTACAAAAGAGCGGTTTGGACCCCGATTTTGCCGCTTTTTTGGAAGATGACATGGAAATGTGGATGAGACGGGTAAAAATGCTTGAAAATGGTGAACTGGCCTATTATCGGTTCTACGCAACGCACGACTAACGCACTGACACCGCCTGTTTAATAACTTGAGGCAAAATTATTGCGTTTTAAGTGTTGACAGGGACTGGGGTGCCTTCTATTTTCCCGGCTCCCAATAGGGCCAAAGTTTCTAAGGTTTACTGTTATGAAGATCCGGAACTCATTGAAATCCGCGAAGCTGCGGGAAAAAGGCTGCCGTATCGTGCGCCGCCGTGGCCGCGTATATGTCATCAATAAAAAGAATCCGCGTTTTAAAGCACGTCAGGGTTAGTTCCCTTACGGACTTAAAACCAGGTTTTACAAAACGCCACCATCCTTGTGATGGTGGCGTTTTGTTTTTGCAGATTTTTGCGCGTCGGTGTTGCGGTCGTGGACCTGATAAATATGGTCTGGCTACCTGCTGGTCTTAATCACGCTTCACAAGGCGGGGCAGGGCATTGCCATCAATGAATGGCTATGACCTGGTGTCGCTGGCGACAGTGTAAACGGCGGTGGTTTGGCTACGGCCACGCAACAGGATATCCCCGGCGACAATGACGCGATCAGGGTTGGACAGCTGGTTGCGTGTGCTGTCTGCAAGCAGGATTTTGGTGCCAAAGCGTTTGTTTTCGGCCTCCAGCCTGGATGCGCTGTTCACCGCATCGCCGTGAACGGTAAAGGAAAGCCGATCAGTGGCGCCGACATTGCCTGCAATCATGCGACCGGTATTTATACCACAGCGACAGGTTATTTCCTGCCCGTCAAACAGGCGGTCCTGAACGGCCTGCTGTATTTTAATGGCGGTATCGAGGGCTGCGTCGGCATGATCGTTTAATTCGTCAAAGGCATTATAAACCGCCAGCACGGCGTCCCCCTGAAACTGGGTAATGATGCCGCCATGTTCCTCGATGATGTTGGTGACGGTGTCGAAATAGGCATTCAGCATGGCGACAATCCGGGCGGGGTCAAGTTGTTCGCACATGGTGGTAAAACCGACAATATCAACAAACAGAACGGTGGCGTCACGTTGTTGGGGCGGTAATACGCCCGAATCAGTTTCGGATGCCAGCAAATCACGGGCAATTGAAGGCGGCAGGAACTTGCCAAACAGGCTGCTGATGCGGTCACGGTCACGCAGGGCAATAATCATATGGTTAAATGATCGCGCTGCGTCGTCATATTCGCGAATGCGGCTACCGGTTAATATGGGGGTCATATCAAGGTGGCCCGCTTCCAGGCTGCGGGCGGCGGTTGCGAAACGGCGAATGGGCCGGGTAAAGTGCCGCGACATAAACACGGCAAGTACAATCGAAAGCAGCAGGACAATCCCGCCCAGAATGGCTGTCAGAACCAGCCTGTCAAATTCGGCATCAAACAGGCTTTCTTCAAAGTGAATGCCCAATATCAGCGGAGAAAACGGCGTATTATCAAGTTGCTTGGTTACGATAACGGAATATGTCCCGCCGATATTTAACCCGGAAAGTTGAACGTTGCTGGTGGTTGTTCCCTTGTTATAGGCAGGGTAATCCAGTTTCTCCGATTGGCCCAGGCCTGCCAGAACCGGGTCGCCAATATCAACTGTGCGGGGCAGGGGAACTGGGCTGCGTTCGATCTGATCAGCACCATCAGACAGCGCACTGGCAACGTGATCACCCCAGCTTTGTAACATTGGGTGGGCCAGAACGCGGTTACCGGCGATAATGATAAAAGGCACACCCGGCGCGTTTTCGCGCCCGCGTACCAAACTGTGCGACAGGTTCGATAACGACAGATATTGAACAAAAACACCCAGATAATGCCCGTCGCGAAATAATGGCACCCAGTCGACAATAACCGGCTGTTTGAAATACGGGTCCCAGCGGGGGAAACTGGTTCTGTTATTGGTTGGGCCGCGCAATTGCGATATTTCCGATATCAACATGTCGTCAACGGGCAGGATATGGTGAATTTCGGTCATGTCGCGCGGGTTATAGCCCGTAAATTCGCGATCTCCATTGACCAGACCGTAGGCCATGACATTCATTTCATCGGCTGCCAGCGCACGCATGGTGTTGTCCCACCCCAGATCAAAGTCCGGGTCAAGGCGCCCCTGCGTCACCTGCGATGCCACCCAGTTGGCGCGCGCGCCAACATTGTCCATGCGTTCGCCCATCGCGCGCTGCAACGAAACCAGTTCGTTATCGGCGACCAGAACCCATAAATTGCGGGTATTTTCATAGGCAGCACCAAGGCCCAGATACAGCGCAAGTCCGACCCCGCCAATACTTGTTGCCAGAAAACTTGTCAAAAGAACGGTCAGGACAGAAAAACGGCGTTTTATGTTCACGTATCAATAGCCCTGGCATGATCGAAAGCGGGAAATTATTGCTTAATTCTATTGTGTTTGGCGACCAATGGGAATGGTTTAAGGTGATTGGCGGCGATCAAACTTGGTTGATAGTATAATTGAACTTGATGTGCGTTTGATCCCGCCTAATGTTCCGATCCGGTCCAGCATCTGATCGAGTTCTTCGGGAGTATCGGCACAAATTTCGGCGATCAGGTCAAATTCACCGGAAATGGCAAGGCAGCGGATGCAGCCGGGTATTTTTTGCAACGCGCCAACAACGCCCGCCGATTTTTGCGGTTCAACCTGGATCATTACCTCGGCCAGCAGGCGAGGGCGGGCTTCTTCCCCCAGAATTACGGAATATCCACGAATGATCTGGCTTTTTTGCAATCGCTCCAGCCGTTCCTGAACGGCACTGCGTGACAGTCCAACATCGCGGGCAAGGGCGGCGGTTGGAAGGCGGGCATCCTGTTGCAGGCGGGCGATCAGGCGGCGGTCGATATCATCAAGCTGACGTTTCAACGGATTTACCCATTAAAATGATGGTTAATTATTACGAATTGACAGTATTGCCGGGTTGTTTCCGGCAGTCCAGTGGCAGAGCATTCAAAGATTGAAATTATTCAAACCCAACGATCCATGATCGCTGTTTCAGGCGGCAAAATCCTATCGGGAGATGGCAATGAAAAAAGTTTTAGTTCTGGGTGCGGGCAAAATTGGTCGTATCGTTTCGGTTATGTTGCATGAAAGTGGCGACTATTCGGTGACGCTTGCCGATGCAAACGGCCAGATGCTGGAAGTTTGCGCACCGGATGGGGCGGCAAAACTGGTGAAAGTTGATGTAACCGACGAAGCCGCCTTGCGCGAGGTTGCAAACGGCCATGATGCGATTTTGTCGACATGCCCGTTTTATTTGAACGTCGCGATTGCCCGTGTGGCGCGCGACATTGGTGCATCTTATTTTGATGTTACTGAAGATGTTGAAACGACCCGTGCCATTCGGGAAATTTCAAAGGGGGCCGATGGGGCCTTTGTGCCGCAATGTGGTTTGGCCCCGGGCTTTATTTCAATTGCGGCCCACGATTTGTTCAAGCGGTTTGATAAGGTGCGCAGCTTGCGTTTGCGTGTTGGGGCATTGCCGCAAAACCCGACCAATCGTTTGAAATATAACCTTACATGGTCAACCGATGGCTTGATTAATGAATATCTGAACCCGTGCGAAGCCATTCATAAAGGCAAACGTATCGAGGTTCTGCCATTGGAAGGTTATGAACGCTTCACCATTGATGGCACCGAATATGAAGCGTTTAACACATCGGGTGGTGTTGGTGCGCTGTGTGACATGCTTGAGGGTAAGGTTGACAGCCTGGACTACAAAACCGTGCGTTATCCCGGGCATCAGGAAATTTTGAAAATTCTGATCGAAGATCTGGCATTAGGTCAACGCCCGGAATTGATGAAAGATATTTTTGAAAAATCCCTGCCGATCACCAGCCAGGATGTCATTGTGATCTTTGCCGATGCGGTTGGGGAACGCGACGGGTATCTGTGTGAGGAAAACTTTATTCGCAAGGTGCATGGTACCAGAATTGGCCCGCGCGACTGGTCGGCCATTCAGGTGACGACATCGGCAGGTCTGTGTGCGGTAATGGATATGGTTCTGACCGGGACGCTGCCGGGCAAAGGATATATCCAGCAAGAACAGGTTGCCCTGAATGATTTTCTGGGGAACCGGTTTGGCCGGTATTTTCAGCACGAAGGTTGATTAATCCCAGCGATATGTATTTGGAAACGGGCCTGTCATGTGCAGGCCCGTTTTTGCATGCATGTCTTTGTGGCAATGACGGCAAGGTAAACCGGCAGAATTAAAGTTTCGGGACTTTAAAGCGTAGCGGTCAGGGCCAATTTAACAATGTAGTGAAGGATCTGGTGCCATCAGGGTGGACGAATGAAAACAAAACTGCATTGGCACAAGCCGAATGTTATTGTAATTGCGACATTACTTGCCGGGGTGCTGCTGACAGTTGGCGGAACATGGAAGTTAAGTGATAGCAACCGGAACCATATTGTATCGGCCGTTGCCGAGACGTCACAATTGCTGACGGGTAGTATTATAGAGCGTATTACGCTTTACCAATACGGGTTGCGCGGTGCCCGTGGAACGATTCTGACGGCAGGTGAAAACGGGATCACGCGCCAGAAATTTGCCGCTTACAGCAAAACACGTGACGTGGACGATGAATTTCCCGGCGCGCGTGGATTTGGCTTTATCAGGCGGGTCCTCCCCGAAGATGAAGCTGTTTTTGTTGAACAGGCACGAAAGGATGGCGCGCCGGGATTTGCCGTTCGCCAATTAAATCCACATACCGAAGAACGTTATATTATTCAATATATTGAACCGGTTGAGCGCAATGCAGAGGCGGTTGGGCTTGATATTGGTTCGGAGACAAACCGGCGAACGGCTGCTTATGAAGCAATGGTAACGGGGCGCGTTCAGTTAACCGGGCCAATTACACTGGTGCAGGCAAGCGGGAACCCGCAGCAATCATTTTTGATATTGATGCCCATTTATCGGCCCGGCATGCCGGTGTTAACCCCGCAACAAAGAATTGCCGCCACCTTTGGCTGGAGTTATGCCCCTTTGCTGATGGAAGAGGTTCTTGCCGATCTTCATCTTAATGACGATTTATTTAGCGTTACCCTTGCGGATGTTACCGACCCGGAAAATCCGGCACGGTTTTTTGCCAATATGGATGAAGCCAGCACATATGAAAGTGAATATGAGACCATTGGCAATATCAGTATTTTTGGCAGAAACTGGTTGGTCAATCTGACACCCCGGGCAAAATTTATTGATAATTTAAACCGGTTTCCGCCCCAGATTGTTCTGATTAGCGGGACGGTTGGCAGTATTGCGTTGGCCTTTCTTGTTGCTGTTGTTTCGATGAGCCAGCGCAACAGGCGCGAAATTGCCAAGCAGCGATCTGAACTGGCATCTATTGTTGAAAGTTCGTTTGATGCTGTTATTGGCCAGGACCTTAATGGTGTGATTACCAGTTGGAACCCGGGTGCAACCAGATTGTTTGGCTATAGCCAGGAAGATGCCATTGGCAGGATTTTTGCCGATTTTCTGGTGCCGGATTTTTTGCGAAACGAAGAAATAACGATCAAAGAACGCCTGGAACAAGGTGATGACGTTGAGAATTTTGAAACGCAACGTTTGCACCGGGACGGGCGGATGATTGAGGTGTTCGTCACCATTTCGCCCATTCTTTCGCCAACTGGAAAGGTCATCGGTTCATCTAAAACCATGCGCGACTTTACGATCCAGAAGGAGGCACGGAAACGCATTAGCGAGATGAACCTTCATCTGGAAAAAGAGATCGCCTTGCGGACAACCGAATTAACAAATGTGAACTCGCTTCTTCTGAGTCTTTTGCACGCGGCGACTGAAATTTCGATCATTGCGACGGACAAAAATGGCGTCATCAGGGTTTTCAATTCGGGGGCGGAAAACCTTTTGCGGTGTCGTGAAAATGATGTTGTCGGGTTTGTTTCGTTACAGGCATTTTTTAAAGATGCGGAATTGAAAAAATATGCCAAGGAAATGCCCGATATTGCATGTGCCGGGGTGCAGACGGGGGATGTTTTGTTCTTTGAGCCGCGCAACGGGGCGACAACGATCAGGGACTGGACCCAGGTTCGCGCGGATGGAAGTGAATTTACGGCATCGACGGTTATTTCAGAAATTCGCGATGATAACGGCGTGCGTAGCGGATTTTTGTGTGTATCAACAGATGTTACCGAACAACGAAATTTCGGGCGTCAGCTTGAGGCGGCCCGGGACCAGTTGCAAATGGCCGCAGATGTGGCCGAAATGGGCGTATGGTCGTGGGAGATTGGCGATAATTCGCTCATATGGAACGATCAGATGTATTCGATTTATGGCTATCCGGTTTCCTTAAAGGAAGCGGGCATTGGCTATGAGCACTGGCGTTCCAAAGTGCATCCTGATGAAGTGGGGGAACTGACAGACAGGTTGCAGGCTGTGATCGGGGGGACAGATGATTTCGATGTTGTTTTTCGCATTATTCCCTCACCGGGCGATACACGATTCATTCAGGCGGGTGCAAATGTTGAACGCGACGTGAATGGAAATGCAATACGGATAACGGGCTTTAACCGCGATATTACCGACCAGAAACACCGGGAAGACCTGCTGCATCAGGCCCGGGAAAATGCAGACAAGGCCAGTGTTGCCAAGTCTAATTTCCTTGCCAATATGAGCCACGAAATTCGCACGCCGATGAATGCCATTCTGGGGATGTTACAGCTTACCCAGCAAACCGATCTTAGTGACCGGCAGCGCGACTTTCTGGGCAAGGCGCACGGTGCGGCAAAGGCTTTGCTGGGTTTGTTGAATGATATTCTTGATTATTCAAAAATCGAGGCCGACAAGCTGGAAATTGATATTCACGAGTTTGACCTTATCGAGCTTTTCCATGATCTTGGCGCCATATTATACGGGTCCAATCAAAGTAAGGATGTCGATATTGTTTTTGACATTGATCCGGGTATTTCACCGCTTTTGAAAGGCGATAGTCTAAGGCTTCGTCAAATCCTGATTAACCTTGCAGGAAATGCGCTAAAATTTACGAAACACGGATTTGTGCGGGTTTCTGTTTCCCAGGTCGGTCCCAAAGACCGCGAAAGTTGTATGCTGCGTTTTTGTGTCGAGGACACTGGAATTGGCATTTCACGAGATCAGCTGGCACGGTTGTTTACCGGTTTTACGCAGGCAGAAACATCCACATCGCGGGAATTTGGCGGAACGGGGTTGGGGCTGGTGATTTGTGATCGCCTGGTATCGTTGCTGGGTGGTCAAATTACTGTTGAAAGTGTTTTGGGGCAGGGCAGCAAATTTGTTTTCGAACTGAAGTTTGATGTGCCCTCTGACGGGGGTGTGGATGTCGCAACGGTGCTGGCACCACGGCCAGATGTATCGGTTATGCTGTTTGCATCACAGGCACATAGCAGTGCTGTTTACGCCGATTTAATCCGTAAAATGGGCTACGAGGTTTTTGTCATTTCATCTGTTGCCGAGTTTGAGAACGAGATGACAAAACCTGTTGAAACGGGGGCTGTGCGCACGGTTGTTATCGATGAATTCCGCCTGCCTGATGGTGATGTTTTAAAGCTGCAAATGGCTATAGACCAGGGCGCAGAGCATGGTTTGGGCGTTATTTCGCTGGTGCGCGATGATAGCAAATTTGATCTGCAAAAATTTTCGGGGCTGTATAAATACCTGCATAAACCCTTCTCATATAAGCAGTTAGGGCAGGTGTTGGCTGAATATGCCGGCACAGATAGTGATGAAACTTCGTCAGCGCTGGCAGAGCCCGAGCCTATGAAGCGATTGCAGGGGATGAAATTGCTTGTGGTTGAAGACAACGAAATTAACCGCTTTGTCGCAAGTGAGCTTTTGGGAAGTGAAGGGGCGCTGGTCGATTTGGCCAATAGCGGGGCAGAAGGTGTTCAAAAAGCATTGGATATAGATAAGACCTATGACGTTGTGATTATGGATGTGCAGATGCCGGTTATGGATGGGCTTGAAGCCACGCGGATTATTCGTAAATTTAAAAAAGCGGCTGACTTGCCCATCATTGCCATGACAGGAAATGCATCCCTTTCAGATCGGGCCGATTGCCTTGGGGTAGGTATGAACGACCATATCAGCAAGCCAATTGACCTTGAGCATGTTGTGCGGATATTGACTGGGTTTTACAAAGAGAGCGGAAACCAGCCAATCTAGGCGGACAAGAGGCTGCCCGGGATTTTCAAATTGCAGCATTTACGATTTTGATTGGCATTTCAGGAAAGAATCGTCGCGATTTGAATTGATATCCGGCGAGTTTCCAGAAGGTAATGGTGCAAGCGGGTATGTCTGGCGACATGCCCGTTTGTTTTAAATTCAATCACATAAGAGCAAAGAATGAAGGTACTGTATTTTACGCTTGATTTGGGAATAAATGTTTCCTAAATACGGTGCATGACAAATAAAACCTCATCGCTTACAGCGGGTCAGCGCGGTCGCCCGCGTGAATTTGACATTGACGCTGCCCTTGACGGGGCCATTGCCGTTTTCACTCAAAAGGGGTTTCACGGGGTATCGGTTAGTGACCTGGCCGCCGCGATGAAGGTTTCGGCAGGCAGCCTGTACAAGGCCTTTCCCGACAAGCAGGCCATTTTTATGGCGGCATTGAACCGGTATATTGCATTACGCCAGCAAGAAATGGCGCAAAAAACAACCGGGTTTGCAACCGGTTATGACGAAATTGCCGCGATATTACAGGTTTATGCCGAATTGGCATCGGGCAAGGTTGGGCAGCTTGGCTGTTTGGTGGTGGCAGGCAATGTTGAACTTGCAAGCAATGATGAAAACATCGCCAGACGTATTGAAGGCCAGCTTTCCAGTTACGAAAAGCGATTTGCTGACCTGATTAGAAAAGGCCAGAACGACGGGTCTGTTCGTAAGGATATTGCCCCGGCGAGTACTGCAACCATGTTGCTGTGCCTGATCCAGGGAATGCGGGTTGTTGGCAAGGGCGGCTATTCATTGGTTGCCATGCAACAGATGATTTCGCAGGCATTAAAAATGCTGCTGTGATTTTTTTTGGTTATTTTGGGAATGTTTATTTCCAAAATAACCTTTGTAACAGGAAATGAAAATGACAAAACAGAATGAAGTTTTTAAGAGCAATGCAATGACGAAAGCCTGGGATAGTGAAGAAACTGGTTTTGATGCACCGCGTTTTTGGCAGGTCTTTGACCGGCATACGGCCCTGATAAAGGATGTGTCCCTGCATTATGTTGATGGCGGGACGGGGGCGCCGGTTTTGTTAATTCCAGGTTGGCCGCAAAGCTGGTTTGCATGGCGATTTGTGATGCAAACACTGGTTGCACAGGGACGCAGGGTAATTGCGATTGACCCGCGTGGCATGGGGGATTCAGACCATCCCGTTGCCGGATATGACATGGCGACAATTGCCAGTGAAATTTATGCATTTTTGCACCAAACAGAAGTTTTGGCAGAAGGGCCGATTGATGTTGTTGGCCATGATATTGGCACCTGGATTGGCTATGCCCTGGCGGTAGATTACCCTGATGTCGTGCGTACCCTGGCGGTTTTTGACGGGGCCTTGCCGGGAATAACACCTCCGCCGCCAGCAGGCATTCCTGACGAGGATGTAAACGTTAAAACCTGGCATTTTGCCTTTAACCGGTTGGATGATTTGCCGGAAATTTTAATTACCGGGCGTGAACGGGCATTTTTGACCTGGCTTTTTTCGGCCAAATCGGTGCAAAGCCATGTTTTTGATGGTCCGACAATGGATGAATATGTGCGGGTAAACACCCGGCCAGGGGCCTTGCGCGCCGCATTGGCATATTACAAAACGGCATTTTCACACGCAGGGCTGGCGCAATCGCGTAAGCGTGCGCTAGACCCGCTGACAATGCCGGTATTGGCCTATGGTGCGCAATATGGTGTGGGTGCGGTTTTGTTTAATACCCTAAATCAAATTGCAACCGATTGCCGGGGCGGCGTTTTTGCCGGGGTTGGACATTATATGCCCGAAGAATGCCCGGCTGAACTGGTGGCGCATCTCGACGAATTCTGGCGCATTTGCGGCGGGTAAAATTCGTTTCCTGCTGTGCGTTCACACCATTCCTGATGGAAAAATCCCATGTATCTGTTTTATGCCGTATTGGCATTTTCAGCCGGTGTCATGTTGCCTGTGCAGGCGGCGATGAATGCGCGGTTGGCTAAATTAATGGGGTCGTCGCTGTGGGCGGCCTCGTTTTCCGGTTTTGTGTTGACTTTAATTTTAGCGCTTGCCGGGTTTATGTCGCTGGGCAGTGTGCCGCGTATGACAGGGGCAGGGCATGTTCCGTGGTGGGCCTGGGCCGGTGGATTATGTGGTTGTGTTGTTTTATCGGCGACCACCATTGTGGCACCCCGCCTGGGCACAGCAAGCATGATTGCCCTGATCATGTCGGGGCAGGTATTATGCGCCCTTGTGATCGATAGTTTTGGAATGCTTGGTATGAATGCACAGCCGTTTGAATGGCAACGCGGCCTTGCTGCCGGGTTGTTGTTGATGGCAACATTTTTGCTGCGCTAGATGTGTGGCCCGGCATTTGACGGAAGGTGATTGTGGTTTCGCTATTTTGCCATTGTCATTGTCCAGGCCGGGCTGCGCAGGATTTTGCCTTATTTGACAGCTGTTTGTTTGGTATCATTGACACCGGATAAGGATAAAGGCAGCGCCATGTTGAAGATGGCCGGGCAAAACCCGATATAAACCATCAAGGTTCTGTTCAGGTTCCTGGCGCAGGGGCGGCAAATGCAGTTTTGGCACATGTTACATAACAGCCTGATCCGCGCGGTCGCCGTGGTGCTGTTTGTTGTGGTTGTTGGCCTGCCCGTGGCCGGTTACGCCGACCCGCCGGTGATAATGCCTGTGCGGTCCATTGACCTGCCCGGTGTGCAAAAATGTTATGATGACCCGCAATCGAGCGATTTTTGCGACCGTTGCAACGGGCCAAATTACAACAACACTTCGCTAACCAATTATGTTTTGTTGCGCGAAACCCTGAAAGCAGGCGGGATGGATGTGAATGTGGTCGGAATTGATTCGCCAAATTCCGCCCGCAGCCGCCTGATGGTAGCAGATGGCGTTGCAACAGTTAAAGCCGACTGGGATTTTAACATAGCTGGCAATGACAGTGTGTTGAAAAGTGATGCTTTTATTGAGGCTGGCGAACTGTTTAAAGGCATATATGGCCTGCCGGATAATTCAAATTTGCAAAAGGCTCGCGACCTTGACGATATTCGCAGGTTAACTGCGGTAAGTAACCCGCATTGGCGGCTGGACTGGATGGTTTTGACTGAAATGAACCTTGCCAGTTTGTACCCGGTGAGCACAACCGGACAGATGTATCATTTGATTGCACAGGGCCGGGCTGATTTTACGTTGCTGGAATTTTCACCACGTTCCGACATGATGCGCGAATTTGAAGGCGGCAGGTTGCTGCCGGTGCCGGGCCTGAAAGTGGCGATGCCAAATGCGCAACATTTTATGGTGTCGCGCCAGTCGCCCCGGGCCGAAGAAATTATTCAGACCCTTAATTCGGGGTTGATGAAAATTCGCGAAAACGGGCTGCTTTCCCGGTGCCTTCATCAGGGGGGGCTGGTTAATGCCAGTACACGTGACTGGAAAATATTAAATGCTGATAAGGGGATTGTCGCAAAAAACCGGTTTTATTAATCGTCTTATATCGCCGGGTTGTTTCTGTCGATTATTTGCGGGCGGATGGCTCGGCTATGATCAATGCATCTTGAAATAATTCAGAATGTATCATTGATCCCGACATCAATGATCTGTTTGATTGTTCGCAACTGAATTGCGTGGTTTGTTAACGCTTGGTCGTTATTGTTCGCGCATGAATATAAATGTGCGTTCTGATCGAATGGTTGAAAATTCATTGTCTGACCTGGGCGAGATGTTTTATTCGGCACTTGATTTGTTCGAGGCCGGTCATTTTGCGGAGGCCGAAGATGCCTGCCGCATGCTGACGCTTGCTTACCCGCAAGCGGTTGAACCCATGCATCTTGCGGGTTTGGTTGCATTAAAGCAGGGCCGGTTTGACATTGCTGCCGAACGCATGGGCCGCGCGGCAATTGCCGATGCCAGCAATGCCGAAATTCAGCATGACCATGCCCGTGCGCTTAAAGCGGCAGGTAAAAATCGCGATGCTGTCGGTGCGTTTAAACGGGCGATTCGCTTATGCCCCGATTCTCCGGCGTTGTATTGCAACCTTGCCAATACCTATCGTGATCTTGGCGATTTGGATCAAGCCCGCGAAAATTACCAGATTGCCCTGAACCAGGCGCCCGACAGCGCCGATATTAATGCAAATTATGCTGCCAGTCTGCGCGACAGCGGCGATCTGGAAGGGGCCGAAGCTGCCTGCCGACATGCGTTGTCGATCCGCGAGGATATGGTGATGGCACTGGTGCTGTTAGGGCAAATTCTGCTTGATCAGGGGCGGACCGTTTCTGCCAGTGATCCGTTGATGCGGGCCTTGCGGCTATCGCCCGGACACAAGACCGCCCTTACGGCATATGGCGAGGCGCTGTTTCGTCTGGGTCAGTTTGCCGGGGCGTTACATTGTTTGCGTCAGGTGCTGGCATTGGATCCCGATGCTGAAGGCGCACGCCGCACATTGGCTTTGCTTAATTTGCGGACCGGCCAGGGCAGCGAGGCCATTGCCTCGCTTGAGCCACTGGTGCGTCGCTATCCCGATGATCCCGAATTATTGCTGATGATGGGCGAGGGGTTAAGTCTTTCGGGCCGCCATAATGAAGCAGTTGAACGGTTTGGCGCGGCGATTGGGGCTGGCGGCGGCGATGATGCCGTGTTTCGCCTGGCTGTTGAGCTTTCCGAACAGACGGACGCCGCGATGGCGCACGAGGTTTTACAAAAAACCATTGACCGTAAAATTCGCAATGGCGATGACGCGACCCTGTTTCGCACTGCCAGGCGGTTGCTGTTTTCGCCGGTGCCAGTTGATATCAATGCGCAAAATGACGAGGTCGTTCGCGATATTGTTGAAGATGCCATTTTATCGGATGAAGAAAATGGTACTCAGACTGCACCCGGTCGTATCGACCCCATGACACTGACCCGGTTTCCGCCGGTTTGGCGGGCGGCATTGCGCCCGCACGGGGATGAGCAATTAATGGCGGTGGGCCGTTATTGGGAACAACTGGCGGCAGATGCCGATATTCCTGTGGTGCGGGACGCGGTTTCCACGCAGGGACGCAAGGTGCGGCTGGGTATTGTTTCAGCCAATATGTGCAATAACGGTATTGGTCGCTGGATTGCGGGGTTTGTCAGCGCGCTGGATCGTGACCGGTTTGACATTACCGTGGTGCGCCCGCCGCTGGGCGAGGACGACATTACATCGCGCATTGATGTTAATGCCGATCTGGTGGTGCGCCTGCCGCTGGACCCGAAACATTCCGCCGGAGTAATTGCCGGGCTGGAATTTGATGTGCTGCATTATGTTGATGCGCAAGCCGACGCCTATACCATGTTGCTGGCAAGCTGGCGTTTGGCACCGATACAGGTGGCGGGCGGTGGTATTGCCGCAACGACCGGTTTATCGAATATGGATTTTCATTTTGTCGCCGATGACTGGGAAGCCGCTGGTGGCGAAGGGCGCTATACCGAAAAGCTGGTGCGTTTGCCGGGCTTGTTTGTCAACGGGGAATGTCCGTCTGTACCCGAACAGTCAATGCGGGATTTACAGCGCCAGTGGCGGATAGATGAAGATCGCAACAGTTATTTATGCCCGCAGCCACTTGATGTGTTAAGTGCCGATTTTGACCCGCTGATTGCCGAGATCTTGCGTCTTGATGAAACCGCCGAATTGTTGCTGATTGCGCCGGAACGTGACACATGGGACGCCGCATGGGGGCGGCGGTTTGCCGTTAATCATGGTGATGTTGCCGGACGGATGCGGTTTGTGAATGTGCGCAACCGTGCCGAAATGCTGTCATTGCTTGGCGCGGTTGATGTGGTGCTGGAAAGCCCGGCCTGGAACGATGCCATGCTGGGGTTTGATTGCCTTGGCCTGGGTGTGCCGTTGGTAACCTTGCCAGGCAAGGAAGCCAGAACACGCCGCAGCCACACTTGTTACCGGCAAATTTCGGTGTTTGATTGCGTTGCCTATAATTCGGCGGATTATGTTGAAACAGCTTTGACACTGGCGACCGATAAACGTCGCCGGTCGGTTATTGCGCAAGCCATTCGTACCCGGTCGCATGTTTTGTTTGGGCAAAAGGAATCTTTTGTCGCTTATATGGATTTTCTTGAACAGCAAACGGCCTGAACAATTTGTCAGGCCGTTTTTAAAGTCGGGTTCGATATTGATAGCGGGCAAAATTGGTCGTTCAGCCCTAGCTTAGCGCATCAATATCCGCATCGGATAGCGCTGCCGGTACGATGGTCAGGGGCAAACGAAGCTGGCCGACAACATCGCTTTTGGTCAGGGCCGTAATCAGGGGGCCCGGGCCTTCATTATTGGCGCTGGCAGCCAGAACCAGAATTGAAATCTGTTCTTCTTCCAGCACACTCAGAAGTTCATCCTTGATGCGGCCTTCGCGAATGAACAACAATGGCATGAAGCCGGTCTGTTCATGCACATAACCTGCCAAATCATTGATCCGGTTTTCGGCGTTTTCGCGGGCTTCTTCCTGCATCAAATCACCAACGGCCATCCAGTGCTGAAATTCTGCCGGTTCGATAACGCTAAGCAAAGCCACCCGTCCGCCGGTATGTTGTGCGCGGCGACAGGCATATCGCAATGCCTTGGTCATTTCATCGCTGTCATCGACAACTACCAAAAATGTTCGGTTATTCGAACTTAGTAATTCTCGATCATCTTGGTTGGAGTTCATCGGTTCCTGCCCTGTGATGATTTTACAGTGGGGTTCGGTGTCGCCTCAACACAGACTGCGGTGGCACCATGTTTTTTGAAATTGTGCCGCATCAAAGGGCGATTATCCAAGCTATTTTTAGCCGGTTTGCTGCATGGCTGCATGCAATAAATTTGCGGCACGCCAGCTTGACAGCATTAATCCGCAGCATGTCGTAAGGAAAACCGGGCCAGTTTTACAGTGGCATTGCATGGGAAAATAAGGGGCGGGGAGGGTTAGTTTTTGCGAAACAGAACACTTGCAACCCAACCGGCGATCCCTGCAATGATGACGGCGATAATGCCGTAAAGCGCAGAATAGCGATGGGCAAAGTCATAAACATCGGCACTGACACCGGTTTTGGAAACGACAAGCGGTGTACTTTTGATGCTGGCAATGCGCCCGTCACGGATCAAATAAACATCAATCACGTAGGTACCGGTTGGGGTGTTGGCCGGAAAATGAACATCGGTACGAAAAAGCTGATTGGATAGAAAACTAATTTTTGCGGGCTTGTCGTTAAACAGGCCGACATATTCCATATTGCGCAGCAAGGCATCGCGATACAGGCTGTCATCTGTATCGTCGCCATTCATCGTGGTGACAAATCGCTGGTTTTGTAGCCCGATATGGTAGGACGCAAACAGCCGGTCATTGGCGATCAGCTCGATCGGGCGGCTGGCCGCTGTGGCATAATATGTAGGGACATTGCGAACATAAGCACTTTTGGTGTTGATCCAGATGCCTGCCTTGCGTTCCTTGCGGCGAACAATCATGTCGCGTTCGGGGCCGCGAACGGTAATCACAACATCGCCCTTGTTTTCAATCGCCCCAAAAAGCAAAACATCGGTGCCGGTAAAACCGGTGCTGATCGCCACCAGGTGGTTTGACAGATCAACGACCAAAGGGTCGGCTTTGGCAGGTTTTATCGCCACCAGTGCTGTGCAAAGCAGGGCGGTGAACAGGGCAAAAGACAGGTCAATACGGCCGAATTTTTGGCGCTGTACAGGATTGTGTCGCGCAGCGGCTTGCGCGCGACAAACAATTGCGACAAGCGAAGCCATAGCCGATGCCACCATCACAAATTCCCCGGCGCAACAGAGAACAGATCGTTCGGGGTGATGACGAGGTCGAGTGCCAGCTTGATACACACGGCCAGAACAAGGGCGGCCAAACCGGCACGAAGATATTCAGCCTTGATTTTGGCACCAAACCGCGCCCCGAACTGCGCACCAACAACCGCGCCCGATACCAGCAACAATGCCAGGGCCACATCCACGGTGTGGGTCTGGATCGATTGCAGGATGGTAACGTTGGCTGAAACGAAAATGATTTGAAACAGGGAAGTGCCGATAACCACGCTGGTTGGCATACCCAGAATGTAAATCATGGCCGGAACCATGACAAAACCGCCGCCAACCCCCATTAAGGCCGTCAGCAAACCAACCAGAAACCCGACCAGAAGGGGTAAAAGCGCGCTGACATAAAGGCCGGAACGATAAAACCGGACCTTAAGCGGCAGACGATGCAAAAAACCGTGTTGATGTTTTTTGCTGCGCCGGACGGTGCCGCTTTTGCGGCGGGTGCGGAAAATGGCGCGCGATGCCTCGATCATCATCATGCCGCCAATGGTGCCCAGAAACACCACATAGCATAGCGAAATAACCAGATCGATTTGCCCCAGCGACCGTAGCCAGGCAAAAATCCCCACCCCGGACGATGACCCGGCAAGACCGCCGACCAGCAACACCAAACCCATTTTGACATCAACATTGCCACGCCGCCAATGGACGATGACACCCGACAATGAAGACGCAACAATTTGATTGGCGGCAGTCGCAACTGAAACCGCAGGCGGAATGCCAAAAAAGATCAAAAGCGGTGTGATCAGAAATCCACCACCAACGCCGAACAATCCGGACACAAATCCGACGCCGCCGCCAAGACCTAAAATAAGCAGTACATTTACCGACATCTCGGCGATAGGCAGATAGATTTGCATTGCGGCAGCACAGGCGTGAGCGTTTGATTGATTATTGAAGGCCAGTCTAACATATTGTGCAAATGCAACAATCGCCAAATCATCGCAGGGACCAATTGAACGGCCGGATGATGAAAAATATGAAGGAAAAGCCATGACTGTTTCGCCACAGGACCCTTTTAGCCTGGTTTTGGACGCACGCGGCCTGATGTGCCCGATGCCGGTTTTGAAAACCAAAAAGGCATTGCGTGATGTTCCGATAGGCGGCGTTATAAAAGTAATGGCAACCGACCCGGGTTCGGTTGCAGATATGAAGTCTTTTTGCGAGATGACGGGCAATGTATTGCTGGCGTCATTACAGGAAGACGATGTGTTTGTTTACCATATTGAACACCGCGCCAGTTAACGGAGCCTGATATCTATGAAAGCAGAACAGATTGTTTGGTGGCACGGTCGTTTTGATGACCTGGGACTGCGGCAGTTGCATGATTTGCTGATGCTGCGCCAACAAATTTTTATTATCGAGCAAAACTGCATTTTTCCCGAAATTGATGGCCTTGATCCGCTGTCATTTCATGTTTTGGGCCAGATTGATGGTAAGGTGGTGGCTGCAACGCGCATTGTGCCCGCCGGTATTGACCCGCATCACAGTGCGCAGGGAAGCGACCCGGCAATCGGGCGGGTGGTTGCGGCATCGGCCTTGCGCGGTCAGGGTGTTGGTCGCGCTATTATGATGCAGTCGATCCAGGCGTGTGAAAAACATTTTTCGGGGTTGGGGGTGTTCCTGAATGGCCAGCAACATCTGGAACGATTCTATCAGGGCCTGGGCTTTATTACAGAAGGTGATCCGTTTGACGAAGACGGTATCCCACATATTTCCATGCGACGCCCGGCCATTTAAGGCCCATATTGGCTGGCAGAAAATAGTGAACCGGCGCGGGTTTTGCCCGATGCACACGCGAATGCAGAAAGATCAACGCGCTCGGAATTCTAAACGGTTAGGGGCAGAAGATAGCGGGCAGGATGGTGCCAAGGTGATGCTAAGCGCAGTTTTTAACGGCAGATATTTCCTTATAATTCAACAGACGCCCCGATATCAGGGGAGCCTGTTGTAAATATTTGATGGCTTGTTGTTTTAACGCACGCCAACTGTTGCCATGCCGGTAAAAAACTCAAGCTGCCAGAGCATGTCATCCTCGCTTAGCGGATAAGTATTTCCTGAACGTGGGTTAAGTGCCTGTCCGGGGGGGACATGGCCCAGTTTGACCTGTATTTTCACGGCCAGATCGGCAGGGAGGCCTGCCTTCCACGCCAATGAAACAACCCCTTTGGCTGAATGGGTGTTTAACACTTTTGCCACGGCCTCGGACGGAATTCCTGCCCTCACAGCAAGCGCTGCCCGGGCAAACTTAACATCATTTTCGGTCATCGCCGTTGAAATGCGGGCGTCCGTCAGCTTGCCTTTGGCATGCAGGTCCAGTGCCATCTGATAGGCTTCGGTTTCGTTGGAGCCTGCGGCCTCGTCGTCTGGTGTTGCGGCTTTGTCCTTGTAGGTATTGTTCTTTTTGCTGCCTTTTTTGTCAGCTTTTCCCTGACGGTTTACTGCGGCACTGAATTCACCGGATTCGATCCGGCGTTCAACCACTTTGCGCACCATGGCAAGCTGGTCGTCTTTTAAATCCTTGCGTCGCTCCAGCACCGATATCAGGTTCTGGGCGACAAATCGGGCCAGTTTGCCCGCTGCAGACGGACCAAGGGCGGGGCGCTGTACCAGCGGTTCGTGCCATTGCTGAATATCGGGGGCACGATCAATAAGCTGATCGAGGGTTTCCTCGCGAATTTGCGCAGACCGGTTGCCAAGCAAATGCGATATCGCATCGGTATCGGTGGTGGCGGCAATGGCGTCTGACAGACGTTCGCTTAGATTACGGCGCTGCGACACAAAACTGAGCGCACCTGATGCCGTATTGGTTTCAATGATTTCAAGCAGGTCAAGTTCGGTCAGGACCGGCGAATATTGCAGGATTGGACCACAAACAACCGTTTCCGTATCGCGTGCAAGCTGGGTAATAATCGGTTGCGGCGCATGAACCAGATCCTTCAGTGTTTCGGCAATAACCTGCCGCACCTGAATGGCCTGATCACGCGCCAGTTTTTCCAGCGCCTGATAGGTCATGCGGCGTAATTTATCGGTTTCGTTCGGTGTTAACCCGTCCGACAGATTGGCAATTTTTTGTGCCAGTGTCCCGCGGACATCATCGTCCTTGTCGTCGGTTAACAGCAGGTCCGCCTGAACCGGTGTTGCCTCGTTTTCCGCGACATGGCGTCGAACCGATGCCTCGGCGTCATTTGCCAGAAAATATAAAATTTCCGGTCGGGTGTCATGGCGTTGCGCAAGGGTTCCGCGAACATGGGCTGCCGAACTGGCGGCCATATCCTTGGCTTCCTCATAGGAAATTGGCGTTTCCTTGCGCCGCGTAAAGACACGCTGCAAAAAACCCTTCATCGGGTAGGCTCCCTAGTCAGTTCTGGTTGGCGTATGCACACCAACAGGTTCGGCAATGGCATAGCTGCCCTTGCCGTGTTTTTTTACAAAATACATTGTGTCATCAGCACGTTGCACCAAATCGTCAATGTCTTCGGTTTCATTGATTTCGTGAACCGCGATACCCAGCGATATGCCCAATGGCCGGTCTTCCCGGCCTGATAACGGGCGCAAGGTGGCGCTGGCGCTAATCAGGTCTTTGGCGCGGCTTTCGGCGGCATTGCGATCAGCACCATCCAGCCATACGACAAATTCGTCGCCGCCCAGTCGCGCAACAAGGTCGCCAGGGCGGGTGTTATCCTGCAGCATGCGGCTTAATGTCAGGATGGCTTCGTCACCGCGTTGATGCCCGTGCACATCATTGACCAGTTTGAAGTTATCCATATCAACATACATCAGCGCGGCCGGGCTGGGCTGGTGAATAAGGCGGGCATAACGGCGTTTCAATTCATCAAAAAACGCCCGCCGGTTTAACAGGCCCGTCATACCATCCGTTCGCGATAACATAACAATGCGGTCGTGGTTATCAGCCTGTTCAATAGCAATGCCGATTTGGTCGGCAACGTCATCCATAATGGAGCGTTCGCCCTCGTTGGGAATGGGATGGTCGCGTTCAAACATAAAGGCAACAGCGCCATTAACCCGGTGGTGATAATGACAGCGGCGGATTTTGATCCAGTAATTGCCATTTTCAATTTCCTGGTTATCGATATCGACAGGCAGGGAATTTAAAATTTCGGCAGCAATTTTTTTGCAGGCATCGTCGCCTTGGCTGGCAACGTCAACCATGTCGCCATCTTCGTGTTCCGGACGAAAAATGACGCAGGCAGCACAGGCAAGGGCCCGGGAACTGGCCGTGGCAGCATTGCGCAACACTTCGGTCGGGTTGATTTCATCGCGCATGGCCCGAACGATATAGGTAATTAACCGGTCGCGGTTCCGGGCGTTGGCAATTTCTGTTTCATGCTGGCGTTGTTCGGTAATGTCATGGGCGAGGCCGCGTGCCCCGCACCATTTGCCGTCGCGATTAATGATTGGCGTTGCCGAAACCGACAGGCAGGCGCTGTTGCCATTAGCACGGTAAAACCAGATCGGCATGTCGCGTACAGCACGGATTGTTTTAAAAACCTGTTCGGCATCCTGATCGTTTTTTTCGATCATAAAATCGATTGGCAGGCGGCCCAACAGTGATTTTGCCTGATAATCCATCGCGCCACGCGGGGATACAAAAACAAATTTGCCGCTTTCGTCGGTTTCCCAGGCAAAGGCCGATGAAACCTCGACGATATCGCGATAGCGCTGGCGCGAATCAATCAGTGCCTCGCGCAGGTTGCGGTCCATCGATACGTCGCGGGGCAGCAACAAAATAAAGTCATCCCGCATTGGCAGTGCGGTGAGTTCAAGCGTTGCCGTACCGCGCTGAACCTCGAATGTCAAAAGTTCGACAACGCCGCCTGGCGTCTCAAGCGCACGGGCGATCAGCGCGACAATTTCCGGGAACAGTCCTTCGCGAATGCCGTCGGCAAAACCCATGGCGTTTTTATTGGCAAATAATGGCGTGCCGTTTTGCCGCATCACCATTACCGGGGCCTCTGCCTGGGCCATGGTGGATGGTTCAAGTTCAAATCGCAGGGCGTTCTGGTCAACATCGCTGGCATCGTGCGCGTTCAGGGTGCCGCTGATGGCAGCGGCGCGGCGTTCGCGCAGGGTGCTCGGGTCAGACTGGGCAATATCGGCAGGATTGGCACGGGCAGGTTCAACCGTTTCAACCTGTGTGTCGACAGCGGAGGGTACTTTCTCACGGACTGATTTCTTTTTACGATAGATCAGGCGAGAAATCATCGGCGGTCTCCTGCTGGCGGGGGGGTATTTGCGTTATTGCTTCCCGCCAATGGATTGTTTTTAAGGGTAAAATGAACAGTTTCAGGATGACCAAAATGGTATCCCTGACCAAAATCGATGCCAAGGTCGCGCAGCATTTCGAAGGTCGCGACATTATGGATCATTTCGGCAATTGTGTTGATTTTCAAATCACGACACAGTGACGCCGTGGCCTTTAAAAAGGCCCGGCCCTTGGGGTTGGCAAGGGCGGTTTGCATGGCGCGACCATCAAATTTGATAACGTCAACGTCAAGCGCGCTGAGATATTCAAAATTGGCGGCCCCGGCGCCAAAATCATCCAGGCACACCATATGCCCGCGTGACCGCAATTGCTGCAAGGTGGCATTGACCAGCCGTAAATTGGTGATGCGGGCTGTTTCGGTGACTTCAAAATAAACCAGTGACGGGTCAATGGCGAAATCGTCAAGAACCTGCAAAAGGGCGGTATCAAATTCGTGCTGCTCAAGCGAATGCCCGGACAGATTGATTGCGATATGCATGTTGGGCGGGCATTGTTCCGACGACATATATTCCAGCACTTTGCGGCACATCGCCAGGTCAAATTCAGTGATCAGGCCGGTACCTTCGGCAAAATGAATAATCTGGTCGATGGCAAGGGTGTCGTCTGTTCCCGTAAAGCGGGCGAGGGCCTCGTAATGGTGAATTTTTTCATCATTCAGGCTGACGATTGGCTGAAGAGCGACGGTAAAGGACCCGTTTTTAACAATTTCGCGAAATGCCCGTACCGATTTCATTGTTTCCTGAATAAGCCCGGGCAGGCTGGCAGAAAGTTTTTCGGCACTGACATCATCACGGGTATCGCGTCGAGCGTGCAACCGGTTAAGAGCATAGGCAACCGCACGTGTCAGGTTGGTGGTGAAACCATCTCCCTCAACATCATGCTGATGATGTACCGCGTGGGCAACCTCATAGTCAGGGCCTTCAAAAACCGGTTCGTCGGCGTCGGATTCAAGCTCGATTAGGGAATGGGCGACATTGTGCAGCACACCGAACGCATCCTGTTCGGTCTGTGCAAGACTGGCCGGGTTACCTTCCGACTGAAATGTTTGCAACGCGGGGGATGTGTTATCGATGTCGGGTGTCGTTTGGGTGGTTTCATCAGATGGCGACGCTGATGCTGTTGCGTCCTGCGCGGGCTCGCCTTGCTGTATGTCGCCGGTTTCAGAAAAGGCAGGGTCGTTTAAATCGGCGCGCAAGGCACTGGCATAGGCCACAATCCGGCGTTCCAGTTCGATCATGGGTTCATGCATGCCCGGGCGGTGAGACGGTTGCGCACCGGGGTGATCGTCGCGGTTGCGTTGACGGATCATGTCGGAAAGTTCGTTGGCCGCTTCGGTCTCGGCGCGGCTGCGTGCGGCGGCCAGGTTTTCAAGAACAATCAGTGCTGTGTTGTGGTGTGTTGGCTGATCTGGTTCGTCCGTGTCAGGTAATTCGTTAAAACGCGACATCGCTGTTTCCGGCACAGATAATTTTCCGGTCGTTTTTTTTCGTGCCAGCCGGGTTCGACCAGACATGCCCTGTTGCAGGATAAGCCGGTCGATGCCGTGACGTGCACGGGGGCGAATTGCCCGATGACGAATTGCAAGAAAATACCGGCCAACCGGATCAGAGATCAGATAACCGCTGATCGATATGGGTAAAACAGATGATGGCGTGGTGTGTGTCGCGGGCACCTGAAGGTCGAGATCAAGTTCTTCCAGCCGTTTTATACCGGTGCTGCTGTGCAGATAGGCCCGCAAAAGCGGACGTTCGGCCGCCACAATCAATTGTTCAAGGGCTTCGCCAACAAGGCGTTCGGGCGTGCAGCCCAGCAAACTTTCAATCGCACCGGCAGCAAAAAGAACATAGCCGTTTTCGTCCACTTCAAGCAGCATGTCGGCCCAGCAAAACGCCATCGCGGCCAAAAGGTCGCGGTCTGTTTCGCCAATATCTGCCGAAGAATGTTCTGTCATTCCATGACCGCCAAGCTATTCTTATGTTGTTATAGACCAGCTATCAGGTCCGATTGATGCTCGCCAATGGTATAGATAGCGCTTATTGCAGCGATATTGAAGGAAAACCACAAAAAATAAACGGCTTCACGATACCAGGTTCTGGTCCCATCCTGTGCCAGGATCGTGGCTTTTACCACGTTGTTGCAAGCCAGCCTTTGGGGTTATGCCAGCTGTGCCATGTTTGTGACGATACATTTCCATGTCAGCACTGTGCAACAGACGGTTCAGGCTGCGGTGATCATGGCTGCTTGCCACACCAAAACTGGCAACAACCGCAATATGGGCATGGTGCCATAAAACCGGTGACCTGCCGAGGGACGATTTGACGCGATCAATAAAGGAATGACCATGCGGGGTGCCGTGATTTACCAGGGCAACGGCAAATTCGTCGCCGCCCAGCCGACCGGCAAAATCTTTTAGGGCCAGGTGTTTTTTAAGGATGTGGGCAAAATGGCGCAAAACAGTGTCACCTGCGGCATGGCCATGTTGGTCATTGGTTTTTTTGAAACCATCAAGGTCGGCGATTATCACGCTTGTTTCAGGACGGGAATTGGGGGTAGTGCCTAGGGTTTGTTTTAACAAACGCAAAAAACCGCGCCGGTTATGGAGGCCTGTCAGATCGTCGGTATCAAGCAAATTTTCAAGCTGGCGAACACGGTTTTCCGATTGATCAAGCCGGGTTTGCAGGCTGTGAACATGTTTAATCAGGGTCGATAATTCCGGTGTCGGCTCATCCGGGCGCGGCTGTTTTTGATCCGGGCGCAGGGAAGCAGCCTTTAATAAGGATTGCAGCAGGGGCAGATCAACATCTTTCATGTTGTTCCATCGCTTGTTTCAGGCAATGACAGGGGACGTCGAAACGGCTACAAAATGGAATCAGAAGTGTTTTTTTAAAAGCTGTCGGTTACAAGAGTCTTAACAATATCTTTGAAACCGCTTTTTAAATGAAAATCCGTCAAGGAGACGTGAGAAATGAGTTTCTGGTTGGGTCACAGGCACGTCAAAGTTGTTGCGGCAGCCTCTCTGGTTGTCATGCTTGGAGCATGCAGCACATTTAACCGCGACACGATTACAACAACAGGTGAAATTACCGATCAGGGGCAGGAATGCGTGACATTCCGCGCCAATGACGGGACGTTGTATGCACTGGCAAACAAGGCATCAGGTTTCCGCCCGGGTGATCTTGTACGGGTTACCGGGCATTCGGCACTAATGACGACATGCCGTGAAGCGTCGACCCTGATTGTTGATAAAATCACCATGCTGGCACCCGCAAAAACCGGGCAGTAATTTGTATAAAGTCCTATCGGGGTAACCCGATACAGGCGGTGCCGTCAGTTGCAAGCTGGCGGCATTTTTCTTTGGCTTGGGCAAGCGAGGCAAAGCCGCCAATACGCAGGCGGTGGAACCGGCCTTTTTCGCCCAGATCAATAACGCCAAGGTAATGATGATGCTGTGCCGCGAGGTCGGGATAGCGAATGGCAAAACTGGCCCAATAGGTTTCAGCCGAAATGGCCGTGCGAAACGCGCCAAGCTGCATGACAAAATCGTCGTTGGTTACTGGTGGCATTGCCGCTGTCCTGTCGGGTGCAGGGATGGCAGGTGCGTGCATGTTTGCCTGCGGTGATGGCGACTGTGTTGTTGCCTGATGGGGTTTTGTCATTGCCGGTGCCGTCGGCATTTGTTCGGGTGGTTGTGATTGGGGGTGTTCAGGTGCCGCCAGGGGAAGAGCAAAAATCGCCGAAGAACCTGCCACTGGCGGCATTGCCGGATCGTCTTTTTGCGTGTTTATGCCGGTATTCCCGGTGCGGGGCCTGTTGGTCGTACCGGCTGCATCTGTATCACTATTTTTGTGGCCCCACGGGGTAATGATTTGGCTGTTTTGTGGTGCAGGAGCGGGTTGGTGGGCGGTGGCAGGCGGTGTTGGTGGTGAGATGACCGGTTTGGATATGGTGGGGGGCGTTACAGTTTTGACCGGGGCGGTGTTTTGAATTCTTGGCTGCGTCCATTGTGACGCGGTGGCATTTTGTCCGTTATTTGATTGCATGATCGATGCCTGAATGACATTGGCATCTGCCGGGCGTTTTAATTTTGGGGTGCCGGATTTTGCCAGTTTGTCATTGCGATAGCGGCTGGAAAGCAGGAAATCGGTTGTCCGGGGATCCGTGCTGGCAGGAGATGTTTGGGAATAGGCTGTATTTCCTGCGTTCTTGTGGCGTGCTTTTGCCAGTTCCAGCAGGTTAAGCGGCCCATTTCTGTTTGTTGTGTTGCCAGCGCTGCGCCGCGCACTGCCGGGCAGGTCGGTGGGAATGGCATTAAGCCCGGATACGGTGTCGGCCTTGCTGTTAAGGGCGGCATTTTGGGCATGGGCGGGTGTGACGCCCCCCGCCTGGCACATCAATACGACCAGTGCCGTGACGCCTAACAGGTGCCGGGCCTGTGACGATTTTTGAGGTGCCAGATTGCGGCCCGGCCCGCCGGTTTTACCATTGGGCAGGGCACGGGCAGGGTCGCAAGATCGGATGTTAGGGTTAGAATGCATCACTATTCCGACCAGCTAGGATAAGCGTGCCGTTCGCGCAGTAGCACATCGTTGCGGCGTAATCGTTCCATGGCCCTGGCAAAAACGCTGTCTTCGGGGTAATTGCCATCTGCGGTATCACCACAGGGTTTGCCGGTTAGAATTTCGATGGCATCGCTGATATTATCGATGGTCCAGATATTAAACTTGCCCTGACGGATGGCATGAACCACTTCGTCGCGCAGAATAATGTTTTCGGCATTGGCTGCAGGTACAATAACACCTTGGTCCCCGGTAAAACCCTGATCGGCGCAAATGCGATAAAATCCTTCGATTTTATGGGCAATACCGCCTACCACCTGTGCTTCGCCAAACTGGTTCATCGACCCGGTAACGCCAATGTTTTGTTTAACCGGCACCTGAGAAATCGCTGAAATAATTGCACATAACTCGGCAAGCGAGGCTGAATCCCCTTCGATTCCGCCGTAATTTTGCTCGAACGTGACAGAACAGGCAAAAGACAGCGGAAATTCCTGGGCGAAGCGGGATTTTAAAAAACCCTCGATTGTCATGACCGATTTCTGCTGTAACGGGCCAGACAGATCGACCATGCGTTCAATATTTAAAACACCCAGGTTGCCCACATAGCTGCGGGCTGTAACACGGGCGGGCAGGCCAAATGCGTGATCGCCATAATCCAGCACGGTCAGCGCGTTTACCTGACCGATAACACTGCCAAAGCTGTCAATCAGGACTTCGCGGCGTTGCACGCGTTCGTGGGATCTGTCCTCAAGGCGGCTGTTGCGATGGCGGCGTTCTTCAATCGCACGTTTGACATCGGCGGCACGAATGGTCGTGCGGCCTGCTGTTTTTGCCAGTGCCCCGGCCTCGATCGCGACATCTTCGACCCGTTCGATCTGGGCGGAAATTTTGTCGCGTTCGCCCGCCCAGCGTGCGGCCTGTCCCAGCAATTGGCGAATGGCGCCGGTATCAATCGAGATGCCCGAACGTGCCTGTACCGAACGGGTCAAAAGCCCGGTATAGGTTGTGATGTTGCGGGCGATCGCTGGCATATCGGGGTCGATATCGGCCTTGACGCGAAAATGGTTGCGAAAGTCGACATCCAGGGAAAAGAACGAATAATAGTATTTCGGCGCACCAACGATGACAATTTTAACATCAAGCGGAATGGCGCGCGGTTCGGGCGCGCCTGCGGTGGGCGGGCCGGACTTTTGACGTTCCTCGATGCGGATTTCGCCGTCGCGCAAGGCGGCTTTCAGGTAGTTCCAGCTTTCTTCATGTTCAACCAGGCTTTCTGCACGTAATACCAGCACACCGCCATTTGCCCGATGCAACGCCCCTGGTTTGATCAGCGAGAAATGCGGGTGCATTCCGCCTGCCATCGGGCGATATTGAATTTGACCAAACAAATTATCGTAGCTGGGCGATGGTTCCAGAACCACGTCAGGATGCTCATCGCGGGAATGATCGATCAGCAAATTAACGGCATAGCGATCTTCGACCGTTTCAGGCATTTTGCCATCGCCAAGGTCGATTGCAGGTTGATCGTCGGGTTCTTCAAAAGCATCAATATTATCGAGGATATCTGCTTCAAGTGCGTCGAACCATGCCTTCAGGCCAGGCACGGTAAAAACCTCGCGCAATTTTTCAATGCGGGGTTTTAATACCTCACTCGCGGCCGACCGGCGCAGACTGTCGAGCGTATCGCCAATCTGGTCTTCAAGGTCGCGCGTTGACAGCAGGGTTTTGCGGGCTTCTTCGGCGACTTCTTCAAAAACGGCGTCGGCTGTATCGCGGCGTTCCTTGGTAAGTTTGTCCATCGCGATGGGTTCGCCTTCGTCGTCAAGTGCGACGATCATGACACCTTTTTCGTTTTCCTGAACATCAAGCCCGCGTTCACGGGCAAAATTGCGCAGAATCTCGAATTTATCGCGAACCTGATGGCGCGCTTCTTCGGTTTGGGCTTGGGTTTCGGTCAGGTGCGCCGGGGCGTTAAAAGCGGCGGCAAAGGCTTCGCGCAGATGGGAAATCAGGGTTTCCATCGCCTCGGTCAGTTTGCGGCCATTGCCGGGTTCCAGGCTAAAGGGGCGGGGGCGGTTACTGCGCGAGAAATTATTCAGATACACCCAGTCGGCGGGGGCCGGATGGTCCTCCATCGATTTTTTCAGATAATCCATTGTCGCGGTCATGCGCCCGGCCCGGTCCAGACCCAGCACAAACACGTTAAAGCCCGGCTCCGACATCGACAGGCCAAATTTCAGGGCCTCTGCCGCGCGGTAATGCGATGTGAAATCGAAAATTTCTGGCGTTGTGTCCTTTTGCGGGCTGCGAATACGGAAATGCGGAAAACTGCAATCGTCTGCTTCAAGGCGGGAAATCGGCATGTGCGCTCTTTTGTAAGGACCCCGGAAACTTGCATTTGGCAGGTCGCCAAATGCAAGTGCGAAGTGATTTTGGAAGCAAGGATATGCAATGGTCAAGCATTGCATCCGTGAAATTTGTTTTCCTGTGCTTTCACCGCATAATTTACGTCATCGTGATACAAATATTGTCGATTTTAGATGATTGTGTATCATGTTTATTCTGATGCCATAGACGCAAAATGACCAGCTGGCTCAATAATGGAAATGGGCAAAAATGCAAAAATTTCCATTCCGGATATATTGGTGGGAACAGGGATGAACCGGCAAACCAGCCACACTTATTCACAGTTTGAAATGATTCGTTCCCGGCTTGATTTAAGCAGCCGTGCGGTTGTCATTACTTTTTTATGTGATGTGTTGCGCCCACGGGGCGAGTCCGTTTTTTTGGCCGACCTGATTTCTTTGCTGGCGCCGGTCGGGGTTAGTGAGCGGGTGTTGCGTACCGCTGTGTTTCGAATGTCGCGTGATGGCTGGCTTGACACCCAAAGGGTGGGGCGGCAGGCGGTTTATCGGGTTACGTCGGAAGGCTGGCGATTGATCGAGCCCGGATGCCGTCAGTTTTATGCGGCCCCGGCTGCCGAATGGGATGGGCAATGGACCCTGATCATGTTTGATAACCATGTGATAACAACAGAACAAAAAAGGGTGGCTGCACGTATGCTGGCCTGGCGCGGGTTTGGGGCCGTATCGGGGAATGTGTTTGCCCATCCGGGTATTGATATTGCCTTGACCCGGCAAATTCTGGCGGAAACCGGGCTGGCGTCGGCCGCGATTTCGTTGCGGGCGGAAACGCAGGATATTGCCGAATCTGCATCCTTGCGGGACATGGTTGCATCGACGTGGGACCTGCAATCCTTGCAGCAGGAATATCTGCAAAAACTGGCCCTGTTTGAACCGCTGTTATCGGTTGATCTGGCTGCAGAATGTACGCCGGATCTGGCATTTGCGCTGCGCATGGTGCTTATGCATGGTTTTAAACAGGTGGTGTTGCGCGACCCGGGTCTGCCTGCCCGGTTGTTGCCTGCGAACTGGGCCGGCCACCGCGCACGGGATGTTATCAGGCAACTTTATTGGCAACTGGTGCCGTTATCCGAGCCATTTGTTGTGCAACATTTGCGCCCGTATCCGGGCGGAAACATTCTTGCCCCGGATTTAAAATCGCGCAAAGCCGAACTCGCCACCTGGTTTTTTAACCGGCTGGGCGGGCCTGCTGCGGTTTAGTTCCTTGCTGTATTTGCCTCGATTTTGCGCAGATATTTAAGGCCATAGGCAATAGCTAAAAACAAGGCCCAAAGGATAATGCCACTGATCGCAAACGTGATCCCTGATGTGTAGCCCATGGCAGTGGAGAACATGTTTGTTGAAACATTGCTTGCAAATAGCATGGACATGCCAATTGCGATGTTAAGAACAAGGAAAATCCAGGCGATGACCTGAAAAACTGTTTCCAGCCAATGCGAATTGCGTTTGGGGGCGGGAATGACGTGATTTATAGCATCTGTCGTCATTTGATCATCGCGGTATTTCTCTTTAAAATGCGTGTATTGCAATAGAATATTAAAAACGCAGTGGCGGCGCCATGGAAGAATTTGCGCCAAATAAAGGTTTTAGCGCATAAAAATAGTGTCCGTTGTGGGGATGCATATTGCAGGGCTGGCATTACGGATTGGCGGGTGAATGTGATTGCATGTGTAAATCTACCCGGCCAATCCGTTTTGGGTGCGTTTTTTAATAGCCGTTACATGACCTGGGCGTCGCTAAATTCGCTGGTTTGCAACAGGCGAAGGATGATGTTGACGCCGTGATGAATACGTTCGGTTGAACGTTCGGCACCAAAAGACAGCCGCAAGCCACGTGGGGGGACACCAACGGCAAATTGCTGGGCTGCAGTTAACATAACACCCGAATTTGCCGCATTCATGACCAGTTCGCTGGTTTCGATATGGTCGGGCAAGGTTAGCCAGATGTGATAATTGGTGGGGTGGAAGCGCACATCATATCCCTTGAGGCTGCCCAGAATAACGCCAAGCCGGCGTGATGCTTCCTCGCGGTGCCAGCGTTCATAGCGTTCAACCGTGCCGTCATTGATCAGGCGGGTGACCAGTTCCAGATTGATGCCAGGTGTCATCCAGCAGGTGGTGCGAATGCCGCTTGCCAGTTTGGCAATATACTGGATCGGGGCGTGGATAAAACCAATGCGTAAACCGCCGCCAACACTTTTGGAAATACCATTCAGATAAATGGCCCGTTCGGGGACAAAGCATGACAAGGGCGGGGGGGATTCGGGGTTTAAAAAGCCATAAATGGCATCTTCGATTAGCAGCAGATTGTGTTTTCGCAGCACTTCGGCAATGGCAACGCGGCGTTCGTGGCTCATGGTGCTGCATAGCGGGTTATGCAGGGTTGGCATTAAATAGATGACCCTGGGCGATTGTGTGCGACACAAATTATCCAGAACATCGGGCAAAATGCCTTCTTCATCCATCGCAACGCCACGCAGGCGAAACTGCATCATTGCGGCCAGACTGCGCAGGTTGGGATAGGTCATTTCCTCGCACAGAACCAGATCACCTGGTCGGGTAAACGTCATTAGCGCGACGGTCATGGCATGTTGCACGCCCGCAGTTGGCAAAACCCGGTCGGGGTTGTCATCCAGCCCGAAACGCCCGGCCATTTTTGCCAGGGCCTGGCGATGATGGGGCATGCCATATTCGGTTTTATACGTAATCAGGTTTTCAATCGGGCCGCTTTGCGCGATGTCGATCAACACCTGATTGATGTGGGTTTCCTGCGGGGGCAGGGGGCAATTCATACGAAAATTGATCGGTCCATCATCCAGTGTCACCGGATAGGCCGTGTTTGTGCCCCGGTTTTGGGTGAATGAAACGTCGGCGGTGCCAAAATTGACAGGGGCACTGTTGGTGCCGGATTGAACATAACCATTTGCGACGTCTTGTCGCATATCGGCAACCGTTCTATGGGGGGCGTTTGTGTTGGCGTCATTCATCACCGGGGCCTGGGGGCCTTGCGACCCTTTGCCAAAGGCAACCGGATGGCCGGGTAACAACAGGGGCGGGTCCGTTTCAAGGGGTGCGCTGACATATGTGCCGCGCCCAACCTCGCCAATGGCAAGGCCCAGGCGTTCGGCCTCGCGATAGGCGCGCGTTACCGTGCCAACCGTAACACCTAAATGATAAGCCATGTCTCGATGGGTCGGCAGGCGATCACCCGCCTGCAATTGCCCTTTTTCAACGGCAGCACCAATGGCCTGCGCAATGCGGCGATAAACCGGGCCGCTACCGGATGAAAGGTCGGGGATCCATATTGTCATGGTGACAATGTTTAAATTGACAGTGATACAATGTCAATGACAAAAGGAAATCGACACAATTTGAAAGCAGGAGGAAATCATGACGAATTGTAACGATACAATCCGGTTTCCTGCGACTCTCGCAGGCGGTGCAATGCCGCAAGACCAGAGCGCAGGGGATGCAAAAGCAACCCGCCAGGGTTTTGTGAGCACAGCGATCCGTCGCCTGTTTGCAAAATTGGTGTGGATGCAAAAAGAATCCCGGGAAAAGAACAATGTAAAGCGGCTTGATGACAGGTTGCTTAAGGATGTTGGGCTGACAAGAGCCGATGTCGATATGTATGTTTCTGCACCGGTTTTACGGGACCACCCCCCGCGCGGTTTTTAACCGCGTTGCGACCGGAACGCACCGCTCCCTCGCGTTCCGGTCGCCACCCCGCATAACGGGGACAATGTTGTATCCTGGATAGGCATACAATGCAGATTTGAGCATAAGGTTACAATTTCTATACAGGGGTACAATGTGTTTACTGCTCGGGAACTGACCGACGCTGCTGATTTTGTGCATGAATATGTTGCGCCAACGCCAACCATTCGATGGCCGCTTCTGGACCGGGCAACGGGATTGTCCATTTATGTCAAGCACGAGAACCACACGCGCCTGGGTGCATTCAAAGTGCGTGGGGGCCTTACTTTTTGTCGATATTTGTCACGATCCACACAAATCATTAACGGCATCATTAGTGCAACACGGGGTAATCACGGCCAAAGTCTGGCTTATGCTGCCAGTGTGTTTGGCCTGCGGGCGACCATTATTGTACCCTTTGGCAATTCGCGTGAGAAAAATGCCTCCATGCGTGCGCTGGGTGCCGATGTCATCGAACATGGTGACGATTTTCAGGACGCCGCCGATTTCGCCCGCCAAAAAGCGGTTGAAGATGATTTGGTTATGGTGCCGCCGTTTCACCCCGAACTGGTGCGCGGTGTCGCCTCCTACGGGATCGAGATGTTCAGCGCCATCGAAAAACTGGATCGGGTTTATGTGCCAATTGGCATGGGGTCGGGGATTTGCAGCCTGATTACGGCGCGCGATGCGCTGGGGCTTAAAACGGAAATTATCGGTGTTGTTGCCACAGGTGCCGATGCAGTGCGCCAGTCCTTTTACAAGGGCGAGATTTGCGAAACCGGAACCGCTGTGACCTTTGCCGACGGTGTGGCGTGTCGCAAGCCAGACCCTTCAGCATTTGAAATTATCAAACGCGGAGCGGCCGATATCATTGCCGTATCCGATGATCAGATAAAACAGGCGATGCGGCTTTATTTTAGTGCCACCCATAACCTGACCGAAGGTGCCGGTGCCTGTGCCCTGGCCGCGATTATCGCAGATAAAAACCGCGCCATTGGCAAGAAAAACGCTGTTATTTTAAGCGGTGCCAATATTGACCGCGATGCTTATGCAGAGATCCTGCAGGAAAGTAACGAAGATGAACCGGAAATTTGAAGACCTGAACCAGATTGGCGACATTTTTGCAAAAGTTGGCGAAATTGCGCAGGATTATTTGAAATCGGGCGATGATGCCCCGGTTGTATGCCATGATAGCAGCACCTTTAACCCCTACCTACCCTTGCCGGCACAGGGTGACGGTGCGCTTGCGGCCCTTGATGCCCTGAAACAGGATATTTTACCTTACCTTGCCACATCCAGCGGCCCGCGATACCTGGGCTTTGTAACCGGTGGCGCCACCCCGGCGGCGGTTGCGGGCGACTGGATCGCCAGTACCATTGACCAGAACGCGACCGGGCCGGAAGGGTCGGTTGCATCGGCAGTGGAACAGCAGGTTATTAACTGGATTTGTGATTTGGGCGGGTTGCCGCGTGCCCGGTTTGATGGTGCGTTAACCACGGGGGCAACGGCGTCAAACCTTTTGGCGGTGGTGACAGCCCGGCAATGGTGCGGCGAACAGGTTGGCATTGATGTGGACGCGGATGGTGCTGTTGCCCTGCCTTCGTTCGAGGTGTTTTCCGCCACCCCTCATGCCAGCATGATTAAGGATTTGTCGGTTTCCGGGGTGGGGCGCAACAATATTATTCGCGTCGCGACCGAGCCGGGCACCGAAGCCATGCATGTGCAGGATCTGGCTGACAAACTGGTAAACAGTGCATCAAAGGCAAAAATGGTTATTGCCAGTGCGGGCACGGTGAACGCAACCGATTTTGATGACCTGGTCGCGATTGCCGATTTATGCGCGGCCCATGGCGCGTGGTTGCATGTGGATGCTGCATTCGGGTTGTTTGCGGCCCTTGATGAGCGTCGCGCACATTTGTTGGCCGGTATTGACCGGGCTGATTCTATTACGTCAGACGGGCATAAATGGCTAAATGTGCCTTATGACTGCGGTATTTTCCTGACGCGGCAGATTTCGGTGCTGGAAAAATGTTTTCGGGCTTTTGCCCCGTATCTGGCGTCCACTGTGCCGGGCAATAACTATATCAATCGCGGGGTCGAAAATTCGCGCCGGTTTCGGGCTTTGCCGATCTGGATGGCGATTACGGCTTATGGTCGGGATGGTATTGCCGATATTGTGCGACGTAATTGTGATCAGGCACGTGACCTTGCCCATTGGGTGGCGGATCATGACGAGTTGATTTTGCTGCGTGACCCATTGTTGAATGTGGTGATGTTTTGCGGACGCGGCAATGATGATGCCAACCGCCAGCTTCTGGCCCGTATAAATGCGACCGAAAAGGTGTTTTTAACGCCAACCATTTATAATGAACGTTTCGGGTTTCGCGCGGCGTTTAGCAATTGGCGCACCCGGGACCATGACCTGGTTATTGTTAAAAATGCCATTCAGGGTGTTCTATAGTCGTCAAACGTGATGTTGCGTGGAAGTTTTGCGACCACGCCAGGGAAGAAGGTAGTTTTTATGACCCATACATCGTTACCGGTTTATCAGGTCGATGCATTTACCAGCCACCTTTTTGGCGGTAATCCCGCGGCTGTGGTGCCGCTGGAACGCTGGTTGCCTGACGGGGTGATGCAACAGATTGCGATGGAAAACAATCTTTCGGAAACCGCATTTTTCGTGAAGGTGGCCGATGGTGATGCCGATTATCATATTCGCTGGTTCACCCCCACTGTTGAGGTGCCGCTGTGCGGCCATGCGACCTTAGCCAGTGCCTATGTGCTGTTTAACCAGCTAGGCGTTACGGGCGATGAAATTCGCCTGCAAAGCAAAAGCGGCATTTTAACTGCACGGCGCGATGGTGAGGCGATTGTGTTGAATTTTCCCGCGCAGCCGCTGACCGAAGAGGTGTTGCCCGAAAATATTGCCAGCGCCCTGTCATCAGACCGTGCTGTTGCCTGTTTTAAGGTTGCCAGTCGCGATACCGATTATGTGCTGGTTTATGATGATGCCGGAACCGTGCGACATATGACGCCTGACATGTCGGTTCTTGCAGCGCTGGCAGAGCGCGGCGTGATTGTAACGGCACCGTCTGACAGCGATGACTGCGACATGGTGTCGCGGTATTTTTTACCTGCATTGGGTATTAATGAAGACCCGGTAACGGGGTATATGCACTGCGTTGTTGCGCCTTATTGGGCGCTAAAAACCGGCAAAACCAATGTGATTGGGTATCAGGCATCATCGCGGGGCGGTTTTATCGACTGCACCGTCAAGGGCGATCGGGTGCATCTTAAGGGGCTGGCGGTTTTGTATTTAAAAGGTGAAATATTTTTGCCGGACTAGGCACTGGTCTTGCCTGTTTGAATTACCTGCCCGCCCTATATCTGCCTGAAGCACCCCGCCAGTTTTGCAGCATTGGCGGGGTGTTGTTTTTCAGGCAGCATGAAGGGCATTAAAGTTAAAGGTGGTACCGGTGACAAAATCTGATTCCGGGCCAGCGAGAAATGACAGGCCGCTGGCAATGTCGCCCAATACCGATATGTCCGTGGCAGGCAAAGCCCGGTTTTTGCGACCCAGAATATTGGATTGCAGGCGGTTAACCGTAACGTGGCGATCATGTAGTGATTTCGCACTATGCGTGATCAGGTCATGAAGGCGGGCATTGTTATTGTTGCTGGCGTTAATGTTTTCGGTTGTACGTGCGGCTGCGGTTTTGCCAATGGCAATGATCCGGCCGCCTTCGCGAATAACCGGGGCAATGGCGTCGATGGCGGCAGCACTGTAAATGCGTTCGTCATCTTGCAGAACAAAAGAGACATTGTTGGTGACCAGAATATCAACCTGGCCAAAATCGGCGATAACGCGCGAAACAAGGGTTTTGATGCCCGAAACCCTGTCGCAATTAATGGCATAGGCGCGGGCGTTAACGCCGCGTGCCTCAAGCCCGGTAACAATACCGGCGGCATTCCATGCATGTGCGGGGTGGCTGATAATAACGTCGGCACCCTGATCTGCCAGGGTTTGTGCGCTTAAGGCACCAATGCCGTAATGTCCGTCGGTGACGATGGCTATTTTGCCCGCCAATGGTTTGTTCATGGCCGTTCTCCAAAAGAGAGGTTTTTCCTGTATGAAAAAACCTTACGACCCAAATCGCCGTGGCAATAGCCCCTAATGTCGCGACCTAGCGTTCGTTTTATGGAACGCTGTGCCAGGTGTTGGCCTAGGCACCATAGCCGCCATCGACATTTAGAACGGTGCCGGTGATATAGGATGCGGCAGGGCTTGCGAGGAAGGCAATGGCGGCGGCGACTTCTTCGGGCATGGCGGGGCGGCCCAGGGGGACGGCGGTTCGGATCGGGGTGGGGTATTTTGCCAGCGGGTCCAGCAATTCGTCATTTACAAAGCCCGATTGCACAACGTTTACCGTGATGTTGCGCGGGCCAAGGTCACGTGCTGCCCCTCGCGTGTAGCCCACCATTGCCGCCTGTGTCGCGGTAAAATCGGCCAGGCCGCTGGACCCGGCATGGGCACACAGGCATGACCCCAGTGTGATAATGCGTCCGCCCTCCGGCATCAGGGGGGCGGCGGTGCGAATGGTATAGGCGGTGGCGCAAAAATTAACCTGTTGCTGGCGTTTTAAGCCATTGATGTCGGCGTCGGGGTTGTCTACCTGGCCGCAAACAGCAATTGACGCTGCGTTGACCAGAATATCCAGGCGGCCAAAATGGGCGAACGCCGTTTGCACCATTGCGCTGACCTGCAAATTATCCGCCGGGTCGGCTTCAAACGATTTTGCTTTCACCCCCAGTGCCTCAAGTTCCTCGACCATTTCCCGGGCGATTTTGCGGTCGCAAACGTAACCAATGGCAATGTTTGCGCCCTGTTCGGCAAGCATCCGGGCGGTTGCGGCACCTATGCCAAATGCGCCCCCCGTTATCAGGGCGACCTTGCCGTTAAGAAGTTTACTCATGGGGGCTCCGGTGGAATGTGGGAAAGAACCGATTTGTCGACGATGCAACAGAATTTAGGATTTGTAAGATATAGACAAAAGTCCCTTTTTGCGGCACTCTGCGTTCATTATATGGAACAATGAGGTCGGTCATGCAGGATTTAAACGATCTTTTTTACTTTGCGCAGGTTGTGTCGCATGGTGGATTTGCACCGGCAGGCCGGTCACTTAATCAGCCAAAATCGAAACTTAGCCGGCGGGTAGCTCAACTTGAAGACCGGCTTGGTGTCAAGTTAATCGAAAGATCAAGTCGGCGCTTTCGGGTGACTGAACTGGGCCAGGCTTTCTATGATCGCTGTGCCAATATTTTGAACGAAGCCGAGGAAGCCGAAGCCATTGTGGCGGAAGCAAAAGGTGTTGAGCAAGGTGTTGTGCGCATCAGTGTGCCGCCCGCAATGCTTGAAACTGCCCTTGCCGAAGTTTTGGCCGATTTCAGCGAAAAATTCCCCAAGGTTCAATTGCGGATCATGGCAACCAACCGCCGGGTGGATTTGATCGAAGATCGGGTGGATGTGGCGTTTCGGGTGCGCGATTCGCTTGATAGCGATGCGACGTTAATTGTTAAAACCCTGGGGCTTGCTGACGCCATTATGGTGGCCAGCCCGACCTTGATGGAAAAACTGGGGCCGGGTTTTTCGGTTGATGACATTAACCGTTTTCCGACCCTTAGCATCAAAGGCGAGGATGCCGATACCATTCGCTGGCAGCTTGTTGGCCCAAATGACGACACGCGGATGCTTGATATTGCGCCGCGTTTATCGACCAGCGATATTTCCATGATTCGCCAATGTGCATTGCGCGGGCAGGGCATTGCGCTTTTGCCGCGTTTTAGCACCCACCACGCCATTCAGGCGGGCCGGCTTGTGCAGGTATTGCCGGAATGGCGGGCTGTGGGCGGCATTGTGCACATTCTGTTTAAAGCGCGGCGTGGTTTGCCGCCGGCAGTACGCGCCCTGATCGATCATTTGACCGACCGGGCACGGGAACGCACCCTGTGGGAATGTGACGAAGCCCTTGAACGTCTGTGCCCGCATTATATTTGTCGTGAAGGTGCGATTGAGGATGGTGTGATGAACAATCAGGCACCTGCGGATGTTAAAAAACTGGTTTCGGCCTGATCGTTTTGGGTGAGGCGGGTTATTTTTAAGGCGCTCTGACCGGGTTGCAAATGCAATTGTCAGGGCGTTTTTTTACGCGCAAAATGATATGTTGAACGTCTTGCCCAATAGTGCGCACGCGATTTTTATTGACCGCATGGCGGGGCTTTCGGCTAAGTAATAGAAATAACATGCATGATATCTTTGGTTTTGAAGGATATCGGCCCGCATTGCGGGATGTATAAGGCATTTGCGACAGGGGAAATTCAACGTGCTAGACAATGTCGTCGCAAACAGTGCGACACCGTTGCAGATGTGGGTTGTGCTTGCGCTGGTCGCTGGTTCGCTCGTGCTTTACGGATGGGAACGCATCTCGCTTGAAATGACGTCAATGGCGATCATTGCGGTGTTGTTGCTGTTTTTTAATATCGTCCCGCTGAACGATGGCGAGGGCAACAACCTGCTAGGGCCGGACACGTTGATGTCGGGCTTTGCCAACCCGGCCCTGTTAACCGTTCTGGCGTTGCTGGTTGTGGGGCAGGGCATGGTTCTGACCGGCGGGGTCAGTTACATTGCCGGTTTGATCACGGAACATGGCGGTAAAAACGCCTCGCTGGCGATTTTTGTTGGCTTGTTTGTGGTGATGTTGCTGTCGGCGTTTTTGAACAATACGCCGGTGGTGGTTATTTTTATTCCGATCATTCAGGCATTGGCCGAACGTATTCAGCGATCGCCAAGCTCATTGATGATTCCACTGTCTTTTGCTGCCATTCTCGGCGGTATGACCACCCTTATCGGGTCCTCGACCAACCTTCTGGTTTCAAGTTCACTGATTGAACTGGGCATGGAACCGCTGGAATTTTTTGAATTTACAGTGGTTGGTTGTGTTCTGGCGTTTTCAGGCTTTTTCTATGTGTTGCTGGTTGCACCCCGTTTGTTGCCTGCCCTTGCATCCATGAGCAGCCGCCTGACAAAACCGGACGGAAGTGGCAAACAGTTTATTGCCCAGATTACCGTTGGTCCGGCATCAAAAATGATCGGGACCAAGCCGGTTGCCGGATTTTTTAAAAACCTGCCCAATGTCACCATTCAAATGATTGTCCGGCGTGAACATGCCGATTTGCCACCGTTTGATGAACATCTGGAAATTCAGCCCGGCGACGTGCTGGTGGTGGCGGCAACCCGCAAGGCATTGACCGAAGCCCTGCAAAAAGATCCCGGCCTGATCCATGCCGAAGCCGCCGCTGTGCATGATGGCAGCACGAGTGACGAAAACAAAACAACACAGCTTCTGGCCGAGGTTATGCTGCCGCCAGGGTCGCGCCTTATCGGGTTTAACCTCGAACAGATCGGTTTTCGCTATCAGTATAAATGCCTTGTATTGGGCATTCAGCGACGGTCCCGTATGATCCGCACGCAGATGACGGAAATCCGGCTTGAGGCCGGGGATGTGTTGCTGGTGCAGGGCCGATCCGAGGATGTCGAGGCATTGCGCACCATCCGTGATGTGGTGCTGCTGGAATGGTCAACCCGGGCCTTGCCGCGGCCGTTTCATGCGCGTCGGGCGGCCTTTATTTTCCTGGGTGTTATCGCATTGGCGGCGACCGGGGTAGTGCCGATCATGATATCAAGCTTCATTGGTGCCGGGTTGATGATTGCATCAGGTGCGCTGAACATGCGTCAGGCATCGCGGGCGATAGACCGCAAAATTGTATTGCTGGTGGCTGCGGCACTGGCACTGGGCAACGCCCTGCAAATAACCGGTGGTGCGTCCTTTGTTGCGGATGTTTTGCTTTCTGCGCTGCATGGGGCCCCGGCACCGGTTATTCTGTCGGTGTTTTTCCTGATGGTTGCCTTGTTTACCAACGTTTTATCCAACAATGCCTGTGCGGTGCTGTTTACCCCGATTGGCATTGGCATGGCACAACAGCTTGATGTGCCGCCGCATGTTTTTGCGATTGCGGTGGTGATGGCGGCCAACTGTTCGTTTGCATCGCCTGTCGGTTATCAAACCAACCTTTTGGTGATGGGCCCCGGGCATTACCGTTTTATCGACTTTCTCAAGTCCGGTACGCCGCTTATCTTTTTGTTGTGGATTGTGTTTAGCCTCTTTGCGCCGTGGTATTACGGGCTTTCAATGTAGCCTTTGGGCCCTTCTTTTAGCGCATACAAAGCCCCGATGATCACAGCCGATCATCGGGGCTTTTTTTCAGGGCGGGGTTAATTTTTGCATATCCGCTTTAGGAACGCAGTTGCCTATGATTTTGGGAAACTTTCGACGCACCAGTCAATAAATGCCCGCACCGTGGGCGAAAGATGCCGGTTGCGCGGATACATGATTGATATTGTTTCGCGCGGCCCGTGAAAAGTCGGTAGGACTTCTTGCAGGTTCCCGTCTTTTATTGCTGACTGTACAACATAACTGGCAGCACGGATCAGGCCCAGCCCTTCGATACCGCACGTCAAATAGGATTCGGTATCATTGACCCGTGGTGTGTCAGAGGCACGCATGGTTACAGGTCGTCCCTCGATCTCGAACGTCCAGTCCGTCGGGCGTCCGGTTCTGCTTGATAAATACCCTATTTTGCGATGGTGTTGCAGGTCGCCAGGCGATTGTGGATAGCCATATTGTTTGAAATAGTCGGGGGACCCGCAAATGGTCCATTTGAAGTCTCCGATCTTGCGGATGACGAGGCTGGTTGTATCTGCAGGGGTGCCGGTGCGAATAACGCAATCGATCCCGGTTTTTATCAAATCTGCAATTTGGTCACTGGTCGTCAGGTTGAGCCTTACATCGGGATAACGGGCCATAAAGTTTTTGATTTTGGGCAATATAAAATGACGCGTGATCGAGGCCGGGGCATCGACCCGTAATGTGCCGTTTATCGTTTTACCATGGCCGGGAAAGGATGCCTCGACATCATCGATCTCGGCCAGAATGCGATGGCATGCCTCGTAATAGGCTGTGCCATCAGCCGTAAGGCTGATTTGCCGGGTTGTGCGCTGGAGAAGCTGAACGCCAAGGCTGCTTTCAAGTTCCTTTATGGCACGGGTAACCGTAGAGGGGGGCAATGAGAGTGTTTCGGCGGCTTTGCCAAATCCTTCGGCGTCGACCACCCTGATAAATACCTGCATCGCTTTTAATCGATCCATGACGACCTCCTGGGGATATGAGCAAATCCCTATTCGTTGTTGGTTAACGCTGTCTTGCGATGTTGCGCGAAAGCGGGAGCGCACCTCTCGTCGCAAACAATTGGTGATTATGGAATAATAAAAGTATCGATGGTTAAAATGTGTACAATTTTGATCAGAGATCTCGCACTGGATGCTGGATTTTAGGTTTATTATTCCATTTTTGCTAATAGAAAAACTCGAAATCGATTATGGTTTATAAGGGGTGTTTGGGCTGATTATTCCGCATCAACGGACGCCATATACGGGCGTTCCCATGTTTGTAACAAAGGAATAATCATGCCTGATGCTATCTCTTCCAATTCGGTGTTGCCTGTGTTGGTTTTGGGGGCGGGTCAACTTGGCCTTGCTGTTTTGCGCGAACTTGCCTCCCGGCTGGACCCGGCGCTTAATCCGCTTACGGTTGTTATTGCACCCTCAAGTCTTCAGTCGGAAAATGCGGCAGATATAGCGCTTGTCCGTGAGCTGAAGGGACTTGGGGCCAGGGTCGTGGGCTTTGATCTGGGGAAAACATCAACGGACGAACTGGCCGACCTCTTTCGCCCTTTCCATACGGTTGTAAGTTGTACGGGGTTCGTTGCGGGTAAGGGAACCCAGCTAAAGATCACCAATGCGGCCCTGGATGCGGGCGTTTCGCGGTATTTTCCATGGCAGTTTGGTGTTGATTACGACATTGTCGGCCATGGAAGCCATCAGGATGTTTTTGACGAACAATATGATGTGCGGTTGCTTTTGCGGGCGCAAAACAAGACCGAATGGGTCATTGTTTCAACCGGCATGTTCACCAGCTTTTTGTTCGAGCCAGCCTTCGATGTTGTAAACCTTGAGCGGAAAACCATTCATGGGCTGGGGAGCTGGGATTCGAGGGTTACCGTGACAACGCCGGAAGATATTGGGTTGTTAACCACAGAAATAATTCTCGCCGAACCAAGGTTTGTTGACGAAGTGGTGTTTGTGGCGGGGGATACGCTTTCCTACGGTCAACTGGCTGACATCGTCGAAGAAGTTACAGGCGAAACTTTTACCAGGGAAGAATGGACGCATTCAATTCTGGCGAAACATCTTGAAGGGCAGCCAGAGGACACCATGGCAAAATACCGTGCCGCATTTGCCCAAAGTGACGGTATGCATTGGCCGAAGTCCGAAACTTTTAATGCTGCTAACAATATTGAAACGGTAGACGTGAAAGGCTGGCTTCGCCAACGGTTGGCCAAAAGCTAGCATGTTCTGTTTGTGAGGGTGAATTTTGCCTTGTTGGGGCATTTCCTTGACGAACAAATGTCCTGGTTAATGTTTTAAAATTGAAAGCCGGTTTGAAGAAGTGCCTTCAGGCCGGCTTTTGCGGTGCTCAGGATGAAACCAGTTTTGGGGGCGGGCATACCCAAATCGGCATTAACCCTTGCATTGAACGCGTTTGACTTTTGCAATCAAGGCAATAGGATCGCGCTTCGTTTTTGTGAATGTGCCGTGAAATTGCCGGAAGAACCGGTATTGCGGTGTTTTTTCCGTCTGATCAGGAACAGCCCCATGGTCGATATTGCCAATTTTCCCAAGCCCGCCAATCGCCCTGCCAGCCCTAATTTTTCGTCGGGTCCGTGTAAAAAACGCCCCGGCTGGTCCGCAGATGCGCTTGAAACCGAGGTTCTGGGGCGTTCGCATCGATCTCCATTGGGCAAATCCCGCCTGGAAGAAGCGATTGACCGCACACACGACCTTTTGAACCTGCCCGAAGGTTATTTGGTGGGGGTTGTGCCCGCATCCGATACCGGGGCGGTGGAAATGGCATTATGGTCGATGCTGGGCGCGCGCGGCGTGGATATGCTGGCGTGGGAAAGCTTTGGCTCGACCTGGGTGACGGATGTTGTAAAGCAGCTGAAACTTGAGGATGTCCGCGTGCTTGAGGCCGATTACGGCAAGCTGCCGGATCTGGACCAGGTTGATTTTGACCGTGACGTGGTTTTTACCTGGAACGGGACGACAGCTGGTGTGCGCGTGCCCAATGGTGACTGGATTGCCGCCGACCGCAAAGGCCTGACCTTTTGTGACGCGACATCGGCGATTTTTGCCATGGAACTGCCGTGGGACAAGCTCGACGTTGTGACCTATAGCTGGCAAAAAGTGCTGGGCGGCGAGGGTGGTCACGGGGTGATTATTTTAAGCCCGCGGGCGGTTGAACGCCTTGAAAGCCATGTTCCGGCCTGGCCGATGCCGAAAATCTTCCGCATGACCAAGGGCGGCAAGCTGATTGACGGTATTTTCCGGGGTGAAACCATCAATACCCCGTCGATGCTGGTGGTTGAAGATGCCATTGATGCCTTGAAGTGGGCGCAGGATGTTGGCGGTCTGGAAGGTTTGCTGGAACGGACCCGCGAAAATCGCCGTTTGCTTGATGAATGGCTGGTACAAAGCGACTGGGCGGCCGATTTGGCCGACAAGCCGGAAACGGCGTCGAATACATCGATGTGCATTAAAATTGTCGATCCGTGGGCATTGGAACAGGATGCAAAAATTCAGGCGTTATTGCCAAAACGGATTTCGCAACTGCTGGATGCTGAAAAAGTGGCCTATGATATTAATGGCTATCGCGATGCGCCTCCCGGTTTGCGAATTTGGGGTGGTGCGACGGTAGAATCCAGCGATATCAAGGCGTTGTTGCCGTGGCTTGATTGGGCATATGGCGTTGCCAAAGCTGAAATCAAGCAAGGCTGACGATAGCGCCCAAGATATTATTTGCGTTTTTCGGGTTTTCCCGTTGCCCTGTGCGTCACAACACGGTAGTAACCGCTACCGGATGCACAGAGCAAGGCGCATGCGAACCAGATGCCTTGCCCGAATTTGCACGCACAGTCCGGAAAGTCTGAAAATATGACCGAACTCGCCAGGAAAGCCCTTCTTCCCGCCGGTTTGCAGGATGTCCTGCCGGTGGTTGCTGCCCAAGAGGCGCAAATCCGCGAAAAGCTGATGGCGAGTTTCGCCCTTGCTGGCTATGATCGCGTAAAAACCCCCTTGGTTGAATTTGAAGAAAGCCTGCTTGAAGGGGCGGCACCCGAATTGGCAAAGCAGACCTTCCGCCTGATGGACCCGGTTTCGCACCGGATGATGGGTGTTCGGTCTGATATGACCCCGCAAGTGGGCCGCATTGCCGCCACTCGGTTAAAAGATGATCCTCGTCCGTTACGTCTGGCTTATTCCGGGGATGTTTTGCGCATTCAGGGGACGCAGTTGCGCCCCGAACGCCAGTTTGCCCAGGTCGGCGCGGAACTGATTGGCGTTTCCAGTGCTGCGGCAGATACCGAAATTGTGTTGCTGGCCCTTGAGGCCCTTGAAAATATCGGTATGCCTGATGTGTCGGTTGATTTGAATTTGCCGACCCTGCCAACCCGCCTGTTTGAAGCCTTTTCGGTTTCCCCTGATGATCGCGAAAAACTGACCGAAGCGCTGGAGCGCCGCGACGTTGCCGCAATCAAGGCGGCCAACGGCCCGGTAACCGATGTTCTGGTAACTTTGCTGGAGGCCGCAGGCCCGGCCAGTACCGCATTGCCGCGCCTGAAACGGCTTGAATTGCCGTTGGGCGCGTCGGAAGATTTGCATCGTCTGGTCGAGGTTGCCGAACGTATTTTAGCATCCGACCTGGATGCCGCCTTGACGATTGACCCGGTTGAAATGGCGGGTTTCCGCTATCAGACCGGTGTCAGCTTTACCATTTTTGGTAAGCATGTGCGGGGCGAACTGGGCCGTGGCGGGCGTTATCGTGCCGGGGGGGCCAGTGGCGAGGCGGCAACCGGTATGTCATTATTTATGGATACGGTGTTACGCGGGCTTGATGCACCGGTATCACCCGCGCGGGTTTATTTGCCCTTGGGTGTTGCCCAGCGCGAAGCACGTAAATTGCGCCATGAAGGCCATGTTACCATTGCTGCCCTTGAAGGGGCGGCCGAAGCCAAAACCGCCGATGCTGCCCGCAAGGAAGCGGCACGGATGGGCTGTGATTTCATTTATCTTGATGGGCGGGTTCAACCGCTGGACGCGTAGGCTTTCGCTGGAGAAGTGAAGCTGTTTTTTATCGCTCAAGGAGTTTTGCGATGACCAATGTTGCCGTGATCGGTTCCCAGTGGGGGGACGAAGGTAAAGGCAAGATCGTTGACTGGCTGTCAGAACGTGCCGATGTTGTCGTTCGTTTTCAGGGTGGTCACAATGCCGGTCATACGCTGGTAATTGATGGCAAGGTTTATAAATTAAGCCTGTTGCCATCAGGTATCGTGCGCGACAAGAAACTGTCGGTGATCGGCAACGGTGTGGTTGTTGACCCATGGGCCTTGCTGGCTGAAATTTCACGTCTTCAGGAACAGGGTGTGACCATCACGCCTGAAAACCTGCGTGTTGCCGAAAATGCCTGCCTGATTTTGCCGCTGCATGGCAATCTGGACAAGGCCCGCGAAGCGGCTGCCACTGGCAACAACAAAATTGGCACCACCGGTCGTGGTATCGGCCCGGCATATGAAGACCGCGTTGGTCGTCGCGCCATTCGTGTTGGCGATCTGGCGGATGAAGAATTGCTGGCAGCCAAGGTTGATAACCTTCTGACCCACCATAATGCCTTGTTGCGTGGTTTGGGCCAGCCCGAAGTGGATGGAGCCGAATTACTGGCGCAGCTTAAAGAAATTGCGCCGAAAATTCTGCCATTTGCCGACACCGTCTGGAAATCGCTTAATCAGTTTAAAGAAGCCGGCAAGCGTATTTTGTTTGAAGGTGCACAGGGCACGATGCTGGACATCGACCACGGCACATATCCGTATGTCACATCGTCCAATACCATCTCCGGTTCTGCTGCAGGCGGGTCGGGCGTTGGGCCGTCGGGTGTTGGTTATGTTTTGGGGATTACCAAGGCCTATACCACCCGTGTCGGCGAGGGACCGTTTCCGTCTGAACTGTTTGATGCCGATGGCGACCGTTTGGGCGAACGCGGCCATGAATTTGGTGTGGTTACCGGGCGTAAACGCCGTTGCGGCTGGTTTGATGCCACTTTGGTGCGCCAGTCCGTTAAGGTGAATGGTATTCACGGTATCGCCCTGACCAAACTTGATGTTCTGGACGGGTTTGACGAGATCAAAATTTGCACCGCCTATGACATTGACGGTGAAATTTACGATCATTTGCCTGCTAACCAGCGTTTGCAGGCCAAGGCAAAGCCGGTTTATGAAACCATTCCCGGCTGGTCGGAAACCACAATGGGCGCGCGTAGCTGGGCCGATTTGCCGGCAACTGCGATCAAATATGTGCGCCGTATCGAGGAATTGATTGAGGCACCGGTGGCGCTTCTTTCAACCAGCCCGGAACGTGACGACACCATCCTTGTTCACGACCCTTTCAGCGCCTAGAATATCTGAATGCCTAATTGTAAAAACCGCCCGGTAATACGGGCGGTTTTTTGTGTTTAAATGCAAAAGGATAGATGACGATCTTAAGACCTGTCGATAACGTCTTGCCCCTTATGGGTATCGGCAGTATCGTTTGGATTGTTCATGAACAGTTAAACCACGGGTTCGATGGCTGATAACGCAAAGATGCAGCCCGACGATGCACAATCCGGGCTGGAGTTTGGCTTGGATGGCGATATATCGGGCGATGGTCAGGAAGACCAGATAGCACCGTCACCAGAAACGGCTCCCCCCCGGGGTGCTGGCAATAAGCATATCGATATCGGAAATTTCCGCGTTTTCCCCGATTTGCGATTGCCGGAATTTGATTGTGGTCCTTCGCAGGCCTATGTTGCCGAGGGCATTAAACGCGATGATGGTCCGATTTTTGCGCTGTTAACGGACCCTTCCTTGCCAACGCGATCAGAACTGTTGCGTGTTTTGTCCGGTGTTCGGGTGTCAGGCCAGCTTGATTTGCTGGATTATGAAATTGTTTATTGGCCCCCGCTGGACCGCAGCACCATTGTTTGTTTTTACACTAAGCCCGGTGGCAGCAAGGTATTTGTCGATGGTGGCAAAAAAGCCGTTATCGACGAACATGATTTGCCTGCCGCAGTTATTGTGCCGGTTATTAATATTCTGACGATTTTGTCGGATAAAAATCTGGCTCATCGTAATTTGCGTGCGGATAATCTGTTTTTTGCCGACGAGCAACGCTCCAGTGTGGTGGTTGGTGACTGTGTATCGTGCCCGCCAGGGTTTGCGCAGCCATTGGTTTATGAACCGATTGACCGTATGACAGCCGAAGCAGCAGGCCGGGGCGGCGGTGCCTTGTCCGATGATTTATATGCGTTGGGTATTACAATTGCGGCCCTTGGTATTGGTCATACGCCCCTGTCAAAGTTTTCCGACAAGGAAATTATCGAGATGAAGCTGGCGCGCGGGTCATTTCAAACCCTTGCTGCGCATGAAAAGCTGCCCTTAACCCTGATTGAACCGATCCGTGGGTTGTTATGCGACGATTTTGAAGAACGCTGGGGGCTGTCGGAACTAAATAACTGGCTGGATGGTCGCCGTGTGAAACCGGTGCAGGGTAATAGTGACCGGCGTGCAGCCCGTGCGCAAAATGTGGGCGGGCGCGATTATTATACTGCACGTGGCCTAGCCAACGGGATCGCCAATAACTGGGCCGCATCTCTTGCACCATTACGCGACGGCGTGGTCGAGGTTTGGCTGCGACGCGGTCTGAATGACGCTGAGCGATCCAAGGCGATGTCCGAGGCGATGCGCCAAATGGCGTGGTCGGGCAGTGATAAACGCACTGCGGAAGATGTTTTGGTATCGCGCGGGATTGCGATTTTGGACCCGAACGGTCCCGTACGTCACAAAACGTTTTCGGCAATGCTCGATGGTCTGGGATACATGCTGTCCTATGATGTTCAGCATGGACGCGGGGCCCAGGCATTTTCCGAAATCGTGGTTCGGGATTTGCCAACATTCTGGTTTTCGCGCATTAGCGGTTTTCGGCCTGAAATTCAGTCCCAGCAGCAGGTTTATAAAGGCCTGCGATATTATATGCAGCAACAAAGCATGGGATACGGATATGAACGTTGCCTGTATGCACTGGTTAAGAACCAGCATTGCCTAAGCCCGCTGGTGGAAAACGAATATGTTATTCATATCGCCCAGCTGTTGCCCGCACTGGAAAAAATTGCATCGGTAACACCACATAGTAACTGGCCGGTGGACCGGCATATTGCCGCGTTTATCGCAGTCCGGTTGCAAGATGACACCGAACCCCAGTTAACGGCGTTGCAAAACCCCGGTGATGAAGTTGAATTCAGCCGGTCGATCATTAGTTTGCTGGCCCTTGTGCAATGGCGTCACGGCCCCGATAGTTTGCCGCATCTGGGATTGTGGGTGGCGCGCCTGATGGAGCCGGCGACCAAGGTTTTCCATAACAAGGAACGGCGCGAAAAGGTTGAACGCGAAATTCCGAGACTGGCGAAACGCGGTAATCTGGTTGAATTGTACAATCTGATTAACGACGAGAAGGAACGGCGTTTGGACCAGGACGAATTTATCGCTGCCGTCGAAGAATATTCCGCTGCCGATAGCGAAGTTTTTGATCTGGAATCGTCCGGGGCGGCGCGGTTGATTTTGGCCGAACAGATTGGCCGTCAGGTGGCCTCCTTTGCCTCGACCATGATTGCGCTTTTGACTGTTTCGGCCTTGTTCATGATGACGGTCTGGTAAGGGTATCAGGCATGGCAAAGAAAAAAGACAAATCAGCGGGAAAATCGTCCAAGCAAGGTAAAAAGTCGGGCGGATTATCGTTTTTCGCGATTTTGGTCATGGCTGTTTTGCTGTTTATGGTCGCCTTGCCAACCTTTATCACGCTGGTGGTCGGGTTGCTGCCATCGGTGCTGGCATTTTTCTTTGATCGTCACCGGGGGCGGTATCTGGTGCGGTGCGTCTTCGGGTTAAATTTTTCCGGCGTGGCACCTTATGTGATGGAGCTTTGGCGGGACGGGGGCCAAAGCATGGCAATGGCGACCCATCAGTTGCTTGATCCGATGACAATGACAATTATGTATGGTGCTGCCGGGCTGGGGTGGTTGATGTATTTGGCAATGCCGCCGATTGTTGCCAATGTTCTGAATTTAACTGCCCAGCGCCGAACTGTTGAACTGCGTGAACAGCAGCGCGACCTGATCAAGGTTTGGGGCGAGAACCTGATTTCCGAGATTGAAAAAGGCAGCCGCTGAAATTTGCGGTTAAAACCATGTTTCTGATGTAATTTGGCATTTTGCGCTGGCGTTGTGGCTGTGTCGTAGGGTGGCGCAGTAATTTCATGCGTGGTGGTTTGCAATGATGCATACAAAAAGAACGGCCGCAATGGCCGCTCTTTCGGCGCTGACAAGAAACGGGAAAACTTGCCTGCGCGGGGTGTGATGGTGTTGTCGAAAGGTCGATGACAATTTGTTAACGGTGCTTCTGGCGCCAACTGGGCCGTTAGGTGTGTTGTGCCATAAATATCAGTGGTTTACGTATAACTACCAGCCAGATTGATGCCCCGTTGATCGGGTTGGACCAACGGGGTTTCTTTTTTAGTTGTGCATCGTCTGGCAGATTTTTTCAAATGCACGGACTTCAATTTGACGAATACGTTCGCGCGAAATGCCGTAAGTCATGCTCAGGTTTTCAAGGGTGACAGGCGTTTCACACAGGCGGCGTTGGGTCAAAATATCGCGTTCGCGATCATTTAGGCCCGACATTGCGGTTTTCAACAAATTCATGCGCTCAACAAATTCTTCGCGGCGACCCAGGCGAACTTCCTGATTGTCGTCTTCGCATTCCAGCCAATCAACCCATTCGCCTTCGCCTTCAACCCGAACCGGGGCGTTAAGCGAGTGATCGGGGCCGGCTAAACGGCGGTTCATCATGATCACGTCGTCTTCGGAAACGTTCAGCTTTTCAGCGATGGTTTCAACCTGTTCGGGCGTCATGTCGCCTTCGTCAATGGCCTGCATCTGGCTTTTCAACTTGCGCAGGTTGAAAAACAGTTTCTTTTGCGATGCCGTGGTGCCAATTTTTACCAGCGACCACGAATGCAGAATATATTCCTGAATGGCAGCGCGGATCCACCACATGGCGTATGTGGCAATACGGAAGCCTTTATCAGGGTCAAAGCGTTTAACCGATTGTAAAAGGCCGATATTACCTTCGGAAATCAGTTCGTTGATTGGCAAGCCATAGCCGCGATAGGACATGGCGATTTTCGCAACAAGGCGCAGGTGGCTGGTAATCAGCTTTTCTGCGGCTTTTTCATCCTGATGATCACGGTAACGTTCGGCTAGGGCTGTTTCGATGTCTGGTGCTAACATCGGATAGCGACGAATACGTTGTAAATAGCCGGTCAAGCCGTCTGGAGAGATCGTCGGTACTGCATTACCCTGTTTCATTGGTGCCTCCCAATGCGCTTGTGGAAAAGTGCATAAATCCCCTAGCACTGAAGATAGGGTATACATAGGTATTAGGAGGCGTCAATATAAAAATAATAATTAAGTATAGATCATGTACAACTTAAGGATAGGTCCAGGGCAGCATATACGGCTTTTAGATCATCCGGCATCGGGGCTGAGAACGTAATAAAGTTACCCGTCCGGGGGTGCGAAAAGCCAAGAGTTTGCGCGTGTAGCGCCTGTTTTCCGAATGCCGTAAGGGTTGCTTGTGACATTTGGCTAAGATGCCTGACCGAACGAGAGCGACTGTAAACCGGATCACATACAAGTGAATGCCCGATATGAGCCATATGAACGCGAATTTGGTGGGTTCTGCCGGTTGCGAGCTTGCATTTAACGACGGAAGCCAAGGAGTCGGGCCTTTTATCCACTACATTATAATATGTGAGTGCCGGTTTCCCGCCAGATACAAGCACAGCCATCTTTTTGCGGTTACGCGGGCTGCGCCCGATATTGCCTGTGATTTTACCTTCAAGCGCTTTGGGGCATCCCCAGACAATAGCGATATAGGTGCGTTCGATATTTTCCTTGTCTTCAGCAAATAATTTCGAAAGGGCACGGTGCGCCATGTCATTTTTGGCAACCACCATTGCCCCGCTGGTATCCTTGTCCAGCCGGTGCACAATGCCGGGTCGTTTCACGCCGCCAATACCCGAAAGGCTGTCGCCGCAATGGGCCAGAAGCGCATTGACCAATGTGCCACTTTCATTCCCTGCGGCAGGGTGTACCACCATGCCCGCCGGTTTGTTGATTACCAGCAGGTCGTCATCTTCATATAATACATCAAGCGCGATGACTTCGGCTTCCGGTGTTGCCGGTTCAGCCGGCGGGATTTGCAAGACCATGTTTTGCCCGGCACGGACCTTTGCCGACACGCTGTCTTGCACCACGCCATCAACCAGCAAATGGCCATCGGTAATCAGTGCCTTCAGACGCGAGCGCGATTCCTGGGGCCAGGCCGTGGCCAGTACCCGGTCAAGACGCGCACCGGCATCGTTTGCCTGTGCAGTGTAAACAAGGTTATCTTGAGGGGCAGATGGCAGAGACATGGAACTGGTATTTCATCACTATAGAAGCACAGGAAGAAAACAAAGCGATGCAACAAGACCATTTTGGTAATGTCTGGTTTTGTGCGACGCGGGTTGGCGCAACATAGCGCAAACACCGCCATTTGCAATTCCCGTGCATTCAAGGGGGATATGTGTTTATTCGGGGCTTCACCTTATGGGGTGCTTGCGATCATAATGGTCGGTGTGTCCTGTGATCAGGCAGGGCAGGAAAATCAGTCATTTTTCGGAAATATGATGCGCGTTATTAAAATACTTGTCGCTGTAATGGCGTTGTTGATCCTTGTGGGTATCGTTTTGGTTGTTTACGGCTTGCAGCGTGACAAAGCCGCGCGACTGGCAGCAAACGTGCCTGCTCAAACAACATCTGCCCAGCCCTCAGTCCCAGTTGCCGGGAATAACCCGGCCCCGGCACCCGCAACAACGGCAGATCATTTTCCAGCCAGCGATGTGGCACCCACGATCGGGCCGTTTGGCACAATTAATGTTGATCTGGCAGCAGATGAAACATTGTTGTCTTTTCGCATTGAAGGTGACCGGGCATTTTTGCATATGACCGGCCCCAAGGGCGCACGCATCATTGTTGTGTCCATGACGGACAAAACGGTGCTGGGACAGATATTGCTGATCAAGCCAAACTAACACTAACAGGAATATTCCCGGGTACCGGATACACCAGAAGCATGGCCGGGCAGGGCAACATTAAATGCCAGAAGATAAAATCGTTATCGCACAACAGGTGCTTGACGACATATTGAACCATGCGTCGCAAAGCTGGCCGATGGAATGCTGCGGGTTGCTTATTGCAAAGGCCGTTGATGATGGCGCACCTGAAGATTGTGCGCGGCCGGTTTTGCGGCATGTCCCGGCACGTAATGTGTCGCCTGATCCGACGATAACCTTTGAAATTGACCCTGCCGTGTTGTTGCGTACGCATCGCACAGCCCGCGCGCAGGGCGAGGATATTATTGGCTGTTACCATTCCCATCCGAATGGCCTGACAGAACCTTCGCACACAGATTTGGCGCGCGCTGAACAACCGGGATTTTACTGGCTGATTGTTGGCAGCAGCGCTGTTAACACCCGCAAATGGGCGGTTTATCAGCGCATGCCGATTTTATCAGATGATGCGGCCCCCAGGTTCTTTCGGCATTGCCTCTGGCAGGTTCTGTAAGGGGGGATCTGTATCGGATCCACCCACATTTTCATACTTTCCCCCTTCATTCGGATATTCGGATGGTTTTCCGCGTATGGCTTTATCCGGCTGCCAATCGTTCAAGCGCGCCGGTCTGGCGGGCGAGGCAGTGGTCCAGGTCGTATTTTTGATGAACCAGTTGACGGCCAAGCTGGCGCAACGGTTCGTAGCGGGCCGGATGGTCCAGCACATCGCCAATCTGGCTTGCCAGCAGGTCGGGGTCCCAGAAATCGGTCAGAAGGCCGTTTTTTCCGTGCTGTATTACTTCTTCGACCGGGCCGGTATTTGATCCGATCACCAGTGTTGCACAGCCCATGGCTTCAAGGACCGACCATGACAATACAAACGGGAATGTCAGATATACATGCGCCCGGCTAACCTGAAACAGGGCGATAAGCTGTTCGTGCGGAATTTGCCCTAAAAACACGATCCGTGCCGGGTCCATGCCGGTTTCGTCCATCATGACTTCGCGCCACGGGCGGCCATCGGGGGCAGGGACGCCGTAACTGACCCCATCCCCACCAGCAACCAGAAACATGGCGTCGGGGTGGGTTTGGGCCACTTTGGCTGCCGCGCGCATAAATTGGGGAAAGCCGCGATAGGGTTCAAGGTCGCGGGAAACATAGGTGATTACAGGTGTATTGCGGTCAATGACCCGGCCATCGGGCAAGGTGAATTTGACGCTGGCGTCAGGTTTACAGCGTTGCATATTAATGCCGTCATGACAGACACCGATTTTACTGCGCAACAAGCGCGGATATGCCGCACGTTGCCATTGTGTCGGGCTGACACCGGCATCTATTTGTTCCAGGGTGACAAGCTGGCTGCTGTTGCGCAGGCGCAGTTGTTTGCGCTGGTTAAACGATACCTGTTCGCGGGGGTCAAACCCCACGTCACGCCCCTTGGCATGATAAAAATGTTCGCAATATCCCAATAACGGGGTGTCAGGTAAAACATCGCGGGCAAACATCATGCTGCCCCAGCCAATGTGACCAAACACGATGTCGGGTTTGCCTTCCTGTGCCACCAGGGTTGCCAGTGTGTCGGCGGCGTGATGTCCGATCTGGCTGTGTAAATCAATGTGGCTGGCGGGTTTGGTGTGATCGGGAAGGGCATTCGCGGAACGATGCCGTAATACGCGTATGCCGGGCAGTTTTACGTTCATCCCTTCGCAAAGAAACGACACCTGCCACCCGGCATTTGCCAGGTGGCAGGCGAGATGTACAAATTGTCCCGGTCCGCGACGATGGACAAAGACGATTTTCATCGGCGGTTACGGGCCTCGTTTGTCATCATTGCTGTTGATGCGGGGATGCCGCCGTAACGCAAGGTTTGCGTCCAGAACTCCTCCAGTCGGCGTAATGTATGCAGGGCGTTTTCAAGTTCCGCCTCTCCATCACGTCCGGCAGAAAGGGCTTCGTGGTATTCCTCGTGAAATTCTTGCAGGGAATCGCACAGGTCATGACCTTTTTCGGTCAGTTTGATCCGTGCGGACCGGCGATCACGCGCCATTACCTGACGTTCGATATAGCCGGATTCCACGAGTTGCTTGAGATTATATGAGGCATTCGAGCCCATATAGTGCCCCCGATCCAGCAGATCGCGAACAGAAAGTTCATCATCGCCGATATTAAACAGCAATGCGACCTGAGCCGGGCTGATGTCATCATTCCCCAACCTGATCAGATCGACGCGCAGTAAATCGGCAAAACGCCGATAGATTCGTTCAACAGTATTTGCGAGTTCAAGATGAGTGACGGTCATGGCATTCGATCCGTTATCTGGTCCCAATATAAAGAGGTCGCTATCCGGTTGTTACCGGTATCGGCCAATCGTTTTCGGAAGATAACAGGACGTTGTTCTGTAACAATTTTTGACACGCCCAATCCTTCCTGTAGTTTGCTCAAAATTTTGAAGTAATTTCCAAGAGTATGGCCTTGGTATACTTCTTTGATTTGTGTTTTTACATTGTCCAATCATGAACATTAGATCGACATATTTCGATTTATTTTATTGCATCATGATTTCGCAACTATGTGAGCAGATTGCGGAAAAACTATGACTTTTTGCAAATTGGATGAGATTGGATGCAATTTCGGTCAAAAGGCGCGCCACGCGCCATGACAGCGCGGCGCGAAACACGCCCCGCCCTCGATGCGCCCACATTGATCCGCGAAGCCCGTTTTACGTTCGTGCGCGGCCTGACATGGGCCGGGATCGTTAGTGGTTTCATTAATGTACTACAACTGACCGTGCCGCTTTTCATGTTGCAGGTCCATGACCGCGTGATTAACAGCCAAAGCATGGAAACGCTGAATCTGTTGCTGGTGATCGCGGTGGGTGCCATCATTTTGTATGGCATTCTTGATTTCATTCGCGCCATGACTTTTCAGGAAATGGCAAAGTCATTATTGCGGCGTATGAATTTGCCTGCGATTGCCGCCGCCATGAGTGTCTCGATGGAAAAGGGCTCAACACCCGGAACCCAGGTTTTACGGGACCTGTCCGATCTGCGGACCTTTATCAATGGCAATACAATCGGTGCGCCGCTTGAAGCCCTGTGGGCACCTATTTTTCTCGGCGTCATGTTTGCCCTGCATCCCTTTTACGGTTTGGCAGGGGTGATCGGCGTGATCATGCTGATTGGTCTTAGTTTGCTGGGCGATGTGTTATCCCGCCGGGTGACAAAGGAAGCCAGCGATGCCAACTTACGCAACATTTCCGATATTGGTTCGTCCATTCCCCATGCTGAAGCCATCGAAGGTATGGGTATGATGCCTGCATTGGCAATGCGCTGGCGCTCGGCACAGCATCATACAACCGAGCTGCTCGACATCGCCAATGCACGTAGCAAGGGCATGTACTCCCTGACACGTTCCTTGCGGTATGGCCTTCAGGTTAGCGTGCTGGCAATGGGTGCTGCGCTTGTGATCAAAGGTGAAACATCGCCCGGTGCCATGATCGGCGGTACCGTGATTATGGGCCGGTTGTTGCTGCCATTCGATAACGTAACCCGTGACTGGCGCGGCTGGGTCAATGCGATGTCAGCCTGGCAGCGTATTCGCAGCATCCTTGAGCAACGTCAGTCCGAACGCGAAATCGAGCCAACCCCGCGGAGCGAGGGGCCGCTGGTTGTTGATAACCTTGTTTATGCCGTCGGCGGGCAAAGCATGCCCGTCCTTAAGGGCATTTCGTTTGATTTGAATCCTGGTGAAATTCTGGGTGTTATCGGGCCGTCGGCGGCGGGTAAATCAACCTTGTCGCGGGTCATAATTGGTGCGGCCAAGCCAACTGCTGGCGGCGTTTATTTAGATGGGCACAGCACCTATCTTTGGGAACGCGGGTCGTTTGGCGACATGGTCGGCTATTTGCCGCAATCGGTGTCGTTGTTAAACGGAACCATTCGTGAAAATATCGGTCGAATGCGCGAGGCTGACCCGCGCAAAGTGATTGATGCGGCCCGTGCGGCCGGGGTGCATGAAATGATTGGTCGGTTGCCGCTGGGTTACGATACCCCGATCGGATCAGGGCGCTATACCCTGTCGGGCGGGCAAAAACAGCGCATTGCACTGGCCCGTGCGTTATATGGCTGGCCCCGGCTGCTGGTTCTTGACGAACCCAATGCCAATCTGGATGCCGAAGGCGAGGCATCGTTGATCCGGGCCATCCGCACGGCGGCAGAAAACGGGGCGATGGTGGTTCTGATCGCGCATCGCCAGTCGATCATGCGTTATGCCCATAAATTGCTTGTGCTTCAGGATGGGCGGATCAAACAGTTCGGTGAACGCACCGACGTTGTGCAGGCGATTACCGAACAGGGTCATGATGTGAAACCCCTGCCAGATAATGGACGACGTTATGTCGCGACCCGCGGCAAGCTGGAAAACGGAGGTGCGGCATGAACCGTTTAATCAATCTTGATGATCGGGGGAACGTGATTAACCCCGATGCCCCCCAGCCGGTCTGGCATCAGGTGCTGGCTGAAGAACGCGATGCATCAAAGCAAAGCCTGCGCAAGCCGATGATCGCGGGGGCCCTGGTAATACTGGTTGGCTTTGGTGGTTTTTTCTTATGGGGGTTTAATGCCCAGCTTGATAGTGCGGCGGTTGCCTCCGGTTCGGTTATTGTCGATTCGCGCAAAAAGACCGTGAATCACCTTGAAGGCGGCATTTTGAAAAAATTGCTGGTTAACGAAGGTGATCGCGTACAGCAAGGGCAGGTTCTGGCCTTGCTGGATGGCACGCGTAGCCAGTCAGAACTGGAGCAATTGCGTGGTGAGCGTTATGGCCTGCAGGCAAAGCTGGCCCGGTTGCGCGCAGAACAGGACGGGAAAAGCACAATCACTTTTCCCCAAAGCCTTACGTCATCGAAGGAAAAATACGTTGCCGATATTTTGCACGATGAAAAGCGCCTGTTTGATAAACGCCACGAGGTTTATACCGCCAAGCGTGATGCACAGGAAAAACAGATAAAGCAATTTTCCGCCCAGGCCGATGCCCTTGATTCGCAAATCAATGCACGGGGCCATCAGCAAAAACTGGTGAAGCAGCAACTCGATGGTGTGCGCGAACTGGCATCAAAAGGGTATGCCACCCGCACACAGCTGGTGGAAATTGAAAATAACTGGAGCGACCTTGTTGGCGATGCTGGTGAATTTAAAGCCCAGCGCGCCGCAGCCGAACAGGAAAAAGCAGGTGCTGAAATTGAACTGGCATCCATTGAAATGGAATGGCAAAGCGACATTGCCAAATCGATACAGGAAACGCAATTGGCACTAAATGACGTTAATCAACGCATTACGGCCAAGGACGACGTTTTAAAGCGGTTGGAAATCCGTTCCCCGCAAGATGGTATTGTTAGCAATATCCAGATCAGAACCCCTGGCGGGGTGATCAGCCCGGCCCAGCCGATTATGGACGTGATCCCCGATAATGAACCGCTTGAAATTGAAGCGATGATCAACCGGCGCGACATTGACGCGGTTAATATGGGGGCCGATGCCCGGGTACGCCTGACGGCCTATAACCAGCGCCGTTTGTCGCCAATCAACGCCAAAATCAGCTATATTGATGCTGACCAGACGGTCGATGAAAAGCGTGATAGCTCCTATTATGTTGTTCGGGCAAAAATTGACCCCGCCGAACTGGCAAAACACCCCGACATAAAGCTAAGGGCAGGGATGCCAGCCGATATTCTGGTTCTGAACAAGCCCAGAACAGCGATCGATTATTTGCTCGATCCGATTGTTGAGGGTATGGGCCGGGCCTTCCGCGAAGATTGACCAGCCCATGAGAGTTGGCAGGTATTGTATGGCTTAGCATCCTTTTCGGTACTGTTATCTCTTGTGTTTGAACGGCGAATATTGTTTTGCCATGCAATTTGATAAAGGCCAGTCCCTTGCGGGGTTGGCCTTTTCTTGTTTGCAAGTAATTCAAATTTTAAAACAAATATAGATAAAAGTTATGTAAATAATAAAATTAAACAAATCAGTAAAATAATGTAAAAATTACGTCATTACATAATGTTGCCACAATAATACCTTGATAATAACTTCCTATCAAAAAGCAAAAGAATATAGGGTTCCTGTGTGGCCGTTCATTAGGCAATGCACTGAACCTGAGGGAACGGCCAGCCTCTAGTCACACCGAAACCCATATTGGGACAAGAAGGAGGATATGATGGCAACTCTCGAAGGCGGCGCTTACGACGATACGCTGCTCGGGTCACGTTTTAGCGATGTGATCTTTGGTCGCGGCGGTGACGACACCCTGTTTGGACATGGACAGAACGACGTTCTGTTTGGTGAAGAAGGCGATGACCACCTGTTTGGTGGTTCCGGTGATGATGCCCTGTTGGGTGGCGCCGGTCGTGATCTTCTGTTTGGCGGGTCGGGCGACGACCAGTTGCTTGGAGATTCCGGTAACGACATGCTGTTTGGCGGTCATGGTGATGATCAGCTTTTCGGTGGTGCTGATGATGATCTGCTGACAGGCGGCAAAGGCGATGACCTGCTTGATGGTGGCGATGGCCATGATCTTATGCAGGGCGGTGCTGGCGACGACATTATGTTCGGCGGTGCCGGTGACGACCAGATGCTTGGTGGTCAGGGCGATGACCTGATGCAGGGGGGTGACGGTAACGATGTCATGCTCGGCGGTCAGGGCGATGATGTGATGAATGGCGGTGCGGGTAACGACCTGATGATGGGTGGTGCCGGTGACGACGTTATCAATGGTGGCGCTGGCGACGATATGCTGGTTGGTGGCGCTGGTCATGACAACTTTGTCTTCTCTGGCGGCGGTGGCAACGATGTTGTCCTCGACTTCCAGGTTGGGGAAGACATGCTCTCGATTTCCAAGGGCATTAACGACACCGACATTTCGTCGGCTGACGACGTTGCCGCCCGGGCAACACAGGATGGCGCCAATACTGTTGTCGATCTTGGCAATGGTGATTCCATCACCCTTAACAATGTTGATGCAGACGACGTCCAGGACCACCCGGACCACTTCTTCAACGTACAGTAACGACATAGCAGGATGTTCGCAGCTGCGGCTGCGAACATCCTATTTTATCGTTCCATTTGTAAGGGTACAGGCGCCAAATGCTTGAACTTGCCACGTCTGACGACAGACAATTGTCTGGCGATATGCCGGAAGTTTGCCGGTTGACCCCCGATACACTTATTTTGATCTGGAACTTGCCAACCCGTTTGTGGACAGCCCCCAAACTGGAAGCACGTGACGGGCGCAAGGTGTCACCCCAGGCCACGTTGCGGTTGCCGCTGGGCAGCGGTGGAACGCGTTTGTTGCGCGTTATTCCCCAGCCCAAAGATGCCCCTTTGTCGTTGCTGGCAGAAGCCGGAACCCTGGGCCGACAGGAAGAAATTACCATCGACCCGGAAGGCGACTTTGACCCGGTTGATGCTTATGCGTTGCTTGGCGACGTTACCCCGGCAGGGCGTTTGTCGTTGCTGTCTGCCATGCTGGGCGCATGGGCCAGTATGTTTCGTATGCGGCGCAGTCGCAGTTATACCCAAACCCTGAACCGGCTGGTGGCGCGGATCGTTGAAGATCCGCAGCGGGCCCAGCCGGTTGCGCGGATTTCAGAACATCACATGCTGATGGCCACCACCTTGCCAACGGCCTTTGGCGGAATTGAGGGTACCTATGTGGTGTCGCCAACCGGGTTTTGGCGGTTAACCAATGCCGCCCATGAAGGCCGCGAAACGCCGAACGGGGCCAGGCAGACATTTTTTATTGCAGAACGAAACGGGCTTGAAAACGGCGCCTATCTTGTCATTACCGGCAGCCGGGCTTTGGCCATTCGTCAGCTTGAAGCAAAATCGACATTGCCGTCATTGTCACGCTGGTGGCTGGCGCAGGGGCAGGCGGATGCTGATTTACGTGAATACGCGATTGCCGCGCTGGCACGGGGCGATGCAACATCGCGCAAGGCAGCGCTGGAATTTCAGTTGCGTTGCCCACTGTCGGCGCAGCGTGTAACGGGCGGTGGCGGTTTGCCGTCGGGCGAAGTTGATCTTGCGGTGACCACGGCGCGCGGCACCCTGATTGGTGGCTGGTATCGTGACCCGGTTGAAATGGTGGGCGGGGTTGATCTGCTCGACCACACCGGTACTGAACATAAATTTGAGACTAATTTTCACCGTTATGCAGGTAGCATCGCGCTGGAGGACAAAACGGTTCCGGCAACCGGTTTTATTGGTTTTCATCCGCAGATCAAAAGTCAGGCGCCAATTTTACAACCGCGTAGCGTTTTGCGGCTGACGTCAGGCAGCCGTCATTTAATGGTTCCGACCGCGCAACCTGCTGATCCGGCCGAGGCACGGGCACGAATATTACGCGCAGTTCCGCCGCAGCATTTAACCAATGACATCATGGAAAATTGTCTGGCGCCGGTGATTGGTGACGTGCAGCAAAAACTGCTGGGAAGCATTGGTGAACCAACTGTTCTCGACATTGGCCCGCAACGGAATGATCCGTCGGTATCGATTGTTGTGCCATTATATCGCGTACTGGATTTTCTGCGTGCCCAGGTTGGTGCATTTGCTTGTGATCCCTGGATATCGCAGCATTGCGAGCTGATTTACGTTCTGGATTCACCAGAACAGGCCGAACAAACCGAACATTTACTTCGTGGGTTGTATCAGCTTTATGGTGTGCCCCTTCGTCTGGTGGTGATGGCGCGCAACGGCGGTTATGCCCGTGCCTGTAATAGCGGGGCTGCGGTGGCAAAGGCCGACCTGCTAGCCATGTTGAATTCCGATATTATTCCCCATCAAACTGGCTGGCTCGGCACGATGGCCACCCGTATGGGGGGGGCCGACGATGTTGCCGTTGTTGGCCCGAAATTGCTGTTTGAAGATGGATCGTTGCAACATGCAGGGATGTATTTTGCCCGCAATGAACGCGGCCAGTGGCTGAACCATCATTATTACAAAGGCATGCCGGGCCGTTATCGCGATGCCTGTCTTGAACGGTCGGTTCCCGCTGTTACCGGGGCATGCATGTTGTTGCATCGCGGTGTGTTCGAGGATGTCGATGGTTTTAGCGAGGATTACGTCATTGGCGATTACGAAGACAGTGACCTATGCCTGAAAATTCGCGCCCAGGGTTTCGACATTCGCTATGTGCCCGACGCCGAACTTTATCATTTTGAACGGAAATCGATCTCGACCCATTCCGATTATATGCGTGGTGTCGCAACGCAATATAACGCCTGGCTGCATGCGCAACGCTGGGACGATCAGATGACTGAATTTTCCATGCAAGGTGTGCCGCAACCGGCCGCCGAAGCTGTGACGGGCAGAGGCACATTATGAACAAGATTTTGGCAATTCCCGGTCATCGCCCCGATGTCGATGGGGCCGTGGACCAGGCCGACCGCAAAGTATCGGAATATCCGACCGTGCGTATTACACGGTCACAGGCGCCGGTAAATAAAGCGGATTTGGCACAGGCAAAAGCCCAGACAGCGAAAAAAACGGAAGATGCAAGAAAAGCGGGTTCCGCGCCACTTGATCGCGCGGCCGCGGCGGCGGCGCAAATGTCCGATGTTGCCCCTATCGGTCCGCCCGCCGCCAGGGACGGTGCGACATTACCCGATGCCGATGGCGGTTTGTTTATTCCAGATACTTCCCTGGGCGAGGGTGTTGACGCCGACGACGAAGACGAAAGTGGAAAAACGGCGGCCACGGGAAAAGGCGGACGTAAAACATCGTCATTTGGTGATTTGACGCCGCGACAGGAAGTTTACCTTGGTGCCATTTGCCGCCAGATCGCCCATAACCGCTTTTTGCCAACGCCAACCAAAGACGAAGTCTTTGTGGGTGACGGCGATTATTTGGCAATCGGTGCCGAATTTTTGGGCCATTTTGTGCGCCTGGGCGGGTTAAAACCCACCGAGAGTGTGCTTGATATTGGCAGTGGCATTGGCCGCATGGCGGTGCCGTTAACCCAGTATCTGGTGCCGGGCAAAACCCGGTATCTGGGAATTGACCCGGTGGCAGACGGAATTAAGTGGTGCCAAAAAGCCATTACCCCGGTTTACAAGGATTTCCGGTTTCAAACGGTGGATCTGGCCAACGAACTTTATAATCCCAAAGGCAAAGTAGCCGGTGATAACTGGAAGCTGCCAGCGCAGGATGCCGAATTTGATTTTGCCACCATGGTTTCTGTGGCAACGCATTTGCCGCCCGCCGAGGTTGAACGTTATTGCAACGAGATTTTCCGCATTCTGCGGCCCGGCGGCCGGTTGTTTATGACGGCGTTTACCGTGCGTAGTGCCGAAGAACTGGCTGCCCCCAAATGTGACCCGCGCCTAAGTGGCCTTGTCCGTGAAAAAGACCAGCCGTGCTGGCATTTGCGTGGTGAAAACCCGATGGCAGCGGTGGGCTTTGACAATGGTTATCTGGAATCGGTGCTGGCAAAGGCAGGGTTTGCCTTGCTGCGCAAAGGTTTCGGGGCCTGGCATGGTGATAAGTCCCCACATTACCAGGATATTCTGGTGGCCCAGAAACCCCGCAGGAGCAGCAAATGAACCCGCGTATTCTGGTATTGGCCCATAACCACCCCGACCTTCATCCTGGCGGCACCGAAATATTCGCCCATGATTTGTTTGGGGCCTATAAACGGGCAGGGTGCGACGCGTTGTTTGTGGGGGCCACCAATGACGTGCACCGCACACGTCGCCCGGGAACCAGTTTTCAGGCAGTCAATGACAGCGATGATGAATTGCTGTTCTGGGCCGGGCATTTTGACCGTTTCAATATGTCGCAGACCGACCTTTATGCCGTTGTACCGGCGATGACGGAATTACTGGAAAATTTCCGGCCCGATATTGTTCACATCCATCATTTGGTTTTGTTTGGTATTGAATTGCCGATGTTGATCCGGCGGGTGCTGCCTGATTGTAAAATCGTGATGACATTGCACGATTATTATCAGATTTGCCCGCATGACGGATTGATGATCCACCGGGAAACGCGGCAGCGTTATTTATCGGCTGATGTGTCGGGCGATAATTGCGGCCTTGACGGCATTTCGGCAGACCGGTTTGCCATGCGCGCGGTCAATATACGCAATCATTTGCGTGCGGTGGATTTGTTCCTGTCGCCCAGCCGTTTTTTGCGTGAACGCTATATCGAATGGGGTTTAGACCCGCACAAGATCGAGGTCATTCACAATGGTCGCCCTGCTGTTCGGGCGGTGCGGCGGCGCGAACATGGCACAGGCGGTATGCCCAATGTATTTGGGTATTTTGGCAACCTTAACCCCTGGAAAGGGGCGGATGTGTTGTTAAATGCATGCCGTAAGCTGATGGATGACGGTGTTGATTTTGAACTGCGCATTCATGGCGGGGCGCCGTTTCAAACCGCGGCCTTTAATGAAAAAATCGACAAACTGTTTGAACAAACCAGCAGCCATGTCGTGCGCCTTGGTGCCTATGACCGCGATGATATTCCCGAATTGATGGCGGCAGTTGACTGGGTTGTGGCGCCGTCGATCTGGTGGGAAAACGCGCCGCTGGTTATTCAGGAAGCGTTTCAGCATGACCGCCCTGTTATCACCAGCAATATTGGCGGCATGGCCGAAATGGTACGCGATGGCATGGATGGTGTTCATGTTCGCCCCGATGATCCCGGTGCGCTTGCGCGTACGATGGCGGATTGTGCCATGAACCCGAAATTGTGGAAAAAACTTTCGGGCAATGTTCGCGCACCCGCCAATATCGACGATGTTGCACAAACCCATCTTTCACGTTTTCGTAACCTGATCCGGCCCGACTTCGTCGCGGCCTGACAAAGGAGATTTCCATGGCAGTTGCACAGGAAAAGACCAAGGATACGACACCCCCCGTAAATGCACAGCAGGAGCAGGCAAAACCTGCGCAACCAGCACAGCCCAGGCCCGCGGTAGAGGCGACAAACGCGCAGGCCGGACAAGCCGCCGCACAGCGTGGGTCGCAAGCGGGAAAAACTGTTCAGAAGGCAGATGGCCCACCCGTACTTGAAGGCAATGTTGATGCCATTGACCGCGACCGTTTGTTCGGCTGGGTCTGGTGTCCGCAACATCCTGATGCGCAGATAGACCTGATTGTACGCATGAACGGCCACACCCTGATTAAGGTCAAGGCGGACCGCGAACGGATAGATTTGCGTCGTAATGGTATTGGCAATGGCAAACATGCCTTTGAAATTGAGCTGCCCGAGGCCGCCCTGGCCGCAGTTGACAGTTTAAGTGTGGTTGCAATTACGCCTGAAACCGGTGCTGAAAACCCCCTGCGTATACCATCGCAAACCGAACAGGCGGCCCATTCTGCCATGAATGCCCCGCTTGGCAAAATTCTGGACCGGCTCGATCGGTTACTGGCTGCGCAGCATATTTTGCAAAATGGCCAGCGTGAAGCCGCGAAGCGATTGATTGAATCGTCCAAACGCATGGACGAGCTGGCATCGGCCGACGATGGCATCGAAGCCGGCGTTAAACTGGTGCGTAATGGCCAGGAAGAACTGGCCAGCCGGGTGGAGCAACTTGAAGTTTTTCTGGTGCGTTTTGACAAGTCGCTGGGCGGGTTTGACGAGCGATTGGCAGTTTTAAGTGACCGTCATCGCAATGATCTTAAAACACCACTTTTGTTGCTCGCCGTGCTGGTGGGGCTTGTCGGTGGTTTGTCACTTGGCGCGATTGTTTGGTGAGGCTGGCATTATGACTACAGACCCGTTTATGCCGCTATACGAGCTTCCCGAACGCAAATATGTGCTGTTATTGGGCGCTGGTGGTCAATTGGGGCAGGAATGCGCCGCGCAATTGGCAAAGCAGGGCATTTCGCTGTTCGCGCCGCCCCGTCATGATCTTGATCTGGTCGATCTGTCGCCACTATTGCAGGCGATTAAGGTACATCCCCCGGCGGTACTGATAAATGCAGCTGCATTTACCGATGTTGACGGTGCGGAAACCCTTCGGACAGAGGCACGCCGGATCAATGCGGATGTGCCGGGCCTTTTGGCCGAAGTCGCGGCTGACATGGGTGTGCGTCTTATCCATGTATCAACCGATTTTGTTTTTTCGGGCGAGGGAACAACCCCCTATTTCGAAAGCGACAAAACCGGCCCGGTCAATTGGTACGGCGCAACAAAACGGGCAGGGGAACGTGCAGTGCGAATGTCGGCCCCTGAAACAGTGATATTGCGAACAGCCTGGCTACATGGTCGTCATCGTCGATGTTTTGTGCATGCCATGGCCGACAAGCTGGCGCGTGGTGAACAAATTACGGCGGTCAATGACCGGTTCGGTTCGCCAACATCGGCCATCATGCTGGCGGCGCATATTGCGCGGATTTGTTCGCGAATTGTGCAGGGCGACGTGGTGGAAGCCGGGATTTTCCATTGTGCAGGTATTGGTGCCGCCAGCCCGTTTGATATGGCAACCGAAATCGCGGGTTATTTGGGCGCGGACGAAAAACTGATTACGCCGGTTTCAGCTGCAAACCGCAACGAAATTGCCGTGCGGCCCCATTTTGCGGTGCTTGATTGCAGCAAAATTGCCCGTCATCTGCAACTGCCTTGCCAGCCCTGGCAAGACGGCATTCGTCAGACATTGGCACATTCCGGCATTCCAGAAGGGAAAATCGCATGAAAGGCATTATTTTGGCCGGTGGTACCGGCAGTCGGCTTTGGCCGATTACCCATGCGACCAGCAAACAGTTGCTGCCCGTGTGGGACAAGCCGATGATTTTTTATCCGTTAAGCACGCTTATGCTGGCGGGAATTCGCGACATTCTGATTGTGACAGCAAAAGGCCAGACCGAAGCGTTCATGTCGCTTTTGGGTGATGGCAGCCAGTTTGGAATTGAAATTTCCTATGCCGAACAACAAAAACCCAATGGCATTGCCGAAGCCTTGCTGATTGGCCGTGAATTTTTGGCGGGCGATTCCTGTGCGCTGATCCTGGGTGATAATCTGTTTCACGGGGATAACCTTGGTGCGCGATTGCAAGCCGCAGCCAACCGTCACGATGGGGCAACGGTATTCGTTCATGCCGTGCGAGACCCGGAACGGTATGGCGTTATGGCTTTTGATGCTGAAGGGAACCCCCTTGATATCATCGAAAAACCAACGCATCCGCCGTCAAATCTGGCAGTCACCGGGCTTTATTTTTTTGATGCAACGGCACCCGACCGTGCAAAGGCCTTGCACCCGTCGCATCGGGGCGAGCTGGAAATTACCGACCTTAACCGCGCCTATCTGGAAGACGGCAAACTGAATGTCGAAATGCTGGGGCGCGGCTGTGCCTGGCTTGACACCGGAACCCCTGCCAGCCTGCTTCAGGCCGCGCAGTTTGTATGTTCGGTGGAAGAACGCCAGGGCCTTAAAATTGGCAGCCCTGAAGAAACGGCATGGCGTCTTGGCTGGATCAATCGCGGCGATATGACGCGCAGTGCCGGGTTTTCGGCCAACAGCGAATATGGCCGTTACCTTGATGACATGGCTCACACCGACGACCGCAATGTCGTGGGTGTTGATGTGGACGGGCTAGGGGCGTTCGGTTTTGTTACCGCACGCGAAAAACAAGCATTTTACAGTTCATCAAACAACAGGAGAGCAGGGCATGAGTGAGCCTTCAGGCCTGCCATTGGACGGTGCAACCGTAATGGCCACGCTGGTAGACGAAGGACTGGCCCTGATGGCCGGGGTGGGCAGTGCCATGCCTGCCACGATTGATGTGTATTTAAACGGGTCGCCTGAGGCAAAGGTTCAGGCATCCATGATCAGCTGGCGTCGTAACGATAGTTCGGCTGACTCAGCGTTTGGTTTTATTGCCCTGTTACCCCTTAAAAATGTTAGTGGCGGCCGATTGAAAAAGGTGGTGTTTCGCCGCCCCGGTCACCCGGCCGAGTATGCCATTGAAAGCCGCGGGCAGGGGCTGGAAGCCATTTTATCGGCTGTTGCCGACCAGTCGGGATCCAGTTTTGCCGGTGTGATGGATGGCGTAATCGAGGCCTTGCTGGCAGGTAAAACCAACAGGAAACGGTTGCGCACAGTTGCAGCACTGGTGCGTATTGCGGCAAAAAGTAACGGTTTTGTCGAAGTTCTGGGCGGCCTTGAAGAAAACGAACTTTATATTCAGGGGTGGTCCAGCAATTTCCCCCATGGTCGTACTCGCGTTATTGCCATTGAAGACGGGCCGGTCCTTGCCGAATTGACCAGTGCCGAATTTCAACGGGATGACCTGGGTGAAGATGCCACCGGCGTTGTCGGGTTGCTTGCAACCGAACGGGTTGTGAAGCCTGAAAAACTGCAACGGGTCTATTTTCGCGGCCGCGATGGCTGGTTTGGTATCGAAGTTTACCAGCAACGTGTTCTGGTGGCCCCGCGTGATGTGCCGGCCCATATCCGGTCGGTTCTGGGGCGGGTTAAAGCACCCGATAATATTCGTGAACAGATGCAACTGGCCGCCCACCGGTTTGATGGCCGTGATACGGTTTCCGATCTGGAACGCCCGATACGGGTTGGCATTGATTTTGCCCTTGTGATTGAAGGCAGTGGGGTTCTGGTTTCGGGCTGGATGCTGGACCCGGATCGCGGGGTGAACGAAATTAGCTTGCGGGTCGGTCAGGATAGCATTCGTATCGATGATGCCTGGACACGGCAAACGCGCCCGGATGTTACTGAAGCCTTTTTAAATGATCCGATGTTTGCGGGTATGAATTCGGCCCGCAACAGCCACGGTTTTCTGGTGTTTTGCCCGCTTTCGGAAACACCGGCATCTGATCAGCCGATATATCTGGAATTTGATATTAGCGACAGTTTCCCGGCTTACTGCCCGCTTAATCCAACACGCGCATCGGCACGACAGGCCCTGTCACGGGTGTTACCGTCGCTTGACCCGCGTTCCGTTACGGCATCTAGCAGCATTGAACGCCAGTTTGGCCCGATGTTGCAAAATATGACGGCACAAAGCCCCTTTGCGATTGATGTACATGATATTGGCAAGTTTGATGAAAACGCGCCGGTTACCCTGATCGTTGGTGCGGATGACACAATTGGCGACATGGGTGTAACCATTGCCCTGTTGGGGCTGGACCCTGAAACCCGGAAATTACCCATCGTTATTGCCGGTCCTGCCGAAAGTTTTGATCAGGTTGGTAGCGATATGCTGCGCCTGGCAGCTTTTTACAAACTGAATGTACGATTTGTTTTTGCCGAAGGCGTCGAGGATTTTTGCGATGCGCTGGAAGTTGGCGTGAAAGCAACAAAATCCGACGCGGTCTGTCTGATGTCGGTCCATATTTTACCGCGTGAGAAAGGCTGGTTTGGTCCGCTTTTAAATGCGTATCGCAAGCGTGGCAGCAAGGGGGCCGTGTGCCCGACCATCCTGTTTGAAGATGATTCCGTGCGCTGGGCCGGCACCTGGATCGAAGAAGGGCCGGAAGGAAAATATCTGGCGGATCGTTTTGTTGGCTATCCCCGTGCTGTTCTGACCGATGCCGAGCCCTGCGAAGTCAGTGCCGGGACGGTTGAATGCTGCATTCTGCCGCGATCAGCATTTCTGGATGTTAAAGGTTTTACCCGCGGTTATATCGGCCCGTCCGAAAAGGGGCTGGATATTGCGCTTAAATTGCGCATGGCCGGGACGCCATCCTACTGGCTACCGGAAATTGAAGTATTGGGCAGTGAACAATCCATAACGTCCACGCCCGCCTGGGAGGAACTCTCGCATCGTTTGGACCGCTGGGCGTTTGATCGCCGCTGGTCTTTGGTCGTTTCAAATTTGCGGAGCCACAATCATGCCGTCGACTGATTTGCGTGTGCTGGTCATCTCCCATGGCCATCCCGCCCTGTCGCTGGGTGGGGCCGAAGTCGGGTCTTATAACCTGCACAAGGGATTGAATGAACTCGACGGTGTCGAGAGCTTTTATCTGGCCCGTGTTGGCCACCCGGTACCACGTCATGGTGCATCGGCTTTGATGAGCCTGCGCCAGAAAGACAATGAAATTCTGTATCATGCAGAAAATTACGATCATTTTCTGTTATCGAACCGCAGCACCGATGAAATTGATCGCGATTTGTTGCGTTTCGTGAAGGATTACAACCCCGATGTGGTGCATTTCCACCATGTGCTGGGATTGGGGATGGAAACCATCTATGCGGTGCGCGAAGCTCTGCCGGATGCCGCTATATTCTTTACATTCCACGAATTTTTAACCATGTGCCACAATCACGGGCAAATGGTTAAAAGTGGCGGGCAAAAGCTGTGTAACCGGGCCAGCCCGATTGAATGTAACGGCTGTTTCCCCGGGGTGTCGCCCGCATCATTCCTGCGCCGCGAACGGTTTATCAAATCCATGCTGGATCTGGCAGATCATTACGTATCGCCCAGCCAGTTTCTGGCCGACCGGTTTATCGACTGGGGGCTGGAAGCCGACAAAATGTCGGTGATTGAAAACGGCCTGGATATCGAAAAACGCGCTGCCATTCGGCCCCTGACCAAGGCGCAACCACGTCGGGCACGTTTTGCCTTTTTTGGGCAGCTTACGATGTTCAAGGGCGCGGATGTGCTGCTTGATGCCGTGGGCCGTGTGCCGGAATCCATCTGGGGTGATGATGCCCGTTTGATGATCTTTGGGGGTAACCTTGACCGGCAACCCCTTGAATATCAGGAAAAAGTCAAAGACCTGATCGAAAAGGCCGGCGAACGCGTTCGTTTTTATGGCGCTTATCAAAACACCGAAATGCCGCGTCTGATGGAAATGGCCGACTGGACCATCATTCCATCCACCTGGTGGGAAAACTCACCGATTGTCATTCAGGAAGCCTTCTTTCATGGCCGCCCCATGATCGCCAGCAACATTGGCGGGATGGCCGAGAAAATTGAAGACGGGGTGAATGGCCTGCATTTCCGTGTTGGCAGTGCTGAAGATCTGGCAGACCGCCTGATCGAATGTTTGACCGACAAAACATTGTGGGACCGGATGCATGACGGAATCCGTCGCGCGCCCACCTACATCGACTGCGCAAAACAGCATCTTGCGCAGTATCGGGGGGTTCTTGAAAACCGCCCATCCGTTGCTGCAACCAATGCGGCTCCGCAACAATCCGTGGTCGGGGCGTGATGGCGTTTGTCACACCTTGAAGCGGCCGGAACGTTAACCACGCCATAGCGCGAAAGGGATACAGGCACGGATAAAACCGTGACCGATCCATCAACTGCAAGGAGAAATACCATGGCGCGCGTCCTCGTAATGATTCCCTCGGGCGAAGTCTACGACCATGATTGTGTCCGCTGGTACAATTACCGTGATGTTCAAAAAAGCATTAACCACTATCACAATATTGGTGATGCCTTTGTGTTCGATTCATCGCTGAAACTGATGAATTTTGACAAGCTGGGTGTTCTGCCCATTGCCGACCCGAAAATGGAAGACATCGACCGCCTGCGCGAAGAATATGATTACGTTTTTCTGCGCGGATCGAACTATATCCATTCACACATGGATTGGCGCAATACCATTGCCGTGCTTAAACGCCTGAAATTGCCGGTACTTGGTTTTGGTATTGGGGCGCAGGCGCCGGTAAAGGGTAAACTGGAGCTTTCCGAGCAGACCAAAACCGTTTTGCGCATGATGGCGGATTCAACCACATCCATCGGTGTGCGCGGTGCCTATACCGCCCAGGTGTTGTGGGATCTAGGCATTACCAATGTGCGCATTGTTGGTTGCCCAACCGCGTTTCGCGCCAACAACCCGAATATGCGGATCAAACTGCCGTCACTTGAAAGCGTGCAAAATGTCGGTGTAACCCTGCGCCGCGAAGTTTCCCCGGCTTACGCCCAGGATATCAAACGTTACCTGACCTTCCATCGTGATCTGGTCAAGGAACTTGCAAACCGGTTTGACGTAACCCTGATGGCCCAGGGGGAACCGGAAGAAAAGAAACTGGTCTTTGGGACGGATGTCCAGAAACAGGAAGCCATGCAGGCCCTTAAGGACAATGACTGGGTTAAGAACTGGTATCTCGATGACACGATGGAAAAGCTTTATCGCGAAAAGCTGTTCTATTCTGATGTGGTGTCGGATTACGAAGACCTGGTTCGTACCAAGGATTGCGTGCTGGGTTACCGCCTGCACGGCAATTTGATGGCTTTGTCCAACGGTGTTCCATCCGTTTACTTCACCTATGACAGCCGCACTGTCGAATTTGCCGAAACCTACCAGATCCCGAGCTACGATGTCTTCTCGCAGAAGGATTTCGTTCTGGAAGATTACTGGGATCAGTCCCTGTTCGACAAATTCAACCGCGCCTGGTTCCAGACCTATCGCGAAATGCAGATGTTCCTGAGTGAAAATAACATCGATCACAAGATGACCGATGTGATGGCACCGCAAAATCAGCCGCAGCGCAAAGTGGCCTGATCTTTAAAACCTTCTGCATTGCCGCCGGCATTTCGGCTGGCGGTAGTGCCCTTTATTTGCGGTTCACATTCTAAAAATCTCCCCCCGATCCCGATGTGAACCGCCTTTGCAAGGAGGCATGAAACATGACAGTACTTGTTACCGGTGGCGCAGGATATATTGGCAGTCACGCAGCACTGGCCCTTCTCGATGCGGGGCGCAAGGTTGTTATCCTTGATAATCTAAGCCAGGGGTATCGCTGGGCCGTTCCGGCAGGCGCTGCCTTTGTCGAAGGTGACTGCGGCGATATCGAACTGGTATCGCGCGTTATTCGTGAACATGACGTAACCGCGATCATGCATTTTGCCGGTTCGATCATTGTGCCGGAATCTGTCGTTTATCCGCTGGACTATTATTACAACAACACGGTTAATTCACGCGCTTTGGCGCAGGCGGCTGTCGATAATAAGGTAAAGCACTTCATTTTTTCATCGACTGCGGGTGTGTATGGCGAGCCTGAAAAAACGCCTATTCTGGAAGATTTTCCGTCAAAGCCGATTTCACCGTATGGCACATCAAAAATGATGACGGAAAAAATGCTTCAGGATGCATCCGTTGCACATGACATGAACTTTGTTGCCTTGCGCTATTTTAATGTCGCCGGTGCCGACCCCAAAGGGCGGGCAGGGCAAACGTCACGCAAGGCCACCCATCTGATCAAAATTGCCAGCCAGGCCGCCAGCGGTGTGCGCAGCCATCTTGATGTATATGGCGATGATTATCCGACACAGGATGGTACCTGCATACGTGATTACATCCATGTCAGTGACCTTGCCAATGCCCATGTTCTGGCCCTTGAATACCTGGAAAATGGCGGCGAAAGCGACGTGATGAATTGTGGTTATGGGCGTGGTTTTTCGGTGTACGAGGTTATTGACGCCGTCAAACGTGTTTCAGGCAATGACTTTACCGTTAATCTTGCCGAACGCCGCGCTGGCGACCCGGCAGCCCTGATTGCAGGGGCCGATCGCATTTCGCAAAAACTTCAATGGACGCCGGAATATAACGATCTCGATACCATCGTTTCTCATGCTCTTGCCTGGGAAGAAAGCCTGAAACAGCGTCAAGCCGACGCCGCCTGATTATAAAAACAGGGGCGAAAAATTACCCCGCATACACGAGCAAATACCGAAAAATGCCCAGGCCTGGCGCATTTTTCGGCACCATGCAGGAGTTTCATGATGGTTGATTCTGTTTCCCCCATTGGGCGTAAACCGCGCATTGGCGTTTTGATGCCCGCCGGCAAGGTTGTTGAAGGCAAGGGTGTTGTCACCCATACCTTTGGCGCACCACAGCGGGCAACCGAACTGTTCACAAATATCGGCGACTGTTTCGTCTATGACAGTTCGCTTCGTATTCTTGATTATGCCGAACTGTACCCGATTTACGGGCAATCCAGCGGCGGACTAAGTGAAGAGCAGATCGAGAAAATCAACACCCTTGACTACATCTTTTTGCGCGGATCGAACTATATCAATACCAATGGCCAGTGGGATGAAATTACCAATGTGCTGGAAAAAACCAAAGTGCCGGTCATGGCATTTGGTATTGGTGTGCAGGTGCCTGACAATTCCGATGAATATGTCAATGAATCCACCAAACGGTTTTTGCAACTGGTGGCTGACAGGTCCAAAACTGTTGGGGTGCGCGGCGCACTTTCACGCAAGGCACTTAATTCGATTGGTATTAAAAATGTCCGGATTTTCGGGTGCCCTACGGCCTTTCGTCATTGTAAGCCGGAACTGAATTTACCACGGCTGAAGGCCAACGAGATTAAAAATCTTGGCTTTACCCTGCGCCGGAAAACCCATGGCTTTGCCATGTTGCAACGTTACATGTTGCGGACTTTGGCCGAAAATTACCGTACCGAAATTTTGTGTGCGGGCGAGCTTGAAGAAAAGGCCATTTTCTATGCCCGCAGCAATCTGGTGCCAAACCCGAAACAGGTTATGGAAAAAGCAGTTAACAGCCTGATAAAGGAAAAATGGCTGTATGGCGCAAACGACCCGTTGCTGGATCTTTACCGGTCGTCCCTAAGTGTTTTTGAAACCGTAAGCGATTTTGAAGATGCCGAATGCCGCCAGGATGCCGTAACCGGTTTTCGTTTGCATGGTAATTTGCTGGCTTTGGCAAACGAAGTTCCCGCTCTTTATATCACCTATGACACACGAACCCGCGAGTTTGTCAAAACGCTGGGGATTCCTCATGTCGACGGGCGATATATTGACCGCTTTTCTTTCGAGGAAGCCTGGGATAATGCCGATTTTGGCATGTTTGAAAAGACTTACGCCGAACGGTTCAAGGATTTGCAAAAATTCCTTGATGAGAACGGCATGGCGCACCGTCTGGGTAAAAACCCGACCCCAAACCTGAGCAAGGCGGCGTGACCATGACGACGGGATGTGCAGGGACCCCTCCATGCCCTGCACATCCCGGGCTTTTTTCCACCCGATTTATGGCACGGATATAAACAGTGCATAGAAACGCAATCATCGGATTTTTCGGAAGTGCTGCCCTTGCGGTGGCGGCAGCGTGGGTGGTGCAATCTCACGGGGCGCAGGCCCTTGATGTGCGGTTGGCGGGTGATGAAACTGTGCTGTTTGATACTGCTGTTAATGCCTGCGATGATTCCCATTTGCCCGATGCCCCGGCTCGTGCTTTTCGCGATGCGCAAGGACGAATGGTTTTGTTTGCCCCCAATTTTCGCAATCGTGCCTTTGTGGGCCAAAATCTGGAATCCCTGCATAAGGACTGCAACAGTCGCTTTAAAGCTGCCGGCAAGGCAGACCCGGGGATGCTCGATGACCGTACCTGGCTTCATGCGATTTATACCGATGATGGTGAAACGGTTTACGCCCTGGGCAGTGCCAGTTTCATGCCTTATCGCCACGACATGCCGTGTGCGAATGCCAAAAAACGCACCGATTGCTGGATCAACGGGTTGGTAACCTTAAAATCTACCGATGGTGGACAGCATTTTGATTATCAGGCAAAACCGCCGCACCATGCACCATTTCCCCCACCCATGGCGTATCGCGATGATCGCAAACGCGCGCCCAGTTATGTGACGGCTACCAATATCGTCCGCTGGAAGGATTATCTTTATTCCATTGTCTGGCGGCGCGGGGTGGATTGGAAATCGTCGCGCAATTGTCTGGCGCGGGCCAATGCCGATGACCCGTCGCGCTGGCAAATATGGGATGGCAAAAAGTTTGTCGATGCTGCGCGCCTGACGCCCGATAAGGGCTGGGAAGTATATCAGACCGATTGCGCACGTGTTGGCCCTTATGGATTAACATCGATCCGGGGCATTGTTCGACACGAAGCAAGCAATACGTTTATTGCCGTTTACAAACACCGTCGCAAGCACAAGGACGGCACAAGCGAACACGGCATTTATTATTCGACATCCAAAGACATGATCAAATGGTCGATGCCTAAAATGTTGCTGGCAGCCGACCTGAAACCCGATGCCGGACCGGGTGATGAGTTTGTTGCCTATCCATCGATTATCGATGAAGACAGCAAGGACCGCATTTTTGGCACGGTCGATGCGCAGGCAAGCCTGCTTTATGTGAAGTTGGTGCCCGTCCAGCGCAATGGAAAATGGGCGATGACGCGTAAATTGATGCGCCAGCCGATCCGTTTTAACAGCGACGAAAAATAGACCCCTTATCAAGGATGCGTAATCATGCAATTTGACCGTTTTGACATAGAGGGACCGTTGCTTTTTGTACCCAATCAGCATCGTGACCCGCGCGGCACTTTTGCCGAAACCTTTCGCGAAGACGAATTTGCCGCCGCCATTGGCGATGCCACCCTGGTGCAGGAAAACCAGTCGGTCAGTGCGCCGGTTAACACCATTCGCGGCTTGCATTTTCAGGTTAATCCGCACGCGCAGGGCAAACTGGTGCGGGTCACGCATGGGGCTATTCTGGATGTGGCCGTTGATATTCGCCCCGATAGCCCAACTTTTGGCAAACATATCCGGATCGAGCTTTCCGACCAGAACTGGTATCAATTATGGGTGCCGCCGGGCTTTGCCCATGGTTTTCGTACCTTGGTTCCCGATACAACGGTTGTTTATAAAGTTAGCGATTATTACAGCCCGGAACATGATCGTGGTATTGCCTGGAATGACCCCGACCTGGCGATTGACTGGCAGTTGGGCCGCATGGTGCCGGTGATTTCGGATAAGGATAAAACCCATCCGTCTTTTGCCGACTGGCAAAACAAAACTGAAAGCCGGGGTTTCATGATGGAAGAAGTTGCCATCCCGCCGCACCAGCATCACGGCGCAATGACGGACATCGCCTCGGATTATCAGCCATTGCAGGCATCCTGACAAACACAAAACCGACAGACTGCCCATAATGCAGGTTCTGTCGGTTTGTGTGTATATTATCTGGATTAAAAATCAGGCGGCAAGGGCGGCGATTATCTGATCCTTGCTTAACGTACCGATTTTCTGGTGGTCGCGGTTAACCACGCTAATTCCATCGGGGCAGGCGATGGCGATGGGCAGAATATCTTCAAGGCGCATGTTTGCATCCACTTCCGGCCAGCCAGTGGTATTGGCGGGCATATCGTTGCCGATTGATGTTGGCTGCATCAGCGTTTTTGCCCGCAATACCCGTGAGCGGTTAACATCACGGGTAAAGGCACGGACATAATCGTCGGCCGGGTTCATTATAATTTCTTCGGGCCGCCCGACCTGTATCAGTGCGCCATCCTTTAAAATCGCAATGCGATCGCCCAGTTTCAGGGCTTCGTCAAGGTCATGGGTGATAAAGATAATGGTTTTGTGAAGCTCGCTTTGCAACTTCATCAATTCATCTTGCATGTCGCTTCTGATTAACGGGTCTAATGCTGAAAACGCTTCGTCCATCAGCAACACTTCCGGGTTGGTCGTAAGTGCCCGGGCCAGGCCAACACGCTGTTGCATGCCGCCTGATAGCTGATCGGGAAAGCTGTCTTCATAGCCCGCCAGTCCAACCCGTTCGATCCAGGTCCGGGCTGATTTTAGCCGTTCGGCTTTGTCGGTTTTTTGAATTTTCAACCCATAGGCAACATTCTCGATGACGCTTCGGTGTGGCAGCAAGCCAAAACGTTGAAACACCATGCCAAGTTTGGCGCGGCGAAAGGCGTTTAACCGGGGTGTGGTCATCTGCAATATGTTTTCCCCGCCAAACAGGATCTCCCCAGCCGTCGGGTCAATCAGGCGGTTGAGATGGCGGATCAAGGTCGATTTCCCCGACCCCGATAACCCCATCACCACAAATGTTTCACCCTGATCAATCGACAGCGATACATTTTGCAGCCCCACCGTATGGCCGGTTTTGGCAAGGATATCGTCCTTGTTTTCGCCGTTTTGGGCCATGGTCAGGGCTTTTTGCGGGTGGGGGCCGAAAATTTTATAGATGTTTTTTATTTCGATATAGCTCATGCGCCGTCTCCTGCGCCGGTGGTGGTGGTGCGCTGGGATCGTTTGCCATAGGACTGACCAATGCGGTCAAACACCACGGCCAGCAAAACAATGGCAATCCCGGCTTCTACCCCCTGGCCAACATCAAGGCGTTGAATGCCGGTTAATACCTGTTCGCCAAGGCCACGGGCCCCGATCATGGAAGCAATCACCACCATTGAAATCGACATCATGGTGGTCTGGTTAATACCCGCCATGATATTGGGCAGGGCAAGGGGCAATTGCACGCCCCACAAAATTTGTGCCCGGCTGGCCCCAAAGGACCGCGATGCTTCAAGGACTTCTTTATCAACCAGCCGAATACCCAGATCCGTCAGGCGGATAACCGGTGGGGCAGCATAAATAACCGTTGCCAGAATGGCCGGGACCTTGCCCAGCCCAAACAGCATCAGGGCCGGAATCAGATAAACAAAACTGGGCATGGTTTGCATCATATCAAGCAGGGGCACCATTACGGCGCGCAGCTTGTTTGACATCGCCATGCCAATTCCGACCGGAATACCGATAATCACCGAAAGCCCGGTGGCAATAATCATGAGGGCAAGGGTTTGCATTGCCTTGTCCCACAGGCCCAACATGCCAATCGCAACCATGGCAAGCGACAGGCCCAGCGTGGTTTTCCAACTGCGACTGGCATGAAAAGCAATCGCAGCAATGACGACAATTACCAGCCACCAGGGTGTTGCACGCAGCAAATGTTCAAGCCAGACCAGAACGGTCAACAGCGCATCGGCAAAGGCTTCAAAGGCATCGCCGTAATTGACGACCAACCAGTCGACAAGGGCATTTACCGATTTTCCAAGGGGGATATTCAGCTTGTCAGGAAACATTCGGGTGTTTTCCGTTTTTCGGGTGGCAAGGCTTTGGCGCAAGCCTAACAACTACAGCCTCATAACTCACCCTTTATTCAGTCTTGCTGCGTCAGGAGTTGTCAGGAGAGCATTTAGCAATGATTGAAAACGCCCCAATAGAACAGAATGTTCCGTGTAATTAAATTGCGCGGTTAGGCATTGCTGTTGTGGTTTTCAAGGAAAGTACTGGTCGCTTTTAGAAAATATCTTTGGTTGAATTTTTCCGCCCTGTCCCCACGTCTGAAATAGTCAAGGCATTTGCTTGTGCCTGTTTTTGGGGTGCCGATGTTATCGGCAATTAGGAGGGTGGATATATGTCATTTAAAATGAAAATGCTGGCCATATTTGTGGTGGCGCCGATTGCGTTTGTTTCGGGCATGACGGTGGCAAATGCCAACGAATTTGAAGGTCAATTGCGCAACTATGCCGATGATGTGAAAGCATGGTTATCAGACCCGCTGGTCATTGATGCGGTAAAAGCCCAGAACGCTGAAAATGCCGGTTTGTCGCAGGATGATATCGACAAGCTGGACAAGGAATGGCGTGCCGAAACATCAGCTACGGATAAACCGCTGATCGACAAGGTTCTGGCCCGCCCCCTGTCAAAATTTTTGCGTGAAAAAGCCGACGAAACCGAAGGTTTGATTACGGAAATTTTTGTCATGGATAACAAAGGCCTGAATGTGGGCCAAAGTGATGTCACCAGCGATTACTGGCAGGGTGACGAGGCCAAATGGCAAAAGACATTCCCCGTCGGGCCAGACGCCATTCATATGAGCGATGTTGAACTGGATGAATCCACCCAGACCTATCAGTCGCAATTAAGCCTGCCGGTGATCGATAGCGACGGTACCACTGTTATTGGCGCAGTTACCGTGGGGATCAATGTTGAATTGCTGGAATAAAGCAACCTGGTTGCGGCCCGTTGTGGCCCCGTAAATCATAGGTAATTGATTTGGGTGCAGACCCATAAATATGAAAGCCTTTCGGGGCAGGGAATGTGGGAAAATGAACATGGAAAATGGCGCAACAGATGGTGGTTCAGCCATTCCGCCGTTTGTCCGCAGTGGGTGGTCCATTCGCAGCAAACTGGTCTTTGGTGTTGCCGCAACAGTTGTTGTCGCCTTTATCGCAACGATCTATGTCGGCATTATCTTTTCAATTGATTCAGCCAAGGTGCGGCTGGCGGACGGCAATACCATTGTAACGTCGCTTATTGCTTCGCAAAATGGCGGGGCGGTAAAGTTTCGCAAGGCCGACGCGATTGAAGCATCTTTTCAGGAGTTGATATCTGACGGGCGTGAAACGCTGGCTTCTGTGCTGGCAATTGATGCGGAAGGCAAACCGATTTTAAATTTTGCCGCCCCCGGCACCAATTCTGCCCTGGCGGCACAATTGACCGATCTTGGATTGGCCGCCATTACGGCAACCGACCGGCAGGAAACCCGGATTGGTGATTTACAGGTTATTGCTGAACCCGCCATTTTTGGTAAAAATCAGGATGTTGTCGGGGCGATAGTCATGGCGTGGTCCTTTGCCTCGTTAAAAGCCGAAACAACGGCAAACGCCATTGATCAAACCGGAATAGCGATTGTTTTGCTAGCAGCCTGCCTGGCGTTTCTATTTTTGCTGATCCATAAAATTGTTGCATCTCCGCTTAAATCCATGACCGGTGCCATGACCCAGATTGCCGATGGCAACCTGAATGTCGTTGTTCCTGCGGGGATGCGTCATGATGAAATGGGCGAAATGGCCCATGCCCTGAATGTATTTAAGGAAAATGGTCAGCGTATTGCCCGCCTGCGCGAGGAAAGAAAGGAACTTGATGCCCGGAACCGGGCTGAAAATGCCCGTCGTCTGGATGAAACGGCCAAGTCATTTCGCGGAACGGTTGGCAGTATTGTTGAAGCAGTCTTAAGCTCTGCCAATGGTTTGTCCGATAATGCCCGCATTCTTGCCTCGGCCACCGACACATCACGGCAAAAAACCGACCGGGTGTTAAAAAGCGTTGCCGATGCCTCGAACGGGGTACAATCGGTTGCCACCGCGGCCGACAGGTTGCGTGGTGCCCTGCACGAGGTTTCACAGCAAATGGTGCAATCACGTGCCGCCATCGAAGAAGCCGTTTCGCAAACCCGCCATACAGACCAAACCGTTGCCAACCTTTCTGACGAAGCACGTAAGATAGGCGATGTGGTTGAACTTATTCAGGATATTGCTGCCCAAACCAATCTTTTGGCCTTAAACGCAACGATCGAGGCCGCACGGGCAGGGGATGCAGGCAAGGGCTTTGCCGTGGTTGCCAACGAGGTAAAGGCGCTTGCTAATCAAACTGCCCGCGCGACCGAGGAAATAACCAAACAAATTTCGGCGGTTCAAAATATTTCGCAAGATGCCGCCGGGGCCATTGGTGAAATTGGCGAACGTATCAGCCAGGTTCATGCTGTATCGCTTAGCATTGAAAGCGCGGTTGAAGACCAGTCAAACGCCGCGAATGATATTACCAGCACCATTGATCAAACCGGCCACGCCATTGCCAATATGAATGACGATATTGGCGATGTGGTCAGTTCCATTCACGAGGCGGGCGAAGCAACCGGCCATGTCAGAAACTCGTCTGCCGAACTGGAAGAAGAAGCCCATAATTTGCAAAAGAACGCCAATCTGTTTTTGGAATCCATTCGCAAATAGGGTCGCCTTCAGGGATGATGCAAACAACATCAAAAGGTCCGCAATCAGACATTGCGGGCCTTAAAATTTGCGCTGAAGAACGTTATTTCAGTTCGAAATGATTTCGGATTACGCGCAAAAATGAAAAGACAAATACAACTGAAAAAAGGTCTGCACGCTTGAAACCAGTGTTACCTAATGGGGAATGTATGCACCATACGGGCATATGTAGCTGGTGCGTCAGCCGGTTTGTCGCTAGCCCGGTAAACGGCCACGCCCTTCTTGCGCACATGCATTTCAAATGTCTTTTTCGTGCCGCCACAGGGCGTGTATTTCTTTCTTGTGGATGGCCGGATCTGGTTATGTTGTTCCTGTTTATTAGAACATGTCATTGCCGAATTGTTGATAGGGCGAAAAACAAAACAGCCCGCAGGAGCAAACCTGCGGGCTGTTTTTTAAATGTTGGCGATCAGATGTTTATCTGACGGTACGCGGCGGAATTATTTGGCCGCAGCGCGGGCTTCTTTCAGCCAGCCGTCAAATTTGCTCTGATTGGCTTTGATCCACGCATCGGCATGACGACCAATGTCTTCAGCCGATTTTTCGCCGTTGCGCATCAGGGTGTTTTCAGCACTGATGTCGTTGGACGAAATCTGCATGATGGCGAACAGCTTGGCGGCTGCCGGGTTCTCATCGGCCCATTTTTTGTTGGCAATGATCCGCTGGTTATTCACCTGGAAGCCATAGTTGCTGCCATCGGGAAGGGCTGTGTCGGCATCCTTGTTTTCACCCGGAAGTGATGAGAACGGAACCTGAAGCCATACGGTGTCCTTACCCGGGACAAGCACGCCCGAAACCCAGTACGGGGTCCAGGTGTAATACAGGATCGGTTCACCCTGTTTGTAACGGGTAATGGTGTCGGCGATGATGGCGGAATACGAACCCTGATTGTGGGTAACCGTATCGCGCAGACCATAGGCATCAAGATGATGTTCGATGACTTTTTCACAGCCCCAGCCCGGATTACACCCGGCCAGATCGGCTTTGCCGTCGCCATTGATGTCGAAAATCTTGGCGATTTTCGGATCTTTGAGCTGTTCGATATTGGTGATGTTGTATTTTTCTGCGGTTTTTTTGTCGATCAGGTAACCCTGAAGCGCACCGGGAGAATACACACCTTCGCGATAGATTTTGTCGGACCCACCGGCATTTTTATAGAAATCCGCGTGTAGCGGGTCCCAGTAATCGGCCATAAAGGTGCCGTCGCCATTGGCGATGGCAACAATACCGGTCGCATATTCAATTTCCTTGATGTCCCCGACGTTATAGCCAAGTTCTTCCAGGGCTTTCATCACGATTTCGGTCTGAAAGGTTTCTTCCGCGATCGAGCTTTTAAGCGGCTGGACGTCAATGCCTTCGCCTGGCTTCATATTGTCGGCAAAGGCAGTTCCTGCCAGCAACATGCTGCTGGTAACAGCAATGGCTGCTCCGGCGGTGAGTTTTTTCAGGATGGTCATTGGCTTCTCCTTGTTATGTGGTTTGGGCCGTTGATTCAGCCTTTATTGCAACCGCTGTGCGGTTATTTCTTGCCCATAAGGGAACGGACGAGGCCAACCGGACCGGTTTCATACCAGTGACGGGAGCCCTTGCTGCGCATGTCCTGACCAAGGGCCTGGGTCATGCGGTCCAATACAATTGCAAGTAAAACAATGCCGATGCCGCCCACGGTGGCGAGGCCCATATCAAGGCGGCCAATGCCGCGCAGCACCATTTGCCCAAGGCCGCCAACCGCAATCATGGATGCAATCACAACCATGGAAAGCGCCAGCATCAGGGTCTGGTTAACACCGGCCATGATGGTCGGCATGGCAAGGGGTAACTGCACCCGAAACAAAAGCTGCTTTGGGCTGGCCCCAAACGAACGGGCCGCTTCCACCAGATCGGCCGGGACCTGGCGAATGCCAAGGATGGTCAGGCGGATCAGCGGGGGCAGGGCGAAAATAATGGTCACGACAACGCCTGGCACATTGCCAATCCCGAATAACATCACAATCGGCACCAGATAGACAAATGCCGGGGTGGTTTGCATGGCATCCAGAACGGGGCGTGTCATGCGCGATGCTTTTTCATTGCGCGCCAGCCAGATACCGGTAGGTAGGCCAAGGACAACACAGAACAAAACCGACGTAATCACCAGCGCCAGCGTAATCATCGCTTCTGACCATGCGCCGATCAGGCCGATTGCGATCAGCGACACGAACGTACCAATCGCCAGTTTGCGCCCGGCGACCTGCCAGGCCAGCAATGCCATAATGACGATCACGATCAGGGCCGGGGTCGCTTGCAAACCGGTTTGAACCCCGGTTAACACCGCGTCAATCGGCCAGCGCACGGCCTGAAAGAAACTGCGAAAGTTATTCACAATCCAGTCAAGGCCATTATTAACCCAGATATCGACCGGGAAGGCGGCATCGTGAAACGGGTGGATAATGCTGAAATGGTGTTCAGGGGCCGGTGCTGCGCCTGACAGCCAGTCGCCGGCAGTATCGGAAACGCCGCTGCCAGCAGAGGCATCGGGGGTTCCCCACGGATTGGATGCAGCAGAGGATGCGGCGTCGCCGCCACTTGCCGCAGCATCGCCGCCGCTGGTTGCTGCATCCGCGCCAGATTGGCCGCTGCTTGCCCAGGGATTACTGTTATCAGCCATTGGTCAAATCTCCTTCCGGGTCGAGCGTTGCCAGCAATTTTGCCTTGCGGATCACACCGGTATATTTTCCGGCGTCTGTCACAATGGGCACCCCGCACGGGGCATGGGCAACGGTTCCGATCAGGTCGGAAAGCTGGGTATCTTCATTAACGGCTTCGATATTGGCAAGGAACGCTGCCGACAGCTTGTCAGCCCCGGCTTTGATGGCACGTTCAACGCTTTCTTGTGAAATGACGCCGTGGAATTCCATGTTCTGACCAACGATATAGCCAAATTCGCGGTTTTCGGTTTCAAGGCGACGTTGGGCCGTTTTAAGGCCGACGCCCTCGCGCTCGATCACGGTGGTTTCGCGTTTTGAAACAATATCCCTAGCCGAAAGGATGGTTGAAACATCCACCCCGCGGAAGAACGATTTGACATAATCGTTGGCCGGGTTATTGAGAATTTCTTCAGGTGTGCCGACCTGCACCACAATACCGCCTTCCATGATCGCAATGCGATCACCGATGCGCATGGCTTCATCAAGGTCGTGCGAAATGAAAATGATGGTGCGTTTGTGTTCGCGCTGCAAAATCAGCAGCTCATCCTGCATTTCGGCACGAATAAGCGGGTCCAGTGCGGAAAAGGCTTCGTCCATCAACATGACAGACGGGTCATTGGCAAGGGCACGGGCGAGGCCGACGCGCTGCTGCATGCCACCTGAAAGTTCGTCGGGATAGGAACTGGCCTGGGCGTGCAAGCCAACCTGTTCAAGGGCGTTAAGCGCCCGTTTTTGTCGCTCTTCAAGCTCGACACCGGCCAGTTCAAGGCCGAAAGCCGCATTATCTACAACCGATAAATGTGGCATCAGGGCAAAGGACTGAAACACCATCGACATATCGCGGCGGCGCAAATTCATTAATTCCTGCGCATTCATTGCCGCAATGTCGACGCCATCATACAGAACCTGGCCTGCTGTGGGTTCGATCAGCCGGTTCAATAATCGGACGAGGGTGGATTTGCCGGAGCCCGACAGCCCCATGACAACAAAAATTTCACCCTCGCGAACCGTGAAGTTTGCACCGCAAACGCCAACTGTCTGGCCGGTTTTTTCGAAAATCTCGGCTTTGTCGATCCCGTCGCGCACCATTTTCATGGCTTGGTCCGGCTGGTCGCCAAAGACTTTATAGAGGTCTTTTACAACGATTTTATCGGTCATGGTCCCTTGTCGGTTTTTTGGCAAACCGCATAAATCTACCCGGTTTTAGGCGGGCAGTTCAGCTGTTCGTTTTGTGGTTAGCTGGCCTTTGATTTCGTGGCCAGTACGATTACTTCCCCAAGTACCGTCACATATTCTGCCAAGATAGTTACAATTCAAAACATTTGATGTCAAATTAAATTTGAGCTAGGTTGACGGCGGATTTAAGGATTGGGAAACGGCCAAATGACGTCTGAACAGCAAAAAAGACGCGATTCTCTTGATGTGCTGGTGGCGTTGCGCCAAATTATTCGCGCATCGGACCTGCATTCAAAACAGGTGATGAAGGTTTGTGGCCTAACGGTGCCGCAATTGGTGGTTCTGCTTGCGATTGAGGAACTTGGCGAAGTTACGGTTAAGGAAATTTCGCGTCATGTGTCATTAAGTCAGGCAACAGTAACGACAATTTTGAACCGGTTGGAGGAGCGCGACTTTGTCCGCCGCACCCGCAATATTACCGACAAGCGCGTGGTTAATAGCTGCCTGACCAAAAAGGGCGCGGACATGATCCGCAATACACCGCCCTTGCTTGACGACGATTTCATGGACCGTTTTGAAGAATTAAAAGATACCGAACGCGGACGTATTGTTACATCCCTAAAGAAAATAGCCATGTTAATGGAGGGAGACGAGGTTGATCCGCGTCCACCCACCCGGCGGGGACATGGGCATTCAACGTTATCGTCATAAGTCGTTGTATGCTGGCAGTGACAACCCCCGACAGGGGAATTGAATGTTTTTACGAATGACGATTCAAATAATACGCATAGGACAAGACATAAAAAAGGGGGCAGCCTGAGACTGCCCCGATTGTATAGATTACCGGCCATAGCCGCCTGGCTCGTAAATTTTACAAGCTGTCTTTTACCCGTTCAGCAACATCTTCTGGCACCCATTTGGTCCAGATATCCTGTTTTTCCTTCAGGAAATGCTCGGCGGCACCTTCGGGTTTTTCCCCTTCATCCTGCATATATGCCAGCATTTCTGACACCAATGCGCTGCTGGTGTGATAATGCGACAAAAATTCCGTCAGTTTCGGGGCCGATTTCATGAAACCGGTATTCACGCCGACCGTGACGGTGCTTTGCGGATAGGCCGTTGCCTGGCTGGTATCGCTGCCGTCTTTCAGTTTGTCGAAAATTTCCTTGTTATAAGCCGGTTCTTCCAGTTTTACGCTGTCATACAGGCCCATAACCCAGGTTGGGCCCCAGTAATAAAACAGGATCGGTTGTGCGCGTTTGTTGGCTGATGCAATCGCTGCCGAAAGGGCGGCACCGGTGCCGGGGCGGAAGTTGGTGAAACTGTCATCCAGGCCATAGGCCTTTAGCTTGTTGGTATTGACCTTTTCGCAAACCCAACCCGATGGGCAGTTATAAAAACGACCTTTGCCGGGTTCTTCTGCATCTTCAAACAGTTTGGTGTATTTGGGCAGGTCCGATACTGATTTAAGGTCCGGGGCCATCGGTTCGATCCCGCGCTCCTTGTCACCCTTGATGACAAAGCTGGGCACAAACCAGCCTTCGACAGCATCGTCAAAATTAACGCCAATCTGTTTAACGGTGCCTGCTGCCTCTGCTTTTTTCCAGGCATCGGCAACATTGTCGCGCCAGATTTCCATGACGACATCAATGTCACCCTTACCTGTACCGGTCAAAAGCGGGATGGTTTCGCCAGGCAGCGCATCGGTTTGGCAACCATAACCTTTTTCAATGATGTAACGGGCGACAGCGTTGTGAAACAGAGCACTGTCATAGTTAAGCCCGGCAAACATCACCGGGCGGTCAATTTCACACGACGCGTCTGCGGCGTGGGCCGGGGACGCGTTAAGTTGAAAGGAAAGGCCGAGGCCAATGGCCATCAGCGCTGCGGCTCCGGCGGGCAGGAATTTCATCGTTTTTGTTCCTTCGACGTCGTCAACAGTCCGAAAGCGCACCATGTGCATTCCGACTTCTCACTATACGAACCAGATCGGATTTGGTTCCGTCCCGGTTCTGTGGCTTGGTCGAAATACCGCCTGATACAGTCATGGCAAAAAGTTTAGCCGCCCTGTCCGGTTTTGCGCAACCTTTGATCGGTTATAAAATGACAGGATATGTCAGTAGGTTGTAATGCCACCCCGATAAACAGGTGTTTCTGCCCGACAGGGAAGGAAGGATGGCGTGATCGGCCCTGTTAATTCGGGTTGTATCGGGTATATGGTGGGCAGACCTGCCTGCCACTCAGATAACCCGGATGTGCTCCATGCATGACAGCCTGTTTGTTTTTGATATTGAAACCGTTCCCGATATTGATGTTTTGCCGCAATTAACCGGCGAAACCGCACCGGACCCGGAAACGGGCCGGCAAATGCTGGAACAGTATCATCTCGATATTACAAGCGGGCGTAACGGATTTCCACGTCAACCCTTTCACAAGGTCGTTGCGATCAGTTTTTTGCGTGCCACCATTCAGCGCGACGGTAACCTGGAAACCTACGAGATCGAGGAATTGCGATCCGGTGGGGATTTGACCAGCGAGGAAAAAGATCTGGTTGCGGGTTTCTTTTCCTATTGCGGTAAACTGTATCCCCGCCTGGTCAGTTTTAACGGGCGCGGGTTTGACTTGCCGGTGCTGAAATACAGGGCGATGAAACACGGTGTTTCGGCGCGATGGCTGCATCAGGCGGCAAACAAATGGGAAAATTACACCTCGCGCTATGCGCCCAACTGGCATTGTGACCTGGCCGAGGTTTTATCTGATTACGGGGCCTCGGCGCGTACTAAAATGAACGAGGTTTGTGCTGCCCTGGATTTACCCGGCAAAACCGGGGTCGATGGCAGCAAGGTTTCCGATATGTATGATGCCGGCGAAATTGACGGTATTCGCCGCTATTGTGAAACCGATGTGCTAAACACCTATCTGCTTTATTTGCGTTATGTTCTTCATACCGGGCTTTCGGACCATGACGGGTATAATCATGCCATTAATCTGACTGTGGCGTGGTTGGAAGAACGGGCAGGCGACATTCCGGCCTATGCCGAGTTTCTGGAGGCATGGCGCACATCAAGTGCCGGGTCCTTTAACGTTTTGTAATGGAAAAAACTGCTGCGGCGGAATGGGTTTTAAAAACTGCAACGGCTAAAAATTCACTGACGTGAAGCGTTTCACACGGGCGGTTGTTTCGCGGGTTTTGTAATTGAACCCGCGTCGGGTTTTGCGGTATCTGATTTTGAGTTTGCAAGTTATTCGCAATATCAACCAATCTGGATACCCTATAAACCCTGAAGGAACGTGTGGATGAAATTCGCAACAATCATTGGCGGACTGGCAATCGGGTCGGCGGTTTTGGGTGCCACAGCGGCATCGGCGCAGGAAGTGAATGTGTATTCGCTACGACAGGCTTTTCTGGTCGAACCCTTGTTTGAAAAATTTACCGACCAGACCGGTATCAAGGTTAATGTGATTTTCGCTGAAAAGGGGCTGGTTGAACGCATCAAACAGGAAGGTGTGAACAGCCCCGCCGATATCTTGATGACGGTTGATATTAGCCGGATCCAGCAAGCCGTTGATGCCGGCGTGACTGATGTGGTGGACAGTGACGTTTTGACCAACAGTATTCCGGCGCATTTGCGCGACGAGGCTGGTCACTGGTTTGCCCTGACCCAGCGCGGACGGGCGATTTATGCGTCGAAAGATCGTGTGGGTGCGGGTGAAATTACCCGCTACGAAGACCTGGCTGATGCCAAATGGGCCGGGCGGGTTTGTACCCGGTCTGGCACGCATGACTACAATATCGCCCTGTTTGCCTCCATGATTGCCCATCATGGCGAACAGGATGCCAAAACATGGCTGGAAGGCTTAAAAGCCAACCTGGCGCGCAAACCGCAGGGCAATGATCGGGGCCAGGTTAAGGCGATCAAGGAAGGCGAATGTGATATCGCCATTGGCAACACCTATTATTACGGCAAGATGCTGGATGATCCGCAACAGCGCAGCTGGGCCGAGGCTGTCAACATTGTTTTCCCCAATCAGGATGACCGTGGCATGTCGATGAATATTTCTGGCATGACGCTGATCAAGGGGGCGCCACATCGCGAAAATGCGGTCAAATTGATGGAGTTTCTGGTCAGTGATGAGGCGCAAAAAATATACGCCGAGGTGAATTACGAATATCCGGTCAAACCCGGTGTTGAATGGGCCGAAAATGTTAAATCCTGGGGCACGTTCAAGGCCGACCAATTGCCGCTAACCGAAATCGCCCGCTTGCGCGCCGACGCGATCAAGATGGTTGATCAGGTTGGTTATAACGAATAGGCAGTTTTAAAACAGTTTCGAATACTGCTTTGATTAAGGGGTGGCACATTATGCTACCCCTTTTTTATGGGGTGCTGAAATTTCTGGCCTGGTTATACAAGGCAAAATCAAGCGCATTATTGGCGTTAAATGTCGCAATTACATCATTTGGCAGATCATATGCCGGTCGGCCAGTATGGTTGACGTGGGTAATGGGCAATATATCGTCGGGTTGCGCCATCATTTTTGCTAAACGCAACAGATCTTCATTTGCGTTTTCCAGGGTTCCGACAAACCAGTAAGGGGCAAGAATGTCTGCTGCATTTTTAGGGTTCGGCGATAACAGGCCGGCCATCGGGTTGTGACAGGCCAGTAAAAAATCTGTCAGGCTGTTTTCGGTGATGGGCAGATAGCCGGTTTTTGTACCAAAAAAGTAATGTGAAATGGCACGTTCCAGCGGATGGCGCAGAAATGTAATCAGCCTTGTGCCATCGTTATAAACTTCGCTATATCGCTGCCATAAATAGGCGCCGTCGGTATCAAAATGCCCACAAATCAAAGCATTATTGCGTAATTTTGAACGATCAATTCCAGCTTTGGCAAAATCGGCGGGGCTTTGTTCATTTTCCGGTGTCGGGCTGCGTTGCCGGTAATCATAAGTGATTAGAAACCACCTGGCAAAAGCGATGCGCAAACTGTTGCCGCCGCATTTATGGACATGATGAAAAAGATATCTGGGTTGTGACGACAATTTTGCCCCTGGGCGATGCTATTGAAAACAGTTTTTTTTATTTCAGATTTCACGATTAAAGACGTTTTAAAATATAGCTTTGTCCGGCGTTTTTACAGGAACTATGTGACAGGGATAATTAATGTTGGCAATTGTCAAGAGGGTGATATTGCCAACAATGCTGTGAGCGGCGTGATTGTGCCTTGCCAATCGGGATGTTGAAACGGTAATTTCGCGCCTTGCGAATGTTTTTCATTCCCATTGTCATTATTGGAACGATCAGGAGACCCTTCATGAACCTGCGAAAATTCATCCTTGGACTGGCACTGACGACGGTTTCGTTCTCTGTTGCCCAGGCCGCGCAGGAAGTGAATGTTTATTCATTGCGTCAGCCGTTTTTGATCAAACCGATGTTCCAGAAATTTACCGAAGAAACCGGTATTCGCGTTAACACGTTGTTTTCGCAAAGCGGTTTGGTTGAGCGTGTGAAGCATGAAGGGCGCAACAGCCCGGCTGATTTGCTGTTAACTGTTGATATTGGTCGTATTCAGGATGCGGTTGATGCGGGTGTTACCCAATCGTTGACCAGCGACATTATTGAACAGAATATTCCCGCGCAATATCGCGACAAGGACGCCCAATGGGTTGGGTTAACAACGCGGGCGCGGGTGATTTACACATCGCTTGACCGGATCGAACCTGATGCCATTGCCAGTTACGAAGAACTGGCCGACCCGAAATGGAAAGGGCGTATTTGTATTCGTTCGGGGATGCATGTTTACAACATTGCCCTTGTTGCCTCCATGATTGCCCATCACGGCCCGGAAGATGCCAAAAAATGGCTGATCGGGTTAAAGGATAATCTGGCGCGCAAACCGCAAGGGGCCGATATTGACCAGATCGAAGCAGTTTCCCAGGGTGTGTGCGACGTTGCGATTGGCAATTCGTACTATTACGGCAAGATGCTGGATGATCCGAACAAGGCCGATGCCGCCAAACAGGTGCGGATCGTTTTTCCCAATCAGAAAGACCGGGGTACGCATGTAAATATTTCCGGTGTCGCCCTGATGGAAAATGCGCCGAACCGTGAAAATGCGCTAAAACTGGTCGAGTTTTTATCGGGCGACGAAGCCCAGCATATGTATGCCGAAGTTAATTTTGAATATCCGGTGAAACCGGGTGTTGTGTGGTCGGAAATGGTGGCCTCGTGGGGCACATTCAAGGCTGACGATTTACCGTTGAACGAAGTGGCCAACTTGCGCGGTGATGCCATTCGCATGATCGACGAAGTTGGTTTTAACGAATAAAGCATCGGTGCAAATTGGCAGTTAAACAGGACATTCGCGGCACCGGACCCAGCGAAACATTTGATCCCTTGCAACAGAGGCCCATGGTGCATTCGATGCGCTGGTGGGGTCAGGGGCAATCGTCATGGTGGCTGGGTGGTGCAATGCTGATTGCAATGCTGGTGGCTGCACCGATTGTGGCGGTGGTCTATCTGGCAGTGTTTCCCACTGAAAATATCTGGCCGCATCTGGCATCGACAATGCTGCCACGGTATTTGTCCAATACCTTTATTTTAATGTTGGGTGTTGGCATTGGCGTAACTGTGATGGGCGTTTCGTCTGCCTGGGTTGTGACCATGTGCCGTCTGCCGGGGAAACGGTTTTTTGAGTGGGCCATGCTGCTACCGATGGCAGTTCCAGCTTATATCGTGGCATATGTTTACACCGATTTGCTGGAATATGCCGGGCCGGTGCAAGGTACGCTTCGGGCGTGGTTCGGGTTTCAATCGGCGCGCGATTACTGGTTTCCCGATATTCGCACCAAAGGCGGTGCGATTGTGGTGCTTAGCCTGACATTGTATCCCTATGTTTATATGTTGGCCCGCGCGGCGTTTTTGTCGCAATCGGTATGTGTGCTTGAAGCGGCCCGCGTGCTGGGGCGGGGACCGTGGAATGCATTTGTGAAGGTGGCTTTGCCGCTGGCGCGCCCGGCTATTGTTGTTGGCGTAATTATTGCGCTGATGGAAACCCTGAATGATTTTGGCACCATAGACTTTTTTGCCGTTCATACCTTGACCGCGGGTATTTTTAACGTGTGGCTGGGCATGGGTAATGCGGGCGGGGCGGCGCAAATCGCCTTAACCATGCTGGCGGTTGTGATGGTGCTGATTGTCGCTGAACGTTATTCGCGCCGTCGTCAGCGTTTTCACGATACCACGTCACGGTTTCAGGAACTGCCGGGCTATGAACTGGGGTTGGGGGCGAAGGTGGCTGGCTTGCTGATTTGCAGTCTGCCCATTGTGCTGGGTTTTGTTATCCCGGCACTGGTGCTGGTATATTATTCGGTCGGTTATTTTGACCAATCCTGGACCAGCGATTTTTTTGAATTTGCCCGCAACAGTCTGATGGTATCGGGCCTGGCAACATTGATGGCGGTAAGTGCTGCCCTGTTTTTGGCTTATGCCCTGCGTCTGTTTCCCAAACCGGCCTTGCGCGCCTGTATCCGGTTGGCTTCGGTGGGGTATGCTGTGCCGGGGGCCGTGCTGGCGATTGGTGTTCTGGTGCCGTTTGCCGGGCTGGATAATGCGGTAGACGCGTTCATGCGCGATCATTTCGGTGTTTCCACCGGGCTGATGTTAAGTGGCACAATTTTCGCCATCGTTTTTGCCTATAGCGTACGGTTTATGGCTGTTTCCTATGGCTCGATCGAGGCTGCTTTGGGCAAGGTGCGCCCCAGTATGGATGATGCCGCCCGGACTTTGGGTGAAACCCCGTTTGGTACGTTAAAGCGCATTCATTTCCCACTGGTGCGCGGCGGTATTTTGGCGGCATGTGTGCTGGTGTTTGTTGATTCCATGAAAGAACTGCCCGCCACCCTGATTTTACGCCCGTTTAATTTCGATACATTGGCAACCCACGTATACCAGTATGCCAAGGACGAAATGATTGAGCAGGCCGCCCTGGGCGCCCTGACCATAGTTGTGGTCGGCGTTATTCCTGTGGTGATGCTAAGCAGGGCAATTTCCCGGTCCCGCCCGGGGCACCACGGATAATTCCAGGTGCCACTTGGGGGGTCGTGCTGATCGCGCTATCACAGGTCAGGTTTCCATCTATACATGCAAGGTAATCACCATGGTCAATACATCTGGTTCTTCTGTTTCTGATACCCGGGCCAATATTGTTGCGGATGTCGGGCAGCAGGCAGGTTTGACGCCGATCCATGTTGCCCTGGCACAGGCCTGCGCCCAAATTCCGGTTTTTGCACAAACCGAAACCCGCAATTTAACCGATTGTTATGGTGCCATTTTGCGCGAGGATGTCGTCGCTGCGGTTAATGTGCCATCCGTTGATAATTCCGCGATGGATGGCTATGCCTTGCGGCTTGATGATATTGAGGCCTTGCCAAAATCGGGTGCTTTGACCATTCCGGTTGCCGGTGTTTCACTGGCGGGGCATCCTTTTGTTGCTGAGGTGCCGGTTGGGCGTGCCATTCGCATTGCAACGGGTGCCGCTGTGCCCGCCGGGGCCGATGTGGTTATTATTCAGGAAAACGTCACGGCAAACAGCGATGAAAGCGAAATTCGCATTGAACGTGATGCAGTGGCACGCTTGCGGCGGGGCGATAATATTCGTCGCATGGGCGAAGATGTTAAAGTGGGCAGTATTGTGCTTTCTGCCGGTAAAAGGCTTCGCCCGCAGGACGTAGCTGTGGCCGCAGGGCAGGGCAAAGGGGGCCTGGTTGTTGCACGCCCGCTGCGGGTTGCCGTTTTTTCTACGGGCGATGAATTGTCTGTTCCCGGCGACGCATTGCCACCCGGGGGCATTTATGACAGCAACCGTTTTGCCATGATCGGTATGATGCGCGCCATTGGGTGCGAGGTAACCGACCTTGGTTTGCTGCGGGATGATTTTGACGTTTTGCAATCGGCCTTGGGCGATGCGGCGCAAAACCATGATGTGATTTTAACATCGGGCGGTGTATCGGTCGGCAAAGCTGATCTGTTAAAGCCGGTGGTTGATAGTATTGGTGAAATTCACGCCTGGAAACTGGCAATTAAACCCGGCAAACCGTTGATGCGGGGAAAAATTGGCAATTGTCTGGTGCTGGGCTTACCGGGTAATCCGGTTTCTGTGATGGTGTCGGGGTTGTTGTTTGCCGTGCCGTTGTTGCTTCATATGATGGGTGCCCGTGATGAAGACCGGACAGCTGTGCGGTTTCAGGTGCCGGCCGGGTTTGCCCTTAAACGGGGCACAGGACGTCGGGAATGGTTGCGCGCGCGGCTGCACCGTAACGGGAACGGGCAACTGGTGGCCTTGCCGTTTCGGTCCAGCAGTTCGGGTGTGTTGTCGTCCATGGTATGGGCCGAAGGGCTGATAGAACTGGCCGAAGACCGCGCCAGTGTGGGCCAGGGTGATATGGTCGATTATATCCCCTTTGCCGGGTTGCAGGCATTTTAGCCGGAGCCGGTTTTGTCGTTAAATCGGGCAATAAATTTGTCAACTGATCCAGATCATTGAAGCAAACCGGCCTGCGCACCCATTGTTGTAATGCAATCGGGCAATGCGCAAGGAGGTTTTTCAATGACCCTTTCGGTAACATTTTGTGGCGCTGCGGGCGGTGTGACCGGGTCTTGTTACCTGTTGCGCACACCTGCAGGAAATTTTTTGATTGATTGCGGCATGTTTCAGGGCAGCAAGACAGTCAAGGAACTTAATTATGGGCCCTTTCCTTTTGACGCCAGCGACATACGCGCGGTTTTGTTGACACATGCCCATATTGACCATTCAGGATTGATCCCGAAACTGGTTAAGGCCGGGTTTGTTGGCGTGGTTTTTGCGACCGAGCCAACATGTGACTTGCTAACCTATATGCTGCCTGATTCCGGCTATATTCAGGAAACGGAAGTGGACCGGTTAAACCGCCGCAATGCCCGGCGCGGCCGCCCGCAGGTTGAACCGATCTATACCCGTGAGGATGCAGAAAAAGCGCTAAAGCGTTTGCGCCCGGTCGAGTATCACCAATGGATCGAAATTGCCCCGGGTTTTGAGGTTCGTTATTGGGATGCCGGGCATATTTTGGGGTCTGCCTCGATCGAGGTGCGCATTGATGGCGAACCGGGCCATAAAACCCGCCATTTGCTGTTTTCGGGCGATATTGGTACTGGTGAAGCGGTTTTTAATGATGCCCCCGAAGGCCCGTCGGATGTGGATTATCTTTTTGTTGAAACCACATATGGTGATCGGCAACGGGTGGACATGACTGCCGACGAACGCAGAACCATGTTGGCAACCGAAGTGCGCGAAGCGCTGATTGCGGGGGGCAACCTTGTCATTCCCAGTTTTGCCGTGGCCCGCACCCAGGAATTGCTGGTTGATTTGGCGGCATTGTTTAACAGTGGGCAATTGCCGAAAGCCGATGTTTTTATCGATAGCCCGCTGGCGCAACGTGCAACGGGTGTTTTTGCCCGTTACCTTGACGCGCAAGATGCCCGCGCCCTTAATCATCCCAATTTTCATATGGTGCCCGATGTTGAGGCCAGCATTCAATTGGCCCGTATTAAAGGGGGAGCTATTATTCTTTCTGCCAGTGGCATGTGCGATGCCGGGCGGGTGCGCTATCATTTAAAAAACAACCTGTGGCGCCCGGAATGCACGGTGTTGCTGGTTGGATATCAGGCGGCAGGTTCGCTGGGGCGCATCTTGCTTTCCGGGGCGAAAAACGTGCGTATTCATGGCGATCAAATCCAGGTGCGTGCGCGGGTGCGCAACCTTGATATTTATTCAGGTCATGCCGATCAACAAACATTGCTGGAATGGGTGAAGGCGCGTCAGCCGGTTCATAAGGCAATATTCCTGACCCATGGCGAAAATCCGGCGCGGACCACCTTCCGCGATCTTTTGATCGCCAATGATATTCCGGCAAAACTTTTATCAAGCCCATCCCTGGATGAAACAGTTGTATTGCGCAGGGGCAAGGATCACCAACCGCCCATTACCCGCCGTCTTGGTCATGATGTGATGTCGCGTGAGGATTGGCATAATGATTATGCCCGTACCCTGACAGCCCTTTCGGAAAAACTTGCTGCCCTGTCGACCAATCGGCAACGCGAAAAATTGCTGGCAAAGCTGACAAGCACTATAGAGCGATCATAAGGCTGGTACAGGCAAAAGCGATCGTCACCATGGACGGGGGAAAATGGTGACCAATGCAGGGCAGGGGGCAATGGCTTTCTGCCCTGTATGCGTTTTGATGTTTAATCGGTGACGTTCGACAAAATGTTATTCCCGGGTTGATGAGGTAGAATAATTTTCAATTTTTGGGGAGTTGCGGGCAAAATTTTTGCATCTGGGAAGCTGGCGTTGTTGTTGGATTTTGGCGTTTTTTGCGCCAATTCACCATATCGTGCGCGTTTCTGATGGTTGCATATGTTTGAAATCTGCTAACTATAGGACAGATTTGCTTGTGATTATTTCAATTCCTGTCACCTTTGAAAAAAAAGAGGCGATGGGAGGTTCAATGGGACATGAGCGATTTACACCGGCAAGGTTTTTGCCGTAATGGCGATCATGTCTTTGGGGGCACCTGAATTGCGGACGGTATTATGTCTTTAAAGGGCGCACGCGGCTATCGTGTTCTGATTTACAGTCACGACACATTTGGTCTTGGCCATTTGCGGCGGTGCCGCACCATTGCCCATGCCTTGGTTGATAATCGTGACGATGTTTCGGTTCTGATCCTGTCAGGATCGCCGATTATTGGCAGTTTCGAGTTTCGTTCACGGGTGGATTTTGTCCGCATTCCGGGCGTGATCAAGCTGTCTAATGGTGAATACACATCGCTTAATCTTGATATTGATGTTGATCAGATGCTGGCGATGCGTGAATCGATCATTCAGCATACTGCCGATGTTTTTGATCCCGATTTGTTTATCGTTGATAAGGAACCGCTGGGCCTGCGCGGTGAAGTCGAACCCACATTGAAATTGCTTAAAGAACGCCATACCCGGCTGGTTTTAGGTCTGCGCGATGTGATGGACGACCCCGAAACCCTTCGCGAGGAATGGCTGCGTAAAAACTGTACGCCTGCCCTTGACACCTATTACGATGACATCTGGGTTTATGGATTGCGTGAAATATGCAATCCGCTGCACGGCATTGATCTTGCGCCCGGTGTTGAGGAAAAAATGACCTATACCGGGTATTTACCGCGTACGGCGACCCGCAAACCGGCACCTGAACATGGGTCTTTGGGCTTGGACGAACCCTATTTCCTGGTGACCACCGGCGGTGGGGGGGACGGGGTTAATCTGGTGGATTGGGTGATTAGTGCCTATGAAGCTGACCCTGATATTCCCATGCCTTCTTTGGTGGTGTTGGGGCCGTTTATGCCCCCCGCCGATCAGCAGGCATTTATGGAACGTGCCGAAAATATCGACAAGTTGTCGCTGATTACCTTTGACGCCAATGTGGAAATGCTGATGGCGCGCTCAAGCGGTGTTATTGCCATGGGGGGCTATAATACATTTTGCGAAATCCTGTCATTTGACAAACCGTCGATTATTGTGCCGCGTACCGTGCCGCGTCTTGAACAATATGTTCGTGCTTCACAGGCTGAAAAACTTGGTCTGGTGCGAATGTTAACCGAGGAAGGCGGGCGGCCACCCCTTGAAATGGCCGAGGCTCTGCGCGGTTTGGCCGCACAACCCGCGCCATCCAGTGTCACTGTACCGGGTTTGATGGGCGGGCTTGAAACTGTATCGACCATGGTGGAACGCTGGTTGCCGCGCGAAATTATTGATGCAGAGTACGCAACGGCATGACTTCGGCCAATCTTGCGGGCGTTGACCATATTGCCATTGTTGTAAAAGGGTATCCGCGCCTGTCTGAAACATTTATTGCCCAGGAAATTCTGGGTATTCAGCAAGCAGGAATTCCTTATCGTATTGTTTCGCTGCGTCATCCGACCGATAAAAAACGCCATCCCATCCATCAACGTATTACCGGTGCGGTCGATTACCTGCCTGAATACTTGCATAATGCACCGATGCGGGTGGTGGCCGGGTGGTGGAAAGCGCGCAAAATGCCGGGTTATGCTGCTGTAATTGCGGCCTGGAAGCGTGATTTTCGCCGGGATACGACGCGTAATCGCATTCGGCGGTTAGGGCAGGCCATGGTAATGGCGGCTGAATTACCTGCCGACGTTACCCGGATTTATGCCCATTTTTTACATACACCGGCATCGGTTGCCCGTTATGGCGCGATGATGCGGCAATTGCCGTGGTGTTGTTCGGCGCATGCCAAGGATATTTATACCAGCCCCGATTGGGACATGCGCGAAAAGCTGGCCGATATGGACTGGCTGGTGACCTGTACACGCGCCAATGTGGACCATTTACGCGCGCTGGCCGATAACCCCGAAAAGGTCAATTTGCTGTATCACGGGCTGGATTTTTCGCGCTTCCCCGAACAATTGCCAACCCGGCCCATGCGAACGGGCAATGATGCGGCGGACCCCGTTATTATTTTGTCGGTCGGGCGTCTGGTTGGCAAAAAGGGTTATGACGACCTGTTAAAAGCGTTGGCAAAACTGCCCAAAGATCTGCATTGGCGTTTCGTCCATATTGGCGGTGGTAATGGGGCAAAATATTTGGCCCTTGCCGAAGAACTTGGCATCGCAAAAAATTGCGACTGGCGGGGGCCACGTGACCAGGCCGAAGTGATTGCCGCCTGCCAGAATGCCGATTTGTTTGTGTTGGCCAGCCGTATTGAAAAAGACGGTGACCGGGACGGTTTGCCTAACGTGTTAATGGAAGCCCAGCTTTGTGGATTGGCAGCAATATCAACCAATATTTCAGCCATTCCTGAACTGATCGAGGATGGGGTGAACGGGCGGCTGGTACCTGAACGAAACCCCGACATACTCTCGGTTGCGCTGGCTGAAATGATTGCGGATCCTGAAAGTCGCACTAAAATGGGCACGGCCGGAAACGAAATCGTTCGCCGGGATTTTTCCTTTCATGCCGGGATGCGTGAATTGGGATACCGGTTTGGTCTTGCTGACGATGATCAGGAAACGACGGCTGTTTATAACAGGGACATCACCCGGGTGGCTGGTTCTGCTTCCGGGGCGGAGTAAGTGCCGTGCGGATTGCATTTTACGCCCCGTTAAAGCCGCTTGATCATCCGGTTCCATCGGGGGACCGGCTTGTGGCACGGTTGCTTGTCACAGCGTTGGAACAGGCAGGGTTTGCCGTTGACGTGGCGTCAAAGCTGCGCAGCCGGGTAGGGGATGGCAACAGCCTACGTCAGGCACAGTTGGCTGAATTGGGCGGCGCATTGGCCCGGCGGTTGATCCGCCGGTACGAAAACGGCTTTTTACCCCGTCCTGATGCTTGGTTTACCTATCATTTATATTACAAGGCCCCTGACTGGATTGGTCCTTTGGTTGCCCGCGAACTGGGAATTCCCTATTTTATTTGCGAGGCGTCGCACGCGCCAAAACGGGCAACCGGCCGGTGGGCAGCCAGTCATCGTGCGGTTGAACATGCCCTTGAGCAGGCGGCGGCTGTTTTTTGTCCAAACCGGGCCGATATGGAATGTGTGTTGCCGGTTTCCGGCGCGCAAAAATTGCATTTTTTACCTCCCTTTGCTGACATTGCCACCTGGGCCGGTTCTGCAGACAATCGTATAAAACGGCGTGAAAATACATTGTCGGATGTTGTTCGTCTGATCACGGTTGCCATGATGCGGCCGGGCGACAAAATGCAGTCCTATAAGATTCTGGCAGCAGCCCTGGCTGATTTGCCCGTAGCGCAACAGGGGCGTTGGCATTTAACTTTGGTTGGCGACGGCCCGGCCCGTGCCGACGTTGCAGCATTGTTTGCACAGTTTCCCAAACATCAGGTTCACTTTGCCGGGCAGTGTGACCCCGTTGCCACACGGCAACATCTTGCACATTCAGACCTGTGTGTGTGGCCGGCAATTAACGAGGCCTATGGCATGGCCCTTTTGGAAGCACAGGCAGCAGGTGTGCCGGTGTTGGCGGGGAACAGCGGGGGTGTTGGCGGCATCGTGGATGATGGTCAAACGGGATGGTTGGTCGCAGCCGGGGATGTTGCCGCATTTTGCCAGGCATTGTCCTATTGTCTGGATGCACCCGAAACATTGGTGGCGGCGGGAAGTGCGGCAGTAAAAAATGCCCGCCAGTTTCATGATGTTTCGTCTGCGGCGGCAAAACTTTATCAGGTGATGCTGCCGTTTTTGACACGCCCGCTGGATAGCCCGATAGATGACGATCTTACAGGCGATGGTCATGAAATCTGATTTTACTTTCGCCTTGTTACGGCATGGGGCCACACAATGGAATGTCGAAGGCCGTATTCAGGGCCATCGCGATATTGGTTTGCTTGATCAAAGCCAAATGCAGCTTTCAGGGTTTCGGATCCCCGGTGATTGGGCCAGACTGCCGTGGTACACAAGCCCGCTTAAACGCACCCAACAAACCGCGGCAGCCCTTGATATTGCGCCGGTGGGCGTTTTGACCCCATTTATCGAAATGGATTGGGGCGACTGGGAAGGGCAGAAGCTTTCGTCGTTGCGTAGCCGACTGGGTACTGAAATGACTGCAAATGAAGAGCGTGGCTGGGACTTTCGCCCTGATAACGGCGAAAGTCCACGGGACGTTTTGTCCCGGGTGCGAACATTTTTGGCGCAGTGGCGGGATGGCAATTTTGGTGTTGTTACCCACAAGGGCCTGATTCGCGCGGTTTATGCCGGTGCAAGCGGATGGGACATGACAGGGAAAATACCGCACAAATTGCGCTGGGATGCTGTGCATGTTTTTCGCTGGTCAGCAAAGGACGGTTTGTCGATCGTGCAATTGAACATACCGTTCGTACCCATCAGATAATGCCAATCAAAAGGATGCCATAATGACGGACGTCATGATTTATGTTCAGCACCTGTTGGGAATTGGCCATGTGCGCCGGACGGCATTGCTGGTTCAGGAAATACAAAAAACCGGGTTGAGTGTTGGCGTGGTAAGCGGGGGGATCCCCGATGATGCCATTGATTTTGGTACGGATACCGTTATTCAGTTGCCGCCCTGCCGAAGTGCTGATCACGGGTTTTCCGGGTTGGTGGATGAAAATGGCACAGCTGTTGATGATGCCTGGAAAACCCGGCGCCAGCAGGCTCTGTTTGACGCCTATCGCGATCTGTCACCAGAATTATTGATGGTTGAAATGTTTCCCTTTGGGCGTCGTGCTTTTCGGTTTGAATTGCTGCCTTTGTTGGAAAAGGCCGGGCAGGACGGGGTGAAACGGGTGTGTTCGGTACGCGATTTGCTGGTGCGCAAAACCGATATTGCCAAGGAACGCTGGATGCGTGATGTGGCATTATCGCATTTTGATACCATACTGGTGCATGGTGATCCTGTGGTATTTGGATTTGATCGCAGCTTTCCCTTTGCTGGCGATCTGTCGGGTAAACTTGAATATACTGGCTATGTTGCCCCGCAAATGCCCCAGGGCAGGGCGCCGCGCAATGGTGTTATGGTGTCGGCTGGTGGCGGGGCGGTCGGCGTGGAACTAATCCGCACCGCGATTGCCGCAATGCCGCATTCGCAAAAATATGCCGATGTGCCGTGGGATATTATTACTGGTCCGCATTTTCCAGCAGAAGATTTCGCTGCGATAAACCGGAACTTGCCGCAAAATATGACCTTGCACCGGTTTTTATCTGATTTTCGCCACCGTTTGACCCGCGCCAGCGCATCGGTATCGCAAGCCGGATATAACACATTGATGGATGTGCTGGCTGCCGGTGTGCCATCGGTGATGGTGCCATTTGCCGAAGGCGGTGAAAGTGAGCAAACCGAGCGGGCCGAAATTTTTGCCGCGAAAAACATTATTTCGCTGCTACCTGCGCCGCAATTGACCCCGCTTGCCCTGGCAAAAGCAATTGATAATGCAGATTTTCCCAAGGAATTTGAATTATCGCTGGACGGGGCGCGTATAGGTGCGGCTAAAATCAGGGCAATAATAATGGGAAAAGACCATGGGCACCTGGGATGACCTTCGCGCCGAGCTTGATAGCTGGGCGCAGACCGATAAACGCGCGACGATGTGGTGGCGGGACGATGATGCTGTTTCCGTTACGGACGAGCTTGAGGAGATTTTGTCCTGCGAGCGCAGTTATCATGTGCCTTTGGCGTTGGCGGTCATTCCTGGAAAGGTCGAAAATGGCCTTGTTGATCGGCTGGTTGAAACCCTTGATACCCGGATTTTACAGCATGGCTGGCGTCATGAAAATCACGCGCCGGCAGACCGCAAGAAACAGGAACTCGATGATGTGCGCCCGGCCGAATCCGTTTTAGCCGAGATGCAATCCGGTTTCGATGTCTTGACGGCACGTTTCGCCAGCCGGTTTTTGCCGGTGATGGTGCCACCATGGAACAGAATTTCCCCACAGGTGCTGCAAGGTCTGCCAAATACCGGTTTGCGCGGCGTATCGACATATGGCCCGCGTCGTCAACCTTATGCTGCGGACGGCTTATTGCAGGTTAACACCCATATTGATGTAATTGACTGGCGCGGCACGCGGGGGTTTGTGGGCGAAGATGTGTGCCTGGAGGCCATGATTACGCACCTGAAGGCCAGACGGACAGCAACAGTTGATCCGGATGAAACAACGGGCCTGTTGACCCATCATCTGGTGCATGACAGTGCCACGACGGCTTTCCTTCATGACCTGTTTTCGTTTGAACATCCAGCCCTGTCATGGCAGGCCATTGCAGGGGTTTTTCCATGGCAATAAAGCAAAACACACCAAATCACGTGTCGTCATCATCCGACAACGGGGATTCAGGGGGCGCCGCAAGTGGCAGGCAGGAGAATGATAACGTGCTTGATGCGCCGCCAGTTGTGCCGGCCCAGGCCGATTTGCGTAATACAGATGTGATGGTAATGAAATATCCCCGTCGGGTTGTGATGCCGGATTTGATCCGGGCGGTTCTGGGGATGGTCCTATGCGCGGGAATTGCAGTTACGCCCGATATTATTGAATTGCTGCGCTGGGTGGCCGCCGCCCTGATTTTACTGTTTCTGGTTTATTTGCTACGCACGCTGTTGCGTATGCAAATACGAATGCATGTATCTGAATACGGGGTTCGCCAAAGCGGGGTGTTATCGGGGTCTGCATTTGGCTGGTCGGAACTTTCGGGATTTCGTCTGCGTTATTTCAGTACGCACCGCGACGGTAAAAAAGGCTGGTTTGAAATGACCTTGCGGGCGACCGGAACCAAACTTGTTGCCGAATCAACCTTGCATGGTTTTGACCGGTTGCTGGACTTGGCCCGTGAGGCCGCGACGGAAAACCAGTTGATGATTGATGATGTGACACGAACTAACCTGATGCGCCTGGATGAGGCGGACAATATAGTGCGTGCGCATACAGGACATGGCGGGGCAAGGGGCGAGGGGCAATGATCGATATTCTGCGTGTTCGCGATCTTGAGGTGGAATTTGTTACGCCTCATATGCGAACCAGGGCCGTTGACAAAGTTAGCTTTCGGATCGGCGCGCAGCAAACTGTTGCACTGGTTGGTGAATCCGGTTCGGGGAAAACAACAATATCCCAGGCGATTATGGGGATTTTGCCCAAATCGGCACGGATTGCTGGCGGCAGCATTATTTTTGCGGATCCTAAAACGCCCGGAACCCGTGTTGATATTGCCATGTTATCGGCCAATAGTGCCGAAATGCGCGCCATTCGTGGCGGTAGTATTTCCATGATCTTTCAGGAACCGATGAGTTCGTTATCGCCGATCCATACGGTTGGCGATCAGATTTGCGAGGCCGTGCGTCTGCATCAGAAAGTTGGGGCCAGCGAAGCTCGCAACCTGGCGCGTGAAATGTTGGAACTTGTCGGATTTCCCAATGCCAAATCAGCATTGCGGACTTATCCGTTTGAACTTTCGGGTGGGTTACGCCAGCGTGCGATGATTGCCATGGCGCTGGTATGTCGCCCGGCATTGCTGGTCGCTGACGAGCCGACAACCGCCCTTGATGTGACCATTCAGGCGCAAACATTGCGATTGATAAAGGATTTGCAGCAAAACCTGAAAATGTCAGTGTTGCTGATTACCCACGATTTGGGTGTTGTTGCCAATATGGCCGACCATATGGTGGTGGTTTATAATGGCCGTGTGGTTGAACGGGGTAAAACCGAGGATATTTTTATTAATCCCGGTCATGCCTATACCCGCTCGTTGTTGCAGGCGGTGCCGCACTTTGACATGGCCCCTGGCGAGCGCTTGACGCCCCTTCGCGATATAAAACCACGCACGGATGGCCTGTTAACGCTGGTTGATAAATTTGATCGCAAAATGGCGCGTCTGGAACAGCAGGCGAATGCAGGCCCCAAACATGCAAGGATGGGCCCTGTTGCGGGACATAGCACGCGAGATGGCGTACATGGCGGGGCAGGAGCCGATGCGAACAGCCCGCCAAATTATTCAGCTGACCAGGCCAATACCGGGCCGGATGGCGCGGAACCGGTAAATCGCCGATTATCGGAAGGCATGCGCGGCGAGGCGGTGTTGGCTGTTTCGCATCTTAGCAAGAGTTTTCCGGTGCGTAAAAGCGGCTGGTTTGGCATGGATGAACGGCGCATTGAGGCCGTAAGCGATGTGTCCCTGACTGTGGGCCGCGGTGAATGTGTCGGGCTGGTTGGTGAAAGTGGTTGTGGCAAAACAACCCTTTCGAAACTGATTATGCGGGCAATGGCACCTGATAGCGGCAGTATTCTGTTTCGCGGTGAAAGCGGGCAGATGACCGAACTTGTCGGGCTGGATGAAGACCGCCTGGCCCCTTATCGCAAACGTATTCAGTTTGTGTTTCAGGACCCGTTTTCATCGCTTAACCCGCGCATGACGGTACAGGATCTGATTAGCGAACCAATGTTAATTCATGGTGTTGGCACATCGGCATATCGGCGCAAAATGGTGCTGGAACTGATGGAAGTTGTCGGTCTTGATCCGCGCTTTCTAAACCGTTACCCGCATAGTTTTTCAGGCGGGCAGCGCCAGCGTATCGGTATTGCCCGCGCCTTGTGTCTGCGCCCTGATCTTTTGATCCTTGATGAACCCACATCTGCACTTGATGTATCGGTTCAGGCGCAAATACTTAATCTTTTAAAAGATTTGCAGCGCGACCTTAACCTTACATATCTGTTTATATCGCACAATTTGGCAGTGATAGATTACATGGCAGACCGGATTGCGGTGATGTGTGCCGGGCGTATTGTTGAATCTGCCCCGCGCGCCAGCCTGTTTCGCAACCCGGCGCATCCCTATACCCAGGCATTGTTAAATGCCGTGCCTTATGCCGACCTTGATCATCCGCTCGATTTTTCCAAAATCATTGATGGAAAATGTTCCGACCCGGCGGCCTGGCCAGCCCCCTTTACGGTTGATCGTATGTCGAGCCCGCCAATGGTTCAATTGGCCGAAGATCATTTTGTTCGCATGTCCCGACCCGATTACCAGGAGATAGCTGTTTGATGGTATCGCCCGCAAATTTTCAGACCACCCGCATCAAGGTTGATAGTGCATCGTCTGTAAACCGGCGACGCTGTGCAGGTATGCCAACCTTGCGCGCGGTGGTCGGCGGCGGGGCGGCATTGTTGTTTGGCTGCACCATGTTAAGCCAGGCGGCATGGGCCGAGGTGCCGTATTTTGCTGATCAGATCAAAGCGGGTACCTTGCCGCCGATGGAACAGCGGTTGCCTGAACATCCGTTGAAAATGGATTTTGCCGATGCAGGCAAGGAGATCGGAAAGTATGGTGGTGATCTGGTTACCATCATGGGGCGGTCCAAAGACATTCGGATGGCGGTGGTTTACGGCTATACCCATTTGGTTGGCTATGATCAGAACCTGGAATTAAAGCCCGATATTCTGGAAAGCCTGGATGTGAATGATGAGGGCAGCGTGTTTACGTTGCATCTTCGCAAGGGGCATAAATGGTCGGACGGGGAACCTTTTACGGCTGAGGATTTCCGGTTTTACTGGGAAGATGTTGTTAATAATGATCAGCTGTTCCCGGTTGGTCCGCCCCGGTTTTTGCTGGTTGACGGCGAACCCCCGAAATTTGAAATACTTGATAAATATACCGTGCGTTACAGCTGGTCGCAGCCCAACCCGTTTTTCCTGCCTGAACTGGCTGGAACGCGACCACCGTTTATTTACCGGCCGGCGCATTATCTAAAACAGTTTCATGCGAAATATCAGGATCCGCAAAAACTTGATGCGATGGTCAAGGAACGCAGCCTGCGCAATTGGGCCGTTCTTGAAACCGATATGGACCGACCCTATAAACTTGAAAACATCAATCTGCCCACGTTGCAGCCGTGGATTATTCGGACCCAGGAACCGTCAGACCGGTTTATTTTTGAACGGAACCCGTATTTTCACCGGGTTGACCCCGATGGGAACCAGTTGCCTTATATCGACCGGATGATTTTTAATATCGCCAATGCCAAACTGGTGCCTGCCAAGGTGGGGGCCGGCGAGGTCGATATTCAAAGCCGAATTCTGACGTTAAAGGACTATACGTTCCTTAAACAGGCGGAAAAGGAAAAGTCATATCATGTGCGGTTATGGGATGTTGGCTATGGCAATTATGCCACCTTGTATCCGAATTTAACCGTATCAGACCCGGTGTGGCGTAAATTGTTGCGTGATTTGCGGTTCCGCAAGGCATTGTCACTGGCGATTAACCGAACTGAATTGAACCGGGTGCTGTTTTTCGGGCTTGCTACGCCACGTAACAATACGATTTTGCCTAAAAGCCCGTTATTTAAAAAAGAATATGCCAGCGAAAATATTGGTTTTGACCTTGATAAGGCCAATGCCCTGCTAGATGAAATCGGGCTTGATAAACGCAATGACGATGGCATTCGTCTGATGCCCGATGGCCGGCCACTGGAAATTATCGTTGAAACAACGGGGGAAAACCCCGAACAGGACGATATTCTCGAACTGATTGGCGATAGCTGGAAAAAGGCGGGCGTGAAGCTTTATGTCAAGGCGTTGCAACGTGAAGTAATGCGTACCCGTGCCTATAGCGGTGATACCGTAATGTCGATTTTTACCGGCATTGATAACGGGCTTGCTGTGCCGTCTACCGTGCCGTCGGAATTTGTTCCGGTTAACCAGGACAGTCTGCAATGGCCCAAATGGGGCCAGTATTATGACACCAGCGGTGAAGCGGGTGAACAACCCGACATGCCCGAAGCCCGGGAACTGATGAAGTTATATGAAAAATGGCGTACAGGTGGCCCCCATCAGCAAAAAAAGGCGTGGGAACATATCCTTGATATTAATGCCGAAAATCTGTTTTCTATTGGTCTGGTCGGCAATGTTCCGCAGCCTGTTGTGGTGGCAGACGGTTTGAAAAATGTTCCGGAAAAAGGCATTCACAGCTGGGAACCCGGCGGGTTTTTTGGCATCTATCATCCCGATACCTTTTGGTGGGATCGTTAATTAGAGTAATTTGACGTGCCGGATGGGGATGGTACGTTAAAACCGGTCACACAGGGGGAAGGTGCCGATGCTGACATTCATGGCCAGGCGGTTATTGGTAATGATACCGACACTGATTATGATCAGTGTGCTGGTTTTCATTGTCATACAGCTTCCTCCCGGCGATTTTTTAACGACATATCTTAACGAGCTAAAAGCACAGGGCGAGGCGGTTGACCCGGCCAAAATCGCTTTCCTGCGTGCTCAGTATGGCCTCGATGAGCCGCTTTATATGCAATATATCCATTGGGCCTGGGGGCTTTTGCATGGCAATCTTGGCTTTAGTTTCGAGTATAACTTGCCGGTAACCGAGGTTGTCGGGGATCGTTTGTGGTTATCAATGGTGCTTAATTTCAGCACCATCCTGTTTATCTATCTGATCAGCTTTCCGATCGGCATTTATTCCGCCACGCGGCAATATAGCTGGGGTGACTACGGTATCACCCTGCTGGGGTTTCTCGGCCTGGCCATGCCCAACTTTTTGTTTGCCCTGGTGCTGTTGTATTACGCCAATGTGGTGTTTGGCACTTCTATTGGCGGGTTGATGGACCCGGAATTTATAAATGCAGGGTGGTCCTTGCCCAAGGTGATGTCGGTGATTGAACATTTGTGGGCACCGGTGCTGGTGATTGGGACATCAGGAACGGCAGCAATGATCCGCCGGTTACGCGCCAACCTGCTGGACGAACTGGGCAAGCAATATGTGGTTACCGCAAGGGCCAAGGGCCTGTCACCGATGAAGGTGCTTTTTAAATATCCGCTGCGTATGTCGTTAAACCCGTTCATTTCCGATATTGGCAATATCCTGCCGCAGGTGGTTTCAGGATCGGTTCTGGTGTCAGTGGTGATGTCTTTGCCAACAACGGGGCCAATGTTGCTGTCGGCCTTGCAAAGCCAGGATATGTATCTGGCCGGGTCTTTCCTGATGTTTCTGGCCTTGCTGACGGTGGTGGGCATGTTTGTCTCGGATTTGTTGCTGGCATGGCTTGATCCGCGTATTCGCCTGCAGGGGAGCATATCGGAATGAGCCGCCATACCCCTGATCGTTCTGATGAACATTTCGTTGATACACAGCCTTTCGACCCGTGGGATAAGGAAGAACTTTCGCCGGCACAGGAAAAGTATTTTCTGGCGTCGCAATGGAAGTTGATCTGGTGGCGGTTAAAACAGCATCGCCTGGCGCTGATTTCGCTGATCATTCTGGCCATAATGTATTCGGCGATTTTCATTGTCGAGTTTCTGGCACCCTATGCACAGGAAAGTCGCGACAGCCAAAATATCCATCATCCACCACAGGGCATTCATTTATTTGATGATGGCAGCTTTGTCGGGCCATTTACCTATGGCACCGATTTTTCCATCGATATGGAAACCCTGAAACCGATCTATACGCCCAATCCCGAAAAAATAGACCGGTTACGGTTTTTATGCTCTGGCGATAAATACGAATTTTGGGGGTTGTTTGATGCCAGCCTGCATTTGGTGTGCCCGGCAAAAGACGGAACCCTGTTCTTGCTTGGGACCGACAGGTTGGGACGCGACATGTTTTCGCGCATTATTTATGGAGCGCGCATTTCCCTAACCATTGGCCTTGTCGGTATTGCTGTCAGTTTTGTTCTGGGCGTGCTGATTGGCGGGGCGGCTGGGTATTTTGGTGGCTGGGTTGATAGTTGCGTACAACGTGTTATCGAAGTGATCCGGTCCTTGCCGGAAATTCCCCTTTGGATGGCATTATCTGCGGCCTTGCCGGTCACCTGGAGCCCGGTTCTTATTTATTTCGGCATTACCATTATTTTAGGTCTGATCGACTGGACAGGCCTTGCCCGTGCGGTGCGGTCCAAGTTTTTGGCCCTGCGCGAGGAAGACTATGCCCTTGCTGCCCGGTTAACCGGGGCAACGCCCAAACGCATCATAGCGCGCCACTTGCTGCCCAATTTTGCCAGCCATCTGATTGCGTCGGTCACACTTTCCATTCCCAATATGATTTTGGGGGAAACCGCGCTTAGCTTTTTGGGGTTGGGTTTGCGCCCACCGGTGACAAGCTGGGGGGTGTTGTTAAACGAGGCACAAAATATTAATGCCGTTGCGGTTTATCCGTGGCTGATGTTGCCCGTGGTGCCGGTGATTATTGTGGTGCTGGCATTTAACTTTTTGGGCGATGGCCTGCGTGATGCAGCCGACCCTTATAAAAACTGACATCGATGCTGGTACGATATCGATAGTGTTTTAGTTATTCATAATGCCGCGTGGTTTTAAAAATGGGCCACGCGGCATTATCGTTTTTGCGCGTTCATGGGGCCGCTTTGTTATTTCTTGCGTAACCACAGACTGGTTTCAATGCTGCCGTCTATCAAAGGCAGGTCATTGGCAATGGATGCCGTGACCGTATCTTTCATGAAGTTATTGGCATAGGCCGACGACCACAGGATATCAAAGCCGTTGCCTGCCAATAGTGCCGCAACACCCTGTTGTTCGTTATAACCGCGCCATTGCCAGATGGTGGGGTAATCATTGGGCAGGCAAATGTCGTGGATGTGGATAATGACCCCGGCGGGAAGCATGGGCAGCACATTGGAAAATAACATGTCTACATCGGTGCCTGGCATCAGGATATGGCTGCTATCGATTGATAAAATATCGCCCGGCAGTAAATCAGCGAAAACGGCCATTGGCACCTGCTGAACGATCTTTTTGTGGATCGTGATCGGCAATTGGGCAATATCTGCACGCGGGGCCGGGTCGATGGCCGATATATCGGTATCAAGCCCTTCATCAAGCACGGCGCGATAGAAAAAGCGCGTACTATGGCCGGAACCAACCTCGACAATGCGTTTGGGGCGTGTTTCACGGGTGATGACATAGGCCATCATGCCATCCATACCGGGAAACCACCCCTGTTCCCAGCGCGGGTCGGGCGGGGTTGCCTTATTAAACCCGACAAGGGAATCGCGATATAGTTCAGCCTTTAACAGCCATGCTTTCATATCATCGCGATGCCGGGAAAATTGCTGTTCCAGGGTGGTATAATGCGGGCGACCAACAGCGTTCCTTGTTTGGGCAGCATAACGATAAGGGATGAAATAACCCGCCGGTTCTTTGCCAAACAGGGTTTTGACTCCCAGTTTCCAGCGACGAAATTTTTTGGCAAAGGGAAGGTCGGTCATTTGCTTCCTTTATGGGCCTGTAACGGCAACGAATGCGAAGGGACAGATGTTTATCCGGTTTTAGGCCATGGGCAAAGGGGCAATCGCGCGGGAGGGTGGCGGATTTGCCTAATTGCGACAGGCCCAACTGGCGGGCGGCAGCTTATATGGGAATGGCTTGTCCTTCGGTCCAGCGGCGGCGCAACCAAAGGGCAAACAAAAACGATATCGCCGAAAACACCACCATCAGGAAATAGGCGCTTGATCCGATATGTTCAAATATCGGCCCCGATGCCCAGATCGACCCGCCGAGAAACAGCCCCATCGATAAGGTTGCCATCAGGCTTTGTGCCGACGTTGCAATTTGCGATGGCACGGCACGGGCAATAAAGCCAATGGCGGCAAGATGGGTGATACCAAATGTCAGGGCGTGAAGCGGTTGTACCAGTAAAATCAGCCAGAAATTATCGGTCATACCCAGGACCGACCAACGGACAATGCCGCCCAGTGCGCCAATCGCAAATAAAAGACCGGGATGATAGGCACGCATATATTTACCGGCAACAGCAAACAAAACAATTTCAGCGGCCACACCGGTGGCCCAGAACAGGCCAATGACATCGTGCGAAAACCCGACATCTTCCCAATGGACCGAGGCAAAGCCGTAATAGGTACCGTGGCTGGCCTGCGCAAAGCAAATACAGCCCAGATAAACCAGAAATGTCGGGCATTTCAGCAAAAACATGATCGACGAACCACTGCGTAATGGCCGGTCGGTTTGCGGGTTGGGCATTTGGGTGATGATAACGAAATTAACAATACCCGCCGCGCACAGCATCCAGATAATGGCGCTGTTGCCGGTGGCATCCAGCACCCAGCCCGCCCCATAGGACGCACCGATAAAGGCCAGTGACCCCCATAAGCGTACCCGACCATAATCAAGATCCTGGCGTTTGCATTCATGCACAGTAATCGTGGTGCCAAGCGGCAGCAGCGGTGCAAAGCTGAACCCGATGATGGCGGACAGGCCGAGTAAAAACCAGAAATCATCGGCAAAGCCAAAGGCGATGATGGTCAGGATGTAAATCCCGGCCAGAATGATCATGGGGGTTTTGCGGTTGCCAGAGCGATCAGCCTGTTGGGCAATCAGCGGGTCGGCAAAAATGCGGATCCAGTTTGGCAGCGATAACAAAATGCCAATTTCCCCGCCGCTTAACCCGTGACCCTTAAGCCATACCGGCCAATAGGGCAAAAACACGCCCTGTATTAAAAACAGACCGACAAAAAACAGGCCGAGTATGATGGCAGTTTGTTTGCGGGTAGCATCGGTATTGCGTGTCATGGGGCGAGGAGTCCGCGTTTGATGGCTCTAATAATATAACGGGCAGGGTGCAGGGCTTCTTGAACAAGAGGGGGCAAGTCGTGTTTATGACCGGCGATCTGACAGGCAATCATGTTTGCTGCCAGTGGCGCGCCGATCATGCCGCGTGCACCAAAACCGGTACAGACATACACGTCTTTATGGTACGGCGCACTGCAATATCGCGCATAATAACGGCCTTTATCAAGGTCGGGATAGGCATCCAGATAAGCTGCGTAATCCGGTGCCGGGCCAATCATCGGAAGATGGTCCGGCGTGGTGGTACGCAGCCCGGCTCGCCCGCCAAGGGTGCCCGGGGTTAAGCGTGCGGCAAGGTTGGGCACAGCCAGCGCCAGTTGGGAAATGTTGGCTTTGTGGTCGTTTTCCGTAATGTCGATATTGTTGGCGTGGCGGTCAAATGTTGCACCAAAAACATGCATTCCCGCCCGTTCCGGGGTTAAATACCCCTTGTGGCTCAGGACACAATTTACTTTCAAGTCTTCAAGCAACGTATTGGAAAAAAATGATATTTGCCCACGCAGGGCGACCATGTAGTCGCGCATCCATGTGGTTTGGGCAAAATTTGCTGTTTCCATCGCCCCGGCAATAATCACGGCACCAAAATCGCCAACAGACAATCCCTGCCGGTCATACAGGCGAGCACCGCTGCCTTGAAGGGGCGTAAGGCGGGCAATTTGAATGCCTTGTTTGATGGTTGCCTGCGCGGTTAACACCCGGCACAGCGACGGTGGATTAACCCAGCCTGCATCTTTGTAAAACAATCCACCGGTGGGTACAGTTAAGCCCAGAATATCGCTGGCGGCCGCTTGATCAAGGGGCTGAACCGATGTTGCGCCATCAACCGCTGGCAATTTTGACAAGCGGTCGAGGATCACCTGCTGGCGGGAGGCATCACGCGGGGTGGCGGGCAGGGATAACACCCCGCAAAATGCCGCTTCAACATTTCTGCCCTCGGCTAAAAGTTGTCGCACAAGGTTGCTGCTATGCTGGTATCCGGCTTCGTAAAACTGGCCCGCCAAACTGTTATCGGCTGTCACATATGGTTCAAGCATCCCAATCGGGTTGCCCGAGGCACCCTGTGCCAGATGATCATGCTGTTCAAACAGGGTGGCGCCAATGCCAAGCTGGTTTAACGCATAACAACAGGATGCACCGGCAATGCCGCCACCGATGATGGCCACGTCGTTGTTATGCGATGTGTTGCGAATAAACGGCGTAGCAGGGTCGAACCACGGTTTGTCGGCAGGTTTGCTGCCGCTTTGTGGGTCAACCGGTTTTGTCATGCGCTCAGGGCTTCGTCACTGGCATCACGCACCAACGCAAGAGCCGCCCGCACAACATCGCTTCCGGCATCCTTGCGATGAGCGTTTTCGCTGATGTAACGGCGCCACTGTTTGGCGCCGCGCAGGCCCTGAAACAGGCCCAGAATATGCCGGGTTACATGCCCCAACATGGCATTGGGTTCATCCAGATGCGCATCAATATAAGGTAACATGGCCTCAACCACCTGCTGGCGGGTGCGCGGGGTGGTCGTATCATTATAAAAACGCCGGTCAATATCGGCCAGAATATAAGGGTTCTGATAGGCTTCCCGGCCAATCATGACACCGTCAACATGGGCCAGATGTGCTTGGGTTTCATCCAGCGTTTTGATACCACCATTAATGATGATCTCAAGCTCGGGCAATTCCTGCTTTAACTGATAGACCAGGTCATATTTAAGGGGTGGAACCTCGCGGTTTTCCTTGGGGCTTAACCCATTTAACCAGGCTTTGCGTGCATGCACGATAAAGGTTTTGCAGCCCGCATTGGCAACGGTTTCAACAAAGCGTTTTAACGACGGGTAGTCTTCCTGGTCATCAATACCAATGCGGTTTTTAACCGTGACCGGTGCTGCCGATGCCGATGTCATTGCCCGAATACAATCAGCCACGGTATCGGGCTGTGCCATTAAACACGCGCCAAAGGTCCCGTTTTGCACCCGATCAGACGGGCAGCCGCAATTAAGGTTAATTTCATCATAGTTATAGGAATTGGCAATGTCACAGGCGCGCGCCAGGTCATCGGGGTTGCTGCCGCCAAGCTGAAGCGCAACCGGATGTTCGGCAGTGTTATAACGCAAATGCCTGTGGGCATCGCCATAGATAAGGGCACCGGTTGTGACCATTTCGGTATAAAGCAGGGCATGTCGGCTGATCAGCCGAAGAAAAAAGCGATCATGCCGGTCTGTCCAGTCCATCATCGGGGCAATAGAAATACGCCGGTTGACAGTCATGCCATCCTGTTCCTGAAATGGTTTTAATCCTTGGGGTTGCCGTAGTGTCGGCGCGGTCTTTATATAGTGTCTTGGATTATGGTGCAAATGTCTGCATTCAGGCAGGATGACATGGCAGCTTTGCACGCATCTGGCAGACAGGATTATTTTTATGATTACGGTTTATGGCATTAAAAATTGCGACACGGTGCGCAAATCGTTGAAATGGTTTGCAGGGCAGGGCGTCGAGACGAGGTTTCATGATTTCCGTGTCGATGGGCTGGACCCGTCGCTGGTGGTGATGTGGCTGGGCGAGGTTGGTGGCAAGGTGCTGGTTAACAAACGCGGGCCGAGTTATCGCAACCTTTCAGATGCGGATAAAGCCTTACTTGAAAAGGATGATTTGGCCGCAGCAAAGGTGCTGGCGGACAATCCGACCGTGATCAAGCGCCCGGTGGTGGATTTTGGCGCGGTGCGCACGGTGGGTTATGATGAAACCCGCTGGAATGATTTGGTGTCGGCATAATGGATCAGGTTGTTGTGAAGCCCAAAGTTGGTGCTGTGCTGTTTGACTGTGACGGGGTGCTGGTTGATACCGAAAATTTGGGCAATGTCGTTCTGGTCAAGCTGTTGAACGAATATGGCTGCCCGGTGACCGAGGATATGACGCATCAGCTTTTTATGGGCGGCACGCTGTCCATGATTGGCCCGAAAATGCACGAAATGTATGGCGTGACTCTGCCAGATAACTGGACCGATGAATGTTACGCGCGCACGTTCGAATCCTTGCGCAATGACATGGAACCGTTTGAACGCGTAGATGACATCCTTGATATGCTGGATACGGCAAATGTTCCCTTTGCGATCGGCAGTAATGGCCCGCACGACAAAATGGATGTGTCGCTGGGTAAGGTTGGGTTGTTACGTCGTTTTACCGGGCGCATCTGTTCGGCCCGGGATGTGCCAAATGCCAAACCGGCCCCCGACGTTTATCATTTGGCTGCCAGCCGTGTGGGGGTGGATATTCACGATTGCGTCGTCATTGACGATAGCATTAGCGGCGTTCGCGCCGGTGTTGCCAGCGGGGCTATCACGATCGGGTTGATAGGTGAAACACCGGGCAACTTGTTGCTTGAAAATGGCGCGCATTATATCGCCAATGATCATCACGATTTATATGATTTGCTGCAAAGCTGGCTGTAATGAGCACTCTTTAGGGCGAATTTTGTCGTGAAAAACGGGCCATAGGGGCCCGTTTTTCATTCGTGTTGTGCATGTTAGCTTTTATTGGCCAAGCACAATGCCTTCGCGGCGTGGGTCTGCTCCGCCCGTAAGGCCATCCGGGCCGATTTTGATGATATGCAGGCCGGAATTAAGGTCGGTTATTTTGGTGTCGAACCCGGCGGCTTTTAATTTGGGTGCCAGTGCTTCGGCCCATGTGCCAGCCTCGACATCAAATGTGCCAAACCGGTTGACCAAATGGGGCATCGCAGCAGCCTGTTGCGGGTCCATGTCCCAGTCGATCATGGCGATAATCGATTGCGCCACATAGCCGATAATGCGGCTGCCGCCCGGTGATCCGGTGGCAATAACCGGCTGGTTGCCCTGCATGACAATGGTGGGGGCCATTGACGAACGCGGGCGTTTGCCCGGTTCCACCCGGTTGGCAACCGGCATGCCCCTGGCATCGGTTGGTTTAAACGAAAAATCGGTCATTTCGTTATTGAGCAAGAACCCGTTTGTCATCAGGCGGGAGCCAAAGCCATTTTCGATGGTTGTGGTCATCGACACCACATTGCCCCAGGAATCGACAATTGAAAAATGGCTTGTGCAGGGAAATTCAATGGCGTTGTCGTCGCCCCAGTTGGCAGCGTGAATTTGCGGCGGGTTGCCCGGCTGAACTTTATCGGCAGGAAGGGCCAGGCCGCCAGAAAGCAGGCGGGAACGCTGGGCCAGATAACCCGGATCAACAAGGCCCTTAAGGTTCATAGGTACAAAATCGCTATCGGCCATATAACGACCACGATCAGCAAAGGCGAGGCGCGAGGCATCACCAATAAGCCGCCAGCTTTTGGCGGAATCGGGGCCAAATTTGGCAATGTCATAAGGTTCGATCATACCGAGTATTTGCCCGACCGTCAGCGCACCGGACGATGGCGGGCCCATGCCGCAAACATCATAGCCTCGATATAACGCGCAAACGGGATCGCGTTCCTTGACATCATAAGCCGATAGATCACTTTGCGACAGCAAGCCGGGATTCCAGCTCGCACCTTGCACTTTTTTAACAATGGCATCGGCAATTGGGCCATTATAAAACGCATCCGCACCACCCTGCGCCAGCGTGCGCAAGGTATTGGCATAGGCGGGGTTTTTAAGCAACTTTCCGGCAGGAAGCGGCGTTCCTTCGGCATCAAGGAAATAAGCCGCAGCTTCGGGGTCTTTTTTAAGTTTTCCGCCGTCTTCCACGATCAGTTCAGCCAGTCGCGGGCTGATCAGAAAACCCTTGTCAGCCCGGTCAATCGCCATTTCAAACAGGTTCGACCATGCCATTTGCCCCCATTTTTGATGGGCCTTTTCCATAAGCATAGGGGTGCCTGGTGTGCCAACAGACCGTCCGCCAACGACAGCGTCATAAAATTTCATCGGTTCGCCATTGCTGCCCATAAACAGGTTTTCATCGGCGGCCATTGGCGCGGTTTCGCGGGCATCCATGGTGGTGAGTTTTTGTTTCGCGGCATCGTAATACACCATGAATGATCCACCGCCCAGGCCCGATGACTGGGGTTCAACCAGCCCCAGCATTGCTTGCACTGCGACCATGGCATCAATGGCGTTACCGCCCCGGCGCAGAACATCGGCACCGGCCTGCACGGCCAGCGGGTTGGCGGCACTTATCATCCAGTTTTGCGATTTAACTGCCTGGCGCATTTCATTTGGTGCCGCCCCGCTTTCAGGGGCGATGGCATCGGTTGCCTGCTGTGCCTGGGCCAAGCTGGGGGATGTAAATGTTACAAACAGGGCGGCCGCCGCCAGCAGCGGCGCGATTACGGGTGCCTGTCGCGTCGGCCCGCAATAGCGATGGGCCGTGTAGGGGGATTTATGAACAGTTGGCATGGATGCAGACGAAGCTGCCGGGGCTGGGTTTCCTGTCATGGCTTCCTGTCTTTACGATGGGGTGGCGAATATTACAGGCGAGTGATGGTTTCAGAAAAGTCTGTTCTTGGGAAGTAAACAATCGCGCAAAAAGCGTATTAATGCATCCGTTAAACAGCCAAAACGGGACAAAAGCCTTGTGCTTTTCGCCCCGTTTTGTGTGTTTAACAAATTCTGGAATCCGGTTGGGAACAGTTGAAAACGGGATATCAGGCCGCGCTCTGTTTTCCCGGGTTTTCGGCTTTGTCAGCCAGATTTTCTTTCATCCAGCCCAAAACAGCGTCGGCCACTTTTTGCCAATGGGTATCAAGCATCATGGCGTGGGCGATATGATCAATCAGGATACATTCAGCGCCATAACGTTCTGCTGTGCGATGGACAATTTCACTGGGAACGATTTCGTCATTACGTGCGCCAATCACCAGCATGGGGGGAATGGTGGCTGGCGACAAAAACACCGGATTGGCCCCCGCCATGTCCATCAGGGCACGGTGACTTTCGGTTTCAAGGCGACCAAAATAAATCATGCCTTCGTCTGACGCCATATCTGCGGACAGCATGGCGCGGCCCAGCCTGTCGCGCAGCAGGGTGTGCGGGCCGATGGCCTGTAGCCAGAACATTTGTAAAAACAGGTCAGGCTGGGAGAAAGCCATCATGGCGTTGCTGGCTAATAATCCTTCCGGTGGGACGGATGCCATAAGGATGGCAGCGCGTGCCGGGTGATGTTCGAGATATTTCTGGACCACATATCCGCCCATCGAATGCCCGATCAGGATGGGTTGCTGCCCTAGTGTATCGACGACGGTTTCCAAATCTTCCACATAATCATCAATCGATGCCAGGCTGCGGATATCGCGCCCGCCAGAGCCGCCGTGTCCGCGCAAGGAGAACGAAATGGTTTCAAACCCCATATCGGCAAAATAGGTTAGAAAATGTTCATTCCAGCACCAGGCACCTGTAAAGGCCCCGTGGACAAGCACAATCGGATGAGAACACAGGCGCGGGCCGGTTGGGCTGCGGCGAAAAATTTCCAGTTCTGGTCTCATTGGGGCCTCCTTACACTGTTGTTTCAGGTAAATTCAGGCGGGGTCGCAAACCAGACATGCCAGTTTTAAAAATGCCAAGGCGATGCCAAATTTTTGCTGTGTTGCACTGTCGCGACCAAGGGAACAGGCCTTAACGGCAAGTGATCGGCAGTGGGTTCGTTACTTGCACAGTTTAGCATATATTCAGCCATGCTGCATCCCTGCATCGTAGACAGATATTATTGCGGGCAGGGAGTGGTTTGCATATGATCTTTCTCAAAATCTATAAACATAATGGTAATTCGCAGTGACGCGGGTGACGTCACTGGCAATCGAATTGCAGGTCACATAAGGCCGGGGGACGATGGTTAAGCTGGGTGTAGTTGGCATATTGTCCGATCTGGATGATACGGCTTTAGCAGATGTTGAAAAACATGTTCGTCGGCATGTGTTTCAGCCTGGGGTGGAAATTATCGAGTCCGAAGGTGACAGCAGTGATGTCTTCCTGATTTTGTCTGGCGGGGTTCGGGTGGTTAATTATTCCCTTTCCGGTCGCGAGGTGACACTTGAGGAAATTGGCGTTGGCGGCTGTGTGGGGCATTTGGCCGCAATTGACGGAGAACCACGTTCTGCCTGTGTGCTGGCAGTGGGTGTGACCGAAGTTGCCATGCTAAGTCCATCGGGTTTTGAAACCGTGATCAAGAACCACCCGACAGTCGCCTGGCGGGTTATTCGCGAACTCGCGCGGATTGTGCGGGCGTCTACGCGGCGGATTGTTGATGTTAGTACGCTGGGAGCAAATGAACGCGTGATTGCCGAGATTTTCCGCTTGGCGCAGGCCGTCGCCGATGACGACGGGCAGGCCTTGATTGCGCCTGTGCCAGTGCATTCTGATTTGGCGGGAAAGGTTAGCACGTCGCGTGAAACGGTGGCACGGGTGTTTGGCAGTCTTGCCCGTCAGGGCGTGGTTCTTAAAAAGGGTGAAAGTCTGGTGATCCCCGATATACGGCGGTTAGAAGCATTATTGGGAAATGCAGCCGGTTCGTAAAGACACGCGGCAGATGGATCAAGGTTGCATATGCTTTGAAGTTTGTTGTTTTTCGACGGGTGCGCCCGAAACCGCATATTTTGGTTCGCAGTAAAAAACTGTGTTGCTTGTGACGGTTATCACAGCCTGGAGTGAGCCTGTATTTTAAGGTGCTGATGTCCGGTCAATAGATCGTGGCACATCTCCCCCAAGAGAAAATATACTGGCCGCGCCTTATGGTGCGGCCATTTTTTTTGTTTGGGCCTGTGTGTTGGGAGACTGGTTTACCGGTGTTTCGGCACTGAAGCGCGATGTGGTGCACATAACAGGGGAAGAACCAGCAAATGGTTCATCTTTGCGGCAAACGGATTTAGGATGCGGGGCAAAGTTACAGAAGGACAATCTTGAAATGCGGATGTCGATCGGACTGGCCGGGATTAGCGGGATGAGTGCTGTGGCGCTGGGCGCTTTTGCGACGCATGGTATGGCCGGGCAGGAAATGGCCTATGCCCGGGAACTGGTGGAAAAAGGTGCCCATTACCAGTTGGTACATGCGGTAGTTATTGTGGCTGTTGCCGCTCTTGCTGTCTTTCGGCCCAATATGCGGTTGCTGGCTTTTGCCAATATGGCCTTTATTTTAGGCACAATTCTGTTTTGCGGGTCGTTATATGCTATCGCCTTTAGCGGGCTAAAAGCCTTTGGCATGGTTGCACCGCTGGGCGGTATCAGTTTCATGGCCGGGTGGTTGATGGTTGCCATTGCCGGATTTAAGGCATTTCCTGCGCATATGGATGCAGATTAAACCCGGCTTGGGACGTGTGTTGTGACGAGTAAAATTTAGAGTGGCTTATCAGCAGGGGCGGCGTTCGCACTATCAGCGCGCCCCTGTTTTTGGTTCTATCGGTTTTTGATGGCATAAAAAAAGACGCGATTCATAAATGAATCACGTCTTTTTAAATCTCGGTAATCCAGTTGCCCCGTTAGGGACAGGCTGATTACTTCATTTTCGCTTCTTTGAACTCGACATGCTTGCGCACGACCGGGTCATATTTGCGAAATGAGAATTTCTCGGTGGTATTCCGCGGGTTCTTCTTCACAACGTAGAAGTAACCGGTATCTGCGGTGCTTACCAACTTAACGAGAATCGAAGCGGGCTTCGCCATGTCTCTGCATCCTGTATTCAGGTGTGTCCTAGGCGGCGGAACATATAGATTGTGGCCCGTCTGTCAACCTGTATTGGTTCATTTTTCTGCTTTTTTATTGGTTTGTGTGCGTATCGGCGACCTCAAGGGTGCTTTGCTGGCGAAAATAGCTGTAAGCAGCAGGATTTTTGATGATTTCAAGGGCAACGTCGATGTCGAATTTGTCAGTCCCATAGCTGGGCGGGCAGGTGTTTCGTAATTCCCGACGCGTCGATTCATTTCGAAAATCAACCTGACGCCACGCCTGCATTGTGTCGGCAAGGTGCTGTTTTAAGGTAACGGCTTTGGCGACCAGCTGCTGCGGCGACAGATCGTTGATTTGTGATGTGCATATGGCGGGGTGTAAACCCAGCCGGTCAAATGTGTAACCGGAGGGGGCCACCAGACGCGACCATGTAAACGTGATCGTGCCATTATTGACCAGGTCGTTAATGGCCTGCACCGACCCCTTGCCAAAGCTGGTACTTCCGACCAGAACGGCGCGCCCGCGATCCTGCAGGGATGCCGCAACAAGTTCGGCCGATGACGCTGTACGCCCGTTTATAAGCACGACCAGTGGCAGTCCGTCGGTAAAGTCGCGATCATCGGATGTAAAGACATGCCGGGCGGCAGGAACACGGGTCAGTGTTGTCCCGATTGGCCCGCTTGTCAGAAATGCATCAGCGACAGATACCCCCTGATTAAGTAACCCGCCCCGATTGCCGCGTAAATCCATGACAACGCCTTGCAACGGGGAAACCGACCAGATTTTGGCATCGTGAATGGCCTGGGCAATTTCGGCGGCGGTATCATTGTTAAAGCTGCTAACTTCAACAATCAGCACGCTGTTTCGGATTTCAGGGAATACGGTGCGGGCGATGATGCGTTTGCGTGGAACATCAAGCCTTCTGACCTGGCTTGACCCGGTCGGGTTGATTTCCAGCCTTGCCACTGTGTCGGGTGCACCTTTCAGACGGTCAATAATATCAAGACGGGTGCGGTTATAAAGGTCGGTACCATCAACACTGATGATTTGGTCGCCAGGATGAATGCCGTATTTGACGGCCGGGGCATTTTCCGTGATTTTTTTGACAACCGGATAACCGGTGCCGGCGATAATATCGACGCCGATGCCAATATAACCCTCACGGCGGTCACGCGAAATTTCGGCACGGTTAGGGTTTTCATAGCGGCTGTACGGGTCAAGCCCGTCAATCGCGCCCGATATTAAATGTGCTTGTAAATCGGCGGCACTGCTTTGTCGAAGGGCAGGTGAATACATACGATAGGCCCGTACACTGTCCATCACCAGCTCGGCCCAAATGTCGTCATGAATATGCCCGGCGGAAGGGTCGGCTTCATTGTCATCATCTGGCAAGGGGATCTTCAGGATAACATCGCTACCATAACGCGCCATGATTGTATCAGGTGTCAGTGAGACGGCGATATTGTGATCCAGCGCTTGCAAACCTTCGATGGCTTTGATCGTCAGTTGTTCGGGCAATAGCGGATCAATATAACGATTTTCAAGCAACCCGATTGCCTGTGATACCACGGCAAGGGTTTGGGTGTCGGTTTCATCGGTCAGTGTAACTGGTTGACGTGGCGTACATGACGTCGCAACAAGCAGGGCAAGGCCCATGGGGGCGATGACGGATTTAGCGAATCCGGTGCGGTAAAACGCAAACCGGTGGCGGAGCCCTTCATTCATTGTTGGTAACTGTCCTGTATGCCGTGCAGTGCAATTTAATTGGCGCCAAAGCGCATGGTTAACCGATAAGCTTTGTAATCATATGGCAAAATGGCACCGCACCGCACGGATATTTCGGGATTTTTGTATCGTTTTCCGGTTATTCCGGCGGATATTTTGATTAACCCCGAATGTTCATGGCCCATTGCACGCCCAGAACACCGCCTTTGATGAATGGCAGCAACCCCAGCGCCAGAATAAGGGTTACCGGAATCCAGATGCCCAGTTGAAGGGCCATGGACGGTGTACCTGATTGTTCAACAGCCAGTGCGCCGGGCACAACCAGATGACCCACAATTAGAATCGTGAAATAGGGCGGGGCATCATCGCAACGGTATTCGCCCAGCTTGTGGTCACAACAGGCGCAGGTTTCACGAACGGTCAAATAACCGCTAAAAGCCAGACCATGACCGCAATTCGGGCATTTGCGGCGAAATCCACGCCGTAACCCGGTAAAAAACCGGGCGGCCCCGGGTTCTATTGGCGGGGCGTAATCGTTGTTTTGCTCGCTGCCGGTTGCCATGGTGTGGCGATCCTATCCTGAAGGGGGGCATTTTTGCGAGAATGATAAATTTTTTAAAAATTCGTCCCGCAAACTTAATGCACCCGGATGTTTGCGCGTATATGTATGCTTCTATAATAGCCATCATCAGGTGGTTAACTAAGAACAGCAAGCGTTTTTCATTCGTGCTGACGGTGCCAGAGACAGTTTCAGGAGCCCTTCCATGGACAATGCCGACGATATCATTGCGCGGCTAAAGCAGGATTTCATCGAAGACACCATTGATCGTGTGGACCGTATCGAAACAACGATTGATCGTGTTGCAGGTCGTATGGATGATGCCCCGGCGGGCATTGCTGAATTGCGACGTGAGGCCCACACCGTGAAGGGGCTTGCCGGGTCTTTCGGGTTCCCGCTGGTGGGGGCAATTGCGCATCGTCTTGAAGACTATATCGCCGATATGACCGAGATTGATGATTTGCAGGCGGCATCCTTGGTTGATTTTACGACCTGGATTCGCGAAATCGTTGAAAGCGGAACCAACCCGGCCGCCGAGGAAGAAATTCGAATTCTGCGGTCCTTACCGTCACGCAGTGCGGGCAACACTGCCCTGGATGGCAAAGGTGACACTACTGGCGCGGCATCACACCAGCAGGAAGTTTTGATTGTGACGGCGACGGCGGTGCAGGCCCATTTCCTGCAACGGGAATTGCGCGAACGTGGTTTTCGTACCATTGCTGCCCGATCCGCAGTGGAGGCCTTTCAAACGGTTGTTCAATCCCGGCCCGATGCAATTATTTCAGCTGCCGTACTGGATGGTTTAAGCGGAACAGAACTGATCCGCGCATTGGCTGCGATGAAAACCATGCAGGGCAAGCCTTTGGGCTTATTGACCAGCTTTGATGCCGGGCACCCTGATCTGGAGGGCTTGCCTGCAAATGTGACGGTTATTACCAACCGGGGCAAGGAAACCGCCGGGCATTTGGTTAAATTTATTGAAACGCTTGGTTAAGGGAATATCCAGGATCACTGCGCTTGGGTGTGATCCTGTAATGATCTGTATAAATATGTGTTTATACAACAAAACCCGCATCGTTTTTGATGCGGGTTTTGTTTTGGATAAGGTAAGTGCGCTAAATCAGGATGACTTGGGCGGTGTCGCATTACGATTGCCGACACGTATTTTACGCTGCTTTTTCGGCGTTGTCTTTTTGCCTGCGCTTGGTCCTTTGGCGTCGGCTTTTCCGGCAGTGTTTTTGGCCGCCGCACGGAAACCCGGTTTGGCGCCGTGGCGGTTATTACGTTCGCCAGGGCTGCGTTTGCCGCGCGGCGCACCTTTGCCCCCCTTGTTGAAGCGCGGGCGTTCAATAAGGTCGCGGCTGGTGATGTCGGCATGCTCAGCCAGGCGCAATGACAGCGAGCCGGTGGCCGCATCGGCGTCGGCTACGCGCACTACAACATCATCGCCAAGGCGGAATGTCTTGCCCCGTTTTTCCCCAACCAGACAATGATTGATCGGATCATGGACATAATAGTCATCGGGCAGGGTGCTGATCGGTACAAGGCCATCCGCACCGGTTTCATGCAACGATACAAATAGACCGAAATGTGTGACACCCGATATTTTACCGGGCAATTCTGCACCAACACGATCTGCCATATAAGCTGCGACGTAACGGTCAACCGAATCGCGTTCGGCCATCGCCGCCCGTCGTTCGGTACCGGAAATATCCTCGCCAAGCTGTTCAAACCGTTCGCCGTCTTCGGGGCGTAACGCGCCTTCACCCAAATGCAAACCGGCAATCAGTGCGCGATGCACCAAAAGGTCGGCATACCGGCGGATAGGCGAGGTGAAATGAGCATAGCGGTTCAATGCCAGGCCGAAATGGCCAATATTATCCGGGCTGTACATCGCCTGTGACTGGCTGCGTAACACCACCGTATTGATCAGTTCGGCTTCAGGGGTGCCTTTGGCGCGTTCCAAAATATGGTTAAAATCACGCGGCTTTAAAACCGGTCCGGGTTGCAGTTTATATCCGGCACCTTCTAAAAACTCGCGCAGAGCTTCAAGTTTTTCTTCGCTGGGCGCATCGTGGATACGATACATGCAAGGCTGTTTTAACCGTTCCAGTTCTTCAGCGGCACAAACGTTGGCGGCAATCATGAACTCTTCGATCAGCTTGTGACTATCGACACGGGCGCGTGGCGCCACGGCAATAATCTCGCCTTTTTCGTTTAGTTCAATCTTGCGTTCAGGAACATCAAGTTCCAGTACACCCCGTTTTTCGCGTGCCGTTAAAAACGCATGATAGGCACCGTATAATGGTTTGATAACACGATCGACCAATGGTGCTGTTGTATCGTCCGGGTCGCCATCCATGGCTCGCTGAACCTGGTTATAGGTCAGGCGGGCGGCAGAATTCATCATGCCCCGGCAAAATTTGTGCCGTAGTTTCTGGCCCTTGGCATTCAGCCACATTTCAACGGCCATGCAACCGCGGTCTTCGTGCGGCACAAGCGAGCACCAGCCGTTCGACAGCTCGAACGGCAGCATCGGCACCACGCGGTCCGGGAAATAGCAGCTGTTGCCGCGTTTTATGGCTTCACGGTCCAGCGCGTCGTCGGGGCGCACATACCATGACACATCGGCAATCGCCACCATGACATGCCAGCCCCCGGGATTTTCCGGGTCGGTGTCGGCTTCGGCCCAGACGGCATCGTCAAAATCGCGCGCGTCTTCACCGTCAATCGTCACCAACGGAATTTGCCGAAGGTCGGTACGGTTGCCCATCGGGGTTGCCTTTGATTCCCGCGCCTGAAGTTCAACTTCGGGCGGGAATTCAAACGGGATCCCGCGGGCGTGAATGGCAACAAGGCTGATCGATTTGGGCTCGTTTATATTGCCTAAAACATCGACAATTCGGCCTTTGCGCAGGCCAAAATGTTTGCCAGGTAAAAGTTCGGTCAGCACCAATGCGCCAGGTTCAAGCCCCGGGTGATCATCTAACGGAACGGCAATTTCGCCGCTGTCCTTGCGATCGGTCGGCACAACACGGCCTTCGCGTTCGTTCGGGCGGAAAAGCCCTAAAACCCTCTGCGGTCCGCTGCCCAAAAGGCGCATGATGCTGGCGTCATAGGTATTTTTGCCGGTATAGCGCAGCTTGGCCAAAATTTTGTCGCCAATGCCCGGCGCACTTGGGCCACCATGTCGTGTGGATTTTACATAAATCACTGGTGGGTCAAACGGCTCTTTCCAGACATTGGGGCGGGCCAGAACCTCGCCATTTTCATCAATGCCGGTAATTTCCAAAACCTCGACAGGGGGCAGGCGACCGGGTTTGTTAAACCGTTTGCGTCCTGCAACCACGTCACCGCCGAATTTAAGATCCTTAAGCAGTTTTTTCAGTTCGATTTTGGCCGCGCCACGGATGTTAAAAGCGCGGGCAATTTCGCGCTTGCCAACCGGCGTCGGGCTCATCTCGACAAATTCAAGAATCTGCTCTTTGGTCGGGAAGGGTGTTTTATCTTCGGGTGTGTTCGCCAAGTTTGTGGCGTCCTTTCAAATTTTATATCTTCGGACCAGAAAATGATGGTCACCTTCTGGTCCGGTAAAAGCAGCGCAGTATGATTACTTGGCCGCTGCTTTTTTCGTTGGTGTCTTTTTTGCGGTCGCTTTTTTGGCCGCAGGTTTCTTTGCAGCGGTTTTTTTCGGTGCAGCCTTTTTAGCCGGTTCTTTTTTCGCGGCTGTTTTCTTTGCACCCGCCGACGTCGTTTTACCCGACTTGGCTTCTTTCTCTTTTAACGCTGCAATTGCCATTTCCAGTGTGACATCTTCCTTATTGGTGTCACGTGGTAAATTGGCATTGGTTTTTTTGTGTTTTACAAACGGTCCCCAGCGACCATCGGCCAGCAGGATCGGTTCGTTATCATCGGGGTGTTTGCCAATTTCCTTGCCAGCTTTTTCGCGCTTGTCGGCAATCAGGGTAATGGCGCGGTTCTCACCAATGGTCAGCACATCGTCATCAGCCTTAAGGGATGCAAATGTGCTGCCTGCCTGAACATAGGGGCCAAATCGCCCGATATTGGCTTTAATATCTTCGCCGGTTTCCGGGTATACGCCAACATCGCGTGGCAATGTTAACAGTTCCTCGGCCTTGGTTAAATCGACAACGGCGGGCTCCAGCCCCTTGGGCAGGGATGTGCGCTTGGGTTTTACCTTTTTGGGCTTGCCGTTTTTACCTTCGACGGTTTCTTCCTCGCCCAACTGCACATAAACGCCGTATGGCCCTTTGCGCAGGGTAATTTCCTTGCCGGTTGCACTATCAACGCCCAAAACCTTGGGGCCACCATCAAGTTCGGAATCACCTGCATTGTCATTGGCGACCAGCGGACGCGTGTAATTGCATTCCGGATAGTTCGAGCACCCCAGAAAGGCACCGAACTTGCCCAGCTTCAGGCTGAGGGTGCCATCGTCACATTTCGGGCATTTATGCGGGTCAGATCCGTCTTCACGTTCGGCAAACAGATATTGCTCCAGCATGATCTGCAAGGCATCAAGAACATCTGTGATCTTGAGTTCCTTGGCCTCGTCGACATTGCCCTTGAACGACGTCCAGAATTCGGTCAGTACCTCGCGCCATGCGCGATCCCCGTTTGCCACATCATCCAGCTGGTTTTCAAGATCGGCGGTAAAATTGTACTGTACGTATCGTTCAAAGAATTTCGACAGAAACGCCGTAACCAGCCGTCCGCGATCCTGGGCAATGAAGCGCCGTTTTTCCAGAGTAACGTAATTGCGGTCCTGCAACACCGAAATGATCGAGGCATAGGTTGACGGTCGGCCAATACCCAGTTCTTCCATGCGTTTTACCAGGCTGGCCTCGGTATAGCGGGGCGGCGGCTGGGTGAAATGCTGGTCAATCGACACTTTTTCAAGGCCGGGCTTCTGGCCTTCTTTTAGCGGGGGCAGGCGACGATCATTGTCGTCATCGTCGGAATCATCCTTGCCTTCCTGATACAACCTTAAAAAGCCGTCAAACTTGACAACCGACCCATTGGCACGCAGCACAACATGGTTATCGTTGGACGCCAGATCAACAGCCACCTGGTCAAAGCGGGCGTCTTCCATCTGGCAGGCGACGGTGCGCTTCCAGATCAGGGTGTAAAGGGCCAGCTGGTCTTTATCAAGGTGGCGCGAAACCTGATCGGGGCGGCGGAAAACATCGGTCGGGCGGATGGCTTCGTGGGCTTCCTGTGCGTTTTTTGCCTTGTTGGCAAAGCTGCGCGGTTTTTCCGGCAGGTAATCTTTTCCATAATCCTTGTCGATCAGGCGTCGTGCCCCTGCCAGGGCTTCGGATGACAGGATCACGGCGTCGGTACGCATATAGGTGATCAAACCAACGGTTTCACCGCCAATATCCACGCCTTCATACAGGCGCTGTGCCAGTTGCATCGTCCGTTTGGTGCCAAAGCCCAATTTGCGCGATGCTTCCTGTTGCAGGGTAGACGTGGTGAAAGGGGGCTGCGGGCGCCGTTTGACGTCCTTGCGCTCGACCTTCGAGACGGCATAGCTGCGGGCTTCGACCTTTTCCTTGGCAAGCTTCGCATCGCCTTCATTGCCAATGGCCAGCTTGTCCAGCTTTTTGCCATCCAGATGGGTTAGTCGGGCGCTGAATTTGCCTTCGAGAATGCCAAAATTGGCTTCCAGCGACCAATATTCGTCGGGGCGGAAGGCCTCAATTTCAATTTCGCGTTCGCAAATCAGGCGCAAGGCAACGGATTGCACACGACCGGCAGAGCGCGAACCGGGCAATTTGCGCCATAAAACCGGCGACAGGTTAAAACCCACCAGATAATCCAGTGCCCGGCGTGCCAGATAGGCGTCAACCAGTTCCTGATTTAGGGCACGCGGGTTGGCAATGGCGTCGGTAACGGCTTTTTTGGTGATTTCGTGAAAAACCACGCGGTGAACCTCGCGGCCCCGCAGCAGTTTTTTTTGTTCCAGCACTTCAAGGATGTGCCACGAAATGGCTTCCCCTTCGCGATCCGGGTCAGTTGCGAGATATATGGTGTCAGCATCGCGTGCGGCAGCAGCAATTTCGCGGATCTGTTTTTCAGACCGGCCATCGGTTTCCCAGATCATGGCAAAGTTGTTATCGGTATCCACCGAGCCATCTTTCGACGGCAAATCGCGGATGTGACCAAACGAGGCCAATACCTTAAAATCATCACCGAGATATTTGTTTATCGTCTTGGCTTTGGCTGGCGATTCGACGATGACAAGATTCATTACTTTTTACGTGTCCGGTTTTTTGCGCCTGATGGCGGAAAAGGTATGCCGCAATGCATATATTTCGCAAGTGCCCATCTCATCATGACGGGAAATGCGTTCGGATTGCGTCTCAAAACGCCCTTGAAACTGCATATTGTGGCAATTTCAACGACGACAAGACTCAATTAGCGATACGCGATACCCTATTTCCGGGGTGACGTTCAACCCTTCCTGAAAGTTCAAGTTCGATCAACAGCGTTGAAATCGTGCTTGCAGGTAAATTTGAGGCCCGGATCAGGCTGTCGATTGCGATGGGGGCCGACGATAACAGATCGTACAAGGTTTGCCCTGGATCGCTGCCATCCGTGCCCGTTGCGACAGAATATGACGCAGGACCAGAGCCGCCAGTTTGTGCCGGGTTGATCGTTGTTTGAACGTGATCGTCGGTGTTGTTCGTGTTTTCAAAAGTCCGGTCACGCATCAGGCCTTCAAGGATAACATCCAGGTTATAGGCCGTATTGTTTGCCGGTGGCGGGCGGGTTTCATCATTAAATGTCTGGGATGGAGCATCAAATTGCGAATTGGTGTTGGCATGCCCGATTACATTTAGAATTGCGTCGATGGAGTCGCATAAAATGGCACCGTCGCGGATCAGGCTGTTGGGTCCTGCCGCGCGAGGGTCGGTCGGGGAACCGGGCACCGCAAAAACATCGCGTCCCTGTTCGGCCGCCATGCGCGCTGTAATCAGTGACCCCGAATTACGTCCTGCTTCAATTACGATAATACCTTGTGCCAGACCTGAAATAATCCGGTTACGGCGAGGAAAGTGACGGGCCTGTGGTTTTAACCCCGGCGGCATTTCGGAAATAACACATCCGCTTTGCGCGATACGTTGATGTAAGTCTGCATGTTCGCGCGGGTAAATAACATCCACGCCGCCGGCAACAACGGCAATTGTCGCGCCATTGGTGCCAACAGGTGCCAATGATGCATCAAGCGCCCCCTGATGGGCTGCCCCGTCGATACCGCGCGCTAACCCTGACACAACATTATACCCGGCTTGTGTCAGTTCGCGCGCCAATCCACGTGCAAACTGGCAGCCACCGAGGGAGGCATTGCGGGCACCCACAATGCCAATGTTCGGGCGAGAGAGCAGGCTGACATCACCTAAAACATAAAAATAGGGTGGGGCGTCTTCAATGGCAGCAAGGGCGGTCGGGTATTCCGGGTCGCCCCAGATAACCGGTTTGGCCGATAGGGCCAAAGCGGATTCAATTTCGGCAATCGTATCCTGGCGGGTGGCGATCACAATCGGGCGTTTAGCACCGCTTTTCCGGGCAATGTCTGGCAGGGCATCAATCGCGGTTCGCGCAGATCCGAATTGTTCCAGCAACCGGCGAAAAGTCACCGGCCCGATCTGGCTGCTGCGCGCAAGGCGCACCCGTGCCAGCCGTTCAGATTGGGGAAGCCGTGATGGTTGTGATGTGTGCAAATTCATAACGCCGGGATTGTGATCATCCCGACGTTATGTCGTCAAGCATTTCTGACGCGGGTTCAGCAAGTTAGTTGTTTGTCGCGTTGCTTTCGGGGCTTTCTTGTGCGGCGTTTTTTTTCTTGTCACCAATTTTGGGCTCGGTGCCATTGATCAAACGGCGGATATTGGCATGGTGGGCGCACCAGACAATGAATGCCAGAAACAGGGCAAGCCATCCGGCGCCAACATCATGGGCTATGTAAAATGCTGCCAGTGGTGCCACCGCCAGCGCCACCAGGGCCGAAAGCGACGAGTAGCGAAAAATAACGGCCATTACCAGCCACGTTAAAGCCGCAACAAGGCCCATAACCCAATTAACGGCGGCCAAGGTGCCCAGGGTTGTTGCAACGCCCTTACCGCCTTTAAAACGAAGCCATAGCGGGAACATATGCCCGACAACAGCGGCTGCACCGGCAAAAATGCCCTGTTCGGGTCCTACATAATAGGTGAACAGCAGGGCGGCAGCAGCACCTTTGCCGCAATCGCCAATCAGCGTAAGCAGCGCCAGGGTTTTGTTGCCGGTGCGCAAAACGTTGGTAGCACCAATATTACCCGAGCCCATTTTACGAATGTCGCCAAGTCCTGCCATCCGGGTCAAAACAAGCCCGAACGGGATCGACCCCAACAGATAACCACATACAGTGGCAATTTGCAGCGACATCAACAGGGCCTTGTAGGCGGGGTCTAGTTCCATGGTTATGAACCTTCAATGCAGCTGGTGTGCGTAAAGACTTCCCGTCCGTCAATCAGGGTGCGCAGAACCATCCCTTGAATCAGGCGTCCGTCAAACGGGGAGTTTTTGGATTTTGACTGGAATTTATAAGGGTCAATCTTGGACGGGCGGTCTGGATCAAACACAACAATGTCGGCCGAACTTCCGGGTTTCAGCGTACCATGACCGGTCAGTTTCATCAGCGTTGCGGGTGCGATCGTAATTTTACCAATCGCTTCTAGCAGGGACATATGGCCGTTGTGATAAAGTTCCAGTGTAATCGGTAACAGCGTTTCAAGGCCCACGCCACCGGCGGCAGCCTGGGCAAAAGGCAGGCGTTTACTGTCCTGGTCCTGCGGGTTATGGTCGGATGCGATGGTATCAATCGTGCCATCAACAAGGCCCATTACAATTGCCTGACGGTCATCTTCTGATCGTAGCGGTGGGGCCAGCTTGGCGAATGTGCGATAATCGCTGACAGCATTTTCATTTAGCGCAAAATAAAATGGTGCGGTATCGCAGGTTATTTTCAGGCCGCGTTTTTTGGCCTTGCGGATGACCGACACTGATTCTGCGGTGGAAATATGCGAAAAGTGCAACCGGCCGCCTGTCATTTCGGCCAGACGAATATCGCGTTCGATCTGGATGACTTCGGCAAGGGGCGAAATGCCTGAAAGCCCAAGCCGGGTTGCCAGTTCTCCACTATTCATGTCGCCACGCGACAATTCCGGTTCTTCGGGATGCTGCACAATCATGCCGTCAAAAAAAGTGGCGTATGAAAGTGCCTGGCGCAGCAGGCGTGGGCTGGCAATTGTTTTAACCCCGTCACAAAAGGCCACAGCGCCGGCCTGATGCAAAAGTCCCATTTCGGTGATTTCGCGGCCTTCAATGCCCTTGGAAACTGCACCGTAAACAAAGACCTTTGCCAGCCCCACTTTACGTGCACGCCGGGCAACAAATTCAACGCCGGCAACATCATCAATAACCGGATCGGTGTTGGGGAGGGCTACCATCGTGGTAACGCCGCCTGTTGCTGCTGATTTCCCTGCTGTTTCGATGGTTTCCTGGTGCTCGAACCCCGGTTCGCGAAGCTGCACCCGCATATCCACCAGCCCGGGGGCAAGGCAACGGCCTTCACCCTCGATAATACGGCAATCGGCAGGGACGGTGTCACGGTTAACCGACGGACCAAGATCAATAATAACGCCGTCCTGGATCAGCAGGCCGCCAGTCTGGTCTAACCCGGTTGCGGGATCGAGCAGGCGGACATTGACAAAGGCTGTTTTACCGCTGGCTTTGGCGCGAATGGCAGGCATCATTTACGGTCCCCTGCAAGATTTCGCTGGTTTTGAACCAGAATTTCCAGGGCGGCCATGCGCACGGCAACCCCCATCTCAACCTGTTCCCGGATGACAGAACGTTCGACGTCATCGGCAACTTCGCTGTCAATTTCCACCCCCCGGTTCATGGGGCCGGGATGCATGATCAGTGCGTCGGGTTTGGCATTGGCCAGCTTGGCGCGGTCCAGACCGTGAAAGTGGAAATATTCGCGAACAGAAGGGATAAAGCTGCCTTCCATGCGCTCAAGCTGCAAACGCAACATCATTACAATGTCGCAGTCTTTGAGCCCTTCTTCCATATCGTGGAAAATTTCAACACCCATGCGGTCAATTTTAGACGGGATCAATGTTGGCGGCGCAATCAGACGGACGCGCGATCCCATGGTGTTGAGCAACAGGATGTTCGACCGCGCAACACGTGAATGTGCAATGTCCCCGCAAATGGCAACCGTCAGACGATGCAGGCGGCCCTTGTGGCGACGGATCGTCAGGGCATCAAGCAGGGCCTGGGTCGGATGTTCGTGCCGGCCATCGCCAGCATTAAGAACAGCACAATTTACCTTTTCGCTGAGCAGTTTAACCGCACCACTGTCATTATGGCGCACCACCAGTGCATCGGGGTTCATGGCATTCAGGGTCATTGCCGTATCGATCAGGGTTTCGCCCTTTTTGACCGAACTGGTACCCACCGTCATGTTGATAACGTCGGCGCCCAGCCGTTTGGCGGCCAGTTCGAACGATGTCAGTGTCCGGGTGGAATTTTCGTAAAACAGGTTAACGACCGTGCTGCCAGCAAGGATATTGCTGGTCTTGTCGGCAGTGCGGTTTTTTTCCGCATAATGCTGGGCACGATCAAGAATGAGGGTGATTTCCCCGGGGGTCAAACCTTCGATCCCCAGAAGATGTGGATGCGGATAGTGATCCGCCTCTGGTCCCATGACACTCATGGCGTTGCACTTGTTCCTTGACTGCACACTGATTGGAAAATTGCGTGCGGAGCATAACGAATTGCACCTGTTACGGAAAGGTAAAATATCAAATTTTACCTTGTCCGCCCGGTCAGCTTTTTGCGCGAAAATATTGGAGTTATTCCAGTTTCAGGCCGCGTGTAGCAATATCGCCAACAGTGGCATCGTTGCAATGGCGACAAGTGTGTGAACGGTAATGATACTGGCCATCATTTTGGCGTCTCCACCCATCAGGCGGGCCAAAACATAAGCACTGGCCGAACAGGGCAGGCCCGCATAAAACGCCAGTGCTGCCATGTCGACCGATGGCATATCAAATGCAAAAGACAAGGCAACTGCGATAGCGGGGCTAAGGACAAGTTTGCCAATTGTGGAAGCGGCAACCGGTCCCCCGGCGCGACGTGCTGCTTGCAAGTCTATACCTGCACCAACGGCAAGCAACCCGATGGGAAGGGCTGCGCGCCCCAGCACCTCTAAAAACGGCCCGGCAATGGGCGGTAAACCTAAACCTGTTGCATTTGCGACAAGCCCCAGCACGCAAGCCACCAGTAACGGGTTACGAATGACATCGCGTAATATCGATAGCAGGCCGGATTTGCGATTGTTATCGCCCCAATGTGAGCAGGCTAAAACCGATAGCACGTTAACGGTTGGCACGATCAGGGCAACACACAGGGCGGTAACCGTTAATCCGCGTTCACCCAGAAGGGCGGCCGCAACGGCAAGGCCGATATAGGTATTGGGGCGGATGGCCCCCTGAAAAAGAGACGAGAATGCCGCATCGCTGACACGTAAAACCGGCTTTGCCAAAAGTGTTAAGGCTGCCATCGCAAATGCTGTTCCCAGAATAACAATGGCAATGCCGCTTACAGGCAAACTTCCCAGATCAGCCTTTGCCGTATTGGCAAACAGAAGGGCGGGGAAGGTGATGAAATAGGTTAGTTTTTCAGCGCCTGGCCAAAACGCATCGGGCAGAAAGCGCCAATGTCGCAGGGCAAACCCGGCCACAATCAGGCCGAATGTCGGGATGAGGGCCGAAAGAATTGGCAGCATGGCACTGTCCTGTAACAGGGGCGAACGGTAACTATCCGCATAAGGCAGTTCAGGCGTCACTGCAAGGAGGTGTTGATTTATGGTGCCCGTAGTGAGACGCGTATATTTCGTATTGGAATGAATTGTTCAAAATTTGAGAAAATGAAACAATACAGGGTGGTCGCGGTAAAATTACATTGCCGCAGGCCTTAAGAACCGGCACATTTATCCGCGCAAACCGGCTGGCACGCGGCCACCCGGTTTCGGGTTCGGCGGCAAATGGATGCAGTAATGTCAAAAAAAATCGATCATCTTGTATTGTGTGTCAGGGATCTTGACGCCGCTTGCGACCGTTACCGTCAGTTGGGTTTTACCGTTACGCCGCGGGCTCTTCATCCGTTTGGCACTGGTAATGCGCTGGTGCAGCTTGGGGATATGTATCTGGAGCTTCTGGCGGTTGTTGACCCGGAGAAAATCGGCCCGGACAATATTGATTTGCCGTTTTCGTTTGCTGTTTATAACCGTAATTTTTTGCGCCTGCGCGAAGGCATGTCGATGCTTGCATTGCAATCACAGGATGCACATGCTGATCGTGACGCTTTTATTGCTGCGGGTGCTGCTGTTCCCGATGTTTTTGATTTTGAGCGTACAGGAGAAACGCCGGACGGGGCTCAGGTTGAGCTTGGTTTCTCGCTGGCTTTTGCCAGCCATCCGTTGATGTGCCATGCAGTCTGTTTTTCATGCCAGCATCATCACCCGGCAGAGAACTTCTATTTTCCCGCATATCAAAACCACGTTAACAGTGCAGCCTCTATCGACCGGATATTTTTAACCCATTGGGCTGCCGAGGCCGTTGACGAATTCTTTTCTGAAATGGGACTAGATAGTCTTGTTCGTGTAAAACATCAGGACGAGTTTTTGACACAGTACCCGATTGGGGACGATGTTCTGCCCGACGATGGTTTTGCCGGGTTTCGTTTGCTTGTTGAGGATATTGATGCCATTCGACAGGCCGCCTTGTCTTTGGGGGCAATCCAGTGCGGGGATGAAGTTATTTTGCCCCCCAGTCGCATGTTTGGTGTGATGATGGTGATCGGTCAGCAAAAAGCCGCCTGAACAAAACAGTTCGGCGGCTTGGCTGAGGCTGCGTTACGATGGCTGATCGTGCCATGAAACAGGTCTGATTTTAGCCCTGTTTGTCGTCAGCGTCGATTTCGTCATTCACTGCGTCGATGTCATCTTCGTCATCAACCAAACCAGGATCGGTGTGACGATTAAGATTATCAAGCGCACCTTGCAGGATGTAACCCGCCGCTGCCTTGTCGACAACTTCGGCACGGCGTTTGCGTGTCATGTCGGCTTCGCCAATCAGGATGCGTTCAACAGCGCTGGTTGACAGGCGTTCATCCCACAGCAAAACCGGAACATCGATGTGTTTGTCCATTTCATCGACAAACGCATAAACCCGGTGGCAGGATGTGCCAATCGAGCCATCCATCTCACGCGGAAAGCCGATGACGATGCCGCCGACATTCTGTTTGCTGACAATGGCCGAAAGTTCGGCAATGTCGCGTGTGAACTTTTTACGCTTGATCAGGCTATAGGGCGTTGCAATTTGCAGCCCGACGTCCGAAAGCGCAACACCAATGGTTTTGGTGCCCAGGTCCAGGCCCAAAATCCGCGCTGCCGGTGCAAGGTACCGCAGCAATTCCTGAGTATCATTACAAATCATGGCGACCTTATAGGCGCAGATCGCCAAAAATACCAGTGCAAAGCATGGTGGAAACGGTATTTCAGGCATGTCGTTTTGGCGGGTACGGGCAAGGTATTTCAGGTAAAAAACACATTGTGATCCGGGCAACGTTGAAAGTAGGGCGCACGGCCCTTGCCGCCAGTCATTCCCGGTGCTAGGTTCCGGCTTGTATTTTCAGTTTCTGGCGGACGACCGTTCGCCGGGTGTTTTGTCATTCCTTAAGAGAGACTTTCATCCATGTCGTCTTTGGATAAGGAAACGGTTCGTAAAATCGCCTTCCTGTCGCGTATTAAAGTAAGCGAGGAAGAATTGGGCGAACTGGCGGGTGATTTGACCCGTATCCTCGATTTTATCGAGGAACTGCAAGAAGTTGACGTCGAGGGCGCAGCACCTCTGACCTCGGTTGCCGATTTGACCCTGCCGTTGCGCAAGGACGAAGTCACCGATGGCAATATCCAGCAAAAAGTGCTGGCCAATGCGCCAAAAACCGATGCCGGCTGTTTTGTTGTGCCCAAGGTGGTTGAATAATGACTGATCTGACAAATTTGACCCTTGCCGAAGCCCGCGACGGGTTGGCAAAGGGGGATTACACGTCGGTCGAACTGACCGAAGCCCATATTGCGTCGATGGGCGCGCAGCGCAAGCTGAATGCCTATATTACCGAAACCCCGGAACAGGCCCTTGAAATGGCCAAGGCATCCGATACCAAACGCGCCAAGGGCGATGTTGGAAAAATGGAAGGCCTGCCGATTGCGATCAAGGATTTGTTCTGTACCGAAAATGTGCAAACAACCGCTGCTTCGCATATTCTTGAAGGGTTCAAACCGCAATATGAATCAACCGTGACGGCCAATCTGTTTGGCAATGGCGCGGTGATGCTGGGTAAAACCAACCTTGACGAATTTGCCATGGGTTCGTCGAACATTACGTCTTATTACGGCAATGTCATTAACCCGTGGAAGGGCAAGGATGGCAAGGATCTGGTTCCTGGCGGGTCATCTGGCGGGTCGGCTGCCGCTGTTGCCGGGCGTATGGCGATGGCTGCAACCGGCACCGATACCGGTGGTTCCATTCGTCAGCCTGCGGCATATTGCGGCATTGTTGGCTTAAAGCCGACTTATGGCCGTTGCTCGCGTTGGGGTGTGGTTGCCTTTGCAAGCTCGCTTGACCAGGCTGGCCCCATGACCCGCACCGTGCGCGATGCGGCGATTATGTTAGGTGCCATGGCCGGGCACGATGCCAAAGACAGCACCTCGGCGCCGATGGCGGTTCCCGATTTTGAAGCCGCCCTTAGCGGTGATATTCGCGGCATGAAAATTGGTATTCCCAAGGAATACCGTGTTGATGGCATGCCCGACGAAATTGCCAAACTGTGGGATGATGGCGTTGCCATGCTGCGCGATGCCGGTGCGGAAGTAATCGACATCACCTTGCCACACACCAAATATGCATTGCCGACCTATTATATCGTTGCCCCGGCCGAAGCATCGTCCAATCTTGCGCGGTACGATGGTGTTCGTTTCGGCCAGCGTGTGCTGGAAGACGGCGACAGCCTTGATGAAATGTACATGAAAACCCGTGCGGCGGGTTTTGGCAAGGAAGTCCAGCGTCGCATCATGATCGGCACTTATGTGCTGTCGGCCGGGTATTACGATGCCTATTACAACAAGGCATTGAAAGTACGTCGTCGTATTTACGAAGATTTCGCCAATGCCTTTGGTACGGTTGATGCCGTGTTGACACCAACCGCGCCATCGGCTGCTTTTGCGATTGGTGAAAACAGCGATGATCCGGTTAAGATGTACCTTAATGACGTGTTTACGGTTCCGGCCAGCCTGGCCGGGCTTCCGGGCCTGTCCTTGCCGACCGGTCTTTCCGATAACGGCCTGCCGCTTGGCTTGCAGTTGATCGGTAAACCGTTTGATGAAGAAACCGTCATTCGTATTGGTGGCGTTCTTGAAACCGCAGCCGGGTTTGATGCCAAACCTGCCGGGCTGGAGGGTTGATCCATGACTTATATTCTTGAAGGTTCGACCGGTCCGTGGGAAATCGTTGTCGGTCTGGAAGTTCACTGCCAGGTGATTTCCCATTCCAAGCTGTTTTCCGGGGCCTCGGCCCAGTTCGGATCAGACGCTAACAACAATGTCAGCCTTGTCGATGCGGCAATGCCGGGCATGTTGCCGGTGATCAATGCCGAATGTGTGCGTCAGGCGGTTAAAACCGGCTTGGGGCTTAAGGCCAGGATTAATCATGAAAGTGTGTTTTCGCGTAAAAACTACTTTTATGCCGATCTGCCGCAGGGCTATCAGATTTCACAGTTTGACAAGCCCATTGTCGGCGAAGGCACCATCATTCTGGATATGCCTGATGGTTCGACCAAGGCGGTTGGCATTGAACGCCTGCATCTTGAACAGGATGCGGGCAAGTCGATGCACGACCAGGACCCGAAATATTCGCATATCGATTTGAACCGTTCGGGCGTCGCCCTGATGGAAATCGTATCGATGCCCGATATTCGGTCGCCGGAAGAAGCAGGGGCCTATCTGACCAAATTGCGCGCGATTGTGCGTTATCTGGGCACCTGTGATGGCAACATGAACGAAGGTTCGATGCGTTGTGATGCCAACGTTTCTGTGCGTCGTGCCGGGGCCGAATTTGGTACACGTTGCGAAATCAAAAACGTGAACTCGATCCGTTTCGTGATGCAGGCTATTGAAATTGAAGCCATGCGCCAGATCGAAGTAATCGAGGGTGGCGGAGAAATTATTCAGGAAACCCGCCTGTTTGACCCGAAACTGGGTGAAACCCGGTCGATGCGGTCAAAGGAAATGGCGCACGATTATCGCTATTTCCCGGATCCCGACTTGTTGCCGCTGGTTTTTGATGAAGCCTTTGTTGCCGAAATCGAAAAAACACTGCCCGAACTGCCTGACGAGAAAAAAGCCCGCTTCATGCGTGAATATGGCTTGTCAGCCTATGACGCGGGCGTGCTGGTTGCCGAGCAGGAAAAGGCCGAGTTTTACGAGCGCGTTGCCAAGGGCCGTGATGGCAAAATGGCAGCCAACTGGGTGATTACCAACCTGTTTGGTGCGCTTAACAAATTGGGTGTTGATGTTTCGGAAAGCCCGGTTACGGCAGAAAACCTTGGCAAACTGATTGGCTTGATTGGCGATGACACCATTTCGGGTCGGATTGCCAAAGACGTTTTTGAAATCATGATCGAAACCGGTAAAGACCCGGAAGCGATTGTGGAAGAAAAAGGTCTGAAACAGATCACCGATACCGGCGCCATTGAAACCGCGATTGATGAAGTGATTGCGGCGAACCCGGACAAGGTTGAAGAAATCCGCGCGGGTAAAGACCGTATGCTGGGCTGGTTTGTTGGACAGGTCATGAAATCGACCGGCGGCAAGGCCAACCCTGGTATGGTTAATAAAATGCTGCGTGATAAAATTCTGGGATAAGTTTTCCGGATATAGGTGATGAGACAAAAGCCGTCCTTCGGGGCGGCTTTTGCTGTTTATGGATTGTTATTTTTGCTGCAATTCGGTGCGTAGAATGTCCAGCGCCTTTTGCAGGGTGGGGGCGGTGTCGCTGGCTGTTATGATATCTGTTTCACTATAATTTTTGCCGTTTAACGCAATGGTCAGGCAAGCATTATGCAGCACTGTTGCGTCCATGGTGCCAATCGTTTCGATCAAGGCCGCCTGGGCAATGGTTGCCCGGCCAGACGCATTAAGCACGACGACAGGTTTGCCCATGAATTCGCCACTGGCAACCACCCAGTCCAGCGCGTTTTTAAGGACACCGGTTACGCCGTGGGCATATTCGGGGCTGGCAATTAAAACGGCGTTACAGCTTCGCAATTTTGTCCGAAAATTAAGCACAGATTGCGCTTCGCGGCCTTCAAGGTCCGGGTTGAAAAGGGGCAGGTCGCCAAGGCCGGTATAAATATCGATTTCAAGGCAAAATTTATCTGCAGCGATTTGTGCCGCCCGCAAAAGGGTGCTGTTGATTGATGCTTTACGCAGGCTTCCGGAAATAGCCAAAACCTGATTTGTCAAAATGCCCTCTTAAATACCGTATGCGGGATAGTTGCGGCTGTTGGATGATAATGGTTTTGCCGGTTCAGGGTCGATACAGGCTTGGCGTTGTTCCTAAAATGCGTTTGAACATCGCACTGAATGCTGCGGGATTGTCATATCCAAGGTCAAGGGCAATGGTTGTAACGGCATCCCCCTGGGCCAGCCGGGGCAGTGCTGCCATAATGCATGCCTGTTGCCGCCACGCGACAAAACTTAGCCCGGTTTCGCGGCGAAACAGGCGTGTAAAGGTACGACGGCTCATGGCAAGTGCATCACACCAGTGATCAATCGTAATGTTTGCCTCTGGTTCGCGCAGGAAATGGTGACATTGCCTTGCAAGGCCCTTATGGGCAGGTAACGGCAGTGATAATGGTATCGGTGGCAATAGTTCCAGTTCGAACCGTATCAGGTTCATCAGGGCACCGCCGCGGCCATCTTCATCATATTCGACGGGGAGGGCAGATGCTTCTTCCAGCAAATTGCGCATAAAAGACGAAATACCAACCACCTGGCAACTGGTTGGCATCCCTTGCGTAATGGCCGGGTCTAGATAAAGGCTGCGCATTTTGACCTCGCCAAGAGTGCGAACCTCATGCACGGTACCTGCCGGTATCCACATGCCGCGCTGGGGTGGCATCATCCATGCGCCGTGGGGGGTCGTTGCCATAACCACACCGGTAAGGCCATAAAGCAACTGGTCATGCTTATGATGATGCGGGGGAATGATTTCCCCGTCCGGGTAATCAACGCCCAGGGCGATGACCGGTCGGGGAACGGAATGTAAATGTTGGTGACTGTGATCTGTTAAATTCATCTTGGCCCACTTGAATAATATAATGACCCTAATCGGGTGGCGGGCCATCGTCCATTATTTAAAATGATCCTTAAGTGCGACATTGCGTGTTTAACGACGGGTCAAAGGATTTCAAGGATGAGCGATGCGATTGCTGGTCAGCCAAGGCAGGTGAAAACAGCCTATTCGGTGTTGGGAGCAGCCAGTTTTTGTCATTTACTAAATGATATGATTCAGTCGTTGTTTACGGCGGCATATCCAATTTTCAAAGGCGGGTTTGATCTTGGCTACGCCCAGCTTGGTTTTTTAACATTGACCTATCAGGTGACGGCATCGGTGCTTCAGCCGTTGGTCGGCAGTTATACCGATCGCAAACCAAAACCCTATTCACTGTCGTTTGGTATGGGGGTGTCGTTGCTAGGGCTTTTGGTTTTGGCCTATTCCACCAACTTTGCCATGCTTTTATGTGGAAGCGCGTTGCTGGGGACGGGGTCATCGGTGTTTCATCCCGAATCATCGCGTCTGGCGCGGTTGGCATCGGGTGGGGCGCATGGTTTGGCGCAGTCTATTTTTCAGGTTGGCGGGAATGTCGGGTCGGCGATCGGACCGTTGCTGGTCGCATTTATTGTGCTGCCAAACGGGCAAAAAAGTCTGGCGTGGTTTGCACTGGTCGCATTGGTCGGCATGGTGATTATGGTGGGGTTGGGCAACTGGTATAAAAGCCAGGGCCATGCAAAGCCTCCGGCAAAACGGACCAGGGTTGTGCATGCGCATTTAACCGGTCCGCAGGTATCACGGGCTTTAACTGTGCTGTTTTGTCTGATGCTGTCAAAGTGGTTTTATCTGGCCAGCTTCACCAGCTTTTATATCTTTTATTTGATGGAGCGGTTTACGCTGGCAGAGCAACAATCGCAGATTTACCTGTTTGTGTTTTTGGCGGCTGTTGCAGCAGGAACTTTGATTGGCGGGCCGGTTGGTGATCGTATAGGCCGCAAAAAAGTGATCTGGGTTTCGATTGTGGGAACGTTGCCTTTTGCCTTGTTGTTGCCCTATGTCGGTTTGACCACGACCATTGTGCTCAGTGTTATTATTGGTCTGGTTCTATCATCAGCATTTTCAGCAATTGTTGTTTATGCACAGGAACTGGTGCCGGGCCGGGTTGGCATGATATCGGGTTTGTTTTTTGGTCTGGCTTTTGGCATGGGCGGGATTGGGGCGGCCCTGTTGGGTGTTCTTGCCGACTGGACCAGCATATCCTTTGTTTACAAGGTCTGTGCGTTTTTACCGGCAATCGGTTTTCTGGCGGCTTTGCTGCCAAATCTGGATCAAGGTCGGCATCATGCCTGACGGTGGATAGTTAATTTCTGATCGACACTCGATTGTGCAAGGCAAAGGCCGCTGGCATTGCGGCCTTTGCTGTTTGATCTGCTTGTTTGTAAAGACAGCCTAGGCGATTTGTCGGGCCGGGTATCCGGCTTCGCTGATAGCGGTGATGACGGCGGAGCTATCGGGGGTGCCGGTTATGGTCACCAGTCCATCTTCAAGATCAATTTCAACATTGTCGACATTCTCGACCGTATTGGCAGCTTCGGTGACGGCTTTGACGCAGTGGCCACAGCTCATTTCTTCGACTTTTAGCTTCAGCATGGCAATTCTCCATCCGTTTGATTTTTTTCAGTTTGCACCTTCCAGTGGATGGAACGTCAAGCGTTTTTCACAATGCAGATGATGGTAGAGGGCCGACCACGACAGTGCAAACTTGATCGGCATGGGCTAATCGGCTATGTCGCATGAAGTTCAGGGCAGGGGGAATGGATGGCCAAGCTGTTTTTTTATTATTCGTCGATGAATGCCGGCAAATCGACGACCTTATTGCAATCCAGCTTTAATTATATCGAACGCGGGATGCAAACCATGTTGCTGACCGCCGCCTTGGATGACCGGTTTGGCGCGGGCAAAATTGCCTCGCGTATTGGACTGGAGGCCCCGGCAACCCTTTTTGATAGTGAGAGCAGCCTGTTTGAACTGGTTAAGTCGGAACTTGCGACCCGCCCGGTGGATTGTCTGCTGGTTGATGAGGCGCAATTTTTAACCAAAGATCAGGTGTGGCAACTTTCCGACGTAGTGGACAAACTTGGCGTGCCTGTGCTGTGTTATGGCATTCGCACCGATTTTCAGGGTGATTTGTTTGAAGGTTCCAAATGGCTGCTGGCCTGGGCCGACAAGCTGAACGAGCTTAAAACAATCTGCCATTGCGGGCGCAAGGCAGGCATGGTGATCAGGATCGATGAAAATGGTGACCCGGTGCGCGAAGGTGCCCAGGTTGAAATTGGCGGAAATGATCGTTATGTGCCGGTTTGCCGTGTTCATTTTAAGGATGCGATGGGGCGGTAACCGTTTCGCATCCTTGTTTGAGATCAGTTAAGCCAGCAATCGGCTGATTTCCGGTGTTAGCAGGTGCCAGGCAACCAGCCACACCACAATGGCTGTGGTGGCGTCGATAATTTTCCAGGTAATCGGGCGGGCCACATAGGGGGCCAGCCATGCCGCCCCCAGGGCAATGCCAAAAAACCATATAAAACTGGCGCTAACAGCGCCTAGTGCAAAAAACACCCGTTCATCAGGTGGAAATTGCCCGCCGATCCCGCCCAGCATTACCACGGTATCAAGGTAAACGTGCGGGTTAAGCAGCGTTACGGCCAGCGTTGTGGATAGAACGGCTTTCCAGCCATGTGTTTTAACATTTGTTTCCGACAGGGCTTCTGTTTGAAACAGCCGCCGAAAAGCGCCGATACCATACCATATTAGAAAAATACCACCGCCCCAGGCCGCAATTCGGGTGAGCAGTGGATAGTGAGCGACCAGAGTACCCAGTCCCGCCACTCCGGCGACGATCAGGATGGCGTCACAAAGGGCGCATACAAGTGCGACCATGGCAGGGTACTGACGACGAAGACCTTGCCCCAGCACAAAGGCATTCTGGGCGCCAATAGCCAGGATAAGCCCGCCACTTAAACCAAATCCGGTCGCGTATGTCAGAAGCATTTACGTCATCCACTGCGTTGAGTTGTTTGTTGTGTAGTCATGGTCATAACAATTTTGGGAAATAAGAAAATTGAATTATACTGATGCTTCATAAGGAAAACTGATAATTGTATGATCGATTACAAATTACTGGAAGCCTGCGCAGAAGTTATTCGCCACGGTAGTTTTGAAAAAGCGGCCCGTGCCCTTGGGCTTACGCAATCGGCGGTATCGCAGCGGGTAAAGTTGCTGGAAGACCGTATTGGGCAGCCGTTGATCATGCGAACAAAACCCATTGCGGCGACCCAGCCTGGCGAGCGTATTTTGCAGCATTACCAACGTGTGCGCCTGCTGGAACAGGAACTTCATGATGATGTCCCTGATCTGGTTGAGGGAACCGGGTTTGGGCATATTGCTCTGGCGATCAATGCTGACAGTTTGGCGACGTGGTTTATGAATGTCCCCAAAAAACTGTTTGATGAATTAAATTTGCTGGTTGATATTAAAGTAGAAGATGAGGTTTTAACCCATCAGTCATTGCAAAGTGGACGCGTTCTAGGGGCGGTAAGCACGCGCGAAATTCCGGTGCAGGGCTGCAAGGTGCGGCCATTGGGGATAATGCGCTATATTATGGTCGTGTCGCCCGGATTTGCCCAAAAATACTTCCCCGATGGTGTAACGCCCGATGCATTACGACAATGCCCGGCGGTTAATTTTTCCGAACATGACGAATTGCAAAACCAGTTTTTTTACCGGTTCTTCGGGCTTACCCCTGGCGAGTTTCCTGCCCATACCATGCCCAGTTCCCAGGGGTTTGTGACAATGGCCGAACAGGGAATTGCGTATGCCGTGGTTGAGGAACATCAGGCCGCACCGGGCATTTTGGCAGGAAGGTTGGTGCAGCCTTGCCGTTATGTCATTGAAAGGCCGTTATTCTGGCATCATTGGAATATGGAAAGTCGTTTATTCTCGCGTGTAAATGATATCGTGCGCGATGAAGCACGGCGGTTTTTGCCCACTGATGGAAAAAACGCGAACAATATGGAAAAACATCAATAAATATATCAACTTGTCGGGAACTTGCATGTGCTGACACCGTTTGACAGCAGGGGCTTTTTGCTTCTTACTTTATCGGTTCATCCGCAATGACCGGTGTTTTGTTTTATAGCAGAGAGTAAATCTTATATGTCGCATCGGTTGGTCGCTTGTGATCATTGCGATTATCTCCATACCGAAGAAGAAATTCCGCCGGGCCATGTTGCCCGTTGCGTGCGCTGTGGTTCGCCCCTGTATCAAAACCAGAACAATAGTATTGAACGGTCTCTGGCATTTGCCTTTACCGCCCTTGTGTTATTTATTCTGGCTAATTCATTTCCGATTTTACAATTCAGCATGGAAGGGCGTAGCGAAAGTAACACCCTGATTTCCGGTGTCCTGACATTCTGGAATGAAGGTTTCTGGTTTTTGGCATTTATGGTGGGTCTTACGTCCATTGTTGCGCCGCTTTTGCTAATTTCAGCCTATATTTATGTGTTGTTGCCGTTGCGGTTTGGTATGGGTTTTCCTGCCATTCGCAAGGTTTGGCGGGTGTTGGCCATTGCCCGGCCGTGGTCAATGCTGGATGTTTTTTTGATTGGCCTGCTGGTTGCCCTGACAAAGTTGAACGATTTTGCCGACGTTATTGCAGGGCCGGCCTTTTATGCGGTGTGTATTCTTATTCCAATGTCATTGTTGATGAGCGCCCAACTTGACCCGAGAGAGGTTTGGCATCGTCTGGCTCCGAAGGGTTTGAAATACCCGACCACCGACGATATTGCCGTATCGGAAACAAGTAGTGACCGCTGGGTAACCTGCGAAGTCTGCGCGTTTGTTTTAACAGGCGAAGCAGCGCAAAATGACCATGCCGTTTGCCCGTGTTGCGGGGCGGTTGTACATCATCGTAAACCGGCGAGCCTGTCACGGGCCTGGGCGTTGCTGATTAGCGCCGCAATTTTTTATATTCCGGCAAATGTATTTCCCATCATGAGTGTAACCATGTTGGGAAATACCGAGGCCGATACCATCCTTTCGGGTGTTGGTGCCTTGATAGATGCCGGGGAGTGGCCAATTGCGATGGTGGTATTTTGCGCCAGTATTGTCGTGCCGATTTTTAAACTTGTGGTGCTGAGCTGGGTTTATATGGCCGCCGGTTTGGGGATGGCCGGACCGCTGCGCCAACGGACCCGGATTTATCGCATTACCGAATTGATCGGGCGCTGGTCCATGATTGATGTGTTTATGGTATCGATTTTGGCAGCCTTGGTGAAATTGGGGAATATTGCTACCGTTGTGCCGGGGTTCGGTGCCGTTGCATTTTGTGCAGTGGTTATTCTAACGATGCTCTCGGCAATGGCGTTTGATCCGCGTCTGATCTGGGATCGCGCGACACTGAAAATGAAGCAAGGGACGCTATCATGAACGACGACAACCAAAATGCGTCACAGTCTGAACCGCAAAAACCGGAAGTCCGGCGCGGTTTGCAGAGCCTGTCGCTGATATGGCTGGTGCCATTGGTTGCCGTTATTATTGGCGGCTGGCTGATTTGGCGCGAAGTTTCGTCGAAAGGCCCTGAAATTTCGGTGACATTTCAATCTGCCGAGGGGCTGACCCAGGGTAAAACGGCAGTGCGGTACCGCGATGTTGATGTTGGCACAGTTAAGAAAATTGCCCTGTCCGAGGATTTTAGCAAGGTCGTTTTAACCTTGCAGATGAATGCCGATGTTGAGCAGTATTTAACCGACAAGACAAAGTTCTGGGTGGTGCGCCCACGCGTGTCGTCGCGCGGGATATCGGGCCTCGAAACCATTGTTACCGGTGCCTATATCGAAATTGTACCAAGTGAAAAAGGCGAACCGGCAACGAAATTTGTCGGTTCGGAAGAACCGCAATTTGTGGCCGACGGTAGCGAGGGAACACGTTTTGTTCTAACAGCGAATGAACTTGGTTCCATTAACTCAGGCGCGCCAATTTTGCTGCATGGCGTTGCCGTGGGCGAGGTGCTTGATACCTCCCTTGACGCCTCCGCGAGCAAAGTATCAATCCCGATTTATATCAAGTCGCCTTACGACAAACTGGTCACTAATGACAGCCGGTTTTGGGATTCCAGTGGTGTCAGTGTTGATCTGAACGCGCAAGGTGTGTCTGTTCGCGCGCAATCGATCCGGTCGGTTATTCAGGGCGGGATTAATTTCATGACACCCCCGGGCAATGACAACGCCAGCCCGGCCCTGTCCAATACGGTTTTCAATTTGTATAAAAATCGCAAGCAGGCAGAAAGCCTGGTGCAAGGCTATACTCAGAAATTCATGCTGTATTTTGACGGGTCGATCCGGGGGCTTGTGGCGGATGCACCTGTCGAATTTCGCGGTATTCGGGTTGGAACAGTCGATAGCGTTAACCTGGAATATTTGCGCGACAAGGGTATGTTCCGGGCACCGGTACAAATTACAGTGGAGCCTGAACGTATTCAGACGGTGGGGGATAAACCCGAAAGTGCCGACGAATATAAGCAGGTTCTGTCACAACTGGTTGAGCATGGCTTGCGTGCCCGTCTTAAAACCAGCAGTTTCCTGACCGGTCAGCTTTATGTTGACCTTGATATGTATCCGCTGGCACCGGCACGGTATCTTGGGGATGGCGAGGGTAAAATCGACGAGCTGCCAACCTTGCCCAATCAGATTGACGAGATTACAGATTCTCTGCAATCCCTGCTGGCCAAAGTTGAAACCATTCCGATTGAACAAATTGGCATGCGTGTTTTAGGCACGGTGGAAGGTATGGAAAACCTTGTTACCTCGCCAGAGTTAAAGAAAAGCATGGAAAGCATTCAGGAAGCCAGCAATGGCATTAATCAGCTGGTTTCCAACCTTGATAGCAGTGTTTTGCCAGCGACGCGTGAAGCCCTTGATGAAGCCCGCAAAACCATGACCGATTTACGAGACATGACCGCGCCGAATTCGCCGGTGCGTTACAATCTGGAAGAATCGCTGAAGGAAATTTCGTCTGCGGCGCGTTCAGTTCGAACATTGACGGATTATCTTGAACAAAATCCCAACGCCCTGATTCTGGGCAAATCCGGTAATCGGGAGGAATAAAAATGTCCATCGCATCTCGCCGTATTGAGACTTGTTCCGGCATTGGTTCTTCCAGGTTTTCAGTGCTGGGACGCCGATTTAAAAAGGGTGCTGTAATTGCTGCTTTAGGCGGCATAATTGCGCTGGTAGGCTGTACGACACCGCAAAGTGGGCGCTATTTTGTTTTGGCCCCGGCGGCGTCGCAAAGCAAGGTTCAATCTGGCGTGGTAAAAGCGGTTTTGGGGGTGGGGCCTATTTCATTTCCGTCCCATCTCGATCGCGCGCAACTGGTTTTGCGGACCGGACAAAACGAGCTTTATTTGCGTGAAAACGATAAATGGGCAGAACCGCTTCGCGAAACGGCACGGCGCGTTCTGATGCAGGATTTGCAGGACAGGCTGGCCCCAAAACGGATGGAGGCGTTTCCGTGGAACAGTCGCGATGGTGTGGACTGGCAGATTGCCGTTGATGTTTCAAACTTTGAAGCCCAGCCTGACCGGACAGTCCGCCTGAATGCTCAGTGGAAGATTATTGATGCTTCCAGTGGTGAAATTGTTCTGTCAAATCAGTTTGATCAGCGTATTAAACCGGCATCGGCTGACAGTGCCGATATTGTTGCAGCCATGAGCGTGCTTTGGGGCCGTTTTGCCGATAATATTTCCACGGCGTTTACTCGGTCCTGACGTCGCGTTGCTCTGAGTCTGTGCAATGCTATACGGCAGATTAGGGCTGTAGACTGTTGGGGTGCTGTTTCGTGCGTCAAAAATAGCAGCTGCCAGCAAGCACGGCATAATTGGAAAAAATCTATTATACATAATGAATTAAGTTAAGTTTTGCGTGTGATAGCGGCAATAGGGTTAGGTCTTTGGTGCTAATGCTGTGTCGCAATCTGTTGTTTTATATAATTCTATTGGGTATCCTGTCTGCAAGGGGGAAAATGCCCTCGTTTTGGGACATGCAGCTGCTGCTTTCCGTGGTTATTCGCCGATACAGGTAGTTTTGGGGAGCCAGGTTGCATCATGCCGGTGACAACAGCCTATACGTACGAAGTACGTGTTCGGCGTGGAGATCGTTGGATCATCCATGCCACATATAACACAGACAAGGAAGCCGTCGCAGACGCCGAAAACGTGTTGCGCGGTAAAGTGTCGGCCGTTCGCGTTGTTCGGGATTGGGAACGCGAGGATGGGCGGCATATTGAAAAAGTCCTTCTGGAAAAGGAAGGGCAGGGCGAGGGCGATAATGATCCTGTTCGGGTAACAGCAATTGAGGATGCAGCCCTATGCGAAACAGATGAGGATTTGCTGGGCGTTGAAAGCCGGGCAACCATCAATCGTTTGTTGCGCAAATATTTTGAACAGGAAGTACTGACCCCGACCGAGGTGATGTACAATTTTAAAAACCTGCGCAAATTGATGTATCATGACACATTACTGCCAAGTGCCGTTGACAGGGTTGCGACGATTCATTCGCGCACCACTGAAGGTAATCATATTGAAGCCTCAAACAAGCTGCATCGTGCCATCGATACGCTGGCTGCGCGGGCACGCCAGGTTGAGAAATACGACCTGCCGCAGTTTGAAGACGCAACAATAGCCGAGGTCCGCCGCGAAATTCAAAGCCTGCGCCTGGCAGAAGATACCGATTTTCTGACAATGGTGGCATTGACGCGTGAGTTGTCGTCTTCGCGCAGCTGGATTGGTAAACTTGATTTTGCGTTGAAGGTTAAAGGCGACCCCAAAGATGACCATGCCCGGGCAATGGTCGATGATGTTGTTGCCGATATCCTCGGGTCTCCTGTGGCATTAAAGGATTTGCTTGGTCCATCGCGCAGTTTTGGCGATGCCGTTTTGCTTCACATTGATCTGGCGATGGGCAAGGCAAATGGTAATCGTGGTGCTGCACAGGACGTGCTGGATTTGCTAAATCCGCTTTTTTCTGCCGGTCTTTTGCCAAAAGCACAATTTGTGCTGTTTGATTATATTGCCCGCGAACTGAAAAGTGCCAACGCCCTCTCACGCCAGGATGATGGTGCCGATCAACTGGTACAAATTCTGGATCGGTTGTTAAATGCCGAAGGTGTTGTTTTTGGGCAGCCCATGGTTGAAGCACTGGTGGAACGTGGTGCAAGGGTTCGCAATGTTGGCGGCAGCCGCGCCTTTGGCGAGGGGGTTGAGGAAATTGTAAGCTGCCTTGCGCCGGGGTGGCGTCGCCTGGCATTTTTGTCCGATGTGACACAAAATGACCGCGCGGCCGGTATCGAAACAGAGCTTGCCGAACTTACCCGCAAAACGGTTGCCGATATGCGCGGGTTGCGCGCATTTTGTGGACCGGAAGCAAAACCGCGCGAAAAAATGGCGCTGGTTACCCGCATGCACGATAAGGTGGGGCGCTCCAATTTTGTTGAAGATTTGAAGCATCATCTTAGTGAAAAACTGGACACAGGCCTGGCTGAATATCTTACCCGCGAAAAAGTAATCGAGCGGATTGACAACCCCGACCTGCATTTACGCCAGCGTGCTTATATGCTGGTTAAATTTTGCTCCAGTGGCGTGCTGATCGAAGGAAAGTCGGCAACCATGGCCCGAAAGCGCGTGGTCAGTTATTTACGGCAACCTAATTTTACCGATCATCTTGTCGATGATTTACAGGATTCCGGTGAAAAGGAAGGAACCTTGCGCGATTTTTATGCTCTTTTACAGCGTAGCGGGTTTTAACGTCCCCGCCTGTTTATAACATACCGCGCCTTTGCAGCGCCCGTGGCCCGAAATGCTGCGGGCGTTTTTTATTGCGGAGCTGCATCGGCGCTTTAAATTGTAATTGGCAAAATTAGTGGGCTGTTTGTCATTGTTGCCAATGCGGCGATCAGTCAAAATGGCATGACCTACACAGGAGCCCCGCCAATGCCAATCACTGTTTCCTCGCCGACGTCTGTGCGGCTTATTGCCTGCTATGCCTTTGATAATGTTATGAGCCTTGATATCACCGGGCCATTGCAGGTTTTCGCCTCTGCCAATGTGGAGTTGATGCGCCAGGGGCAGGCGGCGGCTTATGAAATTATGGTTTTCGCCGAACAATCCGGCCCGGTTCAAACTTCGGCGGGTATCCGTTTGCATGCTGACATGGCACGCCGGGATGTTGACCTTGACGTGGTCGATACAGTGCTCGTGCCTGGTGGGGACGGCATCGACCGGGTTCGCCGGAATGTTGATGTTTTAAACTGGTTTCAGTCAGCAGCGGATTTGGTGCCACGTGTTGGTTCGGTTTGTTCGGGGGCATTGGTTCTGGCGGCAGCAGGTATGCTGGATGGTAAGGTGGCAACAACCCACTGGTCGCGTTGCGATGAAATGCGCACAGCCTATCCCCGAATTGGTCTGGTTGAAAATCGTTTGCATACCTATGACCCCACTGGTCTTGACGGCGATGCCCACATTTTTACATCGGCCGGGGTCACCGCCGGGATCGATCTGGCCCTTGCCCTGGTTGAACATGATTGTAGCAGATCGATTGCACTGGCAGTTGCGCGCAGGCTGGTTATGTTTTTAAAACGTCCGGGCGGGCAGGCACAATTCAGTGCCTATCTTACACCGGCAATCGGCGCTTCTGCCCAGTTGGCCGGCTTGCTGGAATGGCTTCCGGCAAATTTGCAGGCTGATTTGTCTCTTGATGCCATGGCACAACGCGCTGGTATGTCCCCGCGAACCTTTTCGCGCGTTTTTACCCGTGACATGGGGTTAACCCCGGCCCGTTATGTGGAAAGGGTGCGCGTCCAAGCGGCGCGGGGGCTTCTTCAGGCCGGTGATATTTCAATTAACCGTGTTGCGCGACTGTGCGGTTTTGGGCATCCCGAAACCATGCGCCGAGCATTTCACCGTCATTTGTCCATCAGCCCGCAAGATTACGCTGAACGGTTCGGTATGGCTGATTTTGATGGCATTAGTACCGTTTTGGTCTGACCGCCAGGTCTTTTTATAATTCATTCCCGTTTTTGAAAGTTGGCAACATGCTGTTACTGACCAATGGGCAGGTGCGCCTGCTTTTTATCGCGCAGGCATTATACTGGTTATGTTCGATGGTGGGTATCACGCTGACATCGCTGGTCGGGGTGCAACTGGCGCCCTATGCAGGTTTGGCAACTTTACCGCTGGGTTTGCTGGTTCTGGGCAATTTGGGCGGTGTGCATCCGTTGTCTTTATTCATGCAGCGCCGCGGTCGTCGGGCAGGTTTGATGGCAGGTGCCTGGTTTGGCGTTGCCGGGGCTGCCATTGCATCGTTTGGTGTTTATGTGGGTGATTTTACCATCTTTTGCCTTGGCGCGTTGCCAATCGGTATTTATCAGGCATCGGCCCGATATTATCGCTATGTCGCGCTGGAAGCTGTTGAGAATGCCCATAAGGGGCGGGCCGCGGCCTATGTGACCGGTGGCGGGGTGTTGGCGGCCCTTGTGGCGCCTGAGCTTGCTGTGTGGTCGCGTGATGCACTGGTGGTGCCGTTTTTGGGGGCGTATCTGGCCATGATTGTGATGGCTTTGCTGGCGATCCTGTTATTGACAGGCGTGCAGCAGGGAGAAATCCCCGCGCGCATTCCCAATGGTGGGCAAGTGATGCGCGACCTGTTGCTGCGGCCAAAAATATTTGCGGCGGTGTCAATCAGTGCAATTGGTCAGGGCGTTATGGTCCTGGTGATGACGGCGACACCCCTGGCCATGAAATTTTGCGGTTTTGATGTGGCCCAATCCTCAGAGGTAATCCGCTGGCATTTTATTGGCATGTTTTTACCGGCCTTTGTCGCAGGCCCCCTGATTGACCGATTCGGGGCGCGAAAAATTGCCGGTATTGGCAGTGTCATTTTGCTGGCAAGCGCGCTTGCAGCATTGCTGGGTATTGGTTTTGGGCATTTCCTGTTTAGTTCTTTGCTGCTGGGCTTGGGCTGGAACCTGATGCTTCTGGCAGGAACAACCCTGTTGGGCGAAGGCCACACCGCGGCAGAGCGGGGCCACGCGCAGGCATTAATGGAACTTGCAAATGGTATTTTTGGGGCGATGGCATCTTTTGCTGCCGGTGCTCTTATCGTTGGTGCAGGCTGGGATGCCGTTAATATCGGGATGATGCCTGTTGTTTTGGTCGGGTTAGCTATTTTGCTGGTTTCGGGGCGCATTCGTTTGAAATCGGCACGGGGATAATTGCTGATTTGGTTAAACAAAAAGACCCGCCGGAATAAAACCGGCGGGTCAGTTGTGTGGGGCGCAAAATACGAAAATGTAAACGCCCCGGCGCGATCATGTGCAATCAGGCAAAACCGGGTAGTGGCCGCCAGATTACAGGTGATAAAAAAGCCAGCGATTACGCTGGCTGCAAGGACATTGCGGGGCGGTGTGCGGCGACGAATTCCTTGATTTTTTGCAGAACCTGATCGCGAGAGGTGCTTTCGCGGGTCTGGAAAAGAACTTCGCGTTCACGGATCACAATGCCCAGATAAACCGGGTCGGGACGGTCTTCATGCTGAAGTTTCAGGGTGCGTAAAACATGGCCATGGTCATCGGTGCTTTGATAGACGGTCCGCATAAAATGCTCCTGGGTGTCTTTCTGTCACATCGGGTGGCGGGTGGCGTTAAATGTCATCCCGTAGGCTGACCTTATGCCAGAAATTCTTTTCCGGCCCGTGACAGCTGTGTGATTGTTTGAAGACAGTCACGAAAAAGTGCCCACGGAAATTGCGTCTGTCTCTGACAGAAAGGCAAAAGCTGTGTCATGGTTGAAGCCAACTGAGGCAGACCCCGATGATATATTAGGATTATCCTTACCATGATTGACCTTTACACATTTGGCACGCCAAACGGGCGCAAGGTTTCTATTCTTCTTGAGGAGCTTGCTGTTCCTTATAATTTGCATGTTGTTGATATTGGCAAGGACGAACAGTTCGCGCCGTCTTTTCTGGCGATTGCCCCAAATAACAGAATCCCTGCACTGGTGGATCAGGATGGACCTGGCGGCAAACGGATCGATATCTTTGAAAGTGGGGCGATTCTTATTTATCTGGCAGAAAAATATGGAAAATTTATTCCTGCCGATCCCCATGCGCGGATGGAATGCATCAAATGGCTGATGTGGCAGATGGGCGGATTTGGCCCGATGTTGGGGCAGGCGCACCATTTTTTGCGTGCCGCAAAGGAAGATGTGCCATATGGCAAGGCACGCTATGTTGCTGAGGCCAAACGTTTATACGGGGTGATGGACAGGCATCTGGCGCAAAAACATTTTATGGCAGGAGACGAGTATTCGATTGCTGATATGGCCTGCTACCCGTGGGCCTGTCGCCATGAATGGCATCAGGTTGACCTGACCGGGTATCCGAATGTTAGCCGGTGGAAAAAAGAAATTTCAAACCGGGACGGTGTCGCACGTGGCATGGTGGTGCCGAATGATCGTTAAGCTGTCGTCCTGCGGTTGAATAGTGGGTGTCTTGTGACGGGTCAGGTCTGATTTTTTGCAAAAAATGTCGCTAAATGCACAATAGTAAAAAGAAAACTGTCCTGACCCGGTTTTGAGGCATTGACAGTATCGGATCGGATGTTTAAGAAAGGCGGCGTTCCACACGGAACACCACTCAAAACGGGCAAGTGGCCGAGTGGCTGAAGGCGCTCCCCTGCTAAGGGAGTATGGGGTCAAAAGCCCCATCGAGGGTTCGAATCCCTCCTTGCCCGCCAGTGATAAAGGCTCCCTTAAAGGGAGCCTTTTTTCGTTTGGGATATTCACTATTTTGGCGTTCAGGCGGCAAAACAGCCGCGCAACAGAACCTGAAATGAAACCATTTTGATTATGTCGTCTGCTGGGATTCCCATTCCCGTTTCAGTAAGGCGTATTGCATTGTGTTTTCGTAGATGGGGGTGCCGGTTTCGTCGTTTTTGAAGGACACAAACTCGATGAAATGCCCTTCTTTTCGCATCCCCAGCTTTTGGCAAAGGCTTTCCGAAGGGGTGTTTGTGTCTTCGACATAGGCATAAAGGCGTCGGGCGTTTTGTGCCGTGAAAAGATAGGTGAGAAGGGCTCTGGCAGCTTCGCTGGCAAAGCCGTGTCCCTGGAAATCCGGATTGAAATTCCAGCCAATGGCAAATACGTCCTTGTCGTGCTTTTCGGCCACGGCAAAGACATCACCTATCAGTTTACCCGAGCTTTTCTCGCAGACAGCGATGTAATCGTCACTTTTGCTGCGCTTCTCAGCTTCGTCGTTGGCTTTTAAGGGGTTATCAAGCCGCAAAGACAGAAAGCAGCTTGCGGTTGGCATATGCAAATAGGCATAAAGACCATCTGCATCGTCTTTTCTGAAATTCCTCAGAATAAGACGATCTGTTTCCTGCGTTTTCATGTGGCCTCGTTCGCAGCTTTAAACCGGCCATTACGACCCGTCAGGCTGTTTAGCTGAATGCGTTAAAGGTGATGATGGTCTGGGTGTCCTTGATATTGGGCAGGGCGTGAATTTTTTCGTTCACATAGCGGCCAATATCCTGTCCGTCTTCGATATAGACTTTGACCAGTAATTCAAACGGGCCGGAAATCGAATAGACTTCGGAAACACCTTCGACCTCTTCTACCAGCGCGGCGGCAACGTCATAGGCTTTGCCAAGTTCGCATTTCACGAAAATAAAGAAGGGATGCATGGTGGCGTCTCCGCAATGGATTAAACAAGCGGCCAAGCTAGCTTGGCTGGCGCGCCGTTTCAATAATTTGTGCAGGGGCAGGGTGAATTAGGGGCAAGCAAACCTGCCGGAATTGATTATTCGCCAATCGGGCGGCGGCGTAACCGTTCAAGATGTTCGATCCGGTCGCGAACATGATCCGGATTGGCGCGGCCAACACCTTCCAGTAATGTTTCAAGCAAAGCCATGCTTGCAGCCGCACTGTCCCAGGTTGTTGCTGTTTCGATTCTGACGGGAAAAACATGTTTGGCAAACCGCGCAATCGGGCTTAGCCACTGATCGGTAAACAAAACAACCCTGGCACCCTGTTGCGAGGCGGTTTCAGCAAAGGTAATAACATCATGCTGATAGCGCCGGACATCAAACACCAGCAAAACGTCTCGTTTGCCGATATCAAGCAAGTCTTCAGTCCACTTGGTATTCTGACCGGAAACACGGCGCACATTGCCGCGCATTGAACGTAAATGTTCATAGGCATAAACCGCCAATGCCGATGAAAACCGCCCTCCCAGTACATAAACAGCGCGCTTTTGGTCGGCCAGAAGCTGAACGGCACCTGCCAGTTCGGTGGGGGCAATATTGGTGAGTGACGAGCGGATGTTTGATGTAACCGCGTCAATCATATGATGCAGTAATTCGCCCATCGGGTGGCCGGTTGCAGCCACGGCAGCACGGGGAAGGGCGCTTCGCGTAAGGGGGGATTGCAGCCGTGCCTCCAGTTCACCGCGCAGGCGCGATTGCATTTCGGGGTAGCTTTCAAACCCCAGCTTACCTGCAAATCGAAGCACAGTTGGGGCAGAAACCCCACATCGTTCGGCAAAGGTGGCAACAGTTTCAAGGCCGGCCATCGGATAATGACCAAGCAATGCCTGCGCAAGTTTACGTTCGGAAGCCGTCAGGTCGTCCGCTTTTTGCGTGATCAGTTCGGCAACACTGGGCCGGGTGGTTTTTTCCATGGCGTCCAAATCGGTGATTCCCGTGCGGTAAAGCTGGAAAGGGCTGGTTTTGCAAGCAGCGGCAAGCGGTGGGAAGGTTCCTATAGTTCATCTTGCTCAATTTGTCACATCACCTTGGATGGAATTGTAATGAATTTTACATCAACTAACAATCTTGTCATTCAAACAGGCTTGATGTAACGTTCATTACATAGAGGCAAAAATGCCCTATGCCACCAAAGGTGGCGCGAATTAAAAATGGCTGTCTGAATTGGCAGTTGATCGCCCGGGAGGCGGCACAAACGTAACGTCCATTGTTTCGGCAATGCAGGGGTTGACGTCATATGGGATTTTGCCCGCAAGAAGATGCATTTTCCTTGCATCACTTGAATCGACCATTCTTAAGGCAGGTTGCTTTGAGAACTGGTGAATTGCGGCTTTTATCACAACCCGATAGCCATGCCTGCAACGCATGGTAGTCATTTTGTGTTGCAGGCATGACATGCCGGTTGGCCAGCCTTGATCCAGAATCTGATGTGCCGGTTTTAAAGGGCCGGCACATAAATAGAGACCAAGACATCGGGGAATGGGATTGTACGATGCCTGAAGTGATTAAAGTCTATGTCCGGTGGGTGGACCGGATAAACCGCATTATCGGGCGGTTTGCCATGTATCTGATTTTTGCGATGCTGGCGGTTCTTTTATATTCTTCCTTTACCAAGGTTTTTCTGTTTCCTGCTCTTTGGACACTGGAAACGGCACAGTTTTTAATGGTTGCCTATTTTTTGCTGGGTGGTGGTTATTCCATGCAGCTTGACAGCCATGTGCGCATGGATTTGTTCTACGGATCTTGGAAGCCTAGGACCCAGGCCATTGTTGATGCCATAACGATTCTGCTGCTGATTCTTTATCTGGCATTTCTGCTATATGGCGGCATTTCCTCTACCTCTTATGCGCTGCAGTATAACGAAACCAGCTATTCCAGCTGGTCGCCGCCTATGGCACCAATCAAGGTGATCATGACGTTTGGCGTGTTCATGATGTTGCTGCAGGCGATTGCGACATTCTTTCGGGATCTGGCCCGTATTCGCGGGGAGGTTCTGTAATGAGTTATGAAATGATTGCATTGTTGATGTTTGCCTCAATGATGCTGCTGTTATTGACCGGCAAGCGCGTTTTTGGCGCGATTGGTGTTGTTGCGGTTGTGTTTTCGCTCGCCCTGTGGGGCGATGGCGGGTCTGAAATGGCCTTTAGTGCCGCGATGAAGCTGATGAAATGGTATCCGCTTCTGACCCTGCCGCTGTTTATTTACATGGGCTATATGCTGTCTGAATCGGGCATTGCCGATGATTTGTATCGTATGTTCCATGTTTGGATGGGGCCGGTGCGTGGCGGCCTGGCAATTGGCACAATTGTGCTGATGGTGGCAATTTCGGCAATGAACGGCTTAAGCGTTGCCGGCATGGCCATAGGGGCCAGTATTGCCATGCCCGAGCTTTTGCGCCGCGGTTATGACAAGATCATGGTGACAGGCGTCATCCAGGCGGGAAGTTCGCTGGGTATTCTGGTGCCGCCCAGTGTTGTCCTGGTGCTTTATGGCATGATCGCGCGTCAGCCTGTCGGTCAGCTTTGGCTGGCGGGGGTTTTCCCCGGACTGATGATGGCAGGCCTGTTTGTATTGTATATTGCGGTGCGGTGCTGGTTAAAGCCTGAAATGGGACCGGCCCTTAGCCGTGAAGAACGTGCTGCTGTTAGCTGGTCGGAAAAGGTCAGTTTGCTGAAGGCCGGTTTGATCCCGCTGTTCATTTTCTTTTCCATGACCGGTCTGTTTTTGATGGGGTACACCTCGCTGGTCGAAAGTTCGGCCGTGGGGGCATTGGCGGCAACGCTTGCGGCAATATTCAAGCGCCGCCTGACATCCCATGTGATGGAAGAAACCCTGCGCAAAACCCTATCCATTACCTGCATGTTCATGTGGATCATTCTTGCTGCCCTATGTTTTGGTGCGGTGTTTGATGGTCTTGGCGCCGTGCGTGCGATCGAAAATTTCTTCGTCGATCAAATGGGGTGGGGGCCATGGCAAATCCTGATCCTGATGCAGGTATCGTTTATCATTATGGGTATGTTCCTGGATGATACGGCGATGCTGGTGATTGTTGCACCGCTTTATGTGCCATTGGTCGGCCACCTTGGTTTCGATCTGGTGTGGTATGGCGTGCTTTATACCATCACCTGCCAGATCGCCTATATGACGCCGCCTTTTGGCTATAACCTGTTTTTAATGCGGGCGATGGCCCCGCCGGAAGTTACCCTTAAAGACATTTATCAATCCATTACGCCGTTTGTGTTGATCATGGTTTTGGCCCTGGTCCTAGTGATGGCGTTTCCGCAGATCGCCTTGTGGTTACCCGGTGTCCAATACGGTCACTGATTACCCGCAGATGCGCTATTGACCTGTATTTCGTGACAATCCGAATGCAGGTCCAACAAACAGAAACCATCCGAGGGACCGATACTTGAGAAACGGAGAGGGGCGGTTTCGCCGGTCTGGCGAGCCAAAATTGCGGGGAAAATCCCGCCTGTTTATTGATCAGGGAGATAAAAAATGACTTCAAGACGCGAATTTTTTAGAAAAGCAGGGTTGGCCACCGCCGCAGCCGGAACAACGGCATTTGCTGCCCCCTATGTGAAGGCGGCAAATGCGAAAATTACCTGGCGTTTGCAAACCTATGCAGGCCCGGCACTGGCGGAACATGTGATTAAACCGTCGATTGACCGGTTTAATAAAATTGCCAATGGCGAAATGGAAATTGAATTGTACCATGCCGACCAGCTGGTGCCGACGGGCGAGCTTTTTCGCGCCATGCAGCGCGGCACGATTGATGCGGTACAGTCCGATGATGATTCGATTGCCGCACCGGTTGATGTGTCGGTTTTTGGTGGTTATTTCCCGTTTGCATCACGGTACAGCCTTGATGTGCCGACCCTGTTTTACGAATACGGCCTCGATAAGATCTGGGAAGAGGCCTATGACGAAGTGGAAGGCGTCAAATGGCTTTCCGCCGGGTCGTGGGACCCATGCAACTTTGCCACGGTTGCGCCGATCAAAAGTCTGGCAGACCTTAAAGGCAAACGTATTTTTACGTTTCCAACAGCAGGTAAATTCCTGTCACGTTTTGGCGTGGTCCCGGTAACCTTGCCATGGGAAGATGTGGAAGTCGCGGTGCAAACCGGCGAGCTTGATGGCATTGCATGGTCGGGTATCACCGAGGATTACACAGTGGGCTGGGCCGATGTGACCAAATATTTCCTGACCAACAATATCTCCGGTGCATGGTGTGGTTCGTATTTTGCCAATGAAGAACGCTGGAATGAATTACCTGACCATTTAAAGGAACTGTTCCGGGCCTGTATGGACAGCTCGCATTACCACCGGCTTTACTGGTATTGGGCGGGGGAAGCCAAGCTGCGCACCCAGGGAACCAAAATGGAACTGACATCCATCCCTGATGCGGAATGGAAACAGGTCGAGGCCGAAGCGCATAAATTCTGGGATGAAATAGCGCAGACCAGCCCACGATGCGCCAAGGTTGTTGAAATTCTCAAGCAATATGCCGAAACCATGGAAAAGGCGGGCGCACCTTATCGCTATAGCTGATTCTGCCGTTGGTTATCTGGCGGGATAAAGTGTTGCAGGCAGGTATTCCTTTGTAATGCCTGCCTGTTTCCCGGCTGATCGTGTGATGTTTGGCGTTGTGATTTTGACTAATTGTAATAAATTATACAAATAAATCACATTATTGAAAAAATGATGGAATTTTGTAAAATTTGTTACAATAATATCTGTGACATCACCGCACGAAGAGGCGGAAAACCATAAAATAAAAAGATCGATCCTTGAAAAACGATCAAACAGGAGGCCGCCCATGGAGGCGAAACAGGTTAAAACTGCCGAAGATGCCCGGAAATTAATTGAAGAACGCCAGATCAAATATGTGAAGGTCGGTGTTTTTGATGTCGACGGTATTATGCGTGGCAAATACATGCATAAGGACAAGTTCCTGTCGTCGTTGAACGGTGGTTTTGGCTTTTGTGACGTGGTGTTGGGTTGGGATTCCAATGATCAGCTTTATGACAGCGCCAAATTTACCGGCTGGCATACGGCGTATCCTGATGCGCCGGTGCGCCTGTTGCCCGAAACCTGCCGTGAATTGCCGATGGAAGAAGACACCATTCTGTTTTTAGGTGAATTTGACGGCGAGGCGGAAAATGTATGTCCGCGTGCGGTGTTGCGCCGGGTCTTGAACAAGGCGGCAGATATGGGCTACCGCGCCACAGCTGCGTGCGAGTTCGAGTTTTTCCTGTTTGAAGAAACCCCGCATAGTGTGCGCGAAAAAAACTATCGCGACCTTAAAAATATCACGCCGGGCTTTTACGGCTATTCGATGTTGCGAAGCTCGGTTCATGCCGAATTTTACCGTGACCTTCTTGATCTGGGCGAGGCCATGGATTTTCCGATTGAGGGGCTGCATACTGAAACCGGGCCAGGAGTTTTGGAAGCAGCCATTGGCCATGATGATGCCCTGCGTGCCGCCGATAAGGCAGCCCTGTTTAAAACCTTTACCAAGGTTCTGGCGCAGCGATCCGACTGGATGGCGACCTTTATGGCAAAATGGTCGCCAGAGTGGCCGGGGCAGTCCGGTCATATGCATGCATCCCTGTTTGGCATAGAGGACGGAAAATCCGTTTTCTTTGACGATGCCAAGCCCCACAATATGTCCGATGAAATGCGCTGGTTTGTTGGCGGGCAGCAAAAACTGATGCCGGAATTGCTGTCGATGGTGGCTTGCACGGTAAATAGCTATTCCCGCCTTATTCCCGGTTTTTGGGCACCAACCAATGCGACATGGGGTGTTGAAAACCGAACCACGGCCTTGCGGGTGATTCCCGGTAGCAGTAAATCGCAACGGGTGGAATATCGCATTGCGGCGGCGGATATTAACCCTTACATCGCGCTGGCGGCTTGTATTGGCTCGGGTTTGTGGGGCATTGAACATAAAATTGAACCGACTGCTGCGGTGGTTGGCAATGCTTATGAACAGGAATTTCCCGCTGAATTGACAATCCCGGCGACACTTTATGAAGCAGCCGGAAGGTTGCGCCAGTCAAAGGCAGCTAACGATTTGTTCGGGTCGAAATTTGTTGAACATTACGCCCAGTCGCGTGAATGGGAAGAACGCGAATTTCGTAAAGCGATAACCGACTGGGAAATGCAGCGCTATTTCGAAATTATCTGATTTTTGAAAAATTATATTTTTTCAGAAGTTTGCGCTGTTTTTCTTGCATTCTACATCATCAAGAATCAACCAAGACCTCCATCTTTATTATCCTGTGAGGAATAATGTCAGAGACTTTAAGAACCATCTCGCCTGTTGATGGATCTGTTTATGTCGAACGGCCATTGGCAGACGCAACGGCAATTAATAGTGCACTTGATAAAGCGCAGGATGCCCAGCGCACATGGCGTAATGTGCCCGTTGCCGAACGGCAGGAAATCTTGCGCAAAGCTGTTACTGCGTTTGTTGGCAAAAAGGATGAAATCGCTGCCGAGATTAGTTGGCAGATGGGGCGGCCTGTTTCGCAGGCCGGGGGTGAAGTCGCCGGTTTTGAAGAACGTGCCACCTATATGATCGACATAGCACCCGAAGCCCTTGGTGATTATAACCCTGGTGAAAAAGCGGGTTTTAACCGTTTCATTCGCCGGGAGGCATTGGGTGTTGTCGCTATTATTGCGCCGTGGAATTTTCCTTATCTGACAGCTGTTAACGGGGTTATTCCGGCTTTGATGGCGGGCAATAGCGTGGTGCTTAAACATTCGCATCAAACCCCGCTTTGCGCCGAACGCTTTGCCGAGGCTTTTGCCAAGGCAGGTTTGCCTGATGGTGTTTTTCAGTATCTGCACCTAAGCCATGCAGATGCCGAAAAACTGATGGGCGATCATCGCGTCGATTTTGTTAATTTCACCGGGTCTGTTCAAGGTGGCCATGCCGTGCAACGTGCCGTGACGGGTAAGTTTATTGCAACCGGGCTGGAACTGGGTGGCAAGGACCCGGCCTATATTCGTGCGGATGTCAATCTGGATCATGCTGTCGAAAACGTTATCGACGGGGCGTTTTTTAATACGGGGCAGTCCTGCTGCGGGATCGAGCGCATTTATGTGCATGAAAGCCATTTTGACTCGTTTGTCGACAAAGCAGCCGATTTGGTTTCGCAATATCGATTGGGTAGCCCGATTGATACAAACACCAATCTGGGGCCGATGGTGCGGGCCAGTTCGGCCGATTTTGTGCGGGGCCAAATTGCCGATGCCATTGCAGCCGGGGCAAAGCCATTGATTGATCCCGCCAAATTTACCGCCAACGCAGAAGGCTCCCCTTATTTGGCCCCCCAGGTTTTAATCAATGTTGATCATTCGATGCGCGTGATGAACGAGGAAAGTTTCGGTCCCGTTGTTGGTATTATGAAAGTGGCGTCGGACGAAGAAGCGATCAAACTGATGAATGATAGTGAATTTGGCCTGACAGCATCGATCTGGACGGCTGACGAGGAAGCTGCATTACGCATTGGTGATCAACTTGAAACCGGTACCGTGTTTATGAACCGGGCAGATTATCTTGACCCGGCACTGGCATGGGTTGGGGTTAAAAATTCGGGCCGGGGCTGTACCTTATCGAAAATCGGCTATGAAAGCCTGACCCGCCCGAAAAGTTTTCACTTGCGGACCAAAATTTAAGGATGGGCGCAAGCGCGCCAAAGGAAATGATCATGAGCAAACAGATTACCGGAAACTGGAATTATCCGACCCCCGTGCGTTTTGGGCCGGGCCGAATTGCCGAACTGGCTGATGCCTGCAAGGCATTGGGAATGACCAAACCGCTGCTGATTACCGATGAAGGCCTGAAAGACTTGCCGATGGTACGCAATGCCGTTGCCGCAAACGAGGAAGCCGGAGTACCAACAGGCCTGTTTGCCGGTGTAAAAGGAAATCCGGTTGGTAAAAATGTTGACGACGGTTTGGCGGTTTACCGCGCAGGTAACCATGATGGTGTGATTGCATTTGGCGGTGGATCGGGGCTGGATGCAGCCAAGGCCGTGGCATTGATGGCCGGGCAGACCCGCCCGATGTGGGATTTTGAAGATGTGGGTGACAATTGGACCCGTGCTGATCCTGACGGAATAGCACCGATTGTTGCTGTGCCGACCACTTCGGGTACCGGGTCGGAAGTGGGGCGTGCCAGTGTTATTACCAACGAGGATACCCACGAAAAGAAAATCATATTCCACCCTAAAATGCTGCCCGGCATTGTTATTTCCGACCCGGAGCTGACTGTTGGTTTGCCAGCACATATAACAGCAGCCACCGGGGTAGATGCCTTTGTGCATTGTTTTGAAGCCTTTTGTGCGCCGGGATATCACCCGATGGCAGATGGTATTGCCCTGGAAGGCATGCGTCTGATCGCTGAAGCCCTGCCGCGGGCCTATGATAACGGCGATGATATCGAGGCACGGGCCGATATGCTGGCCGCCGCATCGATGGGGGCAACGGCCTTTCAAAAAGGGCTGGGCGGTGTTCATGCGCTGGCACACCCGATCGGGGCTGTTTTTGACACTCATCATGGCCTGACCAACGCTATTTTAATGCCCTATGTCATGCGGGCCAACCGCAAGGCCATCGATGATAAAATGGTGGTTTTGGGCCGGATGCTGAACATTGCAGCCCCTGGCTTTGAAAGCATGTTTGACTGGGTTCTGGGGTTCCGGTCGCGGCTTGGTATTGTCAATACCCTGCGTGAAATTGGCGTTGATGTTGACCGTGCCGATGAAATCGCGACCAAGGCCAAGGCGGATCCGTCTGATGGTGGTAACCCGATTGATTTATCAGTGGCGGATTACGCAGCGATATATCGTCGTGCCTGTGCTGGTGAATTGGGCTGATTAACTACAGACCGGAATTTTCGGGATCGGGGGACATGTAATGGCCTTACAAATACTGATTGTTGATGGCAACCTGGCAGCAGTTAACCAGCTTAATAAATCGCTGGGCGGGTCGCCGTCAGGCGAAGGTTATGTAAGCGCCTTGCAATCGCTTGATCCCGAAATTGACGCAACTATTGTCCACCCGGCTGATGATGGACCGAATTGTTTGCCTGCCGGTGTCACCTTCACCGATTTTGATGGCATTGCCTGGACGGGATCGGCCTTGAATGCCTATTCGGACGAAATTGCTGTGACCAACCAGCTACCGCTGGCACGCGCATGTGTTGAATCGGGAGTGCCGGTTTTTGGCAGTTGCTGGGGTATGCAAATTGTGGCCCAGGCCTTTGGTGGAACGGTGCAACCTTGTAAAAAAGGCCGCGAAATTGGCATCGGGCGTGAAATAATGCTGAACGAGGCGGGGATGAAACATCCGTTATTTTCCGGACGTCCCGCCTGTTATAGTGCCATGACGGTGCATATGGACGAAGTGTCACAGGTGCCCGACGGCGCGGTCATTTTGGCCGCAAATCGCCATTCTGCTATTCAGGCGTTCGTATTTGAAACATCTCAGTATCGTTTTTGGGGTGTGCAATATCACCCGGAATATTCATTGGCTGAACTGGCCGCTATTTTTCGCCGTTACGGACAACGCCTGATCGACGCTGGATTGTTTAAGAACCAGCAGGCCCTGGATGAAATGGCCGCAGACTGGTTTACCTTGCATGAAACACCGACCCGAACAGACCTTGCATGGCGTTACGGCGTTGGTGAAGATGTTTTAAAGGCGCCGTCACGATTGATCGAATTACAAAACTGGCTGGAGTATCTTGTGCGCCCCTATCATCGGAGCCGGAAATAACGACCAATAATGGGGGCATCAGGACTGTTTGATGGCCTGATCTTACGATGGTTGTATCTGTTTAACGGCTGTTTGTGCGCGTTCCTGCACGGTTTTTAAATCCAGGTCCCACACGGTGGTGCCGTGTGTTTCTGCTGTCAGATTGGCCATTGCCAGACCTTGGGCAACAGCGCCATCAAATTCAGTGCGATTAGTTGCGATTGCGGCGGCAAAGCCGGCAAAAAAGGCATCGCCCGCACCATTGGCGTCGACAAGCTGTGTCGGTAGTGGTGCCCAGAAAGATGTTTCCCCTTTATTTAAAGCGACAATGCCCTGAGCACCGAGGGTGATGATGATCCGGGGGGCGCCTTTGGCATGTAATTTCCGAACTGCGCGTAAAGCTTCGTCGACATTGGTAACGGTTTGATCGGTTAAAATTTCACTTTCAATCCGGTTGGTAATTAACAGATCAACATCCCCAACGATTTCTTTCCATCTCTGTGCTTTGGAGGGGGAAACCGTTGCCGCACATAATGGAACACTGCCTTTGTTGCGGCTTAGCCATGCCAGTGTATCGCTTGGCAAATTGGCGTCTGCTATCCACCAATCCCATTTTTTTAGCTGGGGCAGGCGGCTTTGAAAATGCGCAGGCGTTAATTTATCGTAGGTCTCGGCATCTATCAGGCCCAGTGCCAAATCCCCTGCCATATCAAGAATGGCCGTATAACCGGGGGTGTGCTGGCCGGGCAAGCGGTCCAGAAGCCGGGTATCAACGCCAATTTCCGATAGCGACTGAACGATTTGGGTGCCGTCGCCATCCCGGCCCACAGCGCCGGCCATGCCAACATTGCATCCCAAAAGCCGTAAATGAACGGCAATGTTGCGCCCAACACCCCCTGGTTTGCGATGCAACGTTTTAACCGGGTTGGATGCCCCGGCCACAAAAGGGTTCAGGCATTGCATGGTTCTGTCAAAATGGGCAGCGCCCAGACACAGGATGTTGGCAGACAGGGACATGTGGGGCGTCTTTGAAACGGGGTTATGAAAATGCGCGGAGGCAGGCCGGTGTCGAAAGTCACATACAGGACTGATTGATAGTTATCTGTTTGCGTGCTGGCAAGGAAAAGGCCAACACCGCCCAGCCCTTATCCCATCCTTGTAACAATAAAACGGGGAGGCCGTAATTTGCCACCCCGTCATTTATTGATTAGCGGTTTCGGTATCTGTGTCGGTGGAACTGAATGCTATTTCATGATGATGCGGTCGTGTGTTGTTGGTGCCATTGGCGAATTTGCACCTATAAATTCGGCAACAGCCTGTTCCAGGTTGGGACCATAATCGTAGGCGTCGATGCCATTATCGCGAAATATGCTATAGCCATCGCCACCACGACGCATGAAATCGTTTGAAACGACACCATATTGCCGATCCGGGTTGATCGCGGTGTAGGTACCATTTTCTTTTACCATCACGTTTGACACGCGTTTGCCATCGCCTGCAGCAAGGTCTAGCTCAAATTTCAACCCGGTAATTTGCGGAAACTGGCCTTTACCATCGGCAACACCTGAAACACCGTGCTCAAGAGCCGCGATCATGTCCTTGCCAGAAAGTTTGAAGGTTGCCAGCGTGTTTTGAAATGGCAAAACTGTTATGACTTCACCCATATCAACCTTTCCGGCATCAATGCTGGCGCGAATACCGCCACCGTTTTGCACAGCTATTTGATAATCATCGCCAGCTTTCCACAGCATGGCATCGGCTATAAGGTCGCCCATGGCGCATTCCTTTGCCCGGCAACTTTCGCGTGATCCGTCGGCGGGGGTGCTAAATTCACCGACAATTTGGTTGCGAATGGCATCGACCGGGCCACGTTTGGCCTCAATCGCAGCCAATACATCGGGGGCCTGTTTTATGCTGCTATCAAGTGCGATCGGGTTGCCGTCCCATTTAACCGGGGTTCCATTATCGTCGAAGGTTACCTTCAAATCGCCGAGATAGCGGCTATAGGCATAGGCTTGAACAATTAGTACAGGATCGCCATTCGGGGTATGCTCGACCACCGGGTAGGGATAATTGGCATCTTTGGCGGTGTTGGAAAATAACTGGTTATCATGACCGCCAACAATAACGTCAATGCCGTCTACCTGTTTGGCAATTGCAAAATCACGATAGGACCCGTCATGGCCGACAACGATGATTTTGTTAATTCCTTCAAGTTTCAGTTTGGCAACGGCAATGCGGAGTGCTTCCTCGGACTTCAAGAATGTCACGTCAGGGCCGATTGAGCTGATTTCAGGTGTTTCTTCGGTTGTCAGGCCAATGATGCCAATTTTTTGTCCGCCAACGCTCAGTATTTTATAGGCTTTCACCTTTTCATGTAACGGAGATCCCGGGCCGGCAACCAGATTTGAAGACAAAACCGGTGTTTTATTGTTTTCAATAAAGCGGACCAGGTTTTCGGGGCCGTCATCAAATTCGTGGTTGCCAATGGCCATGGCATCATAGCCAGCCATAGCCATTAATTCGGCGGTGAAGTCGCCTTTATAGGTGGTGTAAAAGAGTGACCCCTGAAACTGATCACCGCCGTCAAGCAACACAACATTGTCGTCTTTTGCGCGGATATCGCGGATTGCCGTTACAAGGCGGGCATATCCGCCAAAACATTTTCCTTCGGCTTCGCCGGCCGCATCGCAGGTATTGTTATATTTCGTGACTGACTCTACCCGGTCGTGAACGTCATTTGTGTGTAAAATTCGCAGTTGATAATCAGCAAAAGAAGGTACACTGCCAAGTGTAATCATTGAACAGGCTGCCAGCAGGCCCAGTGTCATCTGTTTCATTTGTTTGCTCCGGTCAAATCGCGAAAACATCTATTAAAAATTCGGTCTTTGATATGGTAGCCAGGCGCACGCCAATGTCGACTGAAACTATGGTTACGGCATGCATGGTTTTGGGGGTGGACGCACCGGCGATCAAAACTTGTGGTTATGGCGACTGTCGGAAAGATGGCAGGGTATCTTTATGGTCTCGAAAACCGGTATTTTGGCGAGTCTAAAAAGAATCGACCCGTTGTTTATGAGATGGCAGTGGCGTTAACGCGGTGTGGGTTGTGACTTTTTCGGACAACTATCAGGCAAAGGCCGGGTAAATTTCTTGAATTTTATTTTAGTGCCTATTAAACGGGCAATGTAAGGGAAATCACTGATAGGGCAGGGTAAAGCGAACATGTTTCGATCGCGGTTCTGACCAAACGGACAGCTTTTATACCTGATAATGTTCCTCGCCTATTTACACAGGCCCATATTTTGTAGTTACCATATGGTGTCCGTATCCGGTTTTAGGGGAAAGGCGCATTCAGACCCGAATAATTCATAAAAAGGTACGGGCACAATTTTTCGATGAGGGAGTTCCGCCGTCAAGGGCACTGGCGGGAATGAAAATAAGACAATCAAACAACAGAAGGGCATCGGAATGAAAAAGCTTCTGACCACAATGGTCGCGGCTGTCGCGTGCTATGCAACGGTAGCTTCGGCTGCTGAAATCAAGCCGGCGGTTGTTTATGATCTGGGTGGAAAATTCGACCGTTCATTTAATCAGAGCGCCCATATGGGGGCCGAAAAATATAAAGAAGATACCGGCACCGCGTATCGCGATTTTGAAATCCAGAACGATTCCCAACGCGAACAGGCCATGCGTAACTTTGCGCGCCGCGGTATGAACCCGATTGTTGTTATCGGTTTCTCGCAGGCAAGCGCCCTTGAAAAAGTTGCGGCTGAATTTCCGGATACCAATTTTGCGATTGTTGACTCGGTTGTTGATCTGCCGAATGTCCAGTCGATCCTGTTCAAGGAACAGGAAGGTTCGTTTCTGGTTGGCGTGTTAGCGGCAATGGCTTCCAAAACGCACAAGGTCGGTTTTGTTGGCGGGATGGATATTCCGTTGATCCATAAATTTTCCTGCGGTTATGCCCAGGGCGTTAAATATGCCAATGCCGACACCGAAGTTTTCCAGAACATGACCGGTACGACTGGTGCGGCCTGGAATGACCCGGTTAAGGGTGGTGAATTGGCCAAATCGCAGTTCGATCGGGGTGCGGACGTTATTTATCATGCGGCTGGTGGCACTGGCGTTGGTGTGCTTCAGGCGGCGGCCGATGCCGGTAAACTTGGTATTGGTGTGGATTCAAACCAGAATGCATTGCACCCGGGTTCGGTTTTGACCTCGATGCTCAAGCGTGTTGACGTTGCCGTTTATCAGGCATTTGACGATGCTGCGAATGGCAAGTGGCATTCGGGTACCAGCGTTCTGGGCCTTAAGGATGGCGGCGTTGACTGGGCTCTCGACGAAAATAACGAGAAGCTGATCACCGACGACATGAAAGCCGCCGTTGCCAAGGCGAAAGAAGAAATCATCGACGGCTCGCTGAAGGTTCATGATTACATGACTGACAGCGCTTGCCCGATGTAAGTCGTCAAGACAATCGGGGATTTGACGTGTCGGATACGATACATTCAGCGCACGGTACCGGAAAAACCGGTACCGTGCCGCCCGCCATTGAACTGCGCGGAATTGATAAGCGGTTTGGTGCGGTTCACGCCAATAATTCAATTGATCTGAAAGTAGAAAAAGGCACCATCCACGGCATTGTCGGGGAAAACGGTGCTGGCAAATCAACGTTGATGAGCATCCTGTACGGCTTTTACCAGGCAGACGCAGGCACCATTCACGTTGACGGGACGCTTTGCAACATTAACGGGTCGGAAGACGCTATAGCCGTGGGCATCGGCATGGTGCATCAGCATTTTATGCTGGTTGAACCGTTTAGTGTGCTGGAAAATGTGATACTGGGTGTTGAAGGCGGTGCTGTACTGCGCGAAGGTGTGGACAAGGCCCGTGAAGAACTGCGCCGACTTGAACGCGAATACTCCCTTGATATCGACCCTGACGCCATTGTCGGTGAGTTGTCGGTCGGCTTGCAACAGCGCGTTGAAATTCTAAAGGCCCTTTATCGTGGGGCTGAAATTCTTATTCTTGATGAACCAACCGGCGTTTTAACACCACAGGAAGCGGACCATTTGTTTCGCATTCTGGGTACCCTGAAACAGCAGGGCAAAACGGTTGTTTTGATTACGCATAAATTGCGCGAGATTATGGCCGCAACAGACAATGTTTCGGTGATGCGCCAGGGCGAAATGGTGGCGCATCGTCATACGGCCGACACCAGCCCGGAAGAACTTTCTGAATTAATGGTGGGCCGCAAGGTATTGTTGCGTTTGGAAAAAGGCAACGCCAATCCGCAAGGAACGGTTTTACAGGTCGATAATCTGTGTGTTGATACCCGTGCGGGTGTTCGCAAGGTCAAAAATGCCAGTTTTACCGTGCGGGCAGGCGAAATTGTGGGTATTGCCGGGGTTTCGGGGAACGGCCAAAGCGAACTTTTGGAAGCATTGGGGGGAATCCGGGCCGTATCGGAAGGCCAGGTTATGCTAAATGGTCAGGATGTAACGCCTGGCCGCGGGGTTGGGCCGGCTGAACTGCGGCAGCGTGGGGTTGCCCACGTGCCCGAAGATCGCCATCGCATGGCAATGGTGACGAATTTTTCTGCCGAAGAAGCTGCTATTCTGGGCTATCAGGATGACACGGCGTATCAAAAGGGCTTGTTGCTTGATTGGGGCAAGGTTGCCGATGCTACCCGCCATATGATGGAAGAATTTGATGTTCGCCCGGTGGACCCACACTTAAAGGCGGCAAATTTTTCAGGCGGCAATCAGCAAAAGCTGGTTCTGGCGCGTGAAATGATGCGCGATCCCGATTTGTTGCTGGTGGGGCAACCTACACGCGGTGTCGATATTGGTGCGATCGAGTTTATTCATAAACGGATTGTCGCCATGCGTGATGCTGGCAAGGCTGTATTGCTGGTATCGGTTGAGCTTGACGAAATCATGTCGCTATCGGACCGTATCCTGGTGATGTGTGATGGCTTTATTGTTGGTGAAGTGAATGCCGCGGATGCAAACGAACGGGTTCTGGGCCTGATGATGGCGGGTGTAGACCCGAAACAGGCAGAAGCGGAGGCCGGAAAATGAGTGATACCATCCAACTTCCGCGCTGGATTGACGTTGGCGTTTTGCCATTGATGAATCTGGTGCTGGCCTTTCTTATTTCCGGGCTGGTGGTGATGGCCATTGGCGAAGACCCGACCGAAGTTGTGCGCATCATGCTGTATGGTGCATTCGGGTATGAAGAGGCCGTTGGCTATACCCTTTATTATACCACCAACTTCATCTTTACCGGGTTGGCTTTTGCTGTCGCGTTCCACGCCGGGCTTTTTAATATTGGTGTTGAAGGTCAGGCCTATGTCGGTGGTTTGGGGGTTGCACTTGCAGCGCTCTATTTGAACTGGCTGCCATTTCCGGTGATGCTGGTGGTTGCTATTGCGGCGGCGGCCCTGTTTGGCGCGGCATGGGCCTATATTCCGGCATATTTGCAGGCACGGCGTGGGTCTCATGTGGTGATTACCACCATTATGTTTAACTTCATTGCATCGTCGCTGATGGTGTATTTGCTGGTGAATGTATTGCGCCCGCAAGGCTCGATGACACCCGAAAGTGCTGCTATCGATGAAAACCTTACATTGCCTTACATCCATAATATGGCAGCTTGGTTTGGCATCGATATGGCCAGCAGTCCGCTCAACCTGTCCTTTGTTTATGCATTGGTGTGTTGTGTACTGGTATGGCTGTTTATCTGGCATACGCGCTGGGGCTATGCCATTCGCACCGTCGGTGCCAATGCCGCAGCTGCCACCTTCGCCGGCATAGAACCAGGGCGCTACATCATTATGGCAATGATGATTTCCGGTGCGCTGTCTGGCTTCATGGCACTAAACGAGGTGATGGGCGTTCAGCACCGACTGTTGATCGACTTTACCGCAGGCTATGGCTTTGTCGGTATTGCGGTGGCCCTGATGGGGCGTAACCATCCGTTTGGTATTTTTCTGTCCGCCCTGCTGTTTGGCATGCTCTATCAGGGCGGGGCCGAACTTTCGTTTGAAATTCCAACCATTACCAATGACATGGTGGTGGTTATTCAGGGGCTGGTTATTCTGTGTACCGGGGCGCTGGAACATATGTTCCGCCCGCGTGTGACCCAGATGTACACGGCATGGCGTTTGCGCCAGAGAACGCAGGAGGCCGCGTGATGGACAATTTTCAAATGATTGTGCTGTTGCTTGATGCAACAATGCGGACCTCCACCCCGCTTATCCTTGCTGCCCTTGCCGGGATGTTTTCCGAACGGGCAGGGACAATTAACCTGGCCCTTGAGGGTATGATGCTCGGCGGGGCCTTTTCAGCGGCTTGTGTTGCCTATTACACAGATAGTCAGTGGCTGGGCCTGGGTGCCGCGGTTTTGACTACAATGGCGCTGTCATTGTTACATGGTTTTGCCTGCATCACGCATAAAGGCAACCAGGTTGTGTCGGGCATGGCGATTAATATTCTGATGTCGGGGTTAACGGCCCTTGTCGGGATTGCCCTGTTTGCGCAAGGGGGCAAAACACCGGCGCTGGATCATTCTGCACGTTTTCAACCCATTACCTTGCCGGGGGCAGATGCTGTTGCTGATGTGCCGATCCTGGGCTCGCTGTATTCCGAACTGATCAGCGGTCACAACATTCTGGTTTATGTTGCGTTTCTGGCCGTTCCCGCTTCCTGGTGGATTTTGTATCGTACCCGTTTCGGTTTGCGCCTGCGGGCTGTGGGGGAAAACCCCGGCGCGGTTGACACCGCTGGTATCAGCGTGGTTGGCATGCGCTATAAATCTGTTTTGTGTAGCGGTTTTCTTGTTGGCATTTCCGGGGCGTATCTTTCGACCGCACAGGGTGCTTCGTTTTTATCGGACATGACGGCAGGCAAGGGCTATATCGCGCTGGCGGCCATGGTGTTTGGTAAATGGCGGCCATTCCCGGCGATGTTTGCCTGCATTTTATTTGGCTTTCTTGATGCGGCGGCAACCCGTCTTCAGGGCGTGGTTTTACCTGGTATTGGCGAGGTACCAGTGCAGCTGGTGCAGGCACTGCCCTATATTCTGACGGTAATTTTGCTGGCGGGCTTTATTGGCCGTGCGGTGGCCCCAAAATCGCTGGGGCGTCCTTACGTCAAGGAACGTTAAAATTTTGTGGTTTATGGGGCGGTGCCCCGACTGGATGAAGAAATGATTGAAAATAACTCGGCTCATAGTGGCGCAAAATTGACTGCACCAGATGATCTGGTGGCTGCGGCACAAGCTGCGCGCAAAAATGCTTATGCGCCGTATTCCAAATTTATGGTTGGTGCGGCATTGCGAACCGATAATGGTGTGGTCATTGCGGGCTGCAATGTTGAAAATGCCGCCTATCCCGAAGGCGTATGTGCTGAAGGTGGTGCCATTTCGGCGATGGTTTTGGCCGGTGAACGCAAGATTAACGAAATTGTGGTGGTGGGTAGTGGCGACGTTGCCTGTACACCCTGTGGCGGCTGCCGTCAGAAAATTCGCGAATTTACCGGCCCGGACGCAACCATTTTTGTGATTAACGAAGCCGGAAAAACCCTGCTGACATTAACCCGCGAAGAGCTGATCCCGCATTCCTTTGGGCCGGAGAATTTGTCATGAGCGATATTGAATCTGCCCTTGCTGTTATTGCCCAAAAAGCACCGGGCTTTAGCGCTGATGTTGCGTTGGTTCTGGGAAGCGGGCTGGGCGGTGTTGTGGATGCGGTCAGCGATGCCATTACCATCAATTATGCCGACTTGCCGGGGTTTCCCAAACCAACTGTGGTCGGGCATGGCGGGCAACTGGTGCTGGGGCGGATTGGCGCCGTATCGGTTGCTGTAATGCAGGGGCGGGCGCATTATTATGAACATGGCCGGTCAGACCTGATGGCGGAACCGTTGGAAGTTTTACGCAAGCTGGGTGCGGATCGCCTGATTTTAACCAATGCGGCGGGGTCTTTGGTTTCCGAAGCAGGCCCGGGAAACCTGATGCTGATCACTGATCATATCAGCCTGTTTGGGCCCAACCCGTTAATTGGCTATCATGGTACGGACCGTTTCGTGGATATGAATGTTCCCTATGACCCGGAAATTGGTGCAGGCCTGCATCATACGGCAGCAGAGCTTGGTATTGCCCTGTTTGAGGGAACATATGCCTGGTGTACTGGTCCCAGCTTTGAAACGCCTGCCGAAATTCGGGCGTTGCGGGTAATGGGGGCCGATGCGGTTGGTATGTCGACTGTGCCGGAAAACATTTTGGCCCGACGTCTTGGTTTCCGGGTGGCAGCGGTTTCCAATATTACCAATCTTGCTGCCGGCATGAGTGCAACAGCATTAAGCCATGAACAGACACTGGAAATGGCGAAGGAAGGGTCGGCAAACCTGATCCGCATTTTGCTGCGTTACTTTGCCCGGAGCCATTAACAACAGTCCGCTATAACAGGGTTTTTGGGCGGGCAGCTTTATGGCGCCCGCCTTGACTTTTTAATCAACTGCCGAGCAGGGGAAAAAAATGCTGCCGCAGGAAATTATTCGTCGTAAACGTCAGGGTGATGTTTTAAGCGAAGATGAAATTGCTTTTTTTGTCAAAGGGATCGCTGACCTTTCTATTAGCGAAGGTCAGGTCGCCGCATTTGCCATGGCTGTGTTTTTTCAAGGCATGACAATGGACGAACGCGCGGCATTAACCCGTAATATGCGCGATTCCGGAACAGTGCTTGACTGGAAAAAACTGGGTTTGGAAAAGGGCCCGGTGGTGGATAAACATTCCACCGGTGGTGTCGGCGACAAGGTAAGCTTAATGCTGGGGCCGATTGTCGCGGCTTGCGGGGCTTATGTCCCGATGATTTCAGGTCGGGGATTGGGCCATACTGGTGGTACGCTGGATAAATTTGATTCCATTCCCGGGTATCGTACCGCGCCGGATCTGGCAGAATTTGCCAAGGTAACGCGCGAGGTTGGCTGCGCGATTATCGGCCAGACTGCGGATCTGGCCCCGGCGGACAAGCGGTTTTATGGTATTCGCGATGTTACGGCGACGGTTGAATCCATCCCGCTTATTACGGCGTCAATCCTGTCAAAAAAACTGGCGGCGGGGCTTGATGCGCTGGTGATGGATGTCAAATTTGGCTCTGGCGCTTTTATGAATGAATATGATCGCGCCCGTGAATTGGCCCAAAGCATTACCGAGGTTGCAACGCGGAACGGGGTGCCGACAACGGCCCTTTTGACCGACATGGACCAGGTACTGGGCGAAACAGTTGGCAATGCGCTGGAAATGAAAGAAGCGGTCGATTTTCTGACCGGTAAAACCCAGGAACAGCGCGTTTACGATGTGACCATGGCATTGGCCGCCGAAATGCTGGCATTGACCGGCATTGCCGCTGATGTCGCCGATGGTTTGCAAAAGGCTGCGGCTGCATTGTCGTCGGGGCGTGCCGCCGAGGTATTTGGCCGTATGGTTGGCGCTTTGGGCGGGCCTGTTGATTTTGTTGAAAATATTGACAAACATCAGGAAGCAGCGCCGATGGTGTCGGAAATTGCGGCGACCAAAACCGGGCGAATTATGTCGATGGATGCGCGCAAGGTGGGTTTGGCGCTGGTTGCTCTGAAAGGCGGGCGAACACGTGCCGATCAGGAAATTGATCATGCCGTTGGCTTCACCGATTTTGTTCGGGTTGGGCAAACAGTGTCGGCAGCATCGCCGTTATGTGTGGCGCATACCCGTGATGAAAACCAGGTGCGTCTGGCCGAAAAAATGTTACATGAGGCCATCGTGATCGGCGATGGCGATGTTGCAGAAACGGGCACTGCCGGTGCTGTGCGGGAACGAATTGTTGCCCAGCGGCCCGGCACGTGATGGCATAATTTCATTATCATGAAATAAGAACAGGGCCAGACATCAATTGTCTGGCCCTGTTCGTTTTGCATTATTTTGCCATATGGAATCAGGCGGCATCAGCCTTGATCAATTGCGCGGCTTTTTCGGCAATCATGATGGTTGGTGAATTGGTATTACCCGAAACAATCGTTGGCATGATCGAGGCATCCGCTACTCGCAGTCCGGCAATGCCATTGAACTTCAAGGTGAAGTCAACCACCGCATCGGGGTCTACCCCCATACGGCAGGTGCCCACAGGATGGAAAATAGTCGTGCCAATGTCGCCGGCGGCACGAACCAGATCATCTTCTGTTTCGTAAGTGGGACCGGGTTTAAATTCCTGCGGGTTATAGGGCTGCAATGCTTTTTGTGATGCGATCCGCCGGGTTTGGCGAATGGCATCAACCGCGACCTGCCGGTCGGCCTCGGCACTTAGGTAATTGGGCGCAATTGCAGGCTGTTGTTTGAAATCCGGACTGGTGAGATGAATGGAACCACGGCTTTCGGGGCGCAAATTACACACACTGGCAGTAAAGGCCGGAAACGGATGAACACTGTCGCCAAATTTATCAAGTGAAAGCGGTTGCACATGATATTGTAGATTTGGCATGTCATACGCACTGGACGAGCGTGTAAACATGCCAAGCTGACTGGGCGCCATCGACATTGGGCCAGATTGTTTGAACAGATATTCCAGCGCAATGGATGCTTTGCCAAACAGGGAGTTTGCCTGTTCGTTCAGGGTTTTGATATTTTCGACCTTATAGGCACAGCGCAATTGTAAATGGTCTTGCAGGTTTTCGCCGATCGATTTGTTTTCATGGGTAACGGCGATACCTGCTTTTTGTAAAACGTCGCCCCGGCCTATACCCGACAACTCCAGAATATGCGGGGATCCAACGGACCCGGCTGAAAGGATGATTTCGCGCCGCGCACGTACCGTGCGGATGGCGCCGTGATGATCAAATTCCACACCTACAGCACGGCCATTTTCAATAATCAGCCGACGAACCTGGGCATGGGTTTGCAGGTGCAAATTAGGGCGGTCCAGGGCAGGGCGCAGAAAGGCCTTGGCGGTGTTCCAGCGAATACCGCGGCGCTGGTTGACCTTGAAATAACTGGACCCTTCGTTGTTGCCCCGATTGAAATCGTCAATCTTGGCGAAACCGGCCTGTTCGGCGGCGTTCTGAAACGCATCAAGAATGTCCCAGTGCAGGCGGGCTTCTTCAACGCGCCATTCGCCGCCTTCGCCGTGCAACTCGTCCTTGCCCTGATAATAATCTTCCGATTTTTTAAACAGGGGTAAAATATCGTCCCAACCCCAGCCCTGACACCCTGCCTGACGCCACTGGTCATAGTCGGTAGCCTGACCGCGCATGTAAATCATGCCATTGATTGACGAACAGCCGCCCAGAACCTTGCCTCGTGGATACGAAAGTGAACGACCGTTTAACCCGGCTTCGTTTTCGGTTTTAAAACACCAGTCAACCTTTGGGTTGCCAATGCAATAAAGATAGCCGACGGGGATGTGGATCCACGGGTGACGGTCCTTGCCCCCGGCTTCAAGTAGCAGGGTGGTGGCATTGCCGATTTCTGACAGGCGGTTGGCGAGCGTACAGCCCGCCGAACCTGCTCCGACGATGATGTAGTCGAATGTTTCTTCGCTCATGAGGCGGCGACCTTACTGCTTTGTCCGTAAACCAAGACGGACACCCAAACGTGATGCATTAAATTCGCCAATAATGCCGCGACGAAACACCAGAACGCAGATCATAAAGATCAACCCGGTGAGAACGGTTACCGGAAAAGCCGATGCTGCCAGGTAGTTTTGCAGTGTCACGACAAATCCGGCACCAAAGATGGGGCCAAAAATCGTGCCAATGCCGCCCAGAAGGGTCATCAGAATAACCTCTCCAGACATTTGCCATGCAACGTCGGTCAGGGTGGCAAACTGGAACACCAGTGTCTTGGTGCCGCCCGCCAAACCGGCGAGGGCTGCCGACATGACAAAAGCACCCAGTTTGTATCGGCTAACCGAATAGCCAAGTGAAATGGCCCGGTCTTCGTTTTCACGGATGGATTTCAGGATCATGCCAAAGGGAGAATGCACGATGCGCCAGATGGCAAAAATACCAATGACGAAAATTCCCAGCACAAAGAAATACATGTTCAACGGCTGGTTCAGGTCGATAAAGCCAAATAAATGACCGCGCGGCACACCTTGCAGCCCGTCTTCACCGTGGGTAAATTCAGCTTGCAGGCAAAAGAAATAAAACATTTGTGCCAGTGCAAGTGTGACCATGGCAAAGTAAATGCCCTGGCGACGAATGGCAAAAATGCCCATTATTAACCCAAGGAAAGCTGCGCCGATAACCCCGATTAAAATGCCAATTTCCGGTGGGACGCCCCATTCCTTGACCGCGTAGGCAGTAAAATAGGAAGCGCCACCAAAAAATGCGGCATGGCCGAACGATAAAAGCCCGGTATAGCCCAGCAGCAGGTTGAATGCGCAGGCAAACAAGGCAAAGCACAGAACCTTCATCAGGAAAATCGGATAGAAAGTGAAGGGGGCAATGATCAACCCTAAAAGGGCGATTCCCAGCAATAGCAACTGGATACGGGTACCGGTGCTGGTGGTTGCAGTGGATGTCATGGAAGATGTTTTCATATCACGCATCCCGACCAAAAAGACCGGCAGGCCGGACCAGAAGAACCAGTGCCATGATGACAAAGATCACGATATTCGAGGCTTCGGGGTAAAAGACCTTGGTGAGGCCCTCAATGATGCCAAGGGCATAGCCCGTAACAATGGCCCCCATGATGGATCCCATGCCGCCAACCACAACAATGGCAAAAACCACAATGATCAGATTGGACCCCATAAGCGGGCTGACCTGATAAATCGGGGCGGCCATAATGCCGGCCAATGCGGCAAGGCCCGAGCCAAGACCGTATGTCAGGGTTAGCAAAAGTGGCACATTGATGCCAAAGGATTGCACCAGTATCGGGTTTTCTGTTGCCGCACGCAGATAGGCACCCAGCCGGGTTTTTTCGATCAGCAGCCATGTGCCAATGCATACGATCAGCGATGCAACGACGACCCAGCCACGATAGATTGGCAAATACATGAAACCAAGGTTTACCCCGCCACTCAGTAATTTTGGGGTGGCATAGGGTTGCCCGGATGACCCGTAAAAATAACGGAACGTTCCTTCGACCACCAACGCCAGACCAAAGGTAAATAGCAGACCATAAAGATGGTCCAGATTATAAAGGCGGCGCAGGGCAAAACGTTCAACGATAATCCCGGTAATGCCAACCACAATCGGAGCCAGAATAAGCGCAAACCAGTAATTTACGCCAAGCCAGGTAAGCAACAACATGCCCGCAAAGGCACCCATCATATATTGCGCCCCATGCGCAAAATTGATGACGCGCAGCAAGCCAAAAATAATTGCCAGGCCAAGGCTGAGCATTGCATAGAACGAGCCATTGATAAGCCCGATCAGCAATTGTCCCAGAAACGCCTGAATGGGAATTCCAAATATCATGATCACGGCGTTTAAACTCCTAGAACCTCGTGCAGCATATCCATGCGGTCGGGCAGTTCATTCGCATCAAATCCGGCTGAAACCAGGCCATGTTCCATCAGGTAAAACCTGTCGGCGATTTTGCTGGCGAACCTGAAATTCTGTTCAATCAGCAAAATGGTAATGCCGCGCTGTTTCAGGGTCTGTAAAACCTCGCCGATGCGCTGCACAATTACCGGTGCCAGCCCCTCTGTCGGTTCGTCAAGTAGCAGCATATCCACACCAATGCGCAACATACGGGCCATCGCCAGCATTTGTTGCTCACCGCCCGAAAGTTTGGTGCCCGAACTGGTTTTACGTTCATAAAGATTGGGAAACAGGTCGTATATTTCCTCGATGCTCATGCCGCTATTGGAAATTTTTGGCGGCAACATCAGATTTTCTTCAACGCTTAAAGTTGAAAAAATACCCCGTTCTTCGGGGACAAACCCCAAACCGGTTTTGGCGGTTTTATGTAAGGGCAGGCGCATCAGGTTATGGCCGTTAAATTCGATTTCGCCGGTGCGTTTGCGCAAGATGCCGACAATGGAACGCAATGTGGTGGTTTTGCCCACCCCGTTGCGCCCCAGAATGGTAACGGTTTCACCGCGCCGGACATTAAGGTTAACGCCGTGCAAAACATGGCTTTCGTCATACCAGGCATTCAAATCCCTGACGGACAGAAGGATTTCCTTGTCACTCATCGTCTGTCCCCATATAGGCAACTCTTACGCGTTCGTCGTTGCTGACGGTGTCATAATTGCCCTCGGCCAGAATTTCGCCGCGCTGAAGAACCGTGATGTGGTCGCACAGATCAGCCACGACCTTAAGGTTATGTTCCACCATCAGAACGGCACGGGTTCGTGCAACTTCGCGGATGATTTCGGCGACACGGCCCACATCTTCCTGACCCATGCCAGCCATAGGTTCGTCTAGCAGCAGTACCTTGGGGTCCAGCGACAGGGTGGTTGCAATTTCCAGCACGCGTTTTCGGCCATAAGACAAATCTGCAGCATAGCTATCGATGTCTTTTTCCAGCCCGACTGATGTCAAAAGTTCAACGGCCCGATCATTTAACCGATCCAGGGTGTTCATGGATCGCCAAAACTGAACCGCCAGTCCGCTCGGCCGTTGCAGGGCGACACGGACATTTTCCAAAACGGTCAAATGTGGAAAAACGGCGGAAATTTGAAATGATCGTACCAGCCCCATACGGGCCACACGGGCAGGTGCGGTTTTGGTAATATCTTGCCCCAGCAATGTGATTTTACCACTGGTGGGTTGAAGAAATTTTGTTAACAGGTTGAAAACAGTGGTTTTGCCTGCGCCATTCGGGCCGATCAGCGCATGCACCTTGGCGTGTTCGACATCAAGGTTGACATTGTTGACCGCGGTAAAGCCACCAAAATCGCGACGAAGGTCACGAGCGGAAAGAACCACTCGTGCCTCGTTCGCGTTTTGCGACATACCGGGATTTAGACGTTCTCCGGTTGCCATCATGTTTTTACTGCGCCAGCGCGCAGCCGCTTTCGGATGGTTTGATAAACGCCTTGTCGCCCGGAACGGTGGCAAGAACGTTGTAATAGTCCCAGTCGCCCTTCATTTCGGACGGCTTTTTGACTTCCATCAGATACATGTCGTAAATCATGCGGCCATTGGCGCCGACTTTACCGTTATGGGCAAAGACGTCATTGACCGGCATTTCATGCAGAGCCTTTGAAACGGCTTCGGTTTCGTCGGTACCGACTTCCTTGACAGCTTTAAGGTACTGCAATACGGCCGAATAGGTCCCAGCCTGAATCATGTTGGGCATGCGACCGGTACGGTCATGGAAGCGTTCGCCAAATTTACGTGATTCGTCGTTGCGATCCCAGTAGAACCCTTCGGTCAGCGACAGGCCTTGTGCAGCTTCGGCACCCAGACCATGAACTTCGGAGAGGGTAAATAACAAGGCCGCAAGGCGTTGACCGCCCTGAACAATGCCAAATTCCGATGCCTGTTTGATGGCATTGGCGGTATCAAGGCCTGCATCAGCAAGGCCGATGACCTTGGCACCCGATGCCTGTGCCTGGAGCAGGAAGGATGAAAAGTCGGTGCTGGAAAGCGGATGACGAACCGACCCCAGAACCTTGCCGCCATTGTCGGTGACAAATTTCGAGGTTTGTTCTTCCAGTGAATAGCCAAAGGCGTAATCGGCGGTCAGGAAGTACCAGGTATCGCCACCGTTTTCGACCAGCGCCCCACCGGTACCCACTGCCAGTGCATGGGTGTCATAGGCCCAATGGAAACCGTAAGGCGAGCATTGATCACCGGTGAGGGCGGTTGTTGCCGCGCCGGTAACGATGTCGATCTTTTTCTTTTCCTTGGAAATACCCTGAACAGCCAGCGCAACTGACGATGTGGTCAGTTCCATGATGGCGTCAACCTTGTCTTCGTCATACCACTGACGGGCAATGTTGGCTGCTACATCAGGCTTGTTCTGATGGTCTGCCGTGATGACTTCGATTTTTTTATCCAGAACCGTGCCGCCGAAATCTTCAACAGCCATTTTCGCTGCTTCATAAGACCATTTGCCGCCGAAATCTGCATACACGCCGGATTGGTCGTTTAGAATACCAATTTTAACGATATCGTCGGAAACACCAGCCGCATAAGCCGGAAATGCAGCAGCGGCCGCCATGACGGCAACGGATGCCATCGCGAGTTTCTTCATCTGAGGTTCCTCCCTAACTGAACCATGTTGTTACCGTCCTTCATGGTGAAGAACGGGTGACGTTCCTGTTTCCCGAAAACTGTTTTGACCACTGGTCATACGACAGCGGCGGGACAGGTGACGGATAGGCGTACACTGTGCCGTGCACTTGTTTGTTTTTGTAACGCACCGGAATTTATGTCGATGCCCTGATAGTGTTCACCTGCGCTGACATTGCGGCAAGTGACGTTATTGTTTTGTTGTTCGATATGAACGCTAACATTGACGAAAACGTCAACAAATATATAATTTTGGACATTATCTGTACAAAAATGAACAGAAGGCTGGATGAACAATTTTTCGTGGGATGATTTACAGTATTTTTTGGCTGTTGCACGTGACGGGCAACTCTCTGCTGCGGCACGGCGATTACGCACCAGTCATGTCACCGTTGCCCGGCGCATTGACCGGCTGGAACAACGTTTGGGGGCCAAACTTTTTGAACGGAACCCGCGCGGATATGTTTTAACCCCCTTAGGTGCACGTTTAATGGGGCCGACCGAAATGATGGCCCAGGAAGCCGATAAATTGCTGGGCGAGGTGGGCACCGGGTCTTTTGCCCTAAGCGGTGTTGTGCGCTTTAGTGTGCCGGAAGGTTTCGGCAATTTTTTTATTGGTGAAAAATTGCCGTTTTTTGCCAAACGCCACCCCAGTCTGGCGATTGAAATGGTCAATATTCAGCAGATTGTTTCACTTTCCAGGCGCGAAGCCGATATTTCGGTGGCACTCAACACGCCCAAAACCGGGTCCTATCATCGCGAAAAAATCTCCAGCTACGCATTATATGTTTATGGATCAAAACAATATCTGGCCGGGCATCCTCCCATCACGGATCGCGCGCAACTGGCGGAACATCCTTTTGTCGGGTACATCGAAGACATGATTTTTACCCAGGAGCTGAACTATCTGGGTGAACTGCTGCCGGGGTTGCGTGCGGGCTATCAAAGTTCCAGCGTTTTTGCCCAGCTAAAGGCCACACGGGCCGGTTTTGGATTATGTATTTTACCCTATTTTATGGCCGTTGATTTTGATGATTTGATACCGGTTTTGCCTGCAACGGTTAAAATCATGCGAGATTACTGGATGGTTTGCCATAGCGACATGATCAACGTCGCGCGGATTCGATTGCTGGCCGATTTTATCCGAGAAGAAACCCACGCCGCCTCTGATTTACTAACAGCGGCACACATGCCCGATACCCCTGATTTTTAGAACCATTCAACCACTGGCGCGGTTTCAATTGCCAGAAACGGCCCCTCCGCTAAACATTGCCAACGGTATTTGCCGTTTTAATAAATGTGTGCGAAGGGGCGGCAATGATCCGTTTTCCATTAATCGATCGCTTGCCGATTTCGGGCACGGCGGCAAACCCGGCATCACCCCGGCGGCCGGGCAGCGTGCGGCGTATAATCGGGTTGGTAGCGGGGCCATTGGTTTTTGCCGGTTTTCTGGTGTTTTCGCCACCTGGTGATGTACCGGTTGCTGCATGGCATACCGCAGGTCTTGCCAGTTTGATGGCAATATGGTGGCTCAGCGAGGCCATTCCATTGGCGGCAACAGCCCTGTTGCCGTTGGCTCTTGGCGCGGTTCTGGGTGTTGGAACCACCGACGACATCAGTACCAATTACGCCAACCCGCTGATCTTTATGTTTTTTGGCGGTTTTGTCATTGCCCTGGCGATGGAAAGATGGAATTTACATTTGCGGATCGCCCTTATGATCATTGGCAAGGTCGGGTTTCATCCTTCAGCATTGGTGGCCGGGTTTATGGCGGCAACCGCATTCTTGTCGATGTGGGTCAGCAATACCGCGACAGCAACCATGATGTTACCGGTGGCTGTTTCGCTGATTACGCTTTTCAGCAATTTTGATCGCAGCCAAAATCAGGACAGAACCGAACCGGGTGGCCCGTCAGACATGCCGGTAAAAACAGACGAAAATGCTGATGCCCCTCTGCCCGAAGACGGGTTAAGCCCGGCTACACATAATCTTGCGCGCTGCTTGCTGCTTGCCATTGCCTATGGGGCCGGGATCGGCGGGGTGGGTACCCTTATTGGCACCCCGCCCAATGCCTTGCTGGCCGGGTATATGGCGCAAAATTACGGCATCACAATCGGGTTTGGCCAATGGATGCTGGTCGGCGTGCCCTTTGCCGCAATCTTGCTGGTGATTTGCTGGTATTTGTTATGTCGGGTTATTTATCCGTTAAGTGATCATTTGCCTGATTCTGTTGAAATAGCATTGAAGGAACGGATTGCCCGGTTGGGGCCGATGGGTGGGGGCGAAAAGCGTGTTGCTATTGTATTTGTGGCAACGGCATTGTTGTGGTTATTCCGCCCGTTAATCAGCCAGATTTTTCCGCACATTGCATTGAGCGATGCCGCGATTGCGGTTTTTGCCGCCATTTGCTTGTTTGCTCTGCCAGTACGTGCGCGGCAAAACCTGTATGTGCTGGACTGGAAGGCAACATTGCGGTTGCCATGGGGGATATTGTTACTGGTAGGGGGCGGGTTGTCTCTTGGTGCCCTGATTAGCGATACCGGCCTCGCCAGGGTTATTGCGTTGAACATGCAGGCAATGCCTGAAATGCCATTGATGTTGCAAATATGTCTGATTGCCACCGTTATCATTCTGGTTAGCCATTTAACCTCCAACACGGCGACAGCGGCAACCTTTATGCCCTTGCTGGCGACTTATGCGATCGGCGAGGGGATTGATCCCATGATTATGGTCGTGCCAGTGACACTGGCGGCAAGTTGTGCGTTTATGTTGCCGGTTGCGACACCCCCCAACGCCATCGTTTTTGGCAGTGGTTATTTAAAAATAGACGATATGGTGCGGGCCGGGTTGCTATTGAATATTTGCGCACTGGTTTTGCTGGTGATATTGGCCATCGTGCTGGTGCCGTTTGTATTTTGATTTTGGGCAATGGTCTTGCATCTTTTGTCCGATCCCCGCATTTTAGAACCTGCGAAAGACAACAACCCCTTATAAAATCAAATTCGCCGGATCGGAGCAAAAATGGGTAAATTAGACAGGCGTCGCCGCGAAATTCTGGAAAAAGTTGCCGCAAGCGGCTTTATGACAATTGATGCCCTGGCGACGCATTTCGATGTTACCCCGCAAACAATCCGGCGTGATATTAATGAAATGGCCGAAGAGGGCCTGATTGCACGCTATCATGGCGGGGCGGCCAGCCAGTCTACTACGGAAAACACCGCCTATACTGACCGTCAGGTCTTGAACCTGGATGCCAAACGAAAAATTGCCCGTCTGGTGGCCCAGCATATCCCCGAAGGCGCATCTTTATTTATCAATATCGGCACGACAACAGAAGAAGTCGCCCGTGCCCTGTCTGATCATAAAAACTTGAAAATTATTACCAATAATCTTCATGTTGCCGAAATTTGCGCCGCAAATCCCGGGTTTGAGGTGATCATTGCCGGGGGGGTGGTGCGGCAGCGCGATTTTGGCATTATTGGCGAGGCAACCATCGACTTTATCAGCCAGTTCAAGGTGGATTATGCCATCATCGGCATTTCAGGCGTTGATGAAGATGGTAGCCTGATGGATTTTGACTATCGTGAAGTGCGGGTTGCCCGGGCAATTATCTCCAATTCCCGGCAAACGTTTTTATGTACAGATATATCGAAATTTGGTCGCCGGGCGATGGTGCGCCTTGGGCATTTATCCGAAGTTGATGCCCTGTTTACCGATATTGCGCCAGGAAAGGCGTGGGACAGTATTCTGGAGCAAGCTGATTTGTCGGTTTATTGCGCTGATTAACAATCTTTCCGCATGACGAAATTCAGGTGCTAAAAGCCTCTCCTGCGCGCCAGGCGGGCAGGGAGGTTATTGCAGCAAGATGCCCGGTGTTACGTTAATTTCACGGTCATCATGCGACCAGATGTTGACCTCTATTTTGGGTTCGCATGGCAATCGGCCCCTGGGATGATCCGCTAAGCATTTGTGTCAGATGCGGGTTTTGGGCTGTTTCAACCTGGTTGCGCGAGCCGGACCAGTAAACACGACCTTCATGCATCATGGTAAGGTAATCATAGCGATTACGTGCAATTTCCATGTCATTGGTTACAGTAATAACCGTTGTCATCCGCTTTTTGGCGATGGTTTCAATCATGTTTTCAATATGATTGGACAATACCGGGTCCAGTCCTGCTGTCGGATTGTCGAGCAACAGAATTTCGGGGTCATTGGCAATGGCACGGGCAATGCCAACGCGCTTTTGCATCCCGCCAGACAAATCGGATGGGCGCAGTTTGCTGCTGTCCGGGTCGAGGCCAACCAAACCTAGCAGATCAACGGCTTTATCACGCGCATCTTTGCGTTTAAGGGTTCCGTTTTCGATAAGCTGGAAACACACATTTTGCCAGATGGGCAGGCTGTCAAACAGGGCATTTTGTTGAAACAACATGCCAATTTTATCGGTCCAGTGGCCTTGGTCAGCGGGTTGTTTTTCAGAAATATCCTGACCGTTGATCAGAATGTTACCTTGATCAACGGGATAAATACCTGCAAGGCATTTTAGCAGCACACTTTTACCGGCCGCCGATGGCCCGATGATTGCCATTGTCTGCCCCCGGTCAAGGGAAAGACTGACATTATCCAGCACAGTATGGGAGCCGAATTTTTTACCGACTTTTTCCAGTTGCAAAAAGGCCGGACCATTTGATTTTGAATTTTCGTCGTTATCGCTGGGGAATGTCATGGGGCAATCAATGTTATCGGAATACAAGGGTTGCCGATAGTCGCTGCTTGGTGGGCCGGGTGCAAGGATGAAATGTGTGAAATGCGAAACGGCCCCGAAAATTTCGGGGCCGTTTGCGTGTTCAGACCAAATTTGTCGATTAGTGCGACAGAATCTGGCTTAAGAACAGTTTGGTGCGGTCGCTTTTGGGATTGTCAAAAAAGTCATGGGGCTCGCCCATTTCAACAATCTCGCCAGCATCCATAAACACGACACGGTCGGCAACTTCCTTGGCAAAGCCCATTTCATGCGTCACGCACAGCATGGTCATGCCTTCTTTTGCCAGTTCAACCATCACGTCCAGCACTTCCTTGACCATTTCCGGGTCAAGTGCCGATGTCGGCTCGTCAAACAGCATGATTTTAGGCTGCATGCATAATGAGCGGGCAATGGCAACACGCTGTTGTTGACCACCTGAAAGCTGGCCCGGGAATTTATGGGCCTGTTCGGCGATGCGAACACGTTGCAGATAGTGCATGGCAAGTTCAATGGCTTCTTTCTTCGGGGTCTTGCGAACCCAGATCGGTGCCAGTGTCAGGTTTTCCAGTACCGTCATGTGCGGGAACAGGTTGAAATGCTGGAACACCATGCAAACCTCGCGGCGCACGGCTTCGATGTTTTTCACATCATCGCCCAGCAAAATGCCATCCACCGTGATTTCGCCCGTCTGATAGGCTTCAAGCCGGTTCAGGCAGCGGATCAGGGTGGATTTTCCCGAACCCGAAGGTCCGCAGATGACAATACGTTCACCTTTGCGAACTGTAAGGTCCACATCCTTTAGAACGTGAAAGTTGCCATACCACTTGTTCGCCTTGTTGATGGTGATCACATCTTCATCGGACGGCGGCGGAGCAACTTTATTCATGGTTTCAGTAGCAGTCATTTTGTTTTTCCTCTCTCCTCACCGGCGCTCGCCCTTGCGCAGTTCTTTTTCAAGATATGCGGAATAGCGGCCCATCGAGTAACAGATCAGGAAGAAGATCGCGGCAGCGAAAACGTAACCTTCGACATAGTAGCGGGTCCAGGCAGGGTCACTGCGCAGGGCCAGTTTCACGGCCCCCAAAAGATCGAACAGGCCGATAATGACAACCAGTGTCGTGTCTTTTAGCATCGAGATGAAGCTGTTGACCGTTGGCGGGATCACCAACCGCAATGCTTGCGGCAGAATGATCAGTCGCATGGACTGCCAATAGGAAAGGCCAAGCGAATCACCGGCTTCAAACTGGCCGCGTGGAACGGCTTGCAAGCCACCCCGGAATACTTCGGCCAAATAGGCCGCAGTAAACAGGATAATGCCGATCTGGGCACGCAGAAGCTTGTCGATTGAAACGCCATCGGGCAAAAACAGCGGGAACATGACAGATGCCATGAACAACACCGTAATTAGCGGCACACCACGAATGACTTCGATATAAACCACCGACAGGGTCTTGATTGCCGGCATGTTCGACTGACGGCCAAGGGCCAGCAGCAGGCCAAGCGGAAAGGCAAAGACAATACCGATTGTCGACAGGATCAAGGTCAGTGGCAAACCGCCCCATGAGCTGTTTTGAACGTAGGTGAGGCCAAGCATGCCGCCCCACATCAAAATAGCAATCACGGGAATGCCAACCACCCACATCGGAATGATCAGTTTCTGCATGCGCGGATATTTAACGCCGGCAAGGCTGGCGATAATTACACCAAACAGAACGATCATGGCCAGAAGCGGACGCCATTGTTCGTCGTAGGGATAAACACCGAACAGGATCAGGCGCAGGTTCGCGTTAACGAAACCCCAGCAGGCACCCGTAACCGCACGACATGCATCAATGCTAGGGGTGAGTGTGGAATTGACAAAGGCCCATTCAATGATCGGTGGCACGATCCACAGAACAAAGGCAATAGAAAGCAATGTCAAAAGTGAATTGAACCAGCTGTTAAACAGGTTCTTGCGAACCCAGGTAACAGAACGTTGGCCGACGGTACCAACCGGGCCCGGTGGTAGTTTGAGACTGTTTGCCATCTTACCTCTCCACCAATGCCATTTTCTTGTTAAACCAGTTCATGAACAGTGACGTGATCAGGCTAAGGCCCAGGTAAACTGCCATATAAATCGATATTGCCTCGATCGCCTGGCCTGTCTGGTTCATGGTGGTATTCGAAACCGACACCAGATCGGGATAGCCAACTGCAACAGCAAGAGAGCTGTTTTTGGTCAGGTTCAGATACTGGTTGGTCAGCGGCGGAATGGCAACGCGCATCGATTGCGGCAAAATAATTTTCCGCAATGAAACAGAACGTTTCAGGCCAAGGCTGTCAGCGGCCTCCCATTGCCCATTGGGAACGGCTTCAATCCCGGACCGGACAACTTCGGCAACATAGGTTGACGTGTAAATTGTCAGGCCGATCAGTACCGACAGGAATTCGGGCGAGATATTGTAGCCACCACGAATGTTAAAGCCCTGCAGGGACGGAATATCCATTGCTGTTGGCGCGCCACCGGCGATGTAGGCAATAAGCACTAAGCCGACAAAAATGCCAAGGCTTGCCCACACGATCGGGAAGGGTTGACCTGTTTCATCAAGGCGTTTTGTTGCCCATTTTTTTAGGAAATAAATGACAACCAACGCGATGATAGCGGCAATGCCCATAAAGTCGTAAGCATTGTCAGCGACAGGGACGGGGATATACATCCCGCGGTTTGTTAGCAGGACATCGGGTAGGGGCTGGAAAGCATTCCGCGCGGCCGGGAAGGCACCGGGAATAATTGCATACCAGAAAAAAAGCTGCAACAGGACCGGAATGTTCCGGAATGTCTCGACATAGACGGTCGCGAGTTTACGAACGATCCAGTTCGAGGAAAGGCGTGCCACACCAAAGATCGTGCCAATGATGGTGCACAATATAATGCCGAGAAATGCCACCTTGACGGTGTTGAGAAAGCCGACCATTAACGCCGTTGCGTAATTGCTTTGGGGCGTATAGTCGATCATGCTTTCGCTGATCCCGAACGACGCTTCCAGATTAAGGAAGCCATAACCGGTTGAGATGTTTTGCCGTTCCAGATTTGCCAGTGTGTTGGAAACCAGGTACCAGCCTGCCAATATGACGAGGGCAATCGCGACGATCTGATAAATTACGGCGCGAACATTTTCGTCATTCAGGTAATCGGTCAGGCTTTTGGAACGGACACCCCCCGGGGCCTTTTGAGTCTTACTCATCTGTCCCTCAGGTGTAGATTGTATCCAATATGCAGATGCTGTAACGAAAAGCTCCGCCCCGGCAAGGAAGGCCAGTGGGCGGAGCTAATTTCGTCTACGAAGACCGGAACGATTAACGGACCGGCATTGCGTACTGCAGACCACCATCAGTCCACAAAGCGTTCAGACCACGTTCGAGGCCCAGCTTTGCAGTTACGTTGGCTTTATAGCTTTCGCCATAGTTACCAACCTGTTTGATGATGCGGTATGCCCATTCTTCGTCAACACCAAGAGCTTCGCCCATGCCCGGAGACACACCCAGCAAACGCTGGATACTCGGATTTTCGCTCTTCTTCATATCGTCAACATTCTCGCTGTTGACACCGAGTTCTTCGGCTTCAACCATCGCCATCAGCGACCAGCGAACCAGATCAGCCCACTGATCGTCGCCCTGTGCGACAGACGGACCAAGCGGTTCTTTGGAAATGATTTCCGGCAGGATCACATAGTCATCCGGGTTCGGAGCCATGGTCTGACGAACAGATGCGAGACCCGAAGCATCGGTGGTGTAAACATCGCAACGACCAGCAAAGAAAGCGGCAGTGGTTTCGTTGATGTTTTCGATAACGACCGGCTCAAAGCTCATGCCTTTAGCGCGGAAGTAGTCAGCAAGGTTGAGCTCGGTGGTGGTGCCCGGTTCAACGCAAACAGTGGCGCCATCAAGCTCGGTAGCGTGCGAAACGCCAAGTGCTTTCGGGACCAGGAAGCCCTGGCCATCATAATAGTTAACACCGCCGAACGTCAGGCCCAGCTTTGCATCGCGGGTCAGGGTCCAGGTGGTGTTACGCGACAGAATGTCGATTTCGCCCGATTGCAGAGCGGTGAAACGCTGAGCTGCAGTCATCGGGGTGTACTGAACTTTTTCGGCGTCACCCAGAAGTGCTGCTGCCACTGCACGGCAAACATCAACGTCAAGGCCTTCCCATTTGCCTTCCGCATTTGCAGCAGAGAAACCCGGCAAGCCGGTATTCACGCCGCACTGAACGAAACCTTTGGCCTTGATGCCGTCAAGTGCAGCGCCTGCATGGGCGTTGTTTGCGGCGATGGCAGCAACAGACATTGCGCCAGCGGCCAGGATCGTTTTCATTTTCATTTATTAGCTCCCTCATTAGCAAAGCATTCTTAATGGCTTTGGTAACTTCTATGCCACCCCAGACATGCCAAAACAGCATATCTGTTCTGTCCTTTTGTTGAGGACAGCCAAATTAAGGAATTTTAGGGCCGTATGTGTCAAGTATGAAAAATATTTTCGCTTCAAAATGAAGGGCAATTTTCGGCATGAAAATGGAACGTTTGGGTAATCTTATTAGCTTTGAAAATCGCAAATCTGATGCAAACGTATAGAAAACTCTTTTATATCAATAGATTGTATTCCTGTCTTTTTGGACAGGTTGCCGTGCCATTTTCGCGCCATTTTTTTTTCTGATCATGTATCTGTGTGTAAAAAAATGGCAAAAAATCGTTCTGATTAAAAAATAACCGACATTGCAATGCGGAATCGGAGCATTTGTTACCCGCTTGCATAATTGCTCTGGCGGGAGCGCTGATCACAAGGATTTAGCAAAAAATATGCCCCGGATTCCTGTCGGAATACCGGGGCGAAAGACTGATTTTGTTGCGTTGCAAGAATTAGTTTTTCAAGATGTCCAGATCGGCATAAAGATCCAGGGCCTCGGGATTGGCAAGTGCCTCCTGATTCTTTACCTTGCGTCCATGAACGATATCCCGCACTGCAAGTTCAGTAATTTTTCCCGATTTTGTTCGGGGGATATCATCGACGGCTACGATTTTGGCTGGCACATGGCGCGGTGTGCAGTTGCTCCGGATTTGCTTGCGAATGCGATCGGACAAGGTATCGTCAAGCACTACTCCTGGCTTAAGAACAACAAACAGGACCACGCGCACGTCGTTATCCCATTCCTGGCCAATAACGATTGATTCCTGAATTTCCGGTAATAGCTCTACCTGGCGATAGATTTCGGCGGTGCCAATGCGCACACCGCCCGGGTTAAGGGTTGCGTCAGACCGGCCATAAATGATCATGCCGCCGGTATCATCAAGTTCGACATAATCGCCGTGGCACCAGATATTGGGGAAGCGGTCAAAATAGGCGTCGTGATATCGCTGGCCATCGGGGTCATTCCAGAAACCAACCGGCATGGATGGAAAGGGTGCGGTACAAACAAGCTCGCCTTTTTCGTTTAAAACAGGCTTGGCGTTGTCATCATACACATTAACCGCAACGCCCAGGGCGCGGGTTTGAATAACACCGCGACGCACGGGTAACACCGGGCAGGCTAGAACAAAACAGCCAAGGATATCTGTGCCACCGGAAATGGATGCCAGATGAATGTCCTGTTTGATGTTGTTGTAAACATAGTCAAAGCTTTCGGGGGCCAGGGGCGACCCCGTTGAGGTCATGGCGCGAACAGTTGACAGGTCGTGGGTCTGTGCCGGTTTAAGTTCGGCTTTTGCCAATGCATCAATATATTTGGCTGATGTGCCAAACAGGGTCATGCGTTCCGCATCGGCATAATCAAACAGAATGTTACCGCTGGGATAAAACGGCGATCCGTCATACAAAAGCAGGGTGGCTTCGGCGGCAAGCCCGCCCATCAGCCAGTTCCACATCATCCAGCCGCAAGTGGTGAAATAAAATACCCGGTCGCCAGGCACCACGTCACAATGCATCAGATGTTCAGATACCTGCTTGAGAAGTGTGCCGCCAGTACTATGAACAATGCATTTTGGCTTGCCTGTTGTTCCTGACGAAAACATTACATAAAGCGGATGATTGAATTCTACTTGCTCGAATTCGATTTTTTCGGCGTCGTAACGTCCGGTAAATTCTGCATAGGAAATTGCATTGCGAATGCCGGTGGTGTTTTCACCATCAAAGGCATAGGTCACAATAACCACTGCTTCCAGGCTTGGGATGCGGTCGACAACATCCTTCACCTTTTCGCGAATATCGTGGCTTTTACCATTATAATAATAGCCATCGACCGTAATCATGACTTTGGGTTCGATTTGCCCGAACCGGTCTTCAACGCCCTGAACGCCAAAATCGGGCGAGGCGGAAGACCACGTTGCCCCGATTGCGGCGGTTGCAAGCATGGCAATGACCGTTTCGCACATATTGGGCATATAGCCACAAACCCGGTCACCTTTCTTGACACCCTGCGCACGCAAGGCTTGCGAAAAACGAGAGACGGCAATGTTAAGATCACACCATGACAGACGGGTTTTCACTTTGTCCTCACCCCAGAAAACCAGGGCATCGGTTTGATCATCGCGTCGCAGCAGGTTTTGAGCAAAGTTCAGCCTGGCATCGGGGAAAAAGGCCGCACCTGGCATTTTGTTCGGATTTTCCAGAACGACATCGCCCCAGCTTTGTGCTTTCAAGCCAGCATATTCAATCAGCTCGGGCCAGAATTTTTCCATCTCGCGGACAGACCAGTCATACAGCTCGACGAAATTTTCCAACTGCACATCGTTGCGCCCGTTGATCCATTCGCGAAAGCGCGTGACGTTGGCGTTTTTAATGCGCTCCGGGCCGGGTTGCCAAAGAATGTCCGTCATCGTCGATACCTCTGTTTCCTGCGTCAGCATTATTATGAATTAAGGGGATGCCAAGGTTTGAGAATACGGTTGGTAATTCGGTATCACCCTACCGCTTTTTACGTCGAAATATGTTGCACGGCAAGAAAACTGGCGTTGCCATGCCGTTGTTTATCGAATCAACATTACATATATTTAATGTGATTTTTCAGGTTATGCAAATAAGGCAATGAAAAATATAATATATGTAACTATTTTTGCACGGCTAGGGTGCGAGATGCATTACTGTCTCGATGGCATGGATGTTACAACCGGTACGTTGGTGGGGCGCAGCATCCATTTGGGCTGGTATCGGCGATAAATCCCCGACAAAAAGTTTTCCGATGTATCGCTTGCAAGCCCGGCGAAGGGCAGTAATCTGTTGCCCGTAAAATACATTTCGGAGAACAGGAAATGCCCGGAAAGATTGATACTTCCCTGCCGTTCAAGGCGGTAAATATCGCCATATTAACGGTTAGCGATACGCGCAATATGGAGACGGATACATCCGGTGATATCCTGGTGCGCCGGGCAGAAAGTGCCGGTCACACAATTGTTGAGCGCAAAATTTTACCCGACGAATTTGACCAGCTGGTGGCGCAGTTCCGCGAGTGGTGCAATGACCCGAATATTGACGTTATCATTTCAACCGGAGGCACCGGTGTTACAGGGCGCGACGTAACAACAGAGGCCCATCTTGCTGTTTATGAAAAGGAAATTACCGGGTTTGGGGAGCTGTTTCGTTGGCTTTCCTATGCAAAAATCGGCACATCAACCGTTCAGTCGCGGGCCGTGGCCGGGGTTTCTGCCGGGACATATATGTTTGCGTTGCCGGGGTCGAATGGGGCCTGTAAGGATGCTTGGGACGATATTCTGGTCTATCAGCTTGATTTCCGCCATCGGCCCTGCAATTTCGTTGAACTGATGCCTCGCTTACTGGAAAAATAATGGTTAGGGTCCCGGTTTTCAGGTAATTAAATCGAGAATGATGCCTGCAAATGCATCATTTTCAGCGAGCTGCACTCGCAGCGTAATGGTTTGGCTGGATTGCATTGCATAGTCATCTTGTGTCGCGATTGGCTCAGGCTTTATCGAATGCAGTCTTACGGTTGGTTATGCTCAGAAAGGCCTAAATACCCAGTGAATATGTTACGGATATCTCATGGAAATCATTAGCGACCCGTTTTTTTATCTGGTGTCGATCCCGGCGGTGTTAATCGCTGGCGTTTCAAAAAGCGGGTTTGGTGGCGGTTTGGGAATTATTTCCGTGCCGTTAATTGCTTTGGCTGTTTCACCACAGGATGCTGCGGCAATTATGCTGCCGATATTGTGCCTGATGGATCTGGCCAATGTCTGGGCATATCGTAAAAACTGGGATCGGCGGAATATGCTGATTTTGGTGCCTGCGGCGTTGATCGGTATATTGGTTGGCGCCTTGTCGTTTAACTATCTAAGCGAGGCGGCAGTTAAAATGCTGATCGCGGTGATTGCGATTGGTTTTACGATGGATCGCTGGTTGCGGCGCAAGTCAGCGGTTGATCAGCCAACATCAGCGAAATGGCTGCCGGGAACGTTCTGGGGCACCATTTCCGGTTTCACCAGTTTTGTTGCTCATGCGGGCGGGCCGCCAATATCTGTTTTTCTATTGCCACAACGGCTTGATAAAACGGTTTTCGTTGGTACCACCGTAATGTTTTTCATTGTGGTCAATTACGTCAAGCTGGTTCCATACTGGTTGCTGGGCCAGTTTAACGGATCAAACCTTGAAACCGCAGTGGTATTGGCCCCGGTTGCGATTTTGGGGACATGGATTGGCCTTTGGGCGCACGACAAAATTAACGAACAACTTTTTTATCGGGTTTGTTATGCGTTGCTTTTTATGACAGGCCTTAAGCTGCTGTGGGATGGCCTTACACATTACGGTTTTTTGTAAAACCGGGAATGTTGTTTCATTTTACGATCGGATCGTGCGGGGCAGGATGATGTGTATTTCATCCTGCCCCTTTTGGTATGTGCAGGGGCGGCGAGCCCCGCCTGTCGTGACAAAATTTCATAAATTTTCTATCTGGCCGATAAAATAGAATAATACCTCGTTGGGGCGTCCTTGCGCCAAGAGGCCGTCCGGCAATTTATGCTAATTGTTGCGTTTTCAGCGGTTGTATAGGGCAATTTGGCAGGGAATTCTAAAAATATAAAAAATACGGCATGAAATTCTATTTTGGACGGAAAAATGCCGCGACGACTCTGTTAACAACACTATATTGAGTGTTAAAATTAGGTTGGGCGAAAAACTAAAATGTAGATGTATATCTATATGTAAGATTCTATTTCTGTTCACTTAAGTATAGTGTTTATGGATAAGTGGTATTACGTATTTTTGGTGTTTCATTTGTGACGTTTAGGAAAAAGTTCTTTTGATATTTGAAACAACTGAATAAGTCATTGAAAAATATAGAAATAATACTACCATTTTAATTTGTATGACAAAAATATTGCGTGTGCGAACAGGTTTGGCAGCCCAGCATTCTCTCATCAGGAACTTCAATAAAAATGGGGGATAACATGCCTGAGCGAATTTTGAATGCAGCTACAAAAATGTCAGAACTGACAACAGCCAAGGTCAACGAAATACAAAATGTTACCAAGGCGGCAAAAATTCTCGCCTTGAATGCGTTGATAGAAGCGTCGCGGGCCGGGGAAGCCGGACGTGGCTTTGCTGTGGTGGCAAATGAAGTAAACAGCATTTCACAACAGGTCACATCCATTGCCAATGAACTGCAAAACCTTTTTGCAACCGAGGCACGTGACTTGCGGAGTACAGCGCAAATGGTCCGAGGGGCACGTCTCTCGGATCTGGCGCTTTATGTCATCGAACTTATTGACCGTAATCTTTATGAACGTTCTTGCGATGTGCGTTGGTGGGCAACGGATAGTGCCGTTGTTGATGGCTGTGCAGACCCTGACGATGCCAAGGCAAGTGCCTGGGCATCCAAACGGCTGGGCGTTATTCTTGATAGTTACACTGTTTATCTTGATTTGTGGGTGGCCGATAAAAATGGCAATGTGATTGCCAATGGTCGGCCTGACAAATACCGGGTCAAGGGTTTGAATGTAAGCAATGAGTCGTGGTTTCGTCAGGCGATGGCGACCCATGACGGCACCGAATATTCTGTCGCTGATATTGAACGAAACCAGCATCTGGGTGGCAAGGCAACAGCAACATATGCAACTGCCGTTCGGGCAGAAGGTGAAGCGGACGGGGAAATCATCGGCGCAATGGGTATTTTCTTTGATTGGGAGGTGCAGGCTGATTCCGTGCTAAATTCAATCAGTTTTGCCGAGGAAGAGGCCCCGCGAACCCGGGTCATGATTGTTGACCGCAATTACAATGTTATAGCCGCGTCTGATGGTATGTCGAACCGTAACGAACGTTTTATGTTGCAGGTGGGCGAGAACGACAAAGATTCCTATTTGTTGGAAGATGGCAGTATCGTTGCCTTTGCCCTGACGCCGGGTTACGAAACTTATGAGGGGCTGGGTTGGCGCGGGGTGATTGTGCAAAAGCCCCGCAACGATTTGCGATCTGTGCGGGGGCATGTGGCAAGTGCCCGGCCTAAAGTACGTCAGGGACAGCTTGAAACTGTCGCCGGATAGACTGTTTTCGATAATGACTTGTTAGTTTCAGGCAGGCGTTTTGCGTCTGCCTGTTATTGTTTGTGGCCTTCAACATGCAGGAATAACCGGGGCGGTTTTGTGCTCTTTCTATTTTGCCGCAATCTCTGCTGTCTGGGGATGTCAGGATGCCGGTGCGTGTTTCATGGTGGTTTTCATTAAACGGCAGTAAGACCTTTGAATGGTTGATATACCGATAAGGAGCCTGCATGGGGACGTTGCTAAAAGATTTGTTTTCACCTGAACTTGTCGCGGTAATGGCAGACAATATTGCGTTGCATTACGAGCGATTTGACCGGGATCGTTTTGTTCATGTTGCTTGCCATGACATGGATAAGCTCGAACTTAAACAGCGTAGCAATCAGGTTCTTGATGCGTTGTCGGCCCATTTGCCACGTGAATTTAGCGACGCCGCAACTATTATTGTCAATAGCCTGGCCCCGGCGCCGGACGGCAATATAAACGACATTACTGATCCGCAAGCGCACCCTGCAGGCCCGGGGATTCGAGGATGGGGGATTATGCCAATGGCCGATTATATTGCCAGGCATGGTCAGGATAATGTCGAATTATCAATGGATAGTCTTTATCATTTAACCCAGCGCTTTACCGCAGAGTTTGCCATTCGCCCGTTTCTGATGAACCATACGGAACAAACGCTGGCAATTTTGGCAGGCTGGATTAATGACCCTAATGTGCATGTACGACGATTGATTTCAGAGGGGACCCGGCCGCGCTTACCCTGGGGGATAAGACTGCCCGCATTTGTTCAGGATCCGTCGCCGATCATTGGTTTTTTAACAACCTTGCGTGATGATCGCGCAGAATATGTGCGCAGATCCGTGGCCAATAGCCTGAACGATATTTCGAAAGATCATCCTGATCGGGTCGCATCTATTGCAAAAGAATGGCTTCAGGATGCACCTGAAACGCGTCAGCGTATTATTCGGCACGCGTGTCGCAGTCTGCTCAAACAAGGGCATGGGCCAACGCTGGCAGCATTGGGATTTGGATCAGTCAATGTTACTGCATCAGACCTGGTAATGAAAAATCCGGTGGTGCAATTGGGGGGCTCGGTGGAATTTTCGCTGCAAATCAAAAATTGCGAAAATATCTCCCGCGATCTGATGATTGATTATGCAATTCACCACCGTAAGGCCAACGGTAGCCAGACGGCGAAAGTTTTTAAGTGGAAAAAGCTGCGCTTGAAAAAAGACGAGCAAGTTGCATTAAGCCGTCGGCATCCGGTCCGGGCCATTACAACGCGAAAATACTATGCAGGTATGCAGCGCATTGAAATTATGGTGAATGGACATGTTGTTGCGCAGGGAGAATTCGACTTGCAAATTCAAGACATGACACCGGCATAGTCGGGACCGGGCCGGGGACGCACGACCCTGCAGTTTCCTAAAGTGAACGGTAGTATTGCGTGCCATATCAGTTGTCGTGACTGTAAGTTTCGATAACTACCTGTCTCTTTGCCATGTATTTCTGCGAATGCTGGAATCGCGAACACCTGGTGTGCCTTTTGTGTGACCGGGCGTATAACCTGCGTTGGCAAAGTGCCCAAACGTGACAGTTTGATATCGGCAAGAAATAAGGTCATTTTGCATTGTATGAGTATGCAGGTGAAAAAAAATCTGGCGCTATATAGGTAAAATTGCAACAATTCGATAACGTTTTGTCTTCGTTGTTCTTTTATCGGATGGATGGTCATGTCGCTGTTTTTTGCCAAACTTGCCGTTTCGATCCTTGTTGTTCTGGGATTGTCGATGTTGGCTGAACGGGCAGGGCCGCGTGTGGCCGGTGTCCTGTCAGGCTATCCTCTGGGAACGGCAATTTTGCTGTTTTTCATCGCGATTGAACAGGGTGTGCATTTTGCCGGTGAAAGTGCGGTTTATGCCTTGCCCGGGCTGATTGCCACGCTGGCATTTTTATACGCTTATTATCTGATATCGAAGTGGTTGCTGCGCCATGCGGTTTTGGTGCAGGTTGCCGGGGCATCGCTGGGGGCATTTGCGACCTTTGTTTTTGTTTCATGGCTTGGGCAGATGGTCCGGTTTACGCTGCTTAGTGCCAGCTTGTCGCTGGTCGCTGCCATGATTGTCGCGATCGTGCTGTTTCGTGCCATTGAAAATGTCAGCATTTCGCAACGCGTTAAAATTACTCATAAGATTGTTGCCATGCGGGCGGCAACGGCAGCGATGATTGTCGTTGCGATAAGTGGTGCTGCCGCCATTATCGGGCCGCGCTGGTCCGGTTTGTTTTCCGGTTTCCCGGTAACACTTTATCCGATGATGCTGATTTTACATTGGTCCTATGGTGTCGCACCGGTGCACACCGTTATTCGTAATTTTCCTCGCGGAATGGGGGCATTGCTGATTTATATTGTATCGGTCAGCTTTACCTATCCGCGTTTTGGAATTGGCGAGGGAACGCTTCTCGCTTTTGGGGCCGCGACAATCTATCTTGTTTGCTATTCCAGCGTCGTTTGGTGGCGCAGCAGGGAAACTGCGCAGGCCGGGCAATAGCTTTTGGGCCGCGCTGCCTGTCTGATGTTGCCGGATTGAAAAACGCAAATCGGTTCGGGAGGAACATCATACATGCAGCAGGTTCAATCGCTGATGCGCGCCCTTGGTATTTTAAACACTCTTGCCGAGAGTGACGACGGAATGACCCTGACCGAGATTTCGCAACGGGTTACATTGCCGCCGTCAACCGTGCACCGTTTGCTAACCACAATGCAGCATGAACGTTACGTCACCTTTGATGGCGAACGAACATTATGGTCTGTTGGCGTGCAAGCATTCAGCGTTGGCAATGCCTTTACCAAAAACCGTAATTTGAACCTGATCGCGCGTCCTTATATGCGGGCATTGATGGAAGAAAGTGGTGAGACGGTTAATCTTGCCGTTGCAGATGGCGGCGAAGTCATTTTTCTGTCACAGGTGGAATGCCGCAAAATGATGCGCGCCCTTGTTACACCAGGGCGGCGGGCCTTAATGCATTGTTCGGGGGTGGGCAAGGCGCTGCTGGCTTTTTTGCCGGCCAAGGATGTCGATATGGTGATAGAGCAACATGGTTTGCCTCAAATGACAGAACGCACCAGAACAACATCGCAAAGCCTGAAAGCGGATTTGGAAATAGCCAGGCGACAAGGCTGGGTTCTGGATGATGAAGAACATGCTGTCGGCTTGCGCTGTGTGGCTGGTGTCGTGCGCGATGAAACCGGCGTTCCTATTGCTGCCCTGTCGTTGTCTGGCCCGGCGGCTCGCATTCCCCAGGATCGCATTTCGGTGTTTGGCAGTTTGATCCGCCGGGTTTGCGCCGATCTAAGCCGGGAATATGGTGGGAAGCCGGTTTAGGCCACCATATTGGGCTGTGTTTATAATATTTGGCGACGGGTTTTGGGGGGCGATGAATTTCACTCGTTGCGCACGGGGGGACGATGAGCAACGTGTACCCTGGTGAGTAAATGACAATTGGGGTTGCCCGCAGCAAACGAAACGGCCCGCCAATGCAAGGCGGGCCGTTTGTTGTTTGGGTAAACCAGCATACTTAAAGCTGCAGTGTCATATACACGAAAAACCTAGCTTCCGGGGCAGGTAACACCGGTGCCTGCAAGCCCGCAATATCCGTCAGGGTTTTTGTATAAATACTGCTGATGAAAATCTTCCGCGTAATAGAAGGTTGGCGCGGGTTCAATTTCGGTGGTGATGTCGCCTATACCGGCCCCGTTCAACGCAGCCAGATAATCATTGCGTGACTGCAGGGCGATAGTCTTTTGTTCGTCGGTCACGGGATAAATGACAGACCGATACTGCGTGCCAATATCATTACCCTGGCGCATTCCCTGGTTGGGGTTATGATTTTCCCAGAACAGTTTCAACAGATCATTATAGGTTACAATTGTCGGATCATACACGACCAGAACAACTTCCGCATGACCTGTTAAGCCCGAGCAAACTTCGCGATATGTCGGGTTTTTTGTATAGCCGCCAGCATAACCGGCAGCAGTGCTGTATACACCATCGCGTTGCCAGAAAAGCCGTTCTGCCCCCCAAAAGCATCCCATGCCGAAAATGGCAGTTTGGAGATGAGCCGGAAAAGGAGGCTGTAACGGGTTGCCATTTACAACGTGGGCGTCTGGTACCGCAATGGCTTCGTCACGGCCGGGAAGGGCATCGGCCTTGTTTGGGAGACGTGATTTTTCGGGCGGAACAGAATTAAACATGGTCAACCTGACTGAATAGGAAAAGAAGTTACCCGCAATGTAGCGGGGTTTTGAGTTGGTGCAATCACCGATCCATCAAATTGTCTTGATAGTTTCGTTTTAATCGCCTGGCGGGAAAATACATAATGCCACAACTATCTGTTTGTGCTGCGATGCCAGCAAGGACAGACCGTGCGTTCATGGCAATTCTGAAAGTTGTTATCATGCGGTTCTTGCGGTCATTCTGGCTGGTTGGTGGTGGGACATTGTTGTTGGTAACGGGGCTGGCATTTATACCATTACCGCCGCCGTTTTTTGGTATGGTCCTTATTGCCATTGCGATACCGATGCTGGGTAGTGGTTCCAAACGAGCGCGCAGGTTGATCCAGAGATGCCGGTGGAAACTGGCACAACGCAATCACGTGCTGGAAAAGGCGCTTTATCAGGCACCGGGCTGGATTGTGGTGCATTTGCGCAAAACAGATCCCGGGCCCATTCAACGCCGTTTGCGCCAAAAAACATCTACACAGGGTTGATGGCAAAACGTGCAAACAGGCCGGAAAATACGCCCGTGGCGATTATGCACAAAAGACCTGCTCCCAGGTATTTATGACCTGTACTAATTATCTATAATCCAGTGTTTGTCATTTCGACATGATCGGGGCAGGGAGTAACTAACGTGCGGGGCGATGATTAGTCACCGTTATTTGCCAATAGTAACGCCAGGAAAACAGGCTGGGGAGACGGCACGGCATGGCATGTAATGTGGTTAACCCCATATCAATTTGATTTTGTTCGCTGATTTACGTTGGTTAATCAGTTCTGACCATCAGAGACTGGCAGGGTTCGAGCAAAAGAGGATTTGCGCCAAACAACAAAACGCGCCAAACGATAACTGTGTTGGCGCGTTTTGAAAGTGTTTTGGATGTGATTGGTGAGGATTGTCAGGGTTCGATATGGCGAACAATGCAATCGAGTTTTTCGGCTTTAAAACCGTCACAAACTTTGACCGCGATCGATTTTTCCTCGAAATGGCCGGTCAGCAATCTAAAATAAAGGCCTTTATCCTTGATTGCGAGGGTCCGAATTTCGTGGTCAACGCCATCAAGCAGGCCATGTGATTTTTTCTGAATGCGCAGCCAACTGCTTTCGGCCATTTCCCTGCTGCGATAGGCAGCAAGTTGCAGGGCGTAATAGGGACGCCCGCCGGCTACCTGTGCCGGTGCGGTTGTGGTTTCCGGCATTGGCATTGGTGGTCCCTGTCGCTCCGGTCTTTGCATCATGGATGCAGGTTCTTGTGTCGGTTCTGTTTTGGGTGCCGAGGTGGTTGTGGTTTTATTCTGCGCCACTTCCGTGTTTTGTGGCAAAGACGTTGCTGTTGCCGGTGCCGGTGCCGGTTCATCTGCCCCGGGTACCATGTCGTCTGCGACGGGCGGGAGCGGGGTGTCGGCAACCTTTGGTGCCGCAGGCATTGATTGCAGATTACCTTCTTCGGTCGGGTTGCTATTAGGCTGCAGACCCGCACTACGCACACTGGCTGCGCCAACACCGCCTGTCAGCTCAAGAATGTCAGAATCATCAGGCATGTCATCGGGGTGCCGGGTTGTTACATTGTTAATGCTTACGGCTTTCTCGCTGGTCAGGCTGACCGGTTCGCTGGGCGGCGTTACGCGTGCCAATGCCTCGGTATTGGGGCTAACTTCGATGGCAAAAGGCGGCGCCGGGGGGCGGTCATCTTCCGGCATGGTATCAACCGGGCCAGCGGTAAGATAAAAATCGGTGTTGCGTTTCACTTTGGGGGGAGACGGCAGTGTCGGGCCTGGCGCAACTTTTGCCAGTTCGACCTTTTCATCGATCTCGTCTGATTTGGCCAGGTCCGGGTTTTGTTTGTCCATTGCGGCCAGGCGCTGTTGTGCCAGCCGGGAAATCTTGCTCGACAGGTTAACGCCATTGCCACATGGCATGGTAAATTCGCTGTTCGGGTTGGCTGCGGTCAACCACAGATACAATTGCCGTGCTTCGGTATGATAACCGGCCAGTTCCAGTTCGATTGCTTTACGCAGGTCATTTTCCGGGCTGTTGCTGATTGTTATACGTCCTGTGCCTGCTGGCAGGTTTTTTTTCTGACTGGAAGACAGATAAATCCCCCGCGCAGGTTCAGCATCGATAAACAGGGAACAGGCGGCCATTTGCTGGGCGATACTAAAATCGGCAAGGGGTGTCGGTTGTTCGGAAATATTGGCCATCACATTTGGCCGTTCCGGTTCCGATCCTGTTTTGCCTGTCGCGCACCCTGTTAAGACAGCCGCAGCGGGCAGTGTTGCTAATAACAGGCGCAGTGCCGGGCGAAAAGTGCCGTTCCCGAATGAAAAGCTGGATTTCGCCATTGTTCCCCACATTTCCCGATTGTTTGTTTAAAGCGTTTTCTGTCGCTTATCATGTCGTAGAGTGGGGAAGTGTCAAGGCGCAGTTATACGATCCGGGATATAAAATGTGTTATCGGTTCAACAGCTGGAAAACGACACCACCCAATAAAATCAAAACAGTAACAGCTAACGCAATATTGATGACAGACTTGGTTGCGCGCGAAACAATTTCGGGTGGAAGAACCATTTGCCCCGACCCTGAAGAGGTGGTTCCGTTTTGTGAAGCTGCCAGGTTTTCCCGGTTCAAAATTTTGACAACCTGTTTCTTCTCGCGGCGCGTTGCATCGTCATATTTGTTTTCAACCACACGGGCTTCAACATTATTGGTGTTGTTCAACGCATTTTTGGCCGATGTCATGGCCGCGGCGTATTCTGTCGCAGTTTCCAGCTCCATTTGAGCCCCGGTGGTGCGGGTAACCATAACAGTATAGGTTTTGCGAAGCAGGTTGCCAGCCATTAGGTACTCACAAATTAAAACGGTTCAATCGATAAAATGCCCTGATCTTACGGGAATGTATATCTATACAAAGGGATATTTTGTTGCGGTGCGATATGTTGTTTTTCCAGCCTGGATACAGGAGGAAAGGATAAATAATGTGCGATTGCCCGGCCACACGAACCGTTCCCTTGCTTAATTTGATTCAAGTCTAATTTTATATTGTTCGGGTTGTTGCTTAAACAAGATAGATCAAACAGAAAATGAAAGTTTAATGGCTTTGAGATGCTTGAACGCTCTGATGATATCCTCTCGGAAATGAAAAACCTTTCCGGGCGAACCGCCGGGAAAGGTTTTTCAGCACAACACGTTTAATCGAAAAACGGGCCCGAAACGGGCTTATTTTCCGGCAAGTGCTTCGTTAAGGTCTTCATATTGTTCACATTCAGTACCACAGACATCTTTCAGGCGGGCCAGATTGTGTTTTGCCATATCGATGCGCCCGGTTTGAATGTAAAGCTCGCCCTGATATTCCAGTGCCCCGGGATGATCCGGGTTAATTTTCAAGGCTTTGTCATAATTTGCTTCGGCCGACTTGAGGTCCCCTGATTTGCGCTGGCTGTAGGCCAGGTAATTTAGAACGTCAGCGTTATCAGGGTCAGATTCATTCATTTTTTCCAGGCTGTCGATGGCGTCGGAATATTTTCCGGCATCGATAAGTTTAACGACAGCTGGTAAATCGGTCGGTGTGTCGTCGCTTGAACTGCTAAAAAAGCCCGCGGCAAAACCGGCTGAACTGTAAAGACAGATCGCACCTGCGATGGTCGTTATTTTTGCGAATTTGACGAATGACTGACTGTTCATCGGGAGCTCGTTTTAAAAGAGGGGATGGCTTTAAGGGGGGCGATAAGCCACTTTCGCGTCCAATATAGCCGTTGTCCTGCAATAGGGGTGTCACAGCTCGTACACCAAATATAACGTATATGTGAGAGTACAGTGAAGACAGGATAAAAGAAAGGCTCGCCGGTGGATGGCGAGCCTTTCTTCAATTTCCTGCTGATCAAGCAATTGCCTTAAAAATCAGCTTCGATAACCCGGTCCTGAATTTCACGGACCATGTTTTCAGCCAGTTCATCAATGGAGACCGTTTTTTGGTGTTTGAAACCAAGACGACGCACGGATGCGGTTTTTTCTTCGGCTTCACGTTTGCCAAGCGCCAAAATCAGCGGGATTTTGGCGTGGCTATGCTCACGAACCTTGTAACTGATCTTTTCATTGCGCAGATCAAGTTCAACATTCAAGCCTTTGGCAGCCAATGCTTCTTTCACTTCACGGGCGTAATCATCCGCCTCGTTGGTGATGGTGCAGATCACGGCATGAACCGGCGAAAGCCACAGGGGCAGGCGCCCGGCATAGTTTTCGATCAGAATGCCGATAAAGCGTTCAAGCGAGCCCAAAATGGCACGGTGAAGCATGACGGGACGGTATTTTTCGCCGTCTTCCCCCATATAGGTGGCATCAAGGCGTTCGGGCAAAACAAAGTCCGCTTGAAGCGTGCCACACTGCCAGTCACGGCCAATGGCATCGCGCAGAACAAATTCCAGTTTCGGGCCATAAAATGCCCCTTCACCAGGATTGATCTCCAGTTTCAGGCCTGCTTCTTCGGATGCTTCGCGCAGGGCGTTTTCCGCCTTGTCCCAAATTTCATCCGAACCAGCACGAACTTCCGGACGGTCAGAGAATTTGACGACGATGTCGGTAAAGCCGAAATCCTTGTAAACCGATTTCAGAAGGTCACAGAAAATCTTGGTTTCTGAAACGATCTGGTCTTCGGTACAGAAAATATGCGCGTCATCCTGAATGAACTGGCGCACGCGCATAATGCCATGCAAACCGCCTGACGGTTCATTACGATGGCAGCAGCCAAATTCGGCCATACGCAAGGGCAAATCACGATAGGATTTGCTGCCCATACGGAAGATCTGCACGTGGCAGGGGCAGTTCATCGGCTTAAGGGCCAGAACCTTTTCATCACTATCGGGGGCCGTCGTGAACATGTTTTCACGGAACTTTTCCCAGTGACCGGATTTTTCCCACAACACACGGTCTACCAGCTGCGGCGTGCGCACTTCCTGATAACCCGCATTGTCAAGACGGCCGCGGATATAGTTTTCCACCTTGCGATAAAGCTTCCAGCCCTTATCGTGCCAGAAAACCGATCCCTGGGCCTCTTCCTGCATATGGAACAGGTCCATTTCGCGGCCAAGGCGGCGATGGTCGCGCTTTTCAGCTTCTTCAAGCATGTGAAGATAGGCATCCAGCTGTTCCTGCGTTTCCCAGCAGGTGCCGTAAATGCGCTGCAGCATTTCATTGTCGGAATTGCCACGCCAATAGGCACCGGCAAGTTTCATCAATTTAAATGCTTTGCCGATTTTTCCCGTCGACGGCGCATGAGGCCCGCGGCACAGGTCAATGAAATTGCCCTGGCGGTAGCAGGTAATCGTTTCCGTTTCCGGCAGATCGCGAATGATTTCGGCTTTGTAATCTTCGCCCTTATCAAGAAAGAACTTGATCGCTTCGTTACGATCCCACACTTCGCGTTCGATCTTTTCGTTACGATCGACAATTTCCTTCATCCGCTTTTCGATCTTGACCAGATCGTCGGGCGTGAAGGGCGTTTTGCGGGCAAAGTCGTAATAAAAGCCGTTTTCAATGGACGGGCCGATCGTGACCTGCGTGTCAGGATAAAGTTCCTGCACGGCTTCGGCCATCACATGGGCGCAGTCATGGCGGATCAGCGGCAAAACTTCGTCATGCCCCTTGGTTACGATCTCGATGGTTGCATCAGTATCGATCTCGCGGCCAAGATCGCGGACTTCACCGTTAACGATAATGGCAAAGGATTTCTTTGCCAGGGAACTGCTGATGCTTTTTGCAACATCGAAACCCGAAACAGGACCGTCAAATTCACGTACGGCGCCGTCCGGAAGCGTAAGGGCAATCATGTTCTGCTCAACTCTGCTTATTATGCGGGCGAAATAATCAAGGCGCACACCTTATACCCGTTGTTATAACGGGAAGTCTGCACAAGAAAACGAATTTTGGGATGGGGTCAAGTTCGCACTTCGGAAAAGGCGACTTTCTGGGCAGCAAAAAACGCCGCACCACCATTGTGGTCTGCGGTCAATTCTGACGTCATCAATTTTTTGTCGGCCTTGCCGTGCATTGATGCTTTCCCGTTTGTTGCTGGTCAAATATAACAGGCTATTGCCTGCGGGCAACCCGGAACTGGCCAATATTTCAATAATTCGCCGCATAATAATCACAAGGCGCCACCACGCCAATCAGGGAAATGCCACTATGACCAGCCCCGACGTCAGACGTAATGTAATTGTTCTAAGCCTGTGTGTCGCACTTTCTGCCAGTGCAATGTCGCTTCTTTTTACAGTTGCAGCAGTCATTGGTTATTCGTTGTCGCCTGACAAATCCCTGTCGACACTTCCGGTTTCTGCCACCATGATTGCAATGCTGATCACAACGGCACCGTCAGCCTTCATGATGAAAAAATATGGCCGCCGGATTGGGTTTTCAATTGGCTGTATGATCGGCATGTGCGGGGCTTTTTGTGGCATTGGCGCAGTTTATTTGGGTAATTTCTGGCTCATGTGCGCTGCAGGGGCGTTTATTGGATCGGCGAATGCCATTGCCATGCAATACCGCTTTGCAGCAGCCGAGGCTGCTCCAGCGGAATTTCGCTCTCGCGCCATTTCGCTTACAATGCTGGGTGGAGTATTAGCAGCATTTATCGGGCCTAATCTGGCCAGTCATGCCCGCAACTGGATCGATACAGTGCCCTTTATGGGGACATTTGTGGCCCTGTTTGGCTTGCAATTGTTGTTGATGCTGGCAATTGCCCAATTGCGTTTGCCCGAAACCCATAAAAAAATCCACACTGAGCCCGCGCGTCCCCTTGGCGAAATTTTGCGCGTACCCGGTGTTGTCGTGGCGATCATTGGTGCCGCCCTTGGCTATGCAGTCATGAGTTTTGTGATGACGGCAACACCACTGGCTATTCTTGATTGTAACTATGCCTTTGGGGATGCAGCATTTATTATTCAGTGGCATGTCGTGGGCATGTATGCCCCGGGCTTTGTGACGGGTAACCTTATTCGCCGTTTTGGTACATTGGCGATTATTCAGGTGGGGGCCGTTATTACACTGCTCTGTTTGCTTGTCGGGCTTTCCGGGATTGGTTTACTGACGAATTTCTGGCCCGCACTGATTTTGCTTGGCATTGGCTGGAATTTTATGTTTGTCGGGGCAACATCGCTTTTAACCGAAAATTACCGGCCATCCGAACAGGCTCGTATTCAGGCGATCAATGAATTTGTTGTGTTTGGGACGGTCGCGGTTGCGTCGCTGTCCGCCGGATCGATTTATGCCGGGGCAGGTTGGTCTGTTTTGTTGATGTCGGCGGCATTGCCTGTCGGGTTGGTGATGTTAATTGTGACGATATATGGCGTCTATAAACACAGCCTGAAAAGAAAAGCACTGTAGGTCAGTGAAAACGCAACCACCCCGTTGTCGGGGTGGTTGCGGATTGCTCACGCAAATGGCTCAGGTACGGATTGATCGCAAGAATTCGGCAACCTGGTCTCGCAATTTGTCGCCATTTTTTGCCAGTTCAGATGTTTCCGCCTGAACACGGCCAGCAGCACGGCCGGTTTCGTCGGCTGCCTGGGTTACTGCGTGAATGTTTGCTTGTGCGGCCTCTGTGCTGTGGGCCGCCTGTTGGACGCTGGCTGAAATTTCCCGGGTTGCGGCCCCTTGCTGTTCAATGGCTTCCGCAATTGCTGCAGAAATTTCGTCAACTTCATTAATGGTTCGGGATATATTCTGGATAGCTTGAACCGAATTTTGGGTTTCGTCCTGAATTGCTTTAATCTGGTTTGCGATTTCTTCCGTTGCACGTGCCGTCTGTGTTGCCAGCGTTTTAACTTCCGAAGCAACCACGGCAAATCCTTTGCCTGCGTCACCAGCACGAGCCGCTTCGATTGTGGCGTTCAGGGCCAAAAGGTTAGTTTGGCCGGCAATATCGTTGATCAGTTTGACCACGTCGCCAATTTTCTGGGCTGCAACTGCCAGACCTTCAATTTTGCTGTTGGTTTCCTGGGCCTCGGAAACCGCCGTGGTGATGATACGGGATGATTGATTAACGCGTTTGCTGATATCGTTAATGGACGAAGACAATTCTTCGGTAGCCGAAGCTACAGATTGCACATTTTGAGTGGTTTCACTGGAAGCCGAGGCAACAACGTCGCACAGACTGGTGGTTTCTGTGGCGGTAGATGTTAGCGAATGCGCAGCTTTGTCGAGCGTGCCGGCAGATGTTGAAACGGCTTCGACCAGTTTTCCAACCGATGCTTCGAAACTGTTGGCCATTTTCTGGCGCATTTCCTCACGTTCAGCTTCGGCTCGTTTACTGTCATGAACATCAACAAGTGATCCGCAGGCGCGACGCGGCACACCATTTGCGTCTTTGGTGGTTCCGCCAGTTGCCCGGAACCAGCGATAAGACCCGTTTTTAACCTTTAGACGATACAGAACATCATATGTTTTGCCGGTTTCAAGCGCATTGGTGAATGCCGCGAAAGTTGGGGCAACATCTTCCGGATGCAGGCGGTCCGACCAGGATTGCACAACATTGGGGAATTCTTTTTCGCTGTCAAAACCGCACAAACGGCGAAATTCAGGTGTCCATGTCCATTTGGACTTGGCATGCATGGCATCGCCATTGTGAAGGATCGCGTCCCACAACCCGACCCCGGAGTGACGCGACAAAATTTCAAGCCATTCGATTTTTTCGGCTATTTCGGGTGAAGGTTTAAAAAACGCCATGCGACACACTTTCTGAACTTGCAACAGCTTTTGGGAACCACAGTTTTGATATGCTCAAAAGTAGTGGAAATTATACTTTTGGCATATAAATACTGATCAAAAGTTGTTCAAGGTATTTGTGCACATTTAAATCTTTTTCCTGCCGCCACGAACGGGTATGGGCGTCTGGTGCGTGTTAACGTCCCATCATAATTTGCAAGGCGTGTGATCGAAATTCGCGGTTATACAGGACAATGGTCACCCAGCTTGAGCCAATGATAAACGCAACGGGATGGTAAAACCACGCAAGGGCCGACAGCGCAAAAAAATAGGATCGGATGCCCCGGTTGAAATTGTGGGCGGACATCATGCTCATGCGGGCGGCCTGGGCGGCGACATGGGCACCTTTGGCGTGTGACGGGTCGGGTGCTGCGCCAATCAGGATTGAACAATAATTTGACAAGCGAAAGGCCCAGGTGAATTTAAAGAACGCATAGATAAAGATCAGCATTAAAAATACGACCTTGCAATTCCATAACATGGCCGACGATGGTGCCGCATAGGGCAGGGCAGAAATCAGTTCGATGCCTTCTTTGCTATAACCCAGAAGTGCGCCCAGACCGACCAGAACCAGAATGGTCGTTGATGAAAAAAAGCTGATTGCCGTAATAAGGTTTCCGGCAATGGCCGTATCGATCATGCGCAGGTTTCGCTGCAACATTTGTTCCATCCAGCGATGGCGGTTACGGGCCATCAGGGCCGAAATGCTTTTACGTCGACGGGAACTGCTATCGGCATAAAATGTATATCCGGTCCACCAGCATAATGCCCAAATCAGTGCCAGCACGTCATGCAATGTTGTCGTTGCCATTGATTTTATATCCCCTGATCTTTGTTGCGCATTATAGCATTACCCCGACACATTGCCCGATGTGTTTGTTCTCGCGGTTATGGGCAATTCCATTTATATTATTGACTTGATCCTTGCGACGAAGATTTGGTGAAATAATTGGCCGATGGGTTGTTTTCTGGCCGGATTAAGAGTATCAGCGGCGCAAATTTAACGGAGTTAAAGCCCCATGAGCGACCTTGATAACGACTTTGGCGATGAAGACCTCGAATTGGCCGAGTTTGAAGCCCATACCGAAACCCTGATTAATGAAGGTCGCAGCACCGAAGACGTGTTTGAATTTGTTGGGTATATGAATATCAACGAAGTCGGCACACATATGATCGCCGCCGAAATGGTGCTTGGCGAGGATGAAATCGATCAGATGAGCAAGACCTTGCGTCAGCTTGATGTCGATTTGAAACCTTTGGGCGAGCTTACCGGTGGTCTTAAGGGGGGCGAAGATGTCAAACGGGCGCTTGCGGCCCTGTTTTTGGAACTGGTGGAGCTGTGCGAGCTGGATGACGATGACGAAGATGCTGGCGAACTGAGCGAAGAAGCCTTGCTGTTGCTGAACTTTATCAAACGGTTTAATCCGCAAATGCGCCGTTTGACGGTCGCACTGACTGACACAGATGATGATGATGTTTCGTGTGAATATGAAGTCGCCAATTGGGAAGCGTTATAATCGCTGACAGCTTGCGCGATAGTCATAAATTAGCTACGCACAATGGCGGCATGTTTTGGCATGCTGCCATTTTTGTTTATGGATTTATTTGCGGAGTTTCGGTGTGAGCCAAGGTGTTTCAATTTTCAGCACAACCGGTGACGACGACCTGGCCCAGGGAGAAGGCCGCCTGGCAACCTATTTGGCGCGACAGGAAAAGGGCGAGGCACCGATACCCCAGGCAACGTCTATTCTGCGCTGGATTAATGATAACCAGGCCGGGTTTGCGTCCGTTTTACAACATGATCTGAAAACCTGCCGAAAAATTGTGTATGATTTTAGCACTAATGGCGATGTTGTTATCGGTGGGATCAGTGACCCGGCCCGCCAGACGGATGTGATGTTTGCCCAAATGGCGGCTGCCAATGCCCCGGTTGGTGTGGGGCGTTACCGCGAGGACCGCATTTGTTATCAGTCGCCACAGTTTAAAACCGGGGGCGAAGCCCGAAGCCAGCATTTGGGTATTGATTTGTTTCTGGCAGCCGGCACACCGGTTTACATGCCGCTAGATGGTGTGGTTCACAGTTTCGCCGATAATAATTTACCGCTGGATTATGGCCCGACCATTATCATGGAGCATAACCCCACACCGGGCATTACGTTCTGGACGTTATATGGCCATTTAAGCCGGGACTCTTTAAGTGGGCTTGCGGTAGGTAAAGCATTTGCAAAAGGTGAGGAATTGTGCCGGTTTGGCGATTACCCGATTAATGGTGACTGGATTCCGCACCTGCATTTTCAAATTATTTTTGATCTGCTGGGTAAACATGGCGATTATTTTGGGGCGGCCAAGCCATCGCAGTGGGAGGTGTGGGAAGCTATTTGCCCCAATCCCAATCTGATTTTGCAAATGCCGGAAAATGTTACCGCCAGCCGGGATGGTATTTGAAATGATGCCACCACGCTTGAAGGCGGGAATATGGGTACGTGGACAAATTGCAATTTGTCAGGCCCATAATATTACAGCGATGGTCGTTCACAAGGGAAACGAGGATGCCGGTGCTGTTCTGGTCAAGCTGAATCGTTTCGCCAAGGGCTGTTTCATTTATTCCCGCGTAACGACGATGGATGGTGATCAGGGCTGGATGCAAGTTATCGGGGGCAGCGACGGTGGGCGCGAAACAGAAATGCAATGCGATGAATATTGCCGCAAACAGGTTTCATTTGATCGCGATGTTTGGGTATTGGAAATCGAAGATCACAAATCGGCTTATGAACTTGATGCGCCGATTGTTGATTTTTAGGGCATTAACGTTTTGTGTGCGCTTTAGCCAATAATTGTCAGCGATAAACCGTCTTAATTTGGCAAATGCCGGTTTCGCAGCCTCAGGTGCGCGAGGTCCCATGTTGCAAAAAGGGCACCAGACTTCACGATAAAAGCTGAGAATAAGCGGACTTATTTTAACAGTTCAACAAAACTTGTACGATATTTAGTGGATTTTTTGCATAAAAAAAGGCCTGCAACGCATTGCAGGCCTTTGATTTTGATCGTGCCAGATTAGGCAGTGCGCTGCAGGATGTGATAACCAAAATCGGTTTCAACAACGTCCGATACAGTACCAACTTCCATGTTGAAAGCGGCCTGATCAAATTCGGGAACCATCATGCCACGGCCAAAAAAGCCAAGATCGCCGCCCTGCTGGCCGGACGGGCAATCAGAGTTTGCTTTGGCGAGGTCGGCAAAATCAGCGCCGTCATTGACCTGGGTTTTCAAATCCTGAATCTGGGTCAGGGCTTCTTCTTTGCTACGCGATGCGGTCGAGCGTGCCGAACCGGCATACATCAGCAAAATGTGCGAAGCGCGAACTTGTTCACTCATGATTTTTCCTTTCGATCCGGCCGCCATAATGGTGCAAATGGCCGGAAATCTGCAAAATTTCGAAATTATGGGAATTGCTATCAAGCACACTTTCCCATAAGCCTTGTGGCTTGTTACGACAAAATGACCTGTGATGAAAGAGAAGAGGCTCACAAATGCTTGCTGTTGTTTCCCCGGCAAAGAAACTGGATTTTGAAACACCGGCACCGGAGATGCCCGTGAGTCAGCCGGTGTTTCTTGATGATGCCGTTGAACTGGTTCAGGTTGCGCGAAAAAAAACACGTCGCGACTTGATGAATTTAATGCACATTAGTGAAGATCTGGCGGAATTGAACGTGCAGCGTTTCGCGCATTTTTCAACACCCTTTACCCGCGATAACGCCAAACCGGCCGTATATGCCTTTCGCGGTGATACCTATGTCGGACTCGATGCCGATAACCTGACATCAGATGACCTGGACTGGGCAGGGGACCATTTTCGGATGCTTTCCGGTTTGTATGGTATCTTGAAACCAGGCGACCTGATGCAGGCCTATCGGCTGGAAATGGGAACCCGGCTTGAAAATAATCGTGGCAAGAATCTATATGAATTCTGGGGTGATAAAATTGCGCGCCACATCAATGATCTTACCCTTGAGCATAAAGACAGAACGTTGGTCAATCTCGCTTCGAACGAGTATTTTAAGGCCGTCAAGACCAAGCTGATCGAAGGGCCGGTGATTACACCGGTGTTTAAGGAGATTAAGGGGAATACTGCCAAGGTTATCGGTTTTTCAGCCAAGCGCGCCCGTGGTATGATGTCGCGCTATATGATAAAAAATCGTATTGAGGCCCCCGAAGACCTGAAATCCTTTGATATGGACGGGTATGTTTACCGCGATGATCTGACGCAGGGAAATGACTGGGTCTTTACGCGTACCCACGAATAGGGTAGTGCCCTTTTTTACACCCCATCCACAAACGAAGTGAGCGACCAGATGAGCGATGATCATCTAGAGCAGCCCGACGATGAAAACCATATGCCGGAAGCCCACCCGTTTTCGGGTTATTTGCGGCAGTTTTTTCGCGGACCGGGCCGTTCTCGCAGTTTGACACGGGACGAGGCCTTCGATGCCTTTTCCATGGTGTTGCGTGACGAGGTGGATCCGATCCAGTTGGGTGCGTATCTTTTGATGCTGCGCTATCGCGGTGAAACGCCGGAAGAACTGGCCGGCATGATCGAGGCTGTGCGCACCATTGCGCGCCTGGAACCTGATGACAGCGATGTGCCGGCTGCGTGCCATCCAATGCTGGACTGGCCGTCTTACGCAGCAGGACGTACACGGGGCTTGCCGTGGTTTGTGCTCTCCGCGTTGTTGCTGGCGCAAAACAAGGTGCCGGTCCTGATGCATGGTTATAATTCGCATCTGGTTAAAGGGGTTGGCACCGAAGCGGCGTTTAAGGCGTTAAAGCTGCCCATTGCGATGTCCGCCGAAGAAGCGCGATCAGATATTGAAACGCAAGGGATTGCCTATTTGCCCCTGCGCCATATTCATCCGAAATTACAGGAATTAATCGGTCTGCGCCCGCTGCTGGGGCTTCGCAGCCCGGTGAATACCCTGTTGCGGTTGTTAAACCCGTTACAGGCCAAGGCGGCTTTTTTAGGGGTGTTTCACCCGGCATTTCTGGATGTTCATCGTGAAACCGGAAAATTACTGGCATTGCCGCGCATTGGTGTGATCAAGGGCGGCGGCGGCGAGGCGGAGCGCACCCCGTACAAACATGTTGATTTACGCTTGCTTGATAATGGCACGCTGAGCGATTTACGCTGGCCTGCGGCATTGGCACGCAGCGAAAAGCCCGAAGACGATACGCCTCCTGCCAAGATGGAGCATTTTTTAGGCGTGTGGCGCGGCGAGATCGAAGATACGGATGCCATTGCCAAGATCAAGGGCAGCGCCGCCATGGCGGCTTATCTGGCGGGCCGGGCGGATTATATTGACGAAGCGGAAAGCCTGGTTGAAGGATGGTGGGTAAATCGCAAGATCAAGCGCCAGCGTTAAGTCGGCGGTAATTGGATATTCTGGTAAAATGAGAAAAGCAGGTGTGCGATTTTGTTCGCACACCTGCTTTTTTATTAAAATGATGATCCTGGTTGTTGTAAAAATAGAATTTCTTCCGGGGTGGATGGCCGCCCCAGTATTTCATTGCGATGTGGATAACGGCCAAAACGGTCAATAATCTGCTTGTGACGTTTTTCAAAATCCAGATTGTTTTCCAGTCCCGGTTGATCAAACAGCGTCAGGGCAATGTCATGAATGGCTTCGGATTCTGAATGCATATAAGGCATATATAAAAACAGCCTTTCTGATGCGGTTGTCAGTGCTGCATCAGCTTTTTGCAAGATAGCTTCCTGTGCCAGAACCAGCGCGAGTGTGTCACAGGCAAAGGCCTCGGCCCGGTCGCGAAACATGTTCCGGGAAAACTGGTCAAGAATGATGATTTCGGCCAGGCGTCCTCGTGCGGTTTCGCGCCAGTAATAAAGCTCGCCAATTCGCGCTGCTGCATGAAAATCGGCAAAACGTTCGTCGATGTGGCGGTCAAGCGCGGTATCTTTTTCAAACCATTGTTTCGTGGTCAGTTCGTTGAACCAGAAATTTAAAATCTCGTCCGGATTCATGATGTTGTTCCTGCCGTGATGTTTTTGATTGTTTCGTGTCCGGAAATCAGATCACCATTGTGTAACGTTACCTGGCGGGAGGCAACATGATCGAGAAAGGGCTGGTTATGTGAAATGATCACCATCGCTTGTGGCAGGTTTTGCAATATACTGGTGAGGCGGTTTTCAACAGTGTGGTCAAGACCGTTGGTCGGTTCATCAAGCAACAGGATTTCCGGTGCCATTGCCAGCACCGTTGCCAGGGCGACCAGCCGTTTTTCGCCACCTGATAACTGATGAGTAATACGGTTTTCAAAACCGGACAAGCCAAGGTCGGCCAAAGTTTTATGTGAAATTTCAAGGGCATCAGCATCGCTATAGCCCAGATTTAACGGGCCAAAGGCAACATCTTCAATCACGGTAGGGCAAAAAAGCTGATCGTCGGAATCCTGAAACAGCAAGCCGACCTTGCCGCGGATGGTGCTGAAATCCTTTTCGGTTTTACAGGTTTTTTGCAAGATAGTAATGGTGCCGGTTGTTGGAATTTGCAGCCCCATCATAATATGCAGCAGTGTGCTTTTTCCGGCCCCGTTCGGTCCGGTCAGGGCAACTTTTTCGCCGGGCGCCAGTGAGAAATCAGCGTGATTTAGAACCGGTTTTGCGGGTGAAAATGCAAAACAGATATCGCGCAGCACAATCAGATCAGGGGCGGACATAGAGCCTCCAGCGTGATGAGCATCACCAGAATTACCGCCATAACCAATAAAAACATGTAATCAGATTTTGCCGGGCGCGGCAGATGGGTGAAATGAAAATGCCCGTGAAAGCCACGGCATTTCATGGCCCATACAATTCGTTCGGACCGGTCATGCGCGCGTACCAGCAACATTCCCACCAGATACCCTGTCATTTTCCAGCTGTGCCGGTTGCTACGCAAATGAAAGGCGCGGGCGCGCATTGCCTGGCGCAGACGTAAATATTCGTGATGTAACACATCGATGTAGCGCACGGTGAACATCAGCAATGTTGTCAGTTTGATTGGTATATAAAGGCCCATCATACCGCGCCCCAAATCTGTGCTGCCCAGCGATCCCAGAAATGCCATCACTGTAAAAATAACAGCATTGGCCTTTAGGCCGATCATGACCGCCTGATAAATTCCTTGTTGTGATGCCGCGTGACCCCATACGGTGAAAACCGTATCGCCGGGATAGGTGAAGGGCAGTAACAGCAGGGTGGCAAAAATAAAACCGTCCATCGTCAGCACCCGGCGCAATGTTTTACGCCATTCTGGCAGTGACAGTGCCACCATAACTGCAGCCACCACGATGGTGGCCACCACAGCTTGCCAGCTTGTGATGGAAACAATAAAAACAGCGAAGATGATCGTGCAAATAATGCGAAAACGCGGGTCGATAACGCCAATCATCCCGGTTGTCGTATTCCGGCTGGCCGGTGACAGGACGATATGGCGGCTCATTTCGATGTGTTCGATATTTTCTGGCGTGCCTGCCACCACGCAATTATGCCAAAAATACCAATAATAATACCAAGTCCACCGATGATATCGGAAAAACGAACCTTGTTTTCATAAGCCACAATTTGTTCGCGTAGCGGATTTACCTGTTTGGCAACGGCATGACTGACCAGTTGCGAAAGTTGTTCCGGCGTTATTGAAACATGCTGCGAGGCCGTGTTTTCATCCGTCGTCGATGCGACCATGTCGGAGGCAGCAGAAAAAGAGGTTGCGGTGTCTGATGCACTGTCAGCCGGGTTAAGTGCCACAACAGTTCCGATTGCATTGCTTGTCGCCTTTGGCAAGGCGTCGGAAAGTTCGGATGATTTAAGCAAATAGGATGCCGCGTGGCCGTCGCCAGTATTGGCACGGATGACATAGTCATCAAGATGGTCCACCTGCAAACGAAATTCGCCATTCGCGTTGGTTTCGCCTTGCAGTAAGATCTGTCCCGCGCCGTTTTCGACCGACAGCTTTGCATGTTGCGGGCGTGCGCCGCCGCCGAAATAGGCGTAGCCTTCAATGATATTGCCATCCCCCAGCGCAAATACATGAAAGCTGTGTGCCCTGGCAGTGACGGGCAGGGCGAGCATGGCAATTGTCAGCACGGCAAGCACCAGCGCCGTAAAGGCGTTTTGGGACAGGCGGGTTTGGAAAAAGTTTGGATGGATAGCGGACGCTGTTGTCATAAGTCAGGCCGCCAGGCTGGTGTTTGGGCCTGATAATAACACAGCGGGGCGAACTTTTTTAATCAGTCCAAAGGCCGCTGCCGTCAGGAAACCTTCAACAATCATGACTGGAATGTTGGTGACAAAAACAAGTCGGGCGGTTGCGATAAATTCCTGCCCGCTTAGGGCAAGTGATAATCCGACCATGATGGCACTAAGCATAATGGAAGATGACCCGGCAAGAAACGCGGCAATCATCATGGTGCGTCCTTCGGTTCGGGCAAGTATTGGGCCAAAGATCAGCCATACAACAATGGTGGGCAACGCCATATTGACGGTATTAACGCCCAGAACCGTAATGCCACCGAACCCGAAAAAGACAGCCTGTAAAAGCAGGGCAATAAACACTGCCGGAACCGCAGCCCAGCCGAGTATCAACCCAAGCAAACCATTCATGATCAGATGAATGCTGGTCGGGCCAATTGGCACATGAATGAGAGAGGCGACGAAAAAAACCGCACTAAGCAGGGCAATACGCGGCATATTTTCAATGGAAACCTGTCGTAAACCAAGGGCAATGCCGCCCACTGCAATGACTGCACCGGCAACTACGACCTCGGTTGATAAAACACCATCCACAATATGCATTGGTCGCCCTTTATTGAGTTGGCTCCGGTTGGTGCCAGCTTGGTTCATCGTTGTTGTAAATATCGGGGAAAGGTCCATAACGGTGGAAAGGACCGACACAGCAAGGGTTATGTGCCCGCTATCATCGCGCCGTTCCACCGGTACACCCCGCCCGATACAGCTTTTGTGATCAAGGCAGGTTTCCTGGCTTGCGCGTACAATTTTCGCCTTTCCGGAATGTTCCAGTGGCCATTGAAAATTCTGGTCGCTTACAGTTGCGGGGGCAGCTACGGCATGGGCAAAATTACGGCACCGTATTCCCTTTTATCCGGGCGAACCCGGATCACCCTGATCAGACTGTAGACTAGGGGCGGAATAGCTTGAAAGTCAAGCGCGGCCACGCTGTTTTTCATATTTTTTATAAAAAGTTATGACGTAATGTAATCAGGTAAAGGTTTGTTTTTGTGCGATTTATCTGAAAAATTCGTCATAACTTTTCATTCAGGAACATTGAGGGTTAGTTGCTTGTTTGGGCAGGATTATCGGTTTTGATCCATAGCACGCCACCGCGTTCAACCGGTGCATTGGCTTTGCCGTCAGGGGTTGGCAGGGTGCCATCCTCGATCAGGGCCGCAAAAACCCACCAGCCAGCCCAGGGAGTTGTATAGGAAAATGTCCCATTGGCATCGGCCTTGATAATCTGGGTGGAAAAGCTGCCATTGGGCAGTTTCACGCTGCCATCATTGCGAAATTCTACTTCGATTTCGGCAAAGGGAACCGGTTTGCCATTATGTTTGACAATGCCGCTAAAACTATTGCCTGCCCATAGGCCATAAGGCCGTGACAAGGGTTCTATTTCGACCGGAAAGCCAACCATCTGGTCCCAATTGCTGCCATCGCCAAAGGCATCAATGACGGTTTTGGTATATTGGACAATATATTTGCCTTCGGCGGGTTCGTAGTAAGGTTCTGGTTCAATGTAAAAAACATATCCTGCTGGTCGTGGCAGGATAACATCGGCCTGATATGCCTGTTTTCCATCGACATCGTGGCGGGTTAACTTGTCCAGAAGGTCGGTTTTCTGGCCATTTACCTGCATCCCAAATTGTACCGGGTATGCCATTTCCATTGTTGGTCCCATATCGGTGGGATGGGTGAAGACCATGTCAAAATGCACATCCTTACCCGTTTCCTGATCAATGACATTTGTGGTGGGGATCAGTTCCTGAAAATGTGCCTGTGCGGCACTTGATACACAGGAAAAAACGACAAGGCTGGTGGCGAATGCCATCCTTGTCGATGGTTTAAGGAATTGCATCATTTTACCCTTTCTAACGCGATAAATTCGGTTGGTTGGCAGACGCTAATTTCATCAGAATATTTCGTCAAGTGACTGGAATCACTTTTATCATAAAAAATAAAAATTCGTATGAGGTTCAATTTGTCTATGTAATGAATGTCATTATTGCCCTTATTTTGCTGTTTCCCGGCATTGTAAAAAAGGTGTGCCGGGATAATGTTGTTCTGTTTCCACGTGTGGTGTCCCGGTGGTATGGTTATGCTGTGTTTTCAGGCTTCATCACCTCAGGCTGATGGAATGACGGGACAAGGGGACCAGCAATGCTGCGAATGATTTATGTGACACCCGATGGGGGGCATCACTGGGTTGATAGTGAGTGGCGCGATACCAAAACTCTACGCGCTGCCATTGATGACAGTCAGCCAGGCGATTTGATCCGCCTGTTGCCGGGGAACTATTTTCTGCCAGAAGCCATTGATTTGCCCTGTGACGGCACCGCGGCCGAGCCGATTATTATTCGCGGAGAGCACGGTGCGATCATTGATGGCCGTCGGCCACCTGACCCGGAAGTATCGGCTACCAGCCCCGGTGCCACACGTTATGCTGCATTTCGCATGGTTAACCGGTGTCACATCCGGCTTGATAACATCCGGATCGAAAGGTGCTGGCCCAGTGCTGTTTACATGGAAAACAGCCACCATCTGACCTTCAAGGACATGCAGATAGTCGGGGGAACTTATGCTTTTTACGCTGATGGTCCGGCATGTCGGCATTTAACGATCGTACGATGTGACTGGGTGCAGGACGATAGCCTGTGGCGTTACATCAATTGGGCGATGGTCCATGACGGCGAACTGGTGCCGGGCGAAAAGGCCCCGTATCGCTATTTGAATGGTGCCTTTTTTGGCAGCAACAATATTGCCGGGGATGTGGTTATTCGCGGCAACGATATCCGTCATTGTTATAATGCGATCCGTCTGGATCTGTCGGATGAAAATCAGGATGCCCCGCTAGGGCAGTTCAATTGCAACGTTGTGATCAGTAATAACCGGTTTTCCTTTGTGCGTGATAACCCGGTGGAACCCGAAACTGTGGCCGTGAACTGGTGGGTTTTTAACAATCAGCTATACAACTGCCATAAATGGTTTTCCCAGGACGGTGTCCGTGGTGGGTTTTGGTATTATTTTGGTAACCGTGGCTGGTTTGATTCACGGCCAGGACCGGAGGGGGATGAGAATAATGGCGGAGCCGTTTTCAAATTTGGCAAAGACCCCGATGCCTTGCCGACATTGCCATTTGAATGTTTTCACAACAGTTTCTATTTGCGCCAGCAATATGTAAAAAAAGGCACCACCCGTAATTGGCGGCACCGCCGTAATGTCCTTGGCTATGCCGATAGTGCCGAATTGCCACCGGGATTAATGACGCCAGGGCAGCCGTTTCTGGGAGAAGACCTGGTTTTGTCTGCTGCCGATAATGTGTCGTTTGACGGGGATTTATGTAATCACCCGACTTTTCCGGAAATTTTCGAAAATTATCCCGGGGTTTATCTGGGGGGGACTCGGGCCAATGGGCCTGTTTTCCGCGCCGGAATTTGTGGTGATTTGGCACTGGTACCGGGCAAGGCAGAACCTTTTGCACAGCCATTGGCCGTTGAAATGCCCGATGGGACGGTTTGGCATTCAGCCAACGGGCTGATGCCAGGGGCGCTGGATGGCAACGGGTTGTTTGATGGACCAAAATATCGCCCGATCGATCGTGACTATCTTCAGCAATGTCTTGGAGATGACCATAATGATGCTTAAACGAAAGTTGCGTCAATTCGATAACAGGTGGTTTTCTACTTACGTTAGCGTAAATTTATTGACTTTGACGTTGGTCTAAGGTGATGCTGGTGGTTGGGTGTCTTAAGCATAAGAAGAACAGATGAACGATAAACTTTACAGCATTACAGAACTTGCCGAAGAGTTTGATATCACGCCCCGGGCCATTCGTTTTTATGAAACCAAAGGATTGCTGTCTCCGCAAAGGGCGGGGGCAACACGGGTATATAATTATCGGGACAGGGCGCGGCTGGTTTTGGTTTTGCGGGGCAAACGGCTGGGGTTTACGCTGGAAGATATTAAGGAATATATCGACCTTTATGATGCGGACCGAAGCCACGCCGAACAGTTGGCGCATTTGATGCTGGTCGGGCGCAAACGCATTACCGAGCTAGAGCAGCAGCTTGACGATGTGCAGACGACACTGGGCGAGCTTAGAAAAATAGAATCCGAAGCTGCCGACGCGTTACGCAGTCGCGGCCTGGATCCGGAAAAATCTGTTCACGACATCAGCAAAAAAATGCCAGCGAAAGCCGGTGCTTAGTCGCTTTGTTGTTTGCGGTGTTTTCACGGATGCCAGCAATAACAAACACCCCGCCAGACTGGTATCTGGCGGGGTGTTTGTTTTGACATGGATTAGGTGTTACGCGCGTGGTTTGCTTGGCTGGCCCAGCGGTAAAGTGACCTCGAAAACTTCTTCGTCTTCCAGATATTTGCGGCTAAAGCCAAGTTTTTCACACAGCGTGAGCATGCGGCGGTTATTAGGCAAAACCTGACCAATAAAGGTTGCAACACCTTTGGCACGGCAAAATTCGATCATTTTTTCCATCAGGATCCGGCCAAGGCCGCGCCCCTTGATGTCGGAGCGCACCATGACAGCGTATTCTGCATGTTCATTGTTCGGGTCAATTGCGACCTGAACAATACCGTGAATATCACCCTGTGATGTTCCGTTCGGGACGGTGGCGACGAAGGCCATTGCGCGGTCATAATCCAGCTGGGTTTGACGGGCCATTTCCGAATGCGGCAATTCGCGCACCGAGCCAAAGAACCGGAAATGAATATCCTCGGGTGTCAGCTTTGACATAAAGGCATAATGGGCTGGTTCATCTTCGGGTTTGATCGGGCGAAGCATATATTTGGTGCCGTCTTCCAGCACAATTTCCTGTTTCAAATGACGCGGGTAGGGGTGAATGGCGAGGCGTTTATCGTCACTTTCCACTTTTGGCGTCACTTTGATGCGGGCATCCAGCGCGATCACGCCTTTTTGGTCAATCAAAAGCGGGTTCATGTCGAGTTCAACAACTTCACCGAGATGCACCACCAACTGCGATAAGCGCACCAGCGTCATATAGAGTTCTTCCAGATTTACCGGCGGAACATCGCGATAGCCTTTAAGCAGGTTATAAATGCGTGTGCCTTCAACCAGTTCACGGGCCAGCTTCATGTTAAGGGGGGGTAATGCCATGGCACGGTCGCGTACCACTTCCACCTCAACACCACCATGTCCAAACAATATCACCGGGCCGAAAATCGGGTCGGTGGTCATGCCGACAATCAGTTCGCGGGCGTTTTGGCGTTTGACCATTTCCTGGACGGTGAAGCCGCGCAAACGGGCATCGGGGAATTGTTTGCCAATGTTTTTAAGCATCTTGGTTGCGGCACGATGTACTTCTTCACCGCTTTCAAGGTTCAAAACAACGCCGCCGACATCAGATTTATGGCTAATATCATCCGACAGAATTTTAAGCGCTACCGGGAAGCCGATTTTTTCGGCTGTGGCCACTGCTTGTTCGGTGGTTTCAACCGACAGGGTTTTAACCGTGTTGATGCCGTAACAGTCCAGCACGGCCTTGGCCTCGGGTTCGGTCAGCATGGTGCGCCCGGAATGGATCGCCAGATGAATAATACCGCGTGCCTTGTCGATTTCCGGGGTAAAGTCCTGGGGCACTGATGGCGGTGTTTCCATCAGCAAATCCTGCAATTTGCGATAATTCACCATATGCTGGAATGCGGCGACAGCCTGTTCGGGGGTGTTATAGGTCGGAAGACCGGCTTCGTTAAACAAAACACGGGCAGGGGCCACGGTGGCTTCGCCAACCCAGTTGGTCAGGATGTTCTTTTTGCTGTTTTTAACCGCATCAATAACCCCACGGGCAACTTCAACCGGGTTGGTAATGGCGGTTGGGGCATGCATGACCAGCAAGCTGTCAATATTTGGATCTGCCAATACTTTGTCGATGGATTTGGCATACCGTTCGCCTGGTGCATCACCGATGATATCAACCGGGTTGGCATGGGACCATGTATCGGGCAAAACGCTGTTCAGGTTCTCGATGGTTGATTGTTCAAGATGGGCAAGGTGGCCGTGGCGTTCAATCAGGGCATCAACGGCCAAAACGCCAATACCGCCACCATTGGTGATAATGCCAAGTTTATCACCGCGAAACGGCCGCATCCGTGACAGGGTTTCAGCTGCCGAAAACATTTCTGCGATGGTATAGACCCGCAAGACGCCAGCACGTTTGATGGCGGCGTCAAAAACATCATCGGCTCCGGCCAGCGCGCCGGTATGGGATGCGGCGGCGGCGGCACCTTCGGCAAAACGGCCCGATTTGATGCACAGGATCGGTTTGTTGCGCGACGCAGCACGGGCGGCAGAAATGAAACTGCGACGTTCGTGAATCGATTCGATATACAGCATGATTGCCCGGGTATCGGGATCGGACCCCAGATAATCAATTACATCGCCAAAATCGACATCATCGCATTCCCCCAGCGACACGAAATGCGAAAATCCAACCCCGCGTGCGGCGGCCCAGTCCAGCACGGCCGTACACAAGGCGCCGGATTGCGACACAAAGGCGATTTTACCCTTGCTGGCACTTTGATGGCTAAAGCTGGCATTCAGGCCAATTGGTGGCACCATCAACCCCAGGCAATTAGGCCCTAAAAGGCGCATTTTATTACGCGCTGCAATTTCAAGCATTGCCTGTTTCACGCTGCGCGTTTCATCGTACGGTACCGAGCCAAGGCCCGCAGTCAGAACAATGGCAGCTTTGCACCCCTTGCGATCCAGGCATTCCATCACCGGGATAACAGCTTGAGGGGGTACGCAAATAACGGCGAGTTCCGGCACCACGGGAAGGTTTTCAACATCGGGATAGGCCAGAACCCCGCCAATGGACTGGCTGCGCGGGTTAACCGGCATTATTGGCCCGTCAAAGCCGCCTGCCAGCAAATTGCGCATGATGACCTGCCCAACCGAATGCGGGCGGTTAGAGGCGCCAATAACGGCGACTGACGACGGCTTGAAGAGGTGTTCTAGGTTGACTGTACTCATAACCGAATTCCCGCTTTGCTGTCTGAATGGACGCCGCGCTAGTGTATGCGCCGTGTGACCTGTTTTCGGGGCAGTATGACCCGATCAGAATAACTGCTTTTCGCAGGTGCGGAAAATATTTCGTTTGGCGTTCATGCGCCTTGTTCTGAATCAAAACCGCAACAGGCTTCACATTTCTGGAACAAAATTGTGCTGCGGCAGGGTGAAGTAAGACAGACTGGAATGCAAACAGCTTTAGTGCAGGTGCCCGTCCGGTGTGTGATCAATATCGTGACGTTCTGATTCTTCCAGCCATTGTTCCACTTCTGCTGCACCGCCCATAGCCAGAGCAATGGCAACATCGTTGTGTACATGATCCAGGCTGTCAAACATCGGGCACCAGCCAAATGCCTGTATTCTTTCATCGGTGGTCGATGCAATGGTGAAAAGGTCGCCATCAATCGGATGGACCGTACCGTGAATCACATCGTTGTCACCAACAATCAGCCAGCCGTCGCTTGACCCGCCAAGTGTGCCCAGTTGAACTTTGCGCAATTCAATTTTTGCAATTTTCATTGGTGTTTCCTTTTGCTGATCGCACCGCATGATAGGGCAGAGTGCCCAAAAGAAAAAGGGACCGAACAAAATGTTCGGTCCCTTTTAAATTGGCTCCGGCAGCAGGACTCGAACCTGCGACCCAATGATTAACAGTCATTTGCTCTACCAACTGAGCTATGCCGGATCAGTATTTGGCGCCCCGTTCGAAGCGCGTGGCAGGGGTATAATAAAACCCGGAAACACGCGCAAGACCTTTTTTGTCAAAAAAACGCGAAAAAATGAATTTTGCCAAAATTTATCCAGTTTCAATGCTTTATCAAACGCCTGAGGTGGAAATGGCACGGGCATTTTTAGCCACGAAGAAACTGGCGCCGGTATCCGGGCCGTTTACAGTATCATTTTTATCGCGTTGTCATCCCGTAAGGCCGCAATTAAATATCTGTCATCAAACCCTGGATCGTTCAGGGGACGGGATGCCCCTGTGCTGCGACCAGAATGGCAAACCAGTCCTGCCGATCCAGGATAAGGTCACATGCCTGGGCGGCATCGCGGATCCTGTCAGGCTTCATTGTTCCCAATACCGGTATCGGCTGACATGGAAGTGCTAACAACCACGCAATGGCAATTTCAGCAATACCGTGTGCGTTGTATTTAACGCGCATTTCTTCAAGTATGGGCCGCAGATGGGCCGCAACGGCATCGTCCTTATCCTTGAACAGGCGTGCCCCGCCCAACGGCGACCAGATCATCGGGGTGACCCGTTTTTGCTGCATCAAATCAAATGTGCCATCAAAAATGGGGGCCAGTTCAAGAACCGAGCATTCGATCTGGTTGGTAACCATTGGCTGGTCCAGCCGACTTTGGAGCAAATTAAACTGGGAGGGTTTGAAATTGGAGACACCAAAATAGCGGACCTTGCCATCACGTTGCAGGTGATTAAAGGCGTCCGCCACTTCATCGGCAACCATAAGCGGGTCGGGGCGATGAAGAAGCAGGGTGTCGATATGGTCTATGCGTAAATTTTTTAACGACGCTTCAACCGATTCTAAAATGTGACGCTTGCTGGTGTTGTAGTGATTGATACGATGTTCCGGGCGGGAATCGCATACCAGGGCGATATCGCATTTCGTGACGATTTCCATATGGCTGCGCAGATGCGGTACGGTCGACAGGGCTGCGCCGAAATAATCTTCGCATCCGTAATTGCCGTAAATATCGGCATGGTCAAACGTTGTGATTCCCAGGTCCAGTGCTGTTTCCATGATCCGGACAACATCATCTATGCTTGAAACATCCGGGCTGTTGCGCAGGCGCCATGCGCCCCATGCCAGACTGGAGAAACTTAAATCTTCGTTTAGTTTACGGCGCGCGACAGGTGCTGACATTTCCGGACCCCATGGGTCACTCCGATTTGATGTTTGGGCAAAGCTGTTTGGCCCATACCTGAAACCGGGGTGATTTTACTGTTTTCGTGATTGTTAATGTATGTCGTATCAAGACATTACAATCAGGTAAACTGTCTATCGCGGGCCGGGGGCGCTTGGGACGGAATGCTGCTTGACCCAGTCGATATGCGGCCGGACATAAGGACGTCATATGTATTTGCCAGCGCGCTGGGCGGCGTTATGGCATGTTCAGCCCTTACAAATGTTATACAATATAAGGTGCATGTTTAAAGGCAGGCTGATTAAAGCGGGATGGTCTGTTGTCGCGGAAGGGGACACAAACTTTTGGTTTGTGCAGCAGGCAAAGAAAAAGGGACCGAACAAACGTTCGATCCCTTTCCACATTGGCTCCGGCAGCAGGACTCGAACCTGCGACCCAATGATTAACAGTCATTTGCTCTACCAACTGAGCTATGCCGGATTAGTGGAGGCGCGAGCCGGAATCGAACCGGCGTGCAAGGATTTGCAGTCCTCTGCGTAACCACTCCGCCATCGCGCCATCGCGTCGGCAGGGCGGTGTATAGCCCTATAGAATACGGGCCGTCAAGCACCCAATTTTACATTTTTCATACAACAGCATGAATTTAGGGTCAAAAGCAGCACTGCCGCCAGTTTGAGCTTGGCGGCAGTGGTTAAATAGTGTCGGGCGAAGAAGGTTTACCGGCGGTGCTGCTGACGCTCCAGCCACGGACGCAGGATTTTTTCACGATCGGGAGAGGGGCTGAACTCAACGTTGGCGATATCGCCCTTGCTATTTTCAACTTCAAACGACAGTGAAACATTTGGTCCGTCGATGCGAATTGTGCCGCGAACGCCTGTCGCCAGCGGCTTTTGCAATTTCACTTTGCTGCCGCCATTGGAAAGGTCGATGGTTTTGCCTGTTATGGTTTCACCATTCACATTAATCTGAACGCGGGCTTCAATTTCGAATCTGGTGTCACGGCGGCGGTTTACTTCCGGGGTGGCCGTCCGAACAATGCGAACAAGGGTCGCGCGAAGTTCGGCAATACTGGTGTCAACTTCTGACGCAATCCTGTTCATATTCTCAGCGCGCTCCAGGTTGCTGTCAGCTTCCTTGGCGACATCGGTGATTTTTTCGGTAACCTCGTTGGACGCTGTTGCCGTCTCTATCACGTTGCGGGCAATTTCCTGGGTTGCGCTGTCTTGCTGATGTACCGAGGTTGCAACGTTCGATGCCACCTGATCAATGCGACGGATGTTTTCGCTCATATGTTGAACTGTGGATACAACCGATCCGGTAACTTCCTGGATATCGCCAATTTGGCGGGTGATTTCCTCGGTTGAACGGGCTGTCTGGTTGGCCAGGTTTTTTACTTCCTGTGCGACCACGGCAAAACCCTTTCCGGCGTCGCCGGCACGGGCTGCTTCAATTGTTGCATTAAGAGCAAGAAGGTTGGTCTGGGCGGCGATGTCGGCAATCAGTTCAGCCACTTCACCAATACGATCAACACTGTCTTTTAGTGATAAAACAGTACGTTCTGCCTCGATACCTGATGTATTGGCTTCAGTGGTGATTGTTGTTGCTTCTTCTATCTGACGTGAAATTTCCCGGATCGAAGCGGCCAGTTCTTCGGACGCGCCCGATACGGTTTCAGCATTTGCCAGTGCTTCGTGTGCGGCGGCGGCAACGCTTTCGGAATTGGTTGAAACCCGTTGCGAGGATGCCGCCATTTCACCCGCAGATGAATTTAACCGTGATGTCTGATCAATGATGGCTTCAACAACAATCTGCAATTCACGTTCGACGGTTTCGGCCAGATTTTGCAAGGCATTAATGCGTCGCGAATTTGCTTTTTCCTCGTTTTCCTGGCGCTCCAGGATGCCATAAGCCAGCTTGGCGTGCAGGGCACGTAACTGCTGAATGACGGGTTTGAAATCGGATACGGACGGTAATTCGATATCGTGAGAAAAATTGTTATGCGCGATGGCTTCGAAGTGCTCTTCCATGCGTTGCAGGGGCTTGCGTAACTTCCGAATCATGATTGTGCCGTAAAGAAGCGTCAGAGCGATGGCAACAACAATCAAAATCAGGGTAACAATGACGGCGTTATAGAAGTTTTGTTCCGCCATCGCGACGCGTTCTTTGGTCAACTGATTTTGCAAGGCGGAAAGATCGCCGATTTTTGCCGTTAATGGGTCGATAACCTGATAGAGCTGTTGTTCTACCAGTGTTTTTAATTTTGCCTTGTTTTTGGCACGAAAAGCATCTTCAAGTTCTTTTGCCAGCGCATCAGCCGATGTCATCATTGATGTGATGTTGACTAAAATTGTTTTCTCGCGCGGCTGAAGGTCTTGTGCGGCATATTTTGCAATGTTGGTATGGATTCTTGCCTGGGCAGTTTCGATGCCTTTCAGGCCGGTATTCCAGTCGAAATTACCGTTATTCACCTTATGCGCGGCATCAACGATAAAAACTGCATAATCGTCGGAGATTTCTTTTAAAAGATTAAGCGGTTTGACCCGGTTTTCATAGACTTCGACCAAATGTTGTTCGGTGTTTTGTTCCGCCCATACGCCAAAACCACCAATAAGCGCCATCAGGATAACCATCGAGCCAAAGGCCAGGGTCAAGCTACCCCGAATACCGGAGATATAATTGCGGCAAGAGGCGCTAAAACCGGTTTTAACCAGTTGTCCGTCATCCAGGCCTGCATTTGATGCGCCGTTACGCAGGTCGGCATATGCTTGCTCGGCCTCACGTTTTTGCTCGGTTGTTGGTTTGGTACGGATCGATATATAGCCAGAAACGTTTCCGTCTTCGATGATGGGGGTGACGTTGGCGCGAACCCAGTAATGGTCGCCGTTTTTGCAACGGTTTTTAACCACGCCTTGCCACGGGCGCCTCGCTTTAACCGTTGACCACAAATCGGCAAATGCTTCCTTTGGCATATCGCGGTGACGTACAATATTATGCGCGGATCCAATCAGTTCGTTTTCGTCAAAACCACTGATTTTTATGAAGTCCTGATTGGCAAAAACAATTTTGCCCCCGGTATCAGTCCGGGAAACTAGGATGCTGTTGTCATCCATTACGACTTCGCGGTTTGTAACTGGCCCCGTGTCCCGCATGGTCCCCTCTGGCGTTGCTGGTGTTGTGTTGGTTTAATCTGTCGCTAAATACACAGATACAATGCGGCAAGAATTGATATATCTTTGTATTGATTGACTAAAGGCATACGATCTTTAATCTATCCATTGGTATTATCAACGGGTAATTTTTGTGTCGGGAATCGTAAGTGTCGTCTTCAGGGCGCACCACAATGCGTGATCGGGCGTTTTTTATTGATCTAAATTTTATCCGGAAGTTTGCATTTGAAGTAAAGTCCCGACAGGCGGCAAAGCGTTCTGTCTGGAATTATTGATAAAACGTCCCAAATATTGCGTGATTGGCAGCTTTGACATCAAAGGGCTTCTGTAGCACGGGGAGGGGTTATTGTTTCGTTCTGGTGTGATTGCAGGTTGTGAAGCAGCGCATTTTCGGAGCGATATTGGTTAAAAAGGACAGGCGAGTACCCCTGGTGCACCGTTCAATTAATTTCCAATGTTGTCAGGCGCACACGGGCTGATTATAAACATGATACCTCGTCTGACTCTGTTGCTGGAATTGCAACGGCGTCATAGTGCATTTCTTGCGGGAATTTCAGGTCAAATATGATGGATTATCAAGTCGCGCGCCACAACATGGTGGAAAATCAGGTTCGTGCCAACAAGGTCACCGATCCTTTGGTCATCGCAGCGATGGAAGAGGTCCCGAGGGAACTGTTTTTGCCCGAAAATAAACGCGGCGTTGCGTATGTTGATGAAGATATTTCCATTGGGAATGGTCGTTATGCGATTGAGCCAATGGTTATTGCCCGTCTGATGCAAATTGCGGAAATTGCCACGACCGACGTCGCATTGGTGATTGGTGCCGGTTACGGTTATGCCTGCGCATTGGTGTCACGGGTTGCTGAAACGGTGGTTGCCGTAGAAAGCGATACTGCAATGGCGCAAACTGCCGAAAAAATCATGCAGGACAACAATTACGACAATGTCATTGTCGTTGAAGGCGATGTTGTCACCGGGTATGCCAAACAATCACCTTATAATGTTATTCTGTTTGATGGTGCCGTGGCCGAAGTTCCGGATGCCATCCTTGGTCAGCTTGCAGAAGGTGGCCGGTTGCTGGCCGTTGTTCGGGAACCTAACAAGGTCGGCGTCGCGCGCCTGTACGAACGCGAACATGGTGTTATTGGCCATCGTGACCTGTTTGATGCAAATGTTCCATATTTGCCGGGTTTTGAACCGGTCGAAAGTTTTGTGTTTTAATGCATGATGAAAAGGGCTGTTCTGATAACGTGGTGACGATATCAGAACGCATCGTTGTGTTATTGACTGTTGCAAGGACTGTTTGAATTGGACATGGTCCGGGATATTTCGTGTCGGGAGGTGGCGCAGCTGATGGAAACATCCGCGCCGCTTACGCTTGTTGATGTGCGCGAAGCCTGGGAACTGGAAATTTGCGCCATTGAAGGTGCCCTACACATACCGCTTGGTGAAATAGCCCAGCGGTATGGTGATATTGATGACAGCAAGCCTGTGGCTGTTTTGTGCCACCACGGGGTTCGCAGCCGTCATGCGGCGATGTTCCTGAGGGCACAGGGACTTGAAAATGTCTTTAATATCGCAGGCGGCATTGAAATGTGGGCTATCGATGTCGCGCCAGAAATGTCACGATACGAATGATGGAAATGAATTAATTCGACTAAATAAAGGGAAAATTGGAAATTTTGCTTCCAACTGTCTCTTTTTTTAGACATTTTTATTGGCAACGTTACCAAATCGGAACTGCGCTGGGGTCGGGACTTAGTGTAGGACTTTGACAAGGGTGTATAAATGATAAAACGGTTCTTGCTGACCTGTAGCATTCTGGCTACTGCCGGAGTGATCACCGCAGGGGCGTCTGCTGAAACCCTCGATGATGCGCTTGCCAAAGCATATCAGAGCAACCCGACGCTGGAAGCTGGCCGGGCGCAACTGCGTGCAACGGACGAGCAGATATCTCAGGCTCTTTCCAACTGGCGGCCGACGGTTCAATTAAATGGTAGTGCAGGTATCCGCAGGCTGGATGTTGATACCGAGCAGGCTTCGACCACACGAAAATCAACATTGAACCCCTACGAGGTTGGCCTCAATGTAAGCCAGCCGTTGTATCGTGGCGGTCGGACCGAAGCCGAGACCGAACGTGCAGATGCGCGGATCAAGGCTCAGCGCGCTGCGTTGCGTTCAAGCGAGCAAAATGTGTTCCTTGATGTTGCAACGGCATATTTTAACGTTTTGCGCGACACAGCTGTTGTTGAACTAAACCAGAATAACATTCGCGTTCTTGAGCGTCAGCTTGAAGCAACACGTGATCGTTTCTCGGTTGGGGAAGTGACCCGTACTGACGTGTCGCAGGGTGAGGCTCGCCTTGCCGGTGCCAAGGCCGATTTGATTGCGGCACAGGGCACGCTTGCCAATACACGCGCGGTTTATGAACGTCTGGTCGGGAATGCACCGACTGACCTTCAAATTCCGGATCCGCTTGGGGGGCTGCCGACGGGTGTTAAGCAGGTCATCGAAACCGCCAGCGCACAGCACCCGGATGTTCTTCAGGCGCAGTATTCGGAAGATGCAGCTCATGATGACATTCGCCTGAGCGAGGGTGCGCTTTATCCGGTGGTCAGTTTGTCGGCTGGTTTGTCGCGCAGCAGCGAATCATCTAGTGAAGACATGACAACCGATACTGCCGAGGTTTTGGCAGAGGTCACAGTGCCGATCTATCAGCAGGGTGCTGAATATTCCAGCATTCGTGCGGCCAAGCAAACTGCTAGTCAGGCACGCATGGTTGTCGATCAGTCACGCCGTGAAGTGATTGAAAGTGCGACCAGCGCGTGGGAAAACCTGGTAACGGCACGTGCCAGCATCGAAAGCCAGCAGGCTGAGGTTTCATCGGCTGAAGTTGCTCTTGATGGTGTGCAACGTGAAGCATCAGTCGGCTCGCGGACTGTGCTTGATGTTCTTGACCAGGAACAGGAACTTTTGCAGGCGCGTGTGTCTTTGGTGCAGTCGCGCCGGGATGCGGCGGTTGCTGAATTCCAGGTAAAGGCGGCAATTGGTGCCCTGAATGCACAGGTTTTGGGTCTGCCGGTTGAAATTTACGATGTAGAACAGAACTATAATAAAGTTAAGGATCAATTGTGGGGATCTGATTGATCTGGAAGTGCCAACACCGGCCCCGAACGGGAAGGGGGTCGGATAATCGACCGGACCAGTTCGGTGATTATTTTTTAGCGCGGAAGAAAACCAATGAGTGACGGGCAACAGGAACCTTCGATGGAGGACATCCTTCAGTCTATTCGCAAAATTCTTGCGGATGAAGGCGAGGATGAAAAAAAGGAACCGGCAAAACCAAAGCCGGCCCCGGCCCCGGTGCCTGAACCTGAACCAGAGGTTTTTGACGAGCCGGAAGATGAGTTTGACGAACTGGTTCTGGAAGATGAACCGGAAGAGCTGGAGCTTGACGACGAAGAACCTGAACCTCTTGATCTTGATGATGAAGAGGAGATGGAACTTGAACCGGAAAGTATGGATCTTGACGATATGCTCGATTTTGAAGAGCAGGTCGACGAAGAACCTGAACCGGAGCCGGAACCTGTTCGCGAGGAGCCGCGTCGTCAGATGCCTGCTTTTTACGAGGAAGAAGATGATGATGAACCTGCCCTGATTTCGGGGCAGACAGAATCTTCGGCCTCGGGGAGCATGACAGAGCTGGCCCAGGCGGTTGCGCGCAAGCGTGCAATCGGTTTGGGAATCAACGCTGGCCATGCCACCCTTGAAGATCTGGTGCGCGATATGCTGCGCCCGATCTTGAAAGAGTGGCTGGATGAGAATTTGCCTTATATGATCGAACGCCTTGTGAAAAAGGAAATCGAGCGGATTGTAAGCCGCGCCGAAGACCTCTAGGCGAGCCGACGAGCAAGAAACAGCGGCGCGCCTTTGGTGCGCCGCTTTTTTTTCTTTTATCAATAAAACCCGCAGCGGATCAGAAAGACGATGTTGGATAAAACCTATAGCCCGGCAGACGTGGAAAACAAGCTCTACGAAAAATGGGAAAAATCCGGGGCATTTTCTGCCCATCCGGAAAGTAAAGAAAATCCCTATGTCATTATGATGCCGCCGCCCAACGTGACCGGTAGCCTGCATATGGGGCATGCGCTGACCTTTACCTTGCAGGATATTCTTGTGCGTTACAACCGCATGACCGGCAAGGATACCTTGTGGCAGCCAGGCACAGACCATGCCGGCATTGCGACCCAGATGGTGGTGGAACGTCAGCTTGGCGCCCAAAATGTGACCCGTCACGACCTGGGCCGCGAAAAGTTCGTCGAAAAAGTCTGGGAATGGAAAGAGGAATCGGGTGGAACCATTACCAATCAGTTGCGTCATCTTGGCGCATCGCCTGATTGGCCGCGCGAACGCTTTACGATGGACGAGGGCCTGTCAGCTGCTGTACGCAAGGTGTTTGTAACCCTGCACAAGCAAGGGCTGATTTACCGCGACAAGCGTCTGGTGAACTGGGATCCTAAACTTCTGACCGCGATTTCGGACCTTGAAGTGGTTCAAAAAGAAGTCAAAGGTCATTTTTGGCATTTCAAATACCCGATCGAGGGCCGCGAGGGTGAGTTTATCACCGTTGCCACGACCCGCCCGGAAACCATGCTGGGCGATACAGCAGTTGCTGTTCATCCCGATGATGAACGTTATGCCGATCTGGTTGGCAAATATTGCATTTTGCCAATTGTTGGCCGTCGTATTCCGATTGTGGCCGATGAATATGCCGACCCGGAAAAGGGCTCCGGTGCGGTTAAAATCACGCCGGCGCACGACTTTAACGACTTTGAAGTTGGCAAGCGCAACGATCTGGAAAAAATCAATATTCTGGATGACCATGCCTGTATCAATGAAAATGCGCCCGAAGAATATCGTGGCATGGACCGGTTCAAGGCGCGTGATCTGATTATTGCCCGGATGGAAGAGTTCGGTCTTGTCGACAAGATCGAGGAAACTGTTCACATGGTCCCTTATGGGGATCGTTCCAACGTTGTCATTGAACCCTATCTGACGGATCAGTGGTTTGTGAATGCGGAAGTTCTTGCCAAACCGGCAACAGAAGCCGTTGAAGATGGTCGTATCCGTTTTGTGCCCAAAAACTGGGAAAACACCTATTTTGAATGGATGCGCAATATCCAGCCATGGTGTATTTCACGCCAATTGTGGTGGGGGCATCGTATTCCGGCATGGTTCGGGCCCGACGGCACCTTCTTTGTTGAAGAAACCGAAGCTGAAGCAATTGCTGCAGCCAAGGCGCATTACGGCAAGGATGTTGAACTTAATCAGGAAACCGACGTTCTCGATACGTGGTTTTCATCTGCCTTATGGCCGTTTTCAACGCTGGGCTGGCCTGATCAAACACCGGAGCTTGGCAAATACTACCCGGGCGATGTGCTGGTTACCGGATTTGACATCATTTTCTTCTGGGTTGCCCGCATGATCATGATGGGGATGCATTTCATGGATGGGCAGGTGCCGTTCCGTGATGTGTATATCCATGCACTGGTCCGCGATGAACACGGTCAGAAAATGTCCAAATCCAAGGGTAACGTGATTGACCCGCTGGATCTGATAGGCAAATTTGGCTGCGATGCCTTGCGCATGACATTGACGGCCCTGGCCGCACAGGGCCGTGATATTAAACTGGCTGAATCACGGGTTGAAGGGTATCGCAACTTTGCGACCAAAATCTGGAATGCGGCCCGTTTCTGCGAAATGAATGAATGTATCGTTGTTGACGGATTTGATCCCAAATCGGTGAAAACGACGTTGAATCGCTGGATTGTTGGCAAGGTTGCCGAGGCGGCCAAAACCGTATCCGGTTCGATTGAAAACTATCGTTTCAATGATGCGGCGGCGGGTGCCTATCAGTTTGTCTGGGGAACTTTCTGCGATTGGTATCTGGAACTGGCAAAGCCCGTATTCATGGGCGACGATGTTGATGCAAAAGCCGAAACACGGGCCACTGCGGCATGGGTTTTGGATCAGATATTGTTGATCCTGCATCCTGTTATGCCATTCATCACCGAAGAATTGTGGGCGCAAACCAGTGAAACACATACAGGTTTGTTGATGGCGCAAGCCTGGCCCAAACTGGATGATGACCTGATTGATACCGATGTCGAAGCCGAAATGGATTTGGCATTACGCCTGATCGGCAATATTCGCGGGGTGCGTTCAGAAATGAATGTGCCGCCGTCTGCCGAGGTGCCAATTTATCTGGTCGATGCAACTGCCGCCATGAAGGCAGCAATTACGGCACAGGAAGCCCAGGTCAAGCGTCTGGCCCGGGTCGCTGTGATCGAACTTATTGGTCAGGATGGCGTGGAAGCCGTTGCCAAAGGTGCCATTCAGACCGTTGTTGACGGTGTGCCGGTATTTGTTTCTGTGGCTGATTTCATTGATGTTGCGGCAGAAAAGTCGCGTCTTGAAAAAGAAATCGAAAAAATTGGCAAATACATCACGGCGCAGGAAGGCAAGCTGTCGAACGAACGCTTTGTCAGTCGGGCCCCGGAAGAAATTGTTGCAGCCGAAAAAGGTAAACTTGAAGATGCCCGTAATACGTTGGGTAAACTTCAGGAAGGTTATGATCGCATTGCTGCCATGTAAGGTTGTGCGTTTTATTGCCTGATCGACAAAAGGGGTGCTGTATTTACGGCATCCCTTTTTTGTCGCTGGTATTGGTGGGGGAATCGCATAAATTGTCGCCCTATGTTTTGCGCAGGAGACAGTATTATGCCGCTTTCCCGTTTACCGTCGCCGCCATATTACGCCGTTATTTTTTCATCCATTCGCACAGATGGTGATGATGTGGCATATGGGGCAAAAGCCGCCGAAATGAGCCGCCTTGCAGCACAACAGGATGGGTATCTTGGCGAAGATTCAACTGTCCGTGATGAGAATGGCATGGGAATTACGGTGTCTTACTGGCGAGATGAAGCGGCCATTCGTGCGTGGAAATTACAACTTGATCACACGGAAGCCCGCAATATGGGCCGCGCAAAATGGTATCAAAGCTATACGTTAAGGGTTGCCAGAGTTGAGCGGGCCTACGATTTTGATCGGCCTGACGGCAATTTTCAGAACCGGGATCAGGATTGATGCTGGCTGAAGAACATCCATTTATGGAACCTGTCATTGCTTTTGGGGCGTTACGGGATGTTGGCGAATGTCATTTCCTTGACGGGGGAAATGACAGCGGCTTTTCCTATATTGCCTTAAACGCTGTTCATACCATTTCAGCCCGGGACGGGCAGGTAACGGTTGATGGTGTTGATGTGCCCGGTGCCCCATTTGAGGTGCTGGCAACCATGATGGCCGGTTACGACGTTAAAAATGATCCGGCTTTGCCTCCATTCCAGGGGGGGGTGGTGGGATATTTCGGGTATGATTTGTGCCACCAGCTTGAAAAGCTGCCTGTGCCGGAACAGGACTGGCTGAATATTCCCGATATGTTGGTGGGCATTTATGATGCTGTGCTGTCCTTTGATCTTGCCAATCGTCGGATGTGGATAATTACGCACGGTTATTTGGAAATGGGTCAAGAAACCCGGAAAACCTGCGCGTCACTGCAACTGGCCCAAATTAAGGGGCGGTTAAGCCATTGTCAGCAATCCTTCGAGGTTGAGGTGCCAGCCGCACCTGCTTTGCCAGACATTGTGCCGTGGCAGACCGATTTTAACCGCGCGGATTATGAACGTGCGGTAAGAGAGGTGCTGGATTACATATTTGCAGGCGATATTTTTCAGGCAAACCTGTCGCAGTCGTTTTTCGCTCATTATGGGCCTGAAAACACCCCGGACAGATTTAGCCTCTATCGACGATTACGCGCAATAAGTCCGGCCCCATTCGGGGCATATCTTGAATTTGGCGCAGTTGGTATTTTATCAAACTCGCCGGAGCGGTTTTTAAAAATAGATACCGATGGCCGGGTTGAGACTAAACCGATCAAGGGAACCCGAGCGCGTGGAACAACGACACTAGAGGACGCCACAAACGCACAGGAATTGCTTCTGTCTGAAAAAGACCGGGCAGAGAATGTTATGATTGTTGATTTACTGCGCAACGATCTGTCGAAGGTATGTGAACCCCATAGTGTTATTGCAACCGCAATTTGCCAGCTGGAAAGCTTCGCCAACGTCCATCATCTTGTTTCAACAATTGAAGGACGACTTGAGAGCGGGAAAACGGCAATTGATGCGCTAGCGGCATGTTTTCCTGGCGGGTCGATTACCGGGGCACCTAAAATCAGGGCGATGGAAATTATAACCGAACTTGAAAATCGTCGTCGCGGAGCCTATTGCGGGGCGATCGGGTTTATCGGTTTTAACGGGGCGATGGATACGAATATTGCCATTAGAACCCTGTCAATTCATGAAGGCCGGGCGGCCTTTAACGTTGGTGGTGGTATTGTCGCCGATAGTATTCCTGCCGCTGAATATGACGAAACCCTATCCAAGGCGGCCAAGCTGATGGCGGCTGTTGGCATAGGGGCAGAATTGCCATAACGTCTGGCAGACTGGTGCACTGCTGACACGGGAACGGGAAATCGTTTGTGATTTTACTGATCGATAATTACGATTCTTTTGTTTTCAACCTGGCGCGATATGTTCGTGAACTGGGGCGCGATGTTGTGGTTATGCGCAACGACGCCATTGATGCGAATGGTGTTCGTAAGCTGGCACCGGATGCCATTATTATGTCGCCGGGTCCCTGCGCGCCTGATCAGGCCGGGCAGTGCCTTAATATCGTGGGCGACACATGTGCCGATATTCCATTGTTGGGTGTATGCCTTGGTCATCAGGTTATCGCCCAGGCGTTTGGCGGCAGTATTACCCGGGCTATCCGCCCTTTGCATGGCAAGACGACCCCCATTGAACATGACGGCACAGGGGTGTTTGCCAATGTGCCAAATCCCCTTACCGTGACCCGGTATCATTCGTTGGTTGCACATTTACCCGTCAATGATAGCCAATTGCGGGCAACGGCGATTAGCTCTGACGGGGAATTGATGGCGCTGGCGCATACAAGTTTGCCGGTCTTTGGCGTGCAATTTCATCCCGAGGCGGTTTTGACTGAACATGGCCATGCGTTGCTGGCGAATTTTTTGCGCATTGCCGATAATTTTAACCGGCGAAAAACAGTGCCGCGAGAGCCCGGCAATGTAATTGCAAAGGGAGCCTGATAATGTTGTGGCTTAATGGCTCGTTTTATACGGTTAATCCCGCGCAAATATCCGTTTCAGATCGTGGTTTTTTGCTGGGGGATGGTGTTTTTGAAACCATGCGGGCACGACATGGGCAAGTAGGCTGGTTGTCGTCTCATCTTGAAAGAATATCCCGTTCTATTGACATAATAGGCGGCGTTTCTGTTTCGCTGCCTTCTAAAACACAGATGGCGGAAATTATTGCGACACTTTGTCAGACATTTTCAAACCCTCATGGGGTTATCCGCCTGACCATATCACGCGGGCAGGGTGGGCAGGGGTTGCTGCCTGCCGGGGCAAGTGAGCCCGTGGTGTTAATAACAGCAAAACCATTTGATCTTGAGGGCGGCAAAAAGCCTGTTACCTTGGCAGTATCAAAACGGGTACGTCGTAATCCGTGGTCGGTCGCCAGTCAGATAAAAAGCCTGAATTATCTGGATAATATCATTGCCCGGCAAGAAGCGGCCAATGCGGGGGCAGAAGACTGCCTTATTATGACGCAAGATGGTTATGTTGGCGAAACCACCATTGCCAATATTTTTGTTCTGATTAACGGCCAGCTTTGCACAGCAGCAAAACAAAGTGGGATTTTTGCCGGATTGGCCCGCGACTTTGTAATTGATTGGGCGCAAAGAAATGATATCGCAATATGCTATGATCCGTTGACGATTGGGGACCTAAAAGCAGCAGAATATGTTATTGTTTGCAATGCATTGCGCGGTATTCGGGCCGTTTCAAGTGTCGAGGGGGAAATGCTTGTACAATCGGAATACGGACGGGATTTGCATAAAAAATTGTCGTCGGCTCTTGAAATGAGTGTCAGGGGTTAGCTTGTAATCAGCTGCGATTTTTAAATCGGTTTCAAATTTCAGAGAACACACGCGCAGGGAGATTATGACGCAAACTGGAAAGCTAAAGGAAATTTCGGCAGTCAGGTTACTGGAATTGCTGAAAAAGAATGATCAGTCTGGCAAGAAGCTGTTTGTCGGATTGTTGAATGTACCGGTTGCGTTGCGATTTTCGTCCGAGGATTATGCTGTTCTGATGCGTGAAGGTTTTCGCCTTTTGCCCGAACGCACCCAGCAATACAAACTTGATAATGGCATGGTTGCATTTGTTCGCCTTGGCCGCGGCTTTGGCAATGTGGACCCGTTTGTCGATACTATCTCGGAATTACTGGAAAAGGTTATTGTCCGCCAGGGGATAGGGGCGGTTCCCGATGATATCTGGAGTGAATTTCGCTGGCCAGATGATGATGCCGGGTTACAAGCCGCCCTTCATATCAGTGAAAAAGATGCCATTTCATCGATCGGCAAAAAGAAAATTGACCTGGCAAATATGCTAAAGGCGGCCATTTCAGGTGATGCTGTTTATGATTCGTGCCGTCGCCAGGCCATTTTGGAAATCCGCGATACCCAACGCGAAATTATTGGCCACGAACTTTATTGTTCACTGGATTTTTTGCGCCATAATCATTTGGCAAATTTCGCTCTTGAAGGTCCCGGCGAAATAGAAATTCTGTCGCGGGTGCTTGATGAAAAGGTCATGGCCCTGACCGAACGCCTTTCTCCAATTATTTTGCCCGATGTACTGCATTTGAACATGCAGGTGCAAACCATCTTTTCCGATGCATTTACCAGCTTTCTTGACAGCGGTGATAGCCGTTTTGCCCGAAACCTGGCGATTGAGGTTTCGCTGGAAAACGCGATAGCCGACTGGTGGGAATTTGAAGACGCCTGTAAATTATTACAGTCTGCCGGGGTTCGGGTTGGCCTGGATCGCATAACTTTGCCAGCGCTTGAGTTTTTATCCCCTCGCAAGATTAAGGTTGATTTTGTGAAGGTGATTTGGGACCAAAATATTATCGGGTCCAAGAGGTCCACTGTTGCCGAAAGATTGCGCGAATTTGCAACCGCATTGGGAAACCGCAACCTGATTTTAACCCGTTGCGATAGCCGAACCGCAGTGCGAATGGGACGAAGCCTGGGGGTCGATGCGTTTCAGGGCAGTTATGTTGATGCCTTGCTGGGCAAACATCTTGCCGAAGATTGTGATTCCCCCCATGCCGCAGGCAACGAACGCCGCTGTGCCGTTTGCCAATGGGCACCGCGCGAGGCCGAAAGCAACGGGTGCAGCTTTCACTTTCGGGCAGGTAAGGTTTTGCCGCCTCTTTAGGATACCCGATCAATAACGGGGAGAAGGGCCGTTTGGCAGCCAATCGGTTATCTGCATTTGCGCAACACTATGTTGGCAAGGTTTGATCTTGCCAACATAGTTGTAATTTCCTAATGTCATCTCACTGACCGTTTGTTGCGGTTGGTTATGTCGTTATTAAAACGGCGCTTATTCTCAGGGCAGGGTGTAATTCCTGACCGGCGGTAACCCGATTTCGGGAAGCCCGCGAGCGCCTGACAGGTAACTGTCAGGGTCAAGCAGATCTGGTGTGATTCCAGAGCCGACGGTAATAGTCCGGATGGGAGAGGATAAGGCGTGACAGAAGTGGCCACTGGATTTTCCATGTGTCTGTTTTGTCAGGTATCGACAAAGAACGATGTGTATCATCGTTTCTTTGGCCTTTCTTGCGTGCCCTGATTCGTAAGCCGCCATTATTGGAGGACGGTTATGAATCAGAGTGATCATCAGGAACCTACATTGGCGCAATTTGGCGATCCAATGGTGCGTATGGAACGTGCCATTGCCGATTTGCAGGCGGGTAAAGGGGTTCTGGTTGTCGACGACGAAGATCGTGAAAACGAAGGCGATCTGATATTTTCAGCACAGCATTTGACCAATGAACAAATGGCGATGATGATTCGCGATTGTTCCGGCATTGTGTGCCTGTGCCTGACAGATGCCCATGCAACGGCACTGGAATTGCCGCCCATGGTGGCCAATAATACGTCCAGCATGGGAACCGGATTTACCGTTAGCATCGAAGCCAAAGCAGGTGTCACTACCGGCGTTTCGGCCGCAGACCGCACGACAACGGTTAAGGTTGCCACAGCAGACGGTGCCAAGGCATCCGACCTTGCCCGGCCTGGCCATGTGTTTCCGTTGCGCGCCCGGCCGGGCGGGGTGATGGAACGTCGCGGCCATACCGAGGCGACGGTAGATATGATGCGCCTGGCCGGGTTGAAACCGGCCGGGGTTTTGTGCGAAGTCACCAACCCCGATGGCAGCATGGCCCGCTTGCCCGAACTTGTCGACTATGCAACACGTCATGACATGGTTGTTATCAGCATCGATGATATCGTTGCCTATCGCCAGCAAATGCAAAAGGCCGCCGAATAGTCTTTTTGCTGTTTGATCGGTGCTAAAATCGTAAGGGACGGTCACATGGACCGTCCCTTTTTTGATGATTTACCGGATTAACAAATAAATTTATCTATTTGATTTTAATTATTTATCCGTCAATCATGCACCATACCGGAGTATGATCGGACGCCTTTTCCTTGCCGCGTGGGTCACGGTCAATGTCAGCAGCACTTAAACGGTCTGCGGCAGCAGGTGTTAGCAACAAATGGTCAATGCGCAGCCCGTTATCCTTGTTCCACGCCCCGGCACGATAATCCCACCAGCTATATTGATGGCCGCTGGCATTAAAGGTGCGAAAAGCATCGGTGTAGCCCATATTCATCATAGTGCGCAGGCGTTTGCGTTCCTGGGTCGAACACAAAACTTTTTCATGTAGTTTTTCCGGGTCATAGACATCAGCATCATCGGGCGCAATGTTATAGTCCCCACCCATGACGGCAGCTTCTCCGCTGGCAAAAATCGCGTCAAACCGTGTGATCAGGCGATCAAGAAAATTCAGCTTGTAAGCAAATTTTTCCGAACCCACCTCGGTACCCATCGGGACGTAGATTGATGCGACACGTACCGGGTTATCACCAGAAATTACTGCTTCGATATACCGGGCCTGATCATCGTCGTCATTACCGGGCAGGCCGCGTTGAACATCCTCAATCGGAAATTTCGACAGGATCGCAACGCCGTTATAGGTTTTTTGCCCGTGAATGGCGATGTTATAGCCCAGATCCTCGATTTCCATGGCAGGAAAGCCGTCATCAACTGTTTTGGTTTCCTGTAACAAAACCACATCAGGTTGCGCCTGATCCAGCCATTCGAGGATGTTGGGAAGGCGCGCCTTGATAGAGTTGACATTCCAGGTGGCGATTTTCATGTGATCCTCGAATTTCGCTAAAGTATTGCCAAAAATAAAACGGGACCTGCGAATATCACAGGTCCCGAAAATATTTAACGCTTTCGTGCCGGGCGATCAAACCGAGAAACTTGATCCGCAGCCACAAGACGAAGATGCATTGGGATTATTGACCCGAAATGCTGCCCCGACCAGCTCGCGCACGAAATCAATTTCGGCACCGCCCAGTAAATCCAGCGATACGTCATCGACCACCATTTTGGCACCGAAGTTTTCAAAAACGTGGTCTTCGCTGCTGCTGTTGTCATCTAGCGAAAATTCATACTGAAAACCGCTGCAACCGCCACCCGAAACCTGCAAACGCAGCATCAGGTCATTATTGCCTTCGCTGTTGATCAGTTCCTGAATGCGGGTTGCCGCACTTTCTGTCATCTGTACTTGCCGGGATGCTTCCGCCATTTACATGCTCCTTGACGCTCAACCCAACGGATGGGATTCATAATCTGATGGTAACTTTATCACAATCAGACCTGTCTGTTTAACCTGTATTTAGCGCATCAATGCTAAATGTCAAAACCCCGGATTAACAAGGCTGCCATGCCGTGGGCATGCCTTGCTTGCGTTTTGTCGTGAAATGGCTCAAAACACCGGCAGACTGTTGGCCATTGGCCCTAATTCACAAATTACAAAAGTCTTTATTGCCATGAATGTTTTCAGCCAGTTGAAAAGCGATATCGAAGGCCAGATAGCGGTCCTTCAAACCGAAGGTGTCCTGTCGGGTGACCTGGATGTTTCGCGCGTTACCGTCGAACCGCCGCGCGACCCGTCACACGGCGATGCGGCCACCAATGCCGCCATGTTGTTTGCCAAGGGTGCAGGCATGAAACCGCGTGATCTGGCCGATAAATTGGCCGATAAATTACGTGCTGTTCCCGGCATTTCGGCGGTTGAAATTGCGGGGCCCGGGTTCATTAATTTGCGCATGGCCAATGATTTCTGGCTGTCGCAAATTACCGAGGTCCTTAACGTTGGTACAGCCTATGGCGATAGCCCGATGGGGCAGGGTGAACGGGTGAATGTCGAATATGTTTCGGCCAACCCGACTGGCCCGATGCATGTTGGCCATTGCCGGGGAGCGGTTGTTGGTGATGTGCTGGCAAATTTGCTTTCAAAGGCAGGCTACGACGTTACCAAGGAATATTATGTAAATGATGCCGGGGCGCAGGTCGATGTGCTGGCGCGGTCGCTTCATTTGCGCTATCGCGAAGCCCTGGGGCAAGATATCGGCACCATTCCCGCCGGTCTTTATCCGGGCGACTATCTGGTCGCACCTGGTAAAAAACTGGCTGCGCGCGATGGCGATAAATGGCTTGATCAGCCCGAAGAAACCTGGTTGCAGGAATTTCGCGGTTTCGCCATTTCTGAAATGATGGGCCTGATCCGCGACGATCTGGCTCAGCTGGGCGTGGAACATGATGTTTTCACATCCGAAGCAGCCTTGGTTGCGGCTGGCAAGGTGCAGTCAGCATTTGATTTCCTTGAAAGCAAGGGTGACATTTATGTGGGCGTGCTTGAGCCGCCCAAAGGTAAAACACCTGATGACTGGGAACCGCGCCCGCAAACGCTGTTTCGCTCTACCGAATTTGGCGATGATGTTGACCGCCCGTTGAAAAAATCGGACGGTAGCTGGACTTATTTCGCATCCGACATTGCGTGCCATTTCGATAAATACGAACGTGGCTTTGCCAACATGATTGACATTTTCGGGGCTGACCATGGCGGCTATGTCAAACGCATGAAGGCCGCGACCAAGGCAATTACCGGTGGTAATGGCTCGCTTGACGTCAAACTTTGCCAGTTGGTGAATTTGTTTGATAATGGTGAACCGGTTAAAATGTCCAAGCGTTCAGGAACGTTTGTGACATTGAACGAAGTTGTCGAACAGGTCGGCAAGGACGTTGTGCGGTTTATTATGCTGACCCGTAAAAACGATGCGACGCTGGATTTTGATTTTGCCAAGGTGACTGAACAATCCAAAGATAACCCGGTGTTTTATGTACAATACGCACATGCGCGGATTAGCTCGGTGTTCCGTCAGGCGTCCGAAGCCTTTGGTAATGTCGATTTTTCCGATGCGGCATTGGTGGGGTGTGATCTGTCGGTGCTGGATTCCGATGAAGAAATGCGTCTTGTGCGCCGTATTGCAGAGTGGCCGCGTATTATCGAGCAGGCTGCAACCGCGCATGAACCGCACCGGATTGCATTTTTCCTAAGCGAAGTCGCCGCTGATTTCCATTCCTTATGGAACCGGGGCCGCGACAATACCGAACTGCGCTTTATCAAAGCCGATGATCTGGCAACAACCCAGGCACGTCTGGCTATGATTCGGGCCGTTGCTCTGGTGATCGCATCTGGCCTGGCCGTTGTCGGGGTTAGTCCGCTCGAGGAGATGTAACAATGTCCGGGGATCATGGTCGCGACTTGTACGCGGAAACCCGCCGTCCTGCTTCGGGCGCAGCCCGGAACGACGGCTGGAAAAAGGGTGCCGCGACCGTGATTTTTGGTGTTGCAATTATTGGCGGCAGTATCGGCCTTGGTGCCTGGTGGTTTTATGGTCACGGTCAGTTTGTGACCCAGGAAGGCGATTTGCCGGTTCTCGTACCTGAAGATGGTCCGGTCAAAGTGCGGCCCGATAGCCCCGGCGGGATGGAAGTCCCGCACCGTGATACCACCATTTATCAGGAACTTGACGAAAGTGGTGGCGATGTTGCGGTTGTTATCGACGCCATTCCCGATATGCCCAAGGCACCCGATGCCTCTGAATTGGGGCCGCCGCCTGATGCACGTAAACTGGTTGGCAATGAAATTGCCATTGATACCGGCAAGGACATAACCGCGCCAGAAGTTGAGGCACCTTCGTCAGAAGGTTTGCAGAATAAAGATACGGTTGAAACGCCACCCAAACCGGCGGAAAATTCAGCAACGGCTGCAACAGCCCCGCAACCAGCGGCATCTGAAAGTTCAACCGAAGGGGAATTTCGCATTCAATTGGCATCGTTGCGCGACGATGCGCAAGCAAGTGTAGCCTGGAAAAAAATATCGTCTGAAAACAAAGATCTTGTTGGAAAACTTAAGATGTTTGTTCAGCGTGTTGATCTGGGTGACAAAGGTGTTTTTTATCGTTTGCAGGCCGGCCCGCTTGATGGGCGTGCTGCTGCTGACAAAATCTGTTCCGAATTGAAACAACGCAATGTGGGGTGCCTCAGTGTCCGGCCTTGAGTTCAAACGACCCAAAGCCTGTATCCTTGGGCTTGAAGGAACGTCATTAAGTAATTGGGAAAAAGGATTTTTTCGCGAGGCTGATCCTTATGGATACATCCTTTTTGCCCGTAATGTCGACGAGCCGGATCAGCTTAAACGCCTGACCGATGATTTGCGTGACCTTAATGGACGCAGCAATCTTCCTATTCTGGTTGACCAGGAAGGCGGGCGGGTAATGCGGTTAAAACCGCCGCACTGGCGTAAAATGCCAGCCGCTGGCGTATTTGGGCAACTCTACGAGCAAGCACCGGAAGATGCCCGTGAGGCGGCTTATTTGAATGCGCGGTTGCTGGCTGCCGATCTGATTGATGCCGGTATTTCAATTGTGTGCGCCCCCGTGCTTGATTTGTATTTTCCAGGCATGAGCGACGTTGTTGGTGATCGTTCCTATGGCAGCGAAGTTGTTAATGTTGTGGCTCTTGCCAGCGCTGTTTCTGCCGGGTTCATGGATGGCGGGATTGTGCCGGTGGTTAAACACATTCCCGGTCATGGAAGGGCATCTGTTGATAGCCACAAGGATTTACCGGTGGTCACTGCGTCGCGCAGCAGCTTGTCGGTTAATGATTTTGAACCGTTTCGCCAGATGAAGGATGTTCTTGCTGCAATGTCGGCGCATATCCTGTTTACAGCGATTGACGACCAGCGGCCTGGTACGGTGTCACCGAAAGTGATTGAGGAAATCATCCGTGGTGATATCGGGTTTGAAAATCTCTTGATCAGTGATGATCTGTCGATGGAAGCACTTGGTGGTTCCATTGCCAGCCGAACCCATGAATGCCTGGCAGCGGGATGTGATATTGCCCTGCATTGCAATGGCAAGCGGACAGAGCTGGAGCAGGTTGTTTCGATGTCGCCCAAACTGGACGGCCCGGCACTGGAACGTGCCCTTGCCGTGACCAGTAAAATAACATCCCTGCAGGGTACTGTCCCTGCAAGGTCCGTTCTGGCCGACTGGAATTCGCGGCTGGCGCAATTGCTCGCACCTGTCTGGCCTGCGGCACAAGGAGAAGGTGCTTGAACCACATTATCGACGTGATTATTTCGGCAACCACCTGGGTTTTGCCGGTGCTTTTTGCTGTGACATTGCACGAGGCGGCGCATGGCTTTGCCGCGAAAGCCTTTGGCGATGATACCGCGCAGCGGGCAGGGCGGTTAAGCCTGAACCCGATTCGACATATTGACCCGGTTGGCACCATTGTTATTCCGGGGTTGTTATTGTTAACCGGTGCGCCTTTTCTGTTTGGTTATGCCAAACCGGTGCCGGTGGCTTTTTACCGGTTAAGCCCGCAACGATTGGGGATTATTGGCGTTGCTGTCGCCGGACCGGCAGTTAATATTGTTTTGGCAATTTTATCGATAATGCTGCTGGTATGGTTACCGTCATTTTCTCCGCCGGTTAATGACTGGCTTGGTAAAACCCTGAATAATTCCATTGCTTTGAACTGTGTGCTGGCCGTTTTTAACATGTTACCGATTCCGCCGCTTGATGGCGGGCGGGTCTTAACCGCCATTTCCCCGGCACCGATGGCCCGTGTTTTGATGCGGATGGAAAAAGCCGGTATGGTCCTGTTGCTTGCGCTGGTATTTCTGTTGCCCTATGTCACTGCGCAACTGGGCATTAACCTGCCGATTTTTCAGTGGCTTGTTGTTGAACCGGCAATGTGGCTTATCAATTTTCTGGCCAGCTTTTTTTACTGATTGTTCTTTGCCGTTATACGAGATCTGAATGGCCGAAACCGTTTCACCAGATGTTTCCATCAGTGACGAAGCCTTCGACGTAGCACCGGTCGACGGCGTAAGTCTGGCTGACCGGCTGGTTTTGGATCTGGACGGTTTCGAAGGCCCGATTGACGTTTTGCTGGAACTGGCGCGAGATCAAAAGGTCGATATCATAAAGATATCGATCCTTGATCTGGCGGAACAGTTCCTGGATTTTATCAATCGTGCGCAGGAAATGCGTCTGGAACTGGCAGCGGACTATCTGGTGATGGCAGCGTGGCTGGCTTATTTAAAGTCGCGGCTGTTATTGCCCAAGCAGGAAGATGACGGCGAAGAGCTTAGCGCTGAGGAAATGGCCGAACTGCTGGCATTTCAGCTGCGCAGACTGGAAGCCATGAAAGCCGCCGGTGCCAAACTGATCGACGGGCCCAACCTCGGGCGTGATTTTTTTGCTCGCGGCGCGCCGGAAGAAATGCGTGTAACAACTTCGTCAGTTTATGATGCTTCGCTTTATGATTTGCTGAAATCATATGCGCAAATCATGCTTACGGCCGAGGCCAAAACCCTTGAGATTGAAGCATTCGATTTATATGCGATGGACGATGCCATTCGCCGGTTACGCGACCTGTTTGGTCGTCGTATTGTGCCGCAATGGACATTGTTAATGCAGTTCATGCCACGCGGGCTGGGTACACCGTTGAAAGCCCGATCTGCACTGGCTGCCCATTTTGTTGCCAGCCTTGAAATGTGCCGTGACGGTGAACTGGAAATTTCACAAGAACAGATATTTGGTCCAATCATGTTGCGGTCCCCGCAAAAGCCGCGTACCGAACATGCCGTTTCCTTTGACGATGACTGGGATACCGTTAAATCCGATGCTGCGACAACGGCAGATGATGATTTACCAAATGACGGGGGCACCGATGACCGAGCAGAATAACCAGCTTGAAATGGCCGAAATGGTGCAAAAACCAGCGATTGATCTGCAACATCTTCGGATTATTGAGGCTGTCTTGTTTGCGTCAAGTGAACCTTTAAGTGAAAAGTTGCTGGCCGCGCGTTTGCCATCGGATGCCAAAATTGCAGATGTTCTGGCCGAGTTGCAGGCAACATATGCCGAACGGGGCGTGAACCTGGTTCATATTGGTGAAAAATGGGCGTTTCGCACCGCAATTGACCTTGCCGGCGATTTGCATGTCGAGGTCGAAAAATCCAAAAAAATGACCCGCGCAACGTTGGAAACATTGGCAATTATCGCCTATCACGAGCCGGTGACACGTTCTGAAATCGAAGAAATTCGGGGTGTGGCCTTGTCAAAAGGTACGCTCGATATCTTGCTGGAATCCCGATGGATCCGCCCACGGGGGCGTAAACGCGTACCGGGACGGCCGATTTTGTGGGCAACGACCGATGAATTTCTCGATCATTTCGGGCTGCAAAATCGCGACGATCTGCCGGGCCTGTCCGACCTGAAAGCTGCCGGGTTGCTCGATAGTCGCCCGGGCATGGGGCGGTATGGAGCGAATTCAAACGATGACAGTTTGTTGCCAGAACCTGAAGATGATCCCTCCAGTGCCGACTCTGCTGTTGAAGAAACACTCACCAGTCGAAATCTGGCGGAGCTTGATGTGGAAATATATGCCGAAAGCCTTCCCGGTGATGATCTGAAATCTGATTGATCACGATTAAATCATTCAACAGGCAAACTGTTGCATGTGATGGGCAGGGGCTTTACACCAATGCAGGATATTGCTTTTCATTCGCAATGCTTGCGAGGTAATAACCTTTTTCGGTCGATTTAATGAATAAAGAGTACGCCATGCCGGTTGGCCTTAGCCTGAAAAATGTCAGCCATGAATTTGGCACGACCCGCGTTCTGCGTGACGTTAATGTTGATGTCGCCCCTGGGGAACTGGTGTGTTTGCTGGGGCCATCGGGCTGTGGCAAGACAACGGCCCTTCGCATTGCGGCCGGGCTGGAGCGCCTGCAAACCGGTTCAGTGCTGATTCATGATGAAATCGTGGCGTCGGCCGGGCAATATCTGGAGCCGGAAAAACGTGGCGTCGGGCTGGTTTTTCAGGATTACGCCCTGTTTCCCCATCTTGATGTTGCGGGCAATATCGGGTTCGGTTTACGCCATATTACAGGTGCGCAACGACGGGCAGCCGTGGTGAACGCGCTGGAGCGTGTGGGCATGGTTGATTATATCGATGCCTTTCCCCATCAATTATCAGGGGGCCAGCAACAGCGTATCGCATTGGCGCGCGCACTTGCCCCGGTGCCGCGCGTGATGCTGCTTGATGAGCCGTTTTCCGGGCTGGACGTGGCGCGCCGGGCGGAACTGCGTGACACCACCCTGCATGTCTTGAAAAATGCCGGTATTGCAACCGTGATGGTTACACATGACCCCGAAGAAGCCATGTATATGGCTGATCGCATCATTGTGATGAATGAAGGGCAGGTGATGCAGGATGGCACCCCCGAAGGACTTTATTTTCACCCGGCAAATCATTTTGTTGCGTCATTTTTTGGCGAAGTAAACCTGTTTCCCTCGCGTGTTGAAAACAGTGTTGCGTCAACCCCGCTGGGAAATGTCGAAGTTACCGGAATTGCCGGTGGCACGGATGTTGATGTGTTGGTGCGCCCTGAAGGTTTACGTATCGGCCAAGCAGGCCGGGTAGGCGATGTATTGGCCAATATTGACGCGGTCAGGTCGCTTGGCGGTGTTAGCCTGATGCATCTTTCGGTTCATAACGGACCGCATATTCATGCCCGTGTTCCGCGTCGTCAGGTGATGGACAAGGGCGGCGTTGTATCTATTACGCTTGATCCGGAGATGACGTTCGTGTTTCCTAGGGAATAGAAAGGATGGCAGAAGTGTGCGAAACAGCAAACACCGCGTTGCACCGCATGGGGCTTTCTGCCATTATCCCTTGCCCTGTTCAAAGGGCGAGTACCGTTTTGGGAGTAGAAAAGTTATGAGTATCGGCGTCTGGCAAATTGTACTTATCCTGGCCATCGTTTTGATTATTTTTGGTGCTGGCAAATTGCCACGCGTCATGGGTGACATGGGTAAAGGTATTCGTAGCTTCAAGGCTGGCATCAACGAAAAAGATGATGAAGAATCCGGCAATGCTTCGATTGGCAATAACACCTCGGCTTCGGTTTCTGCCGAAAGCAAAGACAAGGATTCGGTTAAGTCCTGACCCCGTCTGTCTGACTGGCTTGGCTCTGATAGGCGCTATTCATGTTTGATATCGGTTGGACCGAAATGGCACTTGTGGCCGTCGTCGCGCTTTTTGTCGTCGGCCCCAAGGATTTGCCTCATGTTCTGTATAAAATGGCACATTACTGGAAAAAAGTGCGCGGCATGGCGCGCGAATTCCAGGGCGGTATTGATAGTTTGATCCGTGAGGCCGAGCTTGACGAATTGCGCAAGCAGGCCAGTAGTGCCAATACCAGCGCGACTGACTTTCTGGAAAAGCAGATTGGCGGCGGGGAGACCAAAGCGTCAAAACCTGCGCCCAAAAAAGCCGACTCTCCCTCTGTGCCAGCGGATTCAACTGTTTCCGCGGCACCTTCTGATACAGCAAAGGTGGATGACTCGAAAAATTCATCTTCCGAACCTGCTGCAGAACCTGCACGTCAACCGGTGACAGAACCGGCGGATGTAAAGAATCAACCTCAACCGGCAACCGCCCGGACCCAGCCGGAGAAATAGGCGTGAACATGCAGCTTCAAGACCAGCAGATGCCAATCATGGAGCATCTGATAGAGTTGCGAAATCGCCTTACATGGTCGGTACTCGCACTTATCGTGACTTTTGGCGTCTGTTATTACTTTGTCGAGGACATCTACGCTTTTCTTGTGCGTCCTTTGGCGGCTGCTATGGGGCCGGGTAGTGATCGGCGTATGATTTATACAGCCTTGACCGAGGTGTTTTTTACCTACGTCAAGGTTTCGTTCTTTGCTGCCATGTTTGTTTCAACGCCAGTGGTTCTGGGGCAGATATGGGCCTTTGTCGCACCGGGCCTTTATAAAAACGAACGTCGGGCATTTTATCCGTTTCTGTTTGCGACCCCCGTCCTGTTTTTGTTGGGGGGGGCGATGGTTTATTATTTTATCATGCCGCTGGCATGGAAATTCTTTCTCAGCTTTGAAACAGCTGGCAGCCAGACCGGTCTTGCCATTCAGCTTGAAGCCAAAGTCGGTGAATATCTGTCGCTGGTGATGAAGCTGATTTTTGCCTTTGGTCTTAGCTTTCAGTTGCCTGTATTGCTAACCTTGATGGCCCGTGCCGGCCTGGTAACAGCTGCGGGGCTTGCCAAAAAACGCAAATATGCCGTTGTCGTGACGTTTGTCTTTGCCGCCATCATGACGCCGCCTGATCTGATTTCCCAAATCGGGCTGGCGGTGCCTATTATGCTGCTTTATGAAATTTCAATTGTCATGGCCCGTATGAGCGAACGTAAACGTGCCGCAAGCCAGGCCGACGATGACGAAGATGATTATAGCAATGGCGCTCAGTCTGACGATGATTTGAATGCACAATCTGCTGCGGCAGCAAGTGCCGGAAATTCAGAAACATCCGGTTTTGAAAAAACGGCGAAAGATAACGGTGCCTCATCTGATGAAAATACGGATGAAACAAAGCAGTCCTCGTCATCTCAATCTGGCCCGAAGGCGGGCGATGATGATGAAGATGATTTTAATAATGCCCGTTAATTAAACTTCGCAGTTACAAGACGTTTGGGCGGGGTGGACCAATGGTTCGCCCCGTCGTATAACCAGCCCCTAAAAATCAGACAAACAAGGTGCGGTTTTATGCACGATATAAAATGGATTCGTGACAACCCCGATGCATTTGACGCAGCAATGAGCATGCGCAATGCCGAAATTACAGCGGCCCGATTAATCGAAATCGACGCCGAACGCCGCCGCCTGATGACCGAGCATCAGGAATTGCTGGCGCGTAGAAAGTCAATTTCCGGGGATATTGGCAAAGCCAAGAAATGTGGTGAAAATGCCGACGAGCTGATGGCTGAAATGGGTGGTTTAAAAGACCGCATCAAAGCTGCCGAAGATGGCCAGGCATCGTTAAACGAACAGCTTGATCTGTTGCTAACCTCGTTTCCCAACATTCTTGATGCTGCCGTTCCCAAGGGCGCGGATGAAGACGACAATGTTGAAATTCGTCGCTGGGGCACACCGGCCACGTTTGATTTTGACGTAAGCGAACATTTCGATCTGGGGGAAAAGCTGGGCATGATGGATTTTGCCACAGCGGCAAAACTGTCAGGATCGAGGTTTGTTATTTTGCGCGGCCAGTTGGCGCGTCTGGAACGGGCACTGGCCCAGTTCATGATTGACCTGCATGTCAACGAGCATGGCTATGAAGAAACCACGACGCCGATGCTGGTTAAAGACGATGCCATGTTTGGCACAGGTCAATTGCCAAAATTTGCCGAGGATTCGTTTAAAACCACCAATGACATGTGGCTGATTCCGACATCGGAAGTCACCCTGACCAATCAGGTGGCTGGCGATATTCTTGATGTTGCACAATTGCCGTTGCGGTACACCGCCTTAACGCAGTGTTTCCGGTCCGAAGCCGGGTCTGCCGGACGTGATACCCGCGGCATGATCCGTCAGCATCAGTTTTCCAAGGTAGAAATGGTTTCAATTGTCGACCCGGATAAATCCGATGCCGAACTGGAACGTAAAACCGGCTGTGCTGAAGAAGTTTTGCAAAAGCTGGAACTGCCGTATCGGACAATGTTGTTATGTTCGGGGGATACCGGTTTCTCGGCCATGAAAACCTATGACATCGAAGTCTGGTTGCCGGGGCAGGGACGGTATCGTGAGATTTCTTCTTGCTCGAATACTGGTGAATTTCAGGCACGGCGCATGAACGCCCGTTGCCGGACACAGGGTGACAAGAAAACCCGCTTTGTTCATACCCTTAACGGGTCAGGGCTGGCAGTTGGTCGCTGTTTGATCGCCGTAATGGAAAATTATCAGCAAGCCGATGGTTCCATTCGGGTTCCTGATGTGTTGGTTCCCTATATGGGTGGACTGACCAAAATTGCCGTTGCGAGCTAGGGAAATTAATGATCGATCTGCAAAACGCCCGCATCCTTATTTGTAATGATGACGGTATTGATGCGCCAGGCATCAAACTACTGGAAAAACTGGCGCGTCAGTTTTCGGATGATGTCTGGGTGGTTGCACCATCGATAGAACAAAGCGGCGCGGGGCATTCCTTGACCCTGCGTCGTCCCTTGCGTATTCACAAGCGCGACGACCGTCATTTTGCTGTCGATGGAACACCAACTGACTGTATTTTGCTGGCTTTGCAGATCATCATGCGTGAAACGCCACCTGATATTGTTTTTTCCGGCATTAATCGCGGGGGTAATCTGGGCGAAGATGTTACCTATTCGGGGACGGTTGCGGCCGCAATGGAAGCAGCCTTGCTAAATGTTCCTGCAATTGCATTTTCACAGTATTTTTCCCAAAAGCTGATTAGCTGGGACATTGCCCGGGCACATCTTACTCAGGTTGCGCGTTCACTTGTTGCTGCAAAATGGCCCAGTAACGTTTTGATTAACGTGAATTTTCCCGAATTCGAACGCGAAGGGGGCGCACAAGTTTGCGTAACCCGACAGGGGCAACGTAAAATTGGTGATCACGTTGCCGAACGTCTTGATCCGCGCGGAGAACCCTATTACTGGATTGGGGCGATCCGGTCTGAATTGCCCGAAGACGAAAACGCCGATTTACATGTGATCGAAAAGGGCGATATTTCTATAACGCCAATCGGCCTTGATTTTACCGATAACAAGACCCACGAAAAACTGACAAAGGCATTTCAGTGAGTACGCCTGCCATTGCCCGTGCCCCGGAAATTGATGCCCTGCTGGCGATCCTGCGCCATGACGGTATTCATGATGATGCGGTTCTAGCTGCACTTGCCGCGATCCCGCGTGAAATGTTTGTTGCCGAACCGTTTGTTCGTCGCGCCTGGGAAAATGTCGCCCTGCCAATCAGCAAGGGGCAAACCATTTCGCAGCCCTATATCGTCGCCTTAATGACGCAGGCCTTGCAACTTAATGACCGCATGAAGGTTCTTGAGGTTGGTACCGGGTCCGGGTATCAGGCGGCAATTCTGGCGCAGCTGGCCCGGCGGGTATATACGCTGGAGCGCCAAAAACCATTGTTGCGCGAGGCCGAAGACAGGTTTCGCCGTTTGGGGCTACATACCATTTCCACCCTGCATGCCGATGGTGGCCTGGGCTGGAAGGCGCAGGCACCGTTTGACCGTATTATCGTTACGGCATCGGCGCAGGATGTTCCCCCGGTTCTGGTCGATCAGCTTGCCATTGGCGGTATAATGGTTGTGCCTGTTGGCGAGGTTTCCCATACTCAAATTCTGTTACGGGTAATGCGCACACCGACCGGAATTGATGTAACCGAACTGATGCCGGTACGGTTTGTTCCCATGCTGGCAGGCACGGAAGAATTTTAACGTCCTTCATTTTTCTGAAAAATGCCGTCTCCTTACCGATTATTAACCGGTAGTGATGGAAAATCTGCGGCATGATGAAAAATTATGCCAAACACGTCGTTCACAATGTTCGGACGTTGCTGTTTGTCTGCGGGACAGCAGCGACGCTTGGCGGCTGTTTGCTTAATTCCAGGCCAGTTCCGGTTGTGTATGACGAGGGAACGAATTATTCGCTTTCCGCGATGCCAAAACTGGGCAATGGCGAACGTGTCATAACGGTAAAAAGCGGTGATAGTGTATCGCTGCTTGCTGAACGTTATCATGCCGATTTTCAGAAATTCGCCAGCAGAAATAACCTGAGGTCACCTTACGTCATTTACCCCGGCCAGCGTCTTGTTTTGCCGCCGTGGCAGGCTGACTATAACAGCAGTCCGCCGGGGACTGCTGTGGCATCATCATCGCGCAAAACTGTAACAACCAAACAAGTTGTTGTTGCGCGACGCAGTCAGTCTGCAGAAATAGGTGCGTCTCCGCTGGAGGCCCCAGATGATATTTCATCAACGTCAACATCTTCGTCTGATCTAAGCCGGGTGACGGATATAACCAGTGCCAGAGCCGATTATGCGACTGGCGCAAATATTCCGGTGCCGGGAATGAAGCCACAGGATGTTGCCGCACAAGCCGAACGCCAGTTGGCTTCGGGGAAAAGCTGGCATGCGGAACCGGCAACATCTGTTACCCGTAATCCTTCGCCCTCGGCTTCCACGTCATCATCGGTAAAACCGACAACAGTTGCCAAGACCCGTGTCGATGATATTGACCCCGCCAACCGCCAGGGTTTTATCTGGCCGGTGCAAGGCAAGGTGGTTTTGGGATATGGCGCCGGGCCAGGCGGGTTGTTTAACGATGGTATTAATATTGCGGCCGAACGGGGCACCGCCATTCTTGCGACTGATAATGGTGTTGTAACCTATGTTGGCAATGAACTGCGCGGGTTTGGCAACCTGATCCTGATCAAACATGCTGATGGATATGTGTCGGCATATGCCCATACCGAAAACCCGTTGGTGGCCCGCGGCGATATTGTGACGCGGGGCCAGCGGATTTCATCGGTCGGCGCCACCGGGGCGGTTAATCGGCCACAACTGCATTTTGAGATTCGCAAAGGGCGCAAGTCACGCGACCCGGTCAAATATTTGCCCCAGGCAGTCGCATCGCGATAAATATGAAAAACGGCCTGATAAAATTTCAGGCCGTTTTTGTATTGGAATGGCAGTTTAATTTTGCCCTCAGGAAATATGTTTTCCCTGCTCTCCGGCAATTTCCTGAATGAATTGCCAAGCGACTCGTCCTGATCGACTTCCTCGGGTTACAGTCCATTCCTTGGCACGGGCAAACAGGTCTTCTTTGGGCATGTCCAAACCAAATTCGTCAGCGTAACCCGCGATAATCTCGAAATAGACATCTTGCGAAATATTGTGAAAGCCCAGCCATAATCCGAAGCGGTCAGACAGAGATACTTTTTCCTCAACGGCCTCGGACGGGTTAATGGCCGTTGAACGTTCATTTTCAATCATATCGCGGGCCATCAAATGGCGCCGGTTCGATGTGGCATAAAAAATAACGTTATCAGGACGGCCTTCAATTCCGCCATCCAGCACAGCTTTTAATGACTTGTATGATTCGTCCTGAAGGTCGAACGACAGATCGTCGCAAAACAGAATTATCTTGCGCGCGCTTTCCTGAAGGATTTTCAGCAAAACGGGCAGGGTCGGGATGTCTTCGCGGTGAATTTCAACCAATGCCAGTGATGACGGGTTTTCCTGGTTGATCAGGGCGTGCATCGCCTTGACGATTGAACTTTTACCCGTGCCACGGGCCCCCCATAGCAAGGCGTTATTGGCTGGCAGGCCATTGGCAAATCGTTTGGTGTTATTATACAGGATCGTTTTTTGTTGATCGATCCCCTGTAACAGCCCGATATCGACCCGGTTGACCTGTTTGATCGGGGTTAAATAACCTGTTTCGGCGTGCCAGACAAAGGCATCTGCGGCGGCAAGGTCATTTTTTTGGCGGGCAGGTGGCGCCATTCGGTCAAGGGCATCGGCAATGCGGTTTAAGGTGGGCAATAAATCGGCAAGGGTATCGGTCATCGGGGCCTCATGGACGGTTTCATTTTTGATGGTGGTCAAAGCCACCTTTTATGAGCAAACCCTACCACAGCATTGTTGACCGAGAATAGCCTATTGCAAAGGGGGAGATAACTGTGAATCCGATCACAAACCCAGTCAAACCCGCGCTATTCAACTGCTAATGGGCAATGGTATGGAGAATATAAGGCGTGCAAGGGGAAGTTTGGGGCAAAATTGCGCGATCTTTCTTGCAACGGCGAACGACACCGTTATATTCCGGCAGTTGATTAGTTTTTCCGTTTTAGGTTAGGAGTTCCTAATGTTGATTTCACCGGCTTTTGCTCAGGGTGCTGGTGGCGCTGCTGGCGGAGCAGATATGCTGACCAGCTTTCTGCCGCTGATCCTGATTTTTGTGGTTTTCTATTTTCTGCTCATTCGTCCGCAGCAGAAGAAAGCGAAAGAACACAAAGCAATGCTGGCCGCGGTTCGTCGCGGTGATAAAGTCGTGACTGCTGGCGGGATCATCGGGACCGTTGTTAAGGTTGTCTCGGACGATGAAGTTTCGGTTGAGATTGCTGATGGTGTGAAAGTTAAAGTCGCACGTGGCATGATCTCGAATGTTCTGTCGCGTACCGAACCTGCCAAGGGCGGTTCTGATGCCGACGAAAAGACCGACGACAAGAAAATTGAAGAAGTCAAAAAAGATTGATTTCTATCACGGCGTACAGGCGGAACCTCCCGGTTCCGCCTTTCTGCTAATTACTGTTATTTCTGGCGGTCGGCCGGGCAAGTCCTTCCTTTTTTCCTGATTAAGCCCTGAGCCCGATGTCGCAATGTTCCCCAGACATCTCTGGTTAAAGGACACATGCTTTATTTTACCAAATGGAAAGCAGCACTGGTGCTCCTGGTGTGTGCTTTGGGCGTGATATATGCCGCGCCAAACTTCTTTCCCAAGGGCACATTTCCGACAGAAGCAAGCTGGATGCCCGGCAAGCAGATCAGCCTTGGCCTTGATCTGCGCGGCGGTTCGCACATGCTTTTGGAAGTGGGCGTCGATTCCGTTATTCGGGAACGTTACGACTCACTGACTGAAAACATGCGCGATGCCCTGCGTGAGCAACGTCTGCGTTATCGTGGATTGCGCGGCTCGGCTGATGGCGCATCGGTTACCATCGTTAATGACGATGATGTCGAAAAAGCCCGATCCATGCTGGCAAAGTTGGACCCGCTGACTATTGTTGGCGGTGAAGGCAACCACATCATGTTGACCTACAACGAAAAGACGCGTCGTGAAATGATCGACCGCGCCATCAGCCAGTCGCTGGAAGTTGTGCGTCGTCGTGTTGACGAACTGGGGACGACGGAACCGTCAATCCAGCGTCAAGGGGAAGATCGTATCGTTGTGCAGGTTCCTGGCCTGGATGATCCATCGCGGTTGCGCGATATTCTGGGTCGGACAGCCAAAATGAACTTTCACCTGATTAACGAAACCAAAACACCCCAGCAGGCAAAGGCAACCGGCATTCCGCCCGGCGCTGTCATTATGCCTGGTGCCGATAACGCATCGCCCGGTGAACCCGAAGAATATCTGGTTGATCGCCGTGTTGTCGTTTCCGGTGACAACCTGATCGATAGCCAGCCGACCTTTAATGATGGTCGCCCGGTGGTATCGTTCCGCTTTGATGCGGCAGGCGGTGCTAGGTTTGGTGATGTCACCAGCAAAAACACCGGTCGTCGTCTGGCGATTGTGCTTGATGGCAAGGTGATTTCAGCCCCCCGGATCAATGAACCGATCATGGGTGGCAGCGGGATCATCACCGGTCAGTTCGGTGTTCAGGAAGCCAATGATCTTTCATTGTTGTTGCGCGCAGGTGCGTTGCCAGCCCCAATGAAAATTCTTGAAGAACGTTCTGTCGGGCCGGGCCTTGGTCAGGATTCAATTGATTCGGGCGAAATTGCCGCCATTCTCGGCATGGTCTTTGTTGTTGTCTTCATGGCAATCAGTTATGGCCTGTTTGGTATTTTTGCCAATCTTGCCTTAATCGTGAACCTGGTTCTGATTTTGGCGATCATGTCGATCCTTCAGGCAACGCTGACTTTGCCGGGCATCGCCGGTATCGTTCTGACAGTCGGGATGGCGGTTGATGCCAACGTTCTTATTTTTGAACGTATCCGGGAAGAACGAAAAATCGGCCGATCGATTATCAATTCGATTGATGCCGGTTATCGTAGTGCTATGTCGACAATTCTTGATGCCAATATCACCACCCTTATTGCCGCTTTGGTTCTGTTCAGCTTTGGATCAGGCCCGATCAAGGGGTTTGCGGTGACATTGGCAATCGGGATTATCACGTCGATGTTCGCGGCAATCTGGGTGACACGTTTGATCGTGGCATTCTGGGTGAAGCGTCGTCGTCCGACAGAGCTGGTATTGTGAGGAAGGGAGCAAATCGCACATGAAACCGTTGCATCTTGTTCCGGATGAAGTGAACATCCCGTTCCTCAAGCTCCGGAAGTTTTTCTACATCTTTTCGATTTCACTGGTGGTTATCTCTAGTGTTCTGTTTTTCACCAAAGGTCTGAATTTCGGGATCGACTTTCGTGGCGGGATTCTGCTCGAAATCAAAACCGATGGGCCTGCCGATATTTCGGGTTTACGCGATAATCTTGGTAGCCTGGGGCTGGGCGATGTTTCGATCCAGCAATTTGGTGAACCTGACGACGTTCTAATCCAGTTACAACGTCAGGATGGTGACGAAAAGGCCCAGATGGCGGCACTTGAAACCGTAACCAAGGCACTTGGCGACGGGGTCAGCATTCGTCGTTCGGAACTTGTCGGACCCAAGGTTGGGGATGAGCTTAAGGAAGCCGGTATTTACTCGGTTGTCATCTCGCTTGCGCTGATCATGTTTTATATCTGGTTACGGTTCGAATGGCAGTTTGCCGTGGCATCTGTCGTCGCGCTGTTGCACGACGTGATCATTACCGTCGGGTTATTTGTGATCAGTGGTGTTCAGTTCGATTTGGCGACATTGGCGGCAATTTTGACGGTGGCAGGGTATTCGATCAACGATACGGTGGTGGTTTTTGACCGTATTCGCGAATTTATGCGTAAATTTCGCAAAATGGATCTGGTCGAACTTCTTGATCTGTCGATCAATACGACCCTGTCGCGTACGGTAATGACTTCGTTTACGACCTTGCTGGCGCTGATTGCATTGTTTGCATTTGGCGGCGAGGCTATTCGCGGCTTTACCTTTGCCCTGATTTTCGGGATTGTGATCGGGACATATTCATCGATCTGCGTGGCATCGCCGTTGCTGGTTGTTTTGAAATTGCGCCGGAAAATTCCTGAAGGCGATGAAGCAACAACCGAAGAAGCCGGTGCGCTTTAAAATCGGATTAGACGGTATCTGCTAGCGTCAATCATTTACAAGAAGGCCGGGATCGTGCGAAAACGACCCGGCCTTTTTAATGCCAGCCTGGCAATCGACATCGCCGTTCTGGCGCCAGATAACATCACTGCAGCGAGGTCAATCATGACATTGGACATCACACCGATGGTCGCATCGGGCCGAAAAATTGTTACCAGTTATGGCGACGGGCTGTTTCGTTTTGGTATGGAAAAGGCCGAAGGCTCTATTTTACTGTTTTCGACCGAAGTTCTCGCATGGCCTCACACCGAAATTGATAGCGTAGATGAAAACGCATTTGCCGAGGTCATTGCGCGTGCTGGCGAAATTGATATTTTGCTGCTGGGAATGGGCGCACGAATGCAGCCAGTTAAAACAGCATGGCGAAATGCCTTGCGCCCGCACGGGATTGTTATTGAGCCGATGGATACAGGTGCAGCCTGCCGGACATTTAATGTTCTGCAATCGGAAGAACGGCGCGTGGCAGCGGCATTAATAGCTGTTTGAGAACCCGTCAACTGTTTCGGTTTGTTTGCTAATTCCGAGAACAATCAAGGTGCTGTTGCGCGATGTAGTAACGGGAAATTTTTGAACAGGGCGGGGGAACTGCGACAATATTCGGGCCAAGATGTCGCATGTAATAGTATGGAAGAAATCACTTCAAGCGTTGAAAACCTGAACGACAGGGTTGTTGATCACTTTGCCAAATGGGCCGACATGGTTGGTGGCGGCGAAATCGGGCGCGCCATTATCGCGCTTGTTATTTTGATATTGTTTGTCGTGATGCGTAAGGTTCTGGCACACGGTGTGGTCGGGGGGCTTGGCAAACTGGCCAACCATCATCGTCATCAAACAATGGCAATGATTTTCAACGCGATACAGACACCTGTTCAGGTCTTTGTTGTGGTCCTGGGGGTTTATTTTTCAGTCGAAGTGATGGATTTTTCCGAACAGGCTGACGCAGCAATTTTCAATGTTCTGCGCGTTATTGTTATCGCGACAATTTTCTGGGCTTTTTACCGGATCATCGAACCACTTGCGTTGGGCTTTAATACATTTGCGGGGCGTTTCGGGGCTGGCCTAGCCGATGATTTGCGCCAGTTTTTCATTCGCTGCGTCAGAACATTAATTGTGGTTTTGGCTGGTGTCGCCCTTTTGGAAGATTGGGGAATTGATGTTTCGGCGTTTTTGGGTGGTCTTGGGCTGGCTGGTATGGCGGTTGCCCTTGCGGCCAAGGATTCTGTTGCCAATGTGTTTGGTGGGCTAACCATCTTTGCCGATAAACTTTTCAAACGCGGGGACTGGATCGAAACACCGCATTTTGAAGGCGTGGTCGAATTTGTTGGTCTGCGTGCGACAAAGGTACGAACGTTTTCCAAAGCAATGGTGGTGATGCCCAACGCGGAAATTGTTAATTCGCCGGTGATTAACTGGACCCGTATGACCCATCGCCGGATCAAAATGGTGATTGGGGTTGAATATCGTACCAGTGCCGATCAGATCGAAAAAATCATTGAGCGGTTGCGCGCATTTCTGAAAAACGATGACGATGTCGCGCAGGAGGATGTACCGCAGATGGTGCATCTTGCCGATTTTGGCAGTAGTTCCATCAATATCGATTTGTACTACTTTACACTGACGACCGACTGGCTGGAGTGGCGTGATATCCGTAATCGGCATATCATCGCTTTTAAACGAATTATCGAAGAAGAAGGCGCTTCATTTGCATTCCCGTCCCAGTCGATATATGTGGAGACCATGCCCGAGATGGCAATGTCGCAGGCATCGGAACATTCTGATAATGATAAAGCACAACAGCCCCGGAAAACGCCCGAAAAGATGGGATAATATCCTGTCCGCGCATATTATGACCGGCAGGTAAAACAAACCAATGACCAATACTCCAGACCTTTCCTATTGTGCCGAATATGTCCGTCGTAATGATCGTGACCGTTTCCTGTGTGGACTTTTTGCGGCACCGGAACATCGCGAAGACCTGTTCACGCTTTATGCCTTTAATCAGGAAATTTCAAAAACCCGCGAAATGGTCAGCGAGGCCATGCTGGGTCAGATCCGGTTGCAATGGTGGCGCGACGCACTTTCTGGCATTGAGAACGGTGATGTGCGAAAGCATGAAGTTGTCGAACCGTTGGCACAGATGATCGGCAATAACAAGTTGGATCGGCCGGCTCTGGAAGCCATGATTGATGCCCGTGAATTCGATTTGTTTGACACTGCCCCGGATAACCTTGCAGCCCTTGACCATTATATCGATCAGACATCGGGCTTATTAAGCCAGGCTGCAGTAGGAGTACTTTTGGGGCATCGTGAGGATAGCAAAAATGATGCGGGCGAGGCTGCCAGACGGGCCGGAAACGCATATGGCATGGTAGGCATTTTGCGGGCAATGGTTTTCCATGGGCGCGCAAAACGCCAATATGTTCCAAATGATGTTATGGAACAGTTTGGTGTGTCGACCGGAGATATCTTTGAATTTCGCCGGACCGATGCTGTTCGCGCGATGAGCAAACACCTGGCTGAACATGCGGCTATGAAAATTAGGGATGCACGAAAAATGCGTTCTGCATTGCCAAAGTCGGCAATAGCCGCAGCATTGCCTGTAATACTGGCTGAAAATTATTTGAAAAAGCTGAAAAAGGCTGACTATGATCCATTTTCTGCTGTGTTCGGTCTGGCCAGACCCGCGAGCTTCCGCCTGACGCTTAGGGCATTTTCCGGTTATTGGTAAAGCGCAGTCTTTACAACGGGCAAAAAGGTTATAAATCTTTACATGTCAACCGGTTCCTGACTTAACTGTGGTCCTGAACCGGTGTTTTAAGCCCGTGGGGTCACAAAATGAAAATCATCAGGAAGCTCGCGTTTTTAGTCATTGTTCCATTGGCTGTTCTGGTGGCATTTTGGCCGGGCCGTCACCCTGCATCGGCGATGTCTATTGATCCCTTTCTGGGTACCTATCATGGCACCGCAATTTCTGAAGCCGAAAACGAGCTTAAAGCCAGGGACCTTGATGTTGCGATTAAGAAAAGTGGCAGCGGGTTTTCGATTGACTGGTCGACCGTCATTTATAAATCAGACGGGCGCGAAAAAACCGCCGCCATCTCCATCGATTTTTTTGAAACAGACCGACCGGAAATTTATGGCAGTGCCATGCGGACCGGCTTGTTTGGCAAACGCGTTCCCAATGACCCGTTAAAGGGGCAGCCATTTGTCTGGGCGCGCATTGTTGGCAAAACGCTAACTGTGCATGCCATGTATATTCTTGATGATGGCGGCTATGAGATGCAGGTCTATGAACGTACGTTAAACGATGATGGTAATCTGGATCTTGTTTTTAAACGTTTCCGAAATGGCAAAAGCATTCGCGAAATAACGGGTGAATTGACCCGGGTTAACCTGTATCGCGATTAGAAAACCACAAAAAACGCCCGATCATTGCTGACCGGGCGTTTTGATACATAAAAGCCGATATTGGACGGCATCAATTATTGATGCTTGTCAGCCATTCATCGAAAGCCGGAATGGCGCGGTCGGTGTAGAGTTTTTTGCGATCTCGCCCTTTAACCCGTTTGGTTAATTCAAGTTCGGGAAACAGGCCGAAATTTACATTCATTGGCTGGAATGTGCTTTCATCTGCACCGCCGGTAATGTGGCCCAGTAATGCGCCCATTGCGGTTATGGCAGGGGGCAGGGGTAATTCGCGGCCCAGTTTTTCTGCGGCGGTAAAGCGCCCGGTCATCAGGCCGACGGCTGCACTTTCAACATATCCTTCACACCCGGTAATCTGCCCGGCAAAGCGAATGTCAGGGCGCGATTTAAGACGTAATGTTGGGTCGAGCAAACGTGGGGAATTGATGAATGTATTGCGATGAATGCCGCCAAGGCGAGCAAAATCGGCATTTTCCAAACCGGGGATGGTTTTAAAAACCTCGACCTGGGCACCGTATTTCAGCTTGGTTTGAAATCCGACCATGTTGTAAAGCGTGCCCAGGGCGTTATCCTGGCGCAATTGAACAATGGCATAGGACTTCACCAGCGGATCATGCGGGTTGGTCAGGCCTACCGGTTTCATCGGGCCATGGCGCAGGGTTTCACGGCCCCGTTCGGCCATTACTTCAATTGGCAGGCAGCCATCAAAATACGGCGTGTCTTTTTCCCAGTCCTTGAACTCGGTTTTTTCACCCGCCAGCAAGGCATCAATGAACGCGTTGTATTCGTCCTTGTTCATCGGGCAATTGATATAATCCTTGCCATCGCCCTTGTCATAACGCGATTGAAACCACGCTTTGTCGAAATCAATGCTTTCTTTATACAGGATCGGTGCAATGGCATCAAAAAACGCCAGTGACTGTTCGCCGGTGGCTTCGCGGATTGCTGCGGCAAGCGGTCCCGATGTAAGCGGGCCGGTGGCAATAATGGTGTTGCCCCATTCGACTGGCGGCAAACCGTCAATCTCGCCACGTTCCAGCGTAATTAACGGATGATTGGAAAGTGCGTCGGTGACCGCTTGCGAAAAACCTTCGCGATCGACGGCCAATGCTGCTCCGGCGGGAACCTTGTGTTCATCGGCGCAGCGCAGGATTATTGAATTGGCGCGGCGCATTTCATCATGGATCAAGCCAACTGCGTTATATTCCTTGTCATCGGACCGGAACGAATTGGAACAAACCAGTTCGGCGCATTTGTCGGTGTGGTGCGCATCGGTCGGGCGGGAAGGGCGCATTTCGTGAATGATCACGGGGATGCCAGCTTCGGCCAATTGCCATGCCGCTTCGCTGCCGGCCAATCCGGCACCAATGATATGAACGGGTGTAACCGTATCCAAGCTGAACCTCCGTCAAACAGGTGATGGCATAATGCCAAGATTGCCCCACACATAGCGGTGCAATGGCGTAAATTTCAAGACAATTGCTGAAAATTTCCCACGGGCGCTGCCAAAAAACTTTGTGAAAAGGACTCACATCACATTTTGGTGTGTTCTGCGTCAATTAGCGGTCGTTTGTTGCAACCGGCACCCCATCAGACATCGCAGGAGTTTGGCCGAATGGATACATCCCCGCCACGCACAACCCAGGCAGCAGATCCGCACAAACAACAGGACGACGCAACTGCAAAGCCGTCTTCGGACCATGATCCTGTTTCAGGCGGGCAGATATCGGAAACCGTACCAGCATCGTCACCGTCACCGTCACCGTCACCGTTGATAGTACCAAACAATACCCCGATGAGCCGGTTTATAACGACATTGGTATCGGGGGGCGATGTCGCCAAACTATCGGCGGCCAGCGTGGCGCTGGTTATGTCACCTGTTGTTCTGGTTGGCGTTTTAGGGACGTTTTTTTTAATTGATACGCTGATCAGTTCCTGGGGCGGCCGGTTGTTCGGGTTTAGTTATGATCTGGTGTTTTTTGTAGGCGTTTTTGGCGCATTGGGTGCAACGGTCAGTGTGATGTTGCATATGGGTGATAGCCACAACTGGACCGATCTGTCGCCGCTGGACGTATTTTTCAAATTTCTGTTTCGTCCATTTCTGGGGTTTGTTTTTGCCGTTCTGGCATTGCTGGTTATTCGCGCCGGTATCGTTCCCGATTCCCTTAATCAGCTACAGGCGATCAGGGATTTAAACGATATCGGCAACAGCGATATGGCCGCCGATACCGGCCAGCAAGTGGCGACAATGCTGTTGATAGCCTTTGTCGCAGGCTTTAGCGAACGGTTGGTCAAAGCGATTTTACAAACCCTGGAGGGCCGCATCCGTGCTTTGGCTATCGGGTCTGATAATGCCAAATCCACATGATGCGGCCTTTGAATTAAGCGATACGTAAATGTCGCTTCAGGTATTTTCCGGTATAGCTGCGATCATTGTTCATGATGTCTTCAGGCGTTCCGGCACCCACGAGTTCACCACCGCCATCACCCCCTTCGGGGCCAATGTCAATAATCCAGTCGGCCGTTTTGATTACATCAAGGTTATGTTCAATCACAACAACCGTGTTGCCCTGATCGGCCAGGGTATGCAGCACTTCTAACAATTTACGAATATCGTGGAAATGAAGGCCGGTTGTCGGTTCATCCAGAATATAAATCGTGCGCCCTGTTGCCCGTTTGGAAAGCTCCTTGGCAAGTTTGACGCGCTGCGCTTCACCGCCCGACAGGGTGGTGGCTTGCTGACCCAAATGAACGTAACTTAACCCAACCTGTTTTAGGGTTTCCATCTTGTCACGAATGCTGGGAACGGCCTTGAAGAAATCGGCACCTTCTTCAACTGTCATGTCAAGAATGTCTGATATTGATTTGCCTTTAAAAGATATTTCTAATGTTTCCCGATTGTAGCGTTTGCCTTTGCATTGATCACAGGTAACGTAAACATCGGGCAAAAAATGCATTTCAATTTTGATAACGCCATCACCCTGGCAGGCTTCGCAACGGCCACCTTTAACGTTAAACGAAAAACGACCGGGCTTGTAACCGCGTGTTTTGGCTTCGGGTAACTGGGCAAACCATTCGCGAATGGGGGTAAAAGCACCGGTATAAGTTACCGGGTTGGACCGCGGGGTACGGCCAATCGGGCTTTGGTCAATATCAATGATTTTATCGATATGTTCGATGCCTGAAATGCTGTCATGGGCGCCAGGCTGGTTGCGCGCATTATGCATGCGTTTTGCCAGCGCCTTATATAGCGTTTCAATCACCAGGCTGGATTTACCACCACCTGATACCCCCGTCACACAGATAAACTTGCCCAGTGGAAAATCCACTTTAACGTTTTGCAAGTTATTGGCCCGCGCGCCGGTAATGGTAATGGCTTTGCCACTGCCGTCCCGGCGTTTGTCGGGCACGGCAATCTGTTCAATACCGGTCAGGTATTTTCCGGTAAGGCTGTTAGGGTTTTGTTGAATTTCTTCCGGGGTCCCCTCGGCAACAATGCGGCCCCCGTGGATACCTGCGCCCGGGCCCATATCAACCACGTAATCGGCCGCACGGATGGCATCTTCGTCATGCTCGACCACCAGCACGGTATTGCCAAGGTCACGCAAGCGTTTCAGGGTTTCCAGCAACCGGTCATTGTCACGCTGGTGCAAGCCGATGGACGGTTCATCAAGTACATATAAAACGCCGGTCAGACCCGAACCGATTTGCGACGCCAGACGAATACGCTGGCTTTCCCCGCCCGATAAAGTGCCCGATGTTCGAGACATTGACAGGTAGTTCAGGCCAACATCGTTCAAAAACCGCAAACGATCATTAATTTCGCGCAAAATACGCCGGGCAATTTCTGTCTGCTTTTCGTTCAGTTTTGGTTCCAGGGCGGCAAACCAGTCCACCGCTTTGCCAATTGACAGGGCGGTGATTTCGGAAATGGTGCAATGGTCAATCTTGACGGCCAGTGCCTCGGGTTTCAGGCGGTCGCCGTGGCAGGCATCGCAGCTTGAAATTGTCTGGTATTTGGCAAGTTCATCGCGTGCCCACTGGCTATCGGTTTCGCGCCAACGACGCGACATATTGGGGATAACCCCTTCAAACGGACGGGTTACCTTATAGCTGCGCGACCCGTCATCATAGGTCACGGTCACTTCTTCATCGCCAGAGCCATGCAATATAATTTTTTGTGCCGTTGCGGGCAGTTTTTCCCATGCAACATTGGTTTTAAAGCCAAAATGCCTGGCAATGGCGCGTAACGTTTGCAAATAGTATTTTGACGTTCCGCTGGCCCACGGGGCCACTGCACCATCATCCAGCGTTTTGCTGGTATCAGGCACCACCAGTTCCGGATCAAATTCCATTTGGGTGCCAAGGCCATCGCAAACCGGGCAGGCGCCAAACGGATTGTTAAACGAAAACAACCGTGGTTCGATTTCCTCGATGGTGAAACCGGAAACGGGGCAGGCGAATTTGGCGGAAAACAACGTGCTGTCACCGCTTCGCGCATCTTCGGCAAAAACAATACCGTCGGTCAGTTCCAGCGCGGTTTCAAAGCTGTCGGCCAGGCGCGTTTGAATGCCGTCTTTGACAACCAGTCGATCTACAACGACAGATATGTCGTGTTTCAGCTTTTTGTTAAGATCAGGTGCCTCGTCGATGTCATACATTTCACCATCGATTTTTACGCGCTGAAAGCCACGTGCGCGCAGGTCTTTTAATTCCTTTTTATATTCCCCCTTGCGACCACGCACGATGGGGGCCAGCAAATAAAGCCTTGTGCCTTCTTCCATTTCCATCACCCGGTCCACCATTTGTGAAACCGTCTGGCTGACAATGGGAAGGCCGGTAGCAGGCGAATAGGGAATACCGACACGCGCCCAAAGAAGGCGCATATAGTCGTAAATTTCGGTCACAGTCCCCACCGTCGAGCGCGGATTGCGCGAGGTGGTTTTTTGTTCAATCGAAATGGCAGGAGACAGACCATCGATATATTCGACATCCGGCTTTTGCATCATTTCAAGGAACTGACGGGCATAGGCCGACAGGCTTTCGACATAGCGGCGCTGGCCTTCGGCATAGATGGTGTCAAATGCAAGCGAGCTTTTACCTGACCCCGAAAGGCCGGTAATGACCACAAGTGAATCGCGCGGCAGGTCCACATCAATGTTTTGAAGATTGTGTTCTTTCGCACCGCGAACCGAAATTTTTGTCAGCATATCCGGCCTTTGTTCCTGAATTGTTCGGGAAATGTATAGAGGAGCCAGTCTATATACGCAAGTGCGCCCCTGACAGTTCCTGTCAGGATATGTCAGCATGACTGATATGTGTTCTGGTCGTGTGAATTTTGCACTGCAAAAACAAAACCCGCCAGATTTCTCTGACGGGTTTTGCGAAAAGATGTGTGTAATCAGCCTTTGGCGATTGACTTGCCGGTAGCTCCCAAATCCTTGAAGGCTTCTTCAAGGCGGGCGGCCATCGAAAGCTCAGCCTCGCGGACCCAGACACGCGGGTCGTATTGCTTTTTGTAGGGCGTGTCGTTGTCAGGATCGACCTGGTATTTAAAGGCGCGTTCGTTTTCCTCAACATATTTACCAACCGCTGTTGCATAGGCAAACTGGGTGTCGGTATCGATGTTCATTTTGAAAACGCCGTAACCCACGGCTTCCTCGATTTTTTCTTTTTCCGAACCGGAACCACCGTGGAAAACGAAATCAAGCGGGAAACCGTCAAGGTCGTGTTTTTCGGCAACGTATTTCTGCGATTCCAGCAAAATTTCCGGGCGCAGTTTCACATTGCCGGGTTTGTACACGCCGTGAACGTTGCCAAATGCCGCAGCAACCGAAAAATGGCCCAGCGGCTTCAGACGACGATAGGCTTCTTCAACTTCTTCTGGCCGGGTATACAGGCGCGGGTCAATATCGTCTTGCGACGTATCAAGTTCCTTGCCAATACCGTCTTCTTCGCCACCGGTAACACCCAGTTCAATTTCCAGGCTCATATCGACAGCAGAAAGACGTTTGAGAAATTCCTCGCAGGTCGCCAGATTGTCTTCCAGTGGTTCTTCTGACAAATCAAGCATATGCGAGCTAAACAAAGGCTTGCCGGTTTCCTTGTACGCTTTTTCACCCCAGCTCAGCATACCATCGACCCACGGAACGAATTTCCGGTTGGCATGATCGGTATGAAGAACAACGGCGACGCCATAATATTCAGCCATAAGCTGAGCATGACGGGCGGCGGAAACGGCGCCAATAATACGGGCAGCATTGGCATCCTTGATGCCCTTGCCGGCAAAGAACTGTGCACCACCATTCGATAGCTGAATGATAATGTCAGAACCGGCATTGGCAGCAGCTTCAAGGGCTGCGTTCAATGTGCTTGACGAGGTAACATTAACCGCGGGTAGAGCGTACCTGTCCTGCTTGCAAGCAGCAACGAGTTCGCGATAGGCAGCACCGGTAACAACACCGGGTTTAACGGAAGGCATGTGGGTACTCCTCCTGGGGGTCAGAGCATTATAATATTCCCCGTGCGAACCGATTGATCCGCAGCAAGGGCGATCCGTAAGGAGCCCAATGCATCCGTCATATGCTGCGTAAGGTCAAGATTTTCCGTTATAGACTTTAGGAAAAACTGCTGTTCACGCAGGCACAAAGCATCATGATCGGGCTCGTCATCTGTTCTGATGATCTCGTCCGATTGTGTAAATTTTCCGTCATGATCTGTGGCAGCATGATGTAATTTTAAGGCACTGGTTTTGGTGTGTGTATCAATATCGGCCGATCCTGCGCCTTTTTCTTCTACATCTGTGATTGAGACAGAGCCCTTCGGTCCGATCACATCTTTAACGAAAAAAGCCGTTTCACTGATCATCGGGCCCCAGCCCGCTTCATACCAGCCAATCGAACCGTCATCGAACCGCACCTGTAATTGGCCATAATTATACATATCTTCGGCCACGTCGGGTGAAAGGCGCACGCCCATCGCATGAACCGAAACCGGTTTGGCACCCGTCATCAGACACATCATGTCAAGGTAATGCACGCCGCAATCAACAATCGGCGACACACTGTTTAGCAGGCGCTTATGGGTTTCCCAGAATTCACCACTGCTTTGCTGGTTTAAATTCATACGCATCACCAGCGGCTTGCCCAATGTTTGTGCCAGTTCGACAAACTTTTCCCACGACGGATGATGGCGCAGAATATAGCCGATCACCAGTTTGCGGTTATTCTTCATCGCACTGGCAACCACTCGCTCGGCATCTTCAACCGTGGCGGCCAGTGGTTTTTCAATAAACACATGCGCCCCGGCCTCAAACGCGGCCACGGCGTAACTGGCATGGGTTTCGGTATAGGTGTTGATTGAAACGGCATCGGGTTTGGTGTTTGTCAGTGCTGTTTCATAATCTGTGAATCGCGGATAGTGCGCAAAGCCATCAGGCAGGGATTCGTCCGAAATGGGGGATCGTGTGCACAGCCCGACAATTTCATACCCCTCAAGAGCATGATAAGCCTTGGCATGGGACATCCCCATATTGCCCAGTCCGACGACAAGAACGCGTACGGGTTTCGACGTCATGAGGTGCCTCCTTTTTAATGTTTTATATAACGAATGATCGTTATTGCCCTGAAATCCAGGTGTTTTTTACTGTATATGATGCGCTGTCAAACAGAACAAAATCGGCGTCAAAACCCGGTTTGATCCGGCCTTTATGTTCGCCCATCTTTAAAAATTCCGCCGGGTAAAGCGATGCCATACGCAGGGCTTCGGCCAGATCCGTGCCAATCATTTCAACCGTGTTTTTCACCGCCGACATCATATCAAGATCGGACCCGGCCAAGGTGCCATCAGCCAGCGCGCAACGGCCATTGGTGGCAATAATTTCCTCACCACCCAGAACAAAACTTTTGTTCTTTGCACCGACTGTCGGCATCGCATCTGTCACCAGCATAATTTTGCCGGTTTTTTTGGCGCGCACAGCAACTTGCATGGCAGCAGGATGGACATGGAACCCGTCGGCAATCAGTCCGCACCAGGTATTGTCATCGGCAATGGCGGCCCCGGCAACACCCGGTTCCCGGTGGTTAAGCGGGCTCATGGCGTTAAAAAGATGGGTAAAGCCGCGCAAGCCTTCGCCAATTGCGGCTTGCACATCACTATATGTACCCGCCGTATGACCAGCACAAACCAGAACGTTGTTTTCGGTCAGCTTGGCAATGGTGCCTGCCTTGGCTTTTTCCGGGGCCATCGTTACCACAATGCGGCCATTAGGCAGGCTGCTTAACACTTCGATCGCATCATCTTCCATCGGGCGGATAATGTTGGGATCATGAACGCCTTTGCGTTCGGTGTTCAGATAAGGGCCTTCAAGGTGAATGCCGACAATGCCGGGGACGTTTTGCGCAATTGCATCTTTAACCGCCGCAATTGCCGCCAGCATTTTAGCGCGCGTATCCGTAATCAGGGTTGGCAACATGGCGGTTGTGCCAAATTGCCGATGACCGGCCATAATCGCGCGAATGCCTTCAACAGTGGGGGTGTGGTTTAATAACACACCACCGCCACCGTTCACCTGCACATCGATAAAGCCAGGGGCTAAAATATAGCCTTGGGCATCATAGGTGTTTGTGGTGTCGCTAATATCGCCAGCATTGCTAACAGCCGAAATTTTACCGTTCTCGATCACGACGGCCTTGTCATCGTGAAAACGGTCACCGTCAAACAATTTGGCGTTTATAATGGCAAGAACCGGCATTAATGCGTCTCCGTTACCTTGGACAGATGCGGCGGGGCATCGGGGTTGCAGCCGCGCAGTAACGCAACATGTTCAGCCAGCGTATAGAAAGTCTGGATCATGGCGATAGGGGCCAGTAACGGGTGAATGTCTTCAACAACCGGCAAATGGCCCTTGGTGCTGCTATGCCCGGTTTCGGCGGCAAACAGGTTGTCGGTTTTGGCGCGCATTTCAGCCAAAAATCCTTCTACACTTTCGCGCGTGGCATCTTGCTGTGAAAATACCAGCATCGGAAAATCACTTGTGACCAGGGCCATCGGGCCGTGTTTGACTTCGGCAGCACTAAAGGCTTCGGCATGCAGGCTGCTGGTTTCCTTGAATTTAAGGGCTGCTTCCTGGGCAATGGCGAAGGTCGGCCCGCGGCCAATAACGTATAAACCTTGCGATTTTGCAATTGGCTCTGCCGCATCAAGCCAGTCATTATCCAGGGCACGGACCAATTGACCGGGCAGGGCATCAAGGCCTTTGTTTAAAGCATCATCATTAACCCATGCTGCCACAATCTGGGCAATTGCCGATAGTGTCGCGATATAGGATTTTGTCGCAGCGACACTGGTTTCGGCACCCGCCAGCAACGGAATAACGTGATCCACTGTTTGTGCGAGCGGAGAATCGGTTACATTTACCAATGCAACGGTGCGCGCTCCTGCTTTTTTTGCTGCTGCTGCACTTTGTACCAGATCCGGGCTTTTGCCAGACTGCGAAACGGCAATAAACAAAGCCCCTTTAACGGCCAGTGTCTTGCCATAAATCGAGGTAATGGACGGTGCGGCCGACACCACCGGGATGCCAAGCTGGCTTTCGATCAGGTATTTGGCATAAAGCGTTGCATGGTCTGAGCTGCCACGTCCACATGTCATGACAAAGGTGGGGGGCGTTTCACGTAATTCGGCGGCCAATTGGGCAATCGCCTCATGATTGGCTGCAAGCTGAGCCTTTACAACAGACGGCGCCTGAGCCGTTTCGCGACCCATCTGGGTTTGAGGCGTCCAGCGTGTAGTCATGTTCAATTTCCTTGGTTTGCAATGAGCTTATAACGTTGGTTGCGCCTAGCGCGCATCGACCTGCATTTCGGCGATGAAATCGTAACTGTCGCCGCGATAATGTGATCGGGTGAATTCAACCGGGGTGCCATTGGCCAGAAACGACCGGCGCTCGATATAAAGGGCTGCACTTCCTTCGGGTACGCCAAGGGCGCGAGCCGTATCGTGATCAAACAGCTCTGCGCGCAACCTTTGCAAGGCACGATCAGGTTTTTTGCCGTATTTTGCCAATGCATCATAAAGCGATTTGTCGACTTCTTCAGGCACGGGAATAAACTGTCGGGGGACGACGGCAAATTCCAGCGCCATTGGTTTATCATTGGCGGTACGCAAGCGCCGAAACCGCGCCACTTCGCTGCCGGGCGACAGGTTTAAGGCCATTGCTTCTTCCGGTGTTGCATACCCCACCGATTTTTCCAGCCAGACGACACCGGGATGCATGCCCCTTGTGGTCATATCTTCGGTAAAGGATGTTAACCGCGACAGGGCCTGTTCCACCCGGGGGGCGACAAATGTGCCCGCGCCGTGGCGTTGCACCAGAATACCATCTTCCACCAGGGACCGTACCGCATTGCGTACGGTAACACGTGAAATTCCCAGTTCTGTTGCCAAGTCCCGCTCGCTTGGCAGAGCATCTTCAACTTTTAAAATACCGTCATCAATGATTGCCTTGATCGCAGTTTGCAAGCGGCGATAAAGCGGGCCATGGCCGGTATTTTCAAAGTCGCGCGCACGCAGGCTTTTTAAAACATCATCAGGTGCAATCATGGGAGGGCCTCATATTGGCGTTTGGCCATTAAAATGGCTCCATCAAGGGCATCACCTGATGCGGGCACCAGTTTTTTCTGTATATCATCCGACATCAAACCGGCTATACGTTGGCCAATGCCGCCCATTAAAGTCAGGCGCGGGGCGCCAAATGCCAACAATTGACGTAATATTTGTTCATTTGCATTACAGGCCTGACCGACGATTTCGCGGGCAACGGTATCGTCATTATCAAAGGCATCAAAAACGGACACGGTAAATTGTCCGTAATCAGCGGGGCCGGCCGTTTCGGCAAAGGACACCATTTCTTCAGGGCTATTGTGGAAATGGGCCATCAACTGGCGGGTCAGGTCCGATTCGGAACCAATTTTTTCGTGTGCCAGAAGGGTTTTTTCCAGTGCGTGTTTGCCAATGCGCGCACCACTGCCAATGTCGGATATTTCAAACCCCCAACCGGCAACAGCAAGTTGCCGATCTGCAACAATGGCCTGTCCGCATGTTCCGGTGCCGACGATTAAAATAGCCCCGTCATGGCCATTGTGTGCACCCAGACACGCACTATAGGCATCGGTTTCAAAAACGGCACTGGCAAACGGATGAGGATGGGCCCGAACACGTTTTTGCTCACGGGTTAATGCTAATCCGGCCAGGCCCAGCCCGGCATGAATTTCAGTAATTTTCTCTGGCGGGAGGGATGCCTGATCAAGGGCATCATAGGCTGCATCGGTTATCTCGGCAAAAACCTTTTCCAGGCCAAGGCGGGTGTTGGCGCTGCCGCGTGTGGCTTCACCCATAACCATACCATGACTGTTAACCAGTCTTACCCGACATCGCGTTCCACCGCCGTCGACCCCCAGATAAAGTCTCTCTGATTGTGAGTTGTTCATTGTTTGCCATCCCTAACTTGCGTCATCCTAGCAGACTGGTATCTATATTTGCAATACCAATATAGATCCACTTTTTCGCCGTATATGACGGCAAAATGGCGGGCAAAAACGTATATAAAAAACGAAAATTGAATGAAAAACCCAATCAATATACTGATATATAATAAAAAATATGGATGGGGTTGAAAGAGGTGCCACGAGGATAATTTAACGCCTTGCGTGTCTGGTATCACAATGGTATTTAATTATGGAAGGGAGATCAGGGAAATGGCATTAAGCACCGAAGAATTCGATATGCGCTTTGCAGGATTGGACCAATGGTCCGATGCCGATTTCCTGACTGCTTTATGGGAAGGTCAGATGCGGGCTGTTGCATCTGTTGGTCCGATGATCGAACCTTTGGCGCGCGCTGCAGCCGGTATCGCTGATCGATTGCTTGACGGTGGCCGCCTGATCTATGCTGGCGCCGGGACGTCAGGCACCGTTGCATGGCAAGATGCCAAGGAACTGGGTGGTACATTTGGCTGGCCCGAAGACCGAACCATTGTTTTGCTTGCGGGAGGTGTTGATAGCGCACCTGGTGTTTTTAATTCCGCCGAAGACGACCGTGATGCTGCACTTTTTGAAGTCAACCGACACAATATTGGCAAGCAGGATGTTTTAATTGCTGTTGCCGCCAGTGGATCAACTCCCTTTACGTTAGGTGCTGTGCAGGCGGCGAATGACGCCGGAGCATTGACAATTGGCATTTGTAATAATAGCGACGGCGCATTGTTAAGCCATGCTTGTCATGGCATATTTTTAGATAGTGCGCCCGAAGTCGTTGCAGGATCAACCCGTATGGGGGCTGGAACAGCGCAAAAAGCAGCCCTTAACATGTTGTCAACGCTGGTGATGAACCGTCTGGGGCGTTTATTTGACAACCTTATGGTCGGCATGCGGGCAGAAAACACGAAATTGCAGGGCAGGGCGGTTCGCATTGTGGGCCATATTGCCAAATGCGATGCTGCCATTGCGCAACGCGCACTTGAACAATCCGGTTTTGATATTCGCTGCGCAGTTTTAATGGTGCGCGGCCAAACTTTGCAAAAAGCAAAAGAAATTCTGGCGTCCGTAAACGGAAATCTTCGGGCGGCGCTTGAATATAAGGGTTGAACCCGGTTCATAAAGGACCGGGCAGCCTACCGACATTGATCAGAGGAGGCATAAATGTCGAACAAACTATTGGCAAAAGGGCTGGCGGGTGCCTTGGCGGCAAGTGTCGCCCTGGTTCCGTTAATGGCGCAAGCCGGCGACCTGGTGATCGAAAGCTGGCGTAACGACGATATCGATATCTGGAACGATAAAATTATTCCGGCTTTCAACGAAAAACACCCGGATATTCATGTATCGTTCAAACCGACAACACCTACCGAATATAACGCAGCGCTGAATGCAAAACTTTCTGGCGGGACTGCGGGTGATCTGGTGGCGTGTCGTCCGTTTGATGCATCGCTTGAACTTTATAAACAGGGCAATCTGGCGTCGTTAAATGATTTGCCCGGCATGGATAATTTTTCCGATGTGGCCAAATCGGCCTGGCAGACGGACGATGGCTCAACCACGTTCTGTGTGCCGATGGCATCGGTTATTCATGGCTTTATCTATAACAAGGAAGCTTTTAAGGAAGTCGGCGTAGAAGTTCCCAAAACGACCGAGGAATTCTTCCAGGTTCTTGATAAAATCAAGGAAGACGGAACTTATACGCCGATGGCGATGGGGACTGCCGACCAGTGGGAAGCAGCCACCATGGGCTTCCAGAATATCGGTCCGAATCACTGGAAAGGTGAAGAAGGCCGCAAAGCCCTGATTGATGGCAGCCAGAAATTTACCGACAAACCCTATGTCGATACTTTCACCGAACTGGCGCGCTGGAAAGATTACCTGCCCGACGGGTTTGAAGCCATTTCCTACCCCGATGCACAGAACCTGTTCTCGCTCGGGCGGGCTGCAATTTACCCGGCCGGTTCATGGGATATTTCGCTGTTTAACAAACAGGCCGATTTTGAATTTGGCGCATTCCCGCCACCTGCGCCGGCGGGTTCCGATACTTGCTATATCAGCGATCACACCGATATTGGCATGGGTCTGAACGCACATTCCAAGAATACCGAAGACGCGAAAGTATTTCTTGAATGGATGACCGGCCCGGACTTCGCCCAGCTTTATTCAAATGCCCTGCCGGGCTTCTTCTCGTTGTCGAATGCGAAAATTGACATTGAAGATCCGGTCGCGCAGGAATTTGTCAGCTGGCGCCAGAAATGCAAATCAACCATTCGCAACTCCTATCAGATCCTTTCACGTGGCACGCCGAACCTTGAAAACGAACTGTGGAATATTTCCGCACAGGTGATCAATGGCACGCTGACCCCGGAAGAAGGGGCGAAAAAGGCCGAAGACGGCCTGGAAAAATGGTATGCACCGCATCAGAAATGATCGGTTAAACGATTGGACAGGCGCATAATTGTGCCTGTCCGCCCTTCGGGGCGTACATCGCAAGTAATATGGGCGACGATTAAAGCGCCCCCGGGCGGGCGGCGATTATTTTATCGTCTCGCCATCAGATATTTTTCAGACAGACAGGACATGGTATGGCGCATTCAGGGCCCATGACCGATTGGCGCAAGGCAAAACTGCCTGTATTTGCCTTTCTGGCACCCGCAACAATCCTTTATACGCTGTTTATGATTTATCCGTTGATCGATTCGATCCGGTTAAGTTTTTACACGACGCCATCCGGCGGCGATCTGACATTTGTTGGCCTGGAAAATTACCGAACAATTTTAAGCGATCCAGACTGGGCCGCGACGTTCTGGAACAGTTTCTGGAACAATATGAAATTTTTCGCGGTTCACATGCTGGTGCAAAACCCTATCGGTATTGCCCTTGCCGCTGTTCTAAGTTTGCCACGTCTTAAATTTCGCAATACCTATCGCACGCTGATTTTTATGCCGACCATGCTGTCAGTGGTGATTGTCGGGTTTATCTGGCAACTTATCCTAAGCCCGGTTTGGGGGGTCGGCGCAGATATCCTTGATATTGTTGGCCTGAAATCCCTGTTTGGCCCCTGGCTGGGTAAGGAAGGCAGTGCGCTGATTACCCTGGCCTTTATTTCCGTCTGGCAATGGGTCGGCATCCCCATGATGCTGATTTACGCGGCTTTACTTGCCATTCCCGAAGATCTGGTTGATGCCGCCATTGTTGATGGCGCCACCCATTTCGAGGTATTCTGGCACATTAAAATGCCCTTGATTTTGCCGACGGTGGCCATGGTGTCGATCCTGACATTTGTTGGTAATTTCAATGCTTTCGACCTTGTTTATGCCGTAAAAGGTGCGCTGGCCGGGCCTAATTTCTCCAGCGATATTATGGGCACATTGTTTTACCGCACCTTCTTTGGGTATCAATTGCAGCTTGGCAGCCCAACACTGGGCGCGACTGTCGCATCCCTGATGTTCCTGATCATCCTTGCCGGTGTGCTGTTTTACCTGTTTGTCGTGCAGCGCCGCATGTCGCGCTATCAACTGTAAAAGGGGGCTGCATTCATGGCTTTAAATGTTCGCAAGGATCATGCATCCCGCGCCGTTATCGTTCACGCGGTCTTGCTAAGCTATACGCTGATTGCGCTTTATCCTGTATTTTTGATCGTGATTAATGCCTTTAAATCCCGCAAGGGTATTTTTCGCGAACCGATGGCCCTGCCAACAACCCAAACCTTCAGTCTGTCGGGTTTTGAGAAGGTTTTGGACAAAGCCGATTTTGGAACCTATTTTTTCAACAGTATTTCGGTAACGGTCGTCACGATTGTTGTTGTGCTGTTGCTGGCCGCAATGGCGGCCTGGGCCTTGTCGGAATATAAATTTCCGCTCAATACCGCACTGGCAATTTATCTTGCCATTGGCATCATGGTGCCAATTCGCCTTGGTACTGTGTCCATTCTCAGCCTGATGGTCGATTTGGGGCTGGTGAATACGTTGACGTCGCTGGTGCTGGTTTATGTGGCGCAAGGCTTGCCTTTGGCAATTTTCATTTTGACAGAATTCATGCATCAGATCCCCAAGGATTTGAAAGAAGCCGCCCGTTGTGACGGGGTGGGTGAATTCAAGATCTTTTTTGCCATTATCCTGCCGCTGGTACGCCCGGCTGTGGCAACGGTTGCGGTCTTTACCATGATCCCGATCTGGAACGACTTGTGGTTTCCGTTGATCCTGGCACCGGGCGATGGCAAGCAGACCATCACCCTCGGTGTGCAGCAGTTTATCGGGCAATATGTGACGGACTGGAACGCGGTTCTGGCGTCGCTTAGCCTGGCAATCATTCCCATCCTGATCCTTTATCTGATTTTTTCCCGCCAACTGATCCGTGGCCTGACATCTGGCGCAGTGAAGTGATTTACGGGTTACAGGAGCACTTTAAAAAATGGCCGATTTGAAACTGGACCAGATCCGCAAGAGCTATGGCGCTGTTGATGTGCTGCATGGCATTGATCTGGATGTGAAAGACGGGGAGTTTGTTGTTTTTGTCGGCCCGTCGGGCTGCGGCAAATCAACCCTGCTGCGCATCATTGCAGGATTGGAAGATATTACTGGCGGCGACCTTATGATCGACGGGGATATCGTAAATAACAAAACCCCCAAGGATCGCGGTATTGCCATGGTGTTTCAGTCATATGCGCTGTATCCGCATATGACAGTTTACAAGAACATGGCCTTTGGCCTCAAACTGGCAAAAACCGATAAATCCGCGCTTGATCAGCGGGTTCGTGCCGCCGCATCCACCTTGCAGCTTGACAACCTGCTGGACCGTCGTCCGTCCGAACTTTCTGGCGGGCAGCGCCAGCGTGTTGCCATTGGTCGTGCCATTGTGCGCCAGCCAAAGGTTTTTCTTTTTGATGAACCGTTGTCAAACCTTGATGCCGCCTTGCGGGTGCAAACCCGGATCGAAATTGCCAAACTGCATCAAAAACTGAAATCCACCATTGTTTATGTCACGCACGACCAGATCGAAGCTATGACGCTGGCGGATAAAATCGTGGTGATGAATGCGGGCAGGGTAGAACAGGTTGGCTCGCCGATGACGCTTTATCATCATCCTAAAACCCGGTTTGTGGCCGGGTTTATCGGCTCGCCTGCGATGAATTTTACCCGGGTAAAAATTACGGCAACCGGGGCCGAAACTGTCACCGTTGAAATGCCTGGTGGCGGCACGGCCATTTTGCCGTTTGCTGTTCCTGCCGGGCAGGTGGGCAAGGAAGTGGAACTGGGTATTCGGCCCGAACATCTTGAGCTAAACCGCGACGGCGATTTGCCGGTTACCGGTGAAGTAGAGGTTGTCGAAAAGCTGGGCGACTCCACATATCTATATGTCGGGTTGCCCAACGGTGATCGGGTAACCTTGCGCGCACCGGGCCACAGCCGGGTAAAAATTGGCGAAAAGGTTACTGCCGCTGCCGATGGCGGCGCTGCCCACCTGTTTGACGAAAACGGCAAAGCCTTTATCAAGGTAAACTGCCCCGCCGAATATAGCGCCGACGAATAGGACCTTTCCGTTACGATATCTGCTGATTAAAGGGTGGTCTTGCAGGCCACCCTTTTTTCGTATGCGGATATCTGAAACGCCCACATTGTTTCGCAAATTTTGTTGCAGAACTTTAACTTGCGATTTGAGGCAAAACATGGCGAAACTTGTAACGAAAAGTTCAATAGAAAACGAAATTGGTCTTTTTGGTTTCGTTTCAACATAAAATTTGCTGATAATATCATTCGGCGGTGCCCCATAGCGCGGGCTATGGGGGCTGTGATTGGTGGCAGATTTTGAATTTCGTCAACAAAGGGGTTCGTTACAATGTCTAAAAATACCGGTTCGCTGCGCGCAACCATGTTCGGTGTTTCTGCACTGGCAGGTGTGATGATGCTGGCAGGTACTGCCCAGGCAGAAGAATTGCGTTTGCTGACCTGGGGTGGTTATGCCCCGGATGACGTTATCCAGATGTTTGAAAAGGAAACCGGCATTGATGTCGAAGTAACCCTGTCAAACAATGAAGACATGATTTCGAAATTGCGTGCCACCGGCGGCGGCGGTTTTGACCTTGCCCAACCGTCACAGGACCGTATTGCCGGTGCCCAGATGGAATATGGTATCTACAAACCGATGGATCTGTCCAAGGTTGATGCAGCACAGTTTATTCCGTCAATGCTGGCTGCGACCAAAACCAACACCACGGTTGATGGCAAGGTTTACGGCTTGCCGCATATCTGGGGCACCAGCGGTCTTGTTGTTGATACCAAAAAGGCGGCCGACGTTAAAGATTATACCGATCTTTGCAATGACAGCGTTGCTGGCAAGGTTTCCTACCGTCTGAAGCGCCCAACCCTGATCGGTTTTGCCTTTGCCATGGGCATGGACCCGTTTGCAGCTTATACTGACGAGGCGAAATATCAGGAAATTCTTGATAAAGTTCAGGAAAAACTGATTGAGTGCAAACCGAATGTGAAAACCTATTGGGAAGGCGGCGATGCGCTGCTGAACCTGGTACGTTCGGGTGAAGTCGTTGCTGCCATGGCATGGGATACTGGCGGGTGGAAGCTTAACAACGATAATGCCGACATTACCTTTGTTGCACCGAAATCAGGTGCGCTGGGTTGGGTTGATACCTTTGCCCTGCCACGCAAATCTGAAAACGAAGATGCGGCATACAAATGGATCAACTTTGTCATGCAGCCGGAAATTGCGGCCAAAATTACCGCAAGTGCCGGTAACTTTACGGCATCCAAAGGGGCTGATGATTTTGCTGAAGACAAGTTGAAAGCCCAGTTCAAGAACAGCTTCCCGCAGGAAGCCCTTGATAATATCAAATGGTATCCGCCGGTTCCTGCCGGTCTGGAAACCCTTGAAGGTAAAGCACTGGACCGGGTCAAAGCTGCCCAGTAACATTTGATAAAAATGGCATCTCCGATAATGTTCGGAGGTGCCATATTTGTTTATAAACAAAAAGATACGATCAATTTCGTATCTATATAATTAATAATATCCAGGATAAGTTCGGGGTAAGCATGGCCGACCAGTTTGATTTGGAATGCCGCGATGTTGTTAAAAAATTTGGCCAGTTTACGGCTGTGGATCAGGTTTCACTGACCATTCCGCAAGGGTCTTTTTTTTCCATTCTGGGACCAAGCGGCTGCGGTAAAACAACTCTTTTGCGTATGTTGGCAGGGTTTATCGAACCAACGGCGGGCGATATCCTGATTAAGGGAAAATCGGTGCTGGGTGTTGCGCCTAACCGGCGCCCGGTCAATATGGTGTTTCAACATCTGGCCCTGTTCCCGATGATGAATGTTGCACAAAACGTTGCCTATGGATTGCGTCGGCGCGGGGTGGACCGCGCCACTATTGACAAAAAGGTTGCTGAAACCCTGGCCCGTGTAGGTTTGCCCGATTCCGGGCAAAAACAGATCAGCCAACTATCGGGCGGCCAGAAACAACGTATCGCCATTGCGCGTTGTCTGGTACTTGAACCGGCTGTTTTGTTGCTTGATGAACCGCTAGGCGCACTTGATTTGAAATTGCGCGAGCATATGAAAGTCGAGCTAAAACAGCTTCAGCACGAAATTGGCACCACCTTTGTTTATATTACCCATGATCAGTCTGAAGCCCTGGTAATGTCCGATCAGGTTGCGGTGATGAATGCGGGCCGGTTTGAACAGGTTGGCACCCCGCAGGAGCTGTATTATCAGCCTGACACGCCATTCGTTGCCGGGTTTGTCGGCGAAAGCAATCGCTGGCAAGGGACGTTTGAAACTGTTGCAGATGGCAAGGCAATTATTCGCCTTGATAGTGGTGGTGTTATTTATACCGACCCCACGCAAGTCACCAACCCTGACCAGGTTGCGGGACAACGGATGGATGTTTTTGTTCGGCCCGAGGCCATCACCATTGCAGCCAAGGGCCAGGGGCCCGTCGCAACATCAGGTCTTAATGCGATGCAGGGCCGGGTTGAAAACCTGTTATTTAATGGCGCTGCCAGCAGTGTCCAGTTACGCGAAACCACAACCGGACACGAAATGAACGTGGCCTTGCCGCAAACCGGGGCGTTCGCAGGATTGCGCAATGGCGATGAACTGGATTTAAGCTGGAGTGCTAGCCAGACAAAATGCTTCCCGAACACGAAAGCGGCCCAGGCGGATGTAAGCGGCGAGGCAGTCGCATGAAGAACGCATCGGGTTCTGTTGCTGGCGGCGGCTTGAAACTGGGCGTGTTGCTGATGGCGACGCCCTTGCTGCTGTGGCTGCTATTGCTGGTGATATTACCGCATCTTGATTTGCTGATGGTGTCGTTACGCGAACGTATTTCGTATGGCAAATATGCGTTTAGTTTTACCAATTATATCGAGTTTTTTACCGAACCACTTTATTGGAACACCTATGTCCGTACCGCGACCATGTCGATTTTGGCAACCGCGCTGACATTGGTAATCGGTTTTCCGATTTCCTATTATATTGCAAAGGTGATGCGGGGCAGGGGCAAAAGCGTTTTGTTTCTGATGTGCCTGATCCCGTTCTGGGTCAGCGAACTGGTGCGTACCTTTGGCTGGATGATTTTGCTGCGCGAAAGCGGCGTTATCAGCCATTTCTTACAGTGGGCCGGGCTGGTCGATGGTCCCGTCGAAATGCTGTATAACGATGTCACCATTATGGTGGGGCTGGTTTATACATCAATGCTGTTTATGGTGGTGCCGCTGGTATCTGTTCTTGACAGTCTGGACGACAGCCTGATCGAGGCCGGTTACGATCTGGGCGGTAACGCCTTTACCGTCACCCGCGATATTGTCATTCCCCACGCCATGCCCGGTATTGCATCAGGCTGTATTGTTGTTTTCATGCTGACACTTGGCAATTATCTGACGCCAAACCTTCTGGGCGGCAAAAGCAGCCTGTGGTTTACCGAACAAATTTATACCCAGTTCATCACCCGGTTTAACTGGGAATCAGGGTCGGCTTTCGGGTTTTTATTGCTGGTATTGTCGTCGCTGATTGTTTGGTTGGGATTAAAGCTTAGCCGTCAAACATTATCCGATACCGTCGGCTAGGAGGCCATCATGATACCTTCCATTCCGCAATCGCGTTATGCCAAGGGCCTTTATGGTGCCTATGTAACGTTGTTTTTCATCTATCTGGCGGCACCGTTGGTCGTTGTCGGTGTGTTTGCCTTTAACGATAGCCTGTTTCCCTCAATGCCGTGGGAAGGGGCGACGCTGGCGTGGTTTTTTGGCGATACGGCGCCCTATATCGGTATTTTCCACGATAGCGCGTTGTTGCGGAGTATCGGCACATCGGCCTTTGTTGCGGTATGGGTGACGCTGTTATCGGTCACCGTTGGTACCTGCAATGCATTTTTGTTCGAGCGCGCCCGCTTTCCGGGCAAAAACCTGCTGTATATGCTGGCTATTTCACCGCTGGTTATTCCCGGTGTGATTTTAGGGATTTCGATTCTGGTGTTTTCCAACGCCATTGCCAATGGTGTTGAAGAAGCGATTGGCTGGGATCTGGACTTTTTACGACCCGGACTGTTTCTGGTTATAATTGGCCAGTTTGCGTTCATCACCACAATCACGACTCTGGTGATATCCGCTCGCCTGCGCAAATTTGACATTACGCTGGAGGAAGCAGCCCTTAACCTTGGCGCAAGCCGGGCGGACGCCATTCGCACCGTCACCATTCCCTATTTGAAACCGGCCCTGATTGGGGCTGCGATTGTTTCGTTTCTGATGTCATTTGAAAATTTCAACACCACCCTGATGCTGGTGGGGTCGGATGCCCCTTTGACAATTGCGATGTTTGACCGTCTAAAACAAGGATCGACCCCCGCGCTAAACGCCCTGTCACTTTTGTTAATGGTGGTTTCAGGTGGCCTTGCCTTGATATCGGTTTTTGCCCAGCGCGACCGTAGTTCCAAATAGGCATTGTGGTAATTGGCTTTCCGATGCGTTGTTTCAAGCCAATTAATCAAATGCAAATGTCAAAGGGTGTTAACCAGAACCGGTTAACACCCTTCGTCTTTTTGGTCTGGCGCAACCTTGTCTTTATCATGCCATCAAGGCGTTTTCTCTTGCGCTTTAAATGGTGCAATTTCAGCCAAAACCTTTACGACGTGCGAGTGGTGAACAAGCAAAAAGGTTCAGTGGTTTTCATTTGTCGATTCGATTGAAAAACGCTTTTATTTATAATTCAAAAACTAAATTCAACTCTTGAGTGTGAAATATTACCATTTATTTGCTAAATGCGGCATATTTACTGATATTTCAGATTGATGACATTTTTAAATCATTAAATTTAAGCGGTTGACGTTCAATTTTAAAATTTATTCGACCTTTTTTATTGTTCATATGAAAATAAATTGTGACTTTTTTTATGAAAATGAACCTTATTTTTGTCCTAAATAGAAGTTTCCGAAAACTGTCATTTGAGTGAATTGCCATCGCATTGGATAAACATGCGTGTTGTTTGGGCTGCGAACAGGGCAGCCAAAGCGAGCGATTTTTTTATTTGGGAGATTACGGAATCATGTTTCGCAAAACGCTGATGGCGGCTGCAGCGTTGCTTGCAATGGCAAATACTGCCAGTGCAGCAACCGAAATTACCTGGTGGCACGCAATGGACGGCGCCCTTGGTGATGTTGTTAACCATATTGCCGACGATTTTAACAAGAGCCAGTCCGAATTTAAGGTCGTTCCGATCAACAAGGGTGGCTACGAAGATACAATGACAGCTGGCATCGCAGCATTCCGCGCGAAAAACCAGCCCAACATCATTCAGATCTTTGATGCCGGTGCTGCCACCATTATCAATGCCAAGGGTGCTGTTTATCCGGTGCAGGACTTGCTGGAAAAATATGGCTCGAAATTTGACATCAATGATTACATCCCCGGTGTTCGATATTTCTATGCGGATTCCAAGGGTAAAATGATCGGCATGCCGTTCAACAGCTCGACCCCGCTTCTGTATTTCAATAAAGACGCGCTTGCCAAAGCAGGCATCCAAAACCCGCCGAAAACCTGGCAGGAATTTGAAGAAATAGCACCGAAGCTCAAGGCTGCCGGTTACGAAGGCTTTGCTGAATCGCATAGCCCCTGGATCTTTTTTGAAAACTTCATGTCCCGTCATAACCTTCAGATGGCAACCGCCAATAACGGTTACGACAGCACCGACGTCAAAATCCTTTACAACAATGATGACCTGAAAAATCATTGGAAAAAAATGAAGGAATGGAAAGACGAAGGTTATTTTGGTTATTACGGTCGCGCCTGGGGTGCAAACCAGGATGCCTTCCTTCAGCAGAAAGCGGCGATGTGGCTGGGCTCGTCAGGCTCGTTCGGTGGTTTGCGAAAAAGTGCGACCTTTGATTTTGGTACATCCACCCTTCCTTACTGGAAAGGTGTTGGCGATGCCCCGAAAAGCACCTTTATCGGTGGTGCATCCCTGTTTGCGTTCTCGGGTCATTCCGATGAAGAAAATAAAGGCGTTGCTGAATTCTTTGAATTCCTGACCAAACCGGAAACCCAGTATTACTGGCACAAGGAAACCGGTTACGTTCCGATCACCACGGCTGCTTATGAACTGGCCAAAAAGGACGGGTATTATAAAGAAAGCCCGGATGCCGAAGTTGGCATTCAGCAGCTTTCCGAAGAAGGCGGCGAATGGACCAAAGGTTATCGTCTTGGCTTCTACGTTCAGATCCGCGAAGTGATCTATAACGAAGTCGACAAAATGATGAATGGCGAAGAAACCATTGATCAGGCTTTTGACGTGATCGAAACCGAAGGTAACAAGCTGCTGGGTCGTTTTCACGATACCTATAGCAACTAATTTATCCTGCGGGGCAGGGCGGCATTTTATAGCCGCCCTGTTTTTTTGTTTTCCTGTTTGCGTCAGGCCGGGATCCGTTATGAAACGCGTTCAATTCGGGCATAGCCCGGTACCCTATCTTTTTGTGGCACCTCAAATCATAATTATTGCCATATTTTTTCTTTGGCCGGCCGCCCAGGCGGTCCACCAGTCCTTTTTGCTGGAAGACGCCTTTGGCATGTCTTCGCAATTTGTCTGGTTTCGGAATTTTGAAGATGTTTTATCCAGTCCCAGCTGGTTGAAATCGGCCGGTTTTACTGTTGTTTTCTCGACGCTGGTTGCTGTTTTATCAATTGCGATTTCGTTATTTTTAGCAGTACGCGCCGACGAAGTTATTCGGGGGGCCAAGGTTTACAAAACCTTGTTGATGTGGGGCTATGCGGTTGCGCCACCGGTCGCCGGTCTTTTGGGCATCATGCTGTTTAACCCGTTGATGGGCGATCTTTACATCCTGCTTAACAAGATGGGTCTGGATTTTAACCATATTCAGAACGGCAATGACGCCACCTTTGTCGTGGTGCTGATTGCGGTGTGGAAACAGGTTAGCGTCAATTTCATATTCTTTTTGTCGGGTCTCCAAGGCATTCCAAAGTCAGTCACCGAGGCGGCAACGCTGGACTGCAAAAGTCCCGAACGCCGTTTCTGGACCATTACGTTTCCGCTTTTGGCACCTACCACATTTTTCCTGATGGTCATTAATCTGACCTACGCCTTCTTTGAAACTTTCGGAATTATCGATGTGTCAACAAAGGGTGCACCGGGCGGGGCAACGGCAACGCTTGTTTACAAGGTTTACGTGGATGGTTTCCTGGGGGCGGATATGGGGGGCAGCTCAGCGCAATCTGTACTGTTGATGATCATGGTCAGCGTTTTGACCGTGTTCCAGTTCCGCTTCATTGAACGCAAAGTTCACTATTAACAGGGGGTATCGTTATGTATCAGTCAAAATGGCGGTCCCTGACCAACCATGTGATCCTGATTTTAGGCTCGCTTTTCATGATCATGCCGGTCTGGATTGCCTTTGCGTCCTCGACCCATACACGCGAATTTCTATTTCAGAACGGGTTGCAATTTTTGCCCGGTGGGCATTTTTTCGAAAATTACGGCAAAATCCTGTTTGACCAAAGTGCGACCAAAGGCCGGGTCACTGCGCTGCAAATGCTGTTTAACAGCATGGTTCTGGGGCTGGGTTTTGCCATTGGCAAGGTCATTATTTCCATGATGGCGGCCTATGCTATCGTCTATTTCCGCTTTCGCCTGGCGATGCCGTTATTCTGGGTGATTTTCGCCACCTTGTTGCTGCCGCTTGAGGTTCGCATTGTACCGTCTTACGAAGTGGTGGCAAAACTGGGCCTGCTTAACAGCTATACCGGTTTGATTCTACCGCTTATTGCATCGGCCACCGGCACGTTTTTCTTTCGTCAGTTTTATCGTTCAGTGCCCGACGAATTGCTTGAAGCGGCCCGTCTGGACGGGGCAGGGCCGTGGCGGTTTTTCATCGACATTCTGGTGCCGCTGTCCGTCACCATGATCGCGGCGATCTTTATCATCATGTTTGTGGTTGGCTGGAACCAGTATCTATGGCCGCTTTTGATGACCACCGATGATCAGCTTTATACCATCGTGATCGGCATTAAGCAGGTTTACAATTCGCTTTATGAAGGCGGGCAAATTCCGCAATTTCCAAAGGCTTTTGCCTTAACGATCATGGCTTCCATTCCGCCGGTTCTGGTGGTGGTGATATTCCAGCGCATGTTTGTCCGGGGGCTGGTTGAAACTGAAAAATGATATTTATCTCAAAAGACTAAACCAACCTTTTAAACAAAACATATCAGTCCCGGTGACGACAGGATAACAAGATGGCAACGTTAAATCTAAAGCAGGTCGAAAAAACCTACGCCAATGGCTACAAGGCAATTCACGGTATTAATCTTGAAATTTCCGACGGTGAGTTTGCTGTTCTGGTCGGGCCGTCGGGGTGTGGCAAATCAACCTTGCTGCGCATGATTGCCGGGCTTGAAACCATTTCGGATGGTGAAATTTTAATTGGCGACCGGGTTGTAAACACCGTGGCCCCGGCTGATCGCGATATTGCGATGGTGTTTCAGAACTATGCGCTTTATCCGCATATGTCGAACTATGCCAATATGGCCTATGGCCTTAAAAACCGGGGTTATAACAAGGACGAAATTGATCGCCGCGTACGCGAAGCAGGCACCATTTTGCAGCTAACAGAATTACTGGATCGCAAACCCCGGCAATTATCGGGTGGGCAGCGCCAGCGCGTTGCCATGGGACGGGCAATTGTGCGTGAACCAAAGGCATTTTTGTTTGATGAACCTTTATCAAACCTTGATGCCAAATTACGTGTCGACATGCGACTGGAAATTAAAAACCTGCAACAACGCCTTGGTACTACATCGGTTTATGTTACCCATGATCAGGTCGAAGCCATGACATTGGCAGATCGGCTAATTGTGATGAATGGCGGGGTGGCTGAACAAATCGGTTCGCCGATTGACATTTACAACACACCGGCCACCCGTTTTGTCGCAGGTTTCATTGGATCACCATCAATGAATTTCCTTGATGGTCGCGTGTCAAATGATCGTAGCCACGTCGTCCTGACAGACGGTACCCGCCTCGCGCTTGACCATAATGTTGCGGAAAATCGCGATGTTGTTGTCGGTGTGCGTCCGGAACATCTTTCCATTACCACGCCAACCGAAAGCAGCATTGCTGCAAAGGTTCGCATTACCGAAAGTCTTGGGGCTGAAACGCTTGTATATCTGACATTTGGCAGCAAAAACGAAGCTATTACCCTGCGAATGCAAGGTACCCATACATATGCTGCCGGTGATGAACTGACCCTATATTCAAACCCTTCACAAATTCACTTGTTTGATCAGGCCAGTGGGCGGCGCATTTAACCAGCACTGTTTGTTGTATTGCCATGTAAACCACCCGTGCAGATCACGGGTGGTTTTCTTTTAAGCCATAGGGCTGCGCATGTGCTGCTTTAGGGAAAATACGATTTTGTCCTTGTTTCTGCCATGCTGAAACGGTAGTTCCATGCCTGAGCAAGACAGGAGAACGACCTTGAACTCTGATCAGAAAAGCGCGCTTTATGCGGATGCCATGAAAGAACTGGCCAGCATTACCGAAGGCGAAGCCAATGTGACGGCATTGATGGCGACAGTAAGCTGTGTTCTGGCCGAAAAGTTCGACTATTATTTCTGGACCGGGTTCTATATCGTTGATCCAATCAAACAAAATGAATTGGTGGTTGGTCCGTATCAAGGGACACTTGGATGCCTGCGCATTCCGTTTGGCCGAGGGGTTTGTGGCACTGTTGCCTCAACCTTGAAAAGCTGTGTGGTTGACGATGTACATGCCTTTCCAGGGCATATTGCCTGTGACAGTCGTTCCAATTCGGAAGTCGTGGTACCTGTACTTGACCCGTCCGGAAAACTGATCGCGGTTTTCGATGTAGACAGTGTAGAAACCGGGTCCTTCGACGAGATTGATCAAACCGCACTTGAAGCTATAATGGCGCAGGTTTTTGCGCGCTGATCGCCAAGATTTATTCGCTGGTTCTGGAACGGAATCGCAAACTAACAACGAACTTTGGAAGATAACCGATGGCAGGCAGTGTCAATAAAGTCATTCTCGTTGGTAATCTGGGCCGCGACCCGGAAATCCGTTTTACCCAGGCAGGCAAAAAAATTGCCAATTTCAGCATCGCGACCTCCGAACAGTGGCGGGATCGCCAGTCCGGTGAACGCCGCGAGCGGACCGAATGGCACCGGATTGTTGTTTTTAACGAAGGCCTGGCCGATGTTGTTGAGCGCTTTGTTAAAAAAGGCAGCAAATTGTACATCGAGGGCGTTCTGCGTACCCGCAAATGGCAGGGCCAGGACGGCAAGGATAACTACACCACAGAAATCGTCCTGGAAGGCTTTAACAGCGCGCTAACAATGCTTGATGGTCGCGGTGACGGTGGTGGCAGTGGCGGCGGTTCATCATCAGGTGGCGGTTATGGCGGCGGCGATAGCGGCGGTTACGGCAATGACGGTGGCGGCGATGCCGGATGGGGTAATTCATCCTCGCGCAGCAGTGGTGGCGGCTCTGCCCCGGGTGGCGCCCCTGATCTGGACGATGATATTCCTTTCTGAGGCAAATGCCGGGTTAACCAATACCCCTTGCGATTGCAAATAAACAAGACACAGGCAGTACCGTTATGGTGCTGCCTTTTTTTATCGTTACAAACTGGGAACTTGTTGATATGAAAATTCAGACAGTTCATTTTGTGACGTCTACCCACAAACCTGCCTATATCCTTGCTACGGAGAAACATATTTGATCGGCCCAATTTTTGGCAGCCCCGAGCCGGGCAAATTCTATGATATTCAGGATTGTGCCTATGCGGTTATTCCTGACGGCAAGGGGCGCCTCGGTGTGGTTAAAACACCCAAGGGTATTATGCTGATCGGGGGTGGTGTGGAACGGGGTGAAACAGGCAAGGTTGCCCTTAACCGCGAGGCAATTGAAGAAACAGGGTGCGGCATTCGGATTATTTCGCAAATCGGTATCGCGACCCAGTATGTCAATAACCGCGCCAAGGGCAAATACCGCCTCAAACGCGGGGTATTTTACATCGCTGAAATTTTGCAAAAAACCGTCGCCCAGATTGATCTGGACCACGAGTTTATGTGGATGCCATCACTTGATGTTGAACAACAACTGGTGCGACCTTTTCATCGTTGGGCTGTTCAATGTTCTTTAGAACTGTCAGCAATCCGATAGCCCGAATTGCTTCTTAGTACTGTTGCAGGATCTTTATCGAACAGGGGCTTGATGGTGGTTTTTCGTTCTCTATCGAGCCGGGGCAAAGCATAACAATGGTCGGGAAATTCCGAATTAATCAGGAATGTTCACAAACCGGCTTTTTTGATCTCTGAACACCTGTAAGATCTTTCGCAGGCCTTCTTCCTTTACGGTTTCAATGGCGTCGTTCAGGGCAACCCATTTGCGACCACGATGGGATTCCTCCCATTCCGTATCAGGTAGTAAATTCGTCACCTGCATTGCAAAGACCTCAACATTACAACGCGCGCCCCATTTCTGATAATGATAGGATCCGACCGCAGGTTCGTGCACCGTGCCAATGCATCCTGCTTCTTCACGTGCTTCTTTAACCGCGCTTTCAATTGCAGTTAAACCAGGGTCAATTGCTCCCTTCGGGATAACCAGATGTTTGCCACTGCTCGATAACGTCATCAGAATTTCGATATCGGCATCGGGGCTGTGATCAGGCATGACCCGAAAAGGAATAACGGACGACTGATGATAAAAATAGGCTGGCCGTTTTCGTGTTTCGGTCCCGTTACGGTCGGGCCAGGCAAATTCCTGTGCAACGTCGGCCGCATCAACCATTTCAACAATTCGTCCCGATTCTGGCGACAGGCCGGACCATTTTCCCGAAACTTCAATCATGATCATCGATGCAGGTTTCATCGATGGAAACAGACGTTTTTTACGCAAGTCAGCCCCGGCAACAAGCGCGGGCAGGGCGCTGATACCAGGATTGTGCCCCACAATCAGAACATGCCTTGTTTCAGGATCAAGGGCTGTTAACGCGGCAAACAGGGTTGATGCCGTGGCATTATAAAAATCTGCATTCGTGGTAATATCGGGCTTGATGCCAGGATACAGGGTTTTGTGCAGTTTTTCAGCCGAATGAACTGTGCGTTCTGCGGGCGACGCAATTATTTTATCGGGGTGCAGGTTCTTTCTATCCAGAAAAGCACCGATACGCTGAACGTTTAATTTGCCCTCTTCGGTTAACGGACGGCAAAAATCGCCCCTGGCGTCGTAGGTGACAGTTTCACCGTGCCGCAAAAGGGTGATTAAACGTTTCATTCAGGTGCCCTTGAAAAAGAATTAAAATGCCAGCCCGCCATATATGAGGGCAACCGGCTTTTATTTACATGAATAATATGGGATCAAATTGTCAGGTTAAAATGGTGCACAAGATCAATTGTGCCAATATCTTCAACAGTTCGCTAGGTGTGGCGCCGTATTGCACATATCGGCAAGGGATGCCATGAAATTTTTATGACTGCCCCATGCATACCGCTGCCAGAACAGGCTGATCACCTTACGGAAGCATTTCCCCATCGACATAAAGCCATTTTCCATTATGGCGCAAGAAACGGGAATTCTCGTGCAATGTTTCGCGGCGGCCATTTTCGGTAAAGCTGGCAATGAATTCAACGTAACCGGTGTTTTCAAATAATCCGCCGGCTTCTGTCTTGATGATTTCAAGGTTGGTCCAGCGGCATTTTTGCCGCGAAACTGTCCTGGCCGCAAATTCATGGGCTTTTTCTTCGGGCACGGTTTCTGCCAGGTATTGGCCCAGACCCAGGGCAAAAGCACAATAGCGCGACCGCATCAGTTGAACTGCTGTCGCAGGAAGCTTGCTTCCCGCATGAAATGGCTGGCAACATTTGCCATAGGTTTGCCCGGTGCCACACGGGCAGGCAGTGGTCGATGTTACAGCGATGCTGGTCGAATTTGACATGGCAAACAGCGTCCGTATCTGGGGGCCGAAGAAGGGCAAAAATCATGGAACAGAAAGGGCTTCACAGCGTTGTGAACATAGAGTGATTGCGTCAGAAAGCAAATTGCCTTTTTTTCGCCTTATATCGTTTCTACCGTGACTTTGCGGGAAATGATTATACCTGACTTTTTTAGTGGGGTATAATCGATAGAAGGTTGATATTTGGTCCTAATCCATAAGTCGGGATGTGCGTTTTTATCTTGACGAATTTACTCGGGATTAGATATATTAACTTTCAGAAAGCGGGTGGGGGCCCATTAGGCACCGCCGGATTTAAGTCCGGCCAGGTTTTGGCGGACGTAATGTCGATTTGCTTCAAAGTAAGGATGAGACACATCATGAATACCCAGTTTTGCATCAGGCGTCCTCTTCCATAGGCTTTTTCGAAATGGCCCCGTTATGCTGTTGTTGCATGTTTAGCCATTTCTGCCTGTGAAGTGTTTCAATTACACATGATTGAGGTTGCGTAATAATTGCCGGTACTGACCCGTCCTAATGTGACGAAACCGGTTTGCGTTGACCTCTCAGGAGGACAAAACCATGAGTACCCTTAAATTACCTGCCGTTCCCCAGGATGACGGCTTTTCTGGATATCTTCGCCAGGTATGGAAATTCCCGATGCTGACTGCTGACGAGGAATACATGCTGGCACGGCGTTATGTCGAACATGAAGACACCGACGCAGCCCACAAAATGGTGACCAGCCATTTGCGCCTTGTTGCCAAAATTGCCTTTGGCTATCGCGGTTACGGCTTGCCGATAACCGATCTGGTTGCCGAAGGGAACACCGGCCTGATGCGCGCGGTACAAAAATTTGACCCTGAAAAAGGCTTTCGCCTGTCAACTTATGCGATGTGGTGGATCCGTGCCGCCGTGACGGAATATATCCTTCACAGCTGGTCAATGGTCAAACTTGGCACGATGGCAGCGCAAAAGAAACTTTTTTTCAGCCTGCGCAAGGCCAAGAAACAGCTTAACATCTATGACAATGGCGAATTGACCCCGGAACAGGCGGGTCAGGTTGCAGAACGTCTTGGCGTGACCGACAAGGAAGCGCTGGACATGAACCGTCGTCTGGCGGCGCGTGATTTTTCGTTAAACACGCCCATGCCCAAAGATGAAGGCATGGAATATCTTGATACGCTGGCCTCGGATTCACCATCGCCTGAAGCACTGGTTGCGGATTCAGAAGAACGCAATTTGCACAATGGCATGCTGAAAAATGCCCTGGGTGAGCTGCCGGACCGGGAACGCGAAATTATTCTGGCACGTTTTTTAAGCGATGATCCGATCACACTTGAAAAACTTGGTGAACGTTTTGGCGTCAGCCGTGAACGCGTCCGCCAGCTTGAAGCCCGTGCATTCAAGAAGTTACAGGAATCTGTTCTGACCCAACATCAGGCTGCTTGATAGCAATTATCTAATCTGATGGATCAGGCGCATATCAAGGGTGGCATTACGATGCCGCCCTTTTTTATACCTGAAGTTTGGCTCAATCGGAAAGGCGGGCCATGCGTTGCTGCTGTGATTTTCTGATCACTTCAATGGTTTTTTCCCATAATCCATATGTTTCAAGGGCATCAGGGTCTGCCCAAATGGCATCAATCGCATCATCACCGGGCGTGGGGCGGGATGATTGCTGTGCCGCATCGGCACTAAAATCAATTAGTGTATAATGATAACGGGGCTTGCCATGCTCTTCGCCCTGAACAATCAAATCCACAATTTCAAGAAATTCAATATTGTTGATGCGAATTGACGTTTCTTCAAACACTTCGCGAATCAGGGTTTCGACTACGGTTTCCCCCAGTTCCTGCGCGCCACCTGGCAGGCTCCATTCTCCGGCTTTTGGCGGTTTACCCCGCCGTATCAATAAAACCTTGTTTTGATGCCAAACCACACCCCCAACGCCGATTAAAGGCCGTGTGGGGTTATGTCGGTCCCCGGGGTTTGTCATTTATTCGGAGCCATCATCTTCATCTTCAAGGTCGGGGTCAGGCAAATCGCTTACGATTTTTCCAGTCATTTCATGCGCCTGAATAACTGTGCGCCCCAAAAACTGTTCGTCTGATTGCGGGTGCAGAGACATGACAAAATCTGCCGCTGGCGCATTCTCTGCCGCATATTTTCGGGCGGTTTCATAATTTTCCGCCCGCACATTGGTTGTGTTGATGCGCACAGCACCCGCGTCGTCATAAATATATTCAACAATCCAGACCTGCAAAACGGCTCCTTTTCGTTGGTTTCTGTTTGTTTGGTTGCACTGCAAAAGCGCTTGCTGTTATCACTATTCCAAACAGGCAGGCTGCGACCTGCGTGTTATCGGGGAAGTGCTGTCGCAGCAATGCCATATTTTTTCGGGCAAACTTTAAAGACATATTTGCAGTGTGTTATCGCACTACAACCTATCAAAGGTGATAAATGAACGCCAAGCGTGATGATGCTCCCGATGCCAATAATACTTCGCCAACCACGCCACTTCCGTCTTTGGGTGTTATTGGCCGGTTGCGGACCTATTTTTTAACCGGGGTTCTGGTTAGCGCGCCACTGGCAATTACCTTTGGCCTGGCGTGGTGGTTCATCGAATTTGTCGACGGCTCGGTAATGCCGTTAATTCCGGCAAAATATAACCCGGAAATATACTTGCCCGAGGCTTATCAAAGTTACGGGATTCCCGGTTTTGGTCTGCTGGTAATTGTCATTGCCATTACACTGGTTGGCTGGCTTACCACCAATTTCGCCGGACGCGCCCTGATCAAGGTCTACGAACGTATTCTGGGTCGTATTCCCGCAGTGCGTAGCATTTACGGTGCAATCAAGCAAATTCTGGAAACCGTACTGGCAAATCAGTCCAATGCTTTTCGTCAGGCTGTTTTGATCGAATATCCGCGGCGCGGCATGTGGGCAATTGGTTTTATTACCGGTGAAACCAAAGGCGAAGTACAAAATCTGACCGAAGATCAGGTTATCAATGTGTTTTTGCCGACCACACCAAACCCGACATCGGGATTTCTGCTTTTTGTTCCCAAGCGGGACGTTGTTGTCCTTGATATGACTGTGGAAGAGGCCATTAAAATGGTCATGTCGGGTGGTATCGTAACGCCGGTTGACCGCCGTCCCAAAGATTTGCAGGAAAAGCCGGTGGTTTCGGCACGAACCTATGAAGATCTGGATGTTTTGCGCGAAAAGGAAAATGCGCCGATACTTGTGACACGTCATGAAGTTGCGAGCGATAGTCCGGATAGTACGCAAAGCACCAACGGGGCAAGCGCAGACAAAACAGAAAACGCCTAAGGTTATTCGGCGTTGCTGTGATCAAAGAAAACAGGGCAGGACATTATGTTCCTGTCCTGATTTCTTTTAGCCAATGGGCATTTCAATTAGGAACGCAAATATACTTAATTCAAACCTCATTGACCGCAATCAACCCATAAGGCAAGGGGTTGGGTGTCGGGTTTACCGAAAGCTGGCATTAGCCGGAGCGGAAATACCGCACAGCTTCGTCGCGCTCAAACAGGTATAACAAAAAGCGTAATGATTGGCCGCGTGGGCTTTGCAAATCGGGGTCACGATCGACAATCAGCCGGGCATCATCGCGCGCAATAGCCAATAAATCGCCATGTAAATCCAGGCTGGCGAGGCGATAGGCCTGAAGGCCGCTTTGCCGGGTTCCCAATACTTCTCCGGCACCCCGCAAGCGTAAATCTTCCTCGGCAATGATAAAGCCGTCTTCGGTTTCCCGCATGATTTTAAGTCGTGCCCTGGATATTTCGCCCAGCGGCGCACCATAGAGCAACAAACAGGTTGACGCCCCGGCACCACGGCCAATGCGACCGCGGAGCTGGTGTAACTGCGCAAGACCAAAACGTTCGGCATGCTCAATTACCATAATCGTGGCTTCGGGCACATTTACGCCCACTTCAATCACGGTTGTCGCAACAAGGATCGACAAATCGCCATGAGCAAATCTGTCCATGACGATATCCTTGTCCTTGCCTTTCATTTTGCCATGTATCAGGCCAACGCGGCCTTCACCATACTGGTCGACCAGAATGCGATGTCGTTCCTCGGCGGCTTGCAAATCAACGATTTCGGAATCTTCCACCAGCGGGCAAACCCAGTAAATCTTTGCGCCCTGGCGCATGGCACGCCCAATGCCTGCGGTTACTTCTTCTACCTTGTCAATTGGCAGTACACGGGTATCAACCGGTAGGCGCCCGGGCGGCTTTTCATCTAGCCGGGAGACTTCCATGTCCCCAAATGCCGTCAGGGTCAGGGTGCGTGGTATGGGGGTTGCCGTCATCACCAGCACATCCACGGCTGTGCCTTTTGCTGCCAGCATCAGGCGTTGATGCACGCCAAACCGGTGCTGTTCATCCACTACGGCAAAGGCCAGGTCGTGAAAGGCAACACTTTCCTGGAACAGGGCGTGCGTGCCAACCGCAACGGCAAATTCACCGCTTGCCAAACCATCAAGAATTTTCTGCCGGGCCTTACCTTTATCCCGCCCGGTCAGCAAGGTGCAGGTCACCCCGATCTGTTCGAGCATGGGGGCAATGGTTTCAAAATGCTGCCGTGCCAGAATTTCGGTTGGTGCCATCAGGGCAGCTTGCCGCCCGGTTTCAACGGCATTTAACATCGCCATCAAGGCCACGACCGTTTTACCCGAGCCAACATCGCCTTGCAAAAGCCGCAACATACGGCCTGTGCTGGCCATATCGTCGTTAATTTCTTTAAGGGAACGTTGCTGTGCGCCGGTTAGCGCAAAAGGCAACATTTTACCAAGCAATTGGCGCAACCTGCCATCACCCGCAATAGACCGACCGCCCAGCTTTTTCATTTTCGCCCGGATCAGGGTCAGTGCCAGTTGATTAGCCAGTAATTCATCATAGGCCAAGCGGCTGCGGGCTGCATGGTCGGGTAACAGGTCGCGGTCTTCTTCAGGTTTATGAACCTGAAACAGCGCCGTTTTAAAATCGTGCCAGCCATGGCGCTTTTGCAAGGCGGGGTCGTGCCATTCCGGCAAATCGGGAACGTGGCCCAGCGCGCTTTGAATAGCTTTGGTCAGGGTTTTTCCGGTGACCCCGGCAGACATTGGATAAACCGGCTCGACCGTCTGGATAGCGTCGCGCTCGGCTTCGGTGCCGATCCGGTCGGGGTGGGTGATCTGGTATTCCCCGCGGTAGTGGTCGATCTTGCCGGAAATGATCCGTTTTTCGCCTTCGGGCAAAACCTCGTTAAGGTATTTTCCCCGCGCATTAAAAAACACCAGCGTGACAAAACCGTCGTCGGTGCGACAAATGATGCGATAGGGACGCCTGCGGTCAGGCGATGGTTCATGGCGTTCAACAAAAACGTCCAGCGTAACAATCGCGCCATCAACAGTTTCCGTCAGGGGCGGCGAAAATCGCCGATCGATCAGGCCGGAGGGCAGGTGCCACAATAAATCCACCAGATGCACGCCGCCAATCAACCGTTCGACGAGCGGCTTTAACCGCGGGCCAATACCTGGCAAGCTGTCTATTTCAGCAAAAAGCGGGAACAGGATTTCCGGGCGCATAGGCTTTATACTTAAAACTCAAAAAATGGAACATTAGAAGAACAAATACTTGTTTCTGTTCGGTATACAGCATATTTTCACGCCCGCAACCATCGAGTTGGGCCACAGTCGCAAATCCGGCCCTTCACAGCATGGACCAATTTGGCAAATTGCCTTACAACGCTAGGCCTTGACCCCAGGCCATTGCCGGAAAGCGACATTGTGCCATATCTGGACATGCGCGCAAACAGTGACAGGAGAATACGGCCCATGACTGACCATGACAATGCACTGGAATTGCGGCGTAAAAAATTGCAATTTCGCGGTGCCCATCGCGGGACCAAGGAAAACGACATTCTGGTTGGCCGTTTTATGGATGCCCATTTGGCAACCCTGACAGAACGCCAACTTGATGACTTCGAATCCCTGATCGTTGATGTGCCGGAAGCTGATTTTTTCAAATGGGCCACCGGCAAGGAAAAAGCGCCAGCAGCCTATGACACCGATGTTCTGGCCATGATTAACGAACTTAGCAACGCCAAATAAGACATTGAATAATATTACAGATATCGTCACACGCACCAATCATACCCGGCTGGGTGGGGTGCCGGAAGGTTACGATGCGCTTTTGCTGCGCGAAGTTATGGATGCAGCAAAGGACAAAGGCACCATATTGCATATTGCGCGCGATGATAAACGCATGGCGCAAATGGCCGAAGCCTTGCATTTTTTTGCAGGCGAGGTTGAAGTCCTGTCATTTCCTGCGTGGGATTGCCTGCCATATGACCGTGTTTCGCCCGTGGCCGATGTTACTGCACGCCGGGTTGAAACCCTGTCCGTCCTGGCCGACCCCAGCCAACGGGTCGGAGAGTTCGGGCGCATTGTACTGACAACGGCCGCTGCCGTGATGCAGCGTGTGCCGATGGTCGATGTAATGCAGCGTGGCAAGCTAACCTTGAAAACCGGTCAGGATTATTCCCGCGCTGATCTAACCGCCTATTTTGAACGCATGGGCTATGGCCGTGCCGAACAGGTAATGGAACCGGGCGATTATGCTGTCCGTGGCGATATCGTTGATATTTTTGCGCCAGGCATGAAGGAGCCGGTCCGGCTGGATTTTTTCGGTGATGAAATTGAAAGCATTCGCCGGTTTGATGTCGAAAGCCAACGCACAGTAGGTCGCATCGGTGAAATATCGCTGTTACCTGTCGGCGAGATATTTCTCGACGCTGACACAATTTCGCTTTTTCGCAGCAAATATCGCGAATTATTTGGCAATGTTTCACAAACTGATCCGCTTTATGAATCAATCAGTGCCGGGTTGAAATATGGCGGTATGGAGCATTGGTTGCCTTTGTTTCATGACGGTCTGGATACCATTTTCACCTACTTGCCCGATGCGATTATCAGCCTGGATCATCAGGTGGGCGAGGCGATTGATAATCGCCTGGAAATGATCGATGATTATTTTCAGGCCCGTCAAAATATTAAAGGCGGCGGTCTTTCGGGCGATAGTGTTTATAAACCTGTTCCGCCAGAACGGCTTTATCTCGACCACGCCGAATTTGAACGTAACCTTGCCGGGCGGCTGGTGCTGGATCTATCGCCCTACGTTGAAGAAGAAAATGCCGAACGGGGCGTTTTTGATATGGGCGCACGCAAGGGCCGCGATTTTGGCGATATTCGCGCCCGTGCCGACGTTAACCTGTATGACGAATTGCGCGATTTTATTTCGGCCCAGCGGGGCAAACAGAACAAGGTTGTTATTGCATCCTATTCCGATGGATCGCGCGACCGCATGGTGTCGCTTTTGCGTGAACACGGGGTTGGCAAGGTTGTAACTGCCGAATGCTGGGAAGATATCACCGATGATCTGACTTCGGAGCATTGCGCCGTCGTCATCCTTGATATTGAGCATGGTTTTCGTCGCGAAGGCCTGTGGTTTTTAACCGAGCAGGATATTCTGGGCGACCGCATGAGCCGCCCTGGCGGTCGCCGCCGCAAGGCTGAAAACTTTTTGCGTGAAGCATCGGAAATAGCCGAAGGCGACCTTGTAGTTCACATCGAACACGGTATTGGCCGCTATCTGGGCTTAATGACGGTAACCGCCGGTGGCGCCCCGCATGATTGCCTGCAACTGGAATATGATGGCGGTGACAAGCTGTTTGTTCCGGTAGAAAATATCGAAGTTTTATCGCGTTATGGATCCGACGAAGGATTATCGATCCTGGATCGTCTTGGTGGTGCCGCATGGCAGGCCCGCAAGGCCAAGCTGCGCGAACGTATTCGCGATATGGCCGACAAGCTGATCAAGGTTGCGGCTGCCCGCCATTTGCGCAAGGGCGAAGCCTTGACCGTGCCCGAAGGCACTTACGACGAATTCTGCGCGCGGTTTCCTTTTACCGAGACCGAAGACCAGGCCCGTGCCATTCACGATACGCTTGGTGATCTGGCGGCAGGCAAGCCAATGGACCGTTTGGTATGCGGTGATGTGGGTTTTGGGAAAACCGAGGTAGCCTTGCGCGCTGCATTTGCCGCTGTCATGTCGGGAAAACAGGTTGCCATTGTTGCACCAACCACTTTGTTGTGCCGCCAGCACTATCTGAATTTCAAGGAACGATTTAACGATTTACCCGTCCGGGTTGAACAGCTTTCACGCCTGGTAACCGGTAAAAATGCCAAGCTGGTGAAAGACAATCTTGAAAGCGGCCATGTTGATATTGTTTGTGGCACTCATGCATTATTAGGGCAGGGCGTTAAATTTAATGACCTTGGCTTACTGATTGTTGACGAAGAACAGCATTTTGGCGTCAAGCACAAGGAACGCCTTAAAGAACTTAAAACCGATGTGCATGTGCTGACTTTAACCGCTACGCCAATCCCACGGACCTTGCAATTGGCCCTGACCGGGGTAAAGGAACTGTCGATCATTGCAACACCACCGGTCGACCGTTTGGCGGTGCGAACATACATCACCCCTTATGACCCGGTTGTGGTGCGCGAAGCGATTTTGCGCGAACGCCATCGCGGCGGACAAATTTTTTATGTTTGCCCGCGTGTGTCTGACATTGGCCGGGTGGCAAAGGAGCTTGAAACACTGGTTCCTGAAATCAAGTTTGATGTGGCGCATGGGCAAATGGGCGCACGCGACCTTGAACAGGTCATGACGGATTTTGTGGAACGCAAATTTGATTTGTTGCTGGCAACCAACATCATTGAATCGGGTATTGATGTTCCCAATGCCAATACCATGATTCTGCACCGTGCAGACATGTTTGGGCTGGCGCAGCTTTATCAGTTACGCGGGCGTATTGGCCGTTCAAAACAGCGCGCCTATGCCTATTTAACCCTGCCTAACGGTAAAAAGCTGACGGCGACGGCGATGAAACGCCTTGAAGTGATGCAAACGCTGGACAGTCTGGGGGCCGGGTTTAACCTGGCATCGCATGACCTTGATATTCGCGGGGCTGGTAACCTTTTGGGGGAAGAGCAATCCGGCCATATCAAGGAAGTCGGGATTGAACTTTATCAGCAAATGATCGAGGAAGCTGTGGCCGAGGCCAAAGGCGAAATCGATGATGCCGCTGATGCCGGGTTTGTTCCGCAAATCAATATCGGGATGCCGGTTTTGATTCCAGACCGTTTTGTTCCTGATCTTGGCGTGCGACTGGGCCTGTACCGCCGATTGTCTGAATTGCGCACGCGCGAGGAAGTGGACCAGTTCGGTGCGGAAATGATTGACCGGTTTGGCAAACTGCCCAAGGAAGTTGAAAACCTGCTGGACGTTGTAACCATCAAACTGTGGTGCCGCAGTGCCAATGTCGAAAAACTGGATGCCGGGCCCAAGGGTGCGGTTATCACGCTTCACAATAACGAATTCCCGAACCCTGCCGGTTTAATCGGTTTTATTCAGCAACAGGTTGGCGTAGCCCGTTTGCGGCCGGATCATAAAATTGTTTATATCGCGGGCTGGGATGGCCCGATGGACCGACTGGATGGCGTCAAACGCCTAATGCGCCGGTTGTCGGAAATTGCTGCCAGGGCCTGAGCAGAATTTGAAATGATGACCTCTTGATACAAGAATGGCGGCACCGGAAACGGGCCGCCATTTTTCATATTCTCAGGCTATATGCTGTTACGGCGTGAGTGTGTCTTCCTGGCGGGCAAGGCGGATCATGCGTTGTAAAATACCGGGCTCTTGTGCCCCTGACAGGGCATGACGGCCGTTAAACAGAAAACATGGTACGCCACTCACACCTAGTTGATGGGCAAGGCGGCTTTCCTGCACAACAAATTCGTAGTCCATGTCACTGTGAAGATAATCTATAATTTCGCTGCGATCCGCCCCGTGGCGGGTGGCAATATCGACCAGTACTTCGGGGTTGCCAATATCGCGACCGTGCAAAAAATAGGCGGCAAAAAGGTCTTCGACCAGTGCATTGCCAACATCCGGGCGTTCGGCGCACATTTTGTAAATCAGGCGATGCGATAATGTTGAATCCGGGGTTACTGCGATTGCATCAAAATTAAAGTTAATGCCAACGCTGGCACCGGCCGCCGCGATTGTCTTATAAACACGGTTGGCACTTTCGATGCCGCCAAATTTGGTGGAAAGATACCATTTACGGTCCACCCCGCCCTGGGGCATATCCGGGTTAAGTAAAAAGGGGCGCCATTCAATGGAAAAACCGCCTAGATCCTCGGTTTGAAGAGCTTTTTCCAGGCGCTTTTTACCGATATAGCACCACGGACAAACCGTATCGACGATGGCTTCAACGCGCAGGGCGGAAAGCTGCATGGTGTCATCTCCCTTGTCCGTGGTTATTGATCTTAACCGTGTAAAAACGACGTACCCGTCGCAATGGTGATTCCCAAATGTTCGGCAACAGTCTGGCCAATATCGGCAAAGGTGTCGCGCGCACCAATGGGGCCGGGGGCAATTGCCGGGCCAAATGCCAGTATCGGTACCACTTCGCGGGTATGGTCATTTCCCCGCCATGACGGGTCGCATCCGTGGTCGGCAGTAATAATTACCAGATCACCGGGTTTCAGGGCCGCACGCAGTTCGGGCAGGCGGGCATCAAATTCTTCTAACGCATTGGCATAGCCAGGCACATCACGCCGATGGCCAAATTCCATGTCAAAATCCACCAGATTGGTAAAAACCAGGCTGTTATCCGGTGCCAGATCAATTTCGATCATCATGGCATCAAATAACGCCATGTTTCCTGCGGCTTTAACTTTTTTGCTGATCCCGTGCTGGGCATAGATATCGGCAATTTTACCCACCGAAATCACTTTGCCCCCTGCGTTGCTAAAGACATCAAGCAGGGTGGGGCGGGGTGGTGGCACGGCCAGATCCCGGCGGTTTGCTGTCCGTTTGAAATCTGCCGGGCCTGTACCAACAAACGGGCGGGAAATGACCCGGCCAATGTTATAGGGTTCAACCAAAGTGAAAGCGGTTTCACAAACCTCCATCAAACGGTCCAGACCAAAATGGTCTTCGTGAGCGGCAATTTGAAAAACGCTATCCGCGGATGTGTAACAAATCGGCATACCTGTGCGGATATGCTCTTCGCCCAGTTTGGCAATAATGTCGGTCCCCGAGGCATGGCAATTGCCCAAAATACCGGGAATTTTGGTCCGTTTGATCAATTCATCGGTTAGCTCAGCAGGAAAAGTTGGCACTTCGTTAGGAAAATAACCCCAGTCAAAATCCACGGGAACACCAGCTATCTCCCAATGACCGCTTGGAGTATCCTTGCCGCGCGAAATTTCGCGCGCAAAACCGTAAGCTCCGATAATGGCACCGCCATGTTCCAGCCCGGGCGGGATTTGCCCGGTAACATCACGCGCCGCTTCGCCAAGGCCAAGGGCTGTCATGTTTGGCACACGCAGTTTACCTTTGCGAAACCCGGTATCGGCCATGCCTTTTGCACATAATTCGGCAATATGGCCGAGCGTATCCGAACCTACATCGCCAAATTTACTGGCATCCGGAGCCGCCCCGATACCAAAGCTGTCAGCAACAATTAAAATGGCGCGTGCCATGGAAAATCCTTTCCTGGTATTCTCATCGGCCATATATGCTCAAAACACATATGGTTGCGTCACAGATAGGTATCAGTTTTAATAGTTGCCAGCACTTGCCGGTTGCCGGTCGCTATTTACACCGCAAACTGCCAAAAGATCGTTTAAAACACTGCTTGCCCCAAAACGGAACGTCGCTGGTGTTGCCCAATCCGGCCCCATAATATGGTCGGCAATGGCCAGATACAAACCTGCATCTTTCGCTGTTCTGACACCTCCCGATGCTTTGAACCCGCATTCCAGGCCTTGTTCTGCTTTTGCATCACGAATGGCGGTGATCATGGCAACGGCGGCTTGGGGTGTCGCCCCGGTCGGAACTTTCCCGGTTGAGGTTTTAATGAAATTGGCTCCATTTGAAATTGCCAGACGGGCGGCGTCATAAATTGTTTGCGCGTCAGGGAATTCGCCGCTTTCAAGAATAACTTTTAACGTCATGAACGGCCCGCAGGCCTGGCGGGTGGCGACAATTACTTCGGCCGCACTATCAATATTCCCGGCCAAAAAGGCACGATAGGGCAAAACAACGTCAATTTCATCGGCACCTGCGGCAACGGCATTGGCGGTTTCGTCTGCAACACGCTGCGCATTTTGCCCACCTTCAGGGAAATTAACCACAGTTGCGGTTTTTATCCCGCTTTGGCCCAATGCTTTCCACGACGTTTCAACAAATGGCGCGTAAACACAGACCGCTGCCGTATTGCCGGCCGGGGTTTGCGCCGTGGCACATAGTGCTTCGATGGTTTCGTTCGTATCATCATCATTCAGGCTGGTCAGATCCAGAACCGAAATGGCGCGCTTTGCCGTTGCTTCGTTTACCAAAACTCGTTTTTGCGCTTCTTCAATCGTTTCCGATATTTTTTTGATGTCGAACATTATGATTGCCCTTTGATATGCCGTAAACAGGCAGGGTCCGAACAACCGCCCGGACCCTGCAAACAGGATATTCTAGCTATCGCTTCAGCCCGCAGCCGTCAACGCGCGGTTAACAGATTGCCGGTTTTCCCGGGCAATACTTTTGGTCCTGCGACCGAGCATAGCAGACCGCCTGGCACCACCAACCGCCCGCCGACACGCGCATACATGAAACCGTCGGTGCGGCTGCTAAATGGTGTTTTGTCACCTGTTTCGGTATCCAGCACATATCCCAGTTCCTGGCCGGCCTTTACTATACCGCCCGGTTTTACTGAAAATACGATCATACCGCCATGGGTTGCCGTTACACGGTCCACACCTGCCAGGGGGGTTGCATCGCATTTGGCAACCGGCAGCGGGCCGGGATCACCGGCAATGACGCCACGGCGTTGCAGAAAGCAAAACAGGTTAGCTGCGTCTTCGGCAGCATAATGGTCATACACATCCTGTTCGCCGCGCAATTCAATGGTGGTTGCCAAAGTTGCCATGGGAATGGGGAATTGTTCGCCATATTCACGGCGCATCACTACCCATGGCAGGCTGAAAGCTTCATCAAACGGATTATCACCGGATTCTTCTGCGATCAGGCAGGCCCCGGCACCAAGCTGTGCATTCAAATCGGCAGCATCGGGCCAACTGGAATCACTGGTATAAAGATGCATGGCGGCTTCCCAGTCGCAATGCAGGTCCATGACCAGGTCCGCATCAATTGCCAGTTCGGCCAACGTAAAACGCAGATCCTGCAAATCAGTCATAGGACCAGACGACGCACGACATTCCTTGATCAGGCGGCGCAATTCAGCACGGATAACGGCAACATTGGCACTGGGGTCTTGCCCCAGCTTACCTTTTACCGCGACAATCAGTTCGTCGCACAAATCGGGGTAATGGCGGTTAAAATTTTGTCCGGTTCGCATGTCAAACCGGCCCAATGGCTTCATATCCACATATTGGGTAAAGCCGATGGGGTTGGCAAACGGTACAATCACAATTTCACCAGTAATCTCGCCCTTGGCTTCGGCATCGGCGAGCAATTTTTCAAGGTGATGTAGTACCAGGACACCGGGCAATTCATCGGCGTGCAGGGCCGCCTGAAAATAGGCTTTGGGGCCTTTGCCCACAGTACCATAGGTACGAACGGTCAGGGCACGGCTGGTACCCATTTGGGGACGAAGAAGTTCAATGCGCTGTTGCTGCATTTCATACCTTTTGGTTATGGGGTCGGTCGTTGGTGGCGCCGACATGTTAAAATATACAGATATCAGATATGGGATCAGTCGCGCCGGACACCGGACAAGAACCCATCAACGGCTGACTTAAGTAATATACCCTGCTGATTTAACTCGCCAGAAACACGTGTAACTTCACGTGATGCCATGTCTGATTCCTCCGATGCGCGTGCCACGCCGTCTATGGATGCAATCACTGATTGCGTTCCGTGTGCCGCCGACGTCGCGCTTTGCGATATTTCGGCTGTGGCGCTGCCTTGTTGTTCGATCGATGCCGAAATACTGCCGGTCAGAACGCTTAATTCGCCAATCGTGCGGGTTATGGTTTCAATGGCCTTAACGGCTTCTGCCGTTTCAACCTGAACCTCGCCAATCTGTTTGCTGATTTCCTCGGTTGCCTTGGCAGTTTGCGATGACAGATTTTTAACCTCACCGGCTACCACAGCAAACCCCTTGCCGGCATCCCCCGCACGGGCTGCTTCAATCGTTGCATTTAACGCCAGCAAATTTGTCTGCTCGGCAATGCCGCTAATCATGGCAACAATTTCGCCGATTTTGCTTACTGACTGATCAAGGTCAAGAATTTTGGCGTTTGCAGCTTCTGCCTCGGTTACGGCGGCCTGTGATTTACCCAGTGCGGTTGACGAGCTTCGGCCAATTTCATCAATTGATGACGAAAGTTCGGTTGTGGCTGTGGAAACAGTCGTTACATCATCGGCGGCATTTTGCGAATGGCCCAAGGCATCCGTGCCGAGCGAGCGGGTTTTTTCAGCGGCAGACATCATAGACTGGCCAGCATGGTCCAGATGGCCCATTGATGCGTTTAATGTGGTCAGGATATTGGTAATTTCACTTTCGAATTTTTCGGTAAGCGATTGAAGGCGCTGGCTATGTTCAAGTTGTTCGGCCTTTTTTTCTTCTTCCTTATATCGCATGTTCCGGCGTTCCTGGATGTTGCGTTTAAACACGGCCAGGGCACGGGCAAATTCGCCAATTTCGTCGGTTCGTTCAGTCGAGGGAATTTCAGCCGAGAGGTCATCATCCGCCAACCGGACCATGGTTGCGCGGACGTCATCAAGCTGCCGGATCACCCGACGGACAATAAATTGCCCGACAAGACCAATCACCACCAGAATGGCAATGGCACGCAGGATCATTGAATTACGTAAATCAGCGACAGGGGCCATGATTTCGCTGACCCGTGCTTCGGCTATCATGGCCCATGTGGACCCGCCATATTCAATGGGTTGATAGGCCGCAACTTTTTCAATGTTGTTTTCATCGCGATAGGTCATGACGCCGGTTGCGCCGCCAAGGGCCGCGCCAACGGGGGCCGTATCATGGGAAACAGTCAAGACAGCCTGGCTGGCATCACGGACGTCATCCATCTGCCGGTCAACAGTGCGAAGCAAACGATCCGGCCCGACCAGATAAATCGAACCGGTATTGCCAAGACCGGCGGGATCGGCTGTTACATCATTAATTTCGGAAACCGGTTCCTCGACCACCAGATACCCGCGCACATCGCCCTTATCGGCGATAATCGGCGATACAATGAACCGCGAAATCAAGCCCGGGACATTGCGCAGAAAATCACCATAGGCGACCGGTATATTGGCCGGATCAGCCATGACACCTTTTAACAACCCTGACAAACCAGGATACGGAAAGTCGGTATCCTTAATATTACGACCAAATTCATCGCGCTTATTGACGGTGTAAATAACATCGCCAGTTAACGACACCAGCATCAGGGACCGATATTGACGTTCGGTTGCTATGCCGCGCAAATCAACATGAAAACGATTATGATAGCGGGTATAGGGGGTGCGTTCTTCCGGCTTGGTCAGTTCAGCGCGTTGATCCGCTGGGTTTGGGTTTTCATCAATGAACAATCGTCGCAGGTTCGCAACCCGACTGTCACCTTCCAATGCCCATCCTGACGCAAAACTGTCGTTGGCTTCCTTGATTTGCAGGCTGTTTGCAAGCCTTTCAACTGACTGGTTTTCAACACGGAACAACCGGTTCAGGGTTGATGTGCGGGCATCGAGCAACGCGGTGAGCTTGTCGGCCGATAGGCTGCGGATATCGTTGGATGCCAGCCAGTAGTCAGCAGCACCAAGAACCAGAATGGATATCAGCGAACTAATCGCAACAAGCAAAGGCAGCTTAACAGCCAGTCGCATGTTTTTACGCGGGCGTGCAGACGCTCCAGCGACGGATGAACGGGTCATGATCGTCGGAAACCTTTAAAATGCGACCGGTGGGTAAGGCACCGGTCGCCGTCGATGTGGAAACAGATTTGTGTCAGGCCTGAACGCCAATTTTAACGTTCGGTTTTTTGTCGGCCTGGCGGAATTCATTACGGCGAAGGTATTTTTCCACGCCTTTGAAACCAAATGTCAGCACGTAAACAATGATCAGGTAAATAACGCCCGCGGAAATAAATGCCTCATAGGGCAGGGCGGTACGGGCAACAATTTTACGTGCTGCACCGGTCAGTTCCATCATCGTTACGGTTGATGCCAGCGATGTTGCTTTAAGTGTGAAAATGACATCGTTGGTGTAGGCAGGCCAAATAATTTGCCACATACGTGGAAAAATGATCCGGCGATAGGTGGTTGTCGGTGTCATGCCGCAGGCACGGGCTGCTTCAACCTCGCCGCTCGGCACGTTATTGATACCGCCCCGCATGATTTCAGCAACATATGCCGCTGTATTAAGAATAAAGGTTAACAGGCAATACCAATACGGATCACGGAGATATTCCCACGTCCAGCTATCCTGAATGCCATCAATATTGGCAATCAGCTGGCCCACGCCGTAATACATCATAAATAGCTGTGCGATAAGCGGCGTACCACGAAACAGATAAATGAAACCGAATGGGACGGCCTGCACCCACAGTTTTTTTGACGTCCGGGCGATTGCCAGGGGAACGGCAAGCAAGCTTCCAAAAATGACAGCAATGACCAGTAATTGCAGTGTCAGCAGTAACCCGTCAAATAACCAGCCGTGGTATTTGCCCAGAACATAAATCAGATCTTCAAACATGACTATGCCCTCGCAATGCCGCGGGAAGCCCGCTTTTCAAGACGGTTAAACGCGATAAGCGAGACCGTGGTGAATGCCAGAAACATTAACATGGCAACCAGATAGAAGGTAAACGGTGCCTTTTCCGTCCCGGCACCAACAGCGGCCTTGCGTAAAATTTCTTCAACACCCACGACTGAAATCAGGGCCGTATCCTTGATCAGAACTTGAAACAGATTGTTGAGGCCTGGCAAGGCAAAGCGCCAAAGCTGGGGCAATTTGATACGATGGAAAATTTGTACCGGTGTCATCCCGGTGGCAATGGCAGCCTCAATCTGGCCTTTGGGAATGGCCAGCATGGCTGCGCGAAACACTTCGGATGCAAAAGCCCCCTGAACCAGGGCAAGGGCGGCAACACCGGACCAGAACGCCGGAATATCAACACGGGTTTCAGCTCCGCTGATCATTTCGGCAATGTTTTGAACCGCAATGGTGCCCCCAAAATAGATAAGTAAAATAACCAGAAGTTCGGGAATGCCACGGATAATAACCGTATAACTTTCCCCAATGACGCGCAGGGCTTTAAAACGCGACAGTTTTGCTGATGCCCCCAGCAGGCCAATAATAATCATAAAGGGCAGCACGGTCAGGCATAGTTGAATGGTGACAAGTCCACCATCAAGCATTTGCCAGCCGCGGCCATATAAATCAAACATGATCTCTCCCGCATGCCTTGATGTCGGTTATAGCGGCCCGACAATAAGGGAAGGGCGACACCATGGTGTCGCCCTCTGTTTCCTAACCGATTACCGCGGATGCAGGTTGATGGTTTCGAAATATTTCTTGTTCAGCTTTTCATAAGAACCGTTGGCCAGCATTTCAGCCAGCGCTTTGTTAAACAGTTCTTTCAGGTCCTGGTCTTCTTTACGCAGACCAATACCTGCACCTTCGCCAAACCATTCGACCGGGGCAAAAGTATCTGAAACGAAGCTATAACCTTTGCCCGCATCGGAATCTACCCATTCAAGCAGAACACCCGAATCAGCCAGGGTCGCATCGATACGGCCTGCTGTCAGATCAAGCAATGCGTTGTCCTGGGTGTCATACATGCGGATTTCAGCATTCGGGAAGTTATCTTCAAGGAAGTTCGCATGGGTGGTCGAGCGCTGAACGCCGATGACCATGCCATCAAGCGCATCTTCGACAACCTTGCCGTCTTTGTAGGCTTCGATTTTCATGCCGTCTTTGCCAACAAAAACTGCAGGCGTGGTGCAGTAATAGTTGCTGAAATCGATCGAACGTTTACGTTCGTCCGTGATCGACATCTGGGCGATGATGGCATCATATTTTTTTGCCAGCAGGCCCGGAATGATCCCGTCCCAGTCCTGTGCAACGATTTCACATTCAACGCCTGCAGTTTTGCAAAGCTCTTTGGTGAAATCGACGTCAAAACCCTGCAATTTTCCGTCTTTGTCAACAAAGTTAAACGGAGGATAGGCGCCTTCAGTTGCAACAACAACTTTTTCCCAGGCTGCACTGGCGACAGATGCGCTAAATGCAATACCGACAGCTGCAACCGCAGCAGCCTTGATCCAGTTCTTCATTCATAGTCTCCCTTGTTGTAACGGGAAGGCAGCTTGTGCTGCATCCTCCCTTTCCGGCCCGCCACCGCTAACCGGAACCTCCTTGATCAGTAATCGCGCTGAAGAAATTGTTTCATGCGTTCTGATTTTGGATTTTCAAAAACCTCTTTCGGGTTTCCGGATTCTTCGACAAGCCCCTGATGCAGGAACATCACCTTATTGGATACCCCTTTGGCAAAGCCCATTTCGTGGGTCACCACCAGCATGGTCCGGCCTTCTTCGGCCAGATCGGTCATGACCTTCAAGACTTCACCGACAAGTTCCGGGTCCAGTGCCGATGTCGGTTCGTCAAACAGCATGACTTCGGGCTCGATCGCCAGTGCACGCGCAATGGCAGCACGTTGTTGCTGGCCCCCCGATATATGACCGGGGTAATAATCCCGGCGTTCATACATGCCAACCTTGTGCAGCAGGGCGTCTGCGCGCTCGATTGCCTGTTTTTTGGGAACGCCCAGCACATGTACAGGTGCTTCGATAACGTTCTCGAGAATTGTCAAATGGCTCCATAGATTAAAGCTCTGGAACACCATCGCCAGCTTGGTACGGATACGTTGCAGCTGCTTTTTATCGCCCGGTTCCTGGCTGCCATCGGCCAGACCACGCATTTTAATCAGTTCGCCATGTACGTAAACGTGACCGGAATTCGGCGTTTCAAGAAGGTTGATGCAACGCAGGAAGGTACTTTTACCAGACCCGGAAGAACCGATGATCGAAATCACGTCACCGGTATTGGCAGTCAGATCAATGCCTTTAAGCACCTCATGATCACCAAAGCTTTTATGCATCCCTTCGACTTTAAGGGCGGGTGTTGCTGTGCTCATAACGTAAAAAAGAGCCCCCTGTTTATATTTTCCGTCTTGTTGTGACGTTTGAAAAGGGGAGTCAGGTAGCATTGCCACCGGAAAATGATTCCCCCGAATATCATCTTGCCTGCCAATAATGGCGCGTGATGCCCCCGTATTTCTACTGATTTTTTACATATCTATGAAGAAAATGATGTAACCCGCACGATATGCCGCCTGGCTTTGCTGGTTTTGGCAAAAATTCTGCGGATATAAGGGATTTTACGCAACAAACTGTCTGGTCACATTTAATGCAAAAAGAATCGCTGATCAAAATGCGATCACTTTTGCCGCCGAAAGATTCGGGAACCAAGACAGGGTTTTATATAATGATTTGGCGGGGAAAATGGCGGAGAGACAGGGATTCGAACCCTGGGTACCCGTAAAGGCACGCCGGTTTTCAAGACCGGTGCATTCAACCACTCTGCCATCTCTCCGCAATGTGGTCTGTTTGTTGCGGCCCTTCAATAAGGGCACGAGGGGGTGCTGTCAATATATGTTATTGCTTCGATGGTCGATAAAATTACATTTTGGGATCAAAGCGCTGCCTTGGCACCAAATTTACGCGACAGACATCGTCCCGCCTGGCGGGATGTTGAAAAACGGGGGACATATTGTTTTTTATATTTTCCAAGATTGCGGCTTTCTTTTTGCAACCCGGAAACCTTGTGACACTGGGATTTGTCACGGCCCTTGTTTTAGTACTGTATAAGCCAACCCGACACGTCGGCCATGTGCTTTTGGTCGTTATTGCCTTTATATGTGTCGGGGTAACAGTGTTCCCGGTTGGTCAATATGGAGTGCAAATTCTGGAGAACCGGTTTGCGCGCCCGACAATCGAATCCATCAAAGGCGATAACATTGCGGGCATCATCGTTTTGGGCGGGGCGGTTGACGGACAGCAATATGTCGAGCGCGGACTGGTCGAGTATAATGATTCGGCTGATCGGGTTTTGAGCATGCTGCAACTGGCAAATCATCATCCTGATATACCGGTTATTTATAGTGGAGCCGATGGGGCCCTGGCGGCACGTGGTTTTAACGAAGCCGATGCCGTACAGGCGGATATGAGTGCGCGCGGATTTAATGCCATCAATATTGTTTATGAAAATCAATCGCGCAACACGGCTGAAAATGCAGCGCTGAGCTACCAGTTGGTGACAAAAAACTGGCCGAAACGCGCACAGGGGAAATGGCTGCTGGTAACCTCTGCCCGCCATATGCCGCGTGCAATGGGTGTGTTTCGGCAATACGATTGGTCGATTATTGCCTGGCCGGTGGATTATATCGCGCCAGCGCACCTCCATTTAACAGATATTAACGTCTCGCATTCTATCAAGATGCTGGACAATGCGTTGAAAGAGTTTGCCGGCCTGACGGCCTATTACTGGACAGGGCGAACCTCGACGTGGTTTCCGGCCCCCTGACAGGGGATAAAATAAAGCAAAGCGAATTTATTCTGACAAGGACAGGGCGAACAATATGAAAATTCGGACACTCGGAACTGTTGCCACGATTCTTGGTGCGCTTGTGATTGCAAGCCCCGTATTGGCTGCGCCCGCAGATGCCCCTTTGCCCGCCTTCACGACAGAAGGGTTCGACAAATGGCTGGCAGATTTTAAACGTGATGCGCTTAAAGACGGCATTTCCCAAAAAACCCTTGATGAGGCCTTTGCCAAAACCCAACCGATCCCCCGCGTGATCGAACTTGACCGCAGCCAGCCCGAATTCAAACTGACTTTCGAAGAATATTTGCAGCGTGTTGTTCCGCAGTCACGCATTGACGAAGGACGGCGCAAATTTGCTGAAAACCGCAATATTATTGAAGCGGCGGCAAAAAAATACGGTGTGCCCGCTCATTATTTAACGGCTTTTTGGGGTATTGAAACCGGCTTTGGTAAACATACCGGCGGATTTTCAGTTATCGATTCTCTGGCGACCCTGGCCTTTGAAGGCCGCCGGGCCGAGTATTTCCGCGGTGAATTGTTAAAAGCGCTGAAAATTATTGATGCCGGCCATATTTCGGCAGCAGCTATGGAAGGATCATGGGCCGGTGCCATGGGGCAGGCCCAGTTTATGCCTTCAACCTTTATGGCCTATGCTACTGATGGCAATGGCGACGGTAAAATCAATTTGTGGACCCAAAAGGAAGACGTTTTTGCCTCTGCTGCCAATTACTTATCCTCAGTTGGCTGGAAAACGGATGAACGTTGGGGCCGCAAGGTAAGCCTGCCCAAAGGGTTTGATGCCAGCAAGGCCGGACGTGATGTGCGCAAACCAATTGCCGAATGGCAAAAAATGGGGGTTCGTATGCCTGATGGCGGCAATCTTCCCTCGGCCGATATGAAAGCTGCCATTGTTCTGGTAAATGACGGTACCGGGCCTGCCTATATGGTTTATAACAATTTCAATACCATCATGCATTGGAACCGGTCGACCTATTTTGCCATTGCGGTCGGCACGCTTGCCGATGCCATTGCCGGTCGTTGATCGACCAATTGACGATCCTGAAATGACTTCGGAATGACAAGGAAAAACTGGATGCCAAAATCAGCTATCGGATCGGCTCGCCCGCTGTGGCGCCTTGGCTGTCAAGTAACCGGGGTCGCGGCGATACTGGTGATGTTGGCAGGCTGTGCGGAAACCCAGCTTGCCGTTCACGGCGTAAAGCGGATCGGATCGCAAAACCAGACGGCGGCAACCACCCAAAGCGGTGCTTACAAAATTGGCAAACCATATGAAATTGCAGGGCAATGGTATTACCCGGCTGTTGATTATGAATATCGTGAAACCGGTATCGCATCGTGGTACGGCCCGAAATTTCACGGAAAATACACCGCCAATGGCGAGATTTTTGATCAGAATGAAGTTTCAGCCGCTCATCGAACCTTGCCCTTGCCAAGTATTGTAAGGGTCACAAACCTGGAAAATGGTCGTTCGCTTAAGGTAAGGGTTAATGACCGTGGACCGTTTGCGCGCAGCCGTATCATCGATATGTCGCGAAAGGCAGCCGAACTGTTGGGGTTTGAACAACAGGGAACAGCCAAGGTGATGGTTGAGGTGCTTGAGGCTGAAAGCCAGCAGGCCGCCTTGATTTCGCAGGGTAAAGCATCGTCACCTTCGGTCACGACGGCGGAAAAAAACACCGTTACGGCTGCCCCGAGAGCGTCGGTTGAAACCGTATCGCTTGATGCACCACCCGGCAACAAAAGCCCCAACGATTTTGATGATACTCCGGCACCGGCCAAACGGATAAAATACCAGCCTGAAACACCAGCCAACAATGTTGCGGTAACCGCCCAGGCCAACCCGGAAGTTAATGTAACACCGGTGCCGGCAAGTGCGATTTACGTTCAGGCTGGCGCATTTTCAGTTTACGATAACGCCTTAAACCTTCGTAACCAGCTCTATAATCTTGCACCAACCAAAATTGAACCCATCGATGTCAAGGGAACAACTTTTTACCGGGTTCGCCTGGGGCCGATGGCAACTGTGCCCGAAGCCGATGTTTTACTTGACCGGGTTTTGGCAACCGGGCAAACCGGGGCCAGGGTGATTGTCGAATGCGCAGGGGCAGGGGAAAAGTCTGTTGCCGGGTGCTAATTTGACTGGGAAATAACGGGTGAAAACGTGTTTGCACATTTTTGCCCAATTTGCGACATAGGACAGCCCTGTTGGCCATCGGCCAATCCTTCGGGGACGAAATAAATCAACAGGACAAGGACGTTATGAATTTACTTCCGTCAATTCCGTGCAAAGCCACATTTAATCGGCTGTTGGCCGGGGCCGCGCTTCTGGGAACCGTAATGGCAGCGACTGCCAGCCATGCGCAGGCGATTGATACCGTCGCGCGTGAAGCCTATCTTGTTGATTATGACACCGGCGCTGTTCTGTTGAACAAAAATGGCGACGACCTTGCCGAACCGGCGTCATTGACCAAGATGATGACGATCTACATGCTGTTTGATCGCATCAAGAATGGCAGCCTGACCCTGAAAGACACCTTCCATGTCAGCGAAGATGCGTGGAAAAAGGGTGGGTCGAAGATGTTCGTCGAGGTTAATTCCGACGTTTCGATTTATGACCTGATCCATGGCATTATCGTACAGTCTGGCAACGATGCAGCAATTGTGGTCGCAGAAGGTATTGCTGGCACCGAAGATGCTTTTGCCCATGAAATGACGGAAAAAGCCCGCGAAATTGGCATGACCAAATCGGTGTTTAAAAACGCCACCGGCTGGCCTGCCGATGGGCACCTGGTAACAGCACATGACCTTGCTGTACTGGCACATCGCACCATTCATGATTTCCCCGAGCTTTATAAATTTTATAGTGAACCTGTCTTTACCTATAACGGTATTCGTCAGCACAATCGTAATCCGCTGCTGGGAACCAGTGCCGGTGTTGATGGCATGAAAACCGGCCACACCGAAGCTGCCGGTTTTGGTTTGACGGCCACAGCAAAACGGGATGGTCGCCGCCTGATTTTGGTTGCGATGGGCATGCATTCAATGCGCGAACGCCGTACCGAAGGGCAAAAACTGCTTGATTGGGGTTTTCGCGAATTTGACAATTACCATCTGTTTAAAAAAGATGATGTTGTCAGTTCTGCCGATATCTGGCTGGGCAATGCCGGCAAGGTAGATCTGGTAACCGATCAGGACATTACCCTGACGGTCCCGCGCAAAGATCGCAAGGATATGAAGGTTTCAGTGGTTTATGAAGGCCCGATCCCGGCACCGATCAGCGCAGGTCAGCAGGTTGCAACGTTGAAAGTTGAAATTCCCAATCAGGACGCGCAGTCATTTCCGCTTTATGCCAAATCCGGTGTTGAACGGCTGGGGCTGGTCGGGCGTATTGGCGCCGCGATCAAGTATCTGGTTTGGGGAGGCAGCAACGGGTGAGTACCCCGTCCGGAATTTTTATCAGCTTTGAAGGCGGAGAAGGCAGTGGGAAATCCACCCAGATCCGCCTTTTAGAGCAATGGTTTCGCCATCGTGGCCGTGACGTTATTGTCACACGCGAACCAGGCGGGTCACCGGGTGCGGAGGAAATCCGCGCCCTTTTGCTTACCGGTGACCCTGGCCGCTGGGACGCGGTAACCGAAGCATTATTGATGTTTGCATCACGTCGCGATCATGTCGAACGCACCATTCGCCCGGCGATAGCACAGGGCCAAGTGGTATTATGTGATCGCTTTGCCGACTCATCTGTGGCGTATCAGGGATACGGCCATGGATTAGGAGCTGACTTTATCCGTCAGCTTTGGAAGCTGGCCGTAAATGATTTTAAACCTGATCTGACTTTGATGATGGATTTACCAATTGAAACCGGACTGGCACGGGCAGGGGCACGATTTGCCAATGTCAGCGCAGCAGAAGACCGGTTTGAAAAAATGGGACTGGCTTTTCACCAGCGCCTTCAGCAAGGTTTTCACGAAATTACCGCAGCAGAACCGGATCGCTGCAGGGTTGTCGATGCTGATGGGGATGTACAAACCGTTGCCGCGCGTGTGGCATCTGTCGTTGAACAGTTTCTGGCAGGACGCCCGGCATGACGGAACCCAATGATGATGACCAAGGGTACCCGACGCCGCGGCAAAACCATCAGCTAAAAGGCCACGACGCCGCAGAGCAGGTAATTGTCGATGCCTGGAACAGCAAGCGCATGCACCATGCCTGGTTGTTATGTGGACCACGTGGTGTCGGCAAGGCAACGCTGGCCTATCGCATGGCGCGATTTGCGTTATCGCACGGAGGGGAAAATGCCGGCGGCGGGCTGTTTGGTGACGTACCAACCAGTTTGTATGTGTCGCCAGAAGACCCGGTTTTCCGCCGTATAGCAGGTGGCGGGCATGGTGATTTAAAAGTCATCGAACGTTTGTACGACGAGAAAAAAAAACGCCTTCAGGGTGAAATCGTTGTGGAGAATGTGCGCGCTGTTGGCAATTTTATGTCCAAAACCTCGGCCGAGGGCGGTTGGCGGGTGGTCATTGTCGATGCTGCTGACGAACTCAACCGCAATGCTGCCAACGCCATTCTCAAGGTTTTGGAAGAACCGCCAGCCAATGCGATGATGATTCTGGTTGCCCATCAACCGGGCCGGTTGTTACCGACCATTCGGTCGCGCTGCCGCCGGTTAAATTTGGGAACACTGGATGATCAAACGGTAAGTTCACTTTTGGCACAATATTGCCCGGATATGGAAACCGACGATATCCACGCCTTAACCGGGTTGTCTGATGGCAGTATTGGTCGGGCACTTCAATTGCATGATGTTGGCGGGCTGGAGCTGTATACCGAACTGGTCAACCTGATTGCGACATTGCCCGAAACCGATGTTGCCGCCCAGCACAAGTTTGCCGAACGGTTTTCACCGGCGGATCGTGACGAAGCCTTTGTTACCGTAACTGCACTGTTAAACTGGTGGCTGGCCCGTATGATCCGGTTTGCGGCAACAGGGACAGCACCGCGCGAAGTGGTTAGTGGTGAATTGCCAGCCATGCAACGCATGGCTGCTGCGCAACCGCTTGATCAATGGCTGGAGGTGTGGGAAAAGATCACCGACCTGATGTCAGCAACGCGCGGACTTCATCTGGATCGCAAGCAGGCGCTGTTAAATGCGTTTTTCATGCTTGAGGAAACCATTCGAAGCTAGTGCGGCTGGGCTGATTTAAATATATATGATCAGACGGCCCGCAAGGGCCGTTTTGCGTCATGCTTTACGAAGGATTGCGATCATGACCGGGCAAAAACCGCCCTTCTACATCACCACGCCGATCTATTACGTGAACGACAAGCCCCATATCGGCCATGCCTATACGACGCTGGCCGTTGATGTGATGGCGCGTTTCAAGCGTCTGGACGGTTTCGATGTGATGTTTCTGACCGGAACGGATGAACACGGTCAGAAAGTTGACGCATCAGCGGCGGCCAAAGGCATTGATCCGCAAACCTTTACCGATCAGGTATCGCAAAATTTCCGCGATCTTGCCGTGCACATGAATTTTTCCAACGATGATTTCATTCGCACCACGGAAGAACGCCACAAAAAAGCCTGCCAGGCCCTTTGGACGACGCTGGTAGAAAAGGGTGAGATTTATCTCGGGTCTTATGACGGCTGGTATTCGGTTCGCGATGAGGCATTTTACGCCGAAAAGGAACTGATTGAAAAAGACGGCAAGAAACTTGCCCCGACAGGTGCCCCTGTTGAGTGGGTATCCGAGCCCAGCTATTTCTTCAAGCTGTCGGAATGGGGTGATCGTCTGCTGAAATTCTATGATGATAATCCCGGTTTTATCGCCCCGAATTCCCGCCGCAACGAAGTCATCAGCTTTGTTAAAGGTGGCATGCATGATTTATCGGTTTCGCGTACCAGCTTTAAATGGGGTGTGCCGGTTCCGGGCAATGAAGACCACGTGATGTATGTGTGGGTTGACGCGCTAACCAATTATCTCACGGCCGTTGGCTACCCTGATGTTGATGCTGAAAAACTGGCTAAATACTGGCCTGCGGATTTACACATGGTGGGCAAGGACATTGCCCGTTTCCATGCTGTTTACTGGCCGGCCCTGTTAATGGCCGCAGGTATTGCACCGCCCAAGCGGGTGTTCGCCCATGGCTGGTGGACCAATGAAGGTCAGAAAATTTCAAAATCAATTGGTAACGTTATTGATCCGTATGATCTGACAGCCAAATACGGGCTGGATCAAACCCGTTATTTCCTGCTGCGCGAAGTACCCTTTGGCAATGATGGCGATTTTTCCCATCAGGCGATGGTGAACCGCATGAACAGCGAACTGGCCAACGACCTTGGCAATTTATGCCAGCGTGTTTTGTCGATGATTGGCAAAAACTGCAATGCCAAGGTGCCGACACCGGGTGAATTTAGCGATGCCGACACGGTTATTCTGACCAAGGCACATGATTTGCTTGATGCCGCCCGTGCCCAGATTGAAGCCCAGGCATTTAATAAAATGATTGATGCCATCTGGTCGCTGGTCGGCGATGCCAACCGTTATGTCGATGAAATGGCACCCTGGGGTCTTAAAAAAACCGATCCTGCACGGATGGAAACTGTTCTTTATGTACTGGCCGAGGTTATTCGCCACGTTGGTATTCTTGTGCAGCCGTTAATGCCGGAATCGGCTGCCAAAATTCTGGATCAGCTGTCGCTGGAAGAGGACGCACGCGGATTTGACTGCCTTGGTGCGAAACATGCTTTGGTTGCCGGAACCGACCTTCCCAAACCGGCCGGGGTTTTCCCGCGCTATGTTGAACCGGAAACAGAAGGAGAGAAGGCATGAATGTCGCCCTTGTCGACAGCCATTGCCATCTGGACTATCCCCAGTTTTCTGACGATTTTGCGGGCACCATGGCGCGTGCCCGCAATGCGGGCGTTGGCATGATGGTTAGCATTGGTGTGCGTATTTCAACCTTTGACCAGGTACGCGCGATGGCAGAACGTGCTGACAACATTTATTGCACCGTCGGGGTTCACCCGCATGAAGCCGGTGAAGAAGGTTTGTCCAGCCCGGATATCCTGATTGAAAAAACCAAAGATCCCAAAGTGATCGGCATTGGCGAAAGCGGGCTGGACTATTTTTATGATAATGCCCCGCGTGATGCCCAACAGCAAAGTTTTCGCGCCCACATTGCAGCTTGTCGTGAAACACAATTGCCACTGATCGTGCATACCCGCGATGCCGATGACGACACGATGGATATTCTTGAAGAAGAATATGCCAAAGGCGCCTTTCCCGGCGTTATCCATTGTTTCAGTTCGTCAGCCGAACTGGCACAGCGGGCCTTGAAGATTGGATTTTATATTTCCTGTTCGGGGATTATCACGTTCAATTCGGCCAAGGCCATTCGTGATGCCGTTGCCGATGTTCCGCTGGACCGTTTGATTGTTGAAACGGATTCACCTTATCTGGCACCGGTGCCAAAGCGCGGTAAATCAAACGAACCCTCGTTTGTGGCCCATACTGCAGTAAAACTGGCCGAAATTAAAGGCGTCAGCATCAAAGAAATTGCCCGTATCACCACAGATAATTTCTTTAATCTGTTTACCAAGGCAGACCGTTCACGCCTGGGCGAAACGGGGGCAGGAGAACAGTGACGAAAATCACCATCCTTGGCTGCGGATCCTCAAACGGGGTGCCTTCCGTTGGTTTGGGGTGGGGGGCGTGTAACCCGGAGAACCTTAAAAACCGGCGTTTACGCAGTTCGATCCTGATTGAAGAAGCCGGGCAGAAAATTCTGGTCGATGTCGGCCCTGATTTTCGTGAACAGGCACTGGCAGCAGATATCAAACATATCGATGCCATCCTGTTTACCCATGCTCATGCCGACCATGTTCATGGTATTGATGACCTGCGCTGGATCAATGTTGCCATGCATCGGCCAATTGACATTTATGCCTCGGCCGAGACAATTCAGACGCTGGAACAACGGTTTGCCTACGTTTTGCAGCCATTAGCCGAAGGCGTCGATTTTTATTATAAACCGGTTCTCGTCCCCCATCAGATTGATGGCCACCTTGATATTGGCGGCGTCCCGGTTAAGGTTTTTCCACAGGATCACGGGTTTTGCGAAAGCCTTGGCTTTCGGGTGGGCAATTTTGCCTATTCAACAGATGTGGTGAATTTGCCGGACTATTCGCATCAGTTTTTATACGATCTGGACGTGTGGGTGGTGGATTGCATGCGCCTGACACCACACGCAACCCACGCACACCTTGAAAAGGTGATGGGTTGGGTCGATAAATTTAAACCCCGGCAGGTTTATTTCACCCATATGAGCATCCAGGTTGACTATGACCAGCTTAACGACATGACGCCAAATCATGTCAGTCCGGCTCATGATGGCCTTGTGATTGAAATTTGATTTATTTTTTAATTTCAATTCATTAACGGCATTATCTCATCCACCGTGCGATCATTTTATGCTGCACATTGGCTTGGGCAGCCACCCGGTAATAAGACAACATTTCGCGCATCGGGTCTGACAGACGATCAAAACCGGAAATAAAGGCAACCACGATCCCGATGGTTGTTTGCCCTTCAATAACCAGATATCCCCCGACGATCAGAACAATAAGCGGCGTTGCACCGTTTAAAAAATTGATGATGGCCTTCATGCCAAACTTTAAGACAAAGGTCATCATCCGGTTGCGATACAGCAAATCGATACGATCGGGCAGGGCGGTTTCATCAAGATCAGTATCATCATGGGGCAACCGTGTCAGATCATCGCTAACACGGCGCATGGTGTTTACCCGCCGGGCAATAAGCACATTAATGCGTTTTTGAACCAGTGGGACCAGCAATGCCTGGGGTACCAATGCCGCCAGCCCGATGGCGGCAACAAGGGGAGCTTTGGAGAACATATACCCCATGCCGAACACCAGCATGGCGGTATTTACAACCGGTTGCGACAAACATTCGCCCACAAAGCCGCCCAGTTTATCGATTTCCGATCCGATAATTGATACCACCTTGCCGTCTTCCTCGTGGGCGCTGTCACCCTCGTGTTCTTCGTGCAATTGGCTAAGGTGAAGGCGGTTATAGCGAATGGAGCTTTCGCTTAACCAGCCCTGATAGAGACGCAGCAGATATTTGCAAATCCCGTGCAGAATCAGAACCGCGCCATAGGCCCCGGCTAATTTTAATAACAAATCCAGCTTGCCATCCGATATGGCGTCATCCACCAGTCGGCGTTGCAGTTCAATGGGCAACATGCTGAGCGCCGCGACGACCACGGCAAGCAGCGACACCCAAATCTGGTGATAGCCGCTCATGCGCCAGACATAACGCCACAATGATGATGCGGGTGTTTTATCGCCGGTCAGATCAGGTTTACGGGCCGGGATCATTTTTAGGGGCATAAAGGGGTGCTCGGTTGGTGGGGAAATTCAAAAATCGGGAAGTAGTAACTTGAGGTTAAACGAAAAAAACCCCCGAATGATCCGGGGGCTTTTCGATGTTTTTGTCACGTTACCGTGAAGGATTAGTCGACCGGATGGGAAACAACCGGAATGTGTTCGTTATCGTGACCATGCTGGGTCAGCGGACGGTTGCCCGTTAATCGACGCATCATCACATAAAACACAGGTGTCAGGAACAAACCGAACGCCGTAACCCCGATCATGCCGGAAAACACCGCCATGCCCATGGCCTGGCGCATTTCAGCACCCGCACCGGTTGACAGCACCAACGGCACCACGCCCATGATAAATGCCATCGACGTCATCAGGATGGGGCGCAACCGCAACCGACTTGCTTCAATGGCCGCCTGCATTGGCGTCTTGCCACCAAATTCAAGCTCACGGGCAAACTCGACGATCAGGATCGCATTTTTCGCCGATAGCCCGACAAGCACCATAAGCCCGATTTGGGTAAAGACGTTATTATCACCCCCGGAAAGGTAAAGCCCGGTGAAAGCAGATAATAGCCCCATTGGCACGATCAAAATGATCGCAATTGGCAATGTCAGGCTTTCATACTGAGCCGCAAGAACAAGGAAAACAAGCAGCAGCGCAATCGGAAAAACGATAATTCCGGTATTGCCCGCCAGAATTTCCTGATAGGTCAGTTCGGTCCATTCATAAGAAATACCTTGCGGCAGGGTTTCATCGGCAATGCGTTGCAAGGCATCCTGCGCCTGACCCGACGAATATCCAGGGGCCGGGTTGCCGTTAATATCGGCAGAGAGAAAACCGTTATAATGCATCGCCCGTTCCGGGCCGAATGTCGGTGTTACATTCAGCACAGCTGAAAGCGGCACCATGTCACCGTTTGAGCTACGAACTTCCAGATCACCAATATTATCTTCATGTGCGCGATACGGGGCATCAGCCTGAACACGAACACTGTAGGTACGACCGAAAATCGTAAAGTCGTTAACATACATGCTACCAAGATAGATCTGCATGGTTTGCAAGATATCACTCACCGAAACACCTAACTGACGGGCTTTGGTCCGGTCAATATCGGCGTAAAGCTGCGGTACGCTAACCTGATAGGTCGAATACATACCGGCAAGTTCAGGCGTCTGATAGGCTTTTGCCAATAATGCCTTCCGGGCATCATCCAGTGCCTTGTAGCCCAGTGAGGCACGGTCTTCGAGCTGCATTTTAAAGCCACCCGTCGTTCCCAAACCCTGAACCGGGGGCGGCGGGAAGATAACCGTGAAGGCCTGCGGGATCGAAGCAAATTGCTGGTTCAGCTGACCGGCAATGGCGCCAGCACTTAGACTTGGGTCTTTACGCTGATCAAACGGCTTAAGGGTGGCAAAAACAATGCCGGAGTTTGAACTGTTGGTAAAACCGTTAATCGACAGGCCAGGGAAAGATACCGCATGGTCGACACCGGGATGGGCAAGGGCAATATCACCCATTTTACGAATAACATCTTCGGTACGGTCCAGGGTTGCGCCATCGGGCAACTGGGCAAAACCAATCAGATACTGTTTATCCTGTGTTGGCACAAACCCGCGCGGAATTTCACGAAACAGGCCAAATGTCAGGGCAACAAGCCCCAGATACAGCCCCATCATGATGGTTTTGCGGGTAACGATACCACCAACACCTTTGCTGTAACCGCTTGATCCCTTGTTAAATACCTTGTTGAACCCGCGAAAGAACCAGCCCAGTGCGCCGTCAAGAATACGGGTAAGCAGGTCTTTGGGTTCATCATGCCCCTTAAGCAACAAAGCGGCCAGGGCAGGGGAAAGAGTAAGCGAGTTAACAGCCGAGATAACGGTCGAGATTGCAATAGTCAGGGCAAACTGGCGGTAAAACTGCCCGGTCAGGCCGCTAATAAAGGCCAGCGGAACAAACACGGCCACCAATACCAGGGCAATGGCAACAATCGGCCCGGAAACTTCGCGCATGGCCCGGTAAGTTGCCTGGCGCGGCGAAAAGCCCAGTTCGATGTTACGTTCGACGTTCTCAACCACCACAATCGCGTCGTCCACCACGATACCGATTGCTAGCACCAGACCAAAAAGACTAAGCGCGTTAATTGAAAAGCCAAACAGATACATAACCGCGAACGTACCGATCACGGAAACCGGCACTGCCAGCACCGGGATCAGGGATGCCCGCCATGTTTGCAAAAAGACAATCACCACCAGAACAACCAGGACGATGGCTTCAAGCAAGGTGTGAATGACGGCATCGATGGACGAACGAACGAATTCGGTCGTGTCATAAACGATCCGGTAATCCACCCCTTCGGGCATATAGGTTTTGATTTCTTTCATCGTTTCGCGAACATTATCGGCGATTTCGATGGCGTTGGAACCGGGGGCTGCGAAAATCCCCATACCAACAGCGTCCTTGTTATCAAGCAGGGCCCGCAAGGAATAATCAGATGCGCCGATTTCAATCCGCGCCACATCGCGCAGACGTGTCACCGAACCATCAGGATCAGAGCGAATAATGATGTTGCCAAATTCTTCGGGGTCCTCAAGGCGGCCCTGGGCATTAACCGACAATTGCAAATCAAGGTCCGGCGCAGAAGGCGAAGCCCCGATTACACCTGCTGCGGCCTGAACGTTTTGCGATCGAATTTCAGCAACCACATCACTGGCCGAAAGGCCTTGTTCCGCAACTTTTTGCGGATCAAGCCAGATCCGCATTGAATAGTCGCCGCCGCCAAACGCATTCACATCACCGACACCATGAATACGGGCGAGACGATCCTTGATGTTAAGAATGGCGTAGTTACGCAGATAATTCATATCGTAACGCCCGTTGGGCGAAACAAGATGCACAACCATTGTCAGGTCTGGTGAACTTTTGATCGTCGTGACCCCCAGACTGCGCACTTCTTCGGGCAGGCGTGGTTCGGCCTGGGATACCCGATTTTGAACCAGTTGCTGGGCCTGGTCGGGGTCTGTCCCCAGGGCAAATGTCACCGTCAGGGTCATCAGGCCATCAGTTGTTGCCTGGCTGCTCATGTACAGCATGCCTTCGACGCCATTAATGGCTTCTTCAAGCGGTGTTGCGACACTTTCAGCAACGACCTTGGGGTTGGCGCCGGGATAGTTGGCACGCACCACTACCGATGGCGGTACGACCTCGGGATATTCTGACACTGGCAACAGCGGAATGGAAATAACCCCACCCAACAGGATAAGCAGTGACAGCACCGCCGCGAAAATCGGGCGATCAATAAAGAATTTGGAAATGTTCATTGTGCTTGTGTCCCCCGGCCCTGATTAAGAGCGGGAATCTCCCTTGGCGTCGCCACTTGCATCGACCATGGACCGACGGTCCATCGAGACAACTTCAGGGGCAACGGTCATTCCTGGGCGAATGTGTTGCAGACCTTCAACAACAATACGTTCGCCGTCGGTCAGGCCTTTGGTTACAATCCGCATCCCGTTCTGTTCGCCACCAAGGCTGATTTCACGGTACTCGACAACATTTTCCGGGTTCACAACCAAGACATACTTTTTGTCCTGATCAGTGCCAACAGCACGTTCTGCGACCATAATGGCACTGCCGGCACTGGCCTGGCCCAATTCGATACGGGCAAACTGCCCTGGAACCAGACGGCCATTTTTATTGTCAAACACGGCCTGTACGCGGATCGTGCCACTGCGCGGATTGAATTCATTATCAATCATTTGCACGTGACCCTTAATCGTATCAGGGCCAATAAAATCACTGTTCAACTGAACCGGAATCCGATGAACAGTATCAACTGACGGCTCACCGGTTTGATGCATGGCCAGTAGTAAAGCCTGTTCGTTTACATCAAAAGTCGCGTAAATCGGGTCAACAGAAACAATCGTAGTCAGGATTTCGGAATTGGCTCCGGCCGCAACGAGGTTGCCCGGCGTCAAACGAATATCGCCAACCCGACCGGAAATAGGGGCACGAATTTCAGTATAGCCAAGGTTCAACTTGGCCGACCGTAACTGAGCCTGTGCCGAGCGCAGATCGGCCTCGGCATTCTGTTTGGTTTCCTGGCGCTGATCCAGTACCGAGCGGGTAATAACCCGGGTTTTCCAAAGCTCGTTTCCACGGTCAAGCTCGGTTGTTGCCAGCTTCAGACGTGACTGCGCCGAAAATACCTGTGCTTCAACACGCGCAACTTCAGTTTCAAACGGGGCGGGATCAATTGTAAATAACAGGTCGCCGGCCTTAACCAACTCGCCTTCGCGGAAATGAACGGCATCAATCGCCCCGGCGACACGCGGGCGAATTTCCACCCGGTCAATTGCTTCAAGTCGGCCAGAAAAGCTCGACCAGCGGGTGATTTTCTGATTATGAATTTCAGCAACCGAGGCTGGTACGGCAGCAGGGGCCGCCGCCGGAGCAGGAGCTTCTTGCTGTTCTTCAGCATGAATAAAAGGTACGGGAACCAATCCGGTCGCACCCGCGGCGACAAACGCAATCGCGACGGCGCCAACCGCATATCTTAATCTGGATTTCGATGACATCACGTCTCTCCGTAATTCCAATGGGCATTTTGCAATGCAACTTTGTTGCGACAATATGCGCGTGGTTCAGATTGCAATAGACGGCAATTCCAACACTTAGCGTTCCAGAATAAGAACGAACCTAATTTGCAGCGACAGATCAACCGATCAGTCCGTTTAAAAAACGAGCTTTATAATGACGCGCTGCAATGTAAAGGATGGGAATTCCCGCTGTCGCAAACTGGGATATTGACGAGAAATATAAGGGGCGATGCCGTATATCAGGTAGACTGATCGTCTTGGTTTTTTGCACAATCGCGCAAATTTTTGGCAATGCAGCAAAAATTTTAGCTCTTCTGAAACATGATCGTTCCATTTGAGCCGACATAGAAACGTGACCAGGAATGAATTTTGACCAATTGGCAGAACAAGGGACAAAATGCATTGCTGGTCAAGTTTCGCCAATCCAGCAAGAGATGACAGCGAGGGCAAAACTGCCCTCGCATCAAATTTACCGATTACGATAACGGCATTATATCAATGGTGATGGTTTTAGGCAGGGCCGTACCATAATTAATATTGGTCGAAAAATTGCCCTGATCATCAAAGGGATAACCGTAAACCAGCCCGTTCAGACTAATGCCAGTCGCCAAATTGTGGCTCCAGTTTTGGTGGAGAAATGCCGAATAGAAATTTGATTTTACAGAATTATCTTCTATCCATCCCGGATAAAAAGCAAAAGGTGCGCCCGTTGTTGGCTGTGCAACCTTGCTGTTTTTATCGGTAAAGGTCACAGCCGGAGCCGCGGCATTATTGTCAACTGATCCAATCAGGATACATTCGCCATCAGTCGCCTGACGATAAATATTGGCAGCCTTATATAAAGCCGGTGATTGCGGCGACCATGTTAACGTCACATTTGCTGCTGTATCCAGGGTGATGCTTTGTGACCACGACAAAGCCGTTTCAGCACTATTTTGCAAAACACCAGACAGAAAATAACTGTAAGTTCCGGCCGGTAAGAGTTTGTTATCAGGGTCATTCTGGACAATACTGGCGGCAGCTTTGAATTGATAAAAGCTGATATATTGCAAGGCACCAAGCGCAAAACCGTACCCGGTTGCCATGCCGCGGTTAAACGCCGATACAACAACATTTTCCAACGCGGGCAGGGCGATAGACGACAAACCGGGAAAATCCGCATTTTGTGCTATGGCATCTGCATCGGTTAAGGATGAAAAAACGCCGGTACATCCAAAAACCATCGCCGATGGTGTCCATGAGGAATTGGTTAGCCATGATGGCACATAGGGCACAGCATAAACCGAGCCGCTGACGGGCAGCGTAAGCTGCGTCAAGTCCGTATTTTCAACAAAATAGGGGAAATAAATGTGAACGACAGCCCCCTGATATTCCCCCGCCTGAAGTGTCTGTTTTGTGGTCAGGCTGGTTTGCGACAAGTCGTTCACATCATAGGCGTTACCAACCAGCTGCAATGCCAGATAGGTTTGTGTCCCGTCACCCCATTGCCATGCAAAATCAATCGTTTTGGTGGCGCCCGTTTCATCGATAAATGACAGATTAGGGATCTGTGCCCCCTGTTTGGGCGTAACCGTTACAACCTTTCCCATCCATAACGTTCCATGACTTCCCACTTCTTGCGCATATTGATGAAACGAAAAGACAGATGATTGATAATGGTCGAAAAATTGCTGTAACGGTGCATCAAACCATGTTGATAACGCATTAAATCCGTAAGAAGAGGTTACAGGAGCAGACTTGGTAATGCTGACCGAATCATCGAAAAAACAAAACCCGGGCTGGGCGTTCCATTCATCAATCGACATGGAAGTTACCAATCCGAAATTCTGCAACGACGGCGAAACAGGTATGGTTCCGCCTGCCGATACCGGTGCGACAGAAGCGCGATAAAGGTTAATACCGGTCGCGTTTTTATTGACCGGAATATATTTCGACGGCGTCCCTTCAATCTGCCATCCGATATTAATGCCTTTTGCCTGCGCCGCCCCGGTTTTGCCAAGTAAAAACCCGCCGAAAACAGCAGGAGAGACGGCAGTTTCGCCAGACGGGGAGGTTTCAGATACCGCATAAAAATAACTATGTGCGGTAAATGGATTGTCGGCTACCGGCACCCCGGTCGGGGCAAGATAAGATGGTGGCACAGGTGGGCTAACAGCTTTCAATATATCCTGAGGGGCCGTTAACGGCCCGGAAGCAGACCCCAGGCAGTCGGAAAATGCAGAGTGCTCAGGGAATTGTGCCTTAAAACGCCCCATCAATTCCGAGGTCGAAATGGGTGAACCAACTTTGCCCAGTGGATATGGCGCAGAAGGAGAACTGGTAACTGTAAATGTAAAACTGACCTGATCAATATTGGAAATATCGACATCAAGCGTCGCGCTTTCGGTCTCTGTTGCAGTATTATAGCTTAGCTCAAAGATACCATAAACATCGGACGGGTTCGTTGCCGGTGTTGGTACAGCAGGTTTTCCATTTGTAACCGCCACACCACTAGACGGGCCGATGAACATAACAACGATGCCCGATATAATATTTTGATCCGTTGGCAAGGAAACAGACACCACATTGTGCCCGGTCGATAGGACTGGCGTATTCAGACAGACGACATTTTTACCGGTCGAGGACGCGCCAAAATCAGCATAGGCCCCGGTTTGTGCATCCCAATAGAACCATTTATCACCCTTGGCAGCAGTCTTGCCAAAAATGGCATATGAAAACCCGGCAGATACGACTGATGCAGGTATCGAAAACTTCATTTCGGGGAATTGCGGTGCCAGGGCTGCAATCCCCGACGGTACAGATGACGACGGCTTTTTTTGATCCATAACAGGTTTCCTTGAATAATTTAAAGCGCAAAAACACACAATATCATTCAACCTGAAATAGATTTTCAATAACAGGTGTATCTTACCTCTTGATCACGTTGACTCAGACTTAAAATAGCCGGGATCGGGCATTTGGAGGAAAATAGCACCGCAAAATTTATTGCCCTTGTTCCAAAAATTAAATTTTGGCTTCGCAAACAGGTGCCAAATCAATATCGGCACGCTATGTTAAGCGCGAATGACATGACACATGGCGTGCAATCATGCGATTTGGCATGTATGACGCTGTTTGAATTGTTCCTTACCGTTTGACCGCGCGAAGGTCGCCGGATTTATTGTGAAGACAGGATGCACCAAATGCCTATTGGTAAATCAGTTTACAAGCGCGCATTTCTTTTTTGGGCATATTGCTGCGCCACACATTAGAAACCTTTGTTTCACAATGACTCCGGTTCGAAATCTTAATTGGGACAAATAGCAAAAGTGCTGTTTTGTTCTGGCTCCCACTTGATAAAAACAGGAAATTAAACATGTCGGAACAGCCTCAGGTAGGTCTGATTGGTTTGGGTACGATGGGTGCGGCCTTATCGCTCAATATCGCTGAAAAGGGATACCCGCTTGCCGTTTACAACCGAACAGGCAGCGTCACCGATACGTTTGTCAAAACGGCTGGCGACCTTGCGCCACGTTTAACCCCGACCGATAGCCTGGAAAACTTTGTCGCGGCCATCAAGGCGCCGCGCGTTATTATCCTGATGGTTCCGGCTGGACCTGTCGTTGACGACCATATTGATGCCCTTAAACCGCTTTTAGGCGACGACGACCTGATCATTGATGCAGGCAACGCCAATTTTTATGACACCGAACGCCGTGCCAAACGGGCACAGGACGAAAAATTCGGCTTTATCGGCATTGGCGTTTCCGGCGGGGAAAGTGGTGCGCGGCATGGACCATCAATCATGGTTGGTGGTACGAAAGCAGACTGGAGCCGTGTTGCCCCGATGCTTGAAGCTATTTCCGCCAAATATGATGGCACTCCCTGTGCATCCCTGATGGGACCGGGCGGAGCAGGCCATTTCGTAAAAATGGTCCATAACGGTATTGAATATGCCGATATGCAAATGATTGCCGAGGTTTACAGCCTTATGCGGGACGGCATGGCCTACAAGGCAGGGCAGGTTGCTGATGTATTTGATACCTGGAACAAAGGGCGGCTGGCATCTTACCTGATCGAGATTTCCGCCAAGGTATCGCGTGCAAACGACCCGATTTCCGGCAATGCCATGCTTGATGTAATCCTTGATAAAGCGGGGCAAAAAGGAACCGGTCGCTGGACTGCAATTGAAGCACAACAGCTTGCCGTTCCGGTTCCCGTCATTGAAGCGGCCGTTGCAGCCCGCAATCTGTCTGCCCGGATTGATACCCGAAGCCGGGGTGCCGATCATTTTGGCGACGCTCAGAAAGCACTTGAGGGCGAGGGGATCGCTGCTGAAACACTGGAAAAGGCCCTGATTGCAGGTAAAATCCTTTGCTATGCACAAGGATTTGAAATGTTGGCTGCTGCTGCCGATCATTTTAAATGGGACCTACCGATGCCCGCCATTGCCCGTGTCTGGCGCGAAGGCTGCATTATTCGTTCTGACATGCTCAATGACATGGCTACGGCATTGACCAACAACCCCGGCGATAACCTTATTTTTGCAGAACCGTTTTCTGGCTTGTTAAAAGATTGCCAGGCAGCACTGCGTGAAACAGTCATTGCCGCAACAACAGCAGGGATTGCAGTGCCTGCACTTGCAGCAGGGCTTTCATGGTTTGATACCGTTCGCACACGCCGGACTTCGGCAAATATGATTCAGGCGCAGCGTGATTATTTTGGTGCGCACGGCTTTGAACGTGTTGACGGCAAGAATGAGCCGCACGGTCCGTGGGCTGGTCACGAAGACTGATACGACATGTTATTACAGGCTGGCATCAAAAAAATGCTGCCAGCCTGTAAAGATCGCCTGTGGCGAGTTCATCTTGTTTCCCACCAAAATCTACATAAAACAATCACCATAATAACAAATACTTAAGTTGAACATCTTCATGTAAAATACAGAACTTCAAGCTGTAAAAATCCAACGGCACTTTTCACATTAAATGATTGAAAACGGAATTTTCGACGCTTGAACGCCTCACATTCCACTCCATCCACTGTTCTGATTACGGGTGCGCGTGCCCCGGTTGCGCTTCACTTGGCACGGCTATTTCATGGCGCAGGCTGGCGCGTTGTGATGGCCGATAGCGTCCGACATCCGATCTCGGCGGCAAGTGCATGTTGTTCACGTTATTTTTCGATCCCTTCTCCACGCTTTGAACCATCGCAATATGGGGATGCAATCGATGATATCCTCACGGCTGAAAACCCGGCGCTGGTTGTACCAAGCTGTGAAGAAGTTTTTTATCTGGCCAATCTGTGGATGCAACGGCGGTTTACGCATCCTCTTTTTGCACCTGAATTTTCCCTGCTAAGTACTGTTCATAACAAATTCAAATTCATTGAATTATGTCGCGCGCTAAAACTGGAAACACCCGATACCCGTTTGATCGAGAACGTTAATGATTTGAAATCATATAGCGATCAGGCAAATAATCTGGTTTTCAAACCGGTTTGGTCCCGTTTTGCCAAACAGATATTAATCTGCCCAAGCGCGGCGCAGCTTGCCCAGATTAACCCGACATCACGAATGCCCTGGATCGCGCAGACATTCGTTCGCGGACAAGAATTAAGTGCCTATGCTGTTGCCAGAAATGGCAGGCTGGTTGCCCTTTCAGTGTATCAATGCCGTTACCGTGCCGGGCAGGGGGCTGGTATCTATTTTGAACCGGCAACGAACGGTGCAATACACAAATTCATTGATCACTTCATCACCGGGACAAACTGGAACGGGCAGGTATCTTTTGATTTTATCGAAATGCAAAATGGCGAAGTTCTTCCACTGGAATGTAACCCCAGAGCAACCAGCGGATTACACTTTTTTCAACGGCCAACACCATTTGTTGATGCCATAACGCTACGATCCGATGATGGTTTGATCAAACGCCATAAGGTGCCGCAAACATTGCCCTTGGCAATGTGGTATTATGGCTTACCCAAAGCATTACGCGCCGGGAAAATGATTTCATTTCTAAAGGACCTTAACCGGGCAGAACATATTCTGGAATGGCCATCAGATAATGGCCCCAAACGCGGGCAATGGCGTTCTTTTTTAGAAATGATCACGCGATCCATACGTCACCGCAGCAGCCTGCAACAGGCCAGCACATATGATATCGAATGGAATGGTCCAGACTAAAGGTCAATAAAGCAGGTGGATGGCGTATTGGCGGCATCGGGCAATTTACCGGCCATAATTGCTTCTATATCACGTCGCAAAAAATCAAGCGGACCGATGACAGGTTTGACATTGGGGAAAAACGCCGCATTTTTGCTGGATGATTTTAGAACTTTGCGATCTTGCTGCAAAGCGATTGAAAACATTGGCCCGAACGCAAATGATTTCAGATAGTCAAGGATCCCGCCGCACGGGCCAATCAGGCACCCAATACCCTCGACATGTTCATTTGTTGACTGGCGTAAATGAAACGTGGTTGCCAGAACCAGTCCCTTGACGCTCCAATATTCCAATTCGGCCACCCCCGGATATCGAAAACGCCCGATTGTTTTAAGACGTGGGCCTTCAAGCAGCCGGCTGATCAGGCCATGCTGGCGTTCTTCGCCGGTATAGCATGCCTCAACCCAGCCATCGCCACCGGTGATGGTGACGCGTACACGCTGGCGCTTGGGGCTTAATCCGCGCAATAAGCCCTTGTGCGTAAAATGGGTATGTGTTGCATCCAGAATGTTTTCTGCAGCGTCGAGCAGAGATGTGCGGGTTTGGCTGCGAACAAGTTTGATCCTTGTCTTCCGGCCCTCCATGCAATGCAAATAGGGCAAGTGCTCGGGCCTGCCTTTCGACAGAAAAAGCACGCCTTCCTTCTCAAAGGTTTGCAAAGTTGGAATACGAAGGGCAGGGGTTTTCTCTATCATTCCAGGAATGGCTGTGCAGTATCCCGATGCGTTAAATCTCCAGCCATGATACGGGCACTCGATTTCTCCGTTACAGACCTTTCCCCCGGAAAGCTCTACCAAGCGGTGCGGGCAGCGATCATATAATGCGGCGATATTTGCGCCGCTACGAAACAAGACAACCGGTTTCCCAAAAAACATTATGCGCTTGGGCTTATGCCCAATATCCGACAGTCGTGCGACGGCATGCCAGGCTTCAGAAAGGACGTTCACAAATCAAACCTTTCCAGCAAAGGAATTCCAATGCGTGATAATATCCATTCCATTATTCGAATGGCACAGCGCTGTTTTCGCGGAAGATGTTTTTCATAAACCGCAGTATATTCAATTATCGGTTTTGCCCCTCTGAGACGCTTAAAGCTCCCTGCACCGGCACTCATGTTGAAAAACTGTTTGTTATCCAAAGCCAGTGACTGCCCAACAGCCATAACAAGGCGATAAAGCCCATCCTTACGCGGCAAGCTTGTATCATATCCAACAATCGGCTGGGTCAGGGTTTGGACATTGGAAAAGAAACCTGCCACAGCAACAAGCTGGCCGGCATCATCACGGTATCCGGCCAGCTTAAACAGGCCACGCTGATGCATTTCACGGATATAACAGGGCGAATAATCCGGGTTTAGGGGGGTGTATTTATCAAGATACAACATTTTATAAAGGTCGGCCGCGCGGTGATAGTCAGCCTCGGTGAAGCTGTCGTCAGGTGCAAACAAATACCGGGTTTGGCGTCTTAGAGCCCGATCATAACGCACGTTTTGTGGCAGTTTTGGGGGCGGCTGACGGCCATCAAAGAGGTATATCCGGCGGGCAGGGAGCAAACGAAAACCGGCCTCACGCAGATTTTTGATGGTCTCGAAATCTGTCTGCTTGTTTAACGAACGAACGACAATAGCGTGGCCCGGATGTGTCGTGGAAACCTGTTTAGCAATATTACGCGCCGACATCACATCGATAAAAGGAACCGGATTGGTCGATAACAGCCAATTATTGATCTGGGCTTGCCGATCCAACCCTGTCGCCAATAGCAACGGACGGCAACAGTGAATAAGAATTTTGACAAGACGAAACAGGATCGGCGATTGCACAAAATTTCGCGTCTCATCAATAGCATAATCAATATAAGCTGTGCGGGGGCAGCAAATATAGCAATTTGCATCCTTGGTCGGGCGGTTGATCGAAACCGGGAAATCAACTCCATTAACCGTGATCTTTGTTATGTCTGTTTCCAGATTGGCAATTAGTTCGCCAATCGGAACAGCATTGAACAAGCCTACAAACTGCTCAACGGCTTTTGTGTTATTTGATTGTTGAAATTCCGGTGTTGCCAACATCACAGAACCGGTCGAACCATACGTGTTCGAGAAGTCTCGATTGTCGGCACATCATTCAATTTGCTCAATCTCTATACCATATCGCGAGAAATGGGTTCATCGGCAACGAATTCGCCACAAGAAGTAAATTCAGAAACGCTCCAGCTGCACCATCTTTAACAAAGATCAATAAGATCTATAATATATATTATGACAAATATTGGTCAAATCCGGCTTACATAAAGTTAACAGTTTCTCGTAATTTTCACACAACATCATATAGTTACCAACTATTTTTCATCCTTCTCAGCCTAAACCCGGATCACAAATAGCGCCGGTGCAATTCTTCCATTCGGGTTCTTTCCTTTCTGGTCCGGCATTGTCCGGTTTCGGCATCGTGTGGATGAACACGCCCGTTTTTGTCGATATCAAATGTTCGGCTGGCTCCGATGACACCTTTTTCAGAACTATACACACCAACCACCATAACCTCGAATGATTTGCATCTTATACCTTCCTGATCAAGAAGATCTGTTGTTGCATCGATGTTTTGGCCTTGATGTTCAGCATTCCGCTGCGTAATCAACCCTTTGATATCCCCGATATCTAGCGACGTTCCCGCCGATAATGGTCCTTGAAAAGTTCCATATTCATTGGTGTCTGCGCGCTGGTCGTCCTGCATCGGTTCCCAATCACTGACAAGGTACCAATGTTCACGCTCGGCGTTCTCATCGTCACCATCTGTATGCAAGCCCACGAGAATGACGTCGATATGAACGCTTTCCTGGCTCATATTGCTAACCAGAAACCGGGACCGCAACGAGCGCCCCCGTGTTTGATTAATCAGCAATTTGGGACGCCGCGTGCGGCGATATTGAGCCATCAGGATCTGGGCATAAAATATCCAGATACCCAGCGTCGCAAAGCTGACGGTAATCTGTAAAACGGTATGGTAATTTTCGATCCAATCCAGCATTTCTACCCGCCAAACATTCATGAAATAACGGGCTTGGCTTAATGCAACCCCGCAAACACGGATGTTCAACGTCCTGAATTTTAAAGAGTTCCCGTTTTAAACGGACTACTGCTCCTGGCGTATTTCACCTGAAAATCAACCCGCGCCACCCCCGGGACCGCGCATAAAATCTTTTCACGCAAGGATAACGCCCCGTCGTCCCTCAAAAAGGCTACTTGAATTAGAGGTGTATCACCATGGCCACATGTTGAGTTTTTGGTTCGGATCGCATCTTAACGGACGGACGACAATTTTGATTAATTGCGGAATTTTTACCCCGCCGACCTCAGTTTCGGGACGTATCGTTGCTTTTTTCAACAATAACTTCATGATCCAGCAATGGCGCAACATCAATATCGCCCGCATCCATCATGGTTGATACGCGCTGAAGGGCCGCCACCAGAAAGCTTTGCTCCCAGTCCTCCAGATTATTGAACCTTTCTGAAAAACGATCATGCAGCGCCATTGGCGCACGTGCCAGAACCCCGCGGGCAGCTTCCGTAAGACGAACATAAACCTTGCGTTTGTCCGAATGTCCCCGCGCCCGCTGCACCAGCCCCATTAATTGTAATTTATCGACCAGCGCGGTCGTTGATGCCTGGGCAAGGTTAACCTTGGCCGCAATTTCACCGACTGTCATTTCGCCGGAATCTTCCAGCGACTGCAGGACCAATAATTGTGATGTTTTCAGGCCCGCCAGCTTGCTAAGACGCTTGGCATGTATATCGCTGGCGCGCAATATCCGTCTAATTGAAATCAGGGCGTCGTGAAGTCTGTCCATTTGCGGGTTCCGAGCGGCAATCAACAAGTACTTCTTATAACCTGCCAAAGCCCTGTCAGACAACGACTTTTCAGCATTTCCATTGATTTCCCACATAATATTATATCGAATGCTATGGTTATGTGACATCGAAAAACTTTGGAAATGAATTTGTTCCGATATATTTAGCAAATAAATTATTCATTTAATTTCAGCAGCTTATCAGAATAACCGCAAAACTCGCCACCTTCTATCTTGATTAAAATATATCGATAATCTATGTTTCTGATCGTTAAGCTAAATCGATTGACGAAACAATTAGGCAGATAGAACGATGAAAGTTGCCACAAGCGACGGCAAATCGACCCGCAAGACCAACCTGGTTATTCGCAAGCCGAAGTCCACCGATGGGGCTGCGGTGAACGAATTGATTGCTTCTTGCAAGCCGCTTGATGAGAACTCTGTTTACTGCAACCTGCTGCAATGCTCGCACTTTGCACCTACCTGTGCACTGGCCGAGCTTGACGGCGAAGTGGTCGGTTTTGTGTCCGGTTATCTTGTTCCGGAAACACCTGAACGCCTGTTTATCTGGCAGGTGGCGGTTTCTCCCAAGGCGCGCGGCCTGAAGCTGGGCAAGCGCATGATCCTGGATATCCTTGATCGCCGTGTGTGCCACGACGTAAGCGAACTGCACACCACCATCACCACATCGAATGCCCCGTCACAGGGTGTCTTTCGCTCGGTGGCACGCGAACTTGAAACAGATGTGAACCGCAAGGTTTTGTTTGAACGTGAAACACATTTTGATGGCGCCGCTGCCAGTGAAATTCTGTGGCAGATTGGACCGTTTGAACGCGTAGATGTCGCACGCGTTGCCGCCTGATTTTTCACCTTCAAAAACTGTCAAAACGCCGAAATTCCGGGAACAAACCCGGGTCTTCGGCGTTTGATATGACAGAAGAAAAATTTATTTTCTCCCCAAATGAAAGAGAGAATTATGACTGTATTTGATCGCCTTGAATCGGAAGTTCAGAGCTATGCCCGCTCCTTCCCCGTAACCTTCAAAAAAGCTGAAGGTTCATGGCTGACCGATACGGATGGCAATCGTTATCTGGATTTTCTCGCCGGTGCCGGCAGCCTTAATTATGGCCATAACAACCCGGTTTTGCAGGAGCGCCTGATCGACTATATCAAGGCAAACGGCATTACCCACGGTTTGGATATGCATACATCTGCCAAGGAAGAATTCCTGAGCGCGATGGAAAGCAAAATTTTCAAGCCCCGTAACATGGAATACAAAGTCCAGTTTACCGGTCCGACCGGCACCAATGCGGTTGAAGCAGCCCTTAAGCTGGCACGCCGCGTTAAAGGTCGTGAAAACGTCATTTCATTCACTAATGGTTTCCATGGTGTAACGCTGGGTTCGCTTGCGGTAACGGGTAATGAACATCACCGTGGTGCTGCTGGTGTACCGCTTGATAACGCCGTAGCAGTTCCGTTTGACGGATATATGGGCGATGATGTTGATACAACCGATTATCTGGACCGTGTTCTTTGTGATAATTCCAGTGGTATCGCTTTGCCTGCCGCCATCATTGTTGAAACGGTACAGGGCGAAGGTGGCCTGAATGCTGCTGATTTTGACTGGTTGAAAAAAATTGAAGCCCTATGCCGTAAACACGACATTTTGCTGATTGTTGACGACATTCAGGCGGGTTGCGGGCGTACCGGCACATTCTTCAGTTTCGAACCCGCTGGCATTAAGCCTGATATGATCACGATGTCCAAATCGTTGTCGGGTTATGGTCTGCCCTTTGCCGTTGTACTGATCAAACCGGAATACGACGTCTGGCATCCGGGCGAACATAATGGCACGTTCCGCGGTAACAACCATGCCTTTGTAACGGCAGCTGCGGCATTGGAGCATTTCTGGTCTGATGACAAATTTGCTAGCGACGTGAAAGAAAAGGCCGAATTCCTTGGCAAACGCCTGGAAGAAATCGCCACACGTTACGGCGACAATGGCAGCATCTATCGCAAAGGTCGCGGACTGATGCAGGGTATTTGTTTTGAAAGCGGCGAAATTGCCGGCAAGGTTACATCGGAATGCTTTACCCATAACCTGATCATTGAAACCAGCGGCCCAGAAGATGAAGTGGTTAAATGTCTGGTTCCGCTGACAATTTCAATGGAAGACTTGGCGCATGGTCTGGATGTTCTTGAAATGTCGACAGCAAAGGTCATGGGAAAAAACGTCGTGACGGCTAAGGCTGCAGCGGAATAACCTGAAATTGATTTTTTATGGCAGCGACGTCACCGTTGTTGCCATAAATTTCGAACCATAAAATACAACAAATCAAAGAGTTACAAATGATTGTTCGCACCCTGAAAGAATGTGAAGAAACCGGTCGTCGCGTCGTTGCAGACAACTGGGAAAGCACCCGGTTGTCGCTGGCGGATGATGGTATGGGGTTTTCGTTCCATATCACCACCATTTATGCAGGCACCGAAACCGAAATTTGCTATGCGAACCATTTTGAAACGGTTTACTGCATTTCGGGCAATGGCGAAGTTGAAACCATTGACGATGGCAAAAAATACAAAATCGTTCCAGGTACGGTTTACATCCTGAACAAGCATGATCGCCACTATCTGCGCGGTGGCAGTGAAGACATGGTTGTGGCCTGCGCGTTTAATCCGCCGCTTAACGGGCGTGAAACGCACGATGAAAACGGTGTCTATCCGTTAGATGCTGATGCCCTTGCCAGCTAACGATATATCGGGTTCGGGCGGTGTAACGCATCGCCCTGCCCCCCTTATCCGAGAAACTTCCAAGGAAACGGCCCCCAAAGGAGGCACCATGGTTTCAGCCCGTAAAAAAGCGGATGCCGGACACAGCGTTCACAAGATCGGTGGAACGTCCATGACACAGGTTCAGGCTGTGATGGACAACATTCTGGTTGGTGATCGCGACGAAAGCGCGCTTTATAATCGTATTTTTGTTGTTTCAGCCTATGGCGGCTTTACCGACTTGCTGCTTGAGAACAAAAAAACAGGTGAAGCAGGCGTCTATCAGCTTTATGCCGGTTCGGAAACCGACTGGGCCTGGGGTGATGCCCTTAACAAGGTCGCCGATAAAATGTGCGCCCTGAATGAAGAAATTTTCCAGGATCAGTCTGAACTGAAACTGGCCAATTCCTTTGTCCAGGAACGCGTTGAAGGCACACGTAGCTGCCTGATGGACCTGCACCGTTTATGCAGCTTTGGCCATTTCAAACTGGAAAAGCACCTGCTGACCGTGCGTGAAATGCTTAGCGCCATTGGTGAAGCCCACAGCGCGCACAACACCATGTTGTTGCTGCGCGGCAAGGGTGTAAATGCCGTGTTTGCCGACCTTTCAGGCTGGCGTGAGCCGGAAGCATCGACGTTGGATGAACGTATTGAAAGTGTGTTCACCAACATTGACGTCAAAACCCAGATGCCAATTGTTACGGGTTATGCCCAGTGCAGCGAAGGCCTGATGAGCATTTATGGCCGTGGTTATAGCGAAGTGACCTTTTCGCGGATTGCCTGCATGACCGGGGCACATGAAGCCATCATTCATAAGGAATTCCACTTGAGCAGCGCTGATCCGCGCATTGTTGGTGAAGACGCCGTTCGTCCCATCGGGCGGACCAGTTATGATGTCGCTGATCAGCTTTCAAACATGGGGATGGAAGCCATTCATCCGCGTGCCGCCAAAGGGCTTCGCCAGAACGGTATTCCACTGCGCATTGCCAATACGTTCGAGCCGGAACATCCGGGCACCGTCATTGATGATGACTGGCACCCTGATGAAAGCCGGGTTGAAATCGTGACTGGCATCAGCACCGCCTTCGAGATCGAGGTCTATAACCAGGACATGGTTGGTGTTCCCGGTGCGGAAGAAGAGGTCCTTAGTGTTCTTAAACGCTATAAGGTTCCCACCGTTACCAAAAACCTGAACGCCAATACCATTACGCATTACGTTTCAGCCCCGCTTAAGCAGATCCGTCGCTGTGTTGAGGAAATTGAAGGTAAACAACCTGAGGCAACGGTTAAAACCCGTAAGGTTGCTATTGTTTCCGTAATTGGGGCCAATATTGATCAGCCTGGCCTGTTTGCCCGCGCTGTCAGTATCCTCGATGATGCGGGTGTTGAACTGGTCGCAAGCCATTCGCCAAGCCGTCGGGTTGATCTGCAATTTGTAGTGACAGAAAGCGATTTTAACAAAGCAATCGTGTCTCTGCATCGCGGGTTGGTTGAAGGTAAAAAAGCAACCGATACCGACGACAGCAAAAAGAAATCTTCGTCAGATAATGTTGGTGAACTGGCTGCGGCCTGATCATCTATTGACGATAGAACATACAAAACACAAAGCCCGCAAATTTAATTTGCGGGCTTTGTTGCGTCCGACTTGAAGTCATCACAGCTTCACGTTACCAGCATAAAACAGATTTCTCGTCTGTATGATGAGATCGAACCCAAAATGGAGTTTTCCAATGCCATTGGCCGCGCTATCCCCCATGGATCAGCTATTGCAGGTTATGAAAAAACTGCGAGACCCTGAAACAGGATGCCCCTGGGACATTGAACAAAATTTTGCAACGATCGCCCCTTACACCATCGAGGAAGCATACGAAGTTGCCGATGCCATCACGGCAAATAACATGCTTGAACTGCGCGAAGAGCTGGGTGATTTATTGTTACAGGTGGTTTTCCATTCGCAAATGGCCGCCGAAGAACAAATTTTTACCTTTGATGACGTCGCCCGTAGCATTACCGACAAAATGATTGCCCGGCATCCCCATGTTTTTAGCGATGATAACGCCAAAACCCCGGACCATGTCAGCCAAAACTGGGAAAAACTTAAGGCAGCAGAACGCGCACGCAAAGCAACAGGCAATGAACAAACCAGCGCCCTGGACGGGGTTGCATCTGCCCTTCCCGCCTTGATGCGGGCAGAAAAGCTAACCAAACGTGCGGCCCGTGTCGGGTTTGACTGGCCTGACATTGAACAGGTTTTTGACAAACTAAGCGAGGAAATTGGGGAGCTTCGTGCCGAACTAACGGACACCCCCGATCATGACCGATTGGAAGATGAATTGGGCGATATGCTATTCGTGATGGCCAACCTGGCGCGAAAAATCAATGTCGATCCCGAAGTTGCCTTGCGGCGAGCCAATTTGAAATTTACCCGTCGCTTTCAATTTATCGAACAGGAACTGGCCCGGAACGGTAAAACCGCATCGCAGTCAAGCCTTGAAGAAATGGACATGTTGTGGGATGCCGCCAAACAACACGAACGCCGAAAAACAACCGAATAATCAAAAGAACGATTGAATCTGGCCTTTAAGTGAGCAACCCGGAACAAGTGCTTTCACATGAATAAGCCCGGACATTTGCAGGCGGGTTCCCGATACAGCACTTGTTTTTATTGGCATCTGGCTTCCTGTTACCCGGCCCCGCTGGTTGCCATCTTGTCGGCCATAGGGCAAATTTAACCCTGCCGTCTATCTGACATACCCACTCTCCGGCAATTTTTTCCTTATCCGGGACATTAGCAGGGATATACCTGCGTTCCCATTTCTATCACTGCTTAAATCTGCCCCGTAACAACACGCTTGCGCCCGGGGCGTTGGAGATCCCCAGAATTATATCAAATTTTCAGATACTTACGGGGATTCTTACCGGTGAAGGATCAGGTTTTTTTACCAAAAACCGGTAATAACAACGTATTTATTTCGTCCCATAGCTCCGGTGTGGCAGCACATATCAGGGCTGGCGCATCACCTTCAGCCCGATAGTCAGAAGCTGGCTTTTGCGCGGAAATATACCGGGCAACGCCCCCGGCCTCACGTACCAGTAATGTTCCAGATGCATGATCCCAGGGTTTCAAAGTACGATAAGCACAAAAATCATATTGCCCCTGAGCAATTTCCTGATATTCGGCCCCACAACACGAATAATGAGATATTTTTTCAAAAAAGTCGTGGTGTCCGTGTAATTTTATCAACCGATCCCGGACATAGGATATTAAAAAGCCCCGTGCATTTTGCGCATGCGTGACGTTTTTTCGCACAGAAACAGCGTGTCCGTTATGAAAGGTGCCACTCCCCTGCTCGGCCACAGTAACATCGCCACTAATCGGGTCTATAATCCATGCTGCAACTGTTTTTCCACCCCGATACAGCGCCAGCATGGAACGAAACGGTTGCCGATGATGGGCAAAATTTTTGGTCCCATCAACCGGGTCAATAATCCAGATTGGGTCATTACCGGCAAACACCCGGTCCTGCAATGATGGATCATGATGGGCGGCCTCTTCCCCCAACGCGACACTACCTGGCAATAATGACGTCAAACGTTGGGTTAAAACGCGCTCGGCCTCGGTATCTGCAATGGTAACAAGGTCGAGCGCATGTGTTTTAACATCGATATCAGCGGCATCAAGCTGCCCGAAACGCGGAGCAATTTCTTCGGCGGCGACTTCGCGGATGATAGCGGTAATCTTGTCTATATCCGGTGTCATCACTTTAAAAATCCTGCGTCGTTATCGGGTTACACGGAATAAAGGTCCAAGCCGTTTTTCTGGCACCAGTCGTCAAACTTTCCAACACGGGTTTCGTCAAGCCGGATTTCGATGCTGATACCATCATCGCCTTCAATACGGTTCAACACTTCACCCTGTTGATAAAGCCCGGCCAGTGCTTTGCCATTTGCATAAGGAACCAGCACCTGAAACACCGGCATTTCAGCCGTGAGACGGTTTTCGATCAGTTGCAACAGATCCTGGCAATTTTTGCCTGTCAGGGCAGAAACAACCATGGTGTTTTCGGTACGGTTGCTAAGCTCGTGTACGGCCAGCGCATCTTCCTCAGTTAGAAGATCCGCCTTGTTCAGGGCCTCGACAAGTTCGGCACCATCAATCACCTGCTGAAGCCCCAGTTCCTTAAGAACTTCTAACACGTCCTGCTTTTGCGCATCGGTTTCGGACGAAGACACATCACGGACGTGAACAATCAGGTCCGCTTCCAGAACTTCTTCCAGTGTCGCCCGAAATGCCGCAACCAGATCGTGCGGCAAGTCAGACACGAAACCAACAGTATCAGACAAAATCACCTTGCGACCACTGGGCAGTTCCAGCCCCCGCATGGTCGGGTCAAGGGTTGCGAACAACATGTCCTCAACAAAAACATCCGACCGGGTAAGACGGTTAAATAATGTCGATTTCCCCGCGTTGGTGTAACCAACCAAAGCCACAATCGGGTAAGGCACCCGACGACGCGCCTTGCGGTGCAAATCGCGGGTCCGTTTAACCTCTTCAAGCTCACGGCGCAGTTTTGCCAGCTTGTCGCCAATCAAACGACGGTCAATTTCGATTTGTCGTTCACCAGGACCAGCCAAAAAGCCCCGACCGCCACGCTGGCGTTCAAGGTGGGTCCAGGTTCGAACCAGACGGGATCGTTGATAACTTAACAAGGCCAGCTGAACCTGCAAGCTACCTTCACGGGTTTGCGCCCGGTTGGCAAAAATTTCCAGGATCAAGCCAGTGCGATCAATGACCTTGGCTTTCCATGAACGTTCAAGGTTACGTTGCTGGATTGGCGTTAACTGACCATTGACCATGATCAGGTCTGCTTCTTCGTCACGAATCCACTCGCCGATTTTATCGACGGTACCCGTGCCAAAAAGGGTTGCCGGACGAGGTTTCGCAATAGAGACGATTTCCGCCCCTGCGACCTCGAAATCCAGCGCACCGGTTAAATTTACGGCCTCGTCAAGGCGCGACTGTGAATCACGCCAGGCAGAAGCGGCATCCATACGTTTGGGATCCGGGTGGATCACCAAGACGCGGGGGCGTGCGTCTTCTTCGTCCACCCCCGATGTCAGTGTTTCGTCAGCTATTTTCTTCGTCCGTTGCAGGCTGGCTTGGATCAAACAGTTTAATTGGCGTCGTCGGCATTACCGTCGAAATCGCGTGTTTGTAAACAAGCTGTGTGTGGGCATCGCGCCGCAGCAAAACAGAAAAATTGTCAAACCAGGTAATAATACCCTGCAATTTGACTCCGTTGACCAGAAATACGGTAACCGGCGTTTTGTTTTTACGGCAATAATTCAGGAATACGTCCTGAACATTTTGTGATTTTTCCGCCATTGGTTAGACCTAGCCTTCTTTTATGAGCGTTTTTTTGGTTTTGGGCGGTCAAGGAAAATACCGAACCGTTAGTCCTTAATGGAATTTACGGTTCGCGTCCCACCTTCTTGTGACCTGGTGAAACTATAAGGCTTTCCTTAAGTGTTTTACAACCCCTGCAAGCTCTTCGCAATCAGGGAAATGCCAATCAGGGCAAAAAGCTGCGGTTTCTGCGGCATCAGCACCACCGGTTACTTCATCGCCAACAATAATTGCAACCGCCCCGGCATTGCGTGCGCACTGGATATCAACCACGCTATCGCCGACAAACCACAGAGTCCCACCTTGCATTGCAGCATTTTTACCTAACGCCATATGAACCGGGTCCAGGGCGGGTTTGTCGTTGATTGCATCTGTCGCACCAACCTGTTCGCTAAAAAAGTGCCCCCATTCCAGATGGGCAACTTCGGCACGCAAAAAGTCACCGTGTTTATTGCTGACAATCGCGGTGTAGATTCCGGCATCCTTTAAGGCCAGTAACAGGTCATGCGCGCCCTTTAAAGGGCTAAGTTTTTCCAGATGAATATTGTGAAAATGCTCATAGAAACGATCCTTGGCTTTTTCCCAATCATCGCCAAACAACGCCGGAAAACTATCCCGCAAGGATCGGGCCACGCGAACATGCGCTTCTTCCATTGTCCAGCGTTCCAGTCCGTAATCGTCAAAGGTCAGGTTCAATGCCACAAGAATGGGCCCCCAACTGTCAACAAGGGTGTTATCCCAATCGAACAAAACAGCATCGGGACGTGACAAGGAATTTTCTGGCATAATAATATTTTCAGTTCATTAGGATAAAAATATAACCAACTACATAAACAAGGCAGCCACATGAAAATGCTTTTTCCGCGCTGCTATCATCATTGAAAGTCAGTCTGTTGATCTGGTACGTGCATCGTTTGCCAGTTGGTCCATGGCATCGAAATAGGCATCGCGCAGGGTTTTGCCAACCGGGCCAATTTCCCCGTTGCTAATCGCAACATTGTCAATTTTCCAAACTGGCATCACAAATGTACTGGCACTTGAAACAAAGGCTTCTCGCGCATTTTGCGCTTCTTCAACACTAAACGCCCGTTCTTCAAATTTAAAACCGTTTTCTTTGGCAAATTCAATAATTGCCATCCGGGTAATACCACGCAGGATATTATGATCGGCCTCTCGGGTAACAATCACGTTATCTTTCGTCACAATCCACGCATTGGATGAAGCACCTTCGGTTACATACCCGTCCGCATCGACCTGCCATGCTTCAAAGGCACCCGCTTCCTTCGCCTTTTGTTTCGCCAATGTGGCTGGCAACAAGGCAACCGTTTTAATATCGCGGCGGGCCCAGCGTTGGTCTGGCGTTGTTATAACAGTAACAGCCTTAACATCACGTCCCGGGAATTTCTTGTTGCGCGCGGTGATCACAAGGGTTGGTGCCGCAGCAAAAGGAAACGGAAAATCACGGGGCGCAACGCCACGGGTAACCTGAAAATAAACCAGCCCTTCGCGAACCAGATTAAGCCGCACCATACGACGCAAAATCTGGGCAAGTGCCGGACGGGCAAGGGGCATAGCAATGCGCAATTCATCAAGCGATCGTTCCAGGCGGTCCAGATGCCCCTGCTCGTCGATCAGTTGGCCCTTATAAACTGCGACCACCTCGTACACACCGTCGGCGAACTGAAAGCCACGGTCTTCAACATGGACCGACGCCTCGGAATGTGGAACATAGCGACCGTTGACATAGGCAATACGCGACATCATTCACCCTTTAAAATCTAAAAACGCGGCGGACCAACCCAATAATGATCATCCGCCCTGCTCTGCTTGCCATTCATTAATGACCTAGAAATATTCCAGCCGAACGGCAAACATCTTTTCAACTTTCTTGATCTGTTCGGAGCCAGAGAACACAACGATACGATCATTGGCTTCGATCACTGTATTGGCACGCGGCATGACCACTTTGTCGTCACGTAAAATGGCACCAAACACAACACCAGGCGGCATCGCAATATCCTTGATCGCCTTGCCCACAATCGGGGCTGTTTCAAGGGCCTCGGCCTCCAGCACCTCACCAAATCCTTCTGACAGGCTGTGAACAGCGCGAATGCGCCCCCGGCGCACATGTTGCAAAATGGTCGAAACCGTTGTCATACGCGGGCTGATCACCACATCGACGCCCAGTTCGGAAACCAGGGACGTATAGGTACTTTTATTGACCAGTGTCAGCGCACGAGGGCACCCGTACCGTTTGGCCAGCAATGATGACAAAATGTTTGTTTCATCATCATTGGTCAGGGCGACGACGGCCTCGGCGTTGGCAACGTTGGCTTCTTCCAGCAATTCCGGGTCCAGAACATCCCCGCACAGAACAACACTTTTCTTGGGTAGTTTCTGGGCGACAAATCGTGCACGTTCAGGATCTGATTCGATCAGGCGCGTTGTAACACCGGGGAAGTTATTGTTGATCTCCTCGGCCAGGAACAAGGCAATATTACCGCCGCCAAAAATCACGATCCGGCGAGCTTCCGGGTCTTCGTGACCAAAGGCAGACATGGCCCTGTCAACCTGATCACTTGATACCGCCAAATACACCAGATCGCCCGCCAGCATCTGGTCTTCGCCTTTGGGGTAAACCGGTTTGTCATTACGGATCATACCCATGATCGAAATATTCAAATCCGGGAATAGCTGATGTAACTGACGCAAGGGGGTATTGATAACCGGGCAATCTTCATTGCAGCGCAAGCCAAGGATTTTAACCTTGTCATCCGCAAACGGGATCATATCAAACGCACCCGGCGCCCGCAGGCGCCGTGCGACAGCACGTGCCACTTCCATTTCCGGGGAAATTACCACATCAATCGGTAATTTTTCACGGCCGAATAACCCGGCCCATTCAGGCTGCAGATAGGTTTGGCTACGAATTCGGGCAATTTTAGTGGGTACATTAAACAATGAATGCGCCACCTGGCAGGCCGTCATGTTTACTTCATCGGCAAATGTCACTGCAATCAGCATATCGGCTTCATCTGCGCCGGCCTGTTGCAACACATCGGGGTGCGAACCAAAGCCGATAATACCCTTAACCTCAAGCGTATCTGAAATCTTGCGGATCAGTTCTTCGGACTGGTCGATAACCGTTACATCGTTTTGTTCGGCAGCAAGATATTTGGCAATGTGGAAGCCCACCTGCCCCGCGCCACAAATGATGACTTTCATTTAGATCTTTCTCCTGATCAAAAGCCTGCTGGCATTAATCGCGTATCAATCACCAACGCGATCACCGTAAATGCCAAGGCTTTTGAGCTTTCTGTGCAGGGCGGAACGCTCCATCCCGATAAAATTGGCAGTTTTGGAAATATTCCCGCCAAACCTGTCGACCTGAGTTTGAAGATATTCCTTTTCAAACAGTTCCCGTGCTTCACGCAACGGCAATGCCATAATCTCACTGGTTTTATCAAATGCCAGGGACTCAGGCATATCGGAAAAAAGTTCGCTGGGCAGCATCTTGCCGCTGATCATTTGTCCGTTTTCACCAGGCGACATGATCATCAGTCGTTCAATGACGTTTTTAAGCTGACGCACATTTCCCGGCCAGTCATAAGCATGCAACGCAGCTATGGCTTCGGGCGATAGCTTCCGCCGGGGAAGACCGGTTGCATCGGCATAGCGCGATAAAAAATAGTCTGCCAGTTCAGGGATATCATCGCGGCGCGCTATCAGGGGTGGCACATCCAGCGGCACCACATTAAGCCGGTAATACAAATCCTGGCGGAATTTTTGTTCTTCGATTTTTTCTTCAAGATCGCGCGATGTCGTTGCAATTACCCGCACATCAACACTAACCGGGGTTGATCCCCCAACCCGGACAAAGGTTTGATCCTGCAAAACACGAACGATCTTACCCTGAGTTTCAAGGGGCATATCTGCCACCTCATCAAGCAGCAAAGTGCCGCCGTGGGCGATTTCCATCATGCCTGTGCGTGCATCGCGAGTGGCATTACCAACGGCCCCAAACAGCGATTCTTCCATCGTTTCGGGCGAAATATTAGCACAATTAAGCACCACGAAAGGTCCATTCGCACGGGCCGAACTGCGATGCACCAGCCGGGCAACCACTTCTTTGCCTGTACCGGCCGGGCCGGCAATCAAAATGCGGCTACCTGTGCGGGCAACCCGTTCAATTGCCTGGCGTAAATTGGAAATAACCGGTGTTTTCCCCACCAGTTCCACATCGCCACCCGCCCGTAAAGTAAGTTCGCGGTTTTCGCGGCGCAAACGCGCATCTTCGATAGCGCGTTCAACAACAAGCAGCAAACGTTCGGTATTAAACGGCTTTTCAATAAAATCGTAAGCGCCATTACGTGATGCTTCAAGGGCCGTTTCAATATTACCATGCCCCGAAATCATCACAACGGGGACTTCGGGATGTTCACGCTGGATCAGCTTTAAGGTTTCAATGCCATCATGCTCGCTGGCTTCCATCCAGATATCAAGAATAACAAGGGTCGGCCGCCGAGCAGCAACCTCGGACAATGCCTGCTGACTGGAGCCAGCGGCACGTGTCGTATAACCTTCGTCTTCCAGAATGCCTGCAATGAGCGACCGGATGTCTTCTTCATCGTCGACGATCAATATATCGTGCGCCATGTTTCGACAGTAACCTTGGTGTTTCTAATTCATTGTTGTGCGGGATCGACCTGATCTATACCGTTGGCGGTACATTATCATTTCCCGAAGAATTTTCAGTTAATTTTGCCGAGCTTTGCGGAAAGGACAATGTAATCCTTGCTCCACCCCCGGTGCCGTCAGCGAGTATAAGCTCTCCACCATGGTCTTCCATGATTTTCTTGACAATCGCCAAGCCAAGTCCGGTTCCCTTGCTACGGGTCGTCACATACGGCTCGGTCAACCGTTCCCGATGTTCGATTGGCAAGCCACGTCCGTTATCCTCTATCACAATATCAATCCGCGAGTGAGCATCTTCACGGCGTGATATCAGAACACGAATGTGCCCGGGAGGAACCTCGCCGTCATCGCCATTTCGACCGGCAATAGCCTCGGCGGCGTTTTTCAGGGTATTGATAAGGCACTGGTTGACCTGACGTGCATCACATTGAATTCTGGTTTTGATATTTTCGTCAATTGCAAAATCATAAGTGATCGACGAATGGGCCTGTTGTTGTAAAAACAGGGCATCCCGTGTGAGTTCCGCCAAATCTTCTTCGCGCATTTTCGGACTGGGCATGCGCGCAAAGGACGAAAACTCATCGACCATCCGGCCAATATCCCCAACCTGTCGTACAATCGTTTCGATGCAGGTTTTAAATACCTCGGTATCGCTTTGAATTTCCTTTAAGTATTTACGGCGCAATCGTTCGGCTGAAAGCTGGATCGGCGTAAGTGGATTTTTAATTTCATGGGCGATACGACGTGCAACATCTGCCCATGCCGCCATGCGTTGGGCATTTTGAAGCTCGGTCACATCGTCAAACGTTACCACATAGCCAAAAATAGACCTGTCGCCAGCCCGTTCAACCGTCACCCTGGCCAGCAACATCAAATTCAGGCCATCCCGACGAATTTCAATCTGCCGCGGCTTGGATCGATCCCCTTCCTTGATGGCTTCGTCAAACAGAACCGTGAATTCGGGAATGACTTCACAAATTCCATGTCCCACCTTTTCCTCAAGGTCCAGTGCCAGCAATTCCGATGCGCTGCGATTGGGTAAATTAATGCGACAATCAGCATCCAACCCGACAACACCTGCCGTCACCCCACCCAAAATGGCCTCGGTAAAGCGTCGGCGCTCGTCATTTAACCGGTTTGCTGCAATCAGCTCGGCACGCTGGGTATCAAGCTGGGCTGTCATGCGGTTAAATGCACGGCTTAGGGCTTCAATTTCATCGCCCTGCCCGTCTAATGGCACCCGAAATGATAAATCGCCATCACGAACTTTTTCAGCGCCATGAATAAGCTGAGAGATCGGCTCGACAATTCGTGTTGCCACTGTCAAGCCGAGCATTACTGCTGCAAGCAGCAAAACAACCGCTATAATCACAAAGATCATTACAAATGTAATGACAATGCCGGACCGTTCACCTTCAAGGTTTTCATACGCCTTAACAGCACGCCGTGCCTGTTCGATCCGGTCAAGGACATTACTGTCCACAAACCGGCCTACCAGCAAAAAACCATCAATGAAATTATCCAGCCTGACAACGGCCCGTATGCGATCTTCCGTGTCCCCCAACATCAGAACCACATCGTTAACCCGTGCGCGATCGAATACTTCTTGCGGCACAGGGGCGCCTTCAGGGTCATAGGAAAAACTGTAATCTGACTGGGCAATAACGCGGCCACTGCCATCGATAATCAGGGCCTCGGGCAGACCGCGTGCATCGGCTTGCGCGGTAAGAATACGTGCCAAACGACCTGGATCCGTCGCAAACGAAACCCCGAGACGTTGCAGATCGCTGGCGGTTGCCAGCGCATCCGCCCGGATCAGTTCCTGATGTTCCTGCAAATAGGCCTGGGCAATGACCATGCTTTCTTCAACCGCTGTTCGAATACGGTCGCTAAACCAGCCCTGAATGCCGAAATGCAGAAACAGCGCAGAAAAAACAGCCACAATAATGGCCGGGGTAACGGCCACCAGGCTAAACATTAAAACCAGCCGGGTATGTAACTTTGCCCCGGCGGTGCCTTTGCGCCGTTCCACCCAGATTTGCACAAGCTTGCGGGCCACGAGTGTAGCAAGTGCAAGCAACAAAACCAGATCGATATTAAGTAAGATGATAATCGTGCGTGGATCAGGCCGCAACGGCGCTGTTCCCGTCATTGCCAGATAAGTGACAATTGCCGACAGCAACGCTGAAATTACCAGCCCAATGGCCAGTTTGCGAGACTGACCAATACGGCCTAAAGCCTTAACAAAAGCCGATTGCTGCCACGCCTTTCGGCGTTGGCGCGCCGGAACGCTCATTTGGCGCCCCGCACGACTTCAAGCCCAAGATCACGAATTTTCTTACGAAGCGTATTACGATTTAGCCCCAATACTTCGGCTGCCTTCACCTGATTACCCCGTGTGGCTTCCAGCGTTACGGTCAATAGCGGACGTTCCATTTCACGCAAGATACGGTCATACAGGCCGCTTGACGGCAAATCATCGTCATGGGCGTCATAATACTCTCGTACATGGCGCTCGATTGATTCAGCCAGGGATTGTGGCTCTCCCATCGGGGCTGCTTCAGCAACACTGTTTTCGGCAAATTCGGTTTCAATTACGTCCACACCAATCACGTCCTGCGAATACAGGGCCGTCAGACGGCGCACCATATTTTCAAGCTCGCGAATATTACCTGGCCAACGATGCGCTTTTAAGCGGGCCATCGCATCGGACGACAGGTTTTTACGCGGTAGTCCCTGTTCACTTGCCTGCGCCAGAAAATGATTCACCAGTTCAGGAATATCTTCCAGACGTTCGCGCAGGCTGGGCAAGCGGATTGGCACCACATTCAAACGATAAAACAGATCTTCACGGAAACTGCCTTCCCGGATGAGCTTGCGCAAATCCCGGTGGGTGGCGGCGACAATGCGCACATTCACGCGAATGGGCGTACGCCCCCCAACCCGGGTATATTCACCTTCCTGCAAAACACGCAACAAACGGGTTTGCGCCTCCAGCGGCATATCGCCAATTTCATCAAGAAACAGCGTTCCGCCTTCGGCTTGCTCAAACCGGCCAACCTTGCGTTCATTAGCCCCGGTAAAGGCACCTTTTTCATGACCGAACAATTCGCTTTCGATCAACTCGCGCGGAATAGCGGCCATGTTAATGGCAACAAATGGACCATGACGGCGCGATCCATATTCATGCAAGGCCCGCGCAACCAGTTCCTTGCCTGTGCCGCTTTCACCCGTAACCATTACCGTTAAATCGGTATTCATCAATCGTGCCAGCGACCGGTAAATTTCCTGCATCGCCGATGAACGACCAATCAAAGGCAAACGATCATCGCCTTCGTCATTGGGGGATTTCGTATTTTCCTGATTAACCGGCGTTTCAAGTGCCCGATCAACAATCCCCATCAACTCATTCAAATCGAAAGGTTTTGGCAAATATTCAAATGCACCACGCTGTGCAGCCTTAACAGCAGTTAACAAGGTATTTTGCGCGCTCATGACAATTACGCGCAGATCAGGGCGCAATTTGCGAATACGCGGCACCATGTCGAGGCCATTTTCATCAGGCATCATCACATCAGTGATCACAAGGTCGCCTTCACCATCGGCAATCCAGTCCCACAAGGTTTTACCGTGGCCGGTACTGCGGACTTCATGCCCCTGACGCGACAGCGCCTGGGTAAGAACGGTACGAATGGCACGATCATCATCGGCGACAAGAATACGGGCTGGTTGCGCGCTCATAATGTTTCTTCCTTGATCCAGCTATCTTTCTGAGTGGCCTGCACATTTTCAGCCAAAGTACGATGATAGATCGGCAACATGATTTGAAATTCAGCTCCCCCGGTAGGAACCTCTTTTACCTCGATCACGCCCCCATGGTCGCTAATGATTTTAGCAACCAGTGCCAGCCCCAGCCCGGACCCGGTAGGTTTGGTGGTTACAAACGGGTCAAACAGGCTTTCTCGCATGTCTGGTGGAATACCCGAACCATTATCGCGCACCGAAACAACCAGTGGCAAATGTACCCGTGTATCTCCGCCAGCAACTGCCAGACGAACCCCATGCTGATAGCGGGTGGAAATGGTAATTTGGCCATCATCGGATTGAACGGCTTCGGCAGCATTTTTGACAAGGTTGAGAAACACCTGAATCAACTGGTCGCGGTTGCCATAAACCGGCGGCAAGGATGGATCATAAATCTCTTCAAAATGAAGGTTGTGTCCAAAGCCGTTTTCCGCCAGTCGACGGACATGCTCCAGCACAGTATGAATATTAACAGCCCCGCGCTCCAACGGCTTGTCGGAAAAAATTTCCATCCGGTCGACCAGATTAACAATGCGGTCTGCTTCATCGCAAATCAAACGGGTTAACACCCGGTCATCTTCATTTGCTGTTTGCTCGAGCAATTGTGCCGCACCCCGGATACCTGACAACGGATTCTTGATCTCATGAGCCAAAATCGCCGCCATTGCACTGACCGAACGTGCAGAGTTTCGGCTAAGCAGTTGATTATCAATCTTTTGCGCAATCGAACGGGGCTCAAATGTTAAAACAGCAGAGCCTATTTCCTCGGGCATAGACCCGACGGTCAGGTTAACCGCATGCCGTCCGATCTTAGGGCTTTCTATCAATAAATCATGATCGGCAACCAAAGTTGCTTCATCAATAGCCTGTGCAATTAACGAAAAAACCGGGCTGTCCCCGGGGATAAAATCCTTCAGGTTACTGCGGCACAACACAGCTGCACTGGTATTGAAAAGCTGTTCGGTTGCCTGGTTCACAAACCGGATTTTGCCATCACGGTCGGCGACCACCACTGCGCTGGCAATTGCGTTTAAAACGCCGGCGGGATCAACATTGTGTCCCTTGCCAAAGCCAAGCCTCATTTTCCGTCCCCCGATCGTAATCTGCGTTCAGGTAATGCTGTTCGGCTTATGCCGCGCATTCCTGTAATTCGGTTTCAATTTTTGGTTCGTAAAAGGCGCGAATGGCATCTTTTACCTGTACCGGATCATCTAGCACATTAACGGTGCGGCGAAATTCCGTCGCGTCACGCAAACCATTGCAATACCACCCCAAATGCTTGCGCGCGATCCGGTATCCCGGCACGTGTCCATGATGGTCAATAATAGCGTCATAATGAGCCAAAATGGTTTCAAGTTGCTGTTCCAGTGATGGCGCAGGCAGCTTTGATCCGGTTTTAAGATAATGTGACACCTGTTTTAAAAACCACGGTCGCCCTTGTGCGCCACGGCCTATCATAACCCCATCGGCACCGGACCGGCGCAAAAGCTCGGCGGCATCTTCTTCACTTTGAATATCACCATTGCCAATTACCGGAATACGCACAGCCGATTTCACATCACCAATCGCATCCCAATCGGCCTGCCCCTTATAGAACTGGCATCGTGTGCGGCCGTGTATCGTCAGCATTTGAATGCCCAGATCCTCGGCTATCCTGCCTAATCGTGGTGCGTTACGATCATCATCGTCCCAACCAAGACGCATTTTAAGCGTAACAGGTACTGTGACCGCCTTAACCGTGGCTTCCATAATGTCAGCGGCCAGCTTTTCCTGGCGCATCAAGGCGGACCCGGCGTAACCTTTGGTCACTTTTTTGGCAGGGCACCCCATATTGATATCAATAATCATGGCACCCCGGGCTTCATTCATCCGGGCGGCTTCGGCCATCTCGTCAGGGTCAGTCCCGGCCAGTTGCACGGAAAGCGGGCTTTCGGCTGCACAATCGCCGTGCATTTTACGCACTTCTTTTTGATGTTGCTGAATGCGGGTCATGGCATCAGACGCAATCATTTCCGACACGACAAGATAATCGCCAAACCGGCGCACCTGTTGACGAAATGGAAGGTCGGTAACACCCGACATCGGTGCCAGAACAACATTTTCCGGCACACTGACAGACCCGATCTGCAACGACATGAAGATATTCCAATTGCCTAAAACTTGGGCAGATTAATGAAACTGAACGCAGAGTGCAACAACTCTAAGCGATACAGTTAAAGGATTGCGGGTTAATGCTGATTTGAAAGGAAAGTTACCCCAACAAATAAACCGTGACAAAACGCACACCGGGAAAAGCAAGCGTTAAAAGAAGCCATGCCCCCAACACGAACCGCACAGCCATTCGCCCGCGCAGACTTGAACGTTCATGAATCCAGATCAACACACAAATGACAGCAAAGCCCAGCAAGGTCAGCAGCATTTTATGATCAACCGTCCACAAGGATGTGCCTTCTACCTGTCGCAAGGCAAAACCGGTTACAATGCCAATAACCAGCACCCATGCCGACCATTTCAAATAACTGACCAGCATCTGCTCACTGTCTCGCAGCGGGGGTAAGCGTCGGCTCCAGCGGGTAGGACGACGATTTTTCAGGGCATTTTCCTGCACGACATAGGCCATTGCCGCAATGGCCGCAATTGTTACCAGTGCATAGGTAACCAGCGACGTTCCAATATGCACCCAAAGCCACGCTGAATATAAGACCTGTTCTTCCACCTGCCCGGGTGCCGCCCCATCAATGGATTCAAACACACCGGCGACGCCACCAAACAACAGCAAATATGCCCCGACATACCCGGCCAGCCGCCAGACCTGCTGGCGGGTATCACAACCTGCCATGCCACCAAATGCAAATAACACCGTCAGTTCGGACCAGTGCAAAGCCGATGAAAACCCGCGTGATTGCACCGCCTCACCCGTCAGGCTTAAAACAGCAATTGTTCCGATAATACCCAGCGCGATAGAGCCATATAACCAAAGGTCACGTTGCGGTTCGCGACGTAAAATCTGGGCTGTCAACGGCAGCAGGGAAAGAATGTGGATGGCAGTGGCGATCATACACGGACGTCCAGAATGGTTACGGGCAATAAAACAGCCAATTTGCCGACTTGGCAAACCCGGCCCGGAAAGATAGCTTGTGGCTCACTTTATACATGTGAGCGCATATCGTTTATGAACAAAAAAATCTCGGTTGTCATCGTTGCTGCCGGTAGCGGTAGCAGATTTGGTGATCCGCTTCCAAAACAATATCATCAGATAGGGAATAAACCCCTTTTACGCCATTGCGTTGAAGCGTTTATGCACATTTGCCCTCCAGGTCAAATTCAGGTGGTCTATAATGTCGACCATCATTTGTATCTTGAGGCCGCCATCGGCGACCTGATACATCATGCAGGCCTATGCCCGGCGGTCAGTGGTGGACATACGCGCCAACAATCAGTTCTAAATGGTTTGCGCGCCCTTAAAAATGGGACACCGGATCATGTTCTGATCCACGACGCCGCCCGCCCTGGCATTGATTCAGAAGTTATCAATCGGGTATTTGCCGCCCTTCTTGATCATGCCGGTGCCATACCGGGTATCCCGGTAGCCGATACGATCAAGCAATGTGACCCGCACGGCAATATCAGCCGGACCATTCCGCGCGAAACCCTTATGCGGGCACAAACCCCACAAGGTTTCAATTTTCAAACTATTCTTGATGCCCATGAACAGTTTGAAGGCCAGGAAATGACCGACGATGCCAGCCTGCTAGAACAGCTTGGCATTCCGGTTAAATGCGTTACGGGAAGCGATCAAAACGATAAAATCACCCGCCAGAACGATTTATCGCGCATGAGCGAACATTTCACCAATAACCAAACCACACTATCGCATCCCCGCCCCGAGCAGGAGACCAGGAATATGCCCGACACGACTTCCGAAGAATTTCGCACTGGGACCGGATTTGACGTACATCGCTTTGCCCCGGGCGATGCCTGCATGTTATGTGGCATTTCGGTGCCCCATAGCGCCCGTCTGGAGGGACATTCGGATGCCGATGTTGGCCTGCACGCTTTAACGGATGCCATTCTTGGTGCCATTGCAGCAGGCGACATCGGCCAGCATTTCCCGCCCAGCGACCCGCAATGGAAAGGGGCCGCATCCGACCAGTTTTTAAAACACGCCGCAAGACTGGTGGCGGGCCGTGGCGGCCGAATTGTAAATGTTGATGTGACGCTGATTTGCGAGCGCCCTAAAATCGGCCCGCATACCGCAGCAATGCGCCAGGCTGTTGCCGATATCCTCGAAATTGACGTCGATAGGGTAAATATCAAGGCAACCACGTCGGAACGATTAGGCTTTACCGGTCGCGAGGAAGGCATTGCCGCACAGGCAAGTGCCAGCATCGCCCTGCCATTCATACTATCGTGATCGCACTTCGGCAGAGTTATAAAAAACAAAAGGCGGGCCCAAGGGTCCGCCTTTATGCATTACGCTAAAACACTTATAATATCAGGCTTCTGCACCGTCTTCTTCAGGCAACTGGTATTTCAGAATCACAGGCACCTGAGCAAATCCGAACAGCAAAGTAATTGGCGTAACGCCCCATACCTTGAAAGCGACCCAAAAGTCGGTACTGAAATTACGCCAGACGATTTCGTTGGCAATGGCCAGAGCAATAAAAAACAGGCCCCAGCGCCATGTCAAAATCCGCCAGCCTTCATCCGATGCGCGAAATGCGCTTTCGAGAACAAGTTTCAAAAACAGTTTCCCGGCAACAAGGCCGCCAAACAAAATAGCCGCAAACATCAGATTTACAATTGTCGGCTTGATCTTGATGAACAGGTCATCCTGCAAATACAGCGTCAAACCACCAAACACGATCACAAACACCCCGCCAATCAGCGGCATAACCGGAATGGTTCGATTAATTAAAAAGGACACCGACAACGCGACAATGGTGGCGACAACAAACACAAGTGTTGCGCTCATCAGATCGTGGGTAATTGCGTTTACCGCAAAAAACAGGACCAGCGGGCCCATTTCCAGGACCAGTTTGGTTAAATGATTCATCGTGTCACTTCTTTTGTCAATTTGGCCCCATCCTAGGGGGGCAACCGGTTTAGCGCAACATCCGTCTTCCCGGGTTCCGGCTCACAGGCCGTCACTTTTTATTGTTAGACTGTTAGTTATTGAACCTGGGCCAGCAACCATGCTGCGTAACCATCATTTATGCGCCCTAATGGCAGTTCCATAACACATGGCGTATCATAAGGATGTCTTTCAATGATGAAATCCATCAAACGTTCAGCCGTCCCCTGTCTGGTCTTCAATAGCAATACAGCTTCGTCCCCTTCCTCCACGACACCTTCCCATTCGTAAATGGCTGTCATGACCGGGAATATGTTGCCACATGCCGCCAGTTTCCGACCAACGGCTGACCGGGCAATATCCTTCCCACATTCAATGTCAGGTACGGTAACGTAGAGAATGACTATATCATCGGTTTTTTCGGGCAAACTCGCCATGCCGGTTGCTCCTGTTTCAAATATCAGCGAAACTTTTGTCATAGACGCCAGCAAAGATCGTACGACTTACAATCAAGCGGAACAGGGAAGTTTAACATGCCCTCCTCCAAGGCTGCAAAACCGACCAACAGTCAATATCACTGGCTTCAGCGCGGATTGACCCAACCCGGTGGTAAATTGCCCCTGTTTGATGAAAATGGCCGCCAGATACCTGCTAAAACCGTGCAGGCCTGCATCAGGCATGGCTGGGCTGAGCCATGGTTTGCCAATCCGTTAAAGCCTGATTGGCTGGTGTGTAAACTTACACAGGCCGGATGCAAGATCGCCAAAGGGGACGCACCATAAAGTGTTGCCATTATCCCGGAAAATGAATGATCGTTACATTTGACGGCCAATGTTCCGGTTAATTTGAACATAAAAAAAAACCCGCCCCGAGATCTTGGGCAGGCCATTGATACGTAATGATAGTTCAGAAAGATATTGGTCGGAGCGAGAGGATTCGAACCTCCGACCCCCTGCACCCCATGCAGGTGCGCTACCAGGCTGCGCCACGCTCCGACCGATGTGCACCTTGCGGCGCGGACAGATACATAGCCCTGCCACGCCCAAGACGCAAATGATTTTTATGGATTTTTTTGCACTTTCTCAAGTGCTGTCCGCAAAAGCGATTGAAGACCTTCCAATTCACCCAGAAGGTTCACAAGTGCATCCCGATCAATGCCTGCGTTGGCAGAATCCAAAGCAACATCAGCATTATCAGCCAATGGTGACGTTTCCACGCTCGCAGGACGCTGCTCATCTGTCGGATTATTTTCAACCAACGGAAATGACGACGCCCCTTCAGGCAAAGTACCGCCATTTTGTGCAATCAGTTTCTGCACACCTTTAATGGTGTAACCCTGATCATGCAAAAGTGCGCGAATACCTTGCAGGAATTCGATATCATCAGGCCGATAATAACGTCGGCCCCCTGCCCGTTTCATGGGTTTGATTTGTGGAAATTTCTGTTCCCAAAAACGCAAAACGTGTTGCTGCAACCCTAATTCGGTTGCAGCCTCGCTAATTGTCCTGAAAGCAGAGTCAGATTTTATGGTACGGCGATTTTTCGCCGTTTCCCCCAGTTCATTTTTCATTGATCGCGCTTATTCGTAATTATGCGTTAATGCGCGATTTAAGAACCTGTGATGGCCGGAAAACCAACACTTTACGCGGCAATATCGGTACTTCTTCGCCCGTTTTGGGGTTTCGGCCAATCCGTTCCCCCTTGCTGCGGACAGAAAAACTACCGAACGACGATATTTTTACAACTTCATCCCGAATCAACGCACCAGAAATTTCATCAAGAACTGTTTCCAGCAACTGGGCAGATTCGTTACGCGAAAGGCCGACTTCCTGATAGACCGCTTCGGCTAGATCGGCGCGGGTAACCGTTGTTTCCGACATGCAGACCGCCTCCTCATAACAGGGCAATGAACACAAGGTTATAGTTGGTGGCTAAACCAGTCAATATCAATAGGATACACGCGATTGTGGCGGAAAGTTGCACTTTTTAGGCCAAATCATTGATTCTCAATAATTTTTACCAAAATGAACAATTTTTCAAGCTAAAATCAACAAATCTTACCAGCGCACCAGCGACGCGCCCCAGGTGAAACCGCCACCCATTGCTTCCAGAACAACAATATCGCCACGCTTAATACGACCATCATGCACGGCTTCACTTAACGCAAGCGGAATTGACGCCGCCGATGTATTGGCGTGACGATCTACCGTCACCACCACGCGGTCGGGCGAAATACCAAACTTGCGCGCCGTACCATCAAGAATACGCTGATTGGCCTGATGGGGTACCAGCCAGTTAATCTGGTCGGCGGTAATACCTGTATCATCAAGAACTTCGCGAATAACCGATGCAAGGTTGGTAACGGCATGGCGAAAAACTTCGCGGCCTTCCATGCGCAGGTGACCAACCGTTTGCGTTGACGACGGCCCGCCATCAACATGCAGCAATTCATATTTGCTGCCATCTGAATGCAGACGCGACGCCAGAATGCCCTGATCTTCGACAGTGCCGGTCCCTTCGTGGGCCTGTACAATAACAGCACCCGCCCCGTCACCAAACAAAACGCAGGTGCTGCGGTCTTCCCAATCAAGAATACGCGAAAACGTTTCTGCCCCGATAACCAGCACCGTTTTTGCCTGACGGTTGCGGATATACATATCCGCGGTGGTCAGAGCATAAATAAAGCCCGAGCATACCGCCTGCATATCAAAGGCAAAGCCTGTTACCCCCAACCGCTGCTGAATCTTGGTTGCTGTTGCCGGGAACGTGTTATCAGGCGTCGCCGTTGCAACAATAATCATATCGATATCGGCCGCGGTGACATTGGCATGTGCCATAGCCTGCACAGCAGCATGGTATGCAAGATCACTGGTCATTTCGTCTTTGGCGGCAATATGGCGCTGGCGGATACCCGTTCGTGCCACAATCCATTCATCAGTCGTATCTACGCGCCGGGATAATTCTTCATTGGTCAGGACTGTCGAAGGAAGGTAGGAACCGCAACCGATGATGCGTGAACGAACTGTCATGATAAGGAACTGCCAATATAGGAAAGTTTAAACGAAGGGATTATTGTGCGGTGCCTGTTGGCAAAACGTCGGCCTCGTCGGCCTGGGTCTTTGACATTTCCGCCTCGAACGATGCGATTTCTGCCTTTATCGTATCATTCAATCGATTGGCAATCAGATCATGGCAAACACCAATAGCATTGGAAAACCCAAGTGCATCCGTGCCGCCATGGCTTTTGACGGCAATACCATTCAAGCCTAGCAGCATGGCGCCATTATACCGGCGCGGGTCCATCCGTTCCCGAAACCGCTGTAGCGAACGGCGGGCCAACAGATAACCGATCTTGGCCCAAAATGAACTGCGGAACGTTTCACGCAGGAAATGCACCAGCAACCGCGCGGTTCCTTCCGCAGTTTTCAGGGCGACATTGCCGGTAAACCCGTCCGTAACAATAACGTCTACCGTGCCCTTGGCCAGATCATCACCTTCAACGAAACCGGCAAACTGGATCGGCAGGTTAATTTCGCGTAAAATCGACGCGGCCTTTTTTACCGATTCATTGCCCTTGAGTTCCTCAATACCGACATTGAGCAACCCGACTGACGGTTTTTCAATACCAAACAAAACCCGGGCAAAAACTTCGCCCAGCAGGGCAAATTGAACAAGGTTGTCTTCATTGCATTCAATATTGGCGCCCAAATCCAGCATGATGGTTTCACCACGCTGGGTCGGCATATAAGTCGCAATGGCCGGTCGGTCGATGCCGGGCAAGGTTTTCAAAACAAACTTGGCCATTGCCATCAAAGCACCCGTATTTCCGGCCGACACAACCCCCTGTGCCTCGCCTTCCTTAACCGCATTGATAGCCAGCCGCATGCTGGAGTCCCGACGCTGACGCAAAGCCACAGAGGGCTTGTCGTCCATCGTGACTTCCTGGGATGCATGGCGAATTTCGGTTACAGCTGCCAATTCAGGGCAATTGTCCAAAAGCGGTTTGATCCGCGTTTCATCGCCATACATTAAAAATTTTAGATGCGGCATACGTTTAAGCGCGATTTCTGCCCCCGCGACGACCATGTCGGGCGCGTGGTCTCCCCCCATCGCGTCAAGTGAAATGCGAACCTGTTCAGGCAATGTATTCTCTTGTCGTTGTTTTAAACATTTATGCAGGAAAACGTAACCGCCGCGAAACCGGTTTGCGCCGCGGTTCAGCGAGATACGCCCGGAAAGCCCGTAATTACCGGAAATTCCGGTTCGGCACAAGGTAAAGCATAAGAATGCCTAGTTCTTGTTTTCCAGCTTATCTTTAAGACCGGCGAGTTTTGCAAACGGATTTGGCTTTTCTTCGGGCTCTTCTTCCTCGACAAATTCCTCGATATCAACGCCTTCCTTGCGCGGATACGGATCCATCGAAATTGCCAAAAACTGGGCCGCTACTTCACCAAGATCGACAATACCATCCGTAAGGGGTTCTGGCTGATCCAAAAGAGCCATCAGCTCGTCTTCACTTAACCCTTCAAGGTCATCCGCAGTTGATGGCAAGCTGTCTTCACTAACATGGGGTGAATAAAGCACCTCGATCTCGTCATCAACAACTTCAGGAACGGGATCCAGTGTAACCACACACCGCTGTGTAATTTCAGCGTGCAGTGGGCCACGCACTGTTACTTCGCCGTTGCCGGCCAGTTGCACGGTCAGTTTGGCAACCAGTTTTTCAATACTTGCCAGCTCAAACCGGTCAGCCAGGGCTGCCCGCTCTGCTGCACTGGCATCAATTTCAATGGTCGTCTTTTTTGCGGTCAGTTCCTGCACTTTAACAATGCGGGAAAATTCCGGCGTCAGATTATCAGACATAGGTAAGCTCTTTTGTTTTCGGTTTTTACAGTCCGGTCGCATCATATTCATATGGCGGTGCCGGAAAAGAAACTTCACCCCGCATCAACTCGGCATCGCCCAAAGTGGCAAGATGATCGATCGAGGCATAAATATATGACGTCATGGCAGCAATTTGCCCGCTCGTAACATTGGTATCGGCAAACAGGTTACGATCCAGTGCTGCCGCCAGCGTGGATTCCCCGGCACCAACGCCTTCTTCATAGGCAACGATGCGTCCGTGATAGGATTCCGACATTTTGCGAATACGTTTCAGGATTCCAACATCCCCAATTCCCATTTCGCGCATATTCTGATCCAGGTCCGCAAACATCACGTCAAAGACCTGCTGGGCAAGTTCTTTTTGTGCAGGGCTGCTTTTCAATCGGCGAAACAACATAAAGGCATGAACCAAAATCAGGTCAAAACGGCCTTCTTTTGTATCGGCAACGCCCCCTTGCACATAAAAAGCCGGCTGGCGCGCCTGGGTTACCAAAGCCGTATATAATGCAAAGGCCGCATCATGAATTTTGCCTTTTTTTGTTAACCAGCCAAACAACTTACCACTCCTTCGTTGACATTCGCGCCATGGCAAGCAGAATGCCCTAAATTTCCTGGGGCGCTGTGTCCCGTTTATTGCCCGGCAATATCATGCGCCCCGCGCTGAAACTCAAGGCAATTCATTTAAGACGTTAACAAGCGGATCGTTCCGGTGGGTTCAATGCATTCAAGAATAAAGCGCTTCACCTTTATCGTTATCACCGGTTTCACCGCCGCGTGGCTGGCTGCGTGCAGCCCGCAAATTGCCAATCGTGGTAATTTGCCCGAACCAGAAGACCTGGATCAAATTAAAATTGGTCAGTCAACCAAAGGCGATGTGACCGATCTTCTTGGGACCCCCTCAAGCATCGCGACGTTTGACCCGAATGTCTGGCTCTACATCTCGCGTCAGGTTGAAACCCTTGCTTTCTTTAAACCTGACGTCACCAAGCAGGAAGTGGTTGTTATCAGTTTTGATACTGCCAACCGCGTTGATCTGGTCAAACAGTATCATCTTGAAGATGGCAAACCGGTTGAACCAACGGATCGGGTTACGCCGACAGCGGGCCGCGAACTGACGATCCTGCAACAGCTGTTTGGTAACCTTGGCCGCTTTACCGATACCGAAAAATAATCGGCGCGCCCCTACAAAACAGTTTAACTATCCTGATTATGTATTTGAAAAATGGTCGAACCCGCCTTTGGTGAGTTCGGCCATTTTGCCATTCAGGTCCTGCATTAAGATAGTATCGACACGATCGGTAACAGTCCCGATCACGGTTACATCAGCCCCCAGCCGGGCGATTTGCGTAGCCGGACCACACAGCAATAATTCATAATCATCACCGCCAGCCAAAATACTTTGCCAGTTCCCGGAATCCTGCAAAACAGCGGCCCTGGCACTGTCTGACAGCGGTATTAGGTTTTGTTGTAAAATCATCCCAACGCCCGATGCCCCGGCAATTTTACGAATATCACCAGCAAGACCATCTGAAATATCCATTGCGGCCAGGCGTGTTTCCAATGCCGCCGCATTCATGCCAATGTCCAGCCGCGGCTGTGGCACCCAGTAGCGGTCTGTTAAAAAAGCGCGATGCGATCTGTTTTTCAGATCCAGCCTGTTTTGTAATACTGCCAGACCCAAAGCAGAATCGCCCAGCGTTCCGGTTACCGCAACCACGTCACCCGGACGCGCCTGATCACGCTTTAACGCGCTCCCCGGGGCGATTTCGCCCAGTGCCGTTAAACTGAAGAATGTTGGGCCAGGAGTCGATACCGTATCACCGCCCAGCAAATCGACCTGCCAATGAAGGCAGTCTTCGCCAAAAGCCCTGGCAAAGGCGACAATCCATTCTTCGGGAAGATCACGATTATACCCCGCCGCCAGTACAACCCCGACCGGCCGCGCACCCATTGCCGCAAGATCAGACAAATTAACCCGCAAAACCTTGCGCGCAACAGTTGCAGGATCATCTTCGGCACGAAAATGCACATCAGCAACCAGCGCATCGCAAGTTACGACGTTATCGGTCCCTGGTGTCTGACTGAAAATGGCGGCATCATCGGTTAACCCCAACGATGCCGCCGAACGGCTGGCAATAGGCGTAAAATAACGCGCGATCAGTTCAAATTCACCCGACCGCTTTGCCATATCAATCCTTGTTGGCCTCTAGCGGACGCAAAGCTTTGCCAATACGGTCCAGAACCGCATTGACCAGGCGAGGTTCATTTTCATCAAAAAATGAATGGGCCGCATCAACATATTCGGTAATCACGACGCGCATCGGAACATCCTCACGCATCATAAGTTCATAGGTGCCTGCACGCATGATGCTGCGCAAAACGGATTCAAGACGTTTAACCGTCCAGCCTTTTTCCAGGGCCCCGTCTATCAGGCCGTCGATATCAGGCAGGCGATTTTCCACGCCCTGAACCAGATCGGCGAAAAAACCGCGATCAGGATCGATAAGATTTTCGTTTGGCTCGTCAATATCGCGCTGACCCAGGCCATCAAGCCGGAATTCGGAATATTCCTGAACAACACGCCCGGCCGCGACTTGCGACACATCGGCCTGATACAGCGCCTGAATAGCAGCAAAACGGGCAGCACTACGCCGTTGGGCGATTGAAGGTTTGGATTTGTCGGTCATTACTTGTGATGTATTCCAAAATGGTTTTGAACTTCGATCATGCGCAAAACTGCCGTCGCAGCCTCGCCGCCTTTGTTCTTTTCGTCTGCACGCGCGCGCGCAAGCGCCTGGGCTTCATTTTCAACGGTCAAAATGCCATTTCCAATTGCCAGGCAATTATCAAGGCACAACTGCATTAGGGCACGATTGGCTTCGTTGCAAATATGTTCATAATGCGTTGTCTCGCCGCGAATAACACAACCAAGCGCCAAGTATCCATCATAACGCGGCCCGGTTGCGAGTTCGTTCATCGATTGCACTGCATAACGGATGGCAATCGGCACCTCAAAGGCACCACTTACCGACAAACGGTCCCATGTTGCCCCACCCGCTTCAAGCGTGCTGGCAGCCCCTTTGACCAGATCTTCGACGATATGGGTATAATATGGCGCATCAACAATCAGGATGTGCGGGGAACTACTGCTTTTCATTTTACCTCCGAGACGCAAAGCGGACGCTGATCAACCAGATTAAGACCAAATCCGTCAAGCCCTACGATGTGACGTTTGGTGTTTGACAGCAGAATCATGTCTCGCACCCCCAAATCATGCAATATTTGCGCACCAACACCGTAATCGCGCAAGTCCGGTTCGACCGAGTCTGCGTCGCTAACGTCGTCCCTTAGCGCCGAACCATCACCACCGTGATGATCAATAATTCCGGCAACCGCATTTGAAAGGCTGTTGGCCCGTGCTTCGCGAATAAGAACAATAACACCCCTGCCTTCCTCGGCAATGGCATTCATTGCGGCGTGCAGCTCTCCGCCTCGACCGGTTTGGCGGTCCCCCAGGACATCATCAAGCACATTCAAGGCATGAACGCGGGTTAAAACCGGTTTTCCATCGCCAATATCGCCTTTGGTCAGGGCGATATGCTCGGCGTAATTAAGCGTATTGACGAAAAGATGCAAATCAAACGCCCCACCATGAACGCTGTCAATCCGGGTTGTCGCCTTGCATTGAACAACTTTTTCATGCTTACGCCGATAGCGAATCAAATCGGCAATCTGCGCTATTTTCAGATCATGTTTTTTCGCAAATTCCACCAGCTCCGGCAAACGGGCCATTTCGCCTTTGTCATTCATGATCTCGCAAATCACCCCGGACGGGTTTAATCCCGCCAGCCTGGCGATATCGACCGATGCCTCGGTATGTCCCGCACGTACCAGAACACCACCATTACGCGCGCGCAGCGGAAAAACATGCCCCGGCGTCACTATTTCGTGGCGGTCTGCAGCCGGGTCAATCGCAACGGAAATGGTCCGCGCACGATCTGGTGCGGAAATACCCGTGGTAACGCCGGTTTTTGCCTCGATCGAAACGGTAAATGCTGTTTCGTGCCGGGTGCCATTGCTGGCCGTCATCAGGGAAAGCCCCAAATGGTCACACCGGGCAGACTCCAGTGCCAGACAAATCAGACCGCGCCCATGTGTTGCCATAAAATTAATGGCATCCGGGGTCGCCATTTGCGCAGGAATAACAAGGTCACCCTCATTTTCGCGGTCTTGGTCATCAACCAGAATAAACATCCGCCCGTTTCGGGCTTCTTCAATAACGTCCTCAATCGGTGACAAATAACGATGCGGCATTTTGATCAGTCCTTTCCGACCATGCGTGCGACATAACGTGCCAGCATATCGATTTCAAAATTGAACCGATCACCAATTTTGCGTCCGCCCAGCGTCGTATTGTTCCGGGTATGCGAAATCACGTTAATGCCGAACGAATTGCCGTTTACCTCGTTAACCGTTAGCGACACCCCATCAAGTGTAATGGAACCTTTACGTGCCACATAGCGCCCAAACTCTTCAGGCAGCTCAAATGTCATGCGCATCGAATCACCTTCGGGATGCATGGCCGTCAGAATGGCGACACCATCCACATGTCCCGAAACAATATGGCCACCCAGTTCGTCACCCATGCGCAAGGATTGCTCAAGATTAAGCCGTCCGCCAACAACCAGATCACCAAGGGTGGTTAACGACAGACTTTCCGCCGATGCCTCGATGGCAAACCAGCCCGCATCTTTTTCCACAACGGTCATACAGGCACCATTGCACGCAATTGAAGCCCCAAGGTCAATTTTGGCCGTATCAAAGGCTGTATTGAACTCAAACCGCGTATCGCCACGTTTTTCAATTTTTCGAACCGTACCGATATCTGTGATGATACCTGTGAACATTATGATTTATCCGTTATTTTTTCATAGCTTATCATTAAATCCTGACCGACATTCTCAACACGGTGACGCGAAAACCGATACATCTGCGTCAGGTCTTGCAAATGCATGTCGCCAACAATTCCCTTACCATCAGCGCCGATAATACCAGGTGCCTGAAAATGTACGACACGGTCTACCACCTGTTTTTGCAAAAGTGCGGCAGCAAGTCTGCCACCACTCTCGACAAGAACACGGGTAAGTCCTTGTTCAGCCAGAATATGCAATACGTTATGTAGGTCGAAATGCCCGTCTATGCATCGGGCCGAGAGCACTTTTACCGCTGTTTTTGAAAAAACTTCTCGGGCTTTTGCCAGGTATTGCAGGTCGACAACCACCCAGGTCGGGGTTTCGTCGGCGGTTTGGGCCAAAATACATTCGGCAGAAACTTTCGCCTGACGATCAAGCACAATACGAACGGGCGAACTATTCTGCCGACCGGCAATCCTGCATCGCAGGTCGGGGTTGTCGGCAATCGCCGTATCTGCGCCGATCATGATCGCATCATGATTAGCGCGAAACCAGTGGCCTTGCTGCCGCGCCCTGCTCCCGGTAATCCATTGGCTTTTACCATTGGCAAGGCTCGACCTGCCATCAAGGCTTCCCGCCAGTTTCAACGTAATCAAAGGCCGATCATGCATGATCCGCGATAAAAAACCGGCATTGTGATAACGCGCAGCTTCGGCCATCAAACCGGTATCAACACTTATTCCGGCGTCTTGCAACATTTGATGCCCACGGCCAGAAACCCGCGGGTCGGGATCCTCAAGGGCACTGACAACACGGGAAACACCACCCTCAATCAACCCGAGAACACACGGAGGAGATTTGCCAAAATGACTACAGGGTTCAAGTGTGACATACGCCGTGGCGCCTGCCGCGTTCGTCCCGGCCTGATCCAGTGCCACCCTTTCTGCGTGCGGGCGGCCACCAGGCTTGGTCCAGCCACGCCCAACAATGTTGCCACTTTTTGAAACCAGCACACAGCCAACAGCAGGATTGGGCCATACATTTCCCAGCCCCCGGCGAGACAGACTTAGGGCGACCCGCATAAAATGCCGGTCATCATCGCTAAAGCTTGAACCCGCCATGGTCATTTATCCGAAGAATCGTCACTATCTTGCATGTTTTCAACGAATTCCTCGAAGTCACGAGCTTCGCAGAAATCCTTATAAACAGAAGCATACCGCACATAGGCAACCTGATCGAGGGCATGAAGCGCCTCCATCACGATTTCACCGATGGTGTCGGTGGTAATATCGCTTTCACCACTGCTTTCCAAACGGCGTTGAATACCGTTCAGGGCTTTTTCCACCCGTTCATCTTCAATCGGCCGTTTGCGACACGCCAGAAAAATAGACCGTGCCAGCTTGTCCCGATCAAACAATTCGCGCTGCCCGTCTTTTTTCACCACCATCAATTCCCGCAATTGAACGCGTTCAAACGTGGTAAATCGCGATCCACAGGCCGGGCAAAACCGACGCCGGCGAATGGCGTGATTTTCCTCGGTCGGACGAGAATCCTTTACCTGGGTATCGTCGTGACTACAAAACGGGCAGCGCATTATCTATTCTCGCTATATTTCAGAGAAATCAGCTGTAGATCGGGAATTTGTTGCACAAATCCTGAACCTGGGCCCGAACCGATGCTTCGACTTCTGCATTGCCTTCCGGCTGGTCCACCAGCGCATCAAGAACATCTGCAATCAGTTTGCCGATCAGCTTGAATTCTTCAACACCGAAGCCACGGGTGGTTCCGGCCGGGGTGCCCAGACGAATACCTGACGTAACAGTCGGCTTTTCAGTATCAAACGGGATGCCGTTTTTGTTACACGTAATCCCTGCCCGTTCCAGCGCGACATCCGCCACATTGCCCTTTAGGCTTTTGGGGCGCAGGTCAACCAGCATCAGGTGTGTATCGGTACCATTGGTAACGATGTTAAAGCCACGGGACTGCAAAACGTCAGCCAGTGCGCGGGCATTATCAATAACCTGCTGTGCATATGCCTTGAATTCAGGGCGCAATGCTTCACCAAATGCAACGGCCTTGGCAGCAATAACGTGCATCAAAGGGCCGCCCTGCAAACCAGGAAAAACAGCCGAATTGATTTTTTTACCAATTTCAAGATTGTTCGACAGGATCATACCACCACGAGGACCACGCAGGGTTTTGTGCGTTGTCGTCGTAACAATGTCAGCATAAGGCAGCGGGCTTGGATGCACGCCACCGGCAACCAGCCCCGCAAAATGCGCCATATCCACCATCAGATAAGCACCGACCTTGTCGGCAATTTCACGAAAACGCTTAAAATCAATCTGGCGCGGAATGGCAGAACCACCGGCAATGATCAGCTTTGGGTTATGTTCAACGGCAAGCGCTTCCACATCGTCATAATCGATCAGGTAATCCTGTTCGCGCACACCATACTGGATGGCATTAAACCATTTGCCCGACAATGCCGGCCGTGCGCCGTGGGTCAAGTGGCCACCCGCATCAAGCGACATGCCCAACACGGTATCACCAGGCTGCAACAATGCCAGCATTACAGCACCATTTGCCTGCGCGCCCGAATGGGGCTGCACATTGACATATTCGCAACCAAACAGTTCCTTGGCGCGGTTAATGGCCAGTTCTTCGGCAACATCTACAAATTCGCAACCACCGTAATAACGGCGTGAAGGATAACCTTCGGCGTATTTGTTGGTCAGAACAGAACCCTGGGCTTCCATGACGGCTTTGGAAACAATGTTTTCCGACGCAATCAGTTCGATCTGGTTTTTCTGACGGTCCAGTTCATCAGAAATGGACTTGAACAGTGCCGGGTCCGCGTCAGCAAGACCGGTAGAAAAAAAGCCGCTAAAAGACATTCGAAAGCCTTTCGATAAAACGGGAAATAAAAGAGCCCGAAAGCCCTGGTTCGTGCCATGAGGCAAATTGAATTATTGCGGTGCCGAAAGCTTGTCGATGCGCCCCTGATGACGCCCACCTTCAAATTCGGTCGAAACAAATGCATCGACACAATCCTGAGCCGTCGCAACACCTAAAAGGCGTGCGCCAAGGCACAGAACGTTAGCATTGTTATGCTGACGGCAAAGCTGGGTAGACAGACGGTCATGTACTAGCGCTGCACGAATTTCCGGATAACGGTTAGCCGCAATGCTCATGCCAATGCCCGATCCGCAAACGAGAATGCCGCTTTCTGCCTTGCCATCAATAATGGTTTTGCATACAGCATAGGCAAAATCCGGGTAATCGACAGACGACGCGCCATCCGTGCCAAGGTCAAGCACGTTATATCCCTGATCCGACAGTTGTTTAACGATTAGTGCTTTAAGGTCAATACCGCCATGATCGGCAGCAATCGCAATGGTTTTGGCCGACATTTTTTGCGCCCTTTTCAAACAGCAAGGAAATTTGAGCGCCTTTTAGCACATCACTATCGCTGTGCCAACGCGCAGTCGCACCTGCCTTGCGAGTTCTGCCATGCAACGCACGCTGCCCTCAATCTCTACTATGACGATCATACAACAACGACAATATCTGAAATAGTTAATCAACATTTTCATTGCTTACGAAATAAATACTGGAAACATCGGATCGATTTTCAACTACTGAACAAAAAATTCTCTGCAAAATAACATGTTAAACGCTTGGTTACCTTTTCAAACTATACTACTGTACGTTTGTTTGATCAGATGTTATTTGTTAAGTATAAAAAACGGCGTTTGACTCAAATTAATTCGCTAATATTGAACAAACGAGAATGTTGATTATATGCTCTTTGGGCTACAATTCTTGTAGCCGTTGGGAACAGGTTCAAGGACATAAGAAAAAATGAATGACGTAAATGATGACGCCTTTGATCGCGACGAACTGTTACAGATGACGGTCGATATCGTTTCAGCATATGTCAGCAACAATGCGCTGGCGGCAACACAGTTACCAGAGCTGATTACAACGACTTTCAGATCGCTTGAAGATTTGCGCGGTGTTGAAGAAATTGAAGAAGAAGAACCGCTTAAACCCGCTGTTCCGATCCGCAAATCTATCGGTGATGATTACATCATTTGCCTGGAAGACGGCAAAAAGTTGAAAATGCTGAAACGCCACCTTCGGACCACCTATAATATGACCCCCGAAGAATATCGGGCAAAATGGGGTTTGGCGGCAGACTATCCAATGGTTGCGCCAAACTATGCAAAACAGCGGTCGCAATTTGCCAAAAAAATCGGCCTTGGCCGTAAAGTAGATTAATAACAACAAACTGCGCGCCGCAGTAGTGCGCTGCATGTTGTACAAAAAGGTGCCCCGAAAACAGGAGGCACCTTTTTATTTACCCAAAAGATAACCAAGGCAAATTTAGCCTTACCCGCCCCCAACTTTGACACCAGTTGATAAAACAGGTTCTGTCCGGCCTGGCTCAAACATGAAAATCATAAAAAAGGCCCGGCACAAAAATGTACCGGGCCCCATCATGATCACAAGATCAGGATATTTTAGTCAGCGTAATCGTAGCTGCCGTTTTCCCACTTATAGAAAACGTAACCCGGTGCTGCAACGTCACCCTTGGAGTCGAACGAGATCGAACCCAGAACGGTGTCGAAGCTATCGCCACTTTTAAGTTCCTTGGTAACGGCTTCAAAGTCGGTCGAACCGGCTTTGGTCACAGCCTGTGCCCAAGCCTGGATCGCACCGTAGGTGTAAAGGGTATAACCTTCCGGCTTGTAGCCTTTACCTTCGAAGTATTTGACGAGGTCAGCGTTGCGCGGATCTTTTTCAAGAGCCGGACCGGCGGTGAACATGGTGCCCGCACCGGCATCACCCGTGATGGACCAGTATTCAAGCGAGTTCAGCGCATCCCCGGAAATTGCCTGGGTGTCCATACCCTGGGCACGCATCTGACGAACGATCAGGCCCAGCTCGGTGTGGTAACCACCATAATACAGCACATCAACATTTTCAGATTTCAGCTTGGTCACCAAAGCTGAATAGTCTTTTTCACCCGGGGTGATGGCTTCATACATCACTTCTTCAACGCCGGCAGCGTTCAGGTTTTTCTTGGTTTCGTCAGCGAGACCTTTTGAATAGGCCTGTTTGTCGTGAACGATGGCGATACGTTTGTCGCCAAAATGTTCTGCAAGATATTTACCGGCAACTTCACCCTGCTGGTCATCACGGCCACAAACGCGAAATACGTTATCCAGGCCACGATCAGTCAGTTGCGGGTTGGTCGAAGCCGGAGAAATCTGAATGATGCCTTCTTCGTTGTAGACTTCTGATGCCGGGATAGAAGAACCCGAGCAGAAGTGACCAGCAACAAGAGCAACATCCTTGCTAACCAACTGGTTGGCGACAGCAACAGCCTGCTTCGGATCGCAAGCATCATCGCCGATTTCCAGAACCAGCTTTTCACCGTTAACACCACCGGCAGCGTTGATATCTTCAACCGCCTTGGATGCACCCTGACGCATCTGTTCACCAAAAGCAGCATAAGGACCGGTCATCGGACCAACAGTCGCAATGGTAATGTCAGCCTTTGCCGCCCCCATTGACAGGACAAGCGCAGATGCAGTTGCCAGAAGGCCAAGCTTGGTTTTCGACATAAGAGAAGTCTCCCTGTTCCAAAGGTTGGTTCCGACACCATGCCAGAACCATCTTTTAGGACCCGAAACCGGCCTGGTTTTTTCCCCATTTACCGGTTTCCGCTCCTCGTACTCTAGCATCCCGTTTGGGGTGTGCAATAGTACAAATCCGTGCTTCGCCAACAAATTAGCTGCAACGCAGCATTGGCAAAGCAATACACGTTATTCGACACCTTCACGCGAACGGTAGCCAAACGGGCTAACACGTTCATACAACCACGGATACTGGGACAGCATCTTGTTCACCCGGACAATCCGAAATGAAATTGTGGCAATTGCAAACAAAATAACCGTGTCAAAAATAAAACCCGACAAGGACAGAAGGTCACCGCCAAAAAGGGCAAATACCAAAAACCGGTCTGTGAACCCCAGCAGGATGGCATAGGGTAACAGCTGGCTTATTGACCGCCAGGTGTTGGCAACCGCCTGCCCCGTCATCATTGCGCAAAATCCCATCAAAATAATGGTAATGCCAATGGTAACGCCAATGCTGGTGCCTGTAATTGCTTCCATAACGCTATCTCCTAGTGTCCGCCTTCAAGATACGCGGCGCGTACTTCAGGGTTTGCCAGCAATTCGGCCCCGCCGCCCGACATGGTAATGTTGCCATTCACCATAACGTATCCACGATGGGCCAGCTTCAGCGCATGGAACGCATTTTGCTCAACCAGAAAAACCGTAACCTTGTTTTCCCGGTTGATTTTTTTGATGGTTTCGAAAATCTGCTTTACCACCAATGGTGCCAGACCAAGAGAAGGTTCATCAAGCAGCAGCAAACGTGGACGGCCCATCAGGGCGCGACCAATCGCCAGCATTTGCTGTTCACCACCCGACATCGTACCGGCACGCTGGTTGATACGCTCTTTCAAACGCGGAAACAGATCAAACACCATTTCCAGGTCTGAATCAAAATGCTTGGGGTCCTGGGTACAGGCCCCCATTTGCAGATTTTCAAAAACTGACATGCGCGGGAAAATGCGCCGCCCTTCCGGGGATTGCTGAATTCCCAAGCGGCAAATATCATGCGTCGGCATCCGGCTGATGTCGGTACCTTCAAACAAAATACGGCCTTTGGAAACCTGTGGCGAGCCACAGCACGTCATTAAAAGGGTCGTCTTACCGGCACCGTTGGCACCGATCAGGGTAACGATTTCCCCTTCATTGACTTCCATATCAATGCCCTTGAGGGCTTCGATATTCCCGTAGAAGGTATGAACACCTTCAATCTTCAACATGGTCATATCGCCTTCTCCCTCACTGTGCCTTTGGGTCAAGATGAAGATCCTGGGCAACTTCCGGCGGAAGTTCATCGTCTTCTTCTTCACCCAGATAGGCACGGATCACCGCGGGGTCGTTTTTAACGGCCTCGGGGTTGCCATCAGCGATTTTCTTGCCGTAATCAAGCACGATAACATGGTCTGAAATCTGCATCACGACACTCATGTCATGTTCGATCAGCAACAGACCAATGCCCTGCTCATCCCGGATGCTTTGCAACAACAGGTTTAATTCAGCAGATTCACGCGGGTTCAAACCTGCGGCCGGTTCATCAAGGCACAAAAGCGAAGGTTCAACACACATGGCACGGGCAATTTCCAATCGGCGCTGGTTCCCGTAAGGAAGGTTACCTGCATTCCAGTCGGCAAATTCGTAAAGCCCGGTTTTATTCAACCAGAACTTTGCCCGTTCAAGTGCCTCTTTTTCCGCGTTGGCATAACGTTTGAGGTTAAACAACCCGGCCAGCGAAAACAGAGACGCATCCATCAGACGGTTATGCTGGGCAACAACCAGATTTTCCAGAACCGTCATGCCGGTAAACAGACGAATGTTCTGAAAAGTACGTGCAACACCGTTATTTCGCGAAATGCGAAAACCTTCGGTACGCTCCAGCAAACGCGGGCCATCATTAGCGCTAAGTGTTAACCGCCCTTCCGTCGGGACATAAAACCCGGTCAGGCAGTTAAACACTGTGGTTTTACCAGCACCATTCGGGCCAATAATTGCCGTGATTTCCCGCTTTCTCGCCGTAAAGGACAAATCGTCAATTGCGACCAGCCCGCCAAAGCGCATTGTCAGATGTTCAACTTCTAGCAACTTGTTGTCGGTCATGATTTTTCTCCGGCAACTTTTTCTTTCTTGCTCATATTCAGCAAGATTGTCGGATCACGGAAAGACAAAAGACCGCGCGGACGCCACAACATGATAGCAACCATACCGGCACCGAAAATCAGCATGCGGTATTCGGCCAGTTCGCGGAACATTTCCGGGAAGCCAATCATGACAATTGCGGCAAGCACCACACCAATCTGGCTGCCCATGCCACCCATCACAACGATGGCCAGAATAACGGCAGATTCAAGAAATGTGAAACTTTCCGGGCTGATAAACCCTTGACGGGTGGCAAAGAATGCCCCGGCAAAACCGGCAAACATCGCACCGATGGCAAAAGCCGACAGTTTGGTGTTGGTCGGGTTAATCCCCAGTGACCGGCAGGCGATTTCGTCTTCGCGCAGGGCTTCCCACGCACGCCCGATTGGTAGTTTCCGCAAACGCATGGTTACGAAATTGGTCACCAGCGCCAAAATCAGGATCAGGTAATACAGGAAGATCAGACGGTGCATCGACGAATATTCAATTCCGAACAGGTCGGAGAAACGCGTAACGCCTTCTGGCACCCGGCGCGAGAAATCGGCCAAACCAAAAAACGACGGACGTTCAATCGATGCAATACCGTCAGGACCACCGGTAAGATCGTACCAGTTAATCAGGATCACACGAATGATTTCACCAAAGCCCAACGTCACAATGGCAAGGTAATCGCCGCGCAACCGCAAGACCGGAAAACCAAGGATGATACCAAAACTTGCCGAGAACAGCCCCGCCATCGGCAGGCACAGCCAAAAGCTGAGACCGAAATGCTGGGACAACAAGGCATAGGAATATGCACCAACCGCATAAAATGCGACATAACCAAGGTCAAGCAGGCCAGCAAGCCCGACCACAATGTTCAGCCCCCAACCAAGCATGATGTAAATCATGACAAGCGTTGCAAGGTCGATTGCAGAGCGGTTTTCGCCAAAAATGAACGGGAAGATAATGAAAAAGGCAATCCCGAGCATACCGACTTTTTTGGTGTTGGTCCGATAGGCAACCTGCAGTCTGGCGGAAATCTTGTTGCTTTCGTCTTTATCCCCGGTCGGACGACCTTTGGCCGACGAAAAATAGGCGATCGCAAAGACAACCGCGATCAGGCAGATGAAGAAAATCGCGCGCCCAACACTTTGTGTCGCCATATCAAACGTGACAGGTGACACCCAGCGATCGTCAAGGTCGCGGAAACGAACGAACATTTCGAAAACCATTAACGCTGAAATGACGATCAGCGCGGCCTGAAGCAATCGGGACAGATGTTCACGACGCACAATCAGGCCAAGACGGCCAACAACCGTTGCACAAACCGCCAGAAGCACAAGGTCCCAACGCAGGGCAAGTTCAAGTCCGGTCGGACGGTCAACAGTTTCAACACCCAAAATCATGATCGACATCATGACGGCCAATACAGCAAAGAACGCCAGTTCCTTGGCAATGTCTACCGGGGTAACACGCGAAGATGTAAGTAAAGACGACATCAGACTTTCTCCACCTCCGGTTTGCCCAGAAGGCCCCACGGACGGAAGATCAGCACCAGAACCAAAATACCGAATGTCGCAACATCCTTGTATTCGATGGTGAGATAACCCGACCAGAAGGATTCAATCAGGCCAATAAGCAAACCGCCAAGCATGGCACCTGGCAGCGAACCGATACCCCCAAGAACTGCAGCGGTGAATGCCTTAACCCCGGCTAGGAAGCCAATATAAAAGTCGATCACGCCATAATACAGGGTAACCATCATCCCGGCGACAGATGCAAGGGCAGCACCCATAACAAAGGTCGTCGAAATGGTGCGGTCCACATTGATGCCAAGCAAGCCCGCCATCGTCCGGTCCTGTTCACAGGCACGCTGGGCACGACCAAGCGATGTTTTGGCGATCAGGGTCGAAAACACAACCATCAGCACAAAGGTCAGCACGATGATGACAATCTGCATATAGCTAAGCTGAACATTAAAGTTCGGACTTTCCATTAGCGTAATGCCACCCTTGATCAACGGTTGCATTGGTTTGACGCGCGCACCCTGTGCAATTTGCACAAAGTTTTGCAAAAAGATCGACATACCAATAGCCGAGATCAATGCTGCCAGGCGAAAAGACCCGCGCAACGGTCGATACGCAATGCGTTCAACGCCCCAGCCATAAACCGAGGTCATGACCATTGATACGACCAGCATCAAAAGAAGTGTTAACGGCAAAATGCCGCTAATTCCCGCCGCCTGACAAATCAGGAACGTAATCAGGGAATGAAAGGCGCCCAGCATATAGATTTCGCCGTGCGCAAAGTTGATCATGCCGATGATGCCATAGACCATCGTGTAACCGATCGCGATGAGGCCATAAATGGCGCCAAGCGTCAGTCCATTGATCAATTGTTGTAAAAAATAAGCCCAATCCATTGCTCAACCTTAGATTTGGCACAGACAAACGCCGTCCTCGACAGCAAGGCTGAAGGCAAAGAACAAGGATATACAAATGTTGTTGGGTAAGAACCCATCTCCCCATTGCCCCCTCGCAAACCTCCGCAGCCTCCGTCTTTTTGTTATCGGGGTATCCCCGCTTTTAAGTTTACGAACGCGATCATTCTAATGTGATTCTATGTTCGAAAACGCGATTTACGGTTGGAACCTTAGACACATGTGGTCAAAGGCTGCAAGCGTGTTTGAAAAATTGGTTGAATCTCCCGTTTTCCCACCCCTGGATAGAATTTTTTACCATAATGGTGGAACAACCAACCGTTTCAATATTGTATATTTTATCCCTTATTCAGGACGTATTCAAGTTTTTGTACCGCGACACGCTTTAGTTGCTCTGGATTACGTGAAACGGGTCCTGCGACAGTTACCTCCTGCCCGGTAGCAGAATCAATGGCAGTGCAGCGCAAGTACTGCCCTACCTGCTTGAATTCTATAAATATTTCCCGTCCTTTGGATGAAGCAGGTGCCATAATTTATCCCGGATAGCATTTTTGACTGCGACGCAAAGCATAAGTATAACTTGGTATAAGAGCAACAATACTACCAAATGCGCCGAATCTGGATATAAAAAATGCGGAGGACATAAATCCTCCGCATCGTCGTAGTGAATTATGCTGTAGGATGATAAAATTGCATCAGATCAGCAGGCTTTATTCGCCATCAAGCATTTTGACAATTGCCGAAAAATCACGTCCGCCATTTCCCCCGGCACTATACATCGCATATAAACTTTCGGCCAAAGCACCCATCGGGGTGGTTGCATTCGCACCTGCTGCGGCCTGCTGGGCCAATTTCAGATCTTTTAACATCATATCAACAGCGAAACCTGCCTGATAATCGCGATTGGCAGGTGACGCCGGCACCGGGCCAGGAACCGGACAATAACTGGTCAGTGACCAGCACTGGCCGGATGCCTTTGATGAAATATCAAACAGTTTCTGGGCATCGACACCGAGACGTTTGGCCAGCATAAAGGCCTCTGAAACGGCAATCATGCTGACGCCAAGGATCATGTTGTTGCAAATTTTAGCCGCCTGCCCGGCACCGTTATCACCGGCATGAATAATGTTGCTGCCCATCGCCTGCAAAATTGGCTCAGCCAAAGCAAAGGCATCTTCACTCCCCCCCACCATAAAGGTAAGGGTCCCCGCTGTTGCACCACCAACACCCCCGGAAATAGGGGCATCTACCGGGCGCATACCGGCAGTCTGCGCCAAATCGGCGGCTTTGCGGGCAGAATCAACATCGATGGTCGAACTATCGATAAATAACGTATTCGGGGCGGCATGGGCCAAAAGACCTTCCGGCCCGTCATATACAGCCAACACATGTTTACCTGCAGGCAGCACCGTTACAACGGCATCCACATTACTTGCAGCATCCGCCAGCGAATTTACCGCCGTTCCGCCAATCTCCACCGCTGCTTTTACCGCATCAGCCGAAAGGTCGAACACCTTCACATCATGCCCGGCCCGAATAAGGTTGGCCGCCATCGGACCGCCCATATTACCCAACCCGACAAAACCAATCTTTGCCATTTTTACCGTCTCCTCTGATAGTCCGGTCATAACCGGTTTTCATTGTTTGATATTAACCTGATGGTTATATGCATCTGCCCGCGCTAAATGGTCAGTTCCTGTTCATCTGGCAACGGGGCAAAAAAGGCATCCACATCTCGCGGGTCAACCTGCCCAACATCCCCCTGCGCCCAAACCGGGTTGTGGTCCTTGTCCACTATTACGGCGCGGACCCCCTCAAACAGGTCAGGTTTTTCAACCATACGCTGGCTTAGACGAAACTCCATTTTCAAGTCCCCGGCAAGATCCAGCTTTGCGCCTTCACGTATCTGTTTAAACGTAACGGCCAATGCCATTGGCGACTTTGTTTTGATCATTTTCAATGTTTTGATTGCAAACTCCGAACCTGATGCCTCAAGTTTTTCCATCACATCCACAATCGTGTTTGCACCAAAAACAGTATCAATTTCCACCTGATGTTCCGCAATTAATGCCGGACTATGATCATGGGAATACTGCTTTAAAATCTGTTCGACCTGCTCACAAACCTGGGACATCTGGTTGTCGTTTTTCACCCCGAAATCAGCATTGACCAATGTCTGTTTTATCCTTGCAATATCACTGCTTTGGCAGCCATGTGTCGCAATACCGGTATATAAACAATCCGCAGCGCCGAGGCGCGCACCGGTCAGGCCCAGATACATTCCGGTCGCGCCAGGGCATCGGGGCAAAAAATATCCACCGCCGACATCGGGAAAAAAACCGATACCGGTTTCCGGCATTGCAAACATGGTTTTTTCCGTCACCATGCGATATCGGCCATGAACCGAGACACCAACACCTCCGCCCATCACAATGCCATCCAGCAAGGCAATACAGGGTTTGGGGTAATGCGCCATATAGTGGTTTAACAAATATTCCCGCCGGTAAAAGACATCCAGTAATGCCGGTTCGTTATTTTTACGCGCATCATACAACCCGCGAATATCACCACCGGCGCAAAATGCTTTGTCACCCGTGCCTTCAATCGTCAGAACAGCAACTGATGGATCGTTTTCCCATGCCTGCATCTGATGATGGATGGCATCGACCATTGGCAATGTCAGCGCGTTAAGGGCTTTAGGCCGGTCCAGATAAATCTCGCCCACTGCACCATTTACAGCAAAATAAACACCGACATCGCTCATATTAATGCTCCTGCATTTGGCCTTGTAGTTATCACCAATCTAGTCGCGCAACGCAGCGCGCGCGATGATAACCCGCATAATTTCATTTGTTCCTTCAAGGATTTGATGCACACGCAGATCGCGCAGCAATCTTTCGACGGGATATTCACGAATATAACCATACCCACCATGCAATTGCAGGGCATCGTTACAAACAGCAAAGGCAATATCGGTGGCAAACCGTTTGGCCATGGCACAAAATTGTGTGGCATCAGGTGCATGTTCGTCAAGTTTGCAAGCAGCTTTGTGCAGCAACAACCGTGCAGCTTCCAGTTCGGTAACCATATCGGCATATTTAAACTGCAGGGCCTGAAACGATTCTAGCGGTTTGCCAAACTGTTTACGCACCTTCATATGGTCACGCGCATGCTCCATTGCCGCCCGTGCCCCGCCAATCGAACATGCCGCAATGTTCAAGCGGCCACCATCAAGCCCCTTCATGGCAAATTTAAAACCGTCGCCTTCTGCACCCAGCAAATTTTCAGCCGGAATAATACAATCACTAAAAATGACGGCCGATGTCGGTTGGCTATTCCAGCCCATTTTTTCTTCCAGCTTGCCAAACGACAGGCCCGGTGCATCTTTAGGCACCAGAAAGGTCGAAATCCCGGCGGCACTTTCGTCACCGGTGCGCGCCATCACAACATAAATATCGCTTCGTGATCCGCCCGATATAAATGCTTTCTCGCCGTTCAGCACATATGTGTCGCCAGTGCGAACAGCCCGGGTCCGCAACGACCCGGCATCAGACCCGGAACCCGGTTCTGTCAGGCAATAACTGGCGAAATGTTCCATTCGGGTAAGTTTGGGCAAAAACTCCTGGCGCTGGCGCTCGCTGCCAAACCGGTCAATCATCCAGCATGCCATGTTATGAATAGATAAATAGGCCGCTGTCGAGGGACACGCCGTTGCCAGTTCTTCAAATATCACCGCCGCATCCAGACGCCCCAACCCTGAACCGCCAACATCATCGCGGGTATAAATTGCAGCAAACCCCATTTCAGCGGCCTGGCGTAAGGTTTCTTCGGGGAAAATATGTTCGGCATCCCATTTGGCCGCGTGCGGCGCCATTTCGCCAGCGGCAAAATCGCGGGCAGCCTGCTGAAAGGCCAACTGGTCGTCGGAAAGGGCGAACTCCATCGGATATTTCCTCATCAGGGCTATTGTTTCCCTTTACGTAAACGTGAAAAACACCCGATGTCAATTAATTCGGCATAACCTTACCGAAATACGCCATTATGAATATCAGGAAAAACTGCAACCAACCTGTACGTGCGGTTCGGCACCATCTTGTCCGTACGGAATTAATATGCCTTACTGCGGCAAACACCTTAAAAACACCAACAGGGAAATGGAAATGACAGACAGCAAAAACCCGGAAACCATTGTTCTTCATGCGGGGTACCGCGCAGACCCGACCACCGGCTCCGTCGCAGTACCCATTTACCAAACCACCAGCTATCAGTTTCGCGATACGGAACATGCGGCCAACCTGTTTGCCCTTAAAGAACTGGGGAATATTTATACCCGCCTGACGAACCCGACAAACGATGTGCTGGAACAACGCATTACCGCTCTGGAAGGCGGCGCTGCTGCCGTTGCCGTTGCGTCGGGCCAGGCGGCAACAACCTTTGCCCTGCTTAACATTGCCCAGGCAGGCGACAATATTGTCAGTTCAACTGATCTTTACGGAGGCACATGGAACCTGTTTGCCAACACCTTTCGGCAAATGGGAATCGAAGTGCGTTTTGCCGACCCGGCAGACCCGGAAAACTTTCGCAAACTGGCCGACGACAAAACCCGGGCATTTTATGCTGAAACCTTGCCTAACCCCAAATTGCAGGTTTTCCCGTTACGCGAAGTCGCCGATATTGGCGATGATCTCGGGATTCCGCTAGTTGTTGACAATACTGCCGCCCCGGTCCTGTGCCGCCCGATAGAGCATGGCGCCAGCGTGGTCATGTATTCAACCACCAAATTCATTGCCGGGCACGGCACATCGGTTGGCGGGATTGTTGTTGATTCAGGTAAGTTTGACTGGGAAAAACATGCAGAACGCTTCCCGCTTTTGACCCAGCCAGATCCCAGCTACCATGGCGCTATCTGGACCGAAGCTGTCAAACCGATTGGCCCGGTGGCATACGCGATCAAACTGCGTTGCACGTTGCTGCGCGATGTTGGTGCGGCAGCCTCGCCGCTTAGCTCGTTTCAAATTATTCAGGGCATGGAAACGTTGCCCTTGCGCATGGAACGCCATTGCGAAAATGCCAACAAAGTGGCTACATTTTTGCAAAACCACACCAAAATTGCCAAGGTCATTCACCCCAGCCTGCAAGATGGTGAAACCCGCCGCCGGGCTGACCAGTATTTGAAAGGTGGATACGGTTCGCTCATGGGGTTTGAATTAAAAGACGGTCGGGCAGCGGGCGAAAAGTTCATCAACAGCCTGAAGCTGTTTTACCATGTCGCCAATATTGGCGACACACGGTCGCTGGCCATTCACCCTGCGACAACAACACATTCACAAATGTCAAAATCCGAACTTGCCGCATCGGGCGTAAGTGAAAGCTACATCAGGCTTTCCATTGGCATCGAACATATCGACGATATTCTCGCTGATCTTGAACAGGCACTTGCTCTCGTTTGAGACCGTCACTTGCCTGAGTTGCCTTGCATCGAACACCGGCCACGTTTTGACGTGGCCGGTTTTTATTGACGCCCGTTTTCTAGCCGCTTAAAAATAAATCCGGCAAAATCGGCAAAATGTGCAAAACAGGCAAACACTCATGTCCAGCGTCAACGCCCGTCAATATGAAATAAGCAGGTTGTTAAAACGGTTTGGCACTGTTCATATCCATGACCTGACCGAAAGGCTGCATACCTCGGCAGATACCATCCGCCGCGATTTACGCCAGTTAGAAAAGCAGGGTAATTTGCGCCGCATTCACGGAGGCGCAATTTTACCGGCATCCGATGACGGAACTTATCAGGAACGTAGCGAAGAAGTTCGCCCTGAACGCACGGCTATCGCCCGCCATGTTGCCCAACACATGATTCCTGACGAGGCCGTTGTATTTTTTGACAGCGGCACAACGGTTCTGGAAGTCGTTAGACAATTAAAGCAGAGCTTCCATGGAACAGCCATTGTCGTTAATCCGGCCGCAGCAGTGATTTTGGCAAACCATGCCAATGCCGATGTCATAATGATTGGCGGAAAAATCTTAAAGGCTGACATGGTAGTGTCAGGCCCATCAACTGTTGAAGAAATTAACCGTTTTCATGCAGACATTTGTGTGTTGGGCACCTGCGCCATTCACCCCGATCTTGGAGTAAGTACACGCCGGATCGAAGAACGTGCCAGCAAAGCCGCCATGATCGCCCGCTCAAGCGATGTAATTGCCATTGCGACCGCCGACAAGCTGGAAACCCGGATGCCCTTCAAGGTTTGCGATGCCGAAGCCATCAGCACACTTGTTACCGGACGCAAACTTTCAAAAAGCTATCTTGCCAATTACCAAACACATGGAATTGATGTTGTCCTGGTTTAACTCCGCCAAATGCACAAATCTCAACAGGTACGGTCGATGATTTCCCAACATGCCATTGCCCACAATCGGTGTAGGGGTGTATTTTTTCTGCATGGTGCAGGTTTTGCCAGTTGGGTGCCCCATATCCCGCTGGTGCAGGAAAAACTTGGGTTAAATCATGAAAACCTGGGGCTGGCATTATTGGCTGCGGCCATCGGCGTTATTGCAGCCATGCCGTTTTCCGCGCGTTTTTCAGATCGCTTCGGGTCCAACATTGTTGTCAAATTTTCGGGACTCCTGTTTTTCCCTTCGCTTGTTGCTCCATTATTTATGACAACATTGCCAACATTGGCAGCTACCCTTTTTGTCATGGGTTTTTGCGCGGCACTTATGGATATCGCCATGAATGCAAATGGCGTTAGCCTTGAACGTATTCGAGGCAAAAGCATTTTATCCGGTCTGCACGGTTTCTGGAGCCTGGGCGGATTCTGTGGTGCCGGGTTTGCAACATTGTGGTTTGCCCTGCCCCTGTCAAAAACTGTGCACCTCCCTGTAAGTGTTATAATGCTGCTTGCAACCCACTGGTATTTGCAACGCGGGTTATTGTCAGATCGGGTTCATCCTGCCACGTCAGGCCCCGATATCTCCCAACCTGCCAGCCCGCCTTGCAAGCAGCCAAAAACCGGCACCGAACGCCCGATTTTCTGGCTTTTATTGCCCTTTGGCATCTGCGCATTCATCGGACAATTTGGCGAGGGTGTGATTACCGACTGGGTTACCGTTTTAATGATAAGGGCTCTCGATACCCCTGTCAGTGTTGCTGCTGCCGGTTTTGCCTTTTACTCGGCCGCAATGGCAATCACGCGCCTTTCCGGAGACTGGCTGGTAATGCAGTTGGGCCGTGCGCCGGTCCTGATCGCCAGTTGCGGCCTTGCAACAACGGGCTATCTGATCATTGCCCTTTCACCGCATTACCTGATTTCGTGGCTGGGGTGTTTTATTGCCGGAACCGGTCTTGCTGTCATATTGCCGCTTTTGATCTCCAGTGCTGCGGCCAGCACCGGAAAAAGTGGCGGCACAGTTGTGGCTACCATTGCTGCCATCGGTTACACCGCCCTAATGGCCGGACCGCCAGTAATTGGCGCAGTTGGCGAGCGCTATGGTTTGATAAACGCCTTTTTATTGGTGGCAGGCTTTTTAAGCCTGATCATTCCGGTATATCTGACCAGCATGCGTAAACGGTTAAAAACCGTCCGCAATAGTTGATCACGGCTTAAATCTGCCGCATAAAACTAATTCATACGCCACCACCGTCTAATTCGCGTGAAAGAGATTGATCATGGCCCATCCTGTCAGTTATGGCACGTTCCCCCGCACCCGCCTGCGTCGCCCCCGCATGACCGACTGGTCCAGGCGGATGGTGGCTGAAACACGCCTAAGTGTTGATGACCTTATTTTGCCTGTTTTCGTCATTTCCGGTCGCAATCAGCGTGTCGCCATTCCCTCAATGCCGGGCGTTGAACGCCAAAGCATTGACGTTTTGGTTGAGACAGCGCGCCACGCCGAAAAACTTGGCATCCCCGCACTGGCCCTGTTTCCGTATATTGACCCGGCCCTGAAAACCGAAGATGCACGCGAAGCCTACAATCCCAACAATGTTGTGTGCGAAGCAACCAAAGCCATCAAGGATGCCTGTCCCAACCTTGGCATCATTTCCGACGTTGCCCTGGATCCGTTTAATTCCAATGGGCAGGACGGCGTTGTTGTTAACGGCGAAATTTTGAATGACGAAACCACCGAAGCCCTGGTGCGTCAGGCATTGGTTCAGGCCCAGGCCGGGTGCGACGTTGTTGCCCCGTCTGACATGATGGATGGACGTATTGCTGCCATTCGCGATGTGCTGGAAACGGAAAACCTGAAAAAGGTTCAGATCATGGCCTATGCAGCCAAATATGCATCGGCCTTCTATGGTCCGTTCCGGGATGCTATCGGCTCGGCTGCGGCATTGGGCAAGGCGGATAAAAAAACCTATCAGCTTGATCCGTCCAACAGTGACGAATCCCTGCGTGAAGTGGCATATGACCTTGAAGAAGGCGCAGATTCCGTCATCGTTAAACCCGGCCTGCCTTACCTCGATATTGTTCGTCGGGTGCGTGAAAGTTTTGGTGTGCCGGTATTTGCCTATCAGGTATCGGGCGAATACGCGATGTTGCGCGCTGCGGCCGACAATGGCTGGCTGGATTACGCGGCTTGTGCTGTGGAAACACTGGCCTGTTTTAAACGCGCTGGCGCGTCCGGCATCCTGACCTATAGCGCAATCGACGTTGCCGAATATCTTGGATAATCAGCCAGGACTGACTATCGGGCACGCATTCTGCCAATAAACACAAAGGGTGTCGGAATGAATTTTCCGACACCCTTTGTTTTGCAATCCGAAGGCGACTTTTATTCCAGTCCGTTCCCGATTGCAGGGGCAATAAAATGCGGGTGAATACCTGACCGGTGATACAGCCCCGTCAGATCATTATAGCCATCAAGAAAACCACCCCGGGTTACCAGCAACGTTTGAATTCCAACAGCGAGGCCCCCCAAAACATCCGTATGCAAGGTGTCGCCCACCATCAGGATGCGACTGCGGTCAACGGCAGGGTGACGTTGTAAAATATCCTCAAATACTTCACTGTACGGTTTGCCAACACATTGGGGAATCACCCCACAGACATCGGCAGCACGATGCGCAAAATACCCGGCCTCAACCGACAAAAAATCGCCCATCGGGGCACAAATGTCGGGGTTACCCACCAATATTGGCCGCGGTTTTCTGGCAAGGCTGGTTTCCAGTAAATGCTGGCGTTCATCATTCCATTCATCTGAATCAATCAGAATAAACCCGTCAACTGTGTCATAAAAATTCTGATCATCGCCCAAAAAGCCCGCGTCGCCCGGCAAACTGGCAATCGGCCAATGCTGGGGCGCCATAACGCCCCAGCGTGTCACATGGGAATGGCGGCTCATCATTGGAACTATATATTTGGCACTGCTAACCAGTGAGTCGACGGTAAAATCAAATCCACGATTGCGATGACGGGCAATAATCGCTTCTGGTGAATTCGACGCATCATTGGTGACAACAGCCAATGCAATATCACGCTCTCGCAATGCCTTTACCGCCGATAACGCACCGGCGATCGCATGCACGCCAGAATTAAGCACCCCAAATGCATCAAAAATAATGACATCAAACTGATCGGCGATTTCCAGGATATTATGAGCAACCTGCGTCTGCCCGGGCAAATCCTCTTTTGCAAGCTGTGGCATCCGGTCTGCATATTTTAAATAAGCCGCAATGGCGCTTTCCCGGTCAAGGGCAGGTCTGGCACCTGTCATTATATATATGCCTTTCGCGATTAAAAATTGGCGTCATTATTTTGTAGATCAATACGATTCTGTTGCGATTCGTAAAACCGGTATCGCAAAACATACCCCATCACACCCCGTCAGGCACCATCAGTGCCTGTAAAAAGACATAAAATCAATACAGCGAAAAAAGAACAATTCTTCAGGATTTACACGTATGGGTGGGAACAACCAATACACTAAAAATTTGGGTAATTTTATTAGCCATGCACTGAGTGCATGGACAAAAAGAGATCACTATTTCTTCTATATTGCAGCAATTGGCTATATTTTGGGCATTTGATTAAATTCTGCGCTTTATCCGGCCCTGCTCTGCAAAAAATGCAATGGTTAAATCGTGCGGCCAAGCCTATCTTCTGCCTCAAGAGATAACGCGATCACGACTGACACGGTTACACACAAAGATAACTTTGTCGCCCTGGTTGCACATAGCAGACCGACACGTCGAGCCATTCAGCATGCCATCCGGGCATGACACGGATCACTTGCCGGTTCCCTGAATGTAGTTACCGGCGCTGTCCGGACGGTTTGAAATAGGTGATAAAATGATCCTTACCAAAATTTTTGCTTACTTGCGTGCCCTGCGGATCCAGTACCAGACCCAGAATGCACTGGCCCGCCTTGACCATCGCGAACTGGCTGATATCGGCCTTAACCGTGACCAGATCGACGATGTTGCACATCGCGTTGCCTTTGGTCACTAAGACCAGGCTGCCGATATTGCCGACCAAATCAAAAAGCCCCGGGCGATGAAAATTCGCCGGGGCTTTTTTGTTATATGCATCAACAAATGCCCCGTTTAATTGCGGGCACCATACTCGTCCCGCAAAATGTTTTTTTGCACTTTTCCCATGGTATTTCGGGGAAGTTCGTCAACAAAAAACACTTTCTTTGGCACCTTAAAATTCGCCATTAACGATTTGATATGGTTCATAACATCGTCGGGTAAAAGCGTTTGGGTGCCGTCTGGTACCACAATTGCGACAACCGCCTCGCCAAAATCAGGATGCGGCACACCAATAACGGCACTTTCCAAGACGCCAGCCATTTTATCGATCTCGGTTTCAATTTCCTTGGGATAAATATTAAACCCACCGGAAATCACCAAATCCTTGGCCCGCCCAACAATATGTACATAGCCCTTCTTATCAATAAGGGCGATATCACCCGTAATGAAAAAACCATCATCGCGAAATTCTTCGCGGGTCTTTTCCGGCATTTTCCAGTAACCGGCAAAAACATTTGGTCCGCGCGCTTCAAGAACTCCCACCTCGCCCGCTGGCAAAACCTGTCCCTGATCGTCACATACCCGCACTTCAACATCGGGCAATGCCGGGCCAACCGTATGAATAATCCGCTCCCCCGTTAACGGATTTGATGTCGCCATGCCCATTTCCGTCATGCCATAGCGTTCCAGCAAATAGTGCCCGGTGCGGGCATGAAAAGCAGCAAAAGTTTCGGGCAATAACGGGGCCGACCCCGATATGAACAAACGCATGTTTGACACCAGATCTGCATTAAAATCATCACCGGCCAACAAGCGAACATAAAAGGTTGGAACCCCCATCATAACGGTGGCACGCGGTAGCGCGGCAATCACTTGTTCGCGATCAAATTTGGGCAGAAAAATCATACCTGCCCCCGATATCATGGCGCAATGACAGGCAATAAACAGGCCATGGGTGTGAAAAATCGGCAGCGCATGCAACAAAGTGTCGCTTGCCTTAAATCCCCATAGGTCAACCAATGTGCGTCCGTTTGACCACAGGTTCATCTGGGTCATCATGGCGCCCTTGGGTTTGCCTGTTGTCCCGGATGTATACAGAATTGCCGCCAAATCGTCGTCAGCACAGGGGACCGGAGCAAAATCAACGGGTTGCTCCAGTGCTGCTTGCGTTATCGTTCCCTGACCGTCTTCATCCAGGGTAAAGACACCCGAAACTGATTTTTCCTTAACAATGCCCTCCATGTCGGCCTTTCTTTGTGGCTGACATACGATCACAACTGGTGCAGCATCTTCGACAAAATAGGAAAGCTCTTGCGTCTGATAGGCCGTATTTAAGGGCAAATAAACCAAACCGGCCCTGATGCACCCCAGATACAAAAATAGGGCGGCTGGCGATTTATCTATCTGAACAGCAACGCGGTCTCCCTTGCGGGCACCTAAGCCATGCAATGCCGCCGCGTAGCGCGACGACCATTCGTCAGCATCGCGATAGGTAAATCGCGATCCATCTGTGGTTTCAAGCAATGTTTTGTTTAAGTCCGCGGGAAAACAATCCCGAATGCGCATGAAAAGGCTGGTCGTCACGTTGGTTCCCCCGGCATAACAGTGTTGCGGACCGCACCAATAGTGCAGCCCGCTTTTACCGACCCTAATACAGGGGAAATATATTTGCAATTCGGTACGGCTTTACCGCGTTTAATGTTTCACCTGAAAACCAGCCAAATGAATGACATGATTATCCAACCTGCGGAAACTCACCATCAATAAACGGAAATGTCTCGCCCACCGTCACCAGCAGTTCCGGGTAAAATCCGTTAAAATGGGTCGCCAGGGCGTTACTATACGCACCGATATGCCCAAACTCGATCCAGTCCCCTTCGCGAATGTCAGCGGGTAAATTTACTGTTGCTGGCAACACATCCATATTATCGCAGGTCGGGCCGTAAATGGTGAATTCCAGGGTTTCTTCCGGGTCGAAATCCCCATCAATACGCATGGGACGCACCGGAAAACGTAAATTTCCCGTCACCGCTTCGGACAAACTGCCATAAATACCGTCATTGATGAAAAGCTGGTCTTCCTTACGCAATTGAATTTGCGTAACCAACGAAACGCCGCTTGAAACCAGCGCGCGGCCAGGTTCACACATAAAGGTAATGTCGGGCATATCAAGCCAGCGAATGCAGTCCCTGATTTCATCCATAAAGACATCAAGGTTCGGTCCGCGCTGGTTCATATACTGGCCGGGAAAACCGCCCCCGACATCAATGGAATGAACTTTGACGCCTGAAAAATCAATCACCTGCCGAATCAGCTCTATAGCGATACGATACCCGTTGGGACTGGTGCATTGCGAACCCACATGGAAGCATAAACCCGCCTTGTAGCCATAACTGTCCACCTTTTTTATCAGTTCGGCTGCGGTCATTGGCCGGGCACCAAACTTGGCCGACAAATTATATGCCGCACCAGCCGGTGGCGTTGCCAGACGCACATGGATCACCAGGTCCGGGTCTTCATCTGTTTCAGCACGAATTTTATGCAATTCGTCTTCGGTATCGATGACAAAATGACGAATACCAAACACACGATGCGCACTACGAATGGCATCGCGGCTTTTAACCGGATGCATAAAATAGGCATCCATCCCCGGGAACTGCCGCCGGACCAGCGCAATTTCTTCGGGGGATGCCGTATCAAAGTGGCGCACGCCACCTTCATGCAAGTAGCGCATAATTTCAGGGTGCGGATTACATTTGACCGCATAAAGAACTTTACCGGGAAAACTATCGACAAACCGCCGCGCGGCATCGCGCAAAATGTCAGGGCGCAAACAATAAACCGGATAAGACGGTTTAAGTTCCTTTACGACATCATAGGTCGTATCAAAATGGCGTGGCATTGCTGGCTCCGAACATTTCAGAAAGTGAATAACAAATAAACGCCCGTGCAGGCGACCTGTTCCGGCACGGGCCACCCTAACAAGCATGGTTCTAAAAGTCATGAACGATCATACGCAAATGGCTTGCATTAGAACGGGCGGCTCGCTAATTTGGTAAAACAATACCGAATAACCACTTAACCCGCCGCGCAGCAATAGCGCGCACAAGACGGGTAAAATCAGGGAGGCTTCTGTGCCTGTTGAAATGGAACTTGATCCGTTCGTTCTGGCCAAATCATTGTCTGGCGTGCATTTGATCGATGGCGAATTTGTGGCCCCGATCAATGGTAAAACTTTTGACGTTTTAAATCCTGCCACCAACAAATCCATCGGTCACGCGGCCGAAGGCGATGCCGATGATGTTGAACGTGCTGTTGCCGTTGCCAAAGCCGCACAAAAAAACTGGGCCGAGCGCCCGGCCCGTGAACGCGGCAAACTGGTTGCTGAATGCGGACGCATCCTGAATCTGCATGTCGATGAACTGGGCAAACTTATTGCTCTGGAATCAGGCAAGGCGCTACGCACTGAAAGCCGGGTTGAAGCATCTGTTCTGGCAGACATGTTTGTGTTTTTCGGTGGCCTTGCCTCCGAACTAAAAGGCGAAACCGTTCCGTTTAATCCCAATATGATGACCATGACCACACGCGAACCTGTTGGTGTGGTCGGTGCTATCATTCCTTGGAACGTCCCGTTATTGCTCATGGCGATCAAGGTTGCACCGGCACTTGTTGCCGGGAATAGTGTTGTCGTCAAATCTGCCGAAGATACACCGTTTACCGTTCTGCGTGTTTGCCAAATCATGCAACAAATTTTGCCCAAAGGTGTTTTAAACATTCTTTCGGGCTTTGGCCCCGGTTGCGGCGGGCCGCTTGTCGCGCATAAGGATGTTAAAAAAGTATCCTTTACCGGGTCTGTTGAAACCGGCCGCATCGTTTATCGTGCCGCAGCTGAAAAACTGATCCCGGTCACACTGGAACTGGGCGGAAAATCGCCGATGATCGTGATGAACGATGCCGACGTTGAAAAGGCCGTTGCCGGTGCCATTGGCGGTATGCGCTTTACCCGTCAGGGGCAGAGTTGTACCGCGTCGTCGCGAATTCTGGTTCACGAAGATCTGCATGATGATTTCGTTGCCCGCCTGAAAGACAAGGTCAATAGCCTTAAAATGGGCAACCCGCTGGACGAGGCGACCGACATTGGCACCATCATTAACGCCAAACAACGTAGCAAAGTATGCAATTACATTGAAATTGGCAGCAACGAAGGGGCGCAGAAACACGAATTAAGCGCCCTGCCCGATGACCCGGAACTGGTTGACGGACAGTTTGTGCGCCCGGTGATTTTTACCGATGTAAAACCCGACGCCCGGATCGCCCGCGAAGAAATTTTTGGCCCGGTCGCCTGTGTATTCAAGTTTAAAACATTCGACGAAGCCATTGAACTTGCAAACGATAGCGACTTTGGTCTGGCTGCAACTGTCTGGACAACAGATCTAAAAACAGCCCTTGTTGCAACCAAACGCCTTGAAGCCGGGTTTGTACAGGTAAACCAGAACCTGGTGGTGCAACCCAACCTGTCCTATGGCGGAGTTAAACTTTCAGGGTTGGGGCGTGAAGCATCGCTTGAAAGCATGCTTGAACACTTCACGCACAAGAAAACCATTATCCTCAACATGGAATAAGGGAAAAACCGCCAGTTATTTTCCCACCGGGTTGCATTGCAAGATATGCAACCCGGCTTTTTCCCATGTTTGCTTGACCTCAACGGTTCGATCCGTAAAAGTGCCTGTATTATTGCTTAAAGTTTCTGAAAGTATCTGGCGCATGTCTGACGATGCCGACACCCTTTTGCCGCCCTGTCCCCAACCCTGTTTTGCAGGTGCGGCTGCCATGATGCTTATGATTATATGCCCCATTTCTGTGCGGCGAATGTGAACCCTGTCATCTGCGGATGACAGGTCTGGTTTATCCCCGATTATTTCCCCACATTCACATAAACGGTTCCTGCCTTGTTCAAAGGCAGAACGCACAGGAGTCTGGAAATGGCTGTTTCCTATCACGATATCGTTCGCGCATCACGCCTGCTTGAAGGTATCGTCAACAAAACCCCGTTGGTAAAATCACAAACCTTATCAAAGATTTGCCAGGCTGATGTTTATCTGAAACTTGAAAACCTGCAATATACAGCATCGTTCAAGGAACGTGGCGCCTATGTTAAACTGGCCAGCTTAACGCCGGAAGAACGTGCTTGCGGTGTTATTGCGGTATCGGCAGGCAATCATGCACAAGGGGTCGCCTATAACGCCAAACGCCTTGGTATTCCCGCAACCATCGTTATGCCCGAAAACACCCCTTATACCAAAGTCCGACATACCCGGTCGCACGGTGCAGAGGTCGTTTTAAAGGGCACTGTGCTGGCGGAATCAATGCAGGCCGCCCAGGATTTGCAAAAAGAACGCGGCCTGACTTTTGTTCACCCGTTTGACGATGATCACATCATTGCCGGTCAAGGGACGGTCGGGCTCGAAATATTAAATGAAGGGGCCGATTTTGACACAGTGATTGTGCCGATTGGCGGGGGTGGCCTGGCATCCGGTATTGCCACAGCGATCAAATCACGCCGGCCCGACATCGATGTCATTGGTGTAGAAACCAAACTGTACCCGTCGATGTATGAAGGTATCCACCAAAAGGAATTTTCCGGTGGTGGCGTTACAATTGCCGAAGGTATTGCTGTTAAACAGCCTGGTGGAAAGACCCTGGAAATCTGCAAGGAATTGCTTGACGATGTGGTGCTGGTCGAGGAATCGGCGATTGAACGCGCCATTCAGATGCTAATCGAAATCGAAAAGACCGTCGTCGAAGGTGCCGGTGCCGCACCGCTGGCAGCGCTGCTTGATCATCCGGACAAATTCATCGGCAAAAAGGTTTGCCTGATCATAAGTGGCGGCAACATCGACAGCCGTTTGCTGGCGCAGGTTTTAATGCGCGGTATGGCACGCGAAGGACGGCTGGTACGTATTCGCATCGAAATTCCAGATGTGCCAGGCGCTCTTGCACGAATCAGCACCCTGATCGGTAATGCCGAAGCCAATATTATCGAAGTCTACCATCAGCGCTATTTTTACGACATCCCGGCCAAGCAAACCGATGTTGATATGGTGCTCGAGGTTCGCGATACAGCACATGCACAGCAAGTCACCGAATATCTGAAAGAAAACGGTTACGGCGGGCGGTTGCTGGGCAATACGTCGCTGGATTAATGTCGCAAAAGCAATAGAGGCTGTCTGCAATAGTTCGCAACTATTGCAGACAGCAATCTGACCAGTTTAGCAATGAAATGCCAGAACCTAAACGCGGACCAACTGCGCATATGCACCGCCGTAATACAGCAACGGATCGCCCGTTTCACCCATATCAACATCACTGACCTGGCCAACAATGATACTGTGATCGCCGCCATCATGAACCGCGTGCCGCACACAGGAAAATGTCGAAATATTACCAATCAGCACCGGCATGCCATGACCGTTATCCTTAAACCCGGTCTCTTCCCACCGGTCTTCGATCGGCGATGCAAACCGTTCGGCAAGGTCTCGTTGCGAATTGCGCAGGACATTAATACAAAAATGCTCGACAGCGCCGGTAAACACATCATGGGTTGCGGCATTGCGGGCAACAGAAAAAAGAACCAGCGGTGGTTCAAGAGACACTGACGAAAATGAATTTATTGTAATCCCGACCTTCCGCCCGTCCGTATTACGAGAGGTAACAACGGCAACACCAGTTGCAAACTGGCCTAGGCAATCCCGGAAATGACGTGACGAGAAGGACATGTTCAAATTACAGCTTTCATTGTTCAGAATGATCGGCGAAACCCACTTAAAGCCACAGGAACATGGCGATAAATTCAAATACTGTCAAATCCTGACATAAAATGATTTGTAAACATGATGTTAATAACAATTTGAACTAATTGTATCATAGGGCGTGGGACTTTTGTAAAAAGGCACCACATGACACATGGGTGACAAGCACACCCATATTGACACGTTGGCGTATTTTGCCGGCACAAGGGGTAATAGATGTTTCTGATCATTGGGTATGTGGTTGTGATCGGTGCGGTCCTGGGGGGATACTTGCCGCATGGCAAATTTAGCGTCCTGATCCAGCCCTTTGAAATTGTCATCATTTTTGGTGCAGCTTTTGGTACGTTCCTGATTGCAAACCCGATCAGTGTCCTGAAACGCAGCATTTCATATACAATTCGCGCCATGAAAGGTGCGAAGAAAAAAGCCGCCTATCTGGAACTGCTGGTGTGCCTTTATGCTGTTTTCCGGCTCGCCAAATCCAAAGGCGACCTTGCGCTTGAAAGCCATGTTGAAAACCCGGAAAGCTCCGCCCTGTTTAACAATTTCCCCGGTGTGACGGCCGACCATCATGCGCTGGAATTTTTATGCGACTATCTGCGCCTGCTTACCCTGGGCACAACCAACGCATATGAACTGGAAGCCGTGATTGACCAGGAACTTGATGCCCACCACGAAGAAGAGAATGCCGTTGCAGATGCCATTCAAACCGTTGGCGATGCCCTGCCCGGTCTTGGTATTGTCGCCGCCGTTCTTGGCATTATCAACACCATGGGATCGGTTACCGAACCACCGGAAATTCTTGGTGAAATGATCGGTGCTGCTCTTGTTGGTACGTTTTTGGGTATTCTGGCCTCATATGGGTTTGTCGGCCCGACCTCGGCCATTATTAAAAAGACCCTTGAACAGGACGCCAAATTCTATGTTTGCATGAAGGCGGCCCTGATTGGCCATATGCAAGGTTACGCACCACAGGTTTCTGTCGAATTTGCCCGCAAAATCCTGCCTCCGGAATTACGTCCAAGCTTCAAGGAACTTGACGACGCCATCCAGAACGCCCCAACGGTGTAAAGAACAATAGTCTGGAACAACCAGCTTCGTTTATGCGGCACGTCTTTTGCCAGGATATGACAGTCTGAAATGCCCGATATCATCATCAAAAAAGTAAAAAAAGGCGGACATGGCGGTCATCACGGCGGCTCGTGGAAAGTGGCCTATGCCGACTTTGTAACGGCCATGATGGCGTTTTTTCTGCTGTTGTGGTTGCTAAGCAGCTCAACCGACGAGCAACTTCACGGCATTTCAAACTATTTCGCCCCGGAATCAATATCGCAAAGCGAATCCGGTGCAGGCGGCTTGCTGGCCGGAACAAAACTTGCCGATTCCGGCGCTATGCGTTCAGAAAACGGTGCCCCTGTCATTCAAATGGATATTCCGCCGACACCGGATGCGACGACTGTTGAAACGCAAAAAAGTGGCCCGACAGACGCCGAAAAAGCAGAACAGGCCGCCAAAGCCCAGGAAAAGAAAGAATTCGACGAAGCAGCAAAAGACCTGAAAGAAGCAATGGAAAAATCACCGGAGCTTCAGGAGCTGTCAAAGAACCTGCTGGTCGAACAAACTGACGAAGGTTTACGCATACAAATCATCGATAAAGACGGAACATCGATGTTCCCCAGCGGCAGTGCCGATTTACGTGACCACACTAAATTGCTGCTTAAACAGGTTGCCGAAGCCATCAAGGACATGCCGCAGGATATATCTATTGAGGGGCATACTGACGCCGTGCCTTATTCCCATTCCAACGGCACCTACACCAACTGGGAACTTTCGGCCGACCGCGCCCTCGCGACGCGCCGGGAATTACAACTTGATGCCCTGCCCGCCGACCGGTTCGGCAAGGTTTCAGGGGTTGCAGATACAGCCCCCTTTATCAAGGATAACCCCAAAGACGAACGTAATCGCCGCATCAGCATTACATTGCTGCGTGGTACCGGAAAACAGGCACCACCGTCACAAGCCACCGATGAACCCGGGTATAATACAGCCCCTGAAACCAACCTGTACGCCCCGCAAAATCGTAATGACACCGCTCCTGGTACCAATCAGGCACCTGATCCTGATGCACCGATTGAACGTCCGACATTTTCGGTACCATCGCGTAACTAGGTCCGGTCTGCAGATACCTTATTACCCTGATCCCGGGTTTGAATTTACCGGGAATCCTAAATCTTGATGTGGCACCGAAACACAGGGAATAAGCGGCGGCCACTTTAAAGTTTGCGTCTCGCTACCTACACTAGTTAAATAGGGTAAATTATTCAGGCACGGATAACCACAGAACATGACGGTCAATCAACGTCGCCAGACACAGCATTATTTTCTGACTGCACCGATGCCCTGCCCCTATTTACCGGGCAGGTTCGAACGTAAACTGGTGACCGAATTACGTGGCCCTGAAGCCAATAATATCCATGACCTGCTATCGCGGGCAGGTTTTCGCCGCAGTCATTCAATTGCTTATCTACCGGCTTGCGGTGAATGTGATGCCTGTATCCCGGTTCGGGTCTGCACCCACGATTTTCAGGACAATCGATCATTTCGGCGAAATCGCGCAACCAATTCTGACCTGAAACGCCAGATTTTTGCTGCTTCAGCAACCCAGGAACAATTTCGCCTGTTTTCCGATTATCAGGATGCCCGGCACGGCGATGGCGACATGGCCCGTATGGATACACGTGACTATCGTGCCATGATGGAAGACACCACCGTTGAAACATCCATTTTTGAATACCGGACGGCAGAAGGCAAATTAATTGCCGTTGCTCTTGTCGATGCCCTGTCAGATGGGTTGTCTGCCGTTTACAGTTTTTTTGATCCGAAAGAAGACCGCCGTAGCCTTGGCACCTATATCATTCTTGACCTGGTTGCAGAGGCCGCCCGATTAAAGTTGCCCTTTGTCTATCTTGGCTACTGGGTGCGTGACTGTCGCAAAATGTCTTACAAAACACGCTTCAAACCAATCGAAGCTTTTCAGAATGGCAAATGGTCCCGTCATGATGGTGAAGACTGATATTGCTATCTGCTGATCGATCCATTCTGGTTCTGGCCTTGCCCATATCGCCAAATGGTCCGTATTTTTACCTGCGCAAAAATACTCACTCCCCCAAAAATTAGCCAAAAGTTTAACCCTGAGTGTTGATCGGCAGTTGCCTCCTATCCTCAACGACTATAATCTTTGATCACGAAGCCGAAACAAGGCTTTGTTGAAAAACAAATTATCGATTGTTTGCTGGGAGGCTACAAACAATGAAACGTCGTCAATTCCTGAGCGGCGCAGCTTTGGCTGGTGCCACGGCTGCTGTTGCATCCACATTTCCCAAACCTGCACTTGCCCAGGACGTGCGCGAATGGCGCATGGTTACAACCTGGCCCAAGAACTTTCCTGGTCTTGGCACCGGTGCGAACTTGCTGGCTGAATATATCAACAAGGCATCCGATGGCCGCATGAAGGTGTCTGTTTATGGTGCGGGTGAAATTGTTCCTGCATTTGAAGCCATCGACGCTGTAGGCAACGGTACGGTCGAAATGGGCCATGGGGCGCCCTATTACTGGAAAGGCAAGGTTGCCGCGACCCAGTATCTGGCTGCAATGCCGTTTGGGCTGACCGCACAGGAACAGAACGCGTGGTTCCAGTATGGCGGTGGCCAGGAAATTGCCGACAAGATTTATGCGAAACTGAATTGCAAGTTTTTCCCATCAGGCAACACTGGCACCCAGATGGGCGGCTGGTTCAACAAGGAAATGAACACCATTGACGACTTTAAAGGTCTGAAAATGCGTATTCCCGGCCTTGGTGGCGAAGTCATTCAGGCGGCTGGCGGCAACGTTGTTAACTTGCCTGGTGGTGAAATTCCGCCTGCCCTTCAGTCTGGTGCTATTGACGCAACCGAATGGGTTGGCCCGTATAATGATTTGGCATTCGGCCTCTATAAATCGGCAAAATATTACTATTATCCAGGTTGGCATGAACCGGCAACGACACTGGAAAACTTTATCAACCTCGATGCATGGAATGATCTTCCCGACGATTTGAAAGCCATTGTCGAACAGGCAAACCGTGCCACCAACCAAATGGTTCTGTCGGAATTTGTTGCTCGGAACAATCAGGCGCTGAAAACCCTGCGTGAAAAGCACAATGTTGATGTGCGTCCATTCTCCGATGAGATTTTGACCAACCTTGGTAGCCTTGCTGGCAAGGTTCTGCGTGATCTTGTTGCGGCAGATCCGCTGTCACAAGAAGTCTTTGACAGCCTGGTCGCCTTCCGTGAGCAGTCCATCACCTGGGCAAAATATTCGGAAAGTGCATTCATGCAAGCCCGTGTCCTGCCTTTCAAATACTGATCGGCGTTAACGGGTTACTGAAATAGATCCCTTACAAGGGCTGGCATGTGTGCCAGCCCTTTTTCATGACTTCAAGCCCGCGCAACCAGCACAAAAAAAGGGCCGGCAAAACCGACCCTTTTCTATCGATATCCTGAACAATGCAGATTGTTAATTCAGCAAAACCGATGGCAACCAGGTTGCCAATTCCGGAAATGCCGCAAGCAAAATCAACGCCAGAACCTGAATTAAAACAAACGGGACGATACCACGATAAATATCCCATGTTTTCATCGAGGGCGGAGCCACCCCGCGCAGATAAAACAGCGCAAAGCCAAAGGGCGGTGTCAGAAAGCTGGTTTGCAGGTTGATTGCAATCATGATGCCCAGCCACACCGGGCTGATATCCATTTTCAGCAGGATCGGCCCGACAATAGGCACGACGACAAAGACAATCTCGATAAAATCAAGAAAGAAGCCCATGACGAACATCAATGCCATAACCACAAACATGGCGCCAAACAAGCCGCCAGGCATGTTATGCAGCAATTCCTCGACCAAGTGATCGCCGCCAAGGCCACGGAACACCAGCGAGAAAATGGATGCACCAAGCAAAATGATAAACACCATCGAGCTGATCTGCACCGTTTGACCTGTAACGTGGCGCAAAACCGCCAGATCAAGCCGACGATAACAGGCCGCCAGAATGGTGGCCCCCACGCTGCCAAATGCTGCCGATTCCGTCGGCGTGGCGATACCGGTTAAAATAGACCCCAAAACAGCAACAATCAGCAATGCAGGTGGAACAAGTGCACGCAACACTTCCCCAAACAGACCTTCAGGACGCTTGTCTTCCACCAGCGCCGGGGCTGATTTTGGATCAATGAAGGATTGAATGATTACCCAGCCGATATAAAGGGCAACCAGCATCATACCGGGAATAAATGCCCCGACAAACAGGTCGATAACCGATACGGGTTCCGGTGCCCAGTTACCCAGCGAACGCTGTGCTTCGGCATAGGCCCCCTGAAGGATGTCGCCCAACAGCACCAGTACAATTGACGGCGGAATAATTTGCCCCAACGTCCCCGAGGCACAAATAACCCCGGCTGAAAGCCGTGGGCTATAGCCTGCTTTTTGCATTGCCGGCAAACTAAGCAAGCCCATGGTAACCACTGTGGCGCCAACAATGCCCGTCGACGCCGCCAGCAACATACCAACGATCACTACAGAAATGCCCAAACCGGCACGGCGTTTGCCAAACAGCATGCCCATGGTCAGCAGCAGTTTTTCAGCAATGCGTGCGCGCTCCAGCATCACGCCCATAAAAACGAATAATGGAATGGCAACGTACAGTTCGTTGCTCATCACACCAAAATAGCGCGATGGTAACGAACCCAGCAAAGGCATGTCGAACACACCCATTGCATGCCCCAAAAGGGCAAAGGCCAACCCTGTGCCACCCAGTGAAAAGGCAACCGGAAACCCAAAAAGCAGCACCACACAGGCCACTGCAAACATGAGTAGACTTAATACTTCCCCCGACATCAGACGCCCTCGTGCTCTTCTTCGTTGATTTCGAATTCACGATGGCCTGTCAGTACCAGAATACTGCGTGCCGCCAGCGCAAGCCCTTGTAACCCCATCAGAATACAGAACACCAGGATCACAGATTTAAACAGGAAAAGCCCCGGCAACCCACCGGTTTCCTGCGATCCTTCAAGGCGCTTCCAGCTGGTCATGACATAAGGATAGCTATAAATAAACACCAGCGTCAGAACAGGCAGCAATAAAAACAGTGTGCCGATCAGGTCAACCCATGCCTTGTAGCGTGCCGACGCCGGACGATAAAAAACGTCAACCCGGACATGGCCACCGTGAAGCAGCGTATAGCCAGCCCCAACCATGAAGATAATGCCGTAAAGCCACATATAGCTTTCCTGCATTGATACCCAGCCGACCGAAAACCCGTATCGCAATGTTGCCACCAAAAAAGTGATCAACACCAACGGAATGGTCAGCCACGCCACGCCACGGCCAATTGCGTCATTAAGACTGTCAATCAGCCGCACAAAACGTGCCAAAAAAAGCATTTTTCCTCCCACACCCGGAATCTCTTTTAGCCAGCTTCCGGTCTCCTCCGGTTGCCAGCGGAGCAAAGTTACAAATATATGATCCAAAACACCATGTTTTTCGCGCTTTTGCAGACCGCTATCTTTTTAACGACAGCCAAAAATATCCCTTAAAAAACCAAAACGGCCACATCTGCACCAAATCATGGTAAATTCCGCCAACTTCCGTTTAACAATTTCGCTTCAATTAATTAAACAAGACATTGTTATTAATTTAAAAAATTAAGGACACCCAATAAAAAACCTGAAGCACCGTAAATTGGCGCTTCAGGCTTCAAATTTGGAATAATAGTGGTCACATCATTCAAAACGGTTGGAACGCGGGAAGCCATTAGGCGGCAACCGCCCTGATCCAGCGCGCTTGCCAATCCATTCATCAAGTTCCGTGACGGTACGTTTGCGACCTTCGCTTCCGCCCATGGTCCAGGTCAGGCCATCTTCAATATTAAACAAAGTTAAGTCGGCAAGCCCGCCCTGTTTATATTTTTGCAAGATAACCCCGCGCCCACGCGTCATTTCCGGCACTTCCTCAACCGGATAAATCAGCAACTTCCGGTTATCTCCTAAAACAGCAACGTGATTTTTATCAACCTGTTCAAAAATCAACGCAGTTTCACCGGTTCCCAAATTCAGAATTTGCTTGCCGTTTTTGGTCTGGGCCACCACATCATTTTCGGCAACCTGGAACCCGCGCCCAGCCGACGATGCCACCAGCAAACGCCCGTTTGGACGATGAATGGTCATTGAAACGATATCGTGTTCCTGGGGCAAATCAATAGACAGGCGAATAGGCTCGCCGTGACCGCGGCCACCGGGTAACCTGTCGCAACCCATTGTATAGCACCGGCCAGCTGAACTCATGATCAGTAATTTATCGGTGGTAAAGGCCTTGATCGCAAAGCGGCTTTCATCACCATCCTTAAATTTCAGGTCGGCGATTTCGGTGGTGTGGCCCTTAAGCGCCCGGATCCACCCCATGCGCGAACAAATGACCATGATCGGCTCCCGCTCGATCAATGCTTCAAGCGGAACTTCAATTTCCTGTGGCGCATCACCAATTTCGGTGCGCCGCTTGCCAAGTTCAGTTTTTTTGCCAAACTTCTCGCGCGTTTGCTCAACTTCTTCACGAATACGGGACCAACGCATATCTTCGCTGGCCAGCAATGCCTCCAGTCCTGCTTTTTCTTCGCTAAGTTTTGAATGCTCGTTCTTGATTTCCATTTCTTCAAGTTTGCGTAAAGACCGCAAACGCATATTCAAAATGGCATCGGCCTGAACTTCGGTCAGATCGAAAACACGCATCATCTCTTTGCGCGGTTCATCTTCAAACCGGATAATACGGATGACTTCATCAAGGTTCAGATAGGCTATCAGATAGCCTTCCAGCACTTCCAGCCGGTGGTTGATTTTTTCCAACCGGTGCTGTGACCGACGAACCAGAACATCCTGTCGATGCGCCAGAAATGCCCGCAGAACTTCGCGCAAATTCATGACACGCGGGGTATTGTCGCCATCCAGAACGTTCATGTTCAAACCAAACCGGGTTTCCAGCTCGGTATTCTTGAACAACATTTCCATCAGATGTTCAGGTTCAACCGCACGCGAACGTGGCTCGAACACCAAACGAATTTCGTCAGTTGACTCATCTCGAACATCAGCAAGAAGCGGTAACTTCTTGGCAAACATCAAATCTGCAATGCGTTCAACCAGTTTTGCTTTCTGCACCTGATAGGGAATTTCGGTGATCACGATCTGATACAGACCGTGGGTCATCTTTTCGACTTCCCATTTTGCCCGCAGACGGAACGACCCGCGACCGGTCGCATAGGATTCCAGAATATTCTCGCGCGGTTCGACCAATACGCCACCGGTTGGAAAATCCGGCCCCGGTACGCACCGCACCAGTTCGGCTATCGATGTTTCAGGATTATCGATCAGCTTGATCAGGCCTGTGCAAAGTTCATCGGCGTTATGAGGCGGAATATTCGTTGCCATGCCCACGGCAATACCTGCGGCACCATTTGCCAGCAAATTGGGAAAAGCAGCCGGCATCACGATTGGTTCGTGATCCTCACCGTCATAGGTCGGACGAAAATCAATCGCGTCTTCATCCAGTCCTTCCATCAGCGAAGCACCAACGGCAGTCATGCGGGCTTCGGTATACCGCATGGCAGCAGCATTATCGCCGTCGATATTGCCAAAGTTCCCCTGCCCGTCGACAAGCGGATATCGCACCGCAAAATCCTGCGCCAGTCGTACCAGCGCATCATAAACCGACTGGTCACCATGCGGGTGATATTTACCAATCACGTCACCGACAACACGGGCGCACTTTTTAAAACCCTGTTCAGGATTTAGTTTCAATTGCCGCATCGCATAAAGCAACCGGCGATGAACCGGTTTAAGGCCGTCACGAACATCTGGTAACGATCGCGACATAATGGTCGACATCGCATAGGCCAGATAACGTTCGCTCAGCGCGTCAGCAAGGCGGGTTTCCCTGATCTGCCCGGCAGTATCCGGGTCGGAGGATTTCGTGCTCATGAACTGTTTTTCTTAATCCGGAACAGGTTGAATTAATAATGTCGACGATCGCCAGTTCCCTGACATCACGCCGTGGCGCACCATACTACTTTCAGGGCGGGTGTGGTCAACAGATGACAACAGCAAAAATGTGCATTTAATTTTTAAATTATCCCTGCCCCGCCAAATCGCCCCGTCTGTCATGCCCAAATTGCCTCAATCCGTACGGCCATCCTGCCATATCATGGATGCAAGCCTGTCACGTGCAGCAACCGGGCGAATACCCTTGGCAACGAAAAGATCACGATGAATAAAAAAGCCCGCCAGCTTAACAGCCTGGTTATATTGGTCGTTAATCGGAGTTTCACGTGCCACCTCCGATGCGGCTGCACCGCTTAAAAAAGCGGGCAATGGCAACAGACGATCACGATAGGGAGAGCCTTCCGCCAAAGAAACAGCGCGGCCACTTTTGGGTGAAACAAAATGCAAATCTTGCGATTTACCGGTTACAGCACAGCAAGATAAATCAAGACCATAACCCAGCTCTTCCAGCAAACCGATTTCCCAGCGCAAATAGGCGGGTTTCCAGAATTCGTCTTTCAAGGCATCTATCAGGCCAAGCGTGCCGGTATAAAGCGCTTTTTGCGGCACTCGTTCCGGCAGGGAGACTTCAAGTAGCGAACAGGCCGAACTTAATGCCAGTAACGGCCCCGGCAGCAATAACAGATCAACCACATGCGAGCGCAACAATTCGCATTTAAACTGACCCAAATGTTCGGATAGGCGTGCCGACCAGCTTGCCCTAACCAAATTGCCGCATTCAAGCGTCCCGCGCAGGGCTTTACCTGATGCCCCACGAACCATGCCCGCATAACGACCGTAATCACGCGTTAAAACCGTCAACCGGGCTGAACTTTCACCCAGTTTGCGCGAGGACAGCACAATCGCATCATCACGCCAATCCATGCATGCCCCTGATTGTCAGTAGCCAGAAGCCGAAAGAAGGCGGATAACATGAACCGCCAGACCAAAAACCATTGATCCCAAAACAATAATTGCTACCGTTAATAGCAAATATCGCCGCCATCCTGTCAGGTCAGAAAGACTTTTTAGCGGTTCATCCTTGTTGGTATCGTGGTTGTATTGCGTCATATCAGAAAGGCCGTGTTGCCGGGTTGCGCCACAACAACCCGAGGATAAAAATCACAACGGCAATCACCAGCATCAACATGTTAAGCGGTTTACCCAAAAACCGATCTTCACGTTTCAAATCACTGCCATCATGGCGATAACGAAATGGTCGGCGGGAAATCATGGCGACGATCAACGCTGTAGCCGCGCCAACGACGATCAGGACCATCCCCCAGAATTGTCTGGTTTCCATTTCGCGTTCCTATCAGGCCGAATTCACAAGTCAGGCGTTATGATCCAATCCCCAGATAGCCAGGCGATTGGGGTCATCGCCCCAGTTTTCGCGCACTTTCACAAACAGATACAAATGCACGCGGCGTTCAAAAATGGCTTCAAGGTCTTTTCTGGCATCCGTCCCCAAGGTTTTGATCCGCTTGCCACTTTTGCCAAGAATAATTGCTTTCTGCCCTTCACGCTCGACAAAAATCGTTTGTTCCAGCTTAACCGATCCGTCTTTGCGCTCTTCCCACAATTCGGTTTCGACCGTCGCCGAATAAGGCAATTCCTGTTGAAGCTGATAATACAGTTTTTCGCGCGTAATTTCGGCGGCAAGCAAACGCAACGGCATGTCCGAAACATCATCTTCCGGAAACATCCACGGGCCATTGGGCATTTTGGCCGCCAGGAAATTGATAAAATCCTGGGTACCAGCGCCTTTTCGGGCCGAAATCATAAAGACATCGGTAAAAATGTCCTCGCCAAACAATTCGCCGGAAAGATGCAGCAACTTTTCCTTATCACGCACTTTGTCGATCTTGTTTAATAACAGGATCGCCTTGCGTTGCTGTTTCTTCAGGTTCGCAACAATCATGCGAACATCATCTGTAATACCCTGTACCGCGTCAATCACCAGCACAATCAGATCGGCATCATCGGCACCACCCCAGGCCGCCTTGACCATGGCCCGGTCCAAACGCCTTTTGGGCTGAAAGATGCCCGGGGTATCGATAAAGACAATCTGCGCGTCCTCGGCCATGACAATACCGCGAACACGCGCCCGCGTTGTTTGCACCTTCGGCGAAACGATCGACACCTTGGTTCCGACCAGCTGGTTAAGCAGCGTCGATTTCCCGGCATTAGGGGCGCCGACAAGGGCGACAAAGCCACAGCGTTGCGGATCGTCGTTCTTTTCGGGCATTGCGGCAGGAACCTCATTCATGGTTCAACTCATCCAACATTCGTTTTGCGGCTATTTGTTCTGCTTCGCGTTTGGATTTGCCTTCCGCGCGCACACAATGACCGTCGCTGGTTGTCAGCTCAATTGTAAAAACAGGTGCATGGGCGGGGCCTTCACGGCCAACCATCTCATAGACAGGTAATGGTTTACCCTGCCCTTGCAAGGCTTCCTGCAACTGTGTTTTTGCATCCTGTGGCGGCTTGGGCGCTTCATCAAGCAAGGGCCGCCACAATCTTTCGATAAAAATACGTGCCGGTTCCAACCCGCCATCCAGATAGAGTGCGGCAATCACCGCCTCCATGCAATCGGATAAAATGGCGGGGTTTGTATCTGCACCAGCCGCCCTTTCGCCCTTGGCCATCGCAATATGATTACCAAGATCGATATCAACTGCAATTCGGGCGAGAGTTTCGCGGCGGACCAGGGCAACAAAGCGTTTGGCCATCGCGCCTTCGCGTTCGCGGCCAAAACGGGTATAGAGCATTTCTGCGATGACCAGCCCCAAAACGCGGTCACCCAGAAATTCCAGCCGTTCATTGCCGCCGCTCAAAGCATCCTTGCCTTTGGCGGCACTACGGTGCGTCAAAGCAACTCGCAACAAATCCGGCTTGGAAAATTCATGATCGATATGTCGCAACAATGGCGCCATGTCGGTCATTAGTTCACTCCCTTAAACAGTCTGTCAAAACGAATGCTGCCCAAATCATAGATCGGCTGGCTGCTATCTTTTGAATAGAACAGGAATTCAGCCCGACCAACCAGGTTTTCAAACGGCACGAACCGGAAACGCGCAGGGAAAGCCCGACTATCAGCCGAATTATCACGGTTATCGCCCATCATGAAATAGTGGCCCTCCGGCACCGTGAATGGATCGGTATTATCAGCCGGTCCCTGATCACCAAAGATTTCCAGAATGCGGTGAACCTTTCCGCCCGGCAATGTTTCCAGGTATTGCGGCACTGCAATCGCCTGGCCTGTGCCATCTGTCAGGATATAATCCTCGATCCGTTCGCGTTCGACCATCTGGTTATTAATATAAAGACGGCCCTGTTTAACCTGAACGGTATCGCCAGGCAAACCGATGACGCGTTTAATGTAATCCTGCGTTGTATCCGCCGGTAACTTGAAAACAATAACGTCACCACGTTTTGGTTCACTCGACAGAATACGTCCCGGGATTAAAGGCAGGCTAAACGGCAGGCTATGCTTGGAATAACCATAGGAATATTTCGATACAAACAGGTAATCACCAACCAGCAAGGTCGGAATCATGGACCCGGACGGAATATTAAAAGGCTCATACGCAAAGGTTCGCACCAAAAGGGCGATAACAATCGCCCAGAAAACGGTTTTAAGGGTATCAAAAAGGCCACCCGGTTTCTTTTTTTGCACTAACTTTTCCATCCAGGGCTCAACCCTTTTTCAAATCAAAATTTAATCGGCAGAAATAACGACAACAGCATTTGCCATTGGATATTCATCTGTCAGGGTAACATGCACCGATGCATTTTTCCCTGCAGGTGTCAGTTCATCAAGGCGGCGTTTTGCCCCCTCTATCAAGATCATATCCGGCTTACCGCTTGGCTGATGGGCAACCGCCATCGTCCGATGATGCACGCCACGCCTGAACCCCGTCCCCAATGCCTTGGAACAGGCTTCCTTCGCGGCGAAAGCCATTGCCAGTGATGATGCCATCCTTTCTGGCCGCCGAACCGCCCGCGCAATTTCCACATCGCTAAAAACGCGACGCAAAAAACGCTCCCCGAAACGGTCCAGGGTTTTCTCAATACGCCGGATATCGCACAAATCGGTTCCGATGCCAATAATCATTGGCTGGCCCCTGTCATTCCTCGTGCCAAATTCATCAGTCGCCGCATTTCACGAATACTGGCTTCCAGGCCGATAAAAATGGCTTCGCCAATTAAAAAATGGCCAATATTAAGTTCGCGAATTTCAGGTAATTGGGCAATCGGTGTCACAGTATCAAACGCCAACCCGTGACCGGCATGAACTTCAAGCCCAAGGTCCGCACCGTATTTCACGGCTTCGGCAATCCGGGCAAGCTCGTTTGCACGCTGATCACCCGTGGCATCACAATAGGCACCGGTGTGAATTTCAACAACCGGTGCGCCCAGCGATGCGGCTGCATCAAGCTGGTTTTTTGACGCCTCGATAAACAGGGAAACACGAACGCCTGCGTTGCCCAGCTCGGAAACAAACCGTTTTAAATGGTTATGTCCCCCTGCGGCATCCAGCCCCCCTTCGGTTGTTCTCTCTTCGCGCTTTTCCGGGACAATGCAGGCAGCATGGGGTTTGGCATTAATTGCGATAGCCAGCATCTCGTCGGTCGCCGCCATTTCAAAATTAAGCGGCAGATCAATCTCGGCGCGTAATCGGGCGATATCCCGATCCGAAATATGGCGGCGGTCTTCACGCAGGTGGGCAGTAATGCCATCAGCCCCGGCCGCCGCGGCAATCCGGGCAGCACGCAACGGGTCAGGATGCGCCCCGCCCCGCGCATTACGGATCGTGGCAACATGGTCAATATTCACACCCAAACGCAAATCAACGCTCATTTCAAATTATCCTGCTGCTGTACATTATCGCGGTGCAAAGTACGTTTTGCCGTTTCTAAAACCGGCTTTAACGCCCGTTTTTCATGAACTTTCATACGACGTAGAATACGTTTATGACGATACATAACAACCGCACGATAGACAGGAAAGTAAAACAGCAGCCAAATTGTAATGATGGTTGGAACGCATCCAACGATCATGGGCCAGATAATATCAACAATACTGGCCCACAGCCGCGACAGATCAGCTTGTTCAGCCCCGTTCCAAATCCCGAAAATTAAACCGCGGCCAATATAGCTGACACCTTCAACGGTAAAATCCCACAGCACAGCCATATTAAAATGGACACCTTGAACCGAGGGGTCATTGCCCAAAATCCAGAGGCCACTGTGATAAAGCCACAGCCAAATAAACGGAAATGTCCAGGGATTGCCAACAATTGTGCCCAATAGCGATGCCACCAGATTGGCCCGCATAATAAAACTTAACAAGGCAGAAAGGACAAAATGAAAGCCGATAAACGGCGTAAACGATACAGCAGCCCCGATCGCAAAACCCGACGCGATGCTATAGGGCGTACCAGGCAACCGGGCGACTCGATGGGCAAAATAGCGCGATGAACGACGCCATCCGGCCCGCGGCCACAGAAAGCTGCGAAGACGTTCGAAAGAACTTGGTTTTATGCGACGCTGGAACATACGGTGTCAGACAAACGACATGATAGGAGGGAACGGGAGAAATCCCGCGCCGCTATGGGTAAGTGCTGAAAGCGACCTTGGCAAGAAAATAGCGCATCCCTCCCTGCTTTTCCCATTATCCACGTGCCCGTTCGACCGTATTGACCACGGGTGTGGCCCGCAAGGCAGCAATGATATTGGTCAGGTGTTTAACATCGACAACATCAATATCGATCAGCATTTCAAAGAAATCCTGAGTCCGGCTAACAAACCGAAGATTGGTAATATTGCCATGATTTTTAGCAATAACACTGGTTATGGCCGACAACGCACCCGATTCATGGGCCACAGTTAAACCCAGACGGCCAATAAAATGTTCCGGTTCGCCGTCATTGTCCCAGCCCACATCCAGCCAACGTTCCGGCTGGTCAGCAAAGGTTTCAAGGGTGTCACAGTCAATGGTGTGAATGGTCACACCCTTGCCGGTTGTAACAATGCCCACAATACGATCCCCCGGCAACGGGTGACAGCACCCGGCATAATGCACCGCCATCCCCGGAATAAGCCCCTTAAGCGGAATGGCATGGTCGCGTTTGCGATTATTTTTACCTTCTGTCGGTACAAATTTGCGGGTGGTTTGGTCGTCCTTGGTGCCAGGGAAAACAGCATTGATCACTTCGCGCCCGGTAATGTGCCCGGCACCGACCGCCGTTACCAAACCAACAACCGATGGCTGCTTGAAGATTTTTAAAACACCTTCCAGGCCTTTTTCCGAATATTCGTATCCGGCCTGGCGGAAAGCCTTTTGCACGATCGCCTTGCCAAGATCGCGATACTGGTCTTCCTGCTGCTGACGGATGAAACGGCGAATGCGCGCACGTGCCTTTCCGGTAACAACAAACCTTTCCCATGTCGGGTTTGGCGTTTGCGCCTTCGAGGTAACAATCTCAACCTGATCGCCATTGTTAAGCTGGGTACGCAACGGCACCATTGCCCCGTTGACCTTGGCGCCAACACAGGTATCACCAATATGCGTATGAATCATATAGGCAAAATCAACCGGCGTCCCGCCCGCAGGCAAAGCAATAACATCGCCTTTGGGTGAAAAACAAAACACCTGATCCTGGAACATGGCCAGTTTGGTATGTTCCAGAAATTCCTCGGGCTCGGTCGCATGTTCCATAATGTCCAGAAGGTCACGCAGCCAGCGATACTGCGTTCCTTCTTTTTCACGCCCGCCGCCGCCCTGTTTATAGGCCCAGTGTGCAGCAACGCCGTTTTCATTGACCTCGTGCATTTCGTGAGTTCGTATTTGCACTTCAATACGGTGATTTTCAGGGCCAATAATAGTGGTATGGATCGAACGATATCCGTTGGGTTTCGGCGTCGAAATGTAGTCCTTGAACCGGCCCGGCACCACTTTGTAGGCCGCATGCAGATAACCCAGCACCTCGTAACATTGCGGCATGGTATCAACCATTGCACGAAATGCCATGATATCTGACAGCTCGCCAAAGGTGATATTTTTACGCTGCATCTTCTGCCAGATCGAATAAGGCCGCTTTTCGCGACCATATATCTGAACGGCAGGACCTTCGGTGCTAATAACGGTTTCAAGTTCCTTCACAATACGTTCGACAACATTGTCGTCTTTTTTGCGCAGGAACTCGAGCCGGGCTGTGATGGAATTACGCGCATCCGCATTCAAATGCTGAAATGCAAGATCCTGCAATTCTTCCTTGATGTCATGCATACCGATACGCTCGGCCAAAGGTGCATATATTTCAAGGGTTTCCGCCGCGATCCTTACGCGTTTTTCCGGTTTCGAAATGTAATGCAGGGTGCGCATATTGTGAAGGCGGTCGGCCAGCTTAACCAGCAAAACACGAATATCTTCCGACATCGCCAACAGCAATTTACGGAAATTTTCAGCTTGTTTTGAATCCGCTGATTTAAGCTCGATCTGGGTCAGTTTGGTAACGCCGTCAACCAGCTTTAAAATCTTGGGGCCAAACAGCTTGTTGATTTCTTCGGGAGTAGCATCAGTATCTTCGATCGTATCATGCAGCAATGCGGTAATGATCGTATCGCAATCGAGCTTGTAGTTCGTAAGAATACCGGCAACTTCAATTGGATGCGAAAAATACGGGTCACCATTGGCCCGTTTTTGTGAACCATGTTTCTGGGTCGCATACACATAGGCCTTGTTGAGCAACGCCTCGCGGGCATCTGCATCATAAGCCTTAACCCGTTCCACAAGTTCATATTGACGCATCATTCAGGAGCGGCTCCCATTCCTGTTCGCAAATGTAAAAAAGCACATGCATAGAAGATAGTACAAATGGCACAAAAAAAAGCCACGGAATAAAAATCCGCAGCTCTTTTTTATTAATTCATTTTTTTCAATGCACTAGCGAAGATTATTCATCATCTTCCGCAGGCGCACTGGCCGCTGCAATCGGCGCAAACTCTTCAATTGCTTCCGCCATCAGCTTCGGACCAAATTCGTCTTCGATGTCCTCGGGTTCTTCAGTTTCAACATGGCGTTGAAGACCCTGAATCATGCCATTACGAAGGTCATCAAAATTAACGCTTACTTCGGCAATTTCACGCAAGGCAACGACGGGATTTTTGTCATTGTCGCGGTCAATGGTCAGTTCTGCCCCTGCCGAAATGTTGCGTGCACGCTGAGCTGCCAGCATCACGAGCTCGAAGCGATTTGGAATCTTGTCAACGCAATCTTCGACGGTAACGCGCGCCATAAATTTCTCCAGCAAAAGAAGTAAGTATCCAGACCGCTCTTTATAAAGCTGCAAACGAAGCGTTGCAACACCTAACAGCACAGAAACATACCTGCCCACAACGAATTGCAAGGCACGTCTCAGCGCTCAAGGCTGTATCTGGCGAATTTCCTGATCATCTGGCAAGGCATCAACCAGTTGTGCCACGGTTTTCAACAAAACCGGATGCATCCAGTTTGCCGCAACATCCTGTAAAGGCAACAAGACAAATGCCCGTTCATGCAGCCGGGGATGGGGCACGATCAGACCACCGTCATCCTGAATTTTGTGCCGCCCGTATGCAACCAGATCAAGATCAAGAACCCGTGCCTCGTTCCGTGCCAGCCTGACCCGGCCAAAATCGGCTTCGATCTTGTGCAAATGCTTCATCAGGTCGACGGGCGAAAGCACTGTCTCAACCCGAATAATCGCATTCACGTACCAGGGCTGGTCAGAAACCGGGACAGGTGCCGTTTCATAGAACCGTGACACTTCCTGGAGTGTAATGCCGTCAGACGCTGCGAGAACATCAATCGCAGCACGCACGGCATCTGCAGGCGCACCGAACCGTTCGGTTGGTAAATTCGCGCCAAGGGCGATCAGAACAGCAGCATCTGATGCAGCGCCATCATTTTTCGACGGGGACTGGAAAGTCACAGGAGGCAACCCTTATATGCAAAACGCAAAAGCAACGGGCGCAATATTTAGGGAAGGACGTTCAACCTGTCCATGACAATTTGGTTCTTTCTTTGCCGGGGCTTGCGATGTAAAACAACGAACAGCATTTTGCAAAATACCAATTTTTAAACGCTATTTAAGGACATTTAAGGATGATTTTTTACCCGCAAGAACGGATCGGGTTGTTTATTGATGGTTCAAATCTGTACGCTGCGGCACGCGCCCTTGGTTTTGATATAGATTATAAACGGTTATTGGATCTTTTTGCACAAAAAGGTCAATTGATCAGGGCTTTCTACTATACCGCTCTGATTGAAGATCAGGAATACTCTCCTATACGCCCGCTTGTCGATTGGCTTGACTATAACGGCTATACCATGGTCACCAAACCGACCAAGGAATTTACCGATGCCGCAGGCCGCCGCAAGATCAAAGGCAACATGGATATCGAACTTGCAATCGATGTCATGGAAATGGCCCAGCACCTTGATCACGTCGTGATTTTCTCGGGCGATGGCGATTTTCGTCGTCTGGTCGATGCCGTTCAACGCAAGGGGGTCCGCGTTACTGTTGTATCGACAGTCAAATCAAACCCGCCAATGGTTGCCGATGAATTGCGCCGTCAGGCCGACAATTTCATTGAACTGACCGATCTTGAAGGCACCATAGCCCGCCGTGTTGCACAACGCCGCGATGATGATCACCCCGATTTAGGCGATATTGACGATCATCCGGTTCACCCCAATCTCGACGACATCGATTTCGATTAAGCCCCGTTTCGGCCCAATCTTGATCCAACGTCAGGCCTGTTATGACTGAACTGATTGAACCGGCAACAGATTGCCCGCTATGCCCCCGCCTTGTGGAATTTCGCCATGCAAACCAGGCGAAGTTCCCTGAATTTTACAATGGCCCCGTACGCCCTTTTGGCCCGCTGTCAGCGCAACTTCTTATTGTCGGGCTGGCACCGGGACTTAAGGGTGCGAATGCCACCGGCCGCCCTTTTACAGGCGATTATGCCGGTGATTTGCTTTATGCAACGCTGAAAAAATTTGGCTTTGCAACCGGCACATATGACAAACGCCCCGATGACGGGCTGGAACTGGTTAATTGCCGCATTACAAATGCAGTGAAATGTGTTCCGCCGGAAAATAAGCCAACCGGGCCCGAAGCCAATACCTGTCGCCCGTTTCTGATCAGTGAAATTGCCGCAATGAAAAACCTGGCGGGAATTTTGTGCCTTGGTCAAATCGCACATCAGGCCATGCTGAAAACGTTTGGCTTGAAACTTTCAGCTTACAAGTTCGCGCATGGCGCCCGCCATCAACTGGAAAACGGGCTAACGTTATTTGATAGCTATCACTGTTCGCGCTACAACACCCAGACCTACCGCCTGACCCCAGAGATGTTTGAAGACGTCTTTGCTGATATCCGCACATATCTGGAACACTGAAATTGTCTGATCCTTCATTCTTTGCCGATAGCGATTTTGAAACATCCACAACGCCGCCCCCCGTGCGCGCGCCACTGGAGGTATTAAAAGACGTTTTTGGCTATGACAGTTTCAGGGGGCCTCAGGCCGAAATTATCGACCACGTGATCGCCGGGAATGACGCCCTGGTATTAATGCCGACGGGCGGCGGCAAGTCGTTATGCTATCAGGTTCCGGCATTATGTCGGCCGGGGACGGCTGTTGTTGTCTCGCCGCTGATCGCGCTTATGAAAGACCAGGTTGATGCCCTGACACAACTTGGCATCAAGGCGGCTTTCATTAATTCGACCCTTGCCCCCGACCATGCGCGCGAAATTGAAATGCGCGCAATTGAGGGCGATATAGACCTGCTTTATGTCGCGCCGGAACGCTTTGCGACAGACCGCTTTTTAAACCTGCTTGATCGCATTCGCATTTCACTGTTTGCCATTGATGAGGCCCATTGCGTATCGCAATGGGGCCATGATTTCCGGCCTGAATATCGCCGCCTTGACCTATTGCCAACACGCTTTCCCCATGTTCCGCGCATTGCCCTGACGGCAACCGCCGACGCACCAACGCGCAAGGACATCGCCGAGAACCTGCACCTGACCGATGCCCGGTGTTTTTTAACCGGGTTTGACCGCCCCAACATCACCTATCGCATCGAAACCAAAGGCAATGGCAAACAACGCCTGTTATCTTTTTTGAACCGGGAACATGCCGAAGATGCTGGCATTGTTTATTGCCTGTCACGGCGCAAAACCGAAGATATCGCCCAATGGCTAACTGATAATGGTCGCCCGGCCCTGCCCTATCATGCCGGCTTGTCGCAAGAAACGCGGCAACTTCATCAGGACCGTTTTTTACGTGAAGACGGCATGATTATTTGCGCGACTGTGGCGTTTGGTATGGGAATCGACAAACCGAACGTCCGGTTTGTGGCCCATTTGAACCTGCCCAAAAGCATGGAAGCCTATTATCAGGAAACCGGTCGCGCAGGGCGCGATGGGCTGCCTGCCAATGCCTGGATGAATTATGATTTATCCGACATCGTATCCATTCGCGGCATGTTGATATCATCCGATGCCCCCGATGCCCAAAAACGTATAGAGCAACGCAAACTTGATGCCCTGATCGGCCTTGCTGAAACCACCAAATGCCGTCGACAGGTTATTTTGTCGTATTTTGGCGAAGTAGATGCCAAGCCATGCGGCAATTGTGATACCTGCCTTGAACCCGTCGATACATGGGATGCGACCGATGCATCACGCAAGGCTCTTTCTGCGGTATATCGCACAGGGCAACGATTTGGCCCGGCACATGTCATAGAAGTTTTAATGGGCCGGAATACTGAAAAAATCAGACAAACGGGTCACGACAAAACCACCGTTTACGGTTTGGGCAAAGACATTGCCCAACCGCAATGGCGGTCTGTATTTCGCCAGTTATTGGCAATGGGATATTTGCAGGTCGACGAAGAAGGCCATGGCGGTGTTTATTTAACCGAAGCATCGCGCCCGGTTTTGCGTGGGGAAAAAGTCGTCGAAATGCGACTGGATACCAGTGAACGCAAACGTGCAACCACCCAGCGCCTGCGCGACTTTGATACATTTTTTGAAGATGAAGACGACCGCAAAATGTGGGAGGCATTACGTGCCTTGCGCCGTGAATTGGCCACCAGCCAGAACGTCCCACCTTATGTTATTTTCAATGACCGGACGTTATCAGAAATGGTGCGTTTCAAACCGCGCAATTTAAATGATATGGCCGCAATCAACGGTGTTGGTGCCAAAAAACTGGACCAGTACGGGTTGGCGTTTCTCGACATCACAGATGGCCGCGCCTGAACACGGCCCCGGCGGCACCCTTGACAAGTTTAACGCGCCAGTGCTGCCGTGATGGCCTTTTGCAGTTTTTCATCGTCAGGTTTTACAGCACTTGGGAAACTTGCCAGAAGTTCTCCATGCGGGCCTACCAGGTATTTATGAAAGTTCCATTTCGGTGCCTGGTCCGGGCCAAGTTCGTCGCGTGCCCATTTATAAAACGGATGGGCCTTTTCACCGCGAACCGATTGCCGGGCGGTTAGTGGAAAATCAATATTGAAACTTGTTGTGCAAAAATCACGAATTTCGTCATTTTCCCCATATTCCTGATCACCAAAATCCCCCGATGGCACTCCAAGCACGACCAGGCCTTCCTCACGGCGCTGCTGCCACAATGCTTCCAGTCCCTCATATTGCGGGGTAAAGCCGCAAAACGACGCTGTGTTCACAATCAGAACGGCTTTTCCATTAAACGACTGCAATGGCAAAACACCGCCTTCTATCGTTTTAAACTCGAAATCATGTGCGATTGTCATTTCGCCTCCTGCCGCAGGAAAAAGGCCCAATAGGGTTACCCCTGCTGAAATGATCATTAATTTTATCGATGACCACATTTTCATTGCTCCGGTTCACAGCAAGCAAAGTTAATCATACCTCTGCTCTGTCCAAGGGTCTGCATTATTGTGATAGCCACGCATCTCCCAAAAACCGGGCTTGTCGATTTTGGAGAACTTGATTTCGCGAACCCACTTGGCACTTTTCCAAAAATACAGTTTTGGGATAACCACACGCACGGGGCCACCATGTTCATCGCTAATTGGCTGATCTTGCCAGTGATGGGCTAACAAAACATCGTTATCAAGAAACTGTTCTATCCTGACATTGGTGGTGTACCCGTCATGCGCAGTGAACAACACATATCTGGCAGTTCTCATCGGCTTTACCAGGTGTGCCAGTTCAAGTGCCGACACCCCCTGCCAGTCGTTTTCGTAGCGAGACCACGACGTAACACAGTGAATGTCACTACGGTCACAAAATGCGGGTAATTCAAGCAACTGCCCCATGGATAACGAAACCGGGTTTTCAACTTCACCCGTGATGGTCAATTGCCAGTCACTTTCTGCAATGTGGGGCGTTATACCAAGGTCAAGTACAGGCCAGTCCTTCACCTCGCGCTGGCCGGGCGGCAGGCGATTTTCGTGTTTTTCATCATGAATGCCGGTTAACAGGCGACCTTTTTCAGCCCATTGCTGTTTGGCCGCAATCAGTTTTTCACGAATGCTGCCGGTAAATGCACTGGTCACGCCCGCCTCCTTATCCACACCTTATGATACGAAAAATGGCACAGACACGTTCACCATGTCTGCACCATTTTTTTAACAATCCGATGCGTTTTTAACACACCATCAGTACAATCAACCGTAATCAGCAACCGTGCAGGCACAACAGGGCCTGTCAGAAGCTTAATGTTCGCGCAAAATACGGGCCTTGTCGCGCTGCCAGTCACGTTCCTTGATAGCATCACGCTTATCGGATTTCCGCTTGCCCTCGCCAATTGCGAGTTCAAGTTTGGCGATGCCGCGATCATTAAAATAGACCTTAACAGGCACCAGTGTTGTGCCTTTTTTGTTTACGGCATCCGACATTTTGGCGATTTCACGCTTGTGCAACAACAGTTTGCGCGGTCGACGTTCTTCATGCCCAAAGGGCATCTTGCTTTGATATTCGGGAATATAGGCGTTGATCAGCCATATTTCCCCGTTCTTCGGTTCAGCATAGGATTCCTGAATGTTTCCCTTGCCTTCACGAAGCGATTTCACCTCGGTGCCGCGCAAAGCCAGCCCCGCCTCGAAGGTTTCCGTCAGGAAATAATCGAAACGGGCCCGGCGATTTTGCGCCACCAACTTGCTATTGCTGTGTTCTTTTTTTGCAGCCATCTCAAAAACTTGTTAGCCGGTTCCTGGATAATCAGGAAAGAAGACCGGCGGATTTCAGCGCTGCTTCAACGCGCTGTTTGGAGTCGTCGGCAATTTCGACCATCGGCAGGCGCATATGCGCCGTGCACAGGCCAAGAAGCGATGCCGCATATTTGACGGGGCCAGGATTTGCTTCGCAGAACATGGCCTTATGAACCGGCATCAGACGATAGTTTAACTCCTGAACCTTGGCGATGTTCCCGTCGCGCCATGCCGTTTGCAAATCTGCGCACAGGCGCGGGGCAATATTGGCCGTAACCGAAATACACCCGTGACCACCCTGTGCCAGGAACGGAACAATGGTACCATCCTCACCTGAAAGCTGGCAAAAATCGGGCCCGGCGGCAATACGCATCAATGCCGGACGCTCGAGGTCGCTTGTCGCGTCTTTCACGCCGACGATACGTGGCAGTTTTGCCAGTTCGGCCATTGTGGCAACCGACATGTCAATTACGGAACGACCGGGAATATTGTAAATAACAATCGGAATATCGGTCGAATCGTGAATGGCCTTATAATGGGCAAGCAAACCTGCCTGTGTCGGTTTATTGTAATAGGGTGTCACCACCAAGGCAGCATCTGCCCCGGCATTTTGAGCATGACGTGTCAGTGACACGGCCTCGACGGTGGAATTGGAACCGGTTCCGGCAATAACAGGTACGCGCCCCTTTGCCACTTCAAGGGCCAGTTCAACCACACGATGATGTTCAGCATGGCTCAGGGTGGGCGACTCACCGGTGGTTCCGACCGGCACCACACCGGTCGTGCCCTGTTTTATTTGCCAATCCACAAAAGACTGGAACGCTTTTTCGTCGATCACCCCTTCAGTGGTGAACGGCGTAATCAAAGCGGTAATCGAACCCTTAAACATCGATATCTCCAAATCATAATGCGGATTAAAAAGCGTCGCGAAAATAGCCGCAGTTCACGCCTACCGCAAGCACCAGAACGAATTGTTTCGGGACTGATTGGCTTTTGTTGCTTTCACTGCCATAATAGCAGCTGTCTTTAGTGCAATTTTCGCCCTGAGGCATGAGGGGTTTTTTCGATGGCGCACGTTAATTTCCGCCGATTTTCTATATATGCCGCGACCATGGGTACGGCATGTTTTATTGCAACGACCTGCTATTCAAATTCATCGGATGCGGCAACGCCTGATCCGTCACCGCTTGTTATTGCGCCTCCCTCTCCGGCATTTTCGGCCATCAGCCGGGCGCGCCTGAACGTTTTTCTAGATGCGCTGGAAAAAGGCGATACCCAAAATGTATCGCAATTGCTGCCGGCTTTCGATGATCCGCTGTTGCAAAAAGCGGTTGAGTGGATGTGGCTGATCAGCCCCAATTCCAAACGATCCTTTGCGGAAATCACCGGGTTCATTGATGCCAATCCGAACTGGCCCAGTCAGGCATTGCTGCGTCAGCGTGCAGAAGAAGCCATGACCGATGCTGTACCGGATTTTGAAATTCTGGCCTGGTTTAAACGCTCGGCGCCGGTTACTGCCGATGGCGCAACCCGTCAAATTTCCGCCCTTTTGTCTGTGGGCGAAAAAGACGCTGCGGTCGCATTGATCCGAAACAGCTGGATCAATGAAAATTTTGGAACCGGCCAAGCCAAACGATTTATTGATCGTTATGGCAAGTATATAGACGAAACCACCCATGAAGCCCGGCTGGACCGGCTGTTATGGGAAGGCCGTACACACCCTGCAAACCGTATGATGAAGCATGTCAGTGCTGACTATCAAAAACTGGCTGAAGCCCGCCTTGCACTGCGGGAACGCAAGGGAAATGTGGATGCCGCAATCAGAAACGTACCTGCGAAATACCAGAAAAACCCGGGCTTAATGTATGAGCGCGTCCGCTGGCGTCGTATCAATGACCAGGACAAGGATGCGCGCGACCTTTTGCTGCATCAGGCAAATGATCTGGCTTATATATCGATTCGGCCCGAATACTGGTGGACCGAAAAAGCCATCCTGGCGCGTCGTGCCCTGCAGGAGGGATACATCACCGACGCCTACCGTCTTGTTGCCAATCATGGACAAACCGAACCTGCCGATATCGCCGGTGCGGAATGGCTGGCAGGCTGGATTGCGCTGGAGTTTTTAGGCGACTCGCAAATCGCCCTTCAACATTTCCAGAATCTGTATGATGTCGTTCAATATCCGATTAGCCAATCCCGCGGGGCTTATTGGGCGGGGCGCGCCTGCAAGGCGATGGGCGACAAGGTTCGCGCAAAAAAATGGTTCCTTCTTGCCGCAGATCATGCCCACACATTTTATGGTCAACTTGCCAACGATGAACTTGGCGGCACCGTTCATTACCAGGTCGAACAGGCACACCCGACCCCGGAACAACGCAAGAAGTTTGAAAACAATGAACTTACCAAAGTATCACGCGAATTAGGTGATATGGGACTGGGCAATATCATACGCCCGTTCATCATGGCGCTGGTTGATCAGTCCGACAGCCCTGAAATGCTGGCAATGGCAACCGGACTCGCTGCTGAATATGGCCGTACCGACCTTGCCGTGATTGCGGCCAAACGCGGAATAAGGTCTGGCGGCGGGTATCTGGATGCGGCCTACCCTGTCTATGATCTGGTGCCAAGCGGGCAAAACCCCGACCCGGGGCTTGTCCACGCTATCATGCGCCAGGAAAGCCTGTTTAACCCGGCAGCGGTTTCCTATGCCGGTGCACGTGGCCTGATGCAACTCATGCCCGCTACCGCCGAACGCATGGCCCATCATCTTGATTTGCCCTTCAGTGTGGAACGCCTAACCGAGGATCCGGGTTTCAATATTCAGCTGGGGCGGCAATATCTATCCAAACTGCTAAACCGCTGGAACGGTGCCGAAATTTTGACCATTGCGTCCTACAATGCCGGGCCTTCGCGGGTAAAGGAATGGATTTCGGAATATGGCGACCCTCGCGAACCTGATGTTGATCCCATCGACTGGATCGAAATGATCCCCTACAAGGAAACCCGCAATTATGTTCAGCGGGTGATGGAAGGGACATATGTTTATCGGCGACGCTTTGCCCGTGATGAAATTGCGATGAGCCAGGAAAATCCGGATACAGCCAAACCGGCACAAGCCAAGATCAAGAAATAACCTGTAAAAACCTGCTGCTTGCAGGATTGTGCACCCATCGGCACCAGCGCCGTATTGTCGGTGATAAAAAACGAGGCCAAACCCAATGACTGAAACAGCTATCTCTTCCTGTCGTGCATTTGTCTTTGACGCTTACGGAACGTTATTTGACGTTGGATCGGCGATAAAGCGCTGCCAGGAAAGTTTGGGCGATGAAGCTGACAAGCTGTCTGAGCTTTGGCGGAGAAAGCAGCTGGAATATAGCTGGTTGCGCAGCCTGATGGGGGATTTTGCCGATTTCTGGACCGTTACCGGTGATGCCCTTGATTATTCACTGGCTGCCATTGGCAAGAATGACCCTATTCTGAGGTCGCGGCTGATGGAAACCTATTTATCGCTGGATACTTTTCCCGAGGTTGTCAAAACCCTGCAAACCCTTAAGGCGAACGGCCATAAACTGGCTATTCTGTCCAATGGTGCACGACACATGCTGATTTCAGCGGCGAAGTCTTCGGGAATTTTGTCGCTGTTTGACGAAATCCTGTGTGTTGATGAATTGCGGACTTACAAACCCCATCCTAGCGTTTATCAGTTAGCGGTCAATAAACTTGAGCTTGATGCCGGTGAAATTTCCTTTCAGTCATCCAATGGCTGGGACATTGCCGGCGCCGGACATTTCGGTTTTAAGACCGCATGGATAAACCGTGCTTCCCTGCCCGTTGAACGCCTGTCACATCAGGCTGACGTTATTTTGGGGGGACTGGATGAAATCCTGCCACTGGCCGGCCATCCCAAAACCGCCTGAATATGTGACAAACACGGGGCCATAAAAACAAACAGCCAGGTTGATCAACAACCTGGCTGTTTTAATTCTGCATTTTTAACATGTAATTTCCGTCTTGCGCTGACCCAAAGACCGGAATCGCGCTAAAGAAAAACCTTACTGTTCTTTCTTCACATTCGAAGCAACGATCTTGCCCGCCTGAATAACAGTCAGACCACCTTCTTCGATGCTTTCAATGCGGCGGCAATGCCCTTCCAGATGTGCGCCCGGCTCTATTGCCAGGGTTTCGTGCAAAATATCACCAATCATTTTAGCGGTATCTGCCAACGAAACATCCTTGGACCGGATCTGCCCTGTAACCTTGCCGCAAACACGAACCCGGTCCGCCACAATTTCCCCGCGCACTTCACCATGCTGACCGATGGTCAAATTACGCGTGCGAATGTCCCCGTCAACAAAACCGTCAACCTGAACATCTGATTCAGAAACCAGATCGCCCGAAATACGAAGGTCTGAATTGATAACCGAGAGTCCGCCAACCTTGCTGGAAGACGAAGTAGTATGGGTATTATTTGTGCTCGTCTGTGTTTTGTTTGACTTTGAAAACATAATGTCCCGCCTTTATGAACTTGATGGGATCTACCTGTTTGCCGTTTACCAGGACTTCATAATGAACATGGCTTCCTGTACTGCGGCCCGTGCTCCCCATCAGTGCAACCATATCTTGATATTTCACCTTTTGGCCCTTCTTGACGAGGACCTTCATCAGATGGCCATAGCGGGTTTTAAGACCGTTTCCATGATCAATCTCGACCATTTTGCCGTACCCGCCTGTCCATCCTGCATGCGACACCACACCAGGTGCAGTGGCATAGATTGGCGTTTTCATCGGGGCTGCCAGGTCGGCGCCAGAATGAAAAGACCATTTTCCGTTAAAAGGGTCCTTACGTTTGCCAAACTTGCTGGAAACGTAATAATTCTCCGTCGGTTCGCCCAACGGCATACGGTTAATAACTTTTTGCAGGTTCGCCAGCTGGTCCATTCGGTTACCAACAGTCAATGCCGCATTCATAAACAGTTCGTCTTCCGGCGTTTCGGGATCAAACTGCACAAAAGGCCCGCCAACACCAGCATCAAGAACCCGTTTAACGTCGCTGGTTGTCCCTTCGTCCGTCAGTTCCTTGATCGGTACGCCCGTCATTTTCAGCACCGACTTAAGGTCGGCGATCGATGATCCTGCATGTTCAGCTACGCGTTCAAGCGCCTGTTTTTGAACGGTATGCAAATCGGAAATTCGCTGATTTGCCATTGCCAGTTCGCCTTGCAACGATTTGGCCCGTGAAATCGCCTGATCACGTTCCCGCATCACGCGCGTCATCACCGTTTCAACGGTTTCAAGTTCATCGCGTAACGCAATATTGCGATTAGTAATACCGTCTATCTGCTGCCCTAGCGCATTCATCTGGTTATCCATTGATGAACGGAGCGCTGATATCCGGTACTTTTCTTTTTCACTATCGGCCAGTTTCAGACTAAAGTCCTGAACCCTCGCCTGCAATTTCAGGTTCTTTTCGGCCATACTCAACAAATTATGATGGGTATCTTCCATCTGCGAGGTAATCTCGCTAAACTTTTTCTGGCTTTCTGTAACCCTGTTTATCAGTTCGCTATAGGCCATCTCACTTCGGAAAAGCTGATCTTCACGCAAGTCAAGCCGATGACTGAAATAGTAGCCAACCCCTGTTGATCCAACAGTCCAGACAATCAGGAAAACAGCAACCACACCAACAATTAACTGCCGTCGACGCCCCAGATGAACCTGTGTGACGGAATCATTGGAGCGAACAAGAACTTCCCGATCCGGAAACCACTTTTCAATTATATGCTTTATGCGCCCCACCAAAGACATCTGTCCGGCTATGCCCTTTTTTATCCATGTTCAATTTTTAGCACCCAAGCCGGAACCCCCCGATTGATGCCAACGTTTATCTCAATACTGTTTTCAGTTTCACGCTACCCGCAAGAGAGCAGCGTGGCAAGCGCGTTAACACTCCATTAACCCCAAAAAACCTCACGCCACAGCCAATTGGCTATGATAAGTCAGGTAACCATACCCATTAGACATATGCGAAAGTGTTATGCGCCTCAGCCAAATCATCATTACCGCATCCGCCACCTGGTTTTACAGTGGCAAAGTTCCCAAAGCGCCAGGAACCGCAGGTTCATTTGCTGCCTTGCCGCTGGGATGGCTTTTGATCATGGCAGGGGGTAACACAACTCTGCTGATCGCAACCACCCTTGTCTTTATTTATGGGGTTTTTATTTCCGATTCCTATAGCAAAATGATCGGGATCCACGATCCTGGTGAAATTGTGATCGACGAAGTGGCCGGTCAATGGCTTTGCCTGCTGCCCTTGCCCCTGGCAGCAACATGGATGGACGTCGCATGGGTCTTGCTGGCATTTGTGGTTTTCAGATTTTTTGACATTCTAAAACCCTGGCCTATTCGATGGGTCGACCGCCGGGTGGGTGGTGGTTTTGGCATCATGCTCGATGATATTTTTGCCGGGGCGTTCGGTATGGCCCTCCTGACCCTGATTTCCCATCTTGCCGGAGGTTTCCTTCCATGATCGCTGATCCTGAATTACTGACTGCAGCAGGCAGCATCATTGAACTTTGCCGCCAACACGGTGAAATGCTTGCCACTGCCGAAAGCTGTACCGGCGGACTGATTGGCGGTTGCCTGACCGCAGTTGATGGCAGCTCCAGAGTGGTTGATGGTGGCTTCATCACCTATTCAAACGAAGCCAAAATGGCAATGCTGGGTGTTTCCGGGGATTTGCTTGCACAACATGGTGCCGTATCCGAACAGGTTGCCCGTGCCATGGCCGAAGGCGCATTACGCCATAGTCCGTTGGCAACCATCACTGTTGCCGTAACGGGCATCGCAGGCCCAGGTGGCGGTAGTGCGGAAAAACCCGTTGGGCTGGTACATTTCGGCTGTGCCGGAGGGCATCGCCCTACCCTGAACCAATCGCAGGTTTTTAAAGGCGATCGGCACCAGGTTCGACGTCAAACCATCCTGACAGCATTTTCCATGATCCAGGACATGATCGTGACTTCGCGGTAAACACTGCACCAAGTGGTCGGTATGACCAAAAATGAAAAAGCCGGAACATTACCTGTGTAACGTTCCGGCTTTTTATTATTTAGTGCACACAAACGACCTATAACGCCGAGGATGCAATCCCGTTATCGCCATAAACCTGTCGGGCACGATTTTCAAAGGATCCGACCATCAATTTAACGGCCTCGTTAAAAACCATACCGATCATTTTTTGCAAGATTGCCGACTTAAATTCAAAATCGACATAGAAATCCAGAAATGTCCCACCATCGTCGGCAGGCTGAAATTCCCAATGGTTATTCAGATATTTGAACGGTCCTTGCAAATATTCAACATCAATTCTGGTCGGACGATCCAGCGTAACTTTTGACGTATATTTTTCGCGAAACATCTTAAAACCAATCACCAGATCGGCATGAAGTTCGTTACCGTCACGCTTCCGTACCCGTGATGCAGCACACCAGGGCAAAAATTCCGAATAGGCATCGATATCTGCAACGAGATCGAATAACTGTTCCGGCGTATAGGGTAGCTTTCTGCGCTCCGCATGCGTCGGCAAAGGGATCTCCTACTGGTCTTTTTAAAAATGCCGGGTAAAGAATTACCGTTTATTCTGCCGCGCTCGCGTTGGCAGTTGCGGCAAGTTTTTTCTCGCGGGCTTCACGCATTTCGGCAAAATCACGATCTGCATGATAGCTTGAACGTGTCAGCGGCGTTGATGCAACCATCAAAAAGCCCTTGGCACGCGCCATCGACGCATATTCCTTAAATTCATCAGGCGTCACAAACCGTTCAACTGGCGCATGTTTCAGCGTCGGCTGCAAATACTGGCCAATGGTCAGAAAATCAACATCGGCCACGCGCAAATCATCCATCACCTGGCTCAGTTCGTGGCGCTGCTCCCCAAAACCAACCATAAGGCCTGATTTGGTGAAAATCGTCGGATCAATTTGTTTAACCCGATCAAGAATACGCAACGACTGGTAAAAACGGGCACCAGGGCGAATGGACGGATACAGACGCGGTACTGTTTCCAGATTATGGTTAAACACATCTGGACGGGCCTTGGCGACGATTTCAACAGCACCGGGCTTATCGCGAAAGTCGGGCGTCAGAATTTCAATGGTTGTTGCCGGCGATTTATGGCGAATAGCTTCAATCACGCGGGCAAAATGCATCGCACCACCATCGGCAAGATCATCACGGTCAACCGAGGTGATGACAACATGCTTGAGATCCATGTCGGCAACGGCCATTGCCAGGTTTTCCGGCTCAAACGGGTCAAGCGCGTTTGGCATCCCGGTTTTAACATTACAAAACGCACATGCACGGGTGCAGGTATCGCCCATGATCATGAACGATGCATGTTTTTTTTGCCAGCATTCACCAATATTCGGGCATGCCGCTTCTTCGCACACCGTATGCAATTTCAGGCCACGTGCCAGATCGCGCGTTTCCTGATAGCCCTTCGAAGTCGGTGCCTTAACGCGAATCCACTCTGGCTTGCGACCAGAAGGACGATCCGGGTTCTTTTGCTTTTCCGGGTGACGAAGAGCCCGTACTTCGTTGCGCGTCGTGGACATTTAAACCTCCGAAGGATGGAACGGGCGGCAATGTGCCGTCCTGATGCCAAATTGTCAAATTGACATTCGACATGGCCGATACGACAGATCCACAAGGGAACCTGCCGTATCCACCATATAATGATTTAGAAGTGGATCGCACGCCCATAAGCATCAAGAACCGATTCATGCATCATTTCAGACAGGGTTGGATGCGGGAAAACCGTATGCATCAGGTCTTCCTCGGTAGTTTCCAGCCCCATTGCAATCACAAAGCCCTGGATCAGTTCGGTAACTTCTGTACCCACCATATGTGCGCCCAGCAATTCGCCGGTTTTGGCATCAAATACAGTTTTAACCAAGCCTTCCGCTTCACCCAAGGCAACAGCTTTGCCATTCCCGATAAAAGGAAATTTGCCAACCTTGACATCATACCCGGCATCTTTGGCCTTGGCTTCGGTCAGGCCAACACTGGCAACCTGCGGATGGCAATAGGTGCATCCCGGAATTTTGCGTGGATCAAGCGGATGAACATTTTTTTCACCAGCAATTTTCTCGACACAAATAACACCTTCATGCTCGGCCTTATGTGCCAGCATCGGCGGTCCCGCGACATCACCGATGGCATAAATGCCCGGCTCGGCGGTGCAAGAAAATTCATCAGTGCCAATAACGTTACGATCAACCTTTACCTTGGTGGTTTCCAAACCAAGATTTTCGGTATTGCCAATAACGCCTACAGCGGAAATCACACGGTCAACCGTCAATTCCTGCTTTTTACCGTCTTTGGTTTCAATGGTAACAACAACGTTATCTGCATTGCGCTTCAGATTGGCGACCTTGGCTTCAGTCAGGATTTTCATCCCGTCCTTGGTCATCATCTTTTGCGCAAGGGCCGCAACTTCCTTGTCTTCCACCGGCATAATTTGCGGCATGATCTCAACCACGGTCACTTCGGTGCCCATAGTATGATAGAAGCTGGCAAATTCAATACCGATAGCACCGGACCCGACAACAACAAGGCTTTTGGGCATTTTATCAGGCGTCATCGCCTTTTTGTAATCCCATACAACCTTGCCATCGGCCTCAAGCCCTGGCAGTGAACGCGCCCTTGCACCCGTTGCAATGATGTAATGCTTCGCCGTATAGGTGCCCTTGTCCTTGCCTTCAACGGTAATCTTTTTGGGCCCGTCGAACTTGGCTTCGCCGTTAATCACGGTAACCTTGTTCTTCTTAAGCAAATGACCAACACCACCCGTCAGTTGCTTTGAAACACCACGCGAGCGCTGAATAACAGCGTCAAAGTCGAAGGATGGGTTATCACAAGACAGGCCATAATTTTTGGCATGTTTCATATTGCGATAAACTTCGGCTGATCGCAGCAAGGCCTTGGTCGGGATACACCCCCAGTTAAGGCAGATACCGCCCAGATGTTCACGTTCGACGACAGCCGTTTTCAGGCCCAACTGGGCGGCACGAATGGCGGTAACATAACCACCAGGACCGGCACCAATTACGATAACGTCGAAATTGTTTTCCGCCATTTTGCATCTCCTTCACCTGCCTGATTTTCACATACAGGTATATCATTCAAAAGCTTGCGGGGACTTGTTAAAGCCCCCGCATAACCAGACCTTAAAGCAGCATGCTTATCGGATCTTCGATCAGCTTCTTGAATTCAGCCATGAACGCGGCACCAACAGCACCGTCAACCACCCGGTGATCAACAGACAGGGTGCAGCTCATGACAGTTGCAATTGCCAGTGCGCCATCCTTGACCACCGGGCGCTGTTCACCAGCACCGACAGCGAGGATACAACCCTGCGGCGGATTGATAATGGCAGCAAAGTCCTTAATGCCAAACATGCCAAGATTGGAAACCGAGAAGGTTCCACCCTGGAATTCCTGCGGCTGCAATTTGCCATCACGCGCCTTGGCAGCCAATGCTTTCATCTCGGTCGAGATTTCGGCAAGGCCCTTGCCACCCGCATTGCGAATAACCGGTGTAATCAGGCCACCATCAATGGCAACGGCAACAGAAATATCCTGCTGTTTGCATTGCAAGATGGCCGCATCCGTCCAGATCGCATTGGCGGCCGGGACACGCTTAAGTGCAATCGAGGATGCCCGGATAACCATGTCGTTAACCGATACCTTCACACCATCAGCCGCTTTTTCGTTCAGCTGCTTGCGAACCGACAAAAGATTATCAATCTGGCAATCGATGGTCAGGTAGAAATGCGGAACCTGCTGTTTGGATTCCGTCAGACGGCGCGCAATCACCTTACGCATCGTTGTATTCGGAATTTCTTCATATTCAGGCAGACCAGTCAGATCCGGGTTCCAGCCCGATGCAACAGGTGCCTTGGCAGCCGGTGCCGGAGCATCGGACTTGCCTGCGGCAGCAGGTGCATCAGATTTGGCGGCCGGTTTGCTGCTAAGGGCGGCTTCAACATCGCGCTTAACAATACGACCGCGCGGCCCGGAACCATCAACCCCGGACAACTCAACCCCTTCTTGCGACGCAATACGGCGTGCAAGCGGGCTTGCTTTAATCCGGTCGCCATCCTTGCTAACCGACGTGCCGGATGTTGCTGGTGCAACATCTTTGCTTTCGGATTTTTCTTCTTCCTTCGGTGCCGAAGATGCCGCGTCTCCACCAACATCAGGCCCTGAAGTATCCGCCCCTTCCAGAGCAGATTCATCTTCGTCTTCTTCGAGAAGCAGCGCAATTACGGCGTTAACAGCAACACCCTCGGTGCCCGCTTCAACAAGAATTTTACCGATTTTACCTTCATCGACAGCTTCGACTTCCATCGTTGCCTTGTCGGTCTCAATTTCAGCAAGGACATCGCCAGATTCAACGGTGTCCCCTTCCTTGACAAGCCATTTCGCCAAGGTGCCTTCTGTCATGGTCGGCGAAAGCGCCGGCATCAGAATCTTAACTGGCATGGATGCAATCTCCCGGTAACGGGGTGGCAGCACCGACGGTGCGCCAGCCCCCTGTCCGTTTTTGTTTAACGATAGCAAACGGCCTTGGCCGCATCGACGATGTGCTGATCCTGCGGCAATGCCAGAACTTCCAGATTGGCCGCATATGGCATTGGAACATCTTCGCCGGTAACACGGGCAACCGGTGCATCAAGATAGTCAAACGCATGTTCCATGATAACCGACGCTATTTCTGCGCCGATACCAGCAAAATGCCAGCCTTCTTCACATGTTACCAAACGATTGGTTTTCATTACCGAACGTACAATGGTGTTCACATCGAGCGGACGAATGGTACGAAGGTTGATGACTTCGGCTGAAATGCCTTCTTCCGCCAGCTTTTCGGCTGCCTTCAGGGCTTTGCCAACCATGATCGAGAACGCAACGATGGTAACATCAGTGCCTTCACGTTCAATTTTGGCCTGGCCAATCGGCAGAACGAAATCTTCATCGTCAGGAACTTCAAAGCTCTGACCATACAGAATTTCGTTTTCCAGAAACACAATCGGGTTCGGATCACGAATAGCAGCCTTCAACAGGCCTTTGGCGTCGGCTGCCGAATAAGGTGCAACCACCTTAAGGCCCGGGCAATGTGCATACCACGAGGCATAACACTGTGAATGCTGGGCCCCTACACGGGCTGCCGCACCATTTGGTCCACGGAACACAATCGGGCAGCCAAGCTGACCACCAGACATATAAAGCGTCTTTGAGGCCGAGTTAATGATATGGTCAATCGCCTGCATAGCAAAGTTGAATGTCATGAATTCAACAATCGGGCGCAACCCCATAAAGGCAGCCCCGGTACCAAGACCGGTAAAACCATATTCAGTAATCGGCGTATCAACAACGCGGCGGTCGCCAAATTCATCAAGCAGGCCCTGGGTGACCTTATAAGCCCCCTGATACTGCGCAACTTCTTCACCCATGACGAAAACATTTTCGTCCGTCCGCATTTCTTCGGCCATTGCATCACGCAGGGCTTCACGAACAGTCTGGGTTTTGAATTTGGTGTAGGATTTTTCGTCGCGCGTTTCGTTCATCACGCTCATTGCGCGCGGCTCGTTATCAGTGCGTTCAATTGCCCCTGATGCCTTGACCGGCGCAGCAGCTGTTGCTGGTGCCGACGGTGCGCTATCAGAAGACGAATCTTTCTCGTCGCTGGGCGCCGGGGCAGCCTTGGCTTCACCGGGGTTTACATTATCCAGCGCAGATGCGTCTTCATCTTCTTCAAGAATATAGGCAATAACGGCATTGACGGCGACATTTTCAGTTCCGGCGTCAACAACAATCTTGCCAATCTTACCTTCATCAACAGCTTCGACTTCCATCGTCGCCTTGTCGGTTTCAATTTCAGCAAGGACATCACCGGACTGAACCGTGTCGCCTTCTTTCACATTCCATTTGGCAAGAGTGCCTTCGGTCATTGTCGGCGACAATGCAGGCATCAAAACTTCAATCGGCATGGTTCCCCCTCTTTGCGGGAAAATTTCTGGTCAAAAGCGGATTTTGCAAAATCTGGATCAGACTTCGATCAAAATGTCGGTAAACAGTTCAGAAGGATTGGGTTCCGGGCTGTTCTGTGCAAATTCCGCAGATTTGGCGACCTCTGCCTTCACTTCCTTGTCGATCTCCTTGAGACCGTCTTCATCAAGGATGCTTGCATCGATCAACAATTTTTTGACCATGTCGATCGGGTCATGTTCCTTGCGCATCTTGTCCAGCTCGTCTTTGGTCCGGTATTTCGCCGGATCAGACATCGAGTGGCCACGATAGCGATAGGTTTTAAGTTCAAGAATGTAGGGCCCATTGCCTTCACGACAATGCTTGACCGCACGTTCACCGGCTTCTTTTACCGCGAGCACGTCCATGCCATCAACCTGTTCACCAGGGATGCCATAGGCTTCCCCACGTTGATAAAGGTCGGGGCTGGCCGAGTGACGCTGTGTTGACGTACCCATCGCGTACTGATTGTTTTCAATGCAATAAACGACCGGCAGCTTCCAAAGCGCAGCCATGTTGAAAGATTCATAAACCTGCCCCTGGTTGACAGCACCGTCACCAAGATAGGTCAGACAGACCTTGTCTTCGCCGCGATATTTGTAATTAAAGGCAATACCGGTACCCAACGGAACCTGTCCGCCGACAATACCGTGACCGCCGTAAAAGTTCTTTTCCTTCGAGAACATATGCATCGAACCGCCCTTACCGTGAGAGTAACCACCCTCACGACCGGTCAGTTCGGCCATGACACCAGCGGAATCCATCCCGCATGCCAGCATATGCCCATGATCACGATAGCTGGTTACCACACCGTCATCGCCGGATGTAGCTGCCTGCATACCAACAACGACTGCTTCCTGGCCGATATAAAGGTGGCAGAAACCACCGATCAGGCCCATGCCATAAAGCTGGCCAGCCTTTTCTTCGAAACGGCGGATCAGAAGCATATCGCGGTAATATTTGAGGAGATCGTCACTGCTCGCCTGATTGTCGGCGCGCGTCGTGGCGCGTTTGCGTTTTGTGGTCGCCATGGTTCCTCCCGGTGGATGGCTCGCTTAAGCTTCTTTGAAAAGCAGCTTAATTCGGTATTGGACCACCGAAATATCTACCCAAAACAACGGACATAAGCAAGCTATCTTGGGGGCGTTAAAGCCTTGTTTTGCAATGCACAATCACAAATAAACCGTTTATTGGTTAATTGTAGTTTTAACGGTTCAAATGATATTTTGTGAATTATCAGACGTTTGAGGAAGCTCAATTCAGATGGTTCATTCCACAGCGTCACAAATGCTATGCTTTTATGAAAACAATTTTGACAAAGGAAAATTCATCTTCGCAGTTGCCGTATAAACAGCAAAAACCTGCGCGCAAGCTAGTGTGCGCCGCACCTAATGCCATTGTAACCGTGCTGAAAGAAAATATCAGGGCTGATCATACCCATTATGATGGAAGATGATGACATCGTCCCGGTTTGCCATATCAAGCATGGTACGGGCACGTTCATCAAGCAGATCGGGATCAAGGCTACCTGGACGCAGCGCCTTTACGCGTTGCTCCAACAGTTCGCGACGTGCTTTTATATCGTCACGCAATTTTGAAATCTCGGTAACACGATCCTGCATCGACCAGTAAGCCAACAGCCCCCGATCCCCCTCCACACTATGGAAGATAAAATAGACCATTACTGTAAAAGCAAAAACAGGTGCTATGGCCTGTCGAAATCGACGGATTACCGGTGCAGATGACGACATTTGATCGAAGGCCCCAAAGCAGAAAACGGATTGGAAAGCATAACGTTAACAAACCAAAACGAGAAAACAACAATAGTTATTTTCACGCAATATCAAATGATTAGTAATTTTAGTATTCGCAATGCCATATCCTGAAGCGTGATTTGATCACAACAAGGTAAAAAGAGTTTTAAAAACAGACATCTTTTTTTAGCCGCCTTATGATTAATTAACAAATCGTAAACAAAAAAAGCCGCCCCGATCCAGGGCGGCTTTTCGTCATCTCGCTTCCGAAATAAAAGCAGAAAATTATTTCTTCAGGATCGCACGACCTGGATACCGGGCGCTCAAACCAAGTTGTTCTTCGATGCGGATCAGCTGGTTATATTTTGCCAACCGGTCAGAACGTGACAACGACCCGGTTTTAATCTGCCCGCAATTCGTGGCAACAGCCAGATCAGCAATCGTTGAATCTTCAGTTTCGCCCGAACGATGCGACATAACAGCCGTATAACCCGCGCGATGGGCCATTTCGACAGCTTCCAGTGTTTCGCTGAGCGTTCCAATCTGGTTTACTTTGACCAGGATCGAGTTTGCAACACCTTTGGAAATACCATCGGCCAAACGCAGCGGATTAGTCACAAACAGATCATCGCCAACCAGCTGAATTTTATCGCCAATTTCGCGCGTCAGCGCAGCCCAACCGTCCCAGTCATCTTCGGACATGCCGTCTTCGATCGAGAAAATCGGATATTTGCTGGCAAGCTCGGCCCAATATTTAACCATGCCCTCGGAATCGAGCGTTTTGCCCTCACCCGCCAGCACATATTTGCCGTCTTTGTAAAATTCGGTCGATGCAGCATCAAGCGCAAGCATAATGTCTTCGCCCGGACGATACCCGGCAGCTTCGATCGATTTCATAACATAGCTGATTGCGTCTTCGGTCGATGCGATATTCGGGGCAAAGCCACCTTCATCGCCCACCGACGTGCTAAGACCATCAGCCGCCAAAGATTTTTTCAAATGATGGAAAATTTCGGCGCCCATGCGGATCGCATCCGTACCGGAGTCAGCCGACACCGGCACAATCATGAATTCCTGCACATCAATGGCATTATCGGCATGTTCGCCACCATTGATAATGTTCATCATCGGCACCGGCAATGTGCGCGCATATGAGCCACCGATATAGCGATACAGCGGCAAACCGGCTTCCTGTGCGGCGGCCTTGGCCACAGCCAGAGAGACACCTAAAATGGCATTGGCGCCCAAACGGCTTTTGTTCGCAGTACCATCAAGATCAATCATAGCCTGATCGATTTCGATCTGCTCTTCGGCATCCACTCCGGCCAAAGCTTCAAAAATTTCACCATTTACGGCAGAAACAGCTTTGGTAACGCCCTTACCCAGATAACGGTCTTCCTTGTCACGCAGTTCGACGGCTTCGTGTGCGCCAGTCGATGCACCAGAGGGAACGGCAGCCCGACCAAAGGCGCCACTTTCCAAAGTCACATCAACCTCAACCGTCGGGTTACCCCGACTGTCCAGAATTTCGCGCCCGCGGATATCAATGATAGCGGTCATGACGAAACAACTCTCCTTACTGACATATTGAACGACCCAAATGTCGGGCCGCGTCGGTTACAGCATAAAAGAAATGCCGCCACAAAATATGGCGGCACCTTTAAATCAAGCGTCGAACATATCCAGACGAACCGGATTGGCCTTCGCTACAGCATCAAACTCCTTTAGGACCGAAAGGACTTCCGGGAGTTTGCCAAGAGGGATTTGATTGGGTCCGTCGCTGATGGCTGCATCAGGATTGTCGTGGGTTTCGATAAACAATGCCGCAACACCAACAGAAACAGCTGCACGGGCCAAAACAGGCGCAAATTCACGCTGTCCGCCCGTCGTGCCACCCTGCCCGCCCGGTTGCTGGACGGAATGGGTGGCATCAAACACAATCGGATAGCCCTGTCGGGCCATGGTGGGAAGTCCACGGAAATCGGTAACCAGTGTGTTATAACCAAAACTGGTTCCGCGATCACAAAGCATAATATTTTCGTTGCCCGCCTCGGCAATTTTGTCGGCAACGTTGGCCATGTCCCAAGGGGCAAGGAACTGACCTTTTTTCACATTGATAGCCTTGCCGGTGGCGGCCGCTGCCATCAACAAATCGGTCTGGCGGCACAAAAACGCCGGAATTTGCAAAATATCCGCAACCCTGGCAACCTCGGCACACTGGTCAGGCAAATGAACATCGGTAACGATTGGCAACCCGGTGACATCCTTGACTTCGCCCAGAATATCAATTCCTTCGTGCAAACCTACGCCCCGCTTCGATTTATTGCTGGTGCGATTGGCTTTATCGAACGAACTTTTATAAACCAGCCCAATGCCCATTGCACTGGCCAGTTCTTTCAGGGCCGTTGCCATTTCCAATGCGTGCTGGCGGCTTTCGATGGCGCAAGGGCCAGCCAGCAATGCAAAGGGTTTGTCATTGGCAAATTCGATATTGCCGACTTTAACGGTTTTAATCGCGTTCATTTCAACATCCTTGCACGTTCCAGGCAGCATTAAACCAGACGGCTACGTTCTTTGGCAGCCTTGATATAAGACACAAACAACGGATGTGGGTCCAGCGGACGCGAGCGCAATTCCGGATGGAACTGCACGCCAACAAACCACGGATGATCCGGATATTCGACAATTTCCGGCAAACGCCCGTCTGGCGACAGACCTGAAAATTTCAGGCCTTTTTGCTCAAGCTGATCAAGGAAGTTGATATTAACTTCATAACGATGACGGTGACGTTCAAGAACCGTTTCAGTACCGTAAATTTCACGGGCACGCGTCCCGGCCACCAGTTTGCATTCATAATTACCTAAACGCATGGTGCCGCCAAGGTCATCTTCGCCACTACGACGTTCAACACGTCCGCCGTCCTTGGACCATTCAGTCATCAGGCCAACCAGCGGCACGTCGGTCGGACCAAATTCAGACGAAGATGCATTGGTAATGCCCGCGAGGTTACGTGCAGCTTCCAGAACAGCCATTTGCATGCCAAAACAAATGCCAAAATAAGGCACCTTGTTTTCACGGGCATATCGTGCCGCGGCAATTTTGCCTTCAGCACCCCGTTCGCCAAATCCACCTGGCACCATAATCGCATCAAGTTTGCTCAGGCGTTCGCTGACATTCTCGGTTTTTTCAAGATCGTCAGATGCGATCCATTCAATCTTCACCCGAACCTTGTTGCTGATACCGCCATGCACCAGTGCCTCGGTCAGCGATTTATAGGCATCAGGCAACTGAATGTATTTACCGACAATCCCGATAGTGACTTCACCTTCCGGGTTGCGAACAGTGTCGCAGATGTCTTCCCAAGGGCCCATATCGGGATCCTGGGCCTGCAAGCCAAAATGATGCAGAACTTCGTTATCCAGGCCATATTTATGGTAGCTGATCGGCACCTGATAAATATTGTCGACATCATAAGCCGGAATGACCGACGCTTCGCGCACGTTACAGAACCGCGCAATTTTGCGACGTTCATTAACCGGAATTTCGCGATCACAGCGGCACAGCAAAATGTCGGGCTGAATACCAAGCGACTGCAATTCCTTGACAGAATGCTGGGTCGGTTTGGTTTTCAGCTCACCCGCTGACGGAATATAAGGAACCAGGGTAAGATGCAGGAACATTGTCCGGCCATCTCCCAGTTCGTTGCCCATCTGACGAATGGCTTCAAGGAACGGCAGGCTTTCGATATCGCCAACCGTACCGCCAATTTCGACCAGGACAAAATCCTCGGTCGCATCACTTTGGACGAATTCCTTGATGGCATCGGTGATGTGCGGAATGACCTGGACAGTCCCGCCCAGATAATCACCACGGCGTTCGCGGGCAATAACTGACGAATAGATACGTCCAGTGGTGACGTTATCAGAACGGCGTGACGACACACCGGTGAAACGTTCATAATGGCCAAGGTCAAGGTCCGTTTCGGCACCGTCTTCGGTAACGTAAACTTCGCCATGCTGATAGGGGCTCATAGTGCCCGGGTCAACGTTGATATAGGGATCAAGTTTACGCAAACGGACGGTAAAACCACGCGCCTGAAGCGAGGCACCCAATGCAGCAGACGCCAAGCCTTTGCCCAGCGAAGAAACAACGCCACCGGTAATGAAAATATAACGGGTCATGTCTATGCCTCATCTCAAAGCACAAAGCCACGGTTACGCAGATTGCGAACCGGGGGAGCAAACAATTCAAAAATTGAGGCGGCAATTTTGCCGCCTCTGATAATCGGTATATGTGTTAGCGGGTCGGCGCCGCCGGACCGCTATCCTGTGCCGGGGCCGTTTTTTCCATATCGGAAGTCGCAGCCGGTGCAGGCACCTGATCAAGGATCGATGTTGGTGCGGTACGGGTATTGGTCAACAGGGCCAGACCAAGGCTTGTAATCATGAAGGCCGCAGCAAGAATTGCAGTCGTTCGGGTCAGAAGGTTCGCCGCACTGCGCGAACTCATGACACCAAAATTACCGCCGCCGCTATTGCCGCCGCCAATACCAAGCCCGCCGCCTTCACTGCGCTGAACCAGAATTACGGCAATCAAGCCGATCGCAAGAAGCAGGTGGATAACCAGAATGACAGTCTGCATGGCCTCAAAACTCTTGACTTGTAAATCCGGCGGCAACGATTTTGTTGCCGTACCGGGCAAAATTTGATGCGTGTTTAACGTGTTTTGAAACGGTTGGCTAGTCCGTATTTCGTACGTTTATAACCATAAATTCACAACCGCATGCAATAACGTCGTCCCTGCGACCGGCAGGAAAACACCATCTTTAATTTGTACGGGAAAATTCCCGGCGTCGAGCAAGAACGAACATCTTGCGCCGGGAACCCATTTTCACCGATCCCGCGTCAAATTGCAACATCCCCGCCTGCCTTTCGTGGCAAACAGGCAAATAAATTTGCCGAACGTCCATTCGCACAGGAAAACAGCTTACTTGTCACAAGTAATGCCAGTGCAATTACACCAGCACAACCTGCGCCCCTCGGGATCAGAAAAAACAACTGACAGTGATCAGTCGCAGCTATCGATGATCCCCCAGAAATCCTCGACCTTAAGGCTCGCCCCGCCCACAAGGGCCCCGTCAACATGATCAACCGCCAGCAATTCGGCCGCATTGGACGGTTTAACAGAACCACCGTAAAGAATACGAAAACCATCGGCGTCGCCAAAACGTTCTTTTAGCTTGCGTCGAATGGCGGCGTGCATTTCGGCAACATCTTCGACAGCCGCCGTCCGTCCGGTACCAATGGCCCAAACTGGTTCATAGGCTATTACGGTATTTTCGGCATTTGCCCCCTTGGGCAAGGAAACATCCATCTGCCCGCACACAACAGAAATAGCCGCCCCAAGGTCGCGTTCCTGCTCCGTTTCGCCCACACAAACAACAGCAATCAGCCCGGCATCATGGGCGGCAATGGTTTTCTGACGGATGACGGTTGAGCTTTCACCGTGATCGGCACGACGTTCCGAATGGCCCAAAATAACATGGCTGGCACCAATGTCGGCCAGCATGGATGCAGCGATATCGCCAGTATGCGCGCCATTTTTGTCAAAATGGCAATCCTGCCCGCCCGCATGAATATCACAATGACCAAGGACTCCCACCACGTCAGCCAGCAAGGTAGCCGGCGGACACAATAATATATCGCAAACCGGTTTTTGCGCCGCAGACGACAATTTGGCTGCAAGGCCACTGGCCAGCGCCAAACCATCAGCACGCAAGCAGTTCATTTTCCAGTTACCGGCAATTAACGGACGACGACCTGACATTGAATTTTTCCTTTTTTTAACCGGTGATGCGACAAAGCCCGGTATTATGGGACGGACGCCTTATTCGCAACATCAGAACCGAAGAGTTATAAAACGTTTCCTGCCCGTGTTTTAGCATGTGAGAACATCCGGGCCAACCCCGGTTGGAGGCCCTTGCCACAGCAATTGAAACGGCTTATGCAATCGGGTGTTGCCGCCCTATCCTCTCCCCATTAAGATGCGCCACCGATCCGCACGGTTTTTCCCGGTTACCGGGACCGTTTTGGCATGAAAAGTTGCCGGCCAACTGGCGCCGGTCCGACGCAACGAATTGTTAGGCTACTGAATATGCTATCTGGCATTCGCACATTTTCGAAATCCATCTTTGCCAAAGTTCTGTTTGGCATCATCGCGATCAGCTTTGTCGCATGGGGGCTTAATGCCTCGATGTTGAGCCTTGGCAATTCCCGCGAAGTCGCCGAAGTCGGCAGCCAGTCTATCAGTCCTGCCGAACTGGACCGCGCCTTCAAACGCAATATCGATAAAATGCGCCGGGTTTTCGGCCCTGGCTTTGATCAGCAGCAAGCCATTCAGATGGGGCTTCTGAACAATACGGTTCAGGGTCTGGTGTCTCAAAAACTGCTGGAAGAAAATGCAAGGGACATGGGCATCGGTATTAGCGATGACAAAGTTCGCGACAACATTTTCAATAATAAAAGTTTCAAGGATGAAACGACCGGCCAGTTTGACCGTCAAAAATTCCTGCAAATCCTGTATCAAAACGGATATAGCGAGCCGGAATTCATCGAAGGCATGCGAAGTGACCTGATGAGCCAGCAGGTTGTTGGTAGCCTGAGCGCCGCCAGCACCCCGCCGTCACCGTTGGTTAAAGCCATTGCGGCCTATCGCAATGAAGACCGCAGCGGACGTTTCATTACGTTGGGCGATGATGACATTGCCGCAATAGAAACCCCGTCTGACGATGTTTTAAAAAAATTTCATGACGATCATAGCGGCCAGTTTACCGCCCCGGAAACCCGTAACGCGACACTGGCCTTGTTGACGGTTGATCACCTTGCACAAACTATGGACGTTACCGACGACGAAGTGCTTGATGCCTATAACCAGCGGATTGGCGAGTTTCAAACCCCGGAAAAACGTGCCGTAGAACAAATTCTGTTTGCGCCGAACGACAAGGAAAGTGCATCGGAAGCCTATAAAGCACTTCAGGGCGGCGAAGACTTTATGAAAGTCGCAACCGAGCAGGCAGGCATGAAAGAATCGGTTGTCAAACTTGGCGAATTCACCAAGGACAACATGCTTCCTGATCTGCGCGATACAGTATTTGGCTTGCCTGAAGGTGGGTATTCCGAACCAGTTGAAACGGCTCTTGGCTGGCACATCATGCGCGTAACATCAATCACCCCGGCCCACGAACAAAGCCTGGATGAAGTTCGCGAACAGGTTGAAAATGGCGTAAAACGCCAAAAAGCCGAAGATCAGATTTTTGATATTGCTGCCCAGCTTGACGATGAGTTGGGTGCGGGTACGTCCTTAAAAGATGCCGCAGCAAAAGTGAATGCGCAGCTATTTACCCTTACCGACATTAAAAAAGGTCAGGATCTGGGACAGGGCATTGTTGACAGTAAGGAAATCAATTCGAAAATTTACGAATTGAACGAAGGCGACGAAAGCTTTCTGGAAGAAACCCAGAATGGCAACCGTTATGTCGTCAGCGTAACCAAGGTTACCCCGTCAGCAGTGCAACCGTTCGACGACGTGCGCGATGCCGTTGAAACGGCCTGGAAGGCTGACGAAAAACAACGCCTGCTGGGCGAAAAAGCCGATGCCCTTGCCGCCCGTATCAATGATCAGGGGGCAAAAATTGATGACATTGCTGCCGAACTTGATAACAGCATCGACGATACCGGCATGACCAAACGCGATGGTCGTGGTTTGTCGGCCGATGCCAACCCCGCCATTGCCGGTGCGCTGTTTAACCTTGCACAGGGCAAGGCACAGTCGGTTGTCGGGGAAAACGGTGTTTCGGTTGTTGTTCTCGACACCATCAAACCTGCCGGTGACACCACTGGCAAAGACGACCCGATTGTTTCGGAACTGCAAGACAGCCTGGATCAGGATATCGTTTCGCAATATCTGGACTATTTGCGCGATGACATTTCCATCAGCCTGAATAATGGCGTTGTAAACGGGCTGTATGCCCAAAACGCCCCAGCCAACTAGGCAGGACAACCTATGTGGGGCGATCCGGTAACCGGATCGCCCTTTTTTCATTCCAGTTACTTTTACGTTTGGTTTTGATCGGATTGCGTCATGGACATCAAACCGGATTTCGCAAGCTTTGCCCGCAACCATGAAAATGGCATTGCGCAGGTTGTTTACACATCCCTTACCGCCGATCTTGACACGCCGGTATCAGCATTTCTGAAATTGGCCGAAGGCCTTCCCAATACCTATTTACTTGAATCGGTTGAAGGCGGCGCCAGCCGTGGCCGCTATTCGTTTATCGGTTTCAAACCGGACCTGATCTGGCGGTGCTTTGGGGACAAGGCAGAAATCAACCGCCGGGTTATGGCAGATGCGGATGCCTTTATTGCCCAGGACGAAAAACCGCTGGATGCCCTGAAATCCCTGATTTCCGAAAGCCATATCAACCTGCCCGATCATTTACCCCCCATGAGCGCAGGCCTGGTTGGTTATATGGGCTATGACACCGTTCGACTGATGGAAAAGCTGCCCGACAACAACCCTGATAATCTTGATGTTCCGGACGGAATTTTCATCCGCCCGACCGTCACAGCCAGCTTTGACACCATTGCAGATACTGTCACAGTGGTAACGCCTGTACGCCCGGAATCCGGTATTGATGCCGCCGCAGCCTATGACCTGGCATGTGCGCGTCTAAACGATGTAGTGCAGCACTTTCAGCGTAATCTGTTTATCGATCGTCGATCCCGCACCGTTCCTCAGGATCTGCCTGAACCGCAAGTAAGCGTTGATGAAGCCGGTTATTACGACATGGTCGAAAAGGCCAAGGAATATATCCGGGCTGGCGACATTTTTCAGGTCGTTCTGTCACAACGCTATTCCCTACCCTACCAATTGCCGCCCTTCGCGTTTTACCGTGCGTTGCGACGCATTAACCCCTCGCCCTTCATGTTCTATCTTGATATAGGCGGTTTTCAGGTGGTTGGTGCCAGCCCGGAAATTCTTGTCCGCCTGCGCGATGGGGAAGTCACCATTCGCCCTATTGCCGGCACCCGCAAACGAGGCAAAAACTCCGAAGAAGACAAAGCGCTGGCCAAAGACCTGCTTGACGACCCCAAGGAACGGTCCGAACACCTGATGCTGCTGGATCTGGGGCGCAATGATGTGGGCCGGGTATCACAACCGGGCACCGTCCGTGTTACTGACCGCGAAACCATCGAATATTATTCTCATGTCATGCATATTGTTTCAAACGTGGTCGGTCAGATAGACCCGCAATATGATGCGATGGATGCCCTGAAAGCAGGATTTCCGGCTGGTACCGTTTCCGGCGCGCCCAAAGTCCGGGCCATGGAAATCATTGATGAGCTGGAGCCGGTGCGACGTGGCATTTATGCCGGATGTATCGGTTATATTTCGGCTGATGGATCAATGGATACCTGCATTGCCCTTCGCACCGCCGTCATCAAGGATGAAGTGATTCATATTCAGGCCGGTGCAGGGATTGTTGTTGATAGCAAACCCGACATGGAACATCAGGAATGCCGAAACAAGGCCGGAGCCCTGATGGCCGCGTGCCGCGAGGCCCATCGATTTGCCTGACCCTTGAAAAAAGCCTGAAAAACCAAAAACGGGAGCCCCCTTTTTGCGGCTCCCGTTTTTTATTTGCTCAGCTGTTAAAAACCAAATTGTGCTGTCAGCCGGTCACTTTAACACCTGTACGACGAACAATATCGGTGGCAGGCACAAAGATAAACCCTGCGGCCTGCATTTTGGGAATCCATTTGGTCAAGGCTTCCAGCGTCAGATCACGGGGATGACCAATAGCAACGGCATAGCCACGTTTGCTGGCAACATGTTCAACACGATCCAGCATTGCCGAAATTTTGCCGGCATCATCGGCATCATCAATAAACACATCGCGCTCAATAGCGGGAACGCTGTATTTCCCGGCTTCCTGATACCCGACGGATTTTGCGCTTGTCCGCGAGTCTAAAAACATTAACCCTCGCGATTTCATCACCTGCATGACAACGGCCATGCGTTCGGGGTCCGACGTAAATTTACTGCCCATATGGTTGTTAACGCCAACATAACCGGTAAAACGGTCCAGCATCCATGTCATTTCGTTCAGGATCGCGACCTTGTCATAGCTGGTTAAAAGTGCGTGTGGCCCCGGGTCAACCGTTCGTGATGTCGGTTCCATTGGCATATGCAGCAAAATTTCATGGCCGCGTTTGCGCGCAGTTGCCACCTGTTCAGGCAAATGGGTTGCATAAGGTAAATATGAAATCGTAATTGGCCCCGGCAACTCTGCCGCTCGTTCGGTTCTCGGTTTATCGATCCCGGCGTCATCTATGACAATCGCAATAACTGGTGCGGAACCGGTATCGGGTACATGAGTGGCAAATTTTTGCCATGCCAGTTCGGTGTTCGCCGGCGGTTCTGCATGCGGCAAAGGTTCAGGATTAAGCTTTGGTATTGATCCAACATTTGGCGACGGATTAGGCCTGGGCTGCGGCAAGGCATCCGGTTCGGTTTTATCAATGTCCTCCGGCGTTCTTTCCACCATATATCCGGGCCGGTTTGGTGCATCATATCCCTTGGAAAAATCCATTTTTGGCGGCTTTGATGTCTGCCGCTCCGGTGGATTCGGTTGTGTTGACGACCCTGACGACAAATCACTCACTGCCTTGTGGGCTGCGCGGTCAAGCTCCAGCATACTGCCTGCGGCAATCATTGCTGAAACAGCTCCGGCCACCATCGCGGCCCCTAACATAAGCCGTCGAAAATCGCCGGGCTTTTTCACCGTTTTCTTCCGGGTTTGTGCTTTGCCACGTGTCGCTGGCTTTTTCTTTTTTGCCGGTGTTGAGCGCCGTGCCACGCCGTATCTCCAATCCATGAAATTTCGGGTCTTGATGCCCATAATAACGCAAAGCACGTCTGCCTGTGATAAGGCAAACGAACTACCAGATCGATCCTGGCGGGGTATTCTTACCTGATCTGTGGTTAGCAGCCTGTTAAAGGCTGAAAATCCGTACCGCTATCGCTTGACGTAGCGGCAATGCCGTTTATTCTCGCCCGGTCTGAAACACAGGAAGTCCCGGGACCACGATGTATCTGCTCATCGACAATTATGACAGCTTCACATTTAATTTGTGGCATTTTTTACGTGAACTTGGCCCTGAGGTCAAAGTGGTCCGCAACGATGAAATCAGCGTTGCCGATGCCCTTGCCTTGCGCCCGGAAGGAATTGTGATTTCCCCCGGCCCATGTGACCCGCAACAGGCGGGCATCTGTGTCGAGCTGATCAAACAGGCTGCCGGGCAGATAAAACTGTTGGGTGTTTGCCTTGGCCATCAGGCCATTGGCGCAGCATTTGGCGGCGACGTTGTACGTGCGCCCCAATGTATGCATGGCAAAACCGATGGAATGATCCACACTGGATCCAGTGTTTTCAAAGGCTTGCCTTCGCCAGTTATTGCAACACGTTACCACTCGCTGGTTGTTGACCGGGCGACATTACCTGATTGCCTGGAAATTACCGCCGAAAGTGCGGATGGATTAATTATGGGAATGCGCCATCGCGATCATGAAATTCACGGTGTTCAATTCCACCCTGAAAGCATCGCATCCGAGCATGGCCACGAACTTTTGAAAAATTTTATTGATTTCTCCGCCGCCTGAAGTGTTCGGCGCCAACAAAAAAAGGGAACATTCCATGTCAACGGAACATGATCTCAAACCGACACTGGCCAAAGTTGCCACTGGCGCCACCCTAAGCGAGCAGGAAGCCGAACAAGCCTTTGACGTTTTAATGTCAGGTCAGGCAACACCGTCGCAGATGGGGGCGTTTTTAATGGCATTGCGGCTGCGCGGTGAAACCATTGATGAAATCACCGGGGCGGCCCGTGTCATGCGCGCCAAAGCCACCGGCTTAACTGCTGCCCCCGATGCGGTCGACACCTGTGGCACCGGTGGCGACGGTAGCGGCACCTATAACATATCGACAGGTGCGGCAATTGTGGCTGCCGCTTGCGGCGCCAAAGTTGCCAAACATGGCAACCGGGCGGCCTCTTCCAAGTCCGGCTCGGCCGATGTATTGGCTGCATTGGGGGTTAATCTGGATGCCGATATGAGCCTTCTGGAAAAATCGCTGAAGGAAATCAATCTTTGCTTCATGATGGCCCCTCGCCACCATTCAGCCGTGCGTCATGTGATGCCAACCCGGGTGGAAATGGGGACCCGTACCATTTTTAACCTGCTAGGCCCCTTAGCCAACCCGGCCAAAACAAAACATCAGGTGATTGGCGTTTTCGCCCGGGACTGGGTAGAACCGATTGCCCATGTGCTGAACCGCCTGGGTTCGGAACATGCATGGGTGGTGCATGGCGATAGCGGGCTTGACGAAATTTCAGTCACCGGACCAACCTTTGTCGCCGAAGTCAAGGACGGCAAGGTTACAACTTTTGACATTGATCCGGCTGATTATGGCATCGCCCTTGCCTCGCTTGATGACCTTAAAGGTGGGGATGCCGAAACAAATGCTGCCGCCATTCGCAATTTACTGGCCGGGCAAAAAAATGCCTATCGCGACATTGTGCTGTTAAACGCGGCGGCAGCCCTTGTTGTGACCGGCAAAACCAAAGACCTTACCGATGGCATTGCACAGGCCCGCGCGGCAATTGACAACGGCAAGGCCGCGCAAACGCTGGAACTGCTTGTGAAAATCTCGAACGAAGGAAACGCGGCATGAGCGATGTTCTCGACCGTATCTGTAACGACAAACGCGATCACGTTGCCGCCTGTAAAGCTAAAATGCCGCTTTCCACGCTTGAAGCCGCTGCCGCCGCACAATCCGCGCCGCGCGGTTTTATTGCATCGCTCGAGGCATCAATTGCCGCAGGTCGTTATGGACTGATTGCCGAAATAAAAAAAGCATCCCCGTCAAAAGGCCTGATCCGCGAAGATTTTAATCCGCCCGCCCTTGCCCAGGCCTATCAGGCTGGCGGGGCAAGCTGCCTGTCTGTCCTAACCGATATTCCCTATTTTCAAGGGGACGATTCCTACCTGGTCGCAGCACGTGCTGCCGTCGACCTGCCTGTTCTGCGCAAGGATTTCATGATTGATCCCTATCAGGTTACCGAAGCCCGCGCGCTGGGCGCAGACTGCATTTTGCTGATCATGGCCGCCCTTGATGATATACAAGCAGCCGAGCTTGAAGACCAGTCCCATCAGTTGGGAATGGATGTTTTGATCGAGGTTCATAACGCACCGGAACTTGAACGCGCCCTTAACCTAAAATCAAAACTTATCGGCATAAACAACCGAAATTTAAAGACTTTGGAAGTATCCCTTACCACAACCGAACAACTGGCTGCGATGGTAGACAAGGACCGGTTACTGGTTGCCGAGAGCGGAATTTTCACCCCGGACGATCTGGCCCGCATGGGCAAAGTCGGGGCAAAATGCTTTCTTATTGGCGAAAGCCTGATGCGCCAGAATGATGTCAAACTTGCAACTCAAACCCTTTTGGCAAAACCGGCATGACGAACAAACTAACCCACTTTGACGATGGTGGTAATGCCGTGATGGTGGATGTTTCCGCAAAGGACGTAACAACCCGCACGGCAACGGCCAAAGGTCGCGTTACCATGCAACAGACAACTGCTGATCTGATTGCACGCCATGGCCATAAAAAGGGTGATGTCCTCGCCATTTCCCAGCTTGCCGGAATAATGGGGGCAAAACGCACCGCGGATCTTATTCCGCTGTGCCATCCCCTGCCCTTGGACTCGGTTTTAGTTACGCTAGCTTTGGCCGAACATGAAAGTGCTGTTGATATTACAGCAACCTGTAAAACATCGGGCCGCACAGGCGTTGAAATGGAGGCCCTGACAGCGGTTTCGATCACCGCCCTTACCGTTTTTGACATGTGCAAAGCCGTTGATAAAACCATGCAGCTCACCAATATTCGGGTGGTTTACAAAGAAGGTGGCAAATCAGGCACCTTTACCGCAGACTGATTGCCACCTTCCCCGGTAGCAAGCATTAGGCGCATTTGGCCCGGAAAAGTCATTTCGCTGCCTTTAACCACATAAAACGTGTGGAAAAGGTATGAGAGCACGTTAGATGCTTGACCCCAAACCGGAACCAAAGTAGAACATTAACGTATTCGATTTGTTCTTATTTGGGTTCGGGAAAACGCCATGCTGACGCGCAAGCAATATGAATTGCTGGTCTATATCGACAATCATCTTCGCGATCATGGTATCTCGCCATCATTCGACGAGATGAAAGAAGCGCTAAGCCTTAAATCCAAATCGGGCATTCATCGTTTGATCACCGGCCTTGAAGAACGCGGTTTTATCCGCCGGCTTGCACATCGCGCGCGCGCCCTTGAAGTTCTTCGCCTGCCCGACAATAACGAAGACGATGCACCCGCAACGGCCACCACAGCCCGTGTTACGCCAATAACATCGGCGCGCAAAACCACTCATCGGCCTGCCATGGTGCCATCGGCCTTTTCCGAAATACAGGAAAGTGTCTCTCTTCCGTTATTTGGCCGTATTGCTGCAGGCACGCCGATCGAAGCCCTGCGTGATCAAAGCACACATGTTCAGGTGCCTGCCGCCCTTTTGGGAACAGGCGAACATTATGCGCTTGAAGTTTCGGGTGACTCAATGATCGAAGCCGGCATTCTTGACGGTGATACTGTTCTGATTCAGCGCTGTGAACAGGCCAACGATGGTACCATTGTTGTCGCATTGGTTGATGACAGCGAAGCCACGCTTAAACGGTTTAAACGCGGTTTGGGGCAAATTCTGCTTGAGCCTGCCAATGCGCGTTACGAAACCCGTTCGTTAACACCGGACCGCGTACAAATTCAGGGCCGCCTTGTTGGTCTTTTACGCCAATATTAAGGGGTAATCTACCCGCGCAACCAGTTTACAGGCATGCCTTTTTCTCGCAAACGAACGGCAAGTTAACGTCCGCCAATGCTGATCCAGGGCCAATAACCGCTTGTGTCACGAACTGTTCTATACATTGCTGGCTCTCCTTTTACCGGTAAAAAGGCGGCCGCTCCACCTTGCCACCACAAAACATCATCATCAATAATCAAGGGTCGTGTTTTGCAGGCTCCTATCGGAAAATCCTGCTTCAGGACCACAATAATGTCTGCATGTCGGCAAATATAAAAAGGATCGTCAATTGTCTCGGCAATGACAATCCTTTGTCCATGTCGTTCAAACCAGCAAACGGATTCCCCACAGCGATCTGTTTGCATCACTGCCTTTGAAGGATTAATACCGAAGCGTGACATCCAGATACTGCGATGGAAGCTGCTGATTTTACCATTAAAAACAAGTGTGCCGTTCACAGGATTACGGATAACCCAGTCCTTTTGACTGCCCCCGACCAGAATATCTGGCTGGTATACAAAAAACATTGTGCCAATCGCCCCCAGCACCGGCACCATTGCCAATCCCCGGACCGGCCATTTACGCCAAATCACCCCCCAAAGCAAAGCCAGCAATATCGGGGCGACCACCATTGCCGAAGGCCGGGCCACATACCAAAGCCCCCAATCCTGCCCCGCAACCAGGCGGGCCAGATGGATCAAAATCTCCAGCGCCGGAGATAATATTGTTAGCGGCACCACCTCCAGCCCGAAGGGCATAAAAACTAGCGTCGCGACAATGCAGGGCATAATCCATAACGCCATCAGGGGGATCGCCACCAGATTTGCCAACACACCAAGCAACGAAACACGCCCGAAATGAAACCCGATAATCGGCGCCGTAATTGCAGTCACCATGACCCCGGTAATCAGCAGCAACCCAAAATACCGCCCTGCCCGCTCCCAGGCGGCCACATCCCTGCCTGTCGCCATCCATTTGGTCCCTGGCCCCTGATAAAAGGCAACCAGCACTGTAACGGCCGCAAATGACAACTGAAAGCTGGCCCCCAAGACCGCATCAGGCCGCACAACCATAACCACCAGCGCCGCAATTGCCACCAGACGAAGCGATATGGCGCGCCGGTCCACAAGTACGGCAAATAAAACAATTGCCGTCATCACAAAGGCGCGCTGGGTGGGCACCGTTGCCCCGGACAAAAGCAAATAAAGCGCCCCAACCATAAAACCGGCCACTGCAGACCATTTTTTGATCGGATATCGCAAGGCGATAGCGGGGATCATAGACAGCACCAGCCGGGAAACGAAAAACACGACCCCGCATAAAAGACCCATATGCAGGCCTGAAATCGCCAGCAAATGCGCCAGCCCCGATTTCCGCAAGTCTTCCGCCAGTTCCGGCGGCACGCCGCCGCGTTCCCCTACCAGAATGGCATTAGCCAACCCCGCTTGAAGTTCGGGCAGAGTCTCATTAATACGCGCCATGATGGCCAGGCGTAGCCGTCCTGTAGCTTCTAACAGACTGATGCCAGCCCTGTTTTTCGGTTCTATTTGATAATTGCGCCCAAGAGCAAAACCGGTACCGCCGATCCCGTCAAAATAAAGGGCACGTGCAAAATCCGGATCGCCAGGTGTTTCGGGCACGCCAAGCGGAAAAAGTTTTGCCTTGCCCGAAAAAATATCCCCGGGAACAGCATGAATTGCACCTTGCAACGAAATCCGTATTTTCGCCGGAACATCCGCATTTTTTATACCGTCAATTAATGACGGTGCAATAACCAGTCTGGTGCGCCCATCACGGGGCTCGACCGACACGATATCACCAATCAACGACGCAGTATAAACCGGTTTTTTAAGAGTCGGCGCCTGCACCAGATACAAATGGAACTGTACCAGGGACGCGCCGGCAAATGTCGCAAACAGCATTAAAACAGTAAAAAAGGGAATAATGCGCTGCCGACTCAGCCACAACCCAAAAGCTGATGCAATGAGGCCCGCGACCAAATACGCAGCAAAAGGTCGCGCATGAAGCGAAAGAAATATCGCCTGCCCCAACCCAAAGAACATGGCAAAGGACAAAATCCACTTTTCACGGTCATCGGCCAGTGCTGTTGCAATATGATTACAAACAACCTTAAAGCCTTGAAAAAAAGTAATTTGTCGCCATCTTATTCGACGAATGTTTAATAGTATAGCGTGCCTCGGGCTTTTATCTATCATCGGCTGTGGTGCAACAGCATTCCGAATATGATATAGCGTGCACGCCAAAAGTCTTAACGATAAGCGACAACATCCAGAAAAAACGGATAAAGCGAATGACGGTTGTTACCCGTTTTGCCCCGTCTCCGACCGGGTTCCTGCATATTGGCGGCGCACGTACCGCCCTTTATAACTGGCTTTATGCCAAACATACCGGTGGCAAATTTTTGCTGCGGATCGAAGATACCGACCGGGAACGCTCGACCCCGGAAGCCGTCGAGGCGATTTTTGCAGGCCTTGACTGGCTTGGGCTGAACGCTGACGAAGAACCGGTCATGCAGTTTGCCCGCCGTGAGCGCCACGCCGAAGTTGCGCATAGCCTGGTTGAATCTGGCAAAGCCTATTTTTGTTATAGTTCACCAGCTGAACTGACCGAAATGCGTGAAAAAGCCCGCGCTGAAGGCCGGCCCATGAAATATGATGGCCGCTGGCGTGATCGTGATGCGAGCGAAGCCCCCGAAGGTATTAAACCTGTCGTGCGCCTCAAATCACCATTGGAAGGTGATTCAGTTATTATCGACCAGGTTCAGGGTGAAGTAAGGGTGGCGAACGACCAACTCGACGACTATATCATCCTGCGTGCCGATGGCACCCCCACCTATATGCTTTCTGTTGTGGTCGACGACCACGACATGGGCATTACCCATGTTATTCGCGGTGATGATCACTTGACCAATGCCTTTCGCCAAAAAGCGCTGTATGACGCTATGGGCTGGGATGTCCCGACATTCGCTCATATTCCGCTGATTCACGGCCCTGATGGTGCCAAACTGTCCAAACGGCATGGCGCCCTTGGTATCGAAGCATATCGCGATGAAATGGGCTTTCTGCCCGAAGCTATCAACAATTATCTGCTGCGTCTGGGGTGGGGTCATGGCGATGATGAAGTCATTTCTGCCGAACAGGCCATTGAATGGTTTGATATTGCCGATGTCGGCAAGGGCGCATCGCGCTTTGACTTCGCAAAACTGACCAATCTGAACGGTATTTATATACGTCAGGCTGATAATGCTCGCCTTGTGGATCTGATCGAACCTGCCATTGCAGCTGAACTTGGTGTGCGCAATTTAGATGCAGTGCAGAAAGAAACCTTGATCAAGGGCATGTCAGGCCTTAAAGAAAGAGCCAAGATCCTTACCGAGTTGGCTCAATCAGCCACTTTCTATGTCACAGACGGCGTATTGTCCTTCAATGACAAGGCACAGTCATTGATCGACGAGGCTCCCGCCGGATTATTTGCTGCATTAGCGAATGACCTGGCCGGGCTCGATACATGGCACGAAGAAGCCATCGAGACTGTTGTCAAGCAGATCGCACAAAGCAAGGACTTGAAACTGGGCAAGGTTGCCCAGCCCTTGCGCGCTGCTTTGACAGGCTCCAATTCTTCACCGGGCATTTTTGAAGTAATGCAGGTGCTCGGAAAACCCGAAACGCTGAACCGTCTTAAAAAATTTGAGGCGGCATAACAGCACCAAAAAAGCATCGGGAAACTATAGTCTGTTTGCGCTTTGTGCGCTGCGGCATTATGCTGCACCCAATCGAAAACCATGTTCGTTAACAGGGAAGGAAAAAAGTCATGGCTCAAAATTCCAAGACTTCCCATACCGTGACGCTAACCGACAATTCCAACGGCAAGTCGTATGAGCTTCCGGTTCTTGAGGGAAATATTGGACCGTCGGTCATTGATATCCGCAAACTGTATGCTGATACCGGTTACTTCACCTATGACCCCGGCTTCACCTCGACTGGCAGCTGTGAATCAACCATCACCTATATTGACGGTGACAAGGGTATTCTGCGCCATCGCGGTTACGCCATTGATGATCTGGCTGAAAAAGCTGACTTCCTTGAAGTTTGCTATCTGCTGATCTACGGCGAACTGCCCAACAAGGCAGAACGCGACAAATTCAGTGCTGACATCACCATGCACACCATGGTGCATGAGCAGATGCGCAATTTCTATAACGGCTTCCGCCGCGATGCCCACCCGATGGCCATCATGTGCGGGTCTGTCGGTGCCATGTCTGCGTTTTATCATGACAGCACCGACATCAGCGATCCGAACCAGCGCCTGATTTCGGCTTACCGCCTGATCGCAAAAATGCCGACCATTGCGGCAATGGCCTATAAATACTCGATCGGTCAGCCGTTCCAGTATCCGAACAACGCCCTGTCATATTCAGAAAACTTCCTGGCAATGATGTTTGGCGTTCCGTGCGAAAAATATAACGTCAATCCGGTTCTGGCCAAAGCAATGGATCGCATCCTGATCCTCCATGCTGACCATGAACAGAATGCGTCGACCTCGACCGTTCGTTTGGCCGGTTCTTCAGGTGCGAACCCGTTTGCATGTATTGCTGCCGGTATTGCCTCGCTTTGGGGTCCGGCACATGGTGGTGCGAACGAAGCCGTTCTGAAAATGTTGAACCAGATCGGTGATGTTAAAAACATTCCTGATTTTGTTAACAAAGCCAAAGACAAGAACGATCCGTTCCGTCTGATGGGCTTTGGTCACCGGGTTTATAAAAACTACGACCCGCGCGCCAAGGTTATGCAGGCGACCTGCCATGAAGTTCTTAAGGAACTTAATGTCCAGGATCCGCTTCTTGACGTTGCACAGGAACTTGAACGCATCGCACGCGAAGACGAATATTTCGTCGAAAAGAAACTGTACCCGAATGTCGATTTCTATTCGGGCATCATTTTCAAAGCGATGGGCATCCCTGAAAGCATGTTCACTGTTCTGTTCGCAGTCGCCCGTACGGTTGGCTGGATCGCCCAGTGGAAAGAAATGATCGAAGATCCTTCTCAGAAAATCGGTCGTCCGCGTCAGCTGTTCACCGGCGATGTGGAACGCGAATTCAAAGAAGTGGACGCACGTTAATAACGGCGTTCATAAAACAAAAAGGCCCGGAGAAATCCGGGCCTTTTTGCGTTATTTATCAGATTATTGAAATTACCAGCTGCCGGTATTTTCCATACTGGCCCACGGTTCAGCCGGCGCAAGAGCATCACCTTGCTGCAAAAACTCGATCGAGATACCATCGGGCGAGCGAACAAAAGCCATGCGCCCGTCGCGCGGCGGACGATTAATTACAACACCGGCATCCATCAGCTTCTGGCAGAGGCCATAAATATCTTCGACTTCATAGGCAAGATGGCCAAAATTACGTCCGCCAGAATACTCTTCCGGGTCCCAATTATATGTCAGCTCCAATTCGGGCATCTTGTTTGCCTTGGCACTGGGAACATCATGCGGCGGTGCCAGGTAAATCAGGGTGAACCGGCCCTTCTCGCTTTCGATGCGGCGGGTTTCTTCCATCCCCAGCAAATTGCAATAAAAATTCATCGACGCATCAATATCGGTGACACGCACCATCGTATGCAAATAACGCATTAAAACTCTCCGATTATGTCTTGTTGAATGCGGGAAAGCTAAAACAATTCGACTGGCTTGAGAACAGCGAAGTTGTAAAACTTTTTCACATCATCAACGGAACATAACGTTGTGTCTTTCAGCGGTGTGCGCTTGCGACCTGCAAAACAACCGATGCAGCCTTGTCACTGGGTGGTTCCTGACCAAAACCCAGCAACGTCGTTGCTTCATCAAACCCGGCCTGTTGCGTTGTCCTGTCCGGACCTTCCATGATCAGGGCGGTCATCGCAGCGTAAAGCCTGTCTGGCGTGCAATCTTCCTGCAAATATTCAGGCACCAGCTTACGCCCCAGAACAAGATTAATAATCGTAACGGTATCGACCTTTAACAGTCGACGGGCGATCCATGCGCTGGTTGGGCTAACGCGATAACCAATGATATGTGGAACGCCAACAATGCCCAGCTCCAAAGAAACCGTACCAGAAGCCGCCAAAGCCGCATGCGCAGAGCTAAACGCATCGCGCCTCTCCTGGTCGGTCGAAACGACAATCCCTTTACCTGGCCATTCTAAAACCGCTTGCCGGACAACATCTTCGACCTTGCTAACAGTTGGTACGACAAAGGCATAATCAGGATGGTCACGATGAAGCCTGGTGACCACCTCTCTAAAGACCGGCAACAAACGGCCGACTTCGGAATGCCGACTGCCCGGCAGAATGGCAATCACTTTCTGATGCTCGTCAAGGCCATGGGTTGTACGAAAACGCTGTGCGTCCCCGCCATGTCGTTCTTCAACTGCTGAATGACCGATAAAGGTGGTTGCCAGCCCTTCTTTTTCAAAATAGGGCGGTTCAAACGGAAGAAGAGCCAGCAAATGGTCCAGAAACTTTGCAATCTTGCGTGCCCGGCCCGGCCGCCACGCCCAGACCGACGGGGCGACATAATGCACCAGCGGTATGCCCTTGTTCGCCAGCCGCTTGCCAACCCGAAAACTGAAATCGGGGGCGTCAATGGTTACGACAATGTCAGGCCGTTCTAACAGGGCGAAATCAGCTGTCTCGCGAATCCGGCGCAACAATCGCGGAATATGCGGGATTATTTCAGCAAGCCCCATAACCGACATTTCATTCATCGAAAACAGGCTTTGCATGCCTTCGCCAATCATGCGAGGACCACCAACACCAATAAACGTTGCCGCCGGATTTTGTCGTTTGATCGCTGCCATCAAACGACCGCCCAATTGATCCCCGGATGCCTCGCCAGCCACCAGCATAATCTTCACCGGGTTATGGCGGGCCCCGTCTGTCGCACGTGCCTGTGAAGATGCGGAATCGAGGGTCGGCGGCACCACGTTATTTGTCATGGTCAGATCCATCTGGCAGGGAAAGGCCGACAAGAAACATGCCGTAACGGTCTGCAAGTGCAATCACTGCTTCACGATCGATAATCATGGTGCCACCGGCAAACAGGGCAATACCGGAAAGCCCTGCCTGATAGGCTTGCTCAACCGTCGTAACGCCGATGGCAGGCAGATCAAGGCGTTGATCCTGTTGGGGCTTGCTGGATTTAACCAAAACCCCGCCAGGGCCCGGTCGCGCATATTCGGCCGAGCGACGAATCATTTCATCAGTGCCTTCAATCGCCTCTACTGCAAGCACCAGACCCTGTTGAACAATACAGCCCTGCCCGACATCAGCCTGACCTAAAATACGGGCAATTTCCAATCCGCGACGGGCATCAGCCCTTGATTGATCATCCGGCGAAACAGCACCCAAAACACCTACAGGTGTCACCAGATCCCGCATAATTTCGTGCGCGCCGATCAACCGAAAACCGTCACGTTCCAGTTCCTGTCCAACGATGCGCAGCAAACCGTCATCACCAAGCGATTTCAGGCCAATTCGAGCCAAAATTTTTGCCGCCCGCAAATCTGGCCGAATAGATGCAAAAGACGGGCGTTGCACCTTGCCTGCCAACACAACATCCACACATCCATGCGCCCTGAGTTGGCCTAGAATTTTTGATGCAGCCCCCAAACGAACAATTTCGTAAGGAGCGCCCAAAGCTTCAGGTGTTTCACAGTGCCCTTCAAGGGCAACAACGAACACCGCCCGCCCCGACGCTTTTGCTGCGTCGACAAGGCGGGCGGGTAAATCACCACCACCAGCGATCAGGCCAATTTTACCCTGCTGAACTGTCATATTTCGGTGTACAAACCGAGCGCGTGCTCTCGGCTTTCAAAAAATTGATAATTTCCATAACCGGACCGACCTCGGCAAAGTCCTTCGCGACTTCCTCAACCCGTTCGGCAAGTGTGCCCTCGTGGGCGAAAACCAGTCGATAGGCCTTGCGCAAGGAATGAATGGTTTCACGGTCAAACCCGCGCCGTTTTAAACCAACAATATTCAACCCGGAAAGATAGGCGCGGTTGCCAATGACCGAGCCGTAGGGAATAACGTCGCTTTCAACCCCGGTCATTCCACCGATCATGGCATGACGACCGATTCGAACAAACTGATGTACAGCTGACAAGCCGCCGACAATGGCGAAATCATCAACATGCACATGTCCGGCCAAGGTGGCATTGTTCACTAAAATGCAATGATCGCCGATCATACAATCATGACCAACATGCGCACCAGCCATCAACAGGCAATCATTCCCAACTGAGGTCAGCATCCCGCCACCTTCCGTGCCAGGGTTCAAAGTTGCCCCTTCACGAATTTTGGTACGGCTGCCAATCACCAGACGCGATGCTTCACCCTTGAATTTCAGGTCTTGCGGGGCATGCCCGACCGAAGCGAATGGAAAAACAACACCGTCTTCCCCAATCGTCGTATGCCCGGCAACGACAACATGCGAATGCAGTTTAACCCGATCACCCAGAACAACCGACGCACCGACCATGCAATAAGGGCCGATTTCGACATCCTGACCGATCTGCGCACCGTCTTCGACAATTGCTGTCGGATGCACGTTTGTCATCATCAATTATCCCGGATCATCGCAGCAATCGTTGCTTCGGCAACCACTGCTCCGTCTACACGAACTTCACTTTCGAATTTCCACACCGGGCCGCGGCTTTGTTTTTTGCGAACATGAATATGCATCACATCACCCGGCACAACCGGCTTGCGAAAACGCGCACTATCGATGCTCATAAAATAAACCAGCTTGCCTTCGGCATTCTCACCCAGCGTATGAACAACCAGGATTGCTGCCGTCTGCGCCATGCTTTCAATGATCAAGACACCCGGCATAATCGGCTGTTGCGGAAAATGACCGGTAAATTGCGGTTCATTCATCGTCACATTTTTAATGCCGACAGCCGCTACATCCGCTTCGATATCAATGACCTTGTCGATCAGCAGGAACGGATAACGATGCGGAATCATCTCCAGAATGCGCTGGATATCAACATTTACCAATTCGGTCATAAACAGTGCCCTTATTTCTTTTTTCGTATCAGCCGCGATAAAGCAACCGTCTGTTTGTGATATTCCATCATCGGGACCGCCGGGCTCCCACCTACAACGTCGCCCGGTTTCATGTCCTTCATAACACCGGCCTGTGCGGCAATTTTCGCGCCATCGCCCAATGTCAGATGTCCGGTAATTCCGGCCTGCCCGCCTGCAACAACAAAATGTCCCAGTTTGGTTGAACCGGAAATACCAACCTGTGCCACGATAACGCAGCCCATACCCATTTCAACGTTATGGCCGATTTGCACCAGATTGTCGATACGACAACCATTGCCAATAATCGTATCAGGCCCTGCACCACGGTCGATTGTGGCATTGGCACCAATTTCTACATCATTGCCTATTACCACACGGCCAAGTTGCGGAACTTTTAAATGCCCCTGTTGGCCCATGGCAAACCCGAAACCGTCCTGCCCAATACGGGCGCCGGAATGGATAATGCACAAATTTCCAACCAAAGTGTGGGTCAGTGCTGCCCCCGGGCCGATATAACACCCCGCGCCAATGACAACACCGCGCCCGATCACGGCATTTGCCGAAATCCGCGTACCCGCGCCAATTTCGGCGCCTTCCTCGATCACAGCACCAGGATCGATCTGAACATTTTCGCCGATACGAGCCGATGCGTGAACATAAGCCGCCTCGGATATATCGCCATTCGCAGGCTCGGCAGGGTAAAACGCAGTCGCCGCTTTGGCGTAAGCACGGTAAGGATCATCGCTGGTGAAAACCAGCATCCCTTTAGGCGCGCGATCAGCGAACTCGGGGCGGCAAAAACAGGCACCGGCCTTGCTTGCAACAAAGGCGTCGACATATTTGCGATTATCGAAAAAGCTCAGGCAGGTTTCGTCTGCCACTTGCAAAGGTGCCACATCAACAAAAGACCGGCTCTCGCCGGTCGTTTGTACAAGCGTCGCACCGGAAATACGAGCAATTTCCGCCGCGTCGAATGGCCCTTTGCGTTTAAAAAAACGCGGATCTGCCATCAGGACGCTTCCTTGAATTCAACGGTCAAAGACGGGATGGCGGCATTGATCTTTTCAAAGATCTCTTTGGTCGCATCCATCGCATTGGCATGCAAGATCACCTGGCTTTTATGCAAAACCAGTGTCGCCTTCCGTTCCTCGGCAACGTCAGCAATAATTTCAATCAGCTTCTTTTGAAACTTGATCCGTGCCTCATTTACCGCTTCATCCAAGACTTTGTTACGGCCCTGGGCGAACTTCTGAAATTCAGCAACTTTCTTCTGAAATTCTGCACGTTTTTGCTGCAAAACATCTGCGCTTAGCAAAGTACGTTGCTGGGCAAGCTTCTGGTCTTCGTCACGCAACGCCTGTTGGCGTTTTTCGATTTCTGTCTGATAGGAATCACGGCGTTTTTCCACCTGCTTACGCATATCCTGCATAGCAGAGGCTTCACGCATGATGCCTTCAAAATCGACGATCATGACAATCGCAGTCGTTTCCTGTTTGGTATCAGCCGCCTGGGCCTGCGCTTGCAGCCCCAGACCTGTCACCATCAGGAAGACCAAAAAAAGTCGTTGGGCGGTTTTCATCATATACATCAGAATCTGGTTCCGAAGTTCAAGCGGAACACTTCCTCTTTGTCATAATCTTCTTTGAGCACAGCCTGCGAAAGGTCGACACCAATCGGGCCAAACGGCGATTCCCAGCCTACCCCAACACCAACAGACCCACGAAGCGACCCCGTATCATAAATCTCGCCTGACCGATCGCCATCAACCCCCGATGCCGAGCCAAAGTCCGAGAAAATACGTCCTTTAAGCGCAAATTCAGACGGCAAGCCTAACGGGAAATCAAGCTGCACAGTACCGGCATAATAGAACTTGCCGCCGACAGCATCATCACTGGCTTTGTCACGCGGCCCAACACCCCCGGCCGAGAAACCACGCAAGCTGGAGCCGCCAAGCAGGAACCGTTGCGAAATACGCGTATCCTTGCCGATCCCGAAAATATAGCCCGAGGATCCCTTGGTGCTAAGCACCCATTCTTTCTGACGATCCAGCGGATAGTAATACCCACCGGAAATACGGGATTTCAAATAACGTTCCGAGCCGCCAAAACCAGCCAGATCGTTAGACACCTGGGCAAAATAACCATCTTTTGGTGAAACCGAACTGTCCCGCTGATCATAGGTCAGCGTTTGTCCGATGGTCGATTCACTAAATTCAGGGTCTTCTTCGCGCAGCAAACGCGATGCGTTCGAATCAACATCCGAATATTTGTCCAGTTCAAACCCGTAGCGGGCCTGCTGGCTTAAATGTTCGGTGAAATTATATCCCGCACGCAAACCAAAACCGGTCTGTTCTTCATCATACGAGCTTTCGTCCTGGTTATCGTCTTCCCGACGGAAAATATCAAACCCGGCACTCACGTCACGATCAAGGAAGTACGGTTCGGTAAAGGAAAGGTCGATCTGGCGGCTGCTGCCACCAACGGTGAAACCAAGACGCAAATCCTGCCCGCGTCCCAAAAGGTTACGTTCACGAATACCGGCCTGACCAAACGGCCCCTGGTCCGTACCATAACCGGCACCAATCGAGAACTCGCCTGTCGATTTTTCATCCACGTCAACTTCAACCACCGACTTGTCGGGCTCACTGCCCGGCAGGGTTTTGACATCAACATTTTTGAAAAAATTCAGGTTCTCAACACGCTGGCGTGAACGGTTCAGTTTGGAACTGCTAAATGCATCGCCTTCGACAAAGCGGAACTCGCGGCGGACCACTTCGTCCAGCGTACGAACATTACCAACAATATCAATACGTTCAACATAGACCTTCGGGCCTTTGGTGATGTTAAACGTCACATTGATCGTATTGGTTTCGCGGTCGCGTTTGATTTCCGGCTTGATATCGACAAAAGCATAACCCCGGTCCCCGACATAATCGGTGAGGGATTTGATCATGTCGTCGACAACTTCGGAATTATACCAGTCGCCGTTTTCAACCTTGATCAACGGCGTCAATTCGCTGACATCCAGTTTATCAATTTCCGAATTAATCTTGATGTCACCAAACTTGTAACGTTCACCTTCATTCACAGTATAGGTGATGAAAAAGTCGGAACGGTCCGGTGTTAATTCCGCAACCGAAGACAAAACCTGGAAATCAGCGTAACCGGCAGCCAGATAGAAACGGCGCAACAATTCGCGGTCAAAGGTAACCCGGTCAGGGTCGTAGTTGTCATCGGATGTCAGAATTTTCCACCAGGCACTGGTGGTAGTACGAATCACACCTGAAAGTTCGCTATCATCAAATGCCGAGTTCCCGACAAAATTGATACGACGAACGCCAGTTGCCTCGCCTTCCTTGATTTCAAACACCAGATCAACGCGATTCTGATCGCGCTGAATAACCTTCGGATTCACGGTCGCGGCAAAACGGCCCGACCGGCGATACAAATCCAGAATACGTTGAACGTCGGCCTGCACCTTGGTACGGGTATAAACCACACGCGGTTTAAGCTGTACTTCCGTGGTCAGCGCGTCGTCCTTGAGGTGATTGTTCCCCTCGAACGCGATGCGGTTAATGATCGGGTTTTCAACAACCTTCACCTTCATCACGCCGTCATTATATGAAATGGAAACGTCAGCGAACAAATCGGTGGCAAACAGCGCCTTAAGCGATTCGTTGATTTTTTGCGGGTCATACGGATCACCCGTACGCACCTTAAGATACGCATCCACCGTACCGGTTTCGATACGATTGTTACCTTCTACGCGGATCTGCGTGATGGTGGGATAGTTCTGAGCCAGTGCTTCCACAGGCAAGAATGCTGGAGTAGCGGCGCCCGCAAGGGCCACCATCATCGCAGCAGTTCGCATTTTACGCAGCAAAACCAACCCCCTGATATATGCAGTCATCCGCCAGCCAGGCCTTTAAAAAAATTCCATACGCCAAGATGCGACAGATCATTCCATGTTGCAAAAATGATTAAGCTGAATACCAAACCCGCGCCCAGACGGAAACCATATTCTTGCGCTTTCGCACTCATTGGTTTTCCGCGCAAGGCTTCGATCAGATAAAACACCAGATGTCCGCCATCCAAAAGCGGCACCGGCATCAAATTAATCAGGCCAAGGCTAACAGATAGATATCCCATAAATGACAGAAGCGGCGCGATACCGCCTTCGGCAACCTGTCCCGACATTTGCGCTATCCGGATCGGGCCGCCAAGCTCGGAACTATCGCGTTCACCGGCAATCATTTCACCGATTGCGCCAAATGTTTGCGTGACAATTCCAAAAGTCGTCGAAACGCCATGTCCGACAGCATCAAAAATACCGTCGCGTTGCGCAACAAAATCGCCGGCGGAGACACCAAGCCTGCCATACGTGATCGCGTTTGGTCCCTCGCCTTCGCTAACAGCTTGCGGGGTTGCCATCACATCAATGGTTTTGCCATCGCGCATCACCGTCAGGTCAACACTTTGACCCGGTTTTTGTCTAATTTGCACCGAAAGTTCGTCAAACCATTCAATTTTCTGGCCGTCCACGGCAACAATCCGGTCTTTGGGTAACAACCCAGCCGATGCAGCTGCGCTACCGTCAGTAACCGTTCCAACCACTGGCAAGGCACGTTGCTGACCTACAGCGGCAAATAAAACGGTGAAAATGACAATCGCGAAAATAAAATTGGCAAAAGGACCCGCAAACACAATGGCGGCGCGCGCCAAAAGGCCTTTATGATGAAAGGCATATTGCCGGTCTTCCGCAGGCAGGTCATCCCGGATGCCCGCGCTGGCCGGGTTCATGTCACCATACATCTTGACATAACCGCCCAGCGGCAAGGCACTAATTTTCCAGCGTGTCCCACTTTTATCGTTCCAGCCGACGATTTCCGGCCCAAAACCGATGGAAAAAGACTCAACTTTTACCCCGGCCTTGATCGCGACCCAGTAATGCCCAAACTCGTGGACAAATACCAGAACGGACAACACAAAAAGAAACGACAGGATAGTGACCATCAGGTAGGATTCCTCGAATTGTTCGGGGCCTTTAAAGGCATAGTCGTTCAATCATGTCTTTAGTCAAACGCCGCGCAAGATCATCTGTCGCGAACACATGATCAATATCGCTCAGTTTTTCATCAGCATGGGCGACCATAACTGCTTCGACCAGCTTTGTGATATCAAGAAAACCAATACGCCCTGCAAGAAACGCCGCAACAGCAACCTCGTTCGCAGCGTTAAGAACAATAGGCAGGGTCCCGCCTGCGCGCAAGGCTTCACGCGCCAATCTCAATGCGGGAAAACGTTCTTCATCGGGTGCTTCGAAACTAAACTGGCCGATAGCAGCGAAATCAAGCCGCGGCAACGCCAATGGCAGGCGTTCAGGCCACCCCAGTGCATAAGCAATGGGGGTGCGCATATCAGGCGTACCAAGCTGGGCCAGCACCGATCCATCCACATATTCTACCATGCTGTGAATGACTGATTGCGGATGCACCAGTATTTCAACCTTGCTTTCAGGCACGGGAAAAAGACGGCAAGCCTCGATAAGTTCAAGCCCCTTATTCATCATGGTGGCAGAATCGATTGAAATTTTTGCCCCCATGCTCCAGTTCGGATGAGCAAGCGCCTGTTCGCGGCTAACCGCGGCCATATCGCTTAACGACCACGTTCGAAACGGTCCGCCCGAAGCCGTGAGCAATATTCGTTCGATCCGGTCTGGCGCACGATCATCAAGGACCTGAAAAATTGCGCTATGTTCAGAATCGACAGGAATAATTGTGGCATTATAACGCCGCACTTCATCTGTCATCAATTCGCCCGCACAAACAAGAGTTTCCTTGTTGGCCAGGCCGATGACAGCGCCGCGGCGAACAGCGGCCAGTGTGGCACGTAATCCGGCCGCGCCGACAATGCCCGCAATAACAATATCCGAAGGACGACAGGCGGCTTCAATCAGGGCATTTTCCCCTGCCCCGGCTTCAATACCCGAACCGGCAAGTGCTACTTTTAAATCATTGAAAAGTGTTTCATCAGCGATAACTGCAAAACGGGCACCGAGCTTGACAGCCATTGATGCGAGTTCATCGACATTGCGATGCGCAGTTACCGCATCGACCCGGTAACGATCAGGGTGGGCCAGAACCACATCGGCAGTACTTTTACCGATCGAGCCCGTGACGCCCATAATACACACAGATTTCGTAACCGACATCCGGCACCAATATAACAAACCGGTCAAAGAACTTTGCTAGTGCTAGTCCTAGCGCAGACCCAGACCGAAAAAATAAACAAGTACAAAGGCAACAGGCAAAACCGAAAGCATTCCATCGGCCCGGTCCAGAAAACCACCATGACCAGGAATTAAATTGCTGCTGTCTTTCACACCAAATCGACGTTTAAGGGCCGATTCCGCCAGATCACCAATTTGGGCAACAATCGCCAGCACGGCACTGGCAAACGTTATGGCCCAGATAGCTGCACCGCCGCTGAAATGAACAATCAGACCACCAATAATTGCGGCACAAATCATTCCCCCAACCAAACCCGCCCAGGTTTTTTTCGGACTAAACCTAGGAGCCAGTTTGGGGCCACCAATTGCACGACCAAATGCATATGCGCCTGTATCGGTCGCCCATACAATCAAAAACAGCCACATGATCAGCAACAGGCCATCCTGATGCCACACCCGCAACCACTGTACGGCAAGGGCAGTAAGCGGAATAAAGACACATCCGACCGAAACCAGCAACCGTTCACGCCCGCACAGCGCGACCACGACAAGAGCCGTCACAGCAACTGGTATAAGCACCAATATTTGAGGCGCAAGAAACTGCGCATACATAGCAATGGCAAGACCAAAACCAGAAACAGCAGCCAAAGGCAAGGCACGATCAGGCGCGCACATGCGCAACCATTCCCAGGTCATGGCGGCGCTAAAAACAAAAATCAGCATCCCAAACCAAGGTGAGCCGAACCACACCGCGGCAACAGCAACAGGGGCCATCACCAGAGCCGATGCAATGCGCAACCCCAGACCGGATTTCGGTGGAACACTTACTTCAGAGGACTGCGCCAAAACGCCGCTCCCGCCCGGCAAAATTTTCTATTGCCTGTTCCAGATGTTGCCGGTCAAAATCGGGCCAAAGCACCTCGTCAAACACAAATTCGGTATAGGCCGACTGCCACAACAAAAAATTACTGATTCGCTGTTCACCACTTGTCCTGATCAACAAATCGGGGTCCGGCATACCGGCAGTTGCAAGATTTTGTTCAATCAGGTCTTCGTTTATATTGCTTTCTGACAATTCGCCCAGGGCAACCCGCCGGGCAATCTGGCGAACAGCATCCACCAGTTCAGACCTTGCACCATAACTAAGCGCAATTGTCAGTTTCAGGCGCGAATTCGAAACTGTTCGCTTTTCTGCGTTATCAAGCAATGCACGGATGTCCGGGGCAAAACGATCCCGATCACCAATAATTTTGATCTGAACACCATTTTTATCCAGAGCACCCAGCTCACGCTTGATAAACAGACGTAGCAGCCCCATCAGATCACTGACTTCACCTTCCGGGCGCTTCCAGTTTTCCGTCGAGAAACCGTAAAGTGTCAGATATTCAATGCCTATTTCGGCAGCAGCCTGCACAGTACGCCGAACGGCTTCGACACCGGCTCGATGTCCGGCTGTCCTGGGCTTTCCACGCGCACGTGCCCAACGCCCGTTGCCATCCATAATGATGGCAACATGGCGCGGAACAATTTGGTCGCCAGACGGCTTAAGGTTCGATGCCAGAACAGTCATGGTCAGACTTGCATGATTTCCTGTTCTTTATGGGCCAGAGCTTCGTCGATATCGGCAATCACCTTATCGGTCAGCTTCTGAATTTCTTTTTCCTCGGAACGCAATGTGTCTTCGGAAATGATGCTGTCTTTTTCCCATTTCTTCAGCTGATCCATGCCGTCACGACGCACGTTACGCACAGAAATACGGGCCTGCTCGGAATACTTACCGGCAACCTTGCTAAGATCAGCACGACGTTCTTCGTTCAGAGCAGGAATCGGCACCCGAACAAGTGTACCATCGGCAGCCGGGTTCAAACCAAGACCGGAATTACGAATGGCCTTTTCAACCGACTTAACCATCGTTTTGTCCCAAACCTGAACCGACAGCATCCGCGATTCAGGAACACTGACCGAACCAACCTGGTTAAGCGGCGTCATCGTCCCGTAGGCTTCAACCATGACCGGGTCGAGAAGGCTAACACTGGCGCGGCCGGTACGCAGACCGGTGAATTCCTTGTGCAACACTTCAAGAGCCCCTTCCATACGGCGGGACAGGTCTTTTTTTAGGCCAGCAACGTCAGACACCTTCAGTCTCCATTCGAAATAATCGTAAACGTACCTTTTGCACAAACAACGTCGGCAAAAGCGCCCGGATTATGCAAAGAAAATACGATTACGGGAATATCATTTTCACGCGCCAAAGAAATAGCGGAAGCATCCATAACACGCAAATCTTTCGCAAGTACATCCATATATGTCAGTGAGTCATAACGAACTGCATCAGGATGGGTTTTAGGGTCCGCAGTGTAAACGCCATCAACCTGCGTTCCCTTTAACAGGGCATCGCATCCCATTTCAACCGCGCGCAAGGCCGCTGCGGTATCGGTGGTAAAAAACGGGTTGCCCGTGCCTGCTGCGAAAATAACCACCCGGCCCTTTTCCATATGCCGCACGGCACGGCGCCGAATATAGGGCTCACACACTGATGACATCGGAATGGCTGATTGCACACGGGTTTGAACCCCGTGGCGCTCAAGCGCGTTCTGAACCGCCAGGGCATTCATAATGGTAGCAAGCATGCCCATGTAATCAGCTGTGGCACGTTCCATGCCCTGCGACGCACCCTTCACACCGCGAAAGATGTTTCCGCCACCAATCACCATGCAGACTTCAGCCCCCATGTCATGAACGATCTTGATCTCGCTGGCGATCCGATCAACGGTATCGGGGTCAAGACCGTATTGTTGTTTGCCCAGCAAGCCTTCGCCAGACAATTTCAACAGCACACGACGAAACTTCAACGGGCCGTTTTCTGCCATATCCAGATGCCTCTCAACGCTGATTTGTGCCACCATTCAAGCAGGTAGCAAACTTCAGATATAAAAAGACCGGCGAGCAACAGGGTGTTAGCACTCTGAAGACCCCGCCGGCCTGGATCATACACGAATTGATACTTTCCGCATCAATTCGATAAGACATCTTATTTCTTCAACTGCTCAGCAACTTCGGCAGCGAAGTCTTTTTCTTCTTTTTCGATCCCGTCGCCGAGTTCAAAGCGCAGGAAGCCCTTAAGGGTAATCGCGGCACCAGCGTCTTTCGCTGCTTTCTCGATTACGGCTTTAACCTGGCTTTCACCGTCGATGACAAAGGTCTGTTCCAGCAGCACAACCTGTTCGTAATATTTACGAATACGGCCTTCGATCATCTTGGCAATGATTTCATCCGGGCGGCCAGATTCTTTAGCCTGATCGGTCAGAACAGCTTTTTCGCGCTCAACCAGTTCCGGGTCAAGATCAGCAACAGTTGCCGATGCCGGGTTGGTGGCGGCAATGTGCATCGCAATCTGCTTGCCAAGGCCTTCCAGAACAGCGGTGTCAGCTTCGGATTCCAAAGCAACAAGAACGCCAATCCGGCCCAGATCGGAAGCGATTGAAGAGTGAACGTAAGATGCGACAAGACCTTTTTCGACCGAAATCGAAGCAACGCGACGCAGGTTCATGTTTTCGCCGATTTTGGCGATCATGTGGGTAACCTGTTCTTCGACATTGCGTGACGTCCCCGGGAACGGGGTTGCCTTCAGGGTTTCGATGTCACCATTGGCAACAACACCCAGCTTTGCAATTTCGGAAACAAACGTCTGAAAGTCTTCGTTGCGCGATACAAAGTCGGTTTCGGCGTTCAACTCGACAACGGCACCGGCAGTACCATTAACAGCAACACCAACCAGACCTTCGGCAGCAACGCGGCCTGCTTTCTTGGCAGCAGCAGCAAGACCCTTGGTGCGCAGCCAGTCAACAGCGGCATCAATATTGCCGTCGGTTTCGGACAGCGCTTTTTTGCAGTCCATCATGCCGGCGCCGGTAGTTTCGCGAAGCTCTTTCACGAGAGCAGCGGTAATAGCCATTTTTTAAGCCCCTATTACGCGATCAAGTGGATAACACCTAAAGAAACGGCGGCATGATAGCCGCCGGATCCCCAGATATAAAATGAAATTTAAGCGGAAGCAGCCTGATCGGCGGCTTCGGCAGCAGCAGCTTCCTGCGCCGGGAGTTCTTCGGCTTCGCCGAGATCTGCACCCGAAGCAGTCATTTCTGCCTGGATACCGTCAAGAACGGCACCAACAAACAGGTCAGAATAAAGCTGAATTGCGCGGATCGCGTCGTCGTTACCCGGGATCGGGTACTGAACGTCTTGCGGGTCCGAGTTGGAGTCCAGAATGGCAACAACCGGAATATGCAGGTTGCGTGCTTCATGGATTGCCAACGCTTCTTTGTTGGTATCAACCACGACGATGATGTCGGGCAGACCACCCATATCCTTAATGCCGCCCAGTGCGCGTTCAAGTTTGTCGCGCGAACGGGTCAGGTTCAGGATTTCTTTTTTGGTCAGGCCTTCAGCGCCGGAATTCAGGATTTCGTCCTGTTCTTTCAGGCGTTTGATCGAACCCGAAACAGTGTTCCAGTTGGTCAGCATACCGCCGAGCCAACGATGGTTCACATAGTACTGGCCGCAACGTTTTGCAGCTTCAGCAACAACCGGGGATGCCTGACGCTTGGTGCCGACAAACAGAACACGGCCACCAGCAGCAGTCACGTCGCGAACAGCCTGCATCGCACGATGCAGCATCGGAACGGTTTCCTGAAGGTTCAGGATGTGAATGTCGTTACGCGCACCAAAGATGTAAGGCTTCATCTTCGGGTTCCAGCGACGGGTGTGGTGACCAAAGTGGACGCCAGCTTCCATCAGCTGACGCATGGTAAAGGTTGGCAAAGCCATGATAATTTCCTACCGTTTTCCGGTTAATACCTCCGTGGGAAGGAATTTTGCCAAATGGCAAAACACCGGATGGACGAATACATAACTATTCGCCACGCTCCCACGTGCGATGTTCGAGGCGGGTTTTAGCGCCGCATCCCCGATATTGCAAGCGTTAAGTAGGCAACAAGCCCCACAAAAACCTGCCAAACAAAACAATCAGATTTCTTCAGCAAATTCCACACCGGGAATTGCCCCAACGGCCCCGATCAATGTAGGGCCAACCTTATAGTTATCTGTCAATTCAATTTCCGCAATACGGCCATCCGGGCACACCGAAGAAATATTGACCAGCCCCCGTCCCCGCCCTGCTTTTTCAAGCAGTTCACGAATTTCCAAAATCGGCTCGGTCCGGGTCAGACGAATGCGAATACCTTCTGCCGCACCTGTCACGGCCTGCTCCAGATCCTCGACACGTTGCCCCTGTATGCGCAACTGGCCTTCGCGGAACTCGGCCGACACAATTAACAATAACGGCTTGCCTGAATTAATCACTTCTTTATAGGCAGCCCATGCTTCGGCCCAAAAAGCTACTTCAAAACTACCTGTCGCATCAGACAGCATGACAAAGGCAAATTTGGAGCCGTTCTTTTTTGAAATCATTTCGCGGGCATTAATCAGCGTTCCGGCCAGCTTGATCGCCCCCTTATTCTGGGCACGCATCCGGGCTTCCAGCTCGGAAAACGGGGCAACACCAATACGCTGTAAACTTTTACCAAATGTATCAAGCGGATGTGCCGACAAATAAAACCCGATGGCCGAAAATTCCTCGGTCAGTTTTTCCATCGGCACCCAATCGCGGCCATCCGGCATACGGATGGTATCCTTGCCAAAACCGCTATCATCGCCAAACATGCTGATCTGGTCATTGTTGCGCGCCTGCATTTCACGCTGCGACACAGCTAATATTTTATCGACATTCTCATACATCACGCGGCGATTATCATGCAGGCAATCAAGAGCCCCGGCACGGACCAGGTTTTCAAGCAATCGCTTGTTTAACGCCTTGCTATCAATCCGGGATGCAAAATCGGTTAAATCCTTAAACGCACCATTCGCCTCGCGCGAGGCAACGAGGCTTTCCATTGCCGCATCCCCCACATTGCGTACCGCAGCCAGCGCATACCGAATTTTGCGCACGCCACCCTGGTTTTCAACCGTAAAGGCAACGCCGGAATTATTAATACACGGCGGCAATATCTCGATACCAAGCCGCTCAATTTCCTGTTTGAAAATTGCCAGCTTGTCAGTGTTGTGCATATCAAGCGTCATCAGTGCGGCCATAAATTCGACCGGATAATTCGCTTTTAAATAGGCTGTTTGATACGCCACCAGCGCATAGGCTGCCGCGTGCGATTTGTTAAAGCCATAGGATGCGAACTTGGCAACCTGGTCAAAAATGTCCGATGCCTGCTGACGATCAACATTGTTTTTTTCCGCACCATCCACAAACAGCGAACGCTGCTTTTCCATTTCCTCGGCAATTTTTTTACCCATGGCCCGGCGCAGCAAATCTGCGCCGCCCAGGGAATAACCCGACATCAACTGGGCCAGCTGCATGACCTGTTCCTGATAGATCATGATGCCATAGGTTTCTTCAAGGATCGGCTTTAGCATCGGGTGCATATAGTCGGGTTCTTCGCGCCCGTGCTTACGGGCAATGTAATAGGGAATATTGTCCATCGGCCCCGGACGATACAACGCCACCACAGCGATAATATCTTCCAGCGTATCGGGCTTAAGGCCGCGCAATACGTCTTGCATGCCCTGGGATTCAAGCTGGAACACGCCGACGGTTTCAGCCGCAGACAACAACTTAAAAGATGGGCGATCGTCAAGCGGAATTGCGCTGATATCAAAGTCTTGTGGAACGTCCTTACGTTGACGCATCAAATTAACGGCTTCAATAATCACCGTCAGGGTTTTCAAACCCAAAAAGTCAAACTTGACCAGCCCGGCATTTTCAACAAACTTCATGTTGAACTGCGTTACCGGCATATCTGATCGGGGGTCGCGATAAAGCGGCACCAGTTCATCAAGGTCGCGGTCACCAATCACCACACCGGCAGCATGTGTAGACGAATTCCGGTAAAGCCCTTCGATCTGCATGGCTATGGTTAGCAAACGGTCAATATCGGGATCTTCACGCGCAATACGGCGCAGATCGGGCTCCATATCAATCGCTTCTTTCAGCGGGATAGGTTTGGCCGGATCACCGGGGATCATTTTACAGATTTTATCAACATAACCATACGGAATGCTCAGCACACGGCCCACATCGCGCACAGCCGCCTTGGCCTGCAATTTACCAAAGGTAATAATCTGTGCGACGCGATCATAACCATATTTATGTTGCACATATTCAATAACTTCGCCGCGCCGATCCTGACAAAAATCGACGTCAAAGTCCGGCATCGACACGCGTTCCGGATTAAGGAAACGTTCAAACAGCAATGAAAAACGCAATGGATCCAGATCGGTAATCAGCAAGGCATAAGCCACAAGCGACCCTGCCCCGGACCCACGGCCTGGACCCACAGGAATTTCATGTTCCTTGGCCCACTGAATGAAATCGGCAACGATCAGGAAGTAACCAGGGAACCCCATCTGGTTAATAATACCCAGTTCATATTCAAGGCGCGCATTATAGGGTTCCGCGACCTTCTGTTTTTCCGCCTCGGTCATATCAGCGGTATAAACATATTTATCCAGTCGCGCCTGCAGGCCATCAAAGGATTTATGGCGCAATTCATCCACTTCCGTCCGGCCTTCACCGCAGTCAAACGGTGGCAAAATCGGATCGATTTTTTCAACATGCCAGGCACAGCGATGAGCAATAACCAGCGTATTGTCGCAAGCCTCGGGAAGGTCGGCAAACAACGCGCGCATTTCTTCGGCGGTTTTAAAACGGTGGTTTGGTGTCAATCGCCAGCGATCATCCTGGCCCACAACGGCACCTTGCCCGATACAAATGAACACGTCATGGGCTTCATACATCTCTGCGCGTGGAAAATAACAATCATTGGTCGCCACCAGCGGCACATCATGATCATAGGCCAGGTCGATCAGGCGAGGCTCAACCAATTCTTCCGACGCCAGGCCGTGACGTTGAATTTCAATATAAAGCCGATCATCATAGATCTCTTTCAGGCGCTTTAGACAATCAACCGCCTTGCTTTGCTGTTCTTCACTTAACAATCGTGCCAATGGGCCGGATGGGCCACCGGTCAGGCAAATGACACCGTCACAATGTTCAGCCAAATGATCAAGCCGCACCTTTGGCGTACTACCTGCTTCAGTCGTCATGTGGGCACGCGACACAATTTTCAGCAGGTTAAAGTAACCGGTTTTGTTTTGTGCCAGCAAAACAAGTTCATCGGGGTCCGGTTCCCGGCCTGCTTTCCCCAAAACAACTTCGGTGCCGAAACGTTCAATACCAACCTGTACACCCAGTATTGGCTGAATACCGGCACCACTGGCAGCCCCGGCAAAATCCAGCGCCCCAAACATATTGTTGGTATCTGTCATGGCGACAGCAGGTTGATTGTCAGCCGCGCACAGCTTTGCCAGTTCTTTTGTCGTAATCGCCCCTTCGGCCAACGAATAGTTGGTATGAACGCGCAGATGGATGAAACCACTTTCCATTGCAGGGGACCTCGATAAAAAAGCACAACAACAAAGACCAAGGGCGCCACAAGGGCGCCCGCCGATCATACATTTATAGGAACCGAAACCCGATTATGAAAGTGTTTCCGGATCAATTTCGACAAGGTGACCATCGCGCAACGTAATGATACGGTCCATCTGCCGGGCCAGTTCCGGGTTATGCGTTGCAATTAACGACGCCAACCCCGTTTGACGCACCAGCGACACCAGCATACCAAAAACATTATCCGCCGTTTGCGGGTCCAGGTTACCTGTTGGTTCATCCGCAAATAACACATCGGGCACATTGGCAAGCGCCCGGGCAACAGCAACACGTTGCTGTTCCCCACCTGACAAGCGTGCGGGGCGATGTTGCGCACGGGCTTCAATACCCAGGCATTGCAACAGCTCCATCGCACGAACTTCGGCATCCTTGCGTTTCAGACCGGCAATCATTTGCGGAATAACCACATTTTCAAGTGCCGAAAACTCTGGCAATAAATGATGGTACTGATACACAAAGCCAATATGATTTCGGCGCATTTCGGTGCGCGCCAGATCGGACAGATCGGTACTGCGTTTTCCGCCAATCGAAACGCTTCCCGAATCCGGGCGCTCCAGCAACCCCGCGATCTGAAGCAAAGTTGATTTACCTGCGCCCGACGGACCGACAAGGGCGACAATCTCGCCTTCGTTAATTGTCAGATCAATCGCTTTTAGAACTTCAAGTTTTTCCGCCCCTTGCGAAAAAGAGCGCACAACCTTTTCAAGTTTCAGCATCGGTTTTACTTGACGCTGGGCGGCCGATTTTTTCTGCACATCATTCATACCGCAACGCCTCCACCGGATCGAGGCGCGACGCGCGCCATGCCGGGTAAATCGTTGCCAGGAACGACAATGCCAGCGACATCAGGCAGACCATGACCACTTCATTGACATCAAGATCGGCAGGCAATTGCGACAGGAAGTATATTTCAGCGTTAAACAGATCGGCACCGGTCAAGCTTTGAATAAACTGGCGGATGCTTTCGATATTTTCACAAAACACAACACCCAGCAGCAAACCACTTAACGTTCCCAACACGCCAATCGACGCACCGGTCAAAAAGAAGATCCGCAACACAGCCCCACGCGTCGCCCCCATGGTGCGCAAAATCGCAATGTCACGCCCCTTATCCTTCACCAGCATCACCATACCGGAAATGATATTAAAGGCAGCCACCAGAATAATCAGCGTCAGGATCAGGAACATCACATTACGTTCGACCTGCAAGGCATTGAAGAAATTGGAATTGGACTGTTGCCAGTTCACCAGTCGCAAATTTTCACCGCGTAAATTTTGCAGCAAATCATCCATCGTATCGGAAAGACGCGATGGATCCTTCAACACAATTTCAAAATTTGAAATCTTGCCTGACATTTGAAAATAGGTCTGTGCTGCCTGCATTGGCATAAAGATGAACCCGGAATCGTATTCATACATGCCAATATCAAACAGAGCGACCACATGGTAGGACCGCATCCGCGGGACCGACCCAAATGCCGTAACCTTGCCTTTGGGCGAAATCAGATTAACCGTATCGCCAACACCCAGGCCCAGTTTCATCGCAAGACGTGCGCCCATAATGATCGCATCGTCGCCTTTAAAATCTTTCAGGCTGCCAAAAACGATGTTGTCAGCCAGTGTATCGCGCTTGACGATATCGTCAGGCAGCATGCCACGTACAATCGCACCGGTCGCCCGCCCGCTTTTCGAGGCCATGACCTGGCCTTCAACAATCGGATTGACCAGCGTTATATTGCCGGTTTCAACAATCTTTTTTTCAATATCGGCATAATCAGGCAAGCCGTCAGGGTTTTGTGCGTAAACCGATATATGCCCGTTCAGTCCAAGAATGCGAGACAGCAGTTCGGCACGAAAACCGTTCATCACGGACATCACGATAATCAGCGTCGCCACACCCAGCATAATGCCAAGCAACGAAAAAATCGCAATTACCGAGACAAAGCCTTCCTGCCGACGGGGACGCAGATAGCGAAACGCCACCATGCGTTCGAACGGACTGAACATAGGCACATCATCCTTGTGGAGAAGGGTTTCGTCTGAAACCCGTATGGGTCATATCAAATTTTCGTACGGGGCGGTCATCCCGCCCCGTATCCGGCATCAGATACCGATCTGGCTAAAGGCAGCCTCAAGGGTGACTTCGGAACGTTCACCGGATTTACGGTTTTTAAGTTCCACAACACCATTGGCCAACCCTTTGGGCCCAATCACGATCTGCCAGGGCAAGCCGATCAGGTCCATATCGGCAAACTTACCGCCGGCACGAATGTCACGGTCGTCATACAGCACATCAATTTTGGCATTTTTGAGTTTGCCATAAATATCTTCGCAGGCGGCATCACACGCATCGTCACCGGTGCGCAAATTGATCAGACCAACCCGGAAAGGGGCCACTTCTTCGGGCCAGATAATGCCGTTTTCATCGTGTGACGCCTCAATCAGGGCACCAACAAGACGGGACACACCAATTCCATACGACCCCATCATGACCGGCACTTCCTTGCCATCGGGGCCCAGGACAGTTGCCCCCATCGGTTCGGAATATTTGCTGCCAAAATGGAAGATATGACCAACTTCAATGCCACGCGTGGCAATCAGGTCACCACTTGCAACCGGGCAATCTTCGGCCACGTGTTTTTCGTCGGTCGCGGCATAATCTTCCAGCGTGGTCTGGACCCAGCCTTCAAGGTTGGTGCGATCATTTAAATCAACACCCTGCCCGGTCAGGTCTTTTTCCAGCCATTTCTTATCGCAGAAAACTTCGCTTTCACCGGTTTCCGCCAGAATAATAAATTCATGGCTTAAATCGCCACCAATCGGGCCTGTATCGGCAACCATCGGAATGGCCTTCACGCCCAGTCGCGAAAATGTCCGGCAATAGGCCAAAAACATTTTGTTATAGGCATGACGGGAGCTTTCGTAGTCGATGTCGAACGAATACGCATCTTTCATCAGAAATTCGCGACCCCGCATCACGCCAAAGCGCGGGCGGATCTCGTCACGGAATTTCCACTGAATATGGTACAACATCTGCGGCACCTGCTTATAGGACCGAATATCTTTACGGAAAATATCCGTAATGACTTCTTCATTGGTCGGCCCAAACAGCATGTTGCGATCATGTCGATCGGTAATGCGCAGCATTTCCAGCCCGTAATCTTCATAACGGCCGCTTTCCTGCCACAACTCGGCAGGCTGAATGGTTGGCATCAGCAGTTCGTTACAGCCAATGGCATCCTGCTCTTCACGAACAATCTGTTCGATCTTTTTGAGAACGCGATATCCCAGCGGCAGCCAGGAATAAATGCCAGCCGAAAGCTGCCGCACCATCCCGGCGCGCAACATCAACCGATGAGAAACGATCTGCGCTTCTGACGGGGTTTCTTTAAGGGTGGGCAGGAAGAACTGGGAAAGACGCATCAATGCCTCGTAATAAAGCAATCTGGGAAGGTAACAATTACCAAAAATCTTGCCCGGAACATGCGACAGCCACAGCGGAAAGGCAAGACGGAACTTGAAATTTGCCGGAATAGACCCGGACCAAAATCTAAGAAAACATCAGACCTGAACCATATAAAATTCCCTGCACGCATCTTCCAAGAGGATCAACGATACCCCGCAGCCTGACATGCTGCAATCAAATCGGCATTGTGGGCAGCATTTCCAATTGGTTTGTCATCAAAATAGACTTGACCGTTGCGATATGTAATCCGGCCAAGGTCTCCCTCGCCGCTAATTCCTGCCGGTGTCGAAATACCGGCAAATTTAAAAAAATCGATCGTGACGGGAAATTCGATCACATCCGGCAGGATAATCGGATTTGTTTCTACCCCGGGGCCTTCGGCAGGCGTTACGGCTTTGCCATTAACGTCAACGCCGGGTTGATACGCAACACCGGCATCCGGTTGATATGCCACAACAGCCTGACAGGCATCCTTGGTCACCGTCACGGTTGGGGTACTTGATGCACCCGAATCTTTTTGTGCAGAATCCGCAGCAAAAACAGGATTCATCAGCGCTGTAATTACGGCAAAAACAGGCACAAGCACCTGTAAACACGCCCTTTTAAAGCGCGAACAAACAAACAGCTTCATGGCAAAAACACCTTCTAACTATTTGACGTAACATAATTTTGTTACACAACGTTACATGCATTTGTGAAGTTTGGTCAAAACATCTTGCATAATCGTGAATTATATGGCTTTTTAACCGTCCTGAAACGACGCAAGATCGTAACGGACAGACGATCCGCAGCCGCTCATAAAATGCGGGAGGCTTTTTTGCCAATAAGCACAAAAGAAGCAGGCGCGACGTCGAATAGAAACCTGTGCCAATGAGCCCAGGTCTAGGAGGAAGTAATAAAGATAACGGGAAAACAGCTATAAAATAGCGCTAAAGCAAGATCTTAGGATCTTGCTTTTTTTTTGTTCCCGCAAGGATAATCGCCCAACAAAAAAGGAGAAATCCTTAAAGATTTTCCCTTTTTCCGACATCAGGTATATTTACTGCACCTATTTAAAGGCGTCAGCTGCCGGGCGAATATCAATCAGGCCACTGGTAATCACAAAATATGCCACGCCCCACAGAATTGCCGATATCAACGATGTCGCCAGTATTTTTTTCCACATATGCGGGTTTTGCGGCGCACCACTATCATGGCCTTTTTCAACAACTTCCTGCCGACGGACCCCAACCGGCAAGACCGTGAACAAAACCAGCCACCAAATAATTAGATAGGTGACCAAACCCGAAAACCAGCCCATGGGATATCCTTACATAAACAGTTAAGCCGACTATAAAAAAGCCGTTACCCTTTCTCAGCTTTGTTCAAGCTCAACCAGCGTGCCATTAAAATCCTTGGGATGCAAAAACAGAACCGGTTTGCCATGTGCACCGATCTTTGGTTCGCCCGTTCCAAGAATACGCGCACCTTGCGCAACTAAACGGTCACGTGCAACCAGAATATCCTCAACCTCATAACAAACATGATGAATGCCACCGGCGGTATTTTTTTCCAGAAATGCCTGGATCGGCGAATTGTCACCCAACGGATATAACAATTCAATTTTGGTATTGGGCAATTCGACAAAAACCACGCGAACGCCATGATCAGGCTCATCTTGCGGTTCGGAAACATGCGCACCCAGCACATCACGGTAAAGGCGTATGCCTTCATCCAGATCGGGAACGGCAATGGCAACATGATTTAGACGGCCAATCATCGCGGGCTCCTGATTGCATCCTGATTAAAACAGATATTGCCCCGGCCCTTTCAGGCAGATCGGGGCAATACGCATTATTCTTCGGTTACACGCATCAAATGAACTTCGATCAACGGACGTTTGCCCTGCCGCTGGCGAATGGGTCGGCGCACGGCTTGGCGAATGGCCAAAATTACTGCGGAATCGTTCAACACTTCATCATCGTCGAGCTGATCAACACGATTGCCAATTTCAGCAGCAAACCGGTTCAATTGAACGTCATCATCAGCTTCGTCAAAAAGACTGGGGGCGGTAATCATGGGCTCGCCCACCATTTCACCAAACTGATTAAGCACCACGGTCACAAACATCACGCCATTCCACATGATGCGATTACGGTTACGAATGGTATTGGAATCCCGCTTGATCAGCCGCCCGCCATCCAGGCACAGAATACCGGTATCAACTTCCTCAATCACACTGGCAAAGCCCGGAGACAGGCGAATAACCGTGCCATCATGGGGGACCACTGTTTCAGGTATCTGGCATTCCCGTCCCAGATTGGCCTGCTCTCGCAAGTGGCGAGGTTCCCCATGAACGGGCACCAGAATTTTTGGCCGTGTCAACTGATACATGCGCGCAAGATCAGCCCGCCCCGGGTGGCCCGAAACATGAATTGGTTCGTCACGGGCGGTAATCACGTTGATCCCCCGTTTGATCAGCGAGTTCTGAATAAACCCGATCGATTTTTCGTTACCGGGAATTTCACGCGCCGAAAAGACAACCGTATCGCCGGCATCAAGCTGGATTGTCGGGTGTTCTCCCCGCGCGATGCGGGCCATTGCGGCACGGGGTTCACCTTGTGATCCGGTGCAAATCAATAACACCTGATCCTTGGGAACTTCCATCGCATCTTCATCAGATAAAAGATTGGGATACCCGGTAAGATAACCCACCTTTTTTGCCGCTTCCGTAACCCGGCGCATGGACCGGCCTGCCAGGGCAACGCAGCGTCCGTTTTCGTGTGCAGCCTCGATAATCGACTGAATACGCGCTACATTCGTGGCAAAACAGGCGATGGCAATACGACCGGTCGGGGTTTTGGCAAACAAATCTGCCAAATTACGTGCGACTTGCCCTTCCGAACCGGTTTCCCCCTGGGAAAATACATTGGTCGAGTCACAAATCAGGGCGTTCACGCCCTCATCGCCCAGGGCTTCCAGCTTCGCCATATCCGCTGCACTGCCGATTTGCGGATCGGGATCGAACTTCCAGTCGCCCGTATGCACAACCAGCCCTTTGGGGGTACGAATTGCAAGGGCGTTTGGCTCCAGTATCGAATGGGTCATGGTGACCATTTCGATATCAAATGCGCCCAGCTTAAAGCGACCGCCCAGTTCAACTTCATGAATGGGCACCTGATCAGCAAAATCGGTTTCGGCCAGTTTGGCTCGTAAAAATTCGGCGGCAAACGGCGTTGCATAAATAGGGCAACGCAAGCGCGGCCACATATAGGGAACCGCCCCAAGATGATCTTCATGCGCGTGGGTTAAAACCAGGCCCAGGAGTTTGTCTTTGCGGTCTTCGATAAAGGTCGGGTCCGGCATGACAACGTCTACGCCAGGCAAACCCTCCTCACCAAAAGAAACCCCCATATCAACCATTAACCACTGGTCATTATAGCCATAGAGATTAAGGTTCATCCCGATCTCGCCGGAACCACCCAGCGGGACAAACAGCAACTCATCCTTTGGCAAAAACAAATCCACGAAACCTCACTTTTTCGATCAAACCGATTGCATGCGTATGAAAAACCATACGCAGCCAATAACATAATTCTTTTACGCCAAATGTCCGGCTTTGTCGTTTTCCAAATTCTGACGATATATCATCAAAAGGCCCATCATCGTCAAATCACCATGCGAATGACCAATTTCGTCAATCGCGCGCGCAAATAACGGGGCCAGACCACCGGTAGCCACAACTTTCATTGCCGGTTCGTTTTGCTGATGACGAATACGCATCAACAGCCCTTCGATCATGGAAATATAGCCCCAGTAAACACCGGACTGCATAGCTTCGATTGTATTTTTGCCAACAACATTGCCGGGGGCCTCGACAGCAACCATTGGCAACTGGGCCGCCGCCATATGCAGGGCCTTAATGGATAAATTGACACCCGGTGCAATTACCCCGCCCAAATAATTGCCCTGCTCGTCAACAACATCAAAGGTCGTCGCTGTTCCGAAATCCAGCACAACCAATGGTCCCCCAAACAAACGATGTGCAGCAACAGCATTTACCAGGCGATCTGCGCCAACTTCACTGGGACGATCCATGATGATTTTCATTTTCAAATCAACATTGGGCGTCCCAACAACCATTGGCTCAACATTAAAATATTGACGACACAGGGTTTTCAAACTGAACTCGGCAGCAGGCACCACCGTAGCAATAATCGCTCCGCTAATCGCGGTACGCGGCACACCTGATAATTCAAAAAGATGATGAAGCCAGACACCCAGTTCGTCTGCTGTACGCTCAACTGTCGTAGAACAGCGCCACTGTCCTTTAATGGTATCCCCATCAAATACAGCAAAAACGATATTGGTATTTCCAGCATCTATTGCCAGCAACATGGTCGATCATGGTTCCCTGGTTAAAACGCCAGAAACGTCCCGGTCCTATATATTGGACCTGCACTTAAAGAATTACCGGATCAGCTTTTAAAAAACACTTCGCCAGCACCGATAATATGTTCAATGCCCTCTTGGTCTTTTAAAATCAACGAACCGCCGTGATCAAGCCCGACGAAAGTTCCAGCAAGGGTTCGTTCACTTAACCTGGCAACAATAGGGTCACCAAAACCATACGCACGTGCCAGCCAGCTTTCACGCACGGCATCAAAGCCATGTATGTGCCACTGGTCCAATAAATCGTCCATCCGGGAAACATAGGCAGAAATCAGATCTTCGGTACGGATCATCGCGCCCAAACTGGCAAGTGATATCGAAGGACGTTCACTATCATCAGGATGAAACGCAATATTCACCCCCGTCCCAATCACCAGATAATCGGTATCACGACCAGAGACAGAGGCACTTTCAAGCAATATACCACACAGCTTGCGCCCATCTACCATAAGGTCATTGGGCCATTTACATTGTGCAACAACCTGCCTTGCCGTGACCATATCAATGGCTTCGGCCATTGCCAGGGCCGCCAGAAATGTCAGCCGGGCCGTTTCCTGTAATGGGCCATCAGGCCGGAGCAACAATGACAAAAACAAATTGCCAACAGGCGACTTCCATTCCCGACCGCGTCGTCCCCGCCCTGCAAGTTGGCGCCGGGCCCAAATAAGGGCGCCACCAGGGGCGCCCTTATCTCCGAGGCGCTTTGCCTCTTCATTCGTGCTGTCGATGACTTCGTGGAAATGCAGAACATATCCGTTAGGAAGGCGAACGACAGGATCCGTCATATCAATGTCCGAACAGGGCAGACGCCGCCGCAGCAGCACTATCGGTTAACGGGTTCGGGAAGAACGCAAAAACCAGAATAATGATGGTAGCAACAGCCATGATCACGTTAAGTTCGGTGCCATTCCGGTCAAAACCTTCAACGGGCTCATCGAAATACATGACCTTGATAACGCGCAAATAGTAATATGCGCTAACAACCGACGTCACCAGACCAATCACTGCAAGGGTAATCAGGCCGGAATCAACCGCTGCCTTAAATACATAAAACTTACCAAAGAACCCTGCGAGCGGCGGGATACCGGCCATCGAGAACATCAGAAGCGCACTAACAGCCGCCATTAACGGTTTGGTCCGCGACAGACCTGAAAGATCGGCAATTTCTTCCACCATACGATCATGACGACGCATCGACAGGATCACGGCAAAGGTGCCGATATTCATCACCAGATAAATACCCAGATATACCAGCACAGCCTGAACACCGGCTTCGGTTCCTGCGGCAAGGCCAACAAGGGCAAAGCCGACATGGCCAATGGATGAATAAGCCATCAGACGTTTGATATTGTTCTGACGCAAAGCCGCGAACGAGCCCCAGACCATCGACAGGATGGAAACCAGAACAATGATCTGTTGCCAGTCAGCAACGACGTGGGCAAACGGCCCCAACGCTACACGCACGAACAATGCCAGACCGGCAATTTTCGGAGCAACAGCGAAAAAGGCAGTAACCGGGGTTGGGGCACCTTCGTACACATCCGGCGTCCACATGTGGAAAGGTGCAGCCGATACCTTGAAGCACAGACCGGCAAAAATAAATGCCAGACCAACCAAAGTACCTACCGACAAGCCACCATTGCTCACCGCATCGCTAATAACGGCAAAGTTGGTCGACCCGGTAAAGCCATAAACCATCGACATACCATAAAGCAGCATGCCCGATGCAATAGACCCCAGAACAAAGTATTTCAGGCCGGATTCCGTGGCGCGCACCGTGTCACGACGAATGGCCGCAACAACGTAAAGCGCAAGACTCTGCAATTCCAAGCCGACATAAAGCGACAGCATGTCGGATGCCGACACCATCGCCATCATGCCAAGGGTTGCCAGCATCAACAGAATCGGAAATTCAAATCGTGCCATCCGTTCGCGTTCAGCGAACTTCATCGACATGATCACACCAAGTGCAGAACCGATCAGGATCAGAACCTTGCAGAACCGCGCAAACGGATCAGCCAGGAACTGGCCCGAAAAAGCGGCCCCGCCCTCGCCCGTGATCACAAGGATCAGGGCGATAACCATGGCACCAACCGCGGCCCAGGAAACAGTACGGAACGAACGATCCTTGCCGGTGAAAACGCCCAGCATCAACAACGCAAGCGATGCCACGGCCATAAAAATTTCGGGCAACGCCGCCCCGAGGTTGAGCATAGAATCTCCCATGTTCATTCCCCTTAATTCGCCGCAAGCTGCGCGGCACTTGCCGCAGCGGCCTGCGCCGTTTCAACTTGGTTGACCAAATGCAGAACCGATGCATGCATGATATCGAGGAACGAGCTGGGGTAAATCCCCATCCAGAAAACAACAATAATCAGCGGTGCAAACAGCAGCCATTCACGCGGGCTCATATCGAGGATGTTTTTCAGGTTTTCCTTGGTCAGGGCCCCGAAAACGATCCGGCGATAAAGATACAGCGCATAAGCAGCCCCCAGGATCAGACCGGTAGAGGCAAAAAATGCAACCCAGGTATTGGCTTCAAATGCCCCCAGAAGGGTCATAATTTCGCCAACGAAACCACCCGTACCCGGCAAACCAACCGACGCCATGGTAAAGAACATGAACGTGACGGCATATCCCGGCATCCGGTGTACCAGCCCGCCATAGGCGTCAATCTCACGGGTATGAATGCGGTCATAAACCACACCGACACACAGGAACAAGGCCCCCGAAACCACACCGTGGCTGAGCATCTGAAAGATCGAACCCTCAAGACCGTGCTGATTAAAGGTAAAGGCACCCACGGTGACAATACCCATATGCGCGACAGAGGAATAAGCGATCAGCTTTTTCATGTCTTCCTGTGCCAGTGCCACAAGGGACGTATAGATAATGGCAACAATCGACAGGGTAAAAATCAGCGGCGCAAAGGTTTCCGATGCCAACGGCAACATCGGCAGCGAGAACCGCAAGAAGCCATAACCGCCCATTTTCAGCAACACGCCAGCCAGAATAACCGAACCTGCTGTCGGTGCTTCCACGTGGGCATCCGGCAACCAGGTGTGGACCGGCCACATCGGCACCTTGACCGCAAAGGAAGCAAAGAACGCAAGCCACATCCAAAGCTGAGCCTGATAGCTGAAGGTATGTGTCATCAGGGTTGGAATGTCGCTGGTACCGGCATCGAAATACATTGCCATCAACGCGACCAGCATCAAAACCGAACCCAGCAACGTATAAAGGAACAGCTTGAAAGCTGCATATACGCGGCGCGGCCCACCCCAGACACCAATGATGATAAACATCGGAATCAGCACACCTTCAAAGAAGATGTAGAACAGCATGGCATCAAGCGAGCTGAACATACCGACCATCATGGTTTCAAGAACCAGAAACGCGATCATGTATTCCTTGACCCGTTTCTGAACAGCTTCCCATGCGGAAAGAATGCAGATCGGGGTCAGGAACGTTGCGAGGATAACAAACAGAACCGAAATACCATCGACGCCCATGTGATAGGACACATTAAGGCCCGGCATCCATTCCGCCTTTTCGACGAACTGGAAATTTGCGGTTGTTGTATCAAAGTTGATCCACAGCATCAGTGATGCCAGGAAAGTAAATCCAGACGTCCACAGCGCGACCCAGCGCGAGTTGCGGGCGACATTCGCTTCTTCACCGCGGATCAGGAGGATAAAAAATGCCCCCAATAGCGGTAAAAAAGTGATGATCGAAAGAATTGGCCATTCACTCATCGCCCGTTAACCCATCTTCCAGATTGTGTAAGACACCAAGGCCGCGATGCCGATCAGCATGGCAAACGCATAGTGGTAGACGAAGCCGCTTTGCAAGGCGCTGACACGCCGCGCAATATTACGACACGCTGCAGCAACACCGTCCGGACCAACACCGTCGATCAGGGCGCCATCGCCTGCCTTCCAGAAGCCACGACCCAAAGCAAAGGCCGGCTTGACGAAGATCGCGTTATACAGCTCGTCGAAATACCATTTGTTCAGCAAGAAGCGGTAGATACCGTTAAAGGTATTCGCCAAAGTCCGCGGCAGTGACGGCACCAGACGATACATCAGCACAGCCAAAGCAAGGCCAAGCATCATGGCAACAAACGGTGCCATTTTGACCCACTCGGGAACATGATGAGAATGTTCAAGCGCCTGATGGTTTTCAGAAACAAAGATCGCACCGTTCCAGAAGGACAGCATTTCTTCGTAATTGCCACCAAACCAGTTTACGGCAAACCAGCCAGCGAAAACTGCACCAACCGCCAGGATCAGCAACGGAACCGTCATGACAGCCGGGCTTTCATGAACATGGGCCATTGTGCGTTCATCCGCACGCGGCGCGCCAAAGAAGGTCATGAAAATCAGACGCCAGCTATAGAATGATGTCATGAAGGCCGCAATGATACCCATCCAGAAAGCATAAGTACCAACACCGGTATGAGCGGCAAACGCGCTTTCAATGATCATGTCCTTGGAATAGTAACCAGCCAGCCCCGGAACACCGGTAATGGCCAGGGTCCCGATCACCATGACACCAAAGGTCAGCGGTACCATCTTTGCAATGCCACCCATCTTGCGCATGTCCTGTTCGTCAGACATCGCATGGATGACCGAACCGGCACTGAGGAACAGCAAAGCCTTGAAGAAGCCATGTGTCATCAGGTGAAATACGCCGGCACTATAGGCAGAAACGCCGCAAGCAAAGAACATATAGCCAAGCTGAGAGCAGGTTGAATAGGCAATCACGCGTTTGATGTCATTCTGAACGCAACCGATGGTCGCTGCAAAGAATGCCGTCGTTGCACCAACAACCGTCACGATCGCGAGTGTGGTTTCGGCATATTCAAAGATCGGCGACAAACGCGCGACCATGAACACACCCGCTGTCACCATCGTTGCTGCGTGAATAAGCGCGGAAACCGGCGTCGGACCTTCCATCGCATCTGGCAACCAGGTATGCAGGCCCAACTGGGCCGATTTACCCATCGCGCCAATAAACAGCAAAAAGGTTGCAATGTTCAGCGCGGAAAAGTCATGTCCCAGAAATACCAGCGTAGCGCCGGAAACTTCTTCAGCATTGGCAAAAATGGTATCGAACTGAACAGTGCCAAACAGCACATAAACAGCAAAGATACCCAGTGCGAAACCAAAGTCGCCAACACGGTTAACCAGGAACGCCTTGATCGCAGCAGCCGAGGCTGACGGCTTGGAATACCAGAAACCGATCAGCAAATAAGATGCAAGACCAACGCCTTCCCAACCGAAAAACAGCTGGATCAGGTTGTCTGCCGTCACCAGCATCAGCATGGCAAAGGTAAACAGGCTGAGATAAGCCATAAAACGGGGTTTGTCGGGGTCGTGCGACATATAGCCGATGGAATAGATATGAACCATCGACGACACACCGGTTACCACAATCAGCATAACGCAGGTCAGCGTATCAAAACGAAGCGACCAGTTTGCCGTGAAGTCACCCGAACTGATCCAGGTAAACAGATCAAGCGTTACCGGATTGCCGTTAAGGGCAACGTCGATAAAGGCAGCAACAGACAAGGCCGCCGCCGTTACCACACCAGCCACAGTTACAAGCTGCGACAAACGGTCGGAAGTTGAAATACCGTGATGATGATCATCATGGGCAGCAGGTGCATTGGCCGTTTTCATCGCCCCGGAAAGGGTGATCAAACCGGCAATGATGGCCGCGATAAGGGGCAGGAAAACGATCAGAGCGTACATATCTGTGCCTTACCCCTTCATCATGTTGATATCTTCAACCGCGATCGTGCCGCGATTACGGAAATAAACCACCAGGATCGCAAGGCCGATGGCAGCTTCCGCCGCCGCAACCGTCAAAACGAAGATGGTGAAAACCTGGCCGACCAGATCGCCCAGAAAGGACGAAAACGCGACAAAATTGATATTGACTGCCAGCAGCATCAGTTCGATCGACATCATGATGATGATGACGTTCTTCCGGTTCATGAAGATACCGAAAATCCCGAGGGTGAACAGGATGGCAGCGACAGTCAGGTAATGAGCAAGTCCGATTTCCATCAGATCCCCCTACCGACCGGTACTTTTTTGATTTCAAGGGTCTCGGCGCGCTGGCGCTGGACCTGCTGGGAAATATTCTGGCGACGGACACCTTCACGATGACGCAGGGTCAGAACGATTGCGCCGATCATTGCTGTTAACAACACCAGACCGGCAGCCTGGAAGATATAAGCATAGTCGGTGTAAAGCAGCATGCCCAACGCATTGACATTACCAACCCCGGCGGGAACCGGTTGGGCAATGGCAGCCATTTTGGCATCGGTCATAACCCAACCGCCACCAACAAAGGCCAGCTCAACAAACAATACGGCGGCAACCAGCACACCAATCGGCAGATAGTTCAAAAAGCCTTCACGCATTTCGACAAAGTTAATGTCGAGCATCATGACGACGAACATGAACAGAACTGCGATGGCGCCGACATACACAACAACCAGAAGCATGGCGAGAAATTCAGCGCCCAACAGGACAAAAAGCCCGGCAGCGTTGAAAAACGTCAGAATAAGAAACAACACCGAATGAACCGGGTTGCGAACAGTTACCACCATGGCGGCAGAGATAACTGCAATAATGGCGAACAAATAGAAAGCCAAAGCCTGTACGACCATAAGGTACCCCCTTGGCGAAACGCCCCCGCAAGCGGCGGAAGGCGCTCCATGAACTTTTTCCAAACGATCAGACGCGACACTTACCGATAAGGTGCGTCTGCCTCCAATCGTGCAGCAAGCTCGGCTTCCCAACGCTCGCCATTTTCAAGAAGCTTGTCTTTATCGTAAAGAAGCTCCTCGCGGTTTTCGGTTGCGAACTCAAAGTTCGGACCTTCAACGATTGCATCCACCGGGCAGGCTTCTTCGCAGAAACCGCAGTAAATGCACTTCGTCATATCAATGTCGTAACGCGTTGTACGACGGGATCCGTCAAGACGCGGTTCGACCTCGATAGTGATCGCCTGTGCCGGACAAATAGCTTCGCACAACTTGCATGCGATGCAGCGCTCTTCCCCGTTCGGGTATCGGCGCAGCGCATGTTCGCCACGGAAACGCGGGCTCAGCGGACCTTTTTCATACGGATAATTCAGCGTCACCTTCGGCTTGAACATATATTTGAAGGTGAGCGCCATACCGGAAAGTAGTTCCACCAGCAGGAAACTCCGGGCCGTCCGATCTATAAATGACATCGTTTACCTCTCTCTTCCCGATGCGCGGCGATCAGGCCGGGACTTTGTCGAAAACTACCAGGAACGTAGCAACCAGCATGACCCAGGCAAATGACAGCGGCAGGAAAATCTTCCAGCCCAGACGCATCAGCTGGTCATAGCGGTAACGCGGGAAAGTCGCACGCACCCAGAGAAAAATGAACAGAACCATACAGATCTTGATGATGAGCCATAACGGACCGGGAATGAAATCCAGGAAAGGCAACGGCGCTTGCCAGCCCCCCAGAAACAGGGTCGCGCAAAGAGCGCTCATCAAAATCATGTTGGCGTATTCGCCAAGGAAAAACAGCGCAAAGGTCATTGCTGAATAATCAACGTTATAACCCGACACCAGTTCGGCTTCCGCTTCGGGAAGGTCAAACGGGGCGCGGTTTGTTTCCGCAAGGATCGAAACAATGAAAATCACAAACATCGGCAGATGATAGATGAAGTTCCAATTCCAGATCCCGCCGGACTGCGCAAGAACAATGTCACTAAGGTTCAACGACCCGGTGGTCAGCAGAACCGAAATAATGATCAGACCGATCGAGATTTCATAGGACACCATCTGCGCCGCCGAGCGCAAAGCACCCAGAAAAGCGTATTTGGAGTTCGACGCCCAACCTGCCATCACGATGCCGTAAACACCAAGTGACGAAATGGCGAACAGGTACAGAATACCAACGTTAAGGTTGGAAACCACCAACCCTTCGCCAAACGGGATCACGGCCCAGGCGACAAGTGCAAGAATGAAGGTCAACATCGGTGCAATCAGAAACACCGCCTTGTTGGCACTGGTCGGAATGACCGTTTCCTTCAAAAACAGCTTCAAGCCGTCGGCCAGTGGCTGCAACAGGCCAAAAGGCCCAACAACGTTCGGGCCTTTGCGCATTTGCATCGCGCCAATCACCTTGCGTTCCGCATAGGTGAGATAGGCAACAGCAATCAGCAAGGGAAGCACGATCACCAAGATTTTAGCGACGATCCAAATTCCTGGCTGAATATATCCGTCCCAAAGAAGTTCCATCGGTCAAACCGTATCTTTTGCGTTTGGTCCCGTCATCGGGACACCCCCTAGCGAGAGAAGGCGACGGTTCCCCGCCGCCCATTCCCGAACTCAGGCAACCTTTCCGGCAGCCGCATCCTTGACGAAGGCTTCAGTACATTTTGCCATCGTCACCGATGCCCGGCTGATCGGGTCGGTCATGTAAAAATTGCGAACCGGTGAAGCAAAGCCTTCCGACTTCATCACACCAGCCTTACCGAAATCGCCCCATGCCGCTTTACGCGGAACATTAACCGAGCCGAATACATCGTTGATTTCAACCATGCGGGTCCGTACTGCATCAATGTTGTCATAGGGCAAAGTCAGGCCAAGGCTGGCTGACAGCGCACGAATGATCTTCCAGTCTTCACGGGCATCCCCGACCGGGAATACGGCACGCCAGCCATACTGAACACGACCTTCCGTATTAACGTAGGTCCCGTTCTTTTCCGTGTAGGCCGCACCTGGCAGAATAACATCTGCAACCTGCGCACCGGCATCACCAAGGCAGCCCTGATAAACCACGAAAGCCTTGGAAAGTTTGGACATGTCAAGTTCGTCGGCACCAAGCAGATAGACAACTTCAACATCGCCCTTGGCCGCACCATCGAGGATCTCGCCAGTGGACAGCCCGCCCTCGCCCGGCACAAAGCCAAGATCAAGGCCGCCAACACGCGCGGCTGCGGTGTGAAGAACGTTAAAGCCGTTCCATTCACCGGTAACCAGACCAAATTTATCTGCAATCGCACGCGCCGTTGCCAACACGGCATCACCATCTTCGCGATTCAACGCACCCATGCCCAAAATAATCATAGGCTTAGACGCGCTTTCAAGAACCTTGGCAAAGTCGTTTTTGCCGTCAAGAATTTCGCTCAGCGTTTCCGGGCCTGCGCCAAGATAGTCATGCTTGAAGGTCGGATCCCAGTTTTCGCCAACAATGGCAAGACGGAAATCACCAGCAGTCATACGCCAGCGCTTGCGAAGACGTGAATTGATAATCGGCGCTTCAGCACGAACATTTGCCCCAACGATCAGGCAGGCATCGGCTTCTTCGATACCAGCAATCGTTGAATTGAAGATATAGGAAGAACGCGTTCCACCAATCTTTGCACCATCCTGACGGCAATCGAGATTTGCCGAGCCAAGTTTGCCCATCAGATCCTTAAGTGCCGTCATGGATTCACAATCGATGGTGTCACCGGCAAGGGCTGCAATCTTTTTACCGTCAAGGCCGGAAACGCGGGCTTTAATCGCAGCAAAAGCTTCGTCCCAGCTGGCGGGTGCCAGTTTGCCGTTAACCCGTACATAAGGACGGTCAAGACGCTGACGTTTCAAACCGTCAATAGCATAACGGGTTTTGTCCGAAATCCATTCTTCGTTCACGTCTTCGTTCAGACGCGGCAAAACACGCAAAACTTCAGACCCGCGTGCATCAATACGAATGTTCGAACCAACCGCGTCCATCACGTCGACGCTATCGGTTTTTTTCAGTTCCCACGGACGCGCGGTAAACGCATAGGGCTTCGAGGTCAAGGCACCAACCGGGCACAAATCAATCAGGTTGCCCGAAAGCTCTGAATTGATCGACGCTTCGATATAAGGTCCAACTTCGGTGTCTTCGCCGCGGTAAACCGCACCCATGGTGCCAACACCGGCAACTTCTTCCGAGAAACGGACGCAACGGGTGCAATGGATACAACGAGTCATGATCGTTTTAACGATCGGCCCCAGTTCCTTGTCCTTTACCGCACGTTTCTTTTCAGCGTAGCGCGACGCATCAAAACCATAGGCCATTGCCTGATCCTGAAGGTCACATTCACCACCCTGGTCACAAATCGGGCAATCCAGCGGATGGTTGATCAGCAGGAATTCCATCACGCCATTGCGCGCCTTTTTTACAAGGTCGGAATCCGTTTTAATCACCATTCCATCAGCCGCTGGCATGGCACAGGACGCAACCGGCTTTGGCGCACGCTCCATTTCCACCAGGCACATGCGGCAGTTACCGGCAATCGACAAACGCTCGTGATAACAGAAACGGGGAATTTCCTTGCCCGCTTCTTCACAAGCCTGAAGAACTGTCGCTCCGGCTTCTACTTCGACTTCGATACCGTCAACTGTCAGTTTCGGCATGTCTCAATCCCTCTCAACAGGCCTCTCTCAGGCCGCAATCCGTGCGCGATATTCCTTGATCCGGCGTTCCATTTCAGGACGGAAATTACGGATCAAGCCCTGGATCGGCCATGCGGCGGCATCTCCAAGCGCACAAATGGTGTGGCCTTCGACCTGTTTGGTCACGTCCCACAAAAGGTCGATTTCGTCGAGTGTGGCCTCGCCGCGAACCATGCGCTGCATCATGCGCATCATCCAGCCTGTACCTTCACGGCACGGCGTGCACTGGCCACAACTTTCATGTTTGTAAAACTCGGAAAGGCGTGCGATCGCGTAAACAATATCGGTCGACTTGTCCATCACGATAACGGCCGCCGTACCAAGACCTGATCCAACTTCACGCAGGGCATCGAAATCCATCAGGACATCGTCGCACACATCCTTGGTCAGGACCGGAACCGATGACCCGCCCGGGATAACGGCCAGCAAATTGTCCCAGCCGCCGCGAACACCACCACAATGGCGTTCAATCAGCTCACGCAGCGGGATGCTCATGGCTTCTTCAACGGTGCAGGGCTTTTCAACATGGCCGGAAATGGCAAACAGCTTGGTCCCGTGGTTTTTCTCGCGCCCAAAGCTTGAGAACCAGGCACCACCACGGCGCAGAATTTCGGGAACAGCGGCAATAGACTCGACGTTGTTCACCGTGGTCGGGCAACCATACAAACCTGCATTGGCCGGAAATGGCGGTTTCAAACGCGGCTGACCTTTTTTGCCTTCAAGGCTTTCGATCAGGGCTGTTTCTTCACCGCAAATATAGGCACCGGCACCAAGATGCAGGTAAATGTCGAAATCCCAGCCGGAACCGCAGGCATTTTTACCAACCAGGCCAGCATCATAGGCTTCGTCAATGGCACGCTGCAAGTTGGATGCCTCGTGGTAAAATTCACCACGAATATAAATATAGGCGGCATGCGCACGCATGGCAAAACTGGCCAGCAGGCACCCTTCAATCAGGGTATGCGGGTCATTGCGCATAATCTCGCGATCTTTGCATGTGCCCGGCTCGCCTTCATCGGCGTTCACAACCAGATAATGCGGGCGACCATCGGATTCCTTGGGCATAAACGACCATTTCAGGCCGGTCGGAAAACCTGCGCCGCCACGGCCGCGCATTCCCGATGCCTTCATTTCATCGATAATCCAATCCTGACCTTTTTCGATCAGTCCCTTTGTACCATCCCAGTTACCACGCCCCTGTGCCGCTTTCAGGCCAAAATCCTGAAAACCATACAGATTGGTAAAAATCCGGTCTTTATCCTGCAACATATCAGGCCTCCCCGTCTTTAGGTTCAGCAGCCTGATCTGCAGCACCACAGCCACAAAATGCTTTCAGAACCTTGGGACCATCAATCGGTTCACACCCGCGACGACCGCTTTGCGGGCCCGCCTTGGGTTTATCGCCGCGTTTAAGCGTGTCAAGAATGCTCTTGGTGCTTTCACCGGTCAGGTCTTCATAATAATCGTCGTTAATCTGCATCATCGGTGCATTAACACACGCACCAAGGCATTCAACTTCGATCAAGGTGAATTTACCGTCTTCGGTGGTTTCACCAATGCCAATGCCAAGTTCATCCTTGCACATTTTGACAATTTCGGACGACCCGCGCAGCCAGCATGGCGTCGTGGTGCAAACCTGAATAAAGTTCTGCCCCACCGGTGCCAGATTATACATGGTGTAGAAGGTTGCCACTTCATAGACCCGAATTGCCGGCATATCGAGCATGTCAGCAATATAGTCCATGGCGACAGTCGGCACCCAGTTGCCTTCGGTCTGACGCTGAGCCAGATCGAGAAGCGGCATGGTTGCACTTTGCTGGCGACCTTCGGGGTATTTGGCGATGATCTTTTTCGCCTTTTCCATATTTTCGGGCGTAAACGCGAAACTGGTAGGCTGAAGCTCGCGCGGAGCTGGTCTTCTTAAATGGCTCATCGGTCAATCTCACCGAAAACAATGTCAAGCGAACCGATATTGGCAACAACGTCAGCCAACATATGACCCTTCGACATGAAATCCATGCCTTGCAGGTGGGCAAATCCCGGTGCGCGAATTTTGCAGCGATACGGACGGTTCGATCCATCCGACACCAGGAAAACGCCAAACTCACCTTTGGGGGCTTCAACTGCGGCATAACATTCGCCGGCCGGCACGTGGAAACCTTCGGTAAACAACTTGAAGTGATGGATAAGGGCTTCCATCGACCGCTTCATATCGGCACGGGCCGGCGGAGCAACCTTGTTGTTTTGCACAATCACCGGACCATCCGGCATCTTGTCGATAGCCTGGCGCATGATCCGCAAAGACTGATTCATTTCTTCAAAACGAACCAGATAGCGATCATATACGTCGCCGTATTTACCAACCGGAATGTCAAAATCAAAATCTTCGTACGAATCGTAAGGCTGGGATTTACGCAAATCCCAGGCAATACCCGATGCACGAATATTTGGCCCGGTAAAGCCCCAGTCAAAGGCTTCTTCAGCCGAAACGGTACCAATTCCCACAGCACGCTGCTTGAAAATACGGTTCCCCGTCAACACCCGATCAAAGTCTTTGACAAATTTCGGGAACTGATCAATCCAGGCCGAAATATCTTCGAGAAGGCCGGCAGGCAAATCAGCCGCAATGCCACCAGGGCGGAAATAGTTAGCGTGAAGACGGGCGCCACAGGCGCGCTCATAAAATTCCATGAGCTTTTCACGTTCTTCAAAACCCCAAAGAAGCGGGGTCATCGCACCAACGTCCAGCGCGAAGGTCGTCAGGTTAAGGATGTGGTTGAGAATACGGCCAATTTCAGCATAAAGCACACGAATATACTGGGCACGTTTGGGAACCTCGATTCCCATCAGCTTCTCGATCGCCAGACAGAAGGCATGCTCCTGATTCATCGGCGCAACATAGTCAAGGCGGTCGAAATACGGGGTCGCCTGAACGTATGTCTTATATTCGATCAGCTTTTCAGTGCCACGATGCAGCAAACCGATATGCGGATCGGCACGCTCAACAACTTCGCCGTCCATTTCGAGAACAAGCCGCAAAACCCCGTGCGCCGCAGGGTGCTGCGGGCCGAAGTTAAGGGTCATGTTTTTAATTTTTTGCTCGGACATCAGGCGTTGCCCTCCGCCTTTTCGTCGCCCGGAAGAATGCTTTGCATTCCTTCCCACGGGCTTTCGAAATCAAAGTTACGGAAATCCTGCACCAGTTTCACCGGCTCATAGACAACACGTTTCTGCTCGTCGTCATAACGAACTTCGACATAGCCTGTCAGCGGGAAATCCTTGCGCAGCGGGTGCCCCTCGAAACCATAATCCGTCAGAATACGACGCGGATCGGGATGTCCGGCGAAAAACACGCCATACATGTCCCAGGTTTCACGCTCGAACCAGTCTGCGGCGCTAAACACACCAACAGCGGTCGGAACCGGCGTTTCTTCGTCGGTGGTAACCTTAACGCGGATGCGCAGGTTATGCTTGAGCGACAGCAAGTGATAGACGACCTCGAAACGTTCGGCACGTTCCGGGTAATCAACCCCGCAAATATCGATAAGCTGCTTGAACAGACAACCCGCATCATCGCGCAGGAATGTCAAAACATTCGTAATTGATTCGCGTTTAACAACGACGGTTAATTCGCCATAGCGGTACGCAGTATCAATAACATCGGCGCCAAAATGCGACGTTAAAAGATCTTTGAGATCTTTCAGCGCGGCGCTGTTATCGCTGAGCAATTCGCTCATGCTAGCCCCCTACTCTCGGATCAGCGTGACAGGACACCGGTACGGCGGATTTTCTTTTGCAATTGCAAAATACCGTAAATCAGCGCCTCGGCTGTCGGCGGGCAACCGGGGACATAAATGTCAACCGGAACAACACGGTCACAACCGCGCACCACCGAATAGGAATAGTGATAATACCCGCCGCCATTGGCGCACGAGCCCATCGAAATAACCCAGCGCGGTTCGGCCATCTGGTCGTAAACCTTGCGGAGCGCCGGTGCCATTTTGTTGGTCAGCGTACCGGCAACAATCATGACGTCAGACTGACGCGGACTTGGGCGAAACACGACACCATATCGGTCCATGTCATAACGCGCCGCGGCAGCATGCATCATTTCAACAGCACAGCAGGCCAGACCAAAGGTCATCGGCCACATCGACCCGGTGCTGGCCCACGTTGCCAGTTTGTCGAGGCTGGCAAGGACAAAGCCCTTGTCATTCATCTCGTCAAACACACCCTTAAGCAGCACGTCCTGATCGTGACCAGGGGCCAAAGGGGCGCCTGTATTGGTGCTCACTCCCATTCCAGAGCTCCCTTCTTCCATTCGTAGACAAAGCCGATTGTCAGCACTGTCAGGAAAACAACCATCGAGAGGAAGCCAAATGTTCCGATTTTACCGAGCGTAACCGCCCACGGAAACAGAAAGGCAACTTCCAGATCGAAAATGATGAACAAGATTGCGACCAGGTAGAAGCGAACATCGAATTTGATGCGTGCATCTTCGAATGGCGAAAAGCCGCATTCATATGCAGACAGCTTTTCAGCATCCGGGGCCTGCTTGGCCAGAACCAGCGAAGCGATGATGATAACCGCCGATAGACCGACGGCAATCCCGATGAAAATCAGGATCGGAAGATATTCCGAAAGAAGCTCTTGCATCTCTCTGACCTCTCAAGAACAGGTCTAACCAGAACCCGACCAGGTCCCCACCTAGCCCGTAAGGGCGCACCATAACGTATGCACCACACAAGCACCAGCCCCGGAGATGTGTTTCCACCTCGCCAAGCCCGGAACTTTTCTAAATTTCGTGCCATCTGCCTTCAATTTCAGGTCAGCTGAACGTCACGAACGCATTCCAGATTGATGCATAGCAGCAAATGAAATACGGGCGGGAAAGACGCAGCGCCCAAGAAAGAAAACAATCGATGACCGGATTGGCGGGAGCGACGGGACTTGAACCCGCGACCTCCGGCGTGACAGGCCGGCGCTCTAACCAACTGAGCTACGCCCCCAAAACGGCCATCCATTGGCGTGCTCTTGTTAGACCAGCCCCCAGGGTAAGTCAAGCTGATAGCAACGCTTTCAACTGCGTCGTCATTTCAGCATGAAATGATCACCTTAAAAGAAAAACTTCCGCGTTTTTTTGCACCGTACGCCACATTATGGCAATTTGTCTGGCAGTGCGGCATGCTAGAGGTCTTTTCATACACGCACTTAGGCCTTATAGATTTATTGACTGGTCGTAACGTATCCTTCACGAGGATACGTTATTTTGAAGCGGATCTGGAATTGCTGACGGAGTGGGCTTTACGTGGGGCGCGTTAAAGAAGAATACCGGTCGCTTTCTGGACAGGAAAAAGCGGCCATCCTGATGCTGGCACTGGGGGAAGAGCATGCCTCCAAGATGTTTGCATTAATGGATGACGAGGAAATTAAGGAAATCTCGCAAACGATGTCCAGTCTTGGAACCATCAGTTCCAACATCGTCGAGCGCCTTTTTGTCGAATTTGCGGATCAGTTGTCATCAACCGGTTCTCTTGTCGGCTCGTTTGATACAACCGAACGCCTGCTGACCAAGGTTTTGCCGGAAGACCGCGTTAACAATATCATGGAAGAAATCCGTGGTCCGGCCGGTCGCACGATGTGGGACAAGCTGAACAATGTTAACGAGGCTGTTTTAGCAAACTATCTAAAAAACGAATATCCCCAAACAGTTGGCGTGGTTCTTTCAAAGCTGAAATCAACACACTCCGCCGCTGTTCTGTCGCTTCTACCGGAAAACTTCTCGATGGAAGTCATCATGCGTATGTTGCGCATGGAAGCCGTTCAGAAAGAGGTTCTTGATAATATTGAGAAAACGCTGCGCACCGAGTTCATGTCAAACCTTGCGCGCGGGTCACGGGGTGATAACCACGAACTGATGGCCGACATTTTCAACAGCCTTGACCGCCAAAGCCAGGATCGCTTCCTGACAGCCCTTGAAGAACGTAACCGCGACTCTGCCGAAAAGATCAAGGCGCTTATGTTCACCTTCGAGGATCTGGCCCGTCTGGATAATAACGGTGTTCAATCCCTGTTGCGTCAGGTCGAAAAAGACAAGCTGGCACTGGCTCTTAAAGGCTCTACCGACGCAATGCGCGAATTGTTCTTCAAAAACATGTCCGAACGCGCCGGCAAGATGATGCGCGAAGATATGGATGCCCTGGGTCCGGTGCGACTGGCCGATGTCGAGGAATGTCAGATGATGATTGTACAGTTGGCCAAGGAACTTGCATCACAAGGTCAAATTGTTATTTCCGAAGGCGGCGGCGAAGACGAAATGGTCTATTAACAACAATTTATACCCGCTTCACAAAACCCGCCAAAATTACGTTTGGCGGGTTTTTTATTATTCAGATGGTATTTTGGACCCGACCTTTGGCAGGCAAAGCCTCAACCGTCTTTCCTACCCTAAAATCAGAATAAGAGCAGGTTCACCCAGCTTGTTTATTATCCAGTTTAGAGTCGTTTCATCTTCGACCGTCTTTCGGCTCGTGGCATTTTCGCGGCGCACATGAACATTGGTATGAACTGTAATGGTTCCGTTAGGCACATATCCCATCGCCCCGAGCGTATCGAGATACTGTTCTGGCACTGAACTACCGCGAACTTCAACCGTCTGACTTTTCTCATGATACAACAATTGCAAAATTCGGGAATTGCGACGGACAAAATTAAACGTCTTTTCCTTCAGGATATTACCGCGCCGATCATAACTAACGTTAAACACCCCGCGCCCCACATAGGTTGACGGCCCAAAAGCAGCATCGCGCTCCAGGTCATTTAAAATCGTTACTGCACGTTGTTTTTCGTCCGCAGGGCTTACCTTGCCATCCATCAGATCCTTGGCCAGCTTTGCGTGCCGCAACTGCCCTTTATAGGTAAAATGATAATCGCCATTGCGCGATAGCTCCAGGTCCGCCGTGAACTGCTCTGGCAGGTAGCATCCTTGCAAGCCGGCAAGAGCCCCCAGAAACAACATGGCAGTCATATGGCGTCGCCAGTTCCCTAATACAGGGATGAAGCTGATGTAAAACCTGTGAAGGGCTGAAACTAACAAGAACAAAACTCCGATATCAAAAATCCCAACCTGACGATGTAAACCGGTAGGGCCCGAATATGATTACAGACCGCCCGGGTATGCACCAGCCCCAATTATGCCAAATCACACAGATCAGAATGGAAATGATATTTGTTTTGCCAGAAAAATACGGCGTCGCCGTTTCAGATCATTGCTACTGCAATTACGGACCAAGCTTGCAATATGCCAGCTGGTATCAATGACCGAACTTTAAACAAATGCGCAAATCAGATTGAAATATTTTTCTATGCGGCATGCTTACAATAAGCCCCATCGAACCCGCCTTGCACCGCCCCATGAATAGACAGACAAGATGGAATGTGATGCGGCAAAGCACTGACAGACCTGTGCTGGCCGGGATTTCAATGTGACGATATAATTCATTGTTCCAACAAAAGAAAAAGGCGCCCTGTTCGGGCGCCTTTAACATGGTGGGTGATGAGAGATTCGAACTCCCGACCCTCTCGGTGTAAACGAGATGCTCTAACCAGCTGAGCTAATCACCCTTTTTTGTGTGCCCCGTTTTGCGGAAGCGAGCGGAACATAACATGGTTTTTTTAAAATGCAATGCCGGTGACGCTGTCACCGGCATTTTTTTTTCAAAGACGGTTAAAATTAATTAACGGCGTCCTTAAGGCCTTTGCCAGCCTTGAATTTCGGCTGCTTAGAAGCCGGAATATCGATTTCTTCGCCGGTACGCGGATTGCGACCTTTGGAAGCTGCACGCGCAGCAACGGCGAACGTGCCGAAACCAACCAGACGAACTTCATCGCCTGATTTCAAAGAATCGGTAATAGAATCGAATACAGCATCAACGGCTTTGGCAGCGTCTGCTTTAGACAGATCAGCTTTCGCAGCGACACTTCCAACGAGATCGTTTTTATTCACTTCCTGGCCCCCTTATTGGACGTTCGGAGTTATAAGGAAATTTGGTTTGCCCCAAACCTGTTACAGGCGCAATGTAAGCAGGTCGGGAACATGCCGTCAATCGGAGAGACGCAGTTTTCTGCCGTTTCGGTGGTTTTTTTGCAGTTTTTTCGCCTTTACAGGCACAGCCCTTTTGGCCTTGATCGATTCCGGGCAAAGTTATCCACAAAAAAACAGGGACAGCTTGGCTGTCCCTGTCAAAAACTGCAGGATTTTGCGGCTGATCAGTGGGTTGTAACCCCACCGACCTCCGATTCCTCGCTGTCTTTTGGCTTCACCGTTACGTTATCCGATTCTTCATCCCACTCAATCGGCACCAACGGGTTAACCAAAGCGTGTTGAAGAACTTCATCTACATGGGCAACCGGAATGATCCGCATATTGCGCTTCACGTTATCGGGAATGTCCTCAAGGTCTTTTTCGTTGTCTTTCGGAATAAGAACCGTTTTGACACCGCCACGCATTGCAGCCAGCAATTTTTCTTTCAAACCACCAATTGCCAGCACGCGGCCACGCAAGGTCACCTCGCCGGTCATCGCAACGTCCTTGCGAACCGGGTTGCTGGTCAAAATCGACACAACCGACGTCACCATGCCAACGCCGGCTGAAGGGCCGTCTTTCGGGGTTGCCCCTTCCGGAACGTGAACATGAATATCGCGCTTCTGAAACAAGGATGGCTTAATGCCAAATTGCGTCGCCCGCGACCGAACAAACGACGTCGCAGCCTGGATCGACTCTGTCATAACATCGCCCAGCTTGCCGGTCGTCTTCATGTTCCCTTTGCCCGGAACCGTCACAGCTTCGATCTGCAACAAATCTCCACCAAATTCCGTATAGGCAAGCCCCGTCACAACACCAACCTGGTCTTCACCTTCGGTTTCACCATAACGGAACTTCCGAATCCCGGCATATTTAGCCAAGGTCCGCGGCGTCACCCGCACAGTTTTCAAACCTTCGATCAAAATACGTTTGGTCGCTTTGCGGGCCAGACGGGCCAACTCACGCTCAAGGCTACGAACCCCTGCTTCACGGGTGTAATAACGGATCAGGTCACGAAGGGCATCGTCAGAGATGCTCCATTCCGACTTTTTCAAGCCGTTGGCTTCAACCTGTTTGGGGATCAGATGGCGCTTGGCGATTTCAACCTTTTCGTCTTCGGTGTAACCCGAAATCCGAATGATCTCCATACGGTCAAGCAATGGCTGTTGCATACGCAGGCTGTTGGCCGTCGTCACAAACATCACATCCGACAGATCATAATCCACTTCAAGATAATGATCGTTGAAAGTAGCGTTTTGCTCAGGATCGAGCACCTCAAGCAAGGCTGACGCCGGATCCCCGCGGAAGTCGGAACCCATCTTTTCAATTTCATCAAGCAGGAACAAAGGATTTGAAGATTTCGCCTTCTTCATTCCCTGAATGATCTTGCCTGGCATTGATCCAATATAGGTCCGGCGATGACCGCGAATTTCCGATTCATCACGCACCCCGCCCAGCGACATGCGAATAAAGTTCCGCCCCGTCGCATTGGCCATGGATTTCCCAAGCGAGGTTTTACCCACACCAGGAGGACCAACAAGGCACAGAATCGGGCCTTTTACTTTTTTAATTCGCGCCTGAACTGCGAGATATTCAAGGATATGTTCCTTGACCTTCTCCAGACCATAATGTTCCTGATCGAGAACTTTTTTGGCTTTTTTCAAGTCATGCGAAATCTTGGTCCGTTTGTTCCACGGAATGGACACCATCCAGTCAAGATAATTGCGCACCACCGTTGCCTCGGCAGACATCGGGCTCATATTGCGCAATTTCTTAAGCTCGGCCTGGGCTTTCTCCTTGGCTTCCTTCGGCATCTTGGCTTTGTTAAGTTTATCTTCCAGCTCGGATGCTTCATCCTTGCCGTCTTCGCCCTCGCCCAGTTCCTTCTGAATAGCCTTAAGCTGTTCGTTCAGATAATATTCGCGCTGGGTTTTCTCCATCTGGCGTTTGACGCGATTGCGAATTTTCTTTTCAACCTGCAATACGCCAATTTCAGATTCCATAAACCCGAAAATCCGCTCTAACCGCGCCGCAATCGACGCCGTTTCCAGCAATTCCTGTTTTTCTGAAATTTTAAGCGCCAGATGCGACGCAACCGTATCCGCCAGCTTTGCTGGTTCTTCGATCTGATTGACCGACACCAGCACTTCGGGCGGAATCTTTTTGTTCAGCTTGATATATTGTTCAAACTGGGTGACGACAGAGCGGGAAAGAGCTTCAAGCTCGCTTTCATCTTCGTCATCTTCGTCACGCACACTGCCATAGGCCTGGAAAAATTCGGCGTTATCAACAAAGCCCGAAATCTGGGCGCGTTTTCCACCTTCAACCAGAACCTTTACCGTACCATCGGGCAGTTTCAGCAACTGCAAAACAGACGCAACAGTCCCGACCCGGTAAAGGTCATCGACCGACGGATCATCCAGTCCGGCATCTTTCTGGGTAACAAGAAGAATTTGTTTGTCTTCGCGCATCACATCTTCAAGTGCGCGAACCGATTTTTCACGGCCAACAAACAACGGAACGATCATGTGCGGAAACACGACAATGTCGCGCAACGGCAAGACCGGGTAGATATCAGCATGTGCCAGTTCGACCATGTGTTCTATTCCCTATTTTGAGCCAAAACGCTGCTTCGGTCCTGCAATAGGCCCCGATAGCACCGCGAACATCCTCAATAGATAAGACGTTATTGCCGCGCTGCAATGCTGCCCGCGCGGCAATAACAATCAGGCACTGTTTTCAACGTCCGTGCGGCGCTCCGCATGGATCAAAAGCGGCTTGGCCTTGCCTTCAACCACATCACGATTGATGACAATTTCCTCGACGCTATCCATCGACGGCAGATCGAACATGGTATCAAGCAAAATGCCTTCCATAATCGAACGCAAGCCACGGGCGCCCGTTTTACGTTCAATCGCCTTGCCGGCAATCGCCACCAGCGCATCATCCTGGAAGGTCAGCTTGACATCTTCCATATCGAACAAACGCTGATATTGCTTGCTGAGCGCGTTTTTCGGCTCTGTCAGGATCTTGACCAGGGCTTCCTCGTCCAGGTCTTCCAACGTTGCCAAAACCGGCAAACGACCGATGAACTCGGGAATAAGGCCGAATTTCAGCAAGTCTTCGGGTTCAACAGCCCGTAACACGTCGCCTGTGCGACGTTCATCAGGGCTTCGCACGTCAGCGCCAAAGCCGATACCGGCCCCTTTGCCACGCTGCGAAATAACCTTGTCCAGCCCGGCGAAAGCACCGCCAACAATGAACAGGATATTGGTCGTGTCGACCTGCAAAAATTCCTGTTGCGGATGCTTGCGACCACCTTGCGGCGGCACAGATGCAACGGTGCCTTCCATAATTTTCAGCAAGGCCTGCTGCACACCCTCACCCGACACGTCACGGGTGATGGACGGATTATCGGATTTTCGCGAAATCTTATCGACTTCGTCAATGTAAACGATGCCACGCTGGGCCCGTTCAACATTATAATCTGCTGACTGAAGAAGCTTCAGAATGATGTTTTCAACATCTTCACCCACATAACCGGCTTCGGTCAGGGTTGTGGCATCTGCCATTGTGAAGGGAACATCAAGAATCCGCGCAAGCGTCTGGGCGAGCAAAGTCTTGCCACAACCGGTTGGACCAACCAGCATGATATTTGACTTTGCCAGTTCGATGTCTTCGTTCTTGCTGGCATGGTTCAGGCGTTTGTAGTGGTTGTGAACAGCCACTGACAACACCTTCTTTGCATGGCCCTGACCGATGACGTAATCATCGAGAACCTTACAAATCTCTTGCGGAGAAGGCACCCCATCAGCGGACTTTACAAGATGGGTTTTGTGCTCTTCGCGGATGATGTCCATGCACAGTTCGACGCATTCATCGCAGATGAAGACAGTCGGCCCGGCGATGAGCTTACGCACCTCGTGCTGGCTCTTTCCACAGAAAGAACAATACAAAGTGTTCTTGGAGTCTCCGCTATTCGATTTGCTCATACAAACCCCAATGATGTTTGACGTTATCTGTTATCGCCATGTTAGCCGGGAAAGCATACCGATCTCAACGATTAATCGGCCCCTTCCAGCTTGCGGCCATGTCTTTGATATAGGATGAACAGGCTAAAAGTGAAGCCTGCCCTGTTCACAAAACGTTCATCCGGTGGCAGATGTTCCATCTGCGCCGGGTTTCATCGTCCTGTAACTTACATGTCTAGGACTTTCAGGCGAAACCACGCAAGACATAAAAAACGCCCCGGTCAGAAAACCGGGGCGTTTCAAAATTACACCGATTAAACGAAATCAGTCTTTTTTATCGCTTTCCGGCTTGGGACGCGACGTAACCACCTCATCGATCAGGCCAAATTCCTTGGCTTGATCAGGAGTTAAAAAGTTATCGCGCTCCATCGAATCTTCGATGGTTTTAATATCACGGCCGGTATGCTCGACATAAATTTCGTTCAGGCGATGGCGCAGAGCCAGAATTTCGCGGGCATGGATTTCGATATCCGACGCCTGCCCCTGGAAACCACCTGACGGCTGATGGATCATGATCCGCGCATTTGGCAAGCTGTAACGCTTGCCTTTTGCACCCGCCATCAACAGCAGCGACCCCATCGAGGCAGCCTGCCCCATACATACGGTCGACACATCACAACGGATATATTGCATGGTATCGTAAATCGCCAGGCCGGATGTCACCACCCCGCCCGGAGAATTGATGTACAGGGAAATATCCTTGTCCGGATTTTCCGATTCGAGATGCAGTAGCTGGGCACAAATCAAGGACGACATGCCGTCATGGACCTGGCCATTGATGAACACGATCCGCTCTTTGAGCAGGCGGGAAAAGATGTCATAGGCCCGTTCCCCGCGGCTGGTCTGTTCAACCACCATCGGTACAAGCGAGTTCATCTGCTCTTCAATCATCAACCGCAATCTCCTTGCTGCAACTTTGTCTGCTTATCGGCAGATTACTCTTCGCCTTCGTCAGCAGCCTTTTTCTTGGCAGCCGGCTTTTTCGCCGCAGCTTTCTTGGCCGGAGCCTTCTTCTTGGCGTCGGCTTTCGGCGCGTCGTCTTCCTCTTCCGGTTTCAGAAGTTCTTCAACCGTAACGGTCTTTTCTTCAACCTTGGCAAGTTCGACGATGTAATCCACCACCTTGTCTTCATATACAGGGCCCTGAAGCGCCTGCAAGGCCTGCGGGTTATTTTTGTAGAATTCAATAACCTGCTGTTCCTGACCCGGATATTTCTGGGCTTCGGCAACCAGTACCTTGTTGATGTCGTCCTGGGTGATCTGAATGTTGTTGTTGCGGCCAACTTCAGCCAGCAACAGCCCCAGCAAAACACGACGTTCTGCAATTTCGCGGAACTCTTCGGTCAGCTCTTCTTCAGATTTGCCCTTGGTTTCGTCATCTTCCTGGCCAGCTTCACGTGCCTGTTTGATCTGACCGATAATACCGGTCAGTTCATTCTCAACCAGGCTGGACGGCAGATCAAAGCTGTGATTGTCAGCCAGTTGATCAAGCAGATCGCGTTTCATTTTCTGACGCGCAACCGACTCGTATTCCCGACCAAAATCCTTGCGGATCGCTTCTTTGAGGGACTCAAGGGTGTCCTGACCCAGCTTCTTGGCGAGTTCATCGTCAATTTCAGCCGGTTTCTTTTCCTTGATTTCCTTGACGGTCACATCGAACTCGGCGTCTTTGCCTGCCAGTTCGTCAGAACCGTAATTCTCAGGGAAGGTCACCTTGACAACGGTTTCGTCGCCAGCATTTGCACCGGTCAACTGGTCTTCGAAACCTTCAATGAAAGTGCCTGAACCCAGTTCCAGTTCGTAATCCTCGGCTTTGCCGCCTTCAAAAGGCTCGCCGCCAACTTTGCCAAGGAAATCAATGACAAGAACGTCACCGGTTTTGGACTTGCGCTTGCGCTTCAGAGCTTCGGTGGTGCCCTGTGCAGCAGCGATACGGTCCAGGGTTTCGGTAACCTTGGCGTCGTCAAGTTCAACAACTTCACGGGTCAGGTTCAGCTTGGAGAAATCCATCGGCTCAATCGCCGGAATGACTTCTACCGAAATGTCATATTCAAGGTCTTTGCCTTCATCAAAGGCAGTGACTTCAATTTTCGGCTGAACAGCCGGGCGCAATTCGTTGTCAGCCAGAACCTTGCTGGTGCTTTCATTTACAGCAGCTTCAAGGACTTCACCCATAACGGATTTGCCATAACGCTGACGCAAAAGTTTGGCCGGAATTTTACCAGGGCGGAAACCCGGAAGCCGAACCTGGCTTTTGATTTCTTCCAGCTTGGCATTAACCTGTTCTTCGATTGTAGCGGCCGGCACAACGACCTTGAATTCGCGCGCCAGGCCTTCATTTTTGGTTTCTGTAACCTGCATGGATAACTCTTTTGCTTAGGTTCGAATAATGTCCGTTACGCGACGTCGTCCGGACGTCAGAAGTCAATATGACTTAACGAATAGCTTTTTTTATTTTCCAGTTTGCAAATGGTACGGGCGAAGGGACTCGAACCCCCACGGATCTCTCCACTGGAACCTAAATCCAGCGCGTCTACCAATTCCGCCACGCCCGCACAAATGCATACCTCCCGCACCGGAAAAACCGGTGTGGGTGCGCCTTAATACAAACTTCGATCCCCTCATGCAAGCGTCGCCTGAGGTCTTCAGAGCAAAGCAGGCAAATAATAACGCCCGGATGGGGCAAAAAGACCCTCAAAGCCCGGTTTTACCCCGCAAGACGCCTGACATTGCCTGATGCCGCAATTTTTCCCGCGCCAATATAATTTTCATGATTTTTTTCAATTTCCGACGCCTGATACAGGTAATTAACCATCAAACCAAACGACTGTTCCTGCCCGGCAAGGGCACTGTTGGCATCCAGATTAAGCCGTTCCACCCTGGCACCATTGGTAAGATGAAAGTGAGCAACAGGGTCCAGCGCCGTATTTCGGCCTGGCCGGCGCTCGTTTAACAAATAATGTGCCACCAACCGCAACAAGGCCGGCCGGGCCGTTGCTGAAATTTCTTTCAGATCTCCTTGGTGTTCACGGTGCCCAACACCATTGGCAGCAACAAGCGGCGCACAAATAGCAAGGTCTTGCAAAACATTTTCGGGCACTGAAACAGCCGGTTTGGCATCCTCGCCTGAAATCGTTTTAACAGCCTTGCCCCCCGGATCCTTTTTATCGGGTGCAGGGGCCTGTATATGTTGTGATGCCTCCAGCTGGGCGTTAATGCGCATCATCCAGCGCCGAAACCCCGGAATGGGCGACAATGTTGCAAACTGCCGCAAATTGGGCAGGTCCCGTTGGAGCTCTGATACCACTCGTTTGATCAAAAAATCCCCAAAGCTGATACCGGCCAGGCCCGACTGCGCGTTGGAAATGGAATAGAATATTGCGGTATCCACTTTGGACGGATCAGCAGCTTCGCTTGTCAGATCGCGATCAATCAGGACATCAACATTGTCAGCAATACCTGACACCAAGGCAACCTCGACAAAGATCAACGGCTCGTCTGGCATTCCGGGATGAAAAAAGGCAAAGCAGCGCCGATCCTGTGCCAACCTGCTTTTCAAATCCTCCCAACTGCGAATCTGATGCACAGCTTCATATGCAATCAGTTTTTCCAGCAAGGATGCCGGAGAATTCCAGGTAATCTGATGAAGTTCGAGAAAGCCGATATCAAACCAGCTTGCCAGCAATGTTTTTAGATCCTGCTCTAACAATGACAGGCCCGGCGCTTCGCCCCGCCAGCGTAACAGATCTGCCCGCAAATCAACCAGAAACTTAACACCCTGCGGCAATGAATTGAATTCTTGTAATAATTTCCGATAAGGCGGCACAAGCTCAAACCGCATTTGTCCTTCAAGCATGGTGCGTTCGGCCATATCGTCAGCCTGCTGCCAGTCTGTCATCAGGGCGGTGAGTTTGCCACGATCAACATCAAACTCATTGATCAAAAGATGTAAAAACTCTTTGCGGCCTGCCTCGTCAAGACGCAGAAAATCATGCCCCAACTCTGCCGCGCGAGACCGCGCCGAAACTGCCCCGCCCCGATGCGCCAGGCAATCGGCAACCTGGCGGCGCCAATGATCCTTGCGCGCAGACTCGTCGTCAAATCCCAAACTGCGAACGACGGGGTTTTCGCGAATTTCTCGCCAAAGCTGACGAATGTTATCAAACGTGCGATCAATAAAAGTCTGGTTCATTCAATTTCCGATCATGCATAAGGGCGGCAACCAGGATTTCGCCAGCATCCCGTACAAAATTGAAATCACAAAGGCACCAGCAGGCAATATAAAGGCCTGTGTTCTTGCATTGCAAAACCTGCTTTCGCAAAGTCGGCGCAAACTGATTATGCTCATACCAACAAGCGCGCCTCTGAGTTTGTGCGCCCTTATGCGTCCATCCTGCCTTGCCATAGCTTTGCAAGCAAAACCGGCAGTGCGTCGGGAATGTCTTCCGCGATAAGACCCGGCCCAAAATTATGGCCCGCCTGCCCGTGCAGCCACACCGCCATCGATGTGGCCTCAAAGGCAGGCATACCCTGTGCCAGCAAGCCAATCACCATACCGGCCAAAACATCGCCGCTGCCTGCTGTTGCCAGCCAGGGTGCAAAAACATCGTTAATTGTAACCCGGCCGTCTGGTGCCGCCACCACCGTATCCGCACCTTTTAAAACAATGACTGCACCGCTTCGCTTGGCAGCGGCACGGGCGCGCGTCACCTTGTCGCCGGTCATGTCGGCAAACAGGCGGCCAAATTCACCTTCATGCGGGGTCATTACGGTTGGCCCCTGCACGGCAAAAAACAGTGTGCTGGGCTCATCGGCAAAGCTGGTTAAGGCATCAGCATCAAGTACGCAGGCCCGCGCGCAATGTAAGGCATGAACAACCCGCTTGCGGGTATCGTCGCCCACCCCGGCACCCGGGCCAATCAGCACACCATTATGGCGGCAATCCTGCATCAGGTCTTCAAACCGGGCAATCGGGGCAACCATCACCCCCGGCGCATCCTGAGCATAAAGCGGTAATACCGCCGGTTCGGCCAATACTGTTAACAAACCGGCACCAGCCCGGCGCGCGGCCCGCGCGGCAAGGCGGGTGGCCCCGGTGGCATGTGCTCCGCCCAACGCCAGCACATGCCCGCGGTTATATTTATGACCGGCAATACCCGGCCACGGAATATGTCGGGCCCACAAACGAGGATTGTTGATAAAAATATCCGGGTGCAAGGACGCCACTGTTTTATCGCTAATGCCGATATCCGCCACAACCCGTTCGCCGCACATCTCACGTCCGGGCAGCAAATAGTGACCGGGCTTTGGCCGGCAAAACGTCACTGTCAGGTCGGCCTCAATTGCAACGCCGCGCACGGCCCCTGATACACCATCAATACCGCTGGGCATATCAACGGCAACAACACTAACGTTGCTATCATTTACAGCATGCACCAGTTCAGCCATATCACCGGTTATATCCCGCGACAGCCCGGCACCAAAAATGCAGTCCACAATCAGGTCCGCGCCCACAAGCAACGCGGGTGATAACAGCTCCGCAACACCCTGCCATTTTTCGGCATTCAATGCTGCGTCCCCTGTCAGGTCAGCAAGTTGGCCAAACAGGCCCAAACGAACGTGCCAGCCTTGTGCACGTAACAACCGGGCAACGACAAAACCATCGCCGCCATTATTGCCTGGCCCACATAAAACCGATACAGAACAGGGAGAAAAACGCTGCAAAATCGCATCGACCACAGCCTGACCAGCATTTTCCATTAAAGCCTCGCCCGCAAGCCCATTTTCAATGGTGCGTTTATCGGCTTCATACATTTGTGCGATCGTCAAAATTTCGCTCATCACGGCCCCGGTTTTAAAATTTCTTTGACCTTGCAACAGCCCGAAAGCACAGCCGTTTCTGACAACACAGTTACGCATTGCCACTGGTAGCTATTTGTTTTCCCAATGCGTATATTGCCCCCGCGCATATGATTCTGCCAATTAAATCCACGCGAACAAGGCAATTCCGGCATGCATGTTGTTGTATTGGGGGCGGGCGTCATCGGGACGACCGCCGCCTATTATCTTTTGCAAAATGGCCATCAGGTTAGCATCATAGATCGCCAGCCTATGGCTGCACAGGAAACCAGTTTTGCCAATGGCGGGCAAATTTCGGCATGTCATGCAACCCCGTGGGCTACCCCTGAAACGCCGTGGCAAAGTTTGAAATGGCTGGGCCGCGAAGATGCGCCATTATTATTCAGATTACGGTTTGACCCACAGCTATTTGCCTGGGGTTTGCGTTTTTTGCGCAATTGCGGCCCTGACCGTACCCGCCAGAACATTGAAAAATCACTGCGCCTGGCAATCTATAGCCGCGACTGTATCAAGGAATTGCGCCACAATCTTGGCCTGGAATATGACAATCTGTCAAAAGGCATTTTGCATATCTGCCGCGATGAAAAGGAAATGAACAAAGTTTCCCAATCATCTGAAATCATGAAACAATTTGGGTTAAAACGACACGTTGTCAATGCACGCGAATGCCTTGAAATTGAACCCGCACTTCAAGCTGCAGCACACCAGATCATCGGCGGCAGTTTTTCACCCGACGATGAAAGCGGAGATGCGCAAAAATTTACCACAGAGCTGGCAAAAATCTGTCGCAACATGGGCGCTGTGTTTCATTATAATACATCCATTCATTCGATTGGAAAAAGCGGTTCGGCGATTGACCATATTCGCACCGATAGTGGCGAAGTCCGCGGGGATTGTTATCTGGTTTGTCTGGGCAGTTTCAGTCCGCTTCTGACAAAACCCCTGGGCATCAAATTACCCATTTACCCTTGTAAGGGTTATTCAATTACAATTGATACCAGCGGACACGAAAGCCACGCACCTTCCGTCAGCCTGATTGATGACAGCGTTAAAATGGTATATTCGCGCCTGGGCAACCGTTTGCGGGCCGCCGGCACCGCTGAACTGGACGGGTATTCCCTGCGTATGTCACATCGGCGTCAGCAATTAATTGCTAACAAAGCCTTCGATCTTTTTCCACAATGCGGAAAACGTGAGGATATTACCTATTGGAGTGGCCTAAGGCCCGTTACCCCCGATTCTGCCCCTGTGCTTGGGCCAACGAAATATGATAACCTTTATCTTAATACGGGGCATGGAACGCTGGGCTGGACCATGAGTTGCGGTTCAGGAAAGGCGATAGCAGACCTGATATCAGGCAAAACCCCGGAAATTTCGTTGGGCGGCCTGAACGTGGATCGTTTCTGATCCGAAATTTTTCGTAAGCTGGGGTTTTACGATGAGTGCCAACCAATCGAAAAATTATGGCAAAACAACCGGCCCAATCGAAAATAATGCCCTGCTGCTGGCACTGCCATATGGGGCCGCAATTTGCCTGCGCGATGGTAAAGTCCTTCAAGCCAACAATGCACTTGGGCAAATTCTGGGCATCAGCGCCGAAGACCTTCTTCATCACAAGGCATCATTTCTGTCGCAAGGCATCGTAGATGACCTGGAACATATCTTTGCATCCGGCCGGTTTTGGTGTGGCGACATCACGGTTGTGAATGCAGCACACCAAAACGTTCCTTGTCGGCTAACGATTTCAGCACTTGAATGGATAGCGGAAAATCAAAGTGTACCAGCGGTTTTGCTTACATTGATGGAAAACAGCAACAACCGCATCGCAGAACAAAACCTGCTAGCCCATAATCAGGACCGGAACGACGTAAACGCCACCAAAACCGACTTTCTGGCCAATATGGGTCATGAATTGCGCACCCCGTTAAATGCGATTATCGGCAATTCCGAGCTGATCGCCGAGGCTATATTGGGCGATATAACGCAAACCTACCGCGAATGCGGGCAAGATATTCACGAAGCCGGAACCCATTTGCTATCGTTGGTCAACGATGTTCTTGACACGGCAAAAATGAACGACGGGGCGATGACAATCAAACCTGAGTCAAACAATGCCGTGACGATTGCACGTGAAGCCATCAAATTGGTAGCTGACGATTTCAACCGTCGCCGACATGTTTTAACATTAAACCTGCCCGATCAAACCATTGCCATTAACTGTGACCGTTTGAAATTAAAGCAGATCCTGATCAATATTTTAACCAATGCCGGAAAATACACCCCGGATGGCGGTGAAATTTCCCTTGAACTGCGTACAACTGCGAACGAAGCCATTTTTACCATTACCGATACCGGTGTCGGTATTGCCCCACAGGATATACCTCGCGCCCTGACCCGTTTTTCGCAGCTCCATCCCAAAGGCATCAAGGAAAGCGCCGGAACAGGACTTGGGTTGCCACTGGCAAAAATGCTTACAGAACTGCATGGTGGACGCTTTATCATTGAAAGCAAGCCCGGCTACGGCACTGCCGTTAAAATATGCCTGCCAATGCCGCACGCCGGGTAAGCCCCTGAAATCTGCCGGGTAGCAGGTTTTCCATAGGGCAAAATCAGGTTTTATTTTTCAGCCTGTGCGGCTGCATTCATTTGATCATTCCGTTTGCGAATTTCATCGGGCCAACGGCTTTTAATATAGGACAGCACATCAACAATATCGTCATCCGACAATGTACCTTCAAATGCCGGCATCGTGCTTTGATAGCCATTTCCAACCATTTTAGCCGGACCGTATTTGGTCAGATCAAACAGCATATCATCAGGGTGATGCCATGTATGGCCGCTGGCATCATGGGGCGGAGCCGGTAACAAACCATCAGGTCTGCGTTTTTGCCAATTTGCCTCGCCTTCCAGCTTATCGCCATGGCAGGATGCGCAATTGGCATCGTAAATTTTTTTGCCTGCCGCCACCAGATGCAGGTCTGATGCATCAATATTTGCAGCTGGCGACTGTGATTGACCGGGTTTGAAATACTGATACCCGACAATAGCAAGCACGACTACGCCCAGCGCGATTGCACTGTAACCCCATTTGTTCTTCACAGGTTGTTTCTCTCTCTATTTTAGATAGTTCCAGTTTACACCGGGCATTAACGGGTATGGCCCCGTTGCCATATCATACTGACGGACCGGCCAAATCCTCGATAATCGGGCAATCAGGCCGGTCATCGCCATGACATTGATGCACCAGATGACGCAATGTCGTCTGAAGGCTCTTTAGTTCTGCAATTTTACGGTCAATATCGTCGAGATGCGCTTTTGCAATCTGGCGTACATCAGCAGATGCGCGATTGTGATCCTCATATAAGGACAACAGCGTCCTGCAATCCTCTATCGAAAAGCCCAAACCGCGCGATCGCTGCAAAAACCGCAATTTATGCAAATCCTGATCACTGTAATCACGATATCCGTTGGCAAGGCGCCCCGGGTGAACCAACCCGATTTCTTCGTAATAGCGAATGGTTTTCGCAGGCAGGCCACTGTCCTGTGCGGCATCGGAAATATTCATTTTTGCCCTCCCTCATTGCGCACATGCCAGCGTCGCAACATCAATGAATTGGTCACAACCGACACCGAACTTAACGCCATCGCTGCCCCTGCAATCGCCGGGCTTAAAATACCAAATGCTGCAAGCGGTACCCCGATCACGTTGTAACCAAATGCCCAGAACAGGTTTTGTGTAATCTTGCGTCGGGTAGCGATGGAAATATCAATCGCCCCGGCCACCAATGCCGGGTCTGATCGCATCAGGGTAATGCCGGCCGTTTCCATGGCAACGTCAGTGCCGCCCCCCATCGCAATGCCGACATCTGCCGCGGCCAATGCGGGGGCGTCATTAATACCATCACCCACCATCGCAACATGACGGCCTTCCTTGCGCAGTTTTTCAACTTCACGGGCCTTGTCTTGCGGACGAATGCGCCCACGCCAGCTATCCATGCCAATTTCCTGTCCAACATGGGCGGCAACGTCTTCGGCATCGCCCGACAACATAATGCTGACAATACCGCGCTGCTTGAGGTGTTTAACGGCGGCAATGGCACTTTCGCGAATTTTATCTTCCAGGGTCAGATATCCGGCAAACTTGCCGTCCACAGCCACCAGTACAACTGTTCTGCCCTTGTGTTCTGCATCGCCAATAGCCCTGGCTATATCGGCCTCGGGCAATGTTGCGTTATTATCGCGTAACAAGGCTTCCGTCCCAATCAGAACCGGTCGACCATCGACTGTACCGCTAACACCGGCACCCGTCGTACTTTTAAAATTATCGACATTGGCCAGTTTCAAATCATCGTCATTTGCGGCCTGCACCACGGCGTGGGCCAATGGATGTTCACTTGCTCGCTGAAGCGACGCCGCCAGACGCAGCAGTTCAGTTTTGTTGCCAAAATCATGGGCTGGAACAACATCATGAACCGTCGGCACCCCTTCAGTAAGCGTACCTGTTTTATCAAAAATCACGGCATCGACATTATGGGCCTGTTCAAGCGCTTCAAAATTGCGGATCAGAATACCAGCCTTTGCTGCCGCCCCTGTTCCAGCAACCAAAGCCGTTGGCGTTGCCAGGCCCAAGGCACACGGACAGGCAATTACCAACACCGACACAGATGCAACAATCGCTGCCTCAAGGCCAAACCCCGCGATCAACCACCCGGCAAGTGTTAACAAGGCAATCACAATAATGACGGGCACAAAAACAGCAGCTACCTTGTCAACCATTTGCTGCACCGGGGCTTTGCCCGTTTGGGCCTGCTCTACCAGCCGGATAATCCGCGACAAAGTCGTATCTTCGCCAACCGCATTTACCCGGATGTCAATGCGCCCTGTCCCGTTAACAGCGCCGCCAACAACCACGTCACCTGTGCTGCGTAATACAGGCCGTGTTTCGCCGGTAATCAATGATTCATCAATTTCGCTTTCCCCGGCAACCACCTCACCATCAATAGGCAGTTTTTCACCAGGACGCACGCGTACGACGTCGTCAACGTTCAAATCATCAACAGAAACCTCGGTTTCTGCACCCGTTTCAACATCCAGCCTGCGCGCCTTGCGTGGGCGTAGCGCCATCAATTCACGAATGGCGGCCGACGCCCCACGCTTGGCGCGTTCTTCCATAATCTTACCCCCCAGGATCAGGGTAATGATCGTGGCTGATGCCTCAAAATACAGGTGCCCTGCCCCGCTTATGCCAGATTGCACCATATTATAAAGGCTCAGAAAATAGGCTGCCGACGTACCCAGTGCGACCAACACATCCATATTGGCTGCCCGGTTGCGCAATGCCAACCACGCCCCGCGGTAAAACCGCCAGCCAATGACAAACTGCACCGGTGTTGCCAAGGCAAGCTCAACCCAGGCGGACAGACGAAAATCAACCCCAAGATACATCCATATCATTTGTCCGATTAACGGCGCCGATAATATGATCGACGCAGCCAACCACCACAAAGCATGATCGGAGGTTTTTTCGGCCTTATTGTCATTAGACAGTTTTTGATTACGGGAAACTGCGTGATAGCCAGCTTTCTCAACCGCCGCAATCACCTGACGGTCACTTACCATTCCAGAAATCACTGAAATATCGGCCCGTTCCATCGCCAGATTAACCGTTGCTTCGGTCACACCGGGCAGTTTACCCAGCGCCTTTTCCACCCGTCCGGAACAGCTGGCACAAGTCATGCCATCAATATCATAGGCCAGCTTCTGTTCTGAAACACTATAGCCCGCGTTACGAATGGCGGATGCGACATCGCGAATTCCAGCCTTGCCATTTTCGTCAAACCGAACATGGGCGGTATTCATGGCCAGGTTGACATCCACCTCGCCAATACCATCGATCTTGTTGATCGCCTTCTCCACGCGCCCCGCACACGATGCACAGCTCATGCCGTCCACCTGTAACGTCACATCGCTGCCTTCACTCTGTGGCTTTGTCATTGCTGTCATCGCGAACACCTCGCTTTTTCAATATGTATGACAGCATAAAGTTTCCAGCGACAGGAAGGTCAAGCATTCTGTTAAAGTAAATTCGCCGCGGCGGGCCTGAACCACCACCTCCGATCACAAATGCCCTTTGTGTCCGTAAAACGGCCCCAATCAAAGGCGGGCTTCATATTGTACGTTTACAAAAATTTGCACCCAAAAACAGAAAGGGCCGCCAAATCTGGCAGCCCTTTCCTCGACACGTTATTTAACCGTCAGCCTTAGACTTAAGTGTAAGCCTTAGCCATGCGGCGAAGGTTCACCTACAGCGCGGAACTGAATGTAATTTTGAAGACCCATCATATCGATCAGGCGAATCTGCTGTTCGATCCAGTGCGCATGATCTTCCTCGCTATCGTCAAGAAGCTGAGTCAGAACATTACGGGTCTGATAGTCACCCTCGGCTTCGCAAACCTTGATGGATTCTTTAAGATACTTGATCACCATATATTCATGATCAAGATCGTTTTTCATCATTTCCGGGACGGTCTGGCCAACGCTAATCGGCGTACGCGATGCCGTATCGGGCACCCCTTCCAGAAACAAAATACGCTCGATCAAACGCTTGGCGTGATCAAGTTCTTCGTCTTTTTCATGATGCATCCGCTCATACAGGGCATGAAGCCCCCAATCGAGATACATTTCCGCATGGGTGTTATATTGGTCCGCAGCGGACAATTCGGCGGTTAATTGCCGATTAAGAATATCAATAACCTTCTGGCTGCCTTTCATGGCGCACGCTCCCTGAATGATTAGTCGCCGTCGCCTGAACGGCTCTGGATGTAATTCTGAACACCGACATTATCAAGCTGCCACTGCTCGGTTTCGAGCCAGTCGACATGCTCTTCCTGATCTTCCAGAAAAGAAACAAGCAAATCGCGGGTAACAAAGTCTTCTGCCTTTTCGCAGGCAGAAATAGCTTCACGCAGCAATGGCAACGCAGACAGCTCGTACTTCATGTCACATTCAACGATCTCGCCAACATTCTCGCCAATCAGCAATTTGTTGAGATTCTGCAAGTTCGGCAGCCCGTCAAGAAACAAAATGCGCTCGATCAAATCGTCGGCGCGCTTCATTTCCTTGATGGACAATTTGAATTCATATTCGCCCATTTCCGCGACACCCCAGTTTTTGAGCATGCGGGCGTGCAAAAAATATTGATTAATCGCGGTCAACTGGTTCGTGAGGATGCGATTAAGGTAACCAATGATCTGCCGATCACCTTTCATATTGGGTCTCCTCCATTTGGCTAACGCCTATTCTGGGAAGTAGCACCAATTAATTCAAGGGAAAACGACGTCATTGATTACCACTATCAATAACTTAACGATTTTTTGCAAAACATGGTAAAGAATTTGTCGAAGTAAAAATCAATCTTAACAAACATCGTGCAAACAATTATCGTTACGCAGTTTGAGGATTATTTCATCGATACATCTGTTTAACTGGCGATGCGAATCGGAAGTATCATCTGACAGCCCCTCCGGGGGTGGGCTTGCAGGAAAGATAAGGTCAATTGTGGTCAATACCGATTAAAATATATGGATGGATGAAAATCTGAAACGGACGGTACCGATATCGTCATTTATATATGGTGCTGGCGCGCCGAAGGTGACCAGACATACAAAAAGCCGGGTCACAATGGCCCGGCTTCTGCATACAGCAGCCTACTAGTTAGACGCTGTCGATCTATTTCCGCCTGCTTAAGCGATCGCGTCACGTGCAGCTTTGCGTGCAACGTCTTTGATCTGCCAGCGGGAAATCCCGACATCATCCAAATCACGGCTGTCGAGATCGTAAAGTTCGTTCGCGACTGACCGTGCATAGGCCCAACGACGAACAGCAACGATGATACTGGACAAGAACATGTTGAACCTCCTGTGTTTCAAACTGATGAGCGCTCAAATCTCGGCTTCATTGTGTTGCCGGATGCGCTCTGCTCCGTTCTTCTGCGTTGCAATATGACGAAATTGATCAAACATCTCAATCCACCAAGATTGCATATCATCTGTTCCAAATAGTCATAATTGAATGGGTTCAATTAGATTTTGAACTACCTTTCCGTCCATAAACAACAGAAAAACAAGCCTTTTTTGCTTCTGCGCAATTATATCGCACTGCACCCACATTCGCTTCATTCCGTCGTCGCCCCTTGTACAATGAAATAAAAAGCCCTCTTTCCCCTCCCGTGACCTCGTCAAAGTGGAAACTTGCCTGCTCCCCAAAGTCGGCAACAAGGCGCTTGCAACTTTGGATCAGTGAACAAGTGAAGTTCATCTGACAGCGCAAAGAATGCTCCATCATCACAGATAAAATGTTAGCGCTATCATTTATTGTAACAGTTCGTTTCAAAATGGCGTCTGGCAATATTCTGTTACACCATTCGGGATGCAAAACCCGACTTCCCGTCGCATGGTCGCTACATCATAAAAAACGGGAGGAAAAAATGTATTCGCTTAAATCACGGTTCAACACGAAAACACTTGGCGCTATTCTTTGTGCAACAGCGCTGGTCACCCCGGCCCTCGCCCAGGCCGAACCAACAGTCGAAGTTTTGCACTACTGGACCTCGGGTGGAGAGGCCAAAGCCGCCGTTGCCCTAAAAAACGACTTTGAAGCCCATGGCGGCAAATGGATCGATAGCCCCGTGGCTGGTGGTGGCGGATCTGCCGCCATGACAGTATTGCGTTCCCGGGTTTTATCAGGGGATGCCCCAACCGCTGTACAATTAAAAAGCCCTGCGATCATGGAATGGGCTGAACAAGGGGCCCTTGCTAATCTCGATGACGTCGCCCAAAAAGAAAAATGGGACGAAATCCTGCCTAAACGCCTTAGCACCCTTATGAAATATGACGGGCATTATGTCGCCGTGCCGGTCAATATTCACCGCACAGATATGATATGGGCCAATCCCGAAGTTCTGGCCAAAGCCGGGACATCCGAAGTTCCCTCAAACTGGGAGGACTTCAACAAACTGGCCGAAAAGCTGCAGGCGCAAGGCATTGTCCCGCTGGCTCTTGGCGGGCAACCATGGCAGGAAACCATTCTGTTTGAAAATGTCGTTTTAGGTATTGGTGGTACCGGCTTCTATCAAAAGGCCCTTATTGAACAAGACGAAGACGCTCTGAAGTCTGACACCATGAAAAAGGTGTTCGACGAAATGCGCATTCTACGCGGTTTTGTCGATAATGACTTTTCCGGTCGTGACTGGAACCTGGCAACGGCCATGGTCATGAACGGCAAAGCCGCCATGCAAGTCATGGGAGATTGGGCGAAAGGCGAATTCATGGCAGCAGGGAAAGTCCCTGGTAAAGATTTCCTCTGTACGGCCACACCGTCAAACCATGGCTATCTGTTTAATACCGACAGCTTCGCCATGTTCCATGTCGAAGGCGCGGATAAGGTCGAGGGGCAAAACCTGCTTGCCAGTTTAATTCTGGGTCAAAAATTCCAGGAAACCTTTAACCTGCTTAAAGGCTCCATTCCGGCGCGCCTTGGCGTGCCGATGGATAAATTCGACGAATGCGCCCTGCAATCGGAAAAAGACATGCAGGCTTCGCAGGCATCTGACGGCTTTTTACCCTCGGTCGGTGTAGACATGGCGCTGCCGGGCAACCTGACAGGCGCCATTGTCGATACCGTTACAGCGCACTTTAATTCTGAAATGTCGTCGCAAGATGCTGTCGACAAACTGGTTCAGTCTCTTGAACTGGCAAAAGAATAAAATGTGATGTTGGTTCGCCGTAAGGGCCCTTAAATTTGCGAGGAAGCCCTGACCGGCGAACCACTCTGTTATATGTAGTGTAAAACGCCTACCCGCTTCGGCTCATTGCACGATAACAACAGAAAACCGGCACCTGCCGCATTTATTCCCACACGTGCAAACTACCATTCTGTAAAATGCACTAATCAACATTGCCTGAATCCCATTATAATCATGATGAAATTGTATTTTTTGTAACAATACATTTCAAATCCATATCCAGAAACGACCTGTTACAGTTTTGTGGATGCAATAAAGGCCCTCTCGCAGCATGGTGTCGCTGCAATTGGTTTAAAACCAGGGAGGAAACCCTAAATGAAACTTAGCAAATCCATTCTCGCTGCCAGTGTCGGTATTGCCGCACTTGCTTCTGCATCGTTGGCACATGCAGAACCGACCGCCGAAGTCCTGCATTGGTGGACTTCGGGCGGAGAAGCAAAAGCTGTTGCAGCCCTGAAAAAGGATTTCGAGGAACACGGTGGCAAATGGCAGGACAGCCCGGTAGCGGGCGGCGCTGGTGATGCTGCAATGACTGTTCTGCGGTCACGCGTTCTTTCCGGCGATGCCCCAAGTGCCGTACAGCTTAAAGGCCCGTCCATTCAGGAATGGGCCGAACAGGGCGCACTGGCAAACCTGGATGATGTCGCAAAAAAAGAAAATTGGGATGAAGTCATTCCCAAGCGTATCCAGGACATCATGAAATATGAAGGCGACTATGTCGCCGTTCCGGTGAACATTCACCGGGTCAACTGGATTTGGTCAAACCCGGAACTGCTGGCAAAAGTCGGTGCGAAGGAAGGACCGAAAACCTGGGCAGAATTCAACACCTTGGCAGACAAACTGAAAGCTGCCGGCATTACGCCGCTGGCGCACGGTGGTCAGCCGTGGCAGGACGCGACGATTTTTGAAACCGTCGTCCTTGGCATGGGTGGTCCGGAATTCTTCCAGAAAGCTCTGGTAGACCTCGACGAAGACGCACTCAAATCTGACACCATGAAAAAAGTGTTCGACGAAATGCGTCAGATCCGCGGTTATGTTGATCCGGACTTCCCGGGTCGTGACTGGAACCTGGCAACGGCCATGGTTATGAATGGCAAAGCCGCCATGCAAATCATGGGCGACTGGGCAAAAGGCGAATTCCTTGCAGCGGGTAAAGTCCCGGGCAAAGACTTCCTTTGCTCTGCAACCCCGGCTGATAATGGCAATGGCTTCCTGTTTAACACTGACAGCTTTGCAATGTTCAAAGTTGACGGCGAAGACAAAATCGAAGGTCAAAAACTTCTGGCCGAGCTGATCGTAGGCAAAAAATTCCAGAAAACCTTCAACCTTCTCAAGGGTTCGATCCCGGCACGTACCGGTGTATCACTGGATGATTTTGACGATTGCGCCAAAAAATCGGCTGCCGACATGGCTGCTGACGAAAAAACCGGTGGTTTCCTGCCGTCAATGGCACATGGCATGGCACTGCCCGGTCATCTCTCGGGCGCCATTGTTGACGTCGTAACGGCACACTTCAACTCTGATATGTCTTCGGACGAAGCGGTCAACCGCCTTGCTGAAGCAATCGAGCTTGCCAAAGACTGATCATAAGATCGCATCCGCATTGCCGATCTGGCAATAATCACTGGCCCCGAAACACGGTTTCGGGGCCAGCTTCCCTTATCTTTTAATTATTTTGAGGCAAAGGGCATGGGGGCTTCTTCAAGCACCGAAAGCAACCTGATGGCCAGCCTGCAACGCAATCTGTCCAAGATCGTTGTGGCACCATCCTTTGCGGCGTCCCTGTTTTTCGTCTACGGCTTCATTATTTGGACCGCCTGGATGGCGTTTTCCAAATCGCGCATGATGCCGGTCTATGACTGGGCCGGGCTGCGGCAATATGAACGCCTGTGGCAAATGGAACGCTGGCATGTTGCCATCGAAAACCTGCTGATTTTCGGCGGTCTTTTTATCGTTATCTGCCTTTTCCTGGGCTGCCTGCTGGCTGTTTTGCTTGACCAGCGCATCCGGGCAGAAGGCGTTCTGCGAACCATATTCCTTTACCCGATGGCGCTGTCCTTCATTGTGACCGGCACCACATGGAAATGGATCCTCAATCCCGGTCTTGGTCTTGAAAAGATGATGCATGATCTGGGATGGGCAAGTTTCAAGTTTGACTGGCTGGTGAATTCCGATTTTGCGATTTACACAGTTGTCATTGCCGCCGTCTGGCAGGCATCGGGCTTTATCATGGCCATGTTCCTTGCCGCCCTGCGCGGCGTAGATCAGGACATTATCCGTGCTGCCTATATGGATGGTGCAAGCCTGCCACGTATTTATTTCGGCATTATCATTCCCTCGATCCGCCCGGTATTTCTAAGCGCAATCGTCGTTCTTGCCCATCTGGCAGTAAAAAGTTTCGACCTGGTGATTGCCCTTACCGGCGGTGGACCAGGTTATTCATCCGATCTTCCGGCAACCTTCATGTACACAATGGCCTTCCAGCGTAACCAGCTGGGCATCAGTGCCGCCAGTGCCATGATGATGCTGGCAACCGTGATGGCGATCATTGTGCCATATCTGTATTCCGAACTGCGCGGAGGCAAGAAAAATGGCTGATCTCCAAACCTACGGTCAGGATTCAGGGTTGAAACATACCCTCTTGCGCGGCCTGCTCTATCTGGTTCTGATCCTGTTTTCGATCTATTACCTGTTTCCGTTATTTGTGATGATTACGACATCGCTGAAATCACTAACGGAAATTCGCGAAGGATCGCTCATCTCCCTACCCCGTGTAGTTACCTTCGACGCCTGGAATTATGCCTGGAACGAAGCCTGCGTCGGTGTTGAATGCTCAGGCATCAAAACCTTCTTCTGGAACTCGGTCCAGATGGCCATTCCCGCGGTTTTGATCTCGACCATCCTTGGGGCGTTAAACGGCTATGCTCTGACCAAATTCCGGTTCAAGGGCGCGAACATCGTCTTTGCCATGTTGTTGTTTGGCTGCTTTGTGCCTTTTCAGGTTGTGCTTTTACCAATGTCAGTGACCTTGGGCAAACTTGGTATCGCCAATTCAACCATGGGGCTGGTTCTGGTCCATGTGGTATATGGCCTGTGCTTTACCACGTTGTTCTTCCGCAATTACTACGTATCGATTCCGGATGAACTGGTCAAAGCGGCAACCATCGACGGTGCCGGTTTCTTTACCATTTTCTGGCGGATCATCCTGCCGATTTCCGGCCCGATCATTGTTGTTTCCATCATCTGGCAGTTTACCCAGATCTGGAATGACTTCCTGTTCGGCGCTTCGTTTAGTTCTGGTGGCAGTGCACCAATGACTGTCGCCCTCAATAATATCGTCAACACCACGACGGGCGTTAAGCAATACAACGTTGATATGGCCTCAGCATTGCTGACCGGGCTTCCGACACTGCTTGTCTATGTGCTGGCAGGTAAATATTTCGTCCGTGGCCTGACCGCCGGTTCGGTGAAGGGATAAAGAAATGGCATCACTCACCCTTGATAAAGTCCGCAAGACTTTCGGATCTGTCGAGGTCCTCAAAGAAATCAATCTGGCGATTGAAGACGGCGAGTTTCTCGTTCTTGTTGGCCCATCTGGCTGCGGCAAATCGACCCTGCTTAACCTGATAGCCGGTCTGGAAACATCGTCTGACGGTGAAATTCGCATTGGTGATCGCGTTATCAATAACGTGCATCCCAAGGATCGTAACATCGCCATGGTGTTCCAGTCCTATGCGCTTTATCCCAACATGACAGTTCGCAAAAACATCACCTTTGGTCTTGAAATTCGCGGTGTTTCGGCATCCGAACGTGACAAGGCCGTCGATGATGTCGCCCGCCTGCTGCAAATCGAAAACCTGCTGGACCGCAAACCATCCCAGCTTTCCGGTGGTCAGCGTCAGCGTGTTGCCATGGGCCGCGCACTGGTGCGGAACCCGGACATTTTCCTGTTTGACGAACCATTGTCAAACCTGGATGCCAAGCTGCGCGTTGATATGCGTACCGAAATCAAAAAACTTCATCATCGTCTTGGGTCCACCATCGTTTATGTGACCCACGACCAGATCGAAGCCATGACCCTGGCATCACGCATTGCCGTGATGAAAGGCGGCATCCTGCAACAGTTCGATACGCCGCAACATATCTATGAAAAACCGAACAACATGTTTGTTGCCGGTTTCATCGGCTCGCCATCGATGAATTTCATTGAAGCCAAACTGGTTGACGATAACGGTAAAATTGCCGTGACGTTTGACAATAACGGCCAAAAAGTTGTTTTGCCGCTGCTTGAAAACAGCCCGGAAAGCTATAAGTCGTGGGTTGGCAAGGATGTTGTTTTTGGTATTCGCCCCGAAGGGCTGACCCACAAACGCACAGGGTCGGATAACCCCGGCAGCCAATATGTCAATTTCGATGCCAAAGTCGAAGTCATTGAACCCACCGGTGCCGACACCATGACGGTGATCAATCTTGGTGGAAAGGAAATCGTCGCCCGCGTCAGACCGGACCGCGCGACAAACCCCGGAGAAATGATGACATTCTCTGCGGATATGAATCAGATCAGTCTGTTTGATCCAACAACGGAACTTCGGATCTGATCTGAATGGCGGGTGGTTCTGGGGGCCACCCGCCATTATTTTTGCTATTGTGAATCCGCTGATAAGCAAGCTGGTCAATTAGAACCGGCATTTATCGTGCGTATAAATAACACATAAAAAATACGTTCTTTTAGGGAGGAACGACATATGACCACCCCGAACCGCACCAAAGGTGCAGGAATACGTTTTAAATTGGGGGCATCTTTTGGCGCAATGGCAGCACTGACTGCAATTGCCGCAATCGTTGGCATTATATCAATCGAGCGGATTGCCTCTTCGCTAAATGAAGTTACTCACACATCATCTGTGACATCGGCCTTAAAAGCGGCCGACGAAAGCAACGCGATTGCTGTTCTGGCATCGGAAATGGCAACCAACCCCCAGGCTGATATTCAAAGTCTATCGACACGGGCTATCAGCCGGATGGAAAAGCTGGAAGAAGCAACAACCGGCACCGACCTTGAGAAAGATGCCGGGCAATTGCGCCCACATTTATCATCCCTGATCACGGCGGCACAAACCCGGCAGAAAAATGATAATCAGGTCACACAAAACATCTCCGCGCTGCGCAATCAGCACGACGAGTTTCGCAAACAGGTTAGCCAGCATATTGATGCGGCAAATGCCAACCTGGTTAATAACAGCAATAACGTCATTGCAACTGCCAGCAAAAACCTTGACCAACTTATTTCCAACGAAGTTGGTACGCTACGCACGACCCTGACCTTGCAAGCAGAAGGAAACCGGGTGGTGGGCTTGCTCATCGAGGCTGCAAATGCCGCAAGCCCTGCCCTGTTAAACGAACTACAAACCAAATTTGACGCCGCCAGTCAGCAATTGCAAGAATTAGGCGGCGCCTCAGGCTCGCCGGACCTGCAACAGATTACGGAAACCCTGATCGGGTTTGGGCAGGGTAACAACAATATCTTCGCCATTCGCCAAAACGAAATCACGGCAACAACGCAATCCAGCGCTGTTTTTCGCAATGCCCGCGAAGGACTGGAAGCCAAATTACACGAAACCTTCGGCAGCCTTAATCAATCGATCAATGGTCTTTCCCTACCTGATGCTGAACGGTTTCATTTAAACGCACTGGTCGCCGAGGCCTATGCCCTGATGGTTGCCGGAACCGCATCCCAAACCGCAGACCAGGCCAAAGAATTCAAAAAACAGTTTCTGAAATTTTACCGCGACAATCGTAAAATCCCCGAAACAATTGCGCCCACCCTTAAAAAGCCGATTGGTGATTTTTTCAAACTGGGAAGCACACGCGGCGGGTTGTTTGACTTGCGCAAACAGGAACTTGATGCCATCGAACGGGCGACAACAACCTGGTCGCGACTTGCCAATGACCGCAAAACCGGATTATTGGCCACACAAACCGCTTTTCGCGACGCCATTTTACCTGTGGTAAATGCGGCCGATGAAAGTTTGCGCACCAAGACAGCCAGCATCCAGCAACAAACCCAGTCTGATCTGGGCGGGTTATTAAACCACGACTTGACGGCCCTCATTACAATGGCCAGGCTTGAATCCGTTGGCAATCTAGCCATCGGCTATCAAAATCAGGCGGCAGCCACCTCCGACATGGCCGTCCTTAACGAACTTTCAAACCGCCTCGGCGACATTGGCAAAACCACCAACCAATTATCAAACACCCTTAAAAACCAGGCTGATTTAATATCAGCAACACAAAAACTGGGCGCACCCGATGTTATCATCGGCCCGCAACACACAGCAATTGAAGCCCGCCAAACGGCTGGAAACGAACTGAAGAATGTGCGTGAAACCGTTGAAACAATGGGAGTTCAGGGAGTTGCAACCGCTGCCGGAAAGCAGGCCCGTGCAGTGGGAGAACAATCAACCAGGGTTATCATTCAGGGACGGTGGGCTTTAATCGCCATTGGCATTGCATCACTGGTTTTTGCCGGGTTGCTTGCGTGGCTGTATGTTGGGCGCGGCCTGATTGCACGGCTGGAAGGCATGCGCAACGCCATGAATGAAATTGCCCATGGCAATACCGACATCACCATTGAAGACAAAGGTTCTGACGAAATTTCGGCCATGAACCGTACATTAGAGGTTTTCCGTAATAATGCCGCTGAAATTCGTGTTGCCAACGATCGCGAGGAAAACCAGCGTGTACAGGCAACACAGGAACGCAAAAACGCACTTAATGCCATGGCAGACAATTTTGAAAAACGGATCAAATCGCTTGCCAGTGATATTGGCGTTGCCGCCCAAACCATGCACCAGTCAGCTGAAAGTCTGGGCAAACACAGCACATTAAGTGCCGAACGTTCCGATAGTGCGGCACGCGCAACGCAGGAAACGGCATCATCCGTACAAACAGTTGCGGCCGCTGCCGAACAGCTGATGGCCTCTATTGGTGAAATTCGCCGTCAAACAAGTGAATCCACCCATATTGCCAAATCAACCTCGGCCCGGGCCGAAGATTCCGCCCAAAGCATGGATCAGCTTAACCAGCTTGCCATTGAAATTGGCGATGTTATTACCCTGATTTCCGATATCGCCACCCAAACAAATATGCTGGCCTTGAATGCCACCATCGAAGCAGCCCGCGCTGGCGACGCCGGTAAAGGTTTTGCCGTTGTTGCCAATGAGGTCAAACATCTGGCGGACCAGACAGCAAGGGCAACAGCGGATATAGAAACCCGTGTTAAAGCGGTTCAAACCGCAACACAAGAAACCCGCGGCGAAATAAAGGCAATCAGCGATACCATCGGTGCGCTAGATGCAATCACGGCCAATTTGTCGGATGCCATCGAACAGCAGGCATCGGCCACACGCGAAATTTCACAAAATGCCCAAGCTGCCAATTCCACCACCCGGCGCGCCGCCGATGATGTCGGCCAGGCCAACCAGGTTGTTTTGGAAACGGGTGAAATATCAAAGGACGTTTTGGGATCTGCCCGCGATCTAAGTGAACGCGCCGCGCACATTCAACGTGAAGTCGATGCCTTTTTACGCGATGTCCGAAATTCGTGAGCAGGCCCATCATACCGTAACCGTCTGGTAATCTAACTGCCAGACGGTGCCTGCATTTGTACTTTGCGGGGCAGCCTTATCGTGACCTTCAACCCGCGACGGGGCATATTGCCAAGGGTAATATGCCCCTCATGTGCATCAATGACTGTTTTCACAATCGATAGTCCCAACCCGCTCCCGCCAGTGCTGCGCGCACGCGATCCTTCAACCCGGTAAAACGGCAAAAACACCTTGTCCTGTTCGTCTTCGGGGATGCCCGGTCCTTCATCATGAATAACCACAATAACGTCATCTGCGGTGGCATCCAGGCTAACATAGGCCCGATGACCATATTTCAGCGCATTGTTAATCAGGTTGGTAAAGGCCCGCTTCAATGTGCCCGCCCGGCAGGTCAGGCGGATACTGCGTTTGTCTCCAAACGAATGGGCTTCATCATTTTTGCTGCCAAACACGGTGTTCACCAGATTAAATGTTAGCGGCTTCGGTCCTTCAAACATCACCGGGCGCCCCAAATCGGCGTAGTCATCACAAATGGCTTCAAGAACAGATGTAAAATCGACAGTCCGTTCCTCTTCCTTATGAATCCAGTCACCCAGAAAATCCAGTGCGTCACTTAGAAGTTCATCCATTTCATCAAGGTCACGCAACACGGTTTCACGTAATTCATCATTATCAATAAATTCGGCCCGCAACCGCAACCTTGTGCTGGGTGTCCGCAAATCATGCGAGATGGCAGCCAGCATCCGGGTGCGATCTTCCAGCATCCGGGCTATGCGCTGACGTAGGGCATTATAGGCTTCCGCCATTGATCGCGCTTCGGTTGGGCCACGTTCTTCAACTGGTTCGCCTTCAACCTCGTCACCATTTTTGCGAATGGCACTTGCCAGTGTTTTAAATGGTCCCGCCAACAAATCGGCCAATGCGGCAAATACTGCCAAAACGGCAATAACGCCCACCAAAAACATAATAAATACAACCGAGGGCGACGCATAATCGTTCCATAACCGGGCATGAGACAGCATCATACGGCGCCCCGATGGCAGAGTAAGCTCGATCTGGGCCTTTAACCCCAACCGGGCAATTTCGCGGGATAACTGGGCAAAAAACAGACTGGGGCTTTTGGCTTGTTCAATCACGTCGCGCTGTTCAACACTAAGCCTTCCGTGTCGAAAATGAACTTTCACCGCACTGGGCCATCCTGCATCCCCCAACCGCACAGGCATGGCAATATGCTGGGCCGGGCGCGAATACAAAAGCAGGCTTTCGACTTCCTGTACTGGCAACAATTCCACATGAAGGCCATCCTGCGCACCAACATTGCGGGCGTTGCCGCGCAATTCGGGGTTTTCCGCAATCAGTACCAGCTCACGAATGGTAAAACCCAGCGTATAGGCTTTGCTGATGCGTTCCGAGCGGTCAATAACGTAAATTGATGCCATGCTGGCAAGCCCGGCAATAATCAGCCCGCCAATCATCATGATCAGAAAAATACGACCGCCCAAAGTGCGCGGTTTAAACCTGCGGGATTTTTCCAATACACCCTGCACCGCCTGCCCTCCGGCCTAAAGCGGGGAAACGTCGGCGCAAAACTGATAACCAATACCGCGCACAGTTTTTATCAGTTTCGGGTTTTTGGCATCTTTTTCAATTTTACGCCGCAACCGGCTGATCTGAATATCAATACTGCGATCAAACGGGATCGAACTTTGCCCACGAACAATATCAACCAACTGGTCGCGCGATAACGGACGTTTGTTATGCTTTACCAGGGCACGCAGCAGAGAAAATTCACCGGTTGATAAATGAACGACCACGTCATCGGCATCGCGCAATTCCCGCGATCCCAAATTCAGAACCCAATTACCAAAACGAACTTTTTCGGAACTGTTTTCAACAATTTCCGTCGTGCCGGTCTCGGCCCGACGGAAAATGGCACGAATGCGCGCCAGCAATTCACGCGGGTTAAACGGTTTGGTCAAATAATCATCTGCGCCCAGTTCCAGCCCCAAAATCCGGTCGGTATCCTCGCCAACAGCGGTCAGCATAATAATCGGAATTTTCGAGGTGCGACGCACATCCCGGCACAGGGCAAAGCCATCCTCGCCGGGCAGCATGATATCGAGGATCAAAAGATCAATATTCCAGTCCCGCAATGCCTTGCGCATTTCCGTCCCGTCGGAAACCGTGGTCATACGATATCCGTGCTGCATCAGAAACTTTTTCAACAGTTTCTGTATTTCCTGGTCATCATCGACAACAAGAATATGGGGTTCACGACGGGAATTCAGGCTCTGTCTCCTGTAAAATCAATGGCTTTGGCCGATTGCGGCGGAGTGTAGTCGGTTTTTGTAACAATTTGAAGCATTCTGCGTGTGTCCCCTGCCAATTTCACTTCACAGGCAAAAATGACGAGCCAAATTAAAATCTGGCCCGCCATTAAAACACTTCTATCCGTACAGCACTTATGGGCCGGGCGGAATTTTATTTAAGGTCATAAACCTTGGTACTACCCGAAACCTCCGAGGCTATCACCAACATCGCATTACCGGTTGGGCTGTTATCAGCATCAATAAACAACATACCTTCGGGGGCCAGTTCACCTGCACTGTCATTTTTGGGATCCCCATCAAATTTGCGGTCGGTATGATAAGTCACAAATTGCGGGTTTGCAGGGTTGGTAAGGTCATAAACCATAAAACCGCCCTGACGTTCCAAACCGATAAATGCATAGGGTGTACCGTTGACATAGCCACTGGTAACCCCTTCCGGTTCCGGGCCTTTATCATCCGAACGATCATCAAAACTGCCATTTTCACTGCTGTCAGAATTAAAATTCTTCGCAAAATGCACAGACAGATATTGTTCGAACTGGTCCCCGCTGTCAAAAATCATCCCGGCCTGCTCGTTCAGCACCGAAAATGACCGCCCGCCGAAGGTATAAAGCTGGTCAAAATCACCGTCCCCATCCAGGTCACCCTGTGCCGTTGTGACTTTCAGGCGGCCAAGATTTTTCTTTTCCTGCAATGTTTTCGCATCAGGAAACGCCGTCGGGTCCAACTTTAAATCGCCAATGCGAGCCTCTTCGCTATACCCGGCATAATCACGAGAATCGCCTTCATTGGCGATAATAAAATAGTTTTTCCCATCAATTTCAATACCATCAATAGTGTCAGGCATATACATGCCAAACACCGGCCACGGCTTTATATTGATGGCATCATCCTTGTTGCTGGCATCAAGGGCATTTACAGAATGGTTTTTAAAACCAAGGCCAACAACATCCGTCACCCGTGCGGTTGCAATATCAACAATCGCGATAGCGTTGTTTTCCTGCAATGTCACATAGGCTTTGCTGCCATCGGCGCTAACCGCAATATATTCCGGTTCCACATCCTGGGCGACGCTGGATGTACCGGGATTTGCCGTGCGCATGCCAACCGGCAAATCACTATTATTTAGCCCCTCAAAGGTGGCAAATCTGACATTTTCATCTGTAATTTTAGAAATATCCGACGGCACAGAAATAACGGCAACGCTTCCTTCCGGGTCGTTATCAAACGCATCATTCGGTTCACCTTCATTGGCTACCAGCACATATTTACCGTCATGGGTAAATTTGATCATGTCTGGCAGTGCACCAACCGTTACGGCTGCTTTGAAGTGACCATCAACGTCAAAAAAAACGGCCTTTCCAGGTGCTTGCTTGTCGGTGTTTTCAACTGCTGCAACAACCAGCCCATCATGTACCGAAACACTGTTGGCTGCCTTACCCCATTTTGCCAGGTCGATTGTCGAAATTTTGCGCACATGCAGCGGGTCGGCCAAATCAAGAATATCAATTCCCTTATCGCCACCATTGACAACAAATGCCCGTTTGCTGGCCCCATCAAACGTAACAATTTCAGCACCACCTTCATCAAACAATTGTGTCCGATATTCACCCAGCGGCGTAATCGACAGCGAACGTAGCGGGCTGTTGGCGCTACGCAATGAAATGCTGTTTTTCATTTGTGCAGCATTACCTGTGCTGGCCAATAAAAAGCCCGAAATGGCAACACCTGCCAGCAATATGGAACGACGCATGACTTGGCCCTTTGTATTAATAAAATTTGTTAAGCCACGCACAATGGGACAAGGGCGTAACAGTTTCATGACCGTAATATGATGCTTTGATAAATATCTTTGCAAATGCTGTGCGCCATTCACGCCACTGAACCGTATTAGAAAGGTAGCATTTTCAACAGGAAACGCATTTACCATGACCTTACAAAAAATTGCAGTGATCGGCGCGGGTATTACCGGGTTAAACGCAGCCTGCATTCTTCACCTGGCAGGTCTGGACGTGCATGTTTTTGAAAAAAGCCGGGGCCTTGGTGGACGACTGGCAACACGGCGCAGCGATTTTGGAATATTTAATCATGGTGCGCAATTTGCCACAGCCCACCACCCCGATTTTATCAAATACGTGAAAATGGCCCAACAAAAAGGTGCCGCAGAACAATGGGTTCCTACACCCCATGTGCCACAGCAAAACAATAACACCCGTTCCATACCTGGTGGCTCGCTCGACAGGCAAAACCATCAAGATAGCAATGCTGGCTGGTTCCGTGGCACGCCAGCAATGAACAATCTGGTGGCACCTCTTGATTGTGGTTTTACCATCAACAAAAACACCCGCATCTCCGCAATCCGCCCACTGGATAATGAACAGTTCGAACTGTTCAGTCAGGAAGGACCACGTTCCGGGCACCGTATAAAACCACAGTCTCATGGCATCTTTGACGGCGTTATCGTTGCCATACCCGCACCGCAATGCGCCGAAATTCTCATGCCATTGTCGCCCAGGTTTGATGGCATTGGCGATGTTACAATGGCACCTTGCTGGGCTGTCATGATCGCATTCCAAAACAAGGCAGCAACGGGTTTTGATGTTTTACCCGATGCCCATCCCGATATTGCATGGATCGGACGTAACCCGAATAACGCGCCTTCCGCAGCACCAGACAATATGTTTGACCGCTGGACAATTCACGCATCCCCACAATGGTCATACGACCATCTGGAAGATGACGCCGAAACAGTCGGCCATCTGATAGAAACCCGCCTGCAATCATTGTTTAAAGACATGAACATCACCACCCCGCCAATTGTTATGCGGCAAGCCCATCGCTGGCGTTATGCCCGCACAATCAAGCCACTGGGCCAAAGCCACCTGTCATCGCTTGATGGCCGGATCGTTGCCGCTGGCGACTGGTGCATGGGCGCAAGGATCGAAGCTGCGTTTCAAAGCGGCGAATCAGCCGCCCGTGCAATCATGGCGGTTTGTAAATAGTCCGTGCCTGCTATACCAAAGCTTGTTGATCAAAACCGGCCAACAAGCCCCTCAATCGGCGTGCGGGCTCGACAAAGCCCTTGCCTTTCGCCGCACGGGCCGCCCGACGCCAACGCACCGATCCAATGACCGATAAGTGCGTCTTCGTATTAAAACTTGTGCGACTGCAGCCCAAACAGAAAGGCAGCGCCACGTACGGCGCTGCCTTTGTAAAATCCAAGAAAACCCGGAAAGATCAGGATTGCAACGTTCGCAATTCTGCAATCAGGCCTGCGGTCGAGGCATCGCGCTGGTCTGCACTTTCAGCCCCTTGCACCATCGGCAACAGCTCCTTTGCCAACTGTTTGCCAAGTTCAACACCCCACTGGTCATAGGAATTTACATTCCAAACAACACCCTGAACAAAAATCTTGTGTTCATACATGGCAATCAACCGCCCCAGCGTGAACGGGTCCAACTGGCGATACAGGATCATGGTGCTGGGTTTATTCCCGGCAAAAACCTTATGCGGTGCCAAAACATCGATTTCATCGGCAGCTATACCTTGTAAATCAAGCTCCTGGCGCACTTCTGTTTCGGTTTTACCAACCATCAGGGCTTCTGCCTGGGCAAAACAATTGGCCACCAGTTTGTCATGGTGATTTTGCAAGTCATGAAGCGGTTTTGCCGCAATCAAAAAATCAACCGGGATAAGTTCGGTTCCCTGATGGATCAACTGATAAAAGGCATGCTGCCCATTCGTACCAGGTTCGCCCCAGATCACCGGCCCGGTAGAAGTTTGTACCGGCTTGCCATCGCGGGTAACAGATTTACCATTACTTTCCATATCGGCTTGCTGCAAATAAGCCGGCAAACGCGATAAATGCTGGTCATAGGGCAAAATAGCGTGGCTGGATGCCCCCAGAATGTTGCGATACCACACCCCGATCAACCCCAGAATAACCGGAATATTTTCCGCCAGCGGAGCCGTTTTGAAATGCTCGTCCATTGCGGCACCGCCGCGTAGCATTTCTTCAAACCGGTCATAACCAACAGCCAATATAATCGGCAAACCAATAGCCGACCACAGGCTGTAACGGCCACCAACCCAGTCCCAGAAACCAAAGGCATTTTCAGTATCAATGCCAAATTCGGCAACTTTGTCCAGCGCTGTAGAAACCGCAACAAAATGCTTTGCCACTGCCGCATCATCGCCAAGCGCATTCACCAGCCATGACCGCGCAGAATAGGCATTGGTCAGGGTTTCATCGGTAGTGAAGGTTTTTGAAGCGATGATAAACAGGGTTGTTTCCGCATCCAGGCCCTTTAGCGTATCAACAATATGGGCCCCGTCGACATTGGAAACAAAATGGCAGGTAATCCCGTCAATATGATAGGGCCTCAGGGCCTCATTCACCATCACCGGGCCAAGGTCGGACCCGCCAATACCAATATTGACCACATCGGTAATTTTTTTACCCGTGTGTCCCTGCCATTGTCCATTATGAACACGGCTGGCAAAGTCCTTTAAGCGGACCAAAACCTCCTTGATGCCGGGCATAATATCTTCGCCATCCACCGCAATGGCATCGCCATCCAGGTTGCGCAAGGCGGTGTGCAATACGGCACGGTGTTCGGTAATGTTGATACGTTCGCCCGCAAACATCCGGTCGCGCCAATCAATAACGCCCGCCTCTTTTGCCAGCTCAAGAAGGCCATTTAACACATTGTCGGTGATCAGATTTTTGGAATAATCGACAAATAAATCATCCAGTGTGGAATGATAGCGCAAAAAACGCGCCGGATCTTCGGCAAAGGCTTCACGCAGGTTCAGATTGGCGGAAACATCTTCACCAATCTGTTTCAGGTTTTCCCAGCATTCGCTTAAATGGTCTGTCGACATGCTATCCTCGATTTACAGGTCGTTGGGCCGTGTGGCCGGTGCAATACTGTGTGGGACAGTCTAAAGACAATATAGGGCGATCCTGTGAACAATCGCCCTATATTGAATATTTTGATTAAATAACGAAATCAGACCGCAGCCATAAATGTCAAAACTTCGCTTTCCGTCGGCAAGGCGTTAATGGCCCCGCGCTTGGTCGCAGTTAGCGCCCCAACCGCATTGGCAAAACGACACGCAGCCTTAACCTGTTCCGCCGACGATAACAATTCGCTGTTTTTTAACAAACGTGACAAAAACCCGGCTGTAAAACCATCGCCCGCCCCTGTCGCATCGACCGATGTTACTGAAAAGGGTTCGGCAAAACCATTCCACCGGGTGGTATAAAACCGGCTGCCTTTTGACCCCATGGTCACGATAACCAGTTTCCAGTGATCACACCACAGCTGCTTGACCCCGGCTTCAAAGTCTTCTTCACCGGTCAGGAATGTCACTTCATCATCCGAAATTTTAACAATATCGGCTTTTGAAATCGCCAGGCGTAAAATTTCGCGTGCCTTGTCCTCGTTGGGCCACAGTGGCAAACGCAAGTTGGGATCACACGAAATAATCGCGCCGCCTTCACGGGCAATTTCAATGGCGCGCAAGGTTGCAGCACGCGGGTCATCATCAATCATGCACAATGTGCCGTAATGAAACAGCTCGCACCCGGTCAGCATTCCGGTATCAAGGTCAGCCGGTGACAACAGCATATCGGCCGAGGGCGAACGATAGAACGAAAATTCGCGTTCCCCATCCGCACGCAACGACACAAACGCCAGCCCGGTTAAGGCTTCCTTGGTCAAAACAATGCCCGATGTATCAACATTGTCGGCTTTCAACGTATCCACCAGAAAATGCCCAAAGGCATCATCACCCAACTTGCCAATAAAGCCGGTTTCAATGCCCAGCCGTTGCAAACCCACAGCTACGTTGCCCGGCGCCCCACCGGCAGCCTTGGCAAAGGCTGGCGCGTCGGCAAGTCCTGTGCCGGTGACTGTCGGCACAAAATCAATCAACAACTCGCCAAGGCAAACTGCTTTTGCCGTCATCTATATTCTCCGCTTTTTTTCGCCGGTATAAAACCGACCTGTAACGTTACCGGTGTGGGACTGCCTTCTTTTAATCGATTCAATCCGCCGCGCAAAGAAAAAGCCGCTGCACCAGACAACGGCTTGATCAATCAGCACAAATTTCAATCGGTCGCCATATCGACTTCGCGTTTGCGGCCAATTTCGGTCATCCAGGTTACAAAATGCGGATCGCGTTTGATCTGGCGGCCATAATGACGACGAAGTGCTGCACTAAAACGGCCTTCACGGCCCAGGATATCGTCGGCATAGTCAATCATAACGGAATTGGGCCAAGCTTGGGGGCGAATGGAAACGATCTGTTCAAACAGGTCATCCTCGGAAATTTCAGGCTGGGCCTGTGCCATCAACATTGCCATTGATGCCGTTGATCGTGAAACCCCCATATGGCAATGCACCAGTAAATGCCCGTCTTCGCGCAAATCGCAGGATTTCGCCAGTTCATCGCCAAAGGCCAGCACTTTTTCCACATGGTCGCGCCGGGGCATTTCCATGCCCGGTCGGTCCTCGATAATATCATGGAACCGCAAAATCGTGCGTTCATGCGGCGCAAAGTTCTGAAAGGCTTCCGGGTCCGGGGTTTCCGGGTCCAGCACCGACAAAATATGGGTTACTTTGCGTTCAGCATGGCTGGGAAGTTCTTCAATACCGCAGATCGTCAGCAGCGAAATCGAAACCGATTGCATGGCATCATCCTGTTGTGGCGTAAAAAAGAAACGACCGGCATCCTACCCGGACACCGGCCATTTTTAAACGCACCAACAGAAGGTTTAGCGATTATTTCTTATTTGCCGCGTGCAAATTCAGCATTTCCCACGCCATTGTCGCCCCGGCAAGCGAGGTAATGTCGGACACATCAAACGGAGGAGACACTTCAACCACGTCGCTACCGATCAGATTGATGCCTTCAAGCCCGCGCAAAATCGACACCGCCTGGTGGCTGGTTAATCCGCCCAGAACCGGTGTTCCGGTACCTGGCGCATAGCACGGGTCCAGTCCGTCGATGTCAAAGGTGATATAGGTCGGGCGATCGCCAACTGTTTCCTTGATACGGGTAACAATTTCCGCAATCGACATCGCCTGCACATCGGGGCCGTACAAAATGTTGTACCCGTGCGTTGATTCATTATGGGTACGGATACCCACCTGGATTGATTTTGACGGGTCAACAATGCCTTTCTGTGCCGCGTGCCAGAACATCGTGCCATGGTCAATCCGGTCGCCGTCATCTTCCCAGGTATCGGAATGGGCATCGAACTGAATAAGCGAAATGCCATCACCATATTTTTCTGCATGGGCCTTGAGGATCGGATAGCTGATGAAATGATCACCACCAATCGTCAGCATTTTGGCCCCCGACTGCACGATATCACGTGCATGATCCTCGATCATTTCCGGCAGTTTTTCCGGATGACCAGGGTCAATCACCATATCGCCGTAATCGATCACGGCCAGTTCGGCAAAAATATCGCGGCCCGAGGGAAAGTGCGGTGCCCATGCAAGGTTCGCCGACGCACGGCGCACGCCCTGGGGCCCAAGACGTGTGCCCGGGCGGCTTGATGTTGCCAAATCATAGGGTACACCCGTTACCGCCACATCAATACCATTGAGGTCGCGGCTATAACGGCGGCGCATAAAAGACAACGCACCGGAATACATCGGCTCGCTGGTGTTTTGATGCACCGATTTTGCGGTAAAGGCGTTATCGCCGCCTTTGGTGTCAATGACGCCGGTACTGCTCATTTTTAATCCGCCCTTTCAATCTCAGGCGTCGCCCAGTGCAATCCAGGTCGACTTGATTTCGCAATATTTGTCCAGTGCATGAAGCGACCGGTCACGACCGGTGCCAGACTGTTTATAACCGCCAAACGGCATCGTCATCGACCCGCCATCCCAGCAATTGACCCAAACCAGCCCGGCCCGCAATTTACGCGCTGCCAGATGCGCCTTGTTGATGTCGCTGGTCCAGACCGCTGCAGCAAGCCCGTATGGCGTATCGTTGGCGGTTTTAACGGCTTCTTTCCAATCGGCAACTGAAATCACCGAAAGGACCGGGCCAAAAATTTCTTCCCGCGCAATGGTCATATCATTGTTAACGCCGTCAAACACCGTGGGTTCAACGTAATAACCACCCGTTTCGGTACGCACCTGCTTGCCCCCCATAGACAAGCGCGCCCCTTCGGACTGGCCCTTTTCAATATAACCCAAAACCCGGTTCATCTGGGTTTCATCCACAATAGCGCCCATTTCGCTGGCAGGGTCCAACGGGTCGCCCGGCTGCATGGCTTTGCCAGCCGCAATCACTTTTTCAATCAGTTCATCCCTGATGGATTCTTCGACAATCAAACGTGACCCTGCCGTACAGACTTCACCCTGATTATAAAAGATACCGCCTGCCGCTGCTTCTGCTGCCGCGTCCAGGTCCGGGCAATCAGCCAGAACAATATTGGGGCTTTTGCCCCCACATTCCAGCCACACCCGCTTCATGTTGGACTGCCCCGCATATTGCAAAAACAGCTTGCCCACTTCGCCCGACCCGGTAAAGGCAATACAGTCCACATCTTCATGCAGGCCAAGGGCCTTGCCCGCGGTCGGGCCAAACCCAGGCACCACATTCAAAACACCTTCGGGCAAACCGGCTTCAACCGCCAGTTCAGCCACGCGAAGTGCGGTCAAGGACGATTGCTCTGCCGGTTTAAGGATAATCGAATTCCCCATCGCCAAGGCCGGGCCCAATTTCCACACCGCCATCATCAACGGAAAATTCCATGGCACCACAGCAGCAACAACGCCCAATGGTTCGCGCGTAATCATGCCGATCGAATGCGGGTCAGATGGCGAAATTTCGTCGTAAATCTTGTCGATTGCTTCGGCGTACCAGCGAATGCATTTATAGGACAAAGGAATATCATCACGCACGGCCAACGTAATCGGCTTGCCCATATCAAGGCTTTCCAGCAGGGCCAGTTCGCTTGCATGTTTTTCCATCAGGTCGGCAAAGCGCATCATCACCGCCTTGCGCGTGCCAGGCGATGCTTCCGACCAGCTACCTTTTTCAAACACGGCCCGTGCCGCCACAACCGCACGATCCACGTCGGCCAGGTCGCATTCGGCAATTTTGGTCAGAACCGCGCCATCACGCGGGCTGATGCAATCAAATGTCTTGCCCGACAGCGCATCAACATAATCACCGTTGATAAACGCCTTGTTACGGAAACTCAGGCTGCTGGCCTGCGATTTAAGGGCTTCAAAACTAAGGGGGCTTGTCATGGGATAACTCCTTTCGCAGGGCTGGCCTTTAGTGTGCCGCACCTTGCTTGCGCATAATTGTGAATTCAGTATGACGGTGGTGTTGCGGCACTGACCACTTCGCATTCAACATCACCCGAATTGCGAAACCGATGCGGAATTTCGGCATTAAAATAATAGGCATCTCCGGCACTTAATATCTGCACCCGATCGCCAACCGTTACTTCAAGTTTGCCTCGCACCACAACACCGGCCTCTTCGCCTTTTTGCACAATCAGTTTACTGCCGGTATCACCACCGACCGGGTAAATTTCGTGCAAAACCCGCAACTGCCGATCCTTGCGGGTTGCCCCGACCAAACGCATCGACATTGTGCCGTCGGACAGTTCAACCAGATCATCGCGTTTAAAGAAAATTTCTTCACCATTGTCGATATCAATGCTGAAGAAATCTATCATCGTAATCGGTATGCCCTGCAACACCTTTGCCAGCGAGTCTACCGACGGGCTAACCCGGTTTTGCTCGATGGTGGAAATCGTACTGTTTGTCACCCCGGCACGTCGTGCCAGTTCACGTTGCGACAGACCATACATATTCCGGATTGCCTTCAGACGATCTCCGACCTTGTGGCTCATCTTTTTATCCTCGGCACCGGCAATCCCGACACTCAAACGGCGTCCAGATACCAACGATGTTCCAGCGGTGTGACCTCGGCAAAAAACTCGTCATACTCGGCACGGCGGCAAACATCGAACACCTCGACAAACTGTTCACCCAAATAATCGCGCATGATCTTGCCATTCACAAAATGGTCCAATGCCGAAATCATGCTGCGCGGCACAACCAGGCCATTGTTTTGCTCGTAGCCATTGCCTTCAACCGGTTCACCAGGGTCAAGCTTGTTTTTCAAACCATAATGAACACCGGCCAACACACATGCCAACACCAGATACGGGTTTGCATCGGCCCCTGAAACCCGGTGTTCTACCCGTGCGGCCTTGGCATTGCCCGCAGGGACACGCAACGCCACAGTCCGGTTGTTCAGGCCCCAGTTCGGCGACATCGGCGCATAGGCCTTATTCTGAAACCGGCGATAGGAATTCGGATTGGGGGCAAAAACAGCCATGCTTTCAAACATGGATGCCTGCAAGCCACCAATGGCATTTTTCAACAGATCGGAAACTTCTTCGTCACCAACCGGGCTGAAAACATTGTTTCCTTCGGCATCACGCAAGCTGACATGAATATGCAGCCCGTTGCCCGCCTGATCAGAATACGGTTTTGCCATGAAGGTTGCTGTCACCTTGTTGTCCCAGGCGATGCCTTTGACAACGCGTTTAAGCTGCATGGCGTGATCCGCAGCTTCCATCGGGTCACTGACATGGCCCAGATTAATCTCAAACTGGCCGGGGCCTGCTTCTGCAACAATCGTATCGGCAGGAATACCCTGCCGGTTTAACTCGCTTACAGCATCGTGCAAAACCCGGTCAAAATTTTCAATTTCCTGAAGGCCATAAACCTGAATACCGTCGGATGCATAACTGCCATCAAGTGGTGCGGGTGGAATGGGCCGCCCGGTTTCGTTCTGATCAGCCAGATAAAATTCCAGTTCCAGCGCCACAGTCGGGTAAAACCCGTCTGCGGCCAGACGATTTACGACAGATTGCAACACATTACGCGGATCAGCGAAAAATGGCTCTCCATCCAGATCGTAAAGCGAGACCATAACCTGTGCCAGCGCCTGTTCCCCATAGGGAACACGATGAAGTGTGCCCGTAATCGGTTTGGCAACACTGTCACGGTCTCCACTGGACCACAAAAGACCGGTTCCTTCCGGGTTATCCCCGGTAATATCGACCAGACAGATCGACCCCGGCATATTAATGCCTTCGCCGTAGCTTTTGAGGAACTTGTTTTTCGTGACACGCTTGCCACGAAAAACCCCATTGATATCCGGGAGCAACAACTCAACCAGTTCAATATCAGGATTTGCCTCAAAAAACCGCTGGGCTTCCGCCCTACTGTCTTCGACGAACGACGTGTTCATCGTCTAATACTCCCTGCACGGCTGTTCATTTATGTCATAACATTGTCATCGTGCCGCGCCGCATCAAAACGGTCAAGCCTTCGTTCGATATATCGTTCAAGTTACCCAAATTACAGTGTTACCTGAAATACAGAACCACACCCGACAACAAGGCTATATCAAACCATATCGGCGAAAACCCGCCACTAATTCTTATGACGTGCGAATAAATTTATCACTTGCAAAGGTGTTCAAAAAAACGAACACTTGGTTCAAACGTTCGACATTTTGGACAAGAAAGCCCTGTTACGCCGTCAGGAGAAGTCATGAACAAGCCCGAAAAAACTGCCTATTGGCAAAATCTTGACCAACAACACCATATCCATCCGTTTACCGACACGGCCGATCTGAACAAACGCGGCGCGCGCATTATCAAATCAGCATCAGGTGTCTTTATTGAAGACAGCGACGGTAACAAATACCTTGATGGCATGGCAGGTCTGTGGTGCGTCAATATCGGCTATGGTCGCAAGGAACTGGCAGAAGCAGCCTATAAGCAAATGCTTGAACTGCCGTACTACAACAACTTTTTCCAATGCGCGCATGAACCGGTGATCGAGCTTTCAAAGGTTCTGGCTGAAATTACGCCTGCGCATATGAACCATGTTTTTTATGCCAATTCAGGGTCCGAAGCGAATGATACCGTTGTTCGGATGGTCCGCCAATACTGGAACCTGAAAGGCAAGCCGGACAAAAACTATATTGTCAGCCGCAAAAATGCCTATCACGGATCGACCGTAGCAGGGGCATCCCTTGGCGGAATGGCCGGAATGCATGCACAGGGCGGCCCGATGCTGCCCAATGTAGTGCATATCGATCAGCCGTACTGGTACGGCGAAGGTGGTGATTACACCCCCGAAGAATTCGGTTTGATCTCAGCACAAAAGCTGGAAGCGAAAATCGAGGAACTTGGCGCGGAAAATGTCGGTGCCTTTATCGGCGAACCGATCCAGGGCGCGGGCGGCGTCATTATTCCACCATCAACCTATTGGCCCGAAATTCAGCGTATTTGCCAGAAATACGATATTTTGCTGATTGCTGACGAAGTCATTTGCGGCTTTGGTCGTACCGGCAACTGGTTTGGGTCCGATACTTTTGATATCAAACCCGACCTGATGCCGATGGCAAAGGGCATGTCGTCAGGCTATTTGCCGATTTCGGCTGTTATGGTTGGTGACCGTGTTGCCGATGTTCTGATCAATGAATGCGGAGAATTCACCCACGGCTTTACCTATTCGGGGCACCCGGCATCAGCAGCAGTCGCGCTTGAAAATATTCGCATCATTCGCGACGAAAAAATGATCGAGCGGGTACGCGATGATATTGGCCCGTATTTCCGTAAACAACTGGCGACACTGGAAGACCACCCGTTGGTTGGTGCCGTTGAAAGTGTCGGGTTAATTGCCGGTATGCCACTGGTGGCCGACAAGAAAACCCGCAAAGGTTTTGATAAACCCGGCACTGTTGGCACCATCTGCCGTGATTTCTGTGTTGCGAATGGCGTTATCATGCGGGCCTGTGGTGACCGCATGGTGCTATCACCACCGCTGATTATCAGCCAGGATGAAGTTGACGAAGTTGTCAAACGTGCCCGTGCTGCCTTTGACGCTACGGCCAAAAAGATTGGCGTGATGTAAACTTTACCGATTGGCGCTATTGCGAACACCCGGCATGATCATGATTGTGCCGGGTGTTTTATTTTGTCACAACAATCAGGCTCATATTCCGGTGCCATGGGAAGGATTAATCTGTTTGCTTTATGCTCAAATGATTATACGTCCCGCGCCGCCAAAATCATGCCAATTACGAAAAATAGCGACGCCCATTATCAAAACTGCCTTATCCTGCGCCGCGTCATTCATATTTGCCAATAATGGTGAAAACCAGATATGCCCCAAACTGCATCGCCCCTTCGCCGTCTGTATGAACCAGACGCTTACCAAACAACCACGCTTCCCCGCAGCTTTTGGGCAGATAGCGTAGGTGCCCTTCCCGCTTGTCAGGCAGCCCCCACCGCCGATACCCTGAAAACCGACATCGCTATCATTGGGGGTGGTTATACCGGGTTATCGGCGGCTTTGCGCCTTGCACAATCAGGGCGATCAGTATCGGTATTTGACGCCGGTCGCCCGGGCTGGGGTGCATCTGGCCGCAATGGCGGGTTTTGCTGTCTGGGTGGGTCAATTCATTCATTTGGTATATTGGCAAAACAATTTGGCGAGGACGCCAGCCGCCAGTTTGCGACCCACCAGCGCGCCGCGATTGACCTGGTTGCCCACCGCATTTCAAATTGGCAGGCAAATGTCGATCGCCATTCTGACGGCGAAATGGTCTTGGCCCACAAAGCCAGCCGTATTGAAGACTTGCACGAAGAAGCGCGCGAATTAAGCCATTTCACCGATATCAAAAGTACATTTCACACTGCAGATTCGTTACGCGAAATGGGTATGAATGCCAATGGTGTTGCGGGAGGGTTGCATGTAAAAGCAGGATTTGGCCTTCATCCATTCAAATATCTTGCTGCGTTGCACAAGGCCTGCCTTGCCGCAGGTGTTCAGATTTTCGAACAGGCGGAAATTCAAGACATTGATGAAACCCCCGCAAACGTCATCCTGCAATGCGGGGATTGCCGCATCACCGCTGACCACGCCATCATTGCCACCAACGGATACAGTGCTGAAAACCTGCCCCAATGGCTGGCCGGGCGGTTATTACCTGTCATATCGGGCATTCTGGTTACCCGCCCGCTAAGCGACAACGAATGGCGCGCGCAAGGCTGGACCAGCGATATGATGGCCTATGATACACGGGTTTTGCTGCATTATTTTCGTAAATTGCCTGACGGGCGTTTCATGTTTGGCGGCCGCGGCGGCCTTAACGCCACACCAGACGGGCAGAAAAAGGCTCGTGCCACATTAATTCGTGAATTTCACACCATGTTTCCAACATGGCGCAATATAGAAATCACCCACCACTGGAATGGTCTTGCCTGTCTGTCACAATCCTATCGGCCGTTTGTCGGAAAAATCACCAGCCAGCAACGAGTATGGGCATCGCTGGCTTATCACGGCAATGGTGTGGCCATGGCCAGCTATTGCGGTGATTTGCTTGCACAGCATATAACGGGCAAAGTCACCACTGGTGATATTGGCCCGATTATGGGTACCCCGCCAAAAAGGTTTCCCTTCGCCGGATTACGCCGCCAATATCGGTGGATGGCCTATGCTGCCTATGGTTTGCGCGACCGGTTTCTATAATGGCACTTTCGCTGACTTGCCGCCGTCATTTTATGACATATGTCATGTTAAGATCAAAAATCACGTTTTATAAGCACCCAAAAATTTGCCTGTACGCCGGTTGCGTACATGGGCACTTCTGACCAAGGGATAATATTACTATCATGACGGATCAACCCCATTCCATCGATGATAACGGCGATAACGACGGCCTTAGCCATCAGGAACGCCGCGAACGGGCAACGCGCAAAATCATGGATGAAACGGGAATTGACCAGCAAATGATCCATGACGTTGTCCATGGATTTTATACCAAAGTCCGCGCAGATCCGTTTTTAGGCCCTATTTTTGATGCCCGCATTAGCGATTGGGATGGGCATTTGCAAAATATGTGTCAATTCTGGTCGTCGGTGGCTCTGGCCAGTGGCGCTTATTACGGGCGCCCCATGCAAAAACACATGCCCCTTCCCATTGACCGCCACCATTTCGATCAGTGGCTGGCCCTGTTTGCTGAAACGCTGGCCGAACTTTGCCCCCCGGTTGCCGCCCGCCATTTCATGGAACGTGCCCTTCGAATTGCACAAAGTTTTGAAGTTGGCATCGCCGCCCATAACGGCGTTATCCTTTCCAAAGGCGAACGATACGATCCGGTTTCCAACTGGCAACCGAAATAACATTGCCTGAACAGACCAAAATATCATCATACACATAACCCGATCAGCGTTGCCAACCGGGTTGACAATGATTTGCGTATCCCGCCTAATACAAATATGGAAAATCAGCGTAACCTAACAAAGGAAATACGCAATCGTGTCCGTCTAAAGGCACGATCCCTGTCGCAGAACGCAACATCAAAACGGAATACTTTTCAAAATCTGACGAATACCAAAAATATTTCTAATATTCCGGCAATTTTGATTATTCTAATTTACCGTTACTTTCAACGCTTGAAATGCGTGTGCGATGCACTTGAACATACAGCCAGTTCGCTGTTCCTGTTTCAAAATACTCGCCCCCTGACCTACCCGACGCGGAGAAAGACAATATGTGGCTTGTAATCCTTCTTGCCGCCCTTCTGATAATCGGCTTGATCGGCTACACCATTTATGGACATCGCCGTCACCTGATGACAACCACCGGAACAAAAATAGACCTGAAATCCCGCCCCAATAGCGCACTTCTGATTATCGATCTTCAGGAAGATTTTACCAACGCAACCGGGCGACACAGTTACGATCCAGACCTGGTTAACAAGGTTATTACCGCAATCAATGATCTTGTGATGTTTGCCAATGAAAACGGGCACCCCGTTATTTCCATCCGGCAAACATTTGCCGGGTGGTACGTCAATTTGCTGGTCAGGTTCCTTAACAAAGGACGGGGCGGCCCCAAATCCGGTGGATTGGATATTGACGCCCGACTGGATGGAGATATCGACCATGATATCGTTAAATCGCACGCAGATGCCTTTCGTGAACCAAAACTGGAAGCTGTTCTTGAACGGCAAAAAGTTGGCAATCTGATCATTGTCGGGCTTGATGGCAATTATTGTGTAAATGCTACAGTCACAGCCGCCCTGAACCGCGGTTATAAGGTCGCCTTTAGCGACGCAACCACACTGGCTATCAAACCGGCATCGTGGCAGGCAACAAAATCCCGTCTCATGGCACGGGGCGCTGACGACCAGATAAAAAACACCCCGGCCCCATCGGAAGTTACATCGCAAAAATCGGCTTAAAGCCGGTCACGCAATGAAAACCATGTCATCGCCAGCACCAGCAACGGGTATCGCAGGCTTTTACCTCCGGGAAATGTCGGAACAGGCACTTTAGCCATTATGTCGAACCGCTCCATTGTTCCCGAAACAGCTTCGGCCATGATTTGCCCGGCAAGTGTTGCCATGGCAACCCCGTGCCCGGAATAACCGCTGGCGGAAAACACCCGGTTTTCAACCCGGCGAAAATACGGCATCCGGTTCATGGTAATCGCCAGTGTCCCCCCCCAGCCATAATCAATCCGGGTATCGCGTAATTGCGGATAAACTTCCAGCATATAGGGTTGAACGAAACTTTTGATGTCTTTGGGAAAATGATAGCTATAGGTTTCGCCGCCGCCAAACAACATGCGGTTATCGGCACTTAACCGATAATAGTTGATCACGAATTTTGAGTCCGCCACCGCAACATCATCGCGGATAAGTTCACGGGCGACATCATCGTCCAGTGGTTCGGTTGCAATAATAAAATTATTAATCGGCATCACGCGCCGGGCCACCCGGTCATCCAAACTGTCAAGATATCCGTTACAGCCCAAAATCAGCATTTGGCCCGTAACATTCGGGCCACCGCGCACCTTTACATTAACATTTTCACCCGTGGTATATTCGCTCACCATGGCATTTTCATAGATGCGCACCCCCGCCTGACGCGCCGCCACAGCCAGGCCAAGGGCGAAATTTAACGGGTGCAGGTGCCCAGCCCCCATATCAAGCGATCCACCATGATAAAATTCAGACCCGACCATTGCGCGTATCTCATCGCGATTCACCTTGCTAATCTGGTCATAGCCATATTCATCGCGCAATTTGTCGGCATATTCGTGGGTGCCTTTTACAAACCGTTCTCTATGGTCGGCATGTAAAATGCCCGGTTTCCAGTCGCAATTAATGCCGTGTTTTTCAATCAGGCTTTTTACAATATCCTTGGATTGCTCGGCGATATCCCACAATTTGCGGGCATCATCCACACCCAGCATTTTTTCAAGCTCGTCCTGTTCGCGCCGCTGGCCGGACCCAACCTGCCCGCCATTGCGCCCGGACGCACCCCAGCCAACCTTGTGAGCTTCAAGCAACACCACATCATAGCCCTGTTCCGCCAAATGCAGTGCCGACGACAAACCGGTAAACCCGCCCCCAATCACCACAACATCACATGTGACGTCCCCATCAAACGTATCAAAACCATAAATGGGATTTGCCGATGCAGCATAATAGGATGCCGGATAAGCACCGGCCTTGTCGTTCGCCGTTAAAAAATTGGGGGTAAACACAATTTGCCTCGGTGTTATGGAGCATGCCCAAGTGTGCGCCATTCGTGCTGAAAGGCCAAGGGGGCAGGTCAATTATTTGCGCATTCACTGCACCTTAGCGGTTAATTGTTCAACCATTTTTTGCGCTGTCTTTGTTGCGGCACAGCCCCCGCGTGCCGTGCAGCGTAAATCAGGGTGCATCATGCTGCCAATTTTAACAGTTTGATCGACCAGTTCGTCATATCCCAAAACCGCATCAAACCCGGCAATCACCGCCATCGCAGATGAATAGGCGTGCGATACCCCCGCAACATTGCGCGCATGACAGGGAATTTCAACATCTCCACCCACCGGGTCGCAAACCAGTCCCAATGTGTTCATCAGGCACATGCTGGCCGCATCAAAACATTGTTCCGCACTGCCGCCATAAGCCTGCACAACCCCGGCCGCCGCCATGGCCGCCGACGCCCCGGTTTCCACCGAACATCCGCCGCATTCAGCGGCGAATGTGCCACGTGCGGCAAAAACCGCACCAATCAACGCCATCACCTGCAGGGCATCCGTCGCACCATCAATGTCAATGCCGTGGCGCACCAGCCCATACAATGTCCCTGGCACCACCCCGGCACTGCCAGCCGTTGGCGCTGCTACTACCAAACCCCGGTTTGAATCACGCTCCATCGCGGCCAGGGCCCCGGCAATCGCATCCTGCAATACAGAGCCCCCCAACCCGGCAGGTAAATTGGCATCACGCACCCGCCGTGCGCGCAAGGTCAAAAACCGCATCACATTGTCAGCTTCGCGGGCGGCAAACCCTTCATCAACAACGCGCAACATCAATTGCGCGCGGTCGACAAATAATTGCCGGGTTTCATCACGCCCCAGGCCCAGACGTTGCGCCTCCAGTGCCAATGCTGTTTCTGCCAGCGATCCGTGATGGTCTTTCACAACATCAAGCACACCGTCTGTTGTTGAAAACAGATCATCCGTGGCACAAACGGGATATTGCGCCGCATCTGCCACCAACACCGTATCGATCCCGGCGGTAGCGCGCAATTTTGCAATAACGTCACTATCCGGTACGCGCTGTAACGATATTTCCAGCCGTTCCGTCGCCGCGCCCCCCGTCGTTACGATGGTCGCTATATTGCTCCCCAGAAACTGGTTGTTCTGTGCAAACAGCGCAACAATGTCCTGTGCCAATGCGCCCGTTTCCGGACCATATACAAAGACACTCGCCGTTTTCCCGGTCAGATAAACATCCTGCCCGTTCATCTGATCGATATAAAACATGCCACCGCCAACAGACGCGCCCTGATACACGTCCGTTCGTACTGTGCCATCAGCCTGCTGTACCTGTAATTCCAAATCAACCCGGTTGGGGTGGTTATTCCGGTCCAGTTCTGTAATAGACACGGTAAAGGCAAAGCCTTCGCCCTTGATAACTTTCCCCAGGACATCGCGAAACCCCGGATCGGTCAGAGCCACATCTGCAAGCCCGGCGGCAAAATTCTCGTCCGAACTTTGCGCCTGATAAACCGGCGCAAACGACCCACGCGGATCAAAACGGATTTCGGCACGCGTTAGCACTTCGCCATTCGATGTTGAAAGCTGACGCACCAGCCGCGCCATCATATAGGGTGCGGCACAATGCGAACTTGACGGCCCGCGCATTACCGGCCCGATTACGGAATTTAACAGGCTGATTTCCTGCATGGTCCCTCGCCTATAATTAATTGCATAAAATATTCGCAATCATTGCTGCAATGATGCGAAAAAGCAATGCAGGCGGCACATCGATGACACCAGAAAACCCCAAAAGCAAAAGACCGGGTATCTGCTATTGTGATACCCGGCCTGCACAACATGGAATCGTAACAAGTATTATCGCTGCTGCGTTTCCCATTCGGGGTTTACCCAAAAGGGCGCATCTGATGGTGGCAAGGATTGACCACGAATAATATCAGCGGCTTTTTCACCAATCATAATCGTTGGTGCGTTCAAATTGCCTGATGAAATAGTCGGCATGATCGAACTGTCAACAACCCGCAAACCTTCAATACCATGCACTTTGGTATCCCCATCCACGACCGACATATCATCGCTGCCCATTTTACACGAACAGGACGGATGATAGGCACTTTCGGTATGTTGGGCGACCCAGGCATCAATTTCAGCATCGGTTTGCACATCCTTACCCGGTGAAATTTCGCCACCACGCAAATCATCAAAGGCATTTTGAGCAAATATTTCCCGGGTTAATCGCACCGATGCCCGCATTTCTTCCCAGTCTTCCGGGTGGCTCATATAATTAGGGTCAACAATGGGGCGGTCTGCCGGGTTGGCCGATGCCAAACGAATTGTCCCGCGCGATTTTGACCGCATCGGGCCAACATGGGCCTGAAAACCATCATTTTCCGCCGCACCCGAACCATTATAATTCATGGCTGCCGGCAAAAAATGATATTGAATATCAGGATGCTGCACGCCGGCACGCGACCGGATAAAACCGCCAGCCTCAAAATGGTTGGATGCCCCCAACCCGGTTTTAAACAAATACCATTCCAGCCCGACTTTCAACTTGCCCCACGGGTTCAAAACCCGATGCAGGCTAATCGGCTGGGTGCATTCCTGCTGTACGTAAAGTTCCAGATGGTCTTGCAGGTTTTCGCCAACACCGGGCAAATCCTGCACCACCGCAATATCATGTTCCTTAAGGTGGGCCGCCGGGCCAATACCTGAAAGCATCAACAATTTGGGTGAATTGATGGACCCGCCCGAAACAATGACTTCCCGGTCTACCGTGGCACGTTTAACACCACCTTCATGCTGATAATCCACTCCCACCGCGCGCTTGCCATCAAACACAATCCGCAATGCCAACGCCTTGTGACGCACAGTCAGATTTGGCCTTTTCATTGCCGGGCGTAAATAAGCCCGGCTGGTGGACCAGCGACGGCCTTTATAAACCGTCATATCCATCGTGCCGACACCTTCCTGGCGATACCCATTCTGGTCTGTTGTCACCGGATAACCCGCCTGCTCGCCCGCCTTGATCCACGCCTTGTAAAGCGGGTTTTTGCACGCCCCGGTGGTTACATGTTGCGGCCCGTTGCCCCCATGATAATCGTCGCCATTACTATCTTCATTCCGGGTATTGGCCTTGCGAAAATATGGCAGGCAATGGGCGTAATCCCAGTTTGCCAATCCCGGGTCTGAGGCCCAACGATTATAATCCAGCGCATGACCACGCACATACGCCATGCCATTAATCGAACTGGACCCGCCATATACCCGGCCACGCGGGGTTTCCATACGGCGATTGTTCAGATTTTTTTGCGGCGTGGTCCAGTAGGCCCAATTATAACGTTCGGACTGCATGGGATATGACAGGGCGGTAGGCATATGAATGCGCCAGTCCCAACCATGGTCAACGGGCCCGGCCTCGATCACCAATACATTTACATTGCGGTCTTCGGTTAATCGGTTGGCCAGGACAGCACCGGCCGACCCGGAACCGACAATGACGTAATCGTAATTGCTTGTAGACAACGAACTATTCATCTTCAATCCTTGTGTCTGGCAATACGGGGACAAATCATTTGGCTGCGCCACTTTTAATAGGGCGCTTCCACGTCCCCGGTTTCGACATAAACGGATTTAACCCGGGTATAATGGTCAATCGCAGCCCGGCTGTTTTCACGGCCAACGCCCGATTTTTTAACGCCGCCAAACGGCATTTCAATTGGCGTGATATTATAGGTATTGATCCAGCAGGTTCCTGCTTCAAGCTGTGCCACAACGCGGTGCCCGCGCGAAAGGTCACGGGTGAAAACCCCGGCGGCCAGGCCATATTCCGTATCATTAGCCCGGCGGATGGCTTCTTCCTCGGTTTTAAAGGTTAAAACCGACATTACCGGGCCAAAAATTTCTTCACGCACAATGGTCATGTCATCTGTGCAATCGGCAAATATCGTGGGTGCCACATAAAAACCGCCCTTGGGCATGTTTTCTGTCACCGCGTCCCCACCCAGCACAACCTGTGCGCCTTCTTTTTTACCGATTGCGATATAGGACATGATCTTGTCGAATTGCGCTTTACTGACAATTGGCCCAACCTGGGTGTCAGGCTTTTCCGGATCACCCAAAACAAGGTTTTTGCTGCGCGCCACCAGCTTTTCAAGAAAAGCCTCCTTCACGCTTTCATGAACAAAAACCCGCGTTCCGTTTGAACAAATCTGCCCGGATGAATAAAAATTCGCCATCTGCGCACCCGAAACCGCATTATCCAGATCAGCATCTTCAAATACAATCATCGGCGATTTACCGCCCAGTTCCATGGTTACGGCTTTCATGCCGCCCGCTGCAACCGATGCTACCTTTGCACCGGTCTGCGCTGAACCGGTCAATGAAACCTTGTCCACGCCAGGATGTTCGACCAACGCAGCCCCGCATTCGCGCGCGCCCTGCACCACGTTATAAACCCCATCGGGCAACCCGGCTTCCTGCAAGGCCTGCGCCACAGCAATGGCTGATAGCGGCGTTACCTCGGATGGTTTGTAAACAACGGCATTACCACATGCCAATGCCGGGGCGGCTTTCCAACATGCAATTTGAATCGGGTAATTCCATGCGCCAATGGCGGCACAAACCCCGACAGGTTCGCGCCTTGTATAGGCAAAATTCCCGGCAAGGTCGATATGCTCGCCCGTGATACTACCCGCCACGCCGGCAAAATATTCCAGGCATTCCACCCCTGAAACCACATCAACAATTTCAGTTTCCTGAATGGCACGACCGGTATCGCGGGTTTCAACCAACGCCAATTCATCATTCCGGTCACGCAAGATTTGTGCAGCCTTAAACAGCACTCGGGCGCGTTCGGCGGCCGGAGTAGCTTTCCAAACCGCCAGGCCTTTACGCGCGGCTTTTACGGCGGCATCAACATCGCCCGCTATGCTTTCAAAGCCCGATGCAAGGATTTCATTATTGGCGGGGTTCAGGGTTGTCATGGCAACACCGTTGCCTGGCTGTAATTTACCGTCGATAAAATTTCTAATCTGATAAAGGGTCATATTCATAAACTCCTGCAAGCATCGCGAAAGGTGCAACGCGCTTTGGGGTAATTTCTATTAAGAGGCCAAGGCCGCGTTCAATCGCAAATGCAGCGTATCAAGCACCATCTTGCGCGCAGCCGTCACATCCGCCTGCCCTGGCGACAAACCGGACCGCACCCAGATGCCGTCAATCATTGCGGCCATCACAGTGGCGATTTCATTGGCCTTTTCATCATCGGTCAGAATGCGCAATTCGTGACGCAGGTTTGAGGCCAACCGACGAAAATACACAGTATTCAACCGCCGTAGCCCTTCGGAAAAGGGCACCTGTGCCCAAAAGGACAGCCATGCAACGGTCACCGGGGGTGTGCATTGTTCTTCGTTAAAATTGGTGTTCACAATGGCTTCAAGACGCTGCATGGGCGTTGTGCATTGTGCCACCCGCCTTAAAAAGTCGGCACGCAATTCCTGCAACAAAAACAGCATGGTTGCTTCAAGCAGGGCATTTTTACCGCCGAAATAATGCGAAATAATTCCCGATGACATTCCGGCAGCACCGGCAATACGGCTAATTGTCGCATCGGCAAAACCATATTGATGAATGGTCGTAATCGTCGCGTCTATCAATTGCCTGCGACGTACAGGCTGCATTCCAACCTTGGGCATTCTACTATCCAAAACCTTGCGATCCGAACAAAAGCAAAAACCCATTTCAGGTTTTTTGCCGTTCGCAATTGACCTGCGAGGAATATGCTGTACTTTAATTGAACATTCAATCAATAAAAACAGACAGGGCTGTCATCCATATTATGGCGCAGAATTGCGCCTCTCCCGGTATTCGCCCGTGTTTGTTTATATTTATTCCGGCCCATAACGCCCTGTTGCGTTGTGGTTCTGGACGGGTGTTAGCGCTAAAACCCGCTGATGTTCGTCTGGCTTCCGGAACCGCACGTCTGTTGCAACGTTTGCCGACAGTAACCGCTAGGTCCACACAAGGGAGAACCAGAAAAAATGAACCTTCATAAAACCATCAACCGTCTTTTATGCAGCACCATGATCACCGGTGCCGTTCTGTTTGGTGCATCCACCGCACAGGCAGAAGTTTCCGACGCCTGCAAAACCGTTACCTTTTCCGATGTTGGCTGGACCGATATTACCGCCACCACAGCGACCGCATCGGTGATGCTTGATGCGCTGGGATACAACACCAAAATCGAACTTCTTTCGGTACCAGTCACCTATACCAGCCTTAAAAACGGCGATGTTGATGTGTTTCTGGGCAACTGGATGCCAACCATGTCTGCCGACATCAAACCTTATCTTGATGACGGATCGGTCGAAAAGCTGAAAGCCAATCTTGAAGGGGCGAAATACACTCTTGCCGTTAGCAAGGCGGCATATGACGCCGGCCTTAAAAGTTTTCAGGATATTGCAAAATTCAAAGACCAGCTTGATGGCGAGATTTACGGTATTGAACCAGGCAATGACGGTAACCGCCTGATCCAGGACATGATCGACAAGAACCAGTTTGGTCTGGGGGAATTTGAACTGGTTGAATCATCCGAGCAGGGAATGCTGGCACAGGTCAAACGCAAGACATCACGCGATAAGTTTATCGTTTTCCTTGGCTGGGAACCGCACCCGATGAATGCCAAATACGATATGAAATATCTGGATGGTGGCGACGATGTATTTGGTCCGAATTATGGCGGGGCAACTGTTTATACCAATGTCCGCAAAGGTTACCTTGCCGATTGCCCGAATGCCGGCAAATTCGTCGATAACCTGAAATTCAGCCTGGCGATGGAAAACCAGATCATGGATTCCATCCTCAATGGCAACGAAGACCCTGAAAAAGCCGCCAAAACATGGCTAAAAGATAATGCCGACACTGCTTATGGCTGGCTTGATGGTGTTACCACCGTTGATGGTGGCGATGCAAAAGCCGCACTAAAAGACAGTCTCGGCCTTTAATTCGGCCCACTTACCTGCACCCTGCCCCGGTTTTCAACTGCGGGCAGGGTTCGTGCATACAACGCATGTAACGGCGCCAATAACCGCCCTATTGCGCGTGAACTTGTAAATACCCAATCATAATTGATGGAATTAACCCTATGGAATGGCTCACGGAAATCAAAATTCCGCTGGGAAGCTGGATTGCATCCCTGATGGATGCCCTTAATGAGCATGCCGATTTTGTATTTTACGCCATTTCGGATGCTCTGGGCTTTGTAATTGACCATACTGTTGATGCACTTGTCTGGCTGCACCCGCTGGTTATTATCGCATTTTTTGCCGGTCTGGCGATCTGGCTACATAAATCATGGAAACTTACGGCATTTACCGTGTTGTCCCTGCTTTTGGTCGTCAATCTGGGTTATTGGGAAGCCACCATGGAAACATTGGCAATGGTGTTTTACGCCACGCTGATTTGTATGGTTATCGGCATTCCGCTGGGTGTGGCATCGGCCCATCGGCCATGGCTTTATCATGCCTTGCGCCCGGTGCTTGATCTGATGCAAACCATTCCCACATTTGTTTATCTGATTCCAACCCTGATTCTGTTTGGGCTGGGCGTGGTACCGGGTCTGATATCAACCGTCATTTTCTCTATCGCCGCTCCGGTCCGCCTTACACAGCTTGGCATTGCCTCCACTCCCAAGGCGTTAATTGAAGCCGGGCAAAGTTTTGGCTGCACCCCGCGCCAGCTTTTGTTCAAGGTCGAACTCCCATCTGCAATGCCATCGATCATGGCCGGTCTTACCCAATGCATCATGCTATCGCTTTCGATGGTGGTTATTTCAGCCCTTGTCGGTGCCGATGGCCTTGGCAAACCCGTGGTCCGCGCCCTTAACACCGTCAATATCGCACAGGGTTTCGAGGCCGGTTTGGCCATTGTTATTCTGGCCATTGTGCTTGACCGCATCTGCCGCCGCGACAACAGCGAAAATACGGGGCAATAACATGACCAATGCCGTTGAATTCGATAATATCGATGTCATTTTTGGCGACCGCCAGGCCGAAGCCCTGTCGTTGCTGGACCAAGGCAAAAACCGGTCCGAAATTCAGGCCGCAACCAACAATATCCTTGGTGTGGCCGATGTAAGTTTTAATGTGCCGCAAGGTGAAATTTGCGTATTAATGGGGCTATCCGGCTCTGGCAAATCCTCATTGCTGCGCTGCGTAAATGGCCTGAACAAGGTTTCACGCGGGTCGTTACGGGTTCGGCACGGCGATGGGCACGGCGTCACCGATGTAACAAGCTGCGATGCCCAAACCCTGCGGACGTTGCGCCGTGAACATGTCGCCATGGTTTTTCAGCAGTTTGCACTTTTGCCCTGGCGCACCGTTGCCGAAAATGTCGGTTTCGGGTTGGAACTGCGCGGCATGAATGCAAAAGAACGCAACGAAGTGGTTCGCGAAAAACTGGCACTTGTTGGCCTTGATGAATGGGCATCCAAATATGCCCACGAATTATCGGGCGGAATGCAGCAACGTGTGGGGCTGGCCCGTGCCTTTGCCACCGATGCACCAATTTTGTTAATGGACGAACCATTTTCGGCACTGGACCCGCTTATTCGTAACCGCTTGCAGGATGAACTGCTGGATTTACAGGAAAAGCTGAACAAAACCATCCTGTTTGTCAGCCATGATCTGGATGAAGCGATGAAACTGGGCAATTCCATTGCCATCATGGAAGGCGGATATGTGGTGCAACATGGCACCCCCGAAGACATCGCCCTGCGCCCTGCCAATGGTTATGTTGCCGACTTTGTCGCCCACATGAACCCGGTGAACATTCTGCGCGCCCGTGCCATCATGCAACGTGCAAACAAGGAACAACGCCACGGCACCGGTGTTTACCCGATCGAGGATGAAGACATCGAAATTACAATGGAAAACGGGGTGGTCAAATCGGTTCAAAGCAATGAAAATGGCAATTTGAAACTGATCACCTATAACGGTACCCTGCCCGCCGATCTGGACCCGACGGATAATTCGATCATTTTTGTCACGGAGGATACAACCTTGCTGAAAAATCTGATCAAAATTCGCAAAATTACGCAAAACCCGGTAATTTTGACCCATGAAGGCCGCTTGTCTGGCACTTTGGGTCGCCGCGAATTTTTCGCCAGCTTGACCCAAACGGCGTCTGTGGCGGACTGACCCAACAATTGCAACGCTGATACCTTCTCAAAAGGCGGCCTGTATCACAGGGCCGCCTTTTTATATGCTGACCTTACCCGCCAGTAACAGGTGGAAACAATGCAATTTCGTGTGTTTCACCAATTACGGCATCGGGCTGGGCAAATTCCTGATCCAGCGCCACACGGATCAATTCCGGATCTTTCATGGCATCGGCATAATTCGCCCCGCGTGTTGGCATCCATGCCAATAAATCGGCGACAGTTTTAACATCAGTTGGCAGGTCCAGTGTTTCCTCGGCAATACCGATACGGTCCTTGACCCAGGCAAAATAAACAATTTTCATGATGTTTCCGATGTTTGATAACGTTTAGCGCATGCTGGCGCAAAGGCATAGCTGGCACAAGCCTGCAATCCTCACGAATAGATAAAAAATCCGTCTGGGGCACCTTCCAGCCGCGATGTCAGATTATCGATGAAAAAGCGTTCCGCCCGCCCCAGCGACATGCGCGGGTTGGTTACCAGATAAATATCAATGGCCGGTGGCACGTCATAGGGGGGCAATTGCCACAAAATACCCCGGTCTCTTGCGTTTTTGACCACATGGATTGGCAAGGGCCCAATACCAAGCCCGGCATTAATTAACCGGCGCACTTCTTCAAGATGCGGGCTCGTGGCGATAACCTTGCCTTTCATGCCTTCACGCGCACGCAAAACGGCCACCGGGGCCAGGGCGTCCGACAACTGGTCGGTGGAAAACGAAACAAATGCCTCATGGCGTAAATCAGCCAGGGTTAAATCGGTGCGGCCAAACAAATGGTGCGTCGGGCCACAAAAAAAGCCGAAATGCTCGCGATATAACCGGCGATATTCCAGTTTGGGATGCTGTTCATTCACCAGGCAAATGCCAAAACTGGCCTGCTGGGATAATACCTGGCTGACAACATGGGCCGATGTTGCCACATTAATTTCGTAAGTCACGCGCGGATGGCCCCGGTTAAATTCAAACAGGGCCGCGTCAAGCGGGGGAAACACCACATGGCTTGCCATCCATAAATGCAAGTGGCCAGTTAATTGCCCGCCACTATCTTGCATCACATCTGACAGACGACCAATCGCCCCGCAAATTTCGCGACATTCGTGATAAAGTGCCAATCCCTGCTCGGTCACTTCAAACCGGCCCCGCTCCCTGTCAATAAGGCGTGCGCCGATCTGCTCTTCCAGTCGTTTTAACGCATTGCTGACACTGGGCTGGCGCAATAACAGGCGATTGGCCGCCCCCGTAATCGACCGCTCTTCTACAATCACTGTAAACGTATGCAGCAAATTCCAGTCAAACCGGCGTTTTAAAATATCGTCCATACTGCCCCCATAGCGAATGGCTATGCAATACATTCTACTTATCTATTTGCGCTATAGGCAAGCATAAGGTGAAATGGGTGAAACAGTCATAATCGGCAGCGCAGGCTGCCCGGCGAAAACGGATTCCAGGGTAACAATAATAATCCGTTCCAGCCGCAAAAACGGGAGGCCCATATGGCCGCAGGTGTCGCGAGGGTGCAAAAACGCGCCCCATGGATACTGCTATCGCCGTCTTTGACGACGATCGGATTTCTGCTTGTCATCCCCATGATGTTTATCGTGGTGTATTCGTTCTGGCTACGCACAGCCACAGGGGCGGATCAGGTCGGGTTTTATCTTGATAACTGGCAGGAAGTTCTCAGCGACGTTTTTTATCGCGACATCCTGTTTCAGACCCTGAAAATCGCTTTATACACCACCGTAATTTGCGCCTTTGTCGGCTATATTCCGGCCTATTTCGTTGCCAACACGCGGATGCGGTCCAAAACCTTACTGTTGCTGATGTTAATGCTGCCCTTCTGGATCAGCTACATCATCCGCACCATGTCGTGGATTAACATTCTCGGCACATCAGGTGCCTTGAACGGGCTTCTATTATGGGCCGGTATCATCGATAGTCCCTTGAATATGCTTTATAACCAGACGACAGTTGTGCTGGGTCTGGTGCATTATTTACTGCCTTTCATGATTTTGAATGTCTATGTCAGCCTTGACGGCATTGACAAAAACCTGACCGAAGCCGCCGAAAGCCTTGGTTGCAACGGATTTCAGGCCTTTCGCGAAGTCACGTTACCATTATCTTTTCCGGGCCTGGCTGCGGGTTCTTTATTATGCTTTGTGCTGGCATCGGGCACATACATCACCCCGCTTATTCTGGGGGGCCCGCGCGATGCGATGTTTGCCAACCTTGTATTTGAAGCCATCATTACACAACTTAACTGGCCGCTGGGATCAGCCCTGTCTTTGGTGCTACTTGCCCTGCTGGGTGCACTGGTTGTGATTTACACCCGTTATCTTGGCGTTGATCAAATCGCCAAAAGTTTCCGGTAAGGGGGAAATGGTCATGACAACAGGCTGGTCCTGGATCCGCATCGCCACCATTGTGGTTTATCTGTTTTTGTTCGCCCCGGTAGCGGTCGTCATTTTGCTGGCGTTTAACGCCAACCAGTTTGGCAGCTTCCCGATTGAAGGGTTTTCGCTACGCTGGTTTGACTCCCTTTTGCATAACGATGCTATTGTCCGGGCATTTAAAACATCACTGCTGCTTGGCGTCCTTACCAGTGCCATTTCCACAACCATCGGCACAATGGCTGCCGTTGCCATGGTGCGTTATGATTTCCCAGGGAAAAAGGCGATTTCAAGCCTGTTGATCGCCCCCATTCTGATCCCCGAAGTGGTTTTGGCCGTGGCATTGCTGCTGTTTTTACAGTTTCTGGCGCTGCCCAAAAGTTTCGGCCTGCTGCTAATGGGCCATGTGGTGTTTACCCTGCCATTCGTATTGCTGGTGGTACAGGCGCGGCTGGTATCGATCCGCCGCGACGTTGAAGAAGCCGCCATGAGCCTGGGTGCCACACCGATTCAAACTTTCTTTGAAATTACCTTGCCGCTAATGCTGCCTGCGGTGATGGCGGGGATGCTGTTTTCCTTCACCATTTCGTTTGACGACATTACCGGCACCCTGTTTTGGAAACCGGGCGGTGTTGAAACCGTCCCCACCCAGATTTTCGCCATGCTGCGCAATTCCATCAGCCCGGAAATAAATGCGTTGGGCGCGGTCATGGTAATTTTCACCGTTGCCTTGCCCCTTGTCGCCACCGGCATTGCCCGGCATATGTCGGCACAACGGATGAAAGCAAAAACACAAAATTAACGAAACGGGAAAACCCGTCGCCAATTGTCCAAACAAAATACAAAAACATCAAAACCTTTATCAGGAGGCTACCCGATGGATGACACAAAACGTTATGAACGCCTGTTAACCCGTTTTAAGAACGGCGAAATCAGCCGCCGCACCTTTTTAACCGTACTGGGTGCTGCCGGTGCCACCGCCGGTATTGTGGGCGGGCCAATGGGCATGCTGGTTAATTCGGCCAGGGCGGCAACACCCGAACAGGTCCGGTTCGATGGCTGGGGCGGCGTGGTTTCAGAAGCCTTTGAAAAATATGCCTTTGCCCCCTACACCAAAAAAACCGGCATCAATGTTGTTTCCGGTACTTTTGGCGGGGCTGATGAATATCTGGCACGGGTTAAATCCAGCCAGCCGGGCGAATTTAACCTCGCCCATCTTTCCGGCGTGTTTGACTATGCCCGTTATCATAACCTGGAGCTGAGCTCCGAGTTGAACGAAGACAACATCCCGAATTTGAAAACCGTGATCACCAATCTGATCACGCCCCTTCGCAAAATATCAAACGGCAAACTTTCTGCCGTCCCCTATGACTATGGCACGACGGGCATTGCCTATAATCGCAAACATATCAGCGATGATGAAGCCAAAGCCAAAGGTGCCAAGCTAATGGTCGATGAAGCCTATAAAGGCAAAATCGGCGGCTGGGCCGAATGGAAAACCCGTATCTGGTACGGTGCCTTGCAATCAGATCAGGACCCCAACAATATTCAGGATATCGAAGCTGTTTGGGACATGATCCGCAAGCATCGCGACCTGGCCCTGAAATACTGGACATCAGGTGCCGAACTGATGAGTCTTCTGGCTGAAGAAGAAATTTATGTCACCGAAGGCTGGTCAGGTCGTATTCGCGCCTTGCAGGATCAGGGCCACGATATTGGCTATTACGACCCCAAAGGCGGGCTCGGCTGGCAGGAATGCATTTTTGTTCTTAAAGGAAGCCCGATGGCAGCCTGCGAAGAACTGTTGAACTTCATGCTGGAGCCAGATGTCGCCATCGCCGTTGCCGAAGGACAGTCCTATCCGCCGGCACTTGATCCGCAAAAAGTTGAACTGGGCAAAGTTATTCCCACCCTGCCCGCGTTTGACCCCAGCGGCACACTTGACGGACTTAGCTTCTTTGATCCGGCTTACTGGAACAAAAACGAAGCTGACTGGTCAAAGAAATTTTCGCGGGTACAGCGCGGATACTAACACCGCATCAAGCCTATGATCGCAACCCGGCGCCGGTGGCCTCTCCCTGTTGCGGGGCCGGGTTGTTTTAACTGCGACGAACGAAGGTATGAAAGAATGGGCGGACGCCAGAATGCTGTTGAAATGCGCAATGTCGTTAAACGATATGGCGAATTTACTGCGGTCAAACGGATGGACTTAACCGTCCCCGACAATAGCTTTGTCACATTTTTGGGGCCGTCTGGCTGTGGGAAAACCACCACGCTGCGCATGATCGCCGGGTTAACCGACATCACCGAAGGCGACCTTGTGATACGTGACAAACGGGTCAACGAACTGCCCATTCACAAACGCAATCTGGGGCTGGTGTTTCAAAATTATGCCCTGTTCCCCCATAAAACCATTTTCGACAACATTGCCTTTGGCCTGAAATACCGCAAGGTCGCCAAGGCAGACATTGCCCAAAAAGTAAAAAATGCGCTGGATCTGGTGCAATTGCCCAGCGTCGCCGACCGCTACCCCAACCAGCTTTCAGGCGGGCAGCAACAGCGTATTGCTTTGGCCCGCGCCATTGTTATTCAGCCCGATGTTTTATTGCTTGATGAGCCTTTATCCGCCCTTGATGCCAACCTGCGCGAAGAAATGCGGGTCGAATTAAAACGCATCCAGCGCGAACTGGGCGTCGCCACCGTTTTTGTCACCCATGACCAGTCCGAAGCCCTGGCAATGTCGGACAAACTGGTGGTGATGAACAATGGTGTGGTCGAACAGGAAGGCGCGCCCGAAGATGTATATAACAACCCGGTTTCCGCCTTTGTCGCCGATTTTCTGGGGCACTCCAACATTATCGCCGGTACGCTACGCAGTAATGACGGCGATGTAACCCCGGTTGAATTAGACGGCGGACAAACCTTGCTGACCACCGCCCATCAGGTAAACCGGGTAAACAACCAGCAACAGGTTCGTGCCGTTATCCGCGCCGAAAAAATTTCCCTGTCGGACCAGAATAACAGCAGTGCCGATGTTGTTGCCATTCCCGGCAAAGTTAAAACCGTTGATTATCTGGGGCAAATGGCCCGCTATTTTGTGACCGCCAACGGACGCGACTGGCAGGTTATTAACCCCATTGACCACCGGCCCTTTGGCGAAGGGGCCGATATTTTCATGCATATCGCCGCACGTAATTGTGTGTTGTTACCCGGTCACACAGACTGATTGACCGGTTCAGGAAAGCCCCCCGAAATGACGCCCAAAATGACAGCTGACCAGACAAAACCCGGACATAACCGGGACTCCCGCCTGTTTTATCAAAGCCGGTCTCGCCGCCCCCTAATTGACCACGCCAGGGGCGTTTACATGTGGGATGTGGATGGCAAACGCTATATCGATGCGTCCAGTGGTGCCATGGTCAGCAATATTGGCCATAGCGACCCGCGCGTGATTGCCGCCATGCAGGACCAAATGCAAAAGGCGACCTTCGCCTATCGCCTGCATTTTGAAAACGAGGCCGCCGAAAATCTGGCGTGGCGTTTGGCCGAACGTGCACCGGGCGATCTGGAACGGGTGTTTTTTGTTTCTGGCGGGTCCGAAGCCGTTGAAAGCTGCCTGAAACTGGCCCGCCAATACGCCCTTGCCATTGGCGAATCACAGCGGTTCAAGGTTATTTCGCGCTTTCCCAGCTATCATGGCTCAACACTCGGCGCGCTGGCCATTACGGGCTATACCCCCATGCACGCGCCCTTTGCCCCCATGATGGTTGATCAACCCAAAATCCCGGCACCAACCTGCTACCTTGATCGCGACGACCTTAGTGATCACGACCGTGGCCTGAAATACGCCAACATGCTGGAAGCCGAAATTTTACGTCAAGGCCCGGAAACAATATTGGCCTTTATCATGGAACCGGTCGGCGGGGCGGCCACCGGGGCCCTTGTAGCACCCGACAGTTATTATGGCCGGATTCGCGAAATTTGCGACCAATACGGCATTTTGCTGATTTATGATGAAGTCATGACCGGTGCCGGGCGTACAGGCACCTATTTTGCCGCCGAACACTGGAACATCGTACCCGATATTCTGGCCGTGTCCAAAGGGCTGGCGGCAGGCTATGTGCCGCTTGGCGCCATGATCGCACCTGATCGCATTGTTGGCCCGGTTCTGGACCATGGTGGCTTTATTCATGGCTATACCTATGCTGGCAACCCGATTGCCTGTGCGGCGGGCAATGCCGTACTTGACGTCATTGAACAAGATGGCCTGTTGGCAAATGCCGCACAATCTGGCGCGGCTTTAAAAGCTGAATTATACAAACTGATGGCCCAACATGCCATGATCGGCGATGTGCGCGGCCTGGGTCTGATGCTGGCGATTGAACTGGTGGCAAATCGCGACACCATGGCACCGATTGCCCCCCAACATATGGCCGCCGCTCGCCTGGTGGATATTGCCTATGACAAGGGATTAATCATTTACTGGCGGCGCACGCGGGGCGGTTATCGCGGCGACCATGTTATGATTTGCCCCCCGCTAACCATCACGCCAGACCAGTTTGACGATATTCTGATCCCGCTAAACGAAGCCCTGGCCGAACTGGCTGAAGAATTAAAACAGGCGGGAGCATTAAACCATGGCTGATAAAGTTATCATCACCTGTGCAATTACTGGGTCGGTTCATACCCCGTCCATGAGCCCCCATTTGCCAATCACCCCTGACGAAATTGCCGATCAGGCAATTGCCGCGGCCAATGCCGGGGCGGCAATTTTACATTTGCACGCCCGGGACCCCAAAACCGGTTTCCCTGCCCCAAACCCTGCTTTGTTTATGCAGTTTCTACCGCGCATCAAAGATGCCACCAACGCCGTTATCAACATTTCAACGGGCGGCGGCATGACCATGACAGTGGAACAACGCATACAGGCGGCACAACAAGCCGCACCCGAAATGGCATCGCTTAACCTCGGCACCATGAATTTCGGCCTGTTCCCTGCCCTTAATCGCAAAACAGAATGGCAACATGCCTGGGAACCGGAATTTTTGGAAAGCAGCCGTGATTTCGTATTTAAAAATACGTTCTCGGATATCGAAATAATGCTGACCCAATTGGGCGACGCCAACGGCACCCGATTTGAATTTGAATGTTACGATGTTGGTCATCTTTATACCCTGGCCCATTATGTGGATCGCGGCCTGGTCAAAGGACCGATTTTTTTACAATTCGTGCTGGGTATTTTAGGTGGCATTGGTGCCGACCCTGAAAACCTGATCCACATGAAGGCCACTGCCGACCGGCTTTTTGGCGATCAATACCGGTTTTCCGTCCTGGGGGCCGGGCGCCATCAAATTCCGTTTGCCACCATGTCGGCCAGTATGGGCGGGCATGTCCGCGTCGGGCTTGAGGATAACCTTTACATCCGCAAGGGCCAACTGGCGCAAAACAATGCCGAACAGGTTTCTAAAATTCGCGATATCCTGACCGGATTGAACCTTGAAATTGCCACCCCGGATGAAGCCCGTGCCATGCTGGGCCTAAAGGGGGCGGATAACGTCTCGTTTTAACTTATCCGGTTCTGATCACTCCATAACGCCACCACCACCAGCAATGAAAGGGCGGCAGGATGATGCATGCCTATTTCTCACCCGATCAAATGTTGCACCACGGCCAAACTTTTATGGTGGGTGGCGAACGCAAGCCCATTCCCGAGGTGCCCGAACGCGCCGAAATCCTTAATTCTGCCTTGGCAAAACTGGCTATTACGCCACAAAACCCGGCCGATTTCGGGCTGGAACCGATAGCACAGGTTCATTCGCCGGAATATTTACGGTTTTTGGAAAACATTCATCGTGACTGGCGTGCGGCAGGCGGGGCTGAAATTGTGGTGCCCCATATTCACCCGTTTGATCGTACCGGTCCTTATCCACAAACACCCGCTGCACAGGCCGGTTTTCATTTGGGCGATACATCCTGCCCGGTTTCGGCCACCACATGGCAATCGGCGCGCAGCAGTGCGAATTGCGCTGTGGCTGCCGCCCGCCATGTGCGCGATGATGATGCCAGTTGCGCCTATGCGCTGTGCCGCCCGCCTGGCCACCATGCCAGCCGCGAGATTGCCGGGGGGTTTTGTTATCTTAACAATTCCGCCATTGCGGCACGGCAACTGCGCGAACGGTTTGGCCGTATCGCCATCCTTGATATCGACCTGCATCATGGCAACGGCACACAACATATTTTTTATGATTGCGATGATGTTTTAACCCTATCGATTCATGCCGACCCGGCGCAATTTTACCCGTTTTACTGGGGCCACGCCCATGAACGCGGCACAGGCCAGGGATTGGGATATAACCACAACTTCCCCCTGCCCCTTGGCAGTGGCGATGATGTGTTTTTAGCAGCTCTGGATCGTGCAAATGGCATCATTAATCATTACGCACCCGATGCTTTGGTTCTGGCCTGCGGGCTCGATGCCTCATGCGATGATCCGTTTGGCGGCTTAACCGTCAGCACCGACGGGTTTGGTAAAATTGCCCGTAAAATCAGCTTGATCGGCCTGCCCACCGTGATAGTTCAGGAGGGGGGCTATGTCAGCCCGACACTGGCGAATAACCTGGTGCAGTTTTTAGAAAGTTTTGCGGAGGCACGATCATGACCACAACCGACATTATCATTATTGGTGGCGGTATTGCCGGGATGTCTGCGGCATATTTTCTGGCGCAAAAGGGCAAAAAGGTTGTGGTGCTGGAACGTGAAGATCAACCGGGCTATCACAGCACCGGGCGTTCGGCCGCCCTGTATAGTGAAACATACGGCCCCAAAATCATCCGCAAAATGTCGACTGCCAGCAAGTCGTTTTTCCTGACCCCGCCCGATGGTTTCACATCCCACCCGATCCTGACCCCGCGCGGTGTTATTATAACCGCAATGCCGGGCGAAGAAGCCAAATTGGACGAGCTTTTGACAGAAGGCCGTGCCAACGGAGCAAATGTGATTGCGCTTAGCCCCGAGCAAATTACCGAACTGGTGCCAATTGTGAAGCCGGAATTGCTGATCGGCGGCGCGCTTGAAACCGATGCCATGGATATAGATGTTCATGCCCTGCATTGGGGCTTTATCACACAGTTTAAAAAAATGGGCGGCACTGTTATCACCCGCGCTGATGTCAGCGCTGTTAAAAAAACAAATGATGGCTGGCAAGTGACCATCGGCACGGGCGAGGTGTATAACGGCACCATTGTTGTGAATGCCGCAGGGGCATGGGCCGACGAAATTGCAAAACAGGCACAGGTCAAACCGCTTGGCCTAACCCCGAAACGGCGCACGGCTGTCATGGTCGACCTGCCCGCCGGGATAGAAGCCGATCATTGGCATATGGTCTGCACCGTCGACGAAGGCTTGTATTTCAAACCCGATGCAGGGCGTTTGCTGGTATCGCCCGCCGATGCCACCCCCACCACCCCGCAAGATGCACAGCCCGAAGAACTCGATATTGCCATTACAATTGACCGGCTGATCACTGCCACCACATTAACGGTTAATCGCCCGGGCGAAAGCTGGGCCGGGCTGCGCAGTTTCTTTGCCGATGGCGACCCGGTTTCGGGTTTTGACCCCGATCATACCGGTTTTTACTGGCTGGCCGGACAAGGCGGATACGGTATTCAAACTGCACCGGCAATGGGTGAATATGCCGCCAGCACAATTTGCGGCGAAGACGTGCCCGCTGCAATGCAAAAACTGGGCATCACCCGGACCGCATTGTCGCCCACCCGACCCTCATTGTCCTAATCGCGAAAGTTTTCGGCCATGTCACACCCAAAAGCCGACAGAACGGCGTTGCGCCAGGCCGTTCGCGCCCGGCAGGACCAAATCATTGCCGATTTGTCGGAACTGGTGGCATTGCCCAGCCTGCTTGGGCAGGAACAATCAGCCCAAAACTGGATGGCGGGCAAATACCGCACGATGGGGCTGGATGTTGAAACCGTTGCCATCGACATAGCGGCCCTGCGCGACAAACCGGGCTTTTCCCCACCGGTAATCGATAATTATGACGGGCGTGAAAATGTTGTGGGCATTCACACCCCGGCCACAACAACAGGCCGAAGCCTGATCCTGAACGGCCATATCGATGTCGTCCCCACCGGTCCGGCAGAGCTGTGGCAACAACCGCCCTTTACCCCGCATGTCATCGGTGACTGGCTGTATGGCCGTGGGGCCGGTGATATGAAAGCCGGCCTCATTGCCAGTTGCCATGCCCTTTCAGCCTTGCATGATATTGGACTTGAACCCGCCGCGCCGGTCATTTTACAGTCCGTCGTCGAGGAAGAATGCACCGGCAACGGTGCGCTTGCCTGCCTGCATGCCGGGTATCGCGCCGATTGCGCCATTATCCCCGAACCGTTCAATCAAACCCTGATGACAGCCCAGCTTGGTGTGATGTGGTTTCAGCTTCATGTTACCGGCAGCCCCGCCCATGTGCTTGATACATCGGCAGGCAGCAACGCCATTGAGGCCGCCTATGGCTTTTTTGAAACGCTAAAGGAAGTCGAGGATCTGTGGAATCACCCCGGACACCGGCACGAAGCCTATGGTGCACATAGCCATCCAGTTAATTTCAATCTGGGTAAAATTTCGGGTGGCGAATGGGCATCTACCGTGCCGCCAACCTGTGATGCCGACATTCGCATCGGGTTTTATCCCGGCATGGATATGGGCGAAATTCAATCAATGATCAACGACGTTGCAAAATCGGCAATTGATAATCATCCCGCCTGCAAAGGGGCCACATTCACCATAGAATATCGGGGTTTTCAAGCTGAAGGGTGTGTGATGGATGAAACCCACCCGATGATGACAATGATTGGTGATTTGCACCGCGAAGTTACGGGAAACATGATAAAAAATTATGCATCTACGGCAACAACGGATGCACGTTTTTTCCAGATTTATGGCAATATCCCGGCCACCTGTTACGGGCCAAAGGCGGAACGCATTCACGGCATTGATGAACGGGTTTCAATTTCGTCGGTGATGGAAGTGACCGAAGTTCTGGCCCTGTTTATTGCCGACTGGTGCGGTAGCAACCCGCAGGCCTGATTTTTACACCACATTTTAAACCAAAGAAAAACGGAGCATAAAATGAGCATCGAACGTTTCCATACCGGCCCGCGGATGAGCCAGGCAGTTGTCCATGGTGACACCGTATATCTGGCTGGTCAGGTTGGCGAGCCGGGTGCATCGGTTACCGCACAGACCACAAAATGCCTGGAACAGGTTGATGCCCTTCTGGCCGAATGCGGTTCGAAAAAGGAAAACATCCTGCAAGCCGTTATCTGGCTAGCCGACATGGGTGATTTTGCAGAAATGAATGCTGTTTGGGATGCCTGGGTTCCGCAGGGGCATACCCCGGCCCGGGCCTGTGGCGAAGCCAAACTGGCGACCCCGGAATATAAAGTGGAATTCATCATTACCGCTGCTAAAAACTAGGCTTTCTTCCGGGCGGCATTCGTGTCGCCCGGTTTTTTATCGCCCCGATACGGGCGGCAATTCAGGCGTTGGGGGCAGCATAAAACACACAAACGGCCCATGCATGATGAACAACGTCAAAAGATTTTCGTTTCAGCGAACCTTGCAGTCACGGCAAGGCCCCATCCAATTTCCCCCCATTAATTCAGCTAACATGCCGAACCTTCAGGCCGCAGCTTGTCCGCCTGGCAGGCCATAAACAGCCAAAGGTAGGTTTCACAAAAGTCCGGCTGAGTTTTAACATTCTGGTCCTGCAACACGAACGTCGTCGCCTTGATCAGGCATGTACCGATAACATCGGCGCCATGCTATCGGCCATTACCGATTTTTATAAGACCGCTTTAAGCCGGGAAAAGCGATCAAACCAGATGAATACCTGTTGCACAACATCGAAAGCTGCCCGGATCAAATACAATCCGACAGTGCCACATCACCATTTAACAGCGGTTCAAAAGCGGCGACGTACCTTGCGCATTACGCCATATTCAAATATGAGCCTGAGCCATTATTGATCACGACTATCGCGGGTAACAATAACGGCCTTCCCTTCCAGGGTGCGATGCACCGGGCATTTATTGGCAATTTCAATCAACCGCTGGCGCACATCGTCGCTTAAATCGCCATGCAGGGTGATCACGCGCTCAAAACGGTCTATTTTGGCATTTTGCTGATGTGGGCCTTCACCACAATCTGCACAATCGCTGGCATGAACTTTTTGATGGAACACCTGTACCGAAATACCATCCAGATCGATCTGTTTGAAATCGGCATACATCCGCACCGTCATTGATGTGCAGGCCCCTAAAGCTGCCGACAAATATTCGTATGGTGACGGGCCACTGTTCAGCCCCCCTGAAACCTCGGGTTCATCAGCCAGCATCCGGTGCGCCCCTGCCACCAGCATAGTCTGGAATTTGCCAAGGCCGGTTTCACGGGCCAAAACGCCATCTACGCCATCAACGGGTTTGGCGACACGCGATCCAGCACTTTTGTGCCCGCCGACATACGGGCGCGCCCACGCGGCAATCACGTTGGCGGCATAGGTTGCATCATCGGGGTCACGCAATAAATGATCCGCATGATCAAGCGACACATAGCTTTTAGGATGTCGGGCGGCTGTAAAAATACGACTGGCATTATCGATCCCGACGGTTTGGTCCAGCGGGCCGTGCAACACCAGTAATGCCTTGTGTAACGAAGCGGCCGATTTTTCGATATTGTGCGCTGCCAAATCATCCAGAAATTGCTTTTTAATCACAAACGGGCGTCCGCTAAGCGATACATCAGCCTGCCCGGCGGCACGAATTTCTGCCAGTTTATCCGCAAAGTTTTCGGTGACATGTTCAATGTCGGCGGGGGCCGCAATGGTCGCAACGGCGGTGGCCTCGGGGATGTCGCTGGCAACGGCCAGCACCGCCGCCCCACCCAGAGAATGACCAATCAACAATTTCGGGGCTTCGAATTCATCCCGCATATATTGTGCCGCACGACGAAGATCTTCCAGATTAGAGGTAAAGTTAGTCGAGGCAAAATCGCCGCCAGACCCACCTAAACCGGTAAAATCAAATCGCAAAACAGCGACACCCTGTTCGTTCAATGCCTGGGCAACTTTACGGGCTGCAGTTAAATCCTTGGTGCAGGTAAAACAATGGGCGAACAGGGCATATGCCAATACCGGCCCTGCTGGCAAATCCAGCCGGGCTGCAAGCGATGCGCCCATTGCGCCTTCAAACCCCAGTTTGATCGGGCGTACTGCCATGTCGTTCTCCGTCGCGGATTGTGTGAAATATGCCAGGATAAGGTGTTGTTACTCTACCAGCTTAACGGGTAGTCTTGGCATGTTTTTTACGTGCCAGAACAGGCCATTCAAGATGCTGCCCATCAAGACGCCCAGACTGATTTTACGACGTGCCACACATGACGATGCCGCGTTCATCCTTAAATTACTAAACCAGCCCGACTGGATTGAATATATTGGCGACCGCAATATTGGCGATCTGGCGGCGGCGGCCGTTTACATTAATGAACGCCTGATTGCCGCCTATAACCGCGATGGTTTTGGCCTGTACCCGGTTGATCTGCAATCAAGCGGTGAAACCATTGGCCTGTGTGGACTGGTCAAACGCCAGACACTGCCCGACCCAGATATTGGTTTTGCTTTTCTTGATAATTGGCAAGGCCAGGGTTTTGCCCGCGAAGCCGCCCGCGCCACCCTGAAACACGCCCACGATGATTTAGGTATTAACCGCGTCATAGGCTTTACCCTGCCAGAAAATAACCGATCCATCCGGTTACTTGAAAGCATCGGCATGGTGTTCGATCGCAAGGTTTTTGTCGATGACGACCGCCAGGCCTGTAATCTTTACGTTCCGGCAGATCAAAAAAATCATCACCGCTTCGCCCCATAAGTCATCATTGAACATTATGGGGCGGCATGCCGGGGCCGCCGAATGGCAATGGTGCGCCCCACACCCGAGGGTATGGGCAAATTGGCGTGTGCCCGGCGGATACCATCCAGTGTCTTAAAAATATCATCCGGAAAGGGCGCAGATCGCCGGGTTTCCATATTGATATGCATGGTAATAATTTCGTTGGTTGCAGCCAGCCAGCCTTCATCGGCATGGCGCATCTCATGATACATGTGAATGCGCTTTGAATCGCAATCAAGCACCCGGGTGTGAAGTTCAAACGGGTCATTCAAATGAATTTCACGGTCATACGTGGCGTGCATTTCCAGTGCAAAGGTCGATCCGCCGCGCCGCGCCGGATAGGTTCGCCCCAAACCGACCGCATCAAGAAAACCCAACGACCCCAGATTAAAGGCAACGATATAATAGCCAACATTTACATGACCGTTAAAATCGATCCATTCGGGCGCAATATGCCCCCGATAGCTAATCAACATATCGGGGCCAAACAAATCGGTGCTGATCATTTATCCATCGCCTCGACAACACTGACAGCGGCGGCAAAATCTTCCAATGCATGGCCGACCGATTTAAACACCGTGCATTCCCCTTCGGATAATCGGCCTTTAACCTGTTCGCGTGTCAGGCCAAACAAATCACCCACAATATCATTTTTGCTAATTGCGCCTGACTGAATGGCCTGTACCACATCCCCGCCTTCAGCCGATGCCCCGTCGAAACTGTCAACAAAGATACGGCATTTTTTCATCACATCATCGTCGGTTTCGCGCATGGTGGGTTTAAACGCCCCAACCAGATCAACATGAACACCATCAGGCAACCACGCCCCGCGCACCAGCGGTTCATTGCTAAGGGTGGCGCAGGATATGATATCCGCTGTTTTACAGGCCATTTCCAAATCATCGGTGCCCGAAGCTTCAAAACCCAGCAATTCAACTTCGCGGGCCAATGTTACTGCTTTTTCCGGGCGGCGGTTCCATAGGGTCACTTTTTTGATCGGGCGCACCGATGCATGTGCCGCAATCAGGTTGGGAGCCATGGCACCAGTACCAACCATAACCAAATGGCTGGCATCCTTGCGCGCCAGATAATCCGCTGCCAATGCCGATGCCGCCGCAGTTCGACGTGTCGTCAGACGCGAGCCATCAAGTACCGCAGCAGGTTGCCCGGTAACGCCATCCAGTAAAATGTAAATCCCTGAAACAGCGGGCAGGTTGCGGCTGGAATTTCCCGGTACGACTGCCGCCACTTTTACCCCGGCAGCCCCGTCTTTTTCCCATGATGGCATAATTAACAGGGTTGCGTCGTCTTCGCCGGTTCGTTCCATGTTAAAATGACTGCGAAGCGGCGTTTCACAGCCTTTTGCAAACCAGCGGCGCAGGGCTTCAACCATGTCGCGCGGGGGAACGGAACGGTCAATGTCTTCGGCGGTAACGAAACGCATGGGGCCTACCTGTAAAATTTGTGATTATTCAATTGGTAACGCAGGTTTACCTTATCACAACGGGTCTTCTACGTCACCGCATGTTGACCTGAATATCACACACAGAACAGGCGTATTCTTGCCATTTCCCGCCCGTTTCAGCCGATCATACGCTTAAGATTGCCATATAGCGCACCATCACGAAGATACAGTTCTTCCAGCACCGTAAAATGGTTGGCACCCCATGCCTGATGCACCGGCACGATCAACCCCGCCTTCGCACAATATGCAGCATATGCCTGACTTTGTCGGACAAATTCCGGCGTTTCAACAGCTCCGACCACCAACATCATTCTGGCCCCAACGGGCACGGCGTCCAGCATTGGTGAATTATCGGCAGCACTGTCTTCGGTCAGGCGAATATCAGTATTCATGCTGGTAAAACGCAAGGGCTCCAGGTCAAACACACCCGACACCGGCACTACGGCATTAAAAGGGGTCGCATCACCAATTTCGTTTTCCCAGTCATGGGCGGCCAAGCGGGCCACAATTTGCCCCCCGGCCGAATGCCCGGAAATGCTCAGCCGATCACGATCCCCGTTAAAATCGCCAATATGTTCGTAAACATATTTAATGCAGCGAATAGCCTGGGCAGTGATGTCCTCGACCTTAACGTCGGGGCATAAATCGTAATTGGCACAAACCACTGTGTAACCATCGGCTACCAGATCACGAACAATAAAGGCGTAATCTTTTTTGTCCTGGCTACGCCAATACCCCCCATGAAAAAACACGTGAACCGGTGCGTCGGGGCTACCCGCAGGAAAAACATCAAAGGTTTCTTTGGGGCCAGGCCCAAAACGCACATCAGACTGATGGTCAAGTTTTGCCCGCACATCATCTGATGCAGCAACGAACCGGGCAAAATGATCGGCAAAATCCGGCACGGTTTCGCGCGGATTATACTGCCATTCGACTTCTGCTTCTGTAAAACCGCCCCAGCCCATTGATGATATATCCCTGTTAAAAGTGCCTTTTGTTAAATTCCAAGGTGATTTTTCTTTATTTCCGGGGCATTTGCAAATTGTTCAGAAGAACCATTCCAAACTATTTGCCCTTTTTCCAATACATAATGCCGGTCACATACCGCCATTAATGCATCAAGATTGCCATCAATGATCAAAACTGTCTGGGCCAAATCGCGCAATTTACGAATGCAAGCCCAGATATCGGTCCGGATCACCGGTGCCAGCCCTTCGCTCGCCTCATCGAAAATCAGTAAATCAGGGTTGGTTAACAATGCGCGGCCAATTGCCAGCATTTGTTGCTCCCCTCCTGATAACTGATTGCCCATATTATTTTGTCGTTCGGCCAACCTTGGAAAAAGGTCGTAAATTTTTTCCAGATTCCATCCCTGCCCCCGGGCTGTTGCCACCAGATTTTCGCGCACCGACAAGTTCGGAAAAATCTGTCGTCCTTCAGGCACCAAACCAATACCGGCACGGGCAATGCGAAAGGATTTATGGCGTGAAATTTCCTGCCCCTTAAACCGGATGGATCCTGCTTTGGCCGGGGTTAACCCCATTATGGATCGAACCGTGGTGGTTTTCCCCATGCCATTACGCCCCAAAAGGCTAACAATCTGGCCTTTTTCTACTTGCATATTTACGCCAAACAAAACCTGACTACCGCCATAGCCGGTTTCAACGTTTTGCAGTTCCAGCATCAGTATCCCTCCGCCAGATAGGCTTTTTGAACGTCTTCGTTTTCGCGAATCTGATCAACACTGCCCGATGCAATCATGGCCCCGTTAACCAATACCGAAATCACATCGGCCAACCGAAAAACAATATTCATATCGTGTTCGACCAACAAAATCGCGAAATCCGGTTTCAGCCTTTCCAGAAGCTCCGCCAACTGGTTGCTTTCCGTCGGCCCCATACCCGCCATAGGTTCGTCCAGCAACAAAACCTTTGGGTCCAAAGCTAGCGCCATGGCAATTTCCAACTGGCGTTTTTGCCCGTGCGCCAGATCGGCGGCACGTCGGCTGGCAAAACCGGCCAGACCAACCTGGTCAAGCAATGCTGCTGTGCGTTTATTGATTTGCACATCGCGCGTAACCGCACGCCAGAACGAAAAATGATGCCGGGTGCGCGATTGAACGGCCACAGCAACATTTTCTGCCACGGTAAAATCATCAAATATCGCGGTAATTTGAAAAGACCGGGCCACCCCCATTCGGGCGCGTTTGGGCATGGAAAAACGGGTAATATCCTGTCCGTCAAACCAAACCTGCCCGCCATCAGGGCGTAATTCGCCCGATAATTGCGACAGGGCCGTCGTTTTGCCAGCCCCGTTGGGGCCAATCAGGGCATGGATTTTACCAACTTCAAGCTGGATCGATAAATCATCTGTGGCACGCAATCCGCCATAACTTTTATAAAGGTTGCGTGCTTCAAACACCGGGCGATCTTGTGCATTATCCATGATCACCCCCTGACTTTACCGTTGCCTTGCCCGCGCCCGACAAAAAACCAACGATGCCCCCCCGGAAAAACACCACCACCAATATTAAAACCGGCCCCAAAATGACCTGCCAGTGTTCCGTAAAGGATACCAGGCTTTCTTCCATCAGGAACAATGCCAGGGCCCCGTAAATCGGCCCGACAAGGGTGCCCAGCCCGCCCAAAATAACAATCACCATCAACTCGCCCGACCGCGACCAGTGCAAAAGCCCCGGACTGACAAATTCGGAATGATTGGCAATCAAGGCCCCGGCCAGTCCGCCAATGGCGGCGGAAATGCAAAATGCGGTCAGCTTATAAAGCAGAGGATCATAACCAAGCGCACGCATCCGGCGTTCATTTTGTTTACAGCCAATAATAACGCGGCCAAACCGCGACCCGACAAGGCGCGACAGCAAAAACCACACTGCCAGCAAGATTGCGCAACACAGATAATAAAACGTATTGCGATCATACAGATCAAGGCCGGGAATAGCGTTTCGGTCCCATAAAGACAGCCCGTCTTCCCCACCATACTGAGACAGGGAGACAAAGAAAAAATAAAACAGCTGGGCAAAGGCCAGCGTGATCATGATGAAATAAACGCCCGATGTCCGCAGACTGATCAGGCCAATAATCAGCCCGAAAAACGCCGCCACCAGCATTGCCAACGGCCAAACAACAAAAGCATCATTACTGCCCGTCCAGCCAAAGATAAAATCGCTGCCATCAAAGGCGTGGGTGCCCAAAATACCCGCTGTATAGGCGCCGATGCCAAAAAAGGCTGCATGCCCAAAGCTGACCATCCCACCAAATCCAATGATCAGATCCAGCCCCACAGCCGCCACCGCATAAATAACCGCACGGTTAAACATCGTTATTAAAAACGAATTATCAAACGCATGTGCCACCGGTGGCACCAGTGCCAGCACCACAAAAATTGTGATCGTCGACCAGCTTTTACGGGAAATATTTTTAACCATGTGTCTGAAACAACCCCCGGGGACGGAAGGCCAGAACCACGGCCATTAAAATATAAATCATCATTGATGCCAAAGATGCACCCGCCCCGTCAGCCACCGAGGGAGGCAACCATAAACGCATCAGGTCAGGGATATAAACCCGGCCCAGGGTATCGGTAAGGCCAATCAACAGCGCACCGGCAACCGCCCCGCGAATGGAGCCAATGCCGCCAATCACAATCACCACAAAGGTCAGGATCAGGATATTTTCACCCATGCCGGACTGAACCGCACTGAACGGGGCCGCCATAACCCCCGCCAACCCGGCCAGCGCTGCGCCAAAGCCAAACAGCAAGGTATAAAGCAGGGAAATATTAACCCCCAAGGCCCCAATCATTTCGCGGTTGGAAGCCCCGGCCCGTATCCACATGCCAATACGGGTTTTCATCACCAGAAAATACAAAAAACCGGTTACCAGAATACCGGTTGCAATGACGGCCAAACGGAAGGCCGGATACGGCGCACCTGGAATAAATTCAACCGTGCCCGATAAAAATGCCGGCGGGTCCATGGCAATGGGCTGACGTCCCCAAACGATACTAACCATTTCATTAAAAAACAAAATAAGGCCAAAGGTAGCCAAAACCTGATCAAGATGGTCGCGGCGATATAGCCGGCGCATGATGACAAATTCCATCACCATCCCGGTAATGGCAGCCGCACCAACCCCGGCCAGAAGGCCCAGAAAAAAGCCCGAACCATGCGCAATGGCCGTCGCGCCGACATAGGCACCAACCATGAACAACGACCCGTGCGCCAGGTTGATCAGGTTCATGATCCCGAAAATCAGGGTCAGTCCTGATGCCATCAAAAGCAGGGTCACGCCAAATTGCAGCCCGTTTAAAAGCTGTTCGAGAAACAAAAGCATTATTATTTTCCGGTGCAAGTGCGAAAACACAATGGCCGATACGGGACCGGCCATTGGTTAAATTGCGTGGGCAAATTACATTTTGCACTCGGAGGCGTAGGCATCGACATGGTTTGAAAATACCTTGCCGACCAGTTTATTGGTAAAGCCACCATCGGGATCGGCGACAACCTCGCGGACATAGAAATCCTGAATCGGATGATTGTTATTGCCAAATTTGAAATTCCCCCGAACCGAGGTAAAGTCGGCTTTTTTCAAAGCGGCACGGAAATCATCCTTTTTGGACATATCACCTTCCACAGCAGCAATGGCACTGCCAATCAGATTGGCAGCATCATATCCCTGAACCGAATACAGGCTGGGTTTTGCACCGTATTTTGCGACGTAACCGGCAACAAATTTCTTTGATGCCTCGTTATCCATATCGGGCGACCAATGGGATGTGTTTTTCATGCCTACCGCGGCCTCGCCAACGGCATCGACCAAATGTTCATCGGCTGAAAAAGCCGGGCCAAATAACGGAATTTCGTCTTTCAAGCCAGCCTGGGCATATTGTTTAATAAAATTAATGCCCATGCCACCGGGATAGAAGAAAAATACTGCGTCAGGCTTTGCCGCTCGCAAGGATGCAATTTCAGCGGCATAGTCGGTTTGGCCAAGTTTGGTGTAAACTTCGTCGGCGATATCGCCTTTGTAATACCGCTTGAAGCCTGCCAGGGCGTCTTTACCCGCCGGGTAATTCGGGGCGAGCAGATAAACTTTCTTAAAGCCCTGATCCTGCACATACTGGCCCATGGCTTCGTGAATATTGTCGTTCTGATAGGCGGCATTAAAATAATTGGCATCACATTTCGCACCCGCCAGCACACTGGGGCCGGCATTGGTGGAAATATAAATCATGCCATCACGTACCACCTTGGGCACCACGGCCATCGCGACATTGGAAAAGATAATGCCGGTCATAAGATCAACATGTTCACTTTCCATCATGCGGGTGGCAATTTGACGCGCACTTTCGGGTTTCAAACCGTCATCCTCGACGATCAAATCAATGTCCGAGCCGCCAAGTTTGCCATCATGTTCGGAAATTGCCAGTTCAAATCCCTTGCGCATATCATCACCCAAATAGCCTGCCCCAGTCGAAAGGGTGGTGATCATGCCAATTTTAACGGGTTCGGCCGCCTGTGCGGAAATCCCCGCCACACAGGTGCCCATCATCAGTGTTGCCACCCCTAAAAGGGCTGCCTTTTTGCTTTTTGCCAACATCTTACAGTCTCCCTGAAGCCTGATTTTGAAGAGTTTGTTTTGATTTGTTTTTGTTGCCTTTCTATTCATCCCCAATTCGCGCGCCGTTGCAATAACCAGTTTGTTTAAGCTTAAAGTTTTTTTATTTCTTCTACGTATAAATACGTATTTTTTACCCATATTCCTGTCATCAGCGTTGGAAAAATGGCACAGTGCGCCGCTGAAAAATGTAATACTGCCAAGAACAGGGACCCATTATGACAGCCGATCAAACCTGCCCGTTCCCCACCAAGGATGCCGACCGCAATGCCATTTGGGACATGCTTGTCCCGCGCGATATTACCGCCTTCGTGCTGGCGGACTGGTCACTGGTGGAAAATGATTTTGCAGCCAACGGCTTTTACGGGATTGATGCCCACACATCAGCCAATCCTGATGACTGGACGCTGGCCTTTCCCGACTTGTTAGCCTATCGAGAAACATGGCTTTCCCAAGCGCATGCCAGCCAAAACACCGACTACGCCGAACCGTTATTTGATGCTGTTTTTTCCGCCACAAAACTGGAACATATTGAAATTAACGGCGACCGTGCCCTTGCCCGCAAACATTTTAACGGCAGCATTAAAAAATCCGACGGCAGCGAAGACCGCCTTTTGTGGAAAACGCATTATTATTGCCAAAAAGGTGCCGATGGAAAATGGCGCATCACCGGATTCATCGGCTATTTACCCAATAACGACGTCTAACACGGCAAAACGGCATTCCCGATAAAACAGGAATGCCGTTTTTGTGTTCCAACCCTGCAACGACGTGCAGATTTAAACCATTTTGCCCCGTGCGGCGACAAAGGCAGGATTTTCGAAAATACCGTTTCGGCACAGTTGCACATAATCGAACATGTTGCTGACCACACACACATGATTGGGAATAATCTGTATCCGTTGTCCAATTTTGAAAGGCTGACTTTCCGGATCAAATGTCAAAATGCCGTGCTCTTCGCTCAGCGACTTTACCGTCACATCACCATAACCAACAACATGGCCAAAATGCTCCAACCCGAACAAATCGGATGTTAAAGCCTTTGATCCGGCATCGATAATTGCCCTGCCCGGTGCCGGTAACGACACAATTTCACTCAGCACACGCAAGGCACAATCTTCTTCAAGACAACCGCCGCGCGCCATTACCGATTTGTCGTTATAAATATATGTTCCAATGCGATATTCGGTCACGACCGGGGCTTCATGCGCCTGCCACATATCGGGCGTGCCGCCCGAACTGCGCACCGGGCATTCCAGCCCGAATTTTGCGCATTCATCCATCGCATCCCGAAAAAATTGCTCTACCTTTGCCATCCCGCCATTAGGTGGATACGTCATCAAGCCAATAAACTTCAAACCCGCGAGGTTATCGACAATGCGGGCCAGACTGGCGGCGTCAGCAGGGGACTGGACCCCACAACGACCAGCACCGGTATCGCATTCCACCAGCACTTCCAGCGGTTGTTCGCGACCTGAAAATGCATCTGACAGGCCTTGCGCAACTGTTTCGTTATCAACAACCACGCGCAGCAAATCAATGCGATCCGCCAGAGCGCACAACCGGGCGAGTTTACGGGCCCCAAGAATATTATAAGTAATCAGAATATCGCCGATACCCGCATCTGCCATAACCTCGGCCTCGCCGATTTTCTGACAGGTAATGCCCTTTGCCCCGACCGCAATTTGCTGCAAGGCAAAGTCGGGGATTTTGTGGGTTTTAATATGCGGACGCAAGGCAATGCCATGTTCGTCGCAATATTCCTGAAACGTACGAAGATTGCGTTCGACGCAATCAAGATCGACGATGGCACAGGGTGTGTCGAGTTCGGCAAATTCGGTCATTCTTTACTCGATTTCATCATGATGCTGTTGCAAACGGATCATCTACAATCGGCCAGACTTGACGCGTCAAATGTTTATACCCGTTTGTTTTCGGGTCTGACGGATAAGGCCCGTGAACATTTACATAGATAATCTCGCCCGCGATTTTGGCAAATGCATCGTAGAAGTGATTGGTGGATTTGATAAACAGATAATTCTTTGCTTTAGGGTCAACGCCCATATTGGCAAAAAGATCCGGGTCAAAACTTTGCGCCCGGTTGCTGTTTAAAATCACCTCTCCACCATCTGGCAATTCAATCAAGGCGCAATCGCCCAATGGCACAATGCTGTCGCCAAAACTTTGCCAGGAATTGCGCTGCAATTTTTTCACCCGAACAACGGCATCAACCGGGGCACCCCCGGTCGAGGAGGTTTTACCGCCAAACCGCAACGGCAAGACACCGCCCTCACCTGCAGAAAAGCAGATCCGCACGGCCATCGGGTCCCATATCGTGCCAAAGGCATAGTTCTTCAGGCCACTATTCATGACCCGGCCTAGCAACAACGTCGAATCACCCGGCACGCCCCCGCCGGGGTTATCCCACACATCGGCGATAACAACCGGCGTTGCGATAATGTCGGGCAATTTTGCCATCGCCTGTTCCGGGGTAATAAAATCGGGCCGGGTGGTGCCACGAAAACCAAACAGCTCCATCCCCAGATCCTTGGCTGTCTGTGTTGCCAGATCAGATTTATTATCGGTAATGACGATAACATGAGACCCGATTTCGGGCACATCCCCTGCCATAAAACCATGAATGACCGAGATCGACAAAATGCCGTTATGACCTTCCATGGCTTTGATCCGATCAACAAAAGACCGCATGGGTTCACGCGAGGTCGGCAGAACCTCGATCATTTTGCAATCAAACGCGGCTTTAACCGGCTTGATTTCCCCGCGAATTGTCCGCAAAACCAGATCAACCGTTGCCGCACCGGCCTCGACAAAATCTGTGTGGGGAAATTCCTTAAACGCGACCAGGACATCAGCGGCATTAAAGCGCCTGGCGCTTAAATGGCTGTGCGGATCAAAGCTGGCACCAATCACGACGTCAGGACCAACAATGTCCCGCACGGATTGTAACAAATCCCCTTCACAATCGAGGTAATCCTGCGCGACCATCGCCCCATGTAAACCAAGCACAACGCCATCTACCGGCATGGCCGCTTTTAGCTGTGCCAGCACTTCGTCGCGCAGATATTCATAGGTATCACGGTTCACGATCCCGCCTGGTTCGGCCCAGGTTGCTGTACCTTCAATCAGGTCCCATCCTTCGGCCTTTGCACGTGCGCGCGCAACGGTAAACACCGCACTGCACAATGTAGGCGTTTCGGGGTGGTCACCCGGGCCTGCATAAAAACTTTCGCGGAAATCGGAAATATCGGTGCGCAGGGGTGAAAACGTGTTGGTTTCAGTCGCGATGGAAGCGCAAAAAATTCGCATACCCGGGTCCTTCTTGGTCTTTGTTTTGGGTAAATGGATCAAGGAAATAGAATAAAAATAATCAGACAGTTCATAAAAGGGTGGCGGGAGGGAACCGGGAGGAAGCCCCCTCCCCGCCAGACAGAAATTAATCTGTCAGATATTGTTTTTCGTTGGCTTTCTTGACTTCAGTCTTAAACAGGTCAAGCAATTTAACACCATCTTCGCCAAGGGTTTCCTTGACGTGTTTTTCCATCACCGGCTGGGTAACTTCCTTGAACTGTTCGCGCTCTTCCGGGGTCAGGGCATCGATTTCCATTTTGCCCATCAGACCTTTAAGACCACGATCAGATGCTTCGATCACGCGCGATACGCCACGGCTGGCAACAACACAGGATTGTGCAGCATAACGGATAATGCGCTGCTGATCTTTGGTCAGATCATCCCAGAATGCTTTGGACAGCATCATGGTGTAGGGCGAGAACAAATGGTTGGTCAGGGTCAGGTATTTCTGTACTTCGTTAAACTTCGCGAAGGTAACAGTCGGAACCGGGTTCATCTGACCATCAATCACGCCGGTCTGAAGGCCGGCATACACTTCGCCCCATGCCATCGGGTAGGCTTCAGCACCCAATGCCTGCATGATTTTCTGATGTGACGGCAGGGCCATGGTACGAATACGAACGCCCTTGAAATCTTCCAGGTTTTTGATCGGGTGCTGCGAGTTGGTCACAGCAAAGAACCCGCCAGTATCTGGGAAACCCAAAACTTCCACATCGCCCAGGGTGGCTTCGATGTCTTTGGCCAAAGCCACACCAAACGGCCCGTCATAGACGTCATAGGTGGCAGCGTTGCTATCAAACGCAAATGGCAGGTTCAAAACGTCAATGCGCGGGTAATAAGATGCAATTGCGCCGGTCGAGGTCAGCGTTGCCTGAATAAGGCCATCACGCACCATCTGGACATGTTCGGCAGCCGAACCCAGCTGGTTGGACGGATAAACTTCAACCTTGATCGCACCATTGGTGTCGGCTTCGACGATATTGGCGAAAACTGCGGTGCAGGCCTGGGCCGGGTTTTCAAACGGGTCCAGCTTATTGTCGTGGGCGAATTTCAAAATTTTGGCTTCGGCGTGGGCGGTGCCCATGGTGCCCGCCAGCAGTACCGTCGCAGCCATAGCGGCCCCGAAACGTTTGAATGTGTTCATAACACCTCTCCTGATTGGATTGATTTTCATTGCGCCCCAAAATCACCCTGTCCCCCAGGGTGATCCGCCCGGGGCCAGGGCGGAAAACCGTAACGTCGTTACATTGGGGTTATCGGAACCCCAACAATCTGGGCACCAGAAGCGCCAGATCGGACCAGAAAGCGAACAACAACAGCACCCCAATTTCAGCAATCAGGAAGGGCCACAACTGCGCCGCAATTTTTTCAAGTTTTTCCCCTGTCACCGATGCCAGCACAAACAGGCAGGCCCCCACCGGTGGCGTCATAAGGGAAATGTTAAGCGCCAGCACAAAGATGATGCCTGCATGGATCGGGTCCATACCGATTTGCACGGTTAACGGCACCAGAACCGGGGCCAGAATGATCAGAATGGCGTTGATATCCATCACCATGCCGATCGCCATCAACAACCCGACAATCATTAAAATGACCATGTAAGGATTGCTTGAAACGCCCAGTACGGCAGCGGCAACTTCTTGCGGGATGCGGTTAAAGCTAAGCCACCAGCCCAGGATCGAGGCAAAGGCGATGATGATGAAAATCACCCCTGTCACACGTGCCGTTCTGATCAGCATCTGGATAAAATCGGCCACAGTCAGGGCACGATACACAAACACGCCAATGAACAGGGCATAGGCCACCGCGACAGATGCCGCTTCGGTAGGCGTTACAATCCCCCCCAAAATACCCCCCAGAATGATCAGGGGCATGATCAGGGCCGAAATGGATGATTTAAAGATTTTCCAGATTTCAAGCAGACTGGCGCGGCGTTCTTCCTTGGGCAGGTTTTTACGACGCGCAGTAACGGCAATCACCGTCATGCAGATCAGACAAATCATCAGGCCAGGTAAAATACCCGCAGCAAACAGGCCCCCGATTGAAACACCCATTAGCGAGCCATAAACAACCATCAAACCGGACGGCGGAATGGTCGGCCCGATAATGGAACCCGCAGCGGTAACCGCACAGGCATAATCGCGGCGATATCCACGTTCGACCATGGCAGGAACCAGTGTTTTGCCAAAGGCCGCCGCATCGGCCGTCGCCGCCCCGGTAAGGCCTGCAAAAAACACACTGGCCAACATATTGGTATGGGCCAGCCCCCCGCGAAAATGACCAACCAGGGATTGGGCGAATTTGACCAGCCGGCTGGTAATGCCGATATGGTTCATGATTTCGCCGGCCAGAATAAAGAACGGCATGGCAAGAAACGGAAACACATTCAGCCCGTTAAAAACCTTGCTGGGGCCCTGCACCAGAAACAGCCCCCCGCCCATGTCATAAAGACCTGCCACACCGGCAACGCCAAGGGCAAAGCCGATTGGCATGCCCAAAACCATTAAAACAACAAAAATAATGGCGATGATCATTCCGCGCCCTCCGTCAGATCGACCGGGATGTAGCGCCCCTGATCGCGCAGGGCGACCAGCAACAACTGAATAGCAGCAAGCAAAGCTGAAACCGGCACGGCGGCATATGGAAGGGCCAGCGTCATGCCAAAGATCATGGCGTGGCGTTTCATGCCACCAACGGCAAAATCAAACCCGTAAAATGCCAGGTAAATAAATGCCGCAAGTGCAATGATATCGACGGCAAACAGGACTGTGCGCTGTAGTGCCATGGGCAGGTTAAGAACAAACAGGCCAATGCCAATATGTTCACGCCGGGCAATACCAGCTGAAACCGCCAGCAATGCAGCCCAGATCATAAGATATCGCGCCAGTTCCTCGGGCCAGTTCAATTGCCAGTGAACAAGATAGCGGTCAACCACACCCAGCCAGACATCAAGCACCAGGGCCAGCATTAAAACGGCAATAATCCGCTCCACACCCCAGTTCAGTCCGTTGCTAAGCGTCCGGGCAGAAGCCTCAACGCGCTGCAAACCCATTTTTTGTCTCCACTGATTAGGTGTTTGTATTTTTCCTACACTTTGGTCACATAATTGTAGCTTGTCTACATATTTTTCTAGAAAATCCGATAAAATTAGCGCAAATTAAAATCAATCACCCTTCAAATAAGTAGCTAAGCTACTTTTGCGGCAAAAACATCTATCAAAATCAAGGAGATTTTCATGACGATCAAACATTTCGGGAATGAACGCAGTGGTGCTGGCGGGCAGAAGCTGCCGTTTTCGCCTGCAGTACGTGCTGGTGATTTTGTATATATTTCCGGTCAGGTTGCGATGCAGGAAAATGGTGAAATTGAATATGGCAGCATCGAAGCACAGACACGACGCACGATGGAAAATGTCAAATCTGCGCTGGCATTGGCCGATTGCACGCTGGACGACGTATTTAAAATGACCGTCTGGCTGGATGATACCCGCGATTTTTGGACTTTTAACCGGGTTTATGCCGAATTTTTCCCTGGTGAACGCCCAGCACGCTCGACCGTACAGGCAAAACTGATGGTCGATGCCAAAATCGAAATCGAGGCTATCGCCTATAAACCTGAATGATGGTAGCAATCAACAGGGTGCCGCAAAACGCACCCTGTTGATTAAAAACCGGGACACTTCACATGCAACGCCCAGCCGATATTATTAGCCAGCTTAACCGTGCGCCCGGCATTTTGCCCGCCCGCGAACAAAAAGTAGCCGATTATGTGGTGGAGCATCTTGAAGACGTCACATCCATTGCGCTTTCCGATCTTGCCAAACAGATTGGCGTTAGCGAACCGACCGTGATCCGGTTTTGTCGCAGTCTTGGCTGTGAAGGGTTTCGTGATTTTAAACTGAAACTGGCACAAAACCTTGCTGTCAGTATGCAGTATCTGGCCCCCGAACCAATTGAAGACCACATTACAGACCCGGATTTACTGAGCAGCCACGTTATCGGCACCATTATCGACAGTTTACGCCTGTTACGTGAACAGTTACCGCAGTCTGACATTGATGCCGCTGCCGATATCCTTGCACGCGCCCGACAAATTGCATTTTTCGGGGTTGGCGGCGGGTCCAGCACCGTGGCGTTTGACGCCGCCAACCGATTTTTCCGTCTGGGTATTCCTGCGCAATCGCAAAATGATGGTTATTTACAGCGTATGCTGGCATCCACGCTGGGCGAGGAAGATGTTATCGTCGCCATATCCACCAGTGGCCGCCCGGCAGAACTGATACACAGTGCCGCGATTGCCCGCCAATATGGGGCCAAGGTAATTTCCCTAACCAAACCCGATAGCCCGCTTGCCGTTGAAAGCGACATCGTTATCAGCCTGATTATGCCCGAAAGCCCCGATATTTATAAACCCACTGCCACCCGGCATGTGTTTATGGCAACGATTGATGTTCTTGCCACCGCCGTTGCCCGGCGCAATACCGTCCGCAGCAAGGAAAAGCTCCGCCGTATCCGCTCATCGCTGTTAACCTTGCTGCCAACAGTGGGCCGCCTGCCCATCGGCGATTGACCCGCACCAAACTTCACGGCAAGTTGCCCTGCAACCAGATTGAAAACCGGTTTTACTTTTCACGGTAAACCCGCAAACAGGATTTTTTAAATGACCAAAACTGCCTTCATCGGTGAATGCATGATCGAAATTTCGGCTGCCAGTTCCAGTAACAGCGCCGAACCTTCATCCGCTTTTGGCCCTGCCAAGCTGTCTTATGCGGGCGACACCCTGAATGCAGCGGTCTATATGGCACGCGCAAGCAAGCTGATTTTACAACAGGGTAAAACAGCCCCGACAGCATTGGATACGGCGCAAAACGATGCTGCCATTTCCTATGTCACAGCCTTGGGAACCGACCCCTATAGCACTGCAATGATAACCGCCTGGCAGCAGGATGGGCTGGATGCCAGCCTTGTGCGCCAGATTGACGGGGAATTGCCCGGGCTTTATGCCATTCAGACCGATAACAGCGGCGAACGCAGTTTTAGTTACTGGCGGCAAAATGCTGCAGCAAAACAATTGCTAAAAGACGGTTATGAAACTGTCCTAACCGGCAAACTGGCTCAGTATGGCATGGTTTATCTTTCGGGTATTTCATTGGCTATTCTATCCGACGCAGACCGCGCCAAACTGTTCACAATGCTGGCAACGTTACGGCAAAACGGCACCCGGGTTTGTTTTGACAGCAACCACCGCCCCCGCCTTTGGGCCGACACAACGACCGCCAAAAACGCCTATGCCACGATGGCACCGCTGTGCGATATCCTGATGCCGACATTCGATGATGAAGCAGCGCTTTTTGGCGATGAAACACCCGCAGATTGTGCCAGACGCTGGCTTAGCGCCGGGGCGGGTGAAGTTATTGTCAAAAATGGCGCGCAACCATCCACCTATATTACCCAGACCGGCGAAAGCGGCACTGTAACACCCCCCAAAATCGACCGCGTTGTTGATACGACATCGGCTGGCGATTCGTTTAATGGCAGTTACCTTGCTGCCCGCAAAAATGGCATCGACATTGAAAATGCCATTCAAATTGCTCAGAAAGTTGCAGGTCGTGTCATTGGGACACGCGGCGCACTGGTTGATATCGACGATCTGGTTCTTTAACCCACCACTCCAGCCCGTCGTATCGTCCATTTCATAAAAATGCCCCGGCGCAATAAAGCAGCCGGGGCATTTTTCGTAGGATACCGCTTAGTAATCCAGTTTGAACTGAATGCCGGCCTTGCTGTCTATCTCGCTGGTTTCCGTGGTGATTTTAATATGCGGGGATAGTTCTATTTCCACTTCAACCCCGCTGGAACCCGGCGTCGTGCCCTGTTTGGTGCCAACATAAATATCATCTGTCAGATATTTACCCGCCTTGACTGTTGGCCCTTCGTCACCACCATCAACACGCAAGACATCAGCACCGATGAAATTGCGAATGCTGCCAATAACATCGAGCCCGCCGCCACTGCCCGAAAGCTGAGCTGCGGCATTCGCCAATTGCACGGCTTCCACAGCACTTAGGCTGCCTTGCGATTTACCAAACAATACCTGTGACAGAATTTCGTCCTGCGGAAGGGCGGGTTCCGAACTCAGGCTTAATTGCGGGTCGTTGGCCGGGCCTGACAAGGATGCCGTAACCGTCAAATCATCTGTTGTATAAACACCGGCGATATCAAGCAGCGGATCAGGTGGTTGTGCCCCGGAAAACGTAATTTTGGAATCCTTGATAACAAAGGTTTTACCAATCAGATCCAGTTGCCCGCGCAAGGCACGCAATTCACCCACAATTTTCGGGTTATCCGCCCGACCGGTAATATCAAGGTGGCCGCCCCATTCGGAATCAAGCCCCTTGCCCCGCACAAACAGGCGCCCAGGCACATCAACCCTGGCATTTAGGTTAGCGACAAAACCACCCTTATCAGCATCATCCCTTTTCTGTTCTTCAGTCTGCGTTTTGGCAAGGTTTTGAACATCAAGTTCCGGCACTGATGCTGGCAAGGCAACACTTAAATCGACCTCGCCCCGGCGTAATGTGGTTTTGCTTTCAATATCAGCTTTGTTTTCATCGCCTTTTACATCCACATCAACATCCGTCCAGACACGCAATTCGTCCATACGCGTTATCGCCATATTACGCATGGTGATATTGGCGGTGTAATTTATCCCGTCACCAAGTTCGACATCAGCCTTACCTGTCAGCGTGCCCTGCCCGCCATCATCGGCTGTTAATTTTGTCAGTTTAAACCCGTCATTGTTAAACACACCGTCAAGTACGATATCCTGCACAAGCGTACCATATTGCATATGTTCATAGCGCCCGTCGCGCAACGATACGGTACCCTCCCATTGTGGATCGGACAAAGTTCCGTCAACACTGGCATTCAGCTTTACTTCCCCGGCAAGCGCATGGTCGGGTAAGGGCACATAGGGCCAAAACTGCCCTATTTCACCATCCATTTTTACCTGTGCAGAAAGGGGCTGGTCTGGTGAAACGGCAAACTGCCCTTTTAGAAAAGACACATCCACCGGCAATTTGGCGGTTGCGGTAATGATGCGCATATCAGGTCGGCCCATATCAACATCGGCGGAAACCCCGCCGTCGCGCAAAGATGCCGTCAGGTTCAGGGCCAGGGGCGGCAATTGCGCCGCCGCAGCAACACTGATATCGCTAATTTTACCATCAATATTGGCGCTGGCAGGTTTTCCCGGTTTTTCATGGGCATCCGCATTCAAGGTTAAGGTGCCATCCAGCCCGGCAACATCAAACATTGCCCCCCACGGTCCTAACACCAGCGACTTGATATCGGCGGTTGCCTCAAAACTTTTGCCCGGCGCAAGGTCAAGTTTCGCGTCAAGCTGACCTTTCCCGATAGACAGCATTGCATCGGCGGTCAGGCTGCCATTTGCGCCCTGACGAAAAACCAATGGCTGGCGCAAGGCAATATGCTGGGTACCGACATCGGCGTTCAATTTATTCGCAGTGACCGATATGTCATTGGAAAGGGCAATTTCAGCCGCGGCATCAAGTTTGACCGGGATACGGTTTTGCACCATGGCCTGCGCCTTTACCGTCGTTTGCAGTTTCGCCAGAACCCCCTTGATCGTGGCTGAAATTTTTTCAACCCGTGCCTCGGCCACACCAATATCCGAACCGGAGACCTTTAAGTCCAGTTCCGGGTCGGCAAAGGCGTTTTCGATGGTGCCATCAATCGCAACATTATCCAGCCGAGTGGTTTCGATCCCTTGCGGGTCCACCATGCGCAAGCCCTTGGCGGAAAGTGATGCCGTAATATGTTGCGCCGCATTTTTTGCCGAAAAATCAAGGCTGGCAGTGATTTTACCATTGGCAAGTGGCACCCCGAAACCCTGCGCCATCATGGCGTCAAACCGGGTTAACGCGATGTTCCCACTGAGTGGCACGGCATTACCTGGCAAGGCCACACGCCCCGTCAGGTCGATATGCTCTCCTGTCAGGCTGATATTGGATACCTCAAGGCCGGAGGCAGGCAAACCGACATCGGCATCCAGATGATAAGGGGCGCCTCGCCAGTCAAATTTGCCTGTATTCTCCAATTGCAATGCAGGGGCATTCTTACCGGTTTTATCGTGTTGCCACGCCATATGGCTGGTCAGATTAACGTTTTTAAAGGCCTCGCCCGATGTACCAAGCATTGGAACCACCAGCCTGATATCACCTTGTGGCTCGGCCAGCGGGCCATTAAGGCGCACCGTTAAACGCCCGGCTTTGTCCTTTAAGGATACCGGCACCGATGGCGGCACGATACCTGGCGCCAATGCCAAATCAGCATCAATCGACAAAGTATTAAAATCATTGGTGATCGCCAGTTTGGCGCCGCCGTTGACATTCGCGGTTTTCACATTATTCACATCAACCATCAGGTCCATTTTCGGGCTGATGGTAACCGCAGCCTCGATCGCCGGGCTGGAGCCAACAACATGGTCCAATTCGGCAATGCCAAAACCGGTGTCGGCGGTTTGCAGGACAATATTTGCTTTGCCCCCATCCGCCATATTCCAGGCGGCATCGGAAATATCCAAAGTACCCTGCCCATGCAGGTCCATGCCCGAAATGGGCGCAAAGGCAACAAGGTCTTGGATATTGGCATGAAGAGATGCCTGGTTCACATTGCCCTGCGCATCAATTACCGCCTGCCCGTTCACCGATAGCGTTAGTGTTTTTAATGTGAAATCATCAACAGTAACCTGTGAAAAATCGGCAGAGGCACTGGCATTTATCGTCACATCCTGCTGCGTTCCAACCATTGCCCCCAGGCTTTGATCATCAAACGTGTGACCTGTGGTCTGGGCCGATGCCTGCATGGCAAAGTCGCCATTTGTTGGTACCAGCTTTGCGTTAACGACCAGCGTTTCAAGATGCGACACGGGCGTCTTAACATTCCGCGCTGAAATTTCCGCGTCGACATCGGGCATTGCCAAATCGCCACTGGCATGGGCCGTAACCTGCATGCCCTGCCATGTTGCCGCATCATCAATCAAGGTACTGGCGGCACCATCAATATCAGATGTCAATTCTGCATCAATCTGGCTGTTGGCAAGATCAATATCCGCCGAACCTTTCAGGGCCAGTAATTTATCCCTGGTAATGTTTAATGACGTAATTTCAAGTTTCTCGTGTTCGCCGTCATACCGTCCGGCCGTTTTTATACCAACATCACCTTGCAATGGCGCAGGCAATGTAGATGCAAGCTGGCCCAGCGTGGTTGCGGCAACATCCAGACCAAAACCAATATTTCGATTTTCACCCAACTGCACATTTACAGCACCGGCAACTTTTGCAAGGTCACTGGCAGTTAACGTCAAATCGCCATGCCAGTCGTTTGCCGGGCCACTGCCCTTTAACAACAGCGTAACATCAGGGGCCTCGTCCGGATTTAACCCGGCCAAGGCCATAACCAGACCGGTCCGGTCCAGTTTGGCGTCAATATCCGCCTTTAATTTTTGGGCATCGGCATCAAAATCCAGATTTGCGCGGATATGATCAACACTGCCATCACGGGGTTGCAAATTAACCCCCAGCATCGCCGACAGATTTTGACTGGCCGAAGCATTCGCATTTAATTGATAGGAAAAAACACGTCCATCCACCGGGTTGGTGATTTGGATGTCCGGAATTTCGAGGGTGCCAAGTTTTACCGACACAGGCAAAACAAACCCCGACCCGGTTTCATCTGCAGGCTCGACCGGTGTTTCGGGGCCCGCCCTGTCAGGTAAGGTCACAGCCATGTGCGATGCCGAAATGCGATCAATATCAACTTTTGCGCCAAATAACGCCCATGGCGACCATGCGAAAACCAAATCATCACCCTGAACTGCCAGGCCGGTTTCCGGCATTTCCAGGGTCACCCCCGACACGTCCAGTTGGCCCCACAGGTTGCCTTCAACCCGGCCCAACACAAACGTACCATTCACGGCATCCGATACCGTTTTATTGATCCAAGGGGTGAGTTGACGTAAAACCGGGCCGGTTCCAGCCAGCACTATTATGCCAACCAGCACAACAAACAGTGCCAGAACAGCCAGCACAATACGCTTAAACCACCGCCATACGGGGCGTTCAGGGATCGCACCGTTTGAATTATTCATATCAGCCATTAAAATGCCTGACCCAGGCTAAGATAGATTTGGAAATCGTCATCAATATTTTCACGTTTATCGAGCGGCACAGCAAAATCAAACCGGACCGGGCCAATGGCAGTGTAATACCGTAGGCCAAGCCCCGTCGCCCACATCAGGCTGACATCTTCGGGTTTCACCCCTTCATAAACATTGCCCCCTTCAACAAACGGCACCAAACCGATGCTGTCTGTGATACGTGCGCGAAATTCCAGCCCGGCTTCGATCACCGACCGTCCCCCGATCGGGTCGCCATCCTGGTTAAGCGGCCCGACGGTCTGATATTCGTAACCCCGCACGGAACCGCCACCACCCGAATAAAACCGTTTGTTAGACGGCAACGATGATCGATCATCGCCAATGATGCTGCCAATACGGCCACGGCCGGCCAAAACATAATGCCCCCTGTCATCGAAAGCATAATATTGCGACCCGTTAAGCGCGATCGAGGTAAACTGTGTGTGCGCCCCGGCAAGGCTGATATAGGGTGAAACGCTAAGTTCCATCCGGTTGCCTGTCGTCGGATCAAGGGCATTGTTGGTGTTGTCGTGGCGTAAAACACCGCGTAACCCACCCAGGTAAAATTCCTCGTTCGGAGAATCGGCACCTGTCAGGTCGGAATATTCAACCGTCACGCCATAGGTCGCCGACCAGTTTTCCCAAAATTCGCGCTCAATCCCGGTAAAGGCATTTGCAAGGTCACCATCATAGGCATCGGTGCTATATTTTGTAACTTCGCTTTCCGCGATAAGGGCCTGACGGCGGCGCAAAAACTGGGGTTTTCTAAAACTGGCCGACGCCCCTTGCTGCAACCCTGATCCTTCCAGTTTCAGACGCAGTTTTTCACCTTCCCCAAACAGGTTTCGGTGTTCCCAAAAGGCATTGGCACCCGGACCATCCGCCGTTGAAAAATCTATCCCGCCACCGATCGACCGGTGGTCGCGTTCCTGCACGCGCATTTCAACGGGAATTTCGCCATTTTCATCCACCGGCCCCACCGGTTTGACAATCACGGAATTAAACAGGTTGGATTCCGCAAGATCACGGCGCGTGGTGGTAACTTCCTGTGGCGAATAAACCTGCCCTTTTCCCCAGCTATGATAACCACGAATAAAATCGGCATCGACATCCTGTGCGCCAACTACGCTGATTTTGCCAAAACGCGCCTGTTCACCGGTAATAACTTCGTAAGTCACGCGCATGGTTTTTTCCGCGGTATCCGCCAAAACCTTTTTGTTACCAGCCTTGGCGAGCGGATAACCCTGATTACGAAAAACATCGAGAACACTTTGTTCGGCCAAAATGATCGGGTCGGCCTCGGCACGCATTCCAATCGAAAGATTTGCCGTTTTTAATTCCTCGTCCGTCATCGACCGCGTTTCACGGCTGTCATCAGGATGAATTATTGTTATTTCGGCATCGGCCAGCAAATAGGGCGTGCCGGTATCGATCCGGTATTCCAGAATAACCGGTTCCGGGGCTGTCTTACTGGCTAATGCCGGCGAATCCGGGGCTTTATCCTTGTTATCGGATGCCTCTGTTTTACCCGCTTTAACAGCCGTTTTTTTATCGGCATCTGACGTCGGCTCAGGATTTGACGCATTTTGCGCACCAGTCGGCGCCTCAATTTTATCGCCATCAGGGGTAATGTCGGTTTCGCCATTTGGCGGGCCAATATCAGCATCGCGAATATCGTAATTCACAACCGCATCATAAAAACCAAATGATCGTAAAACACGAACAAACCGTTCAACATCATCGTCCGCACGCCGTTCAAGGCCAGCCCTGGTCGGTGTTGGTCGTGATTGCAAGCGAATGGCGGTGCTATTTTCCTTAAGCGCGGCTAACAACCGTTCTTCATGAGGGTCCATACCCTGATAGGTTACAGAATAGGGAATGGCGCGACCAACATCCTGTGTTGTGGCTGAATCCGCACCGTCACCGAATGGCAGGCTTTCAGTAAAGGAACATGCCGACAGCAGCGATGCCCCGACCCAAACCGACAGCATCATCCTTCTTTTTCTGCATCCGCCCGAAAACGGATCAAATCTTTTTGGCAACGCCCCAGTCCCTTTTGTCCCTGTACCCGAAATTGTAATCCGGTATGTTATACGCAGTGCCGCTGGAAATGTTTCAATATCACTTTGCAGTTCAATGCGAATTCGCGATGGCTACCATTAAAAAATGGCAACCACATGACCGTAAATTCAACGCTATTGTGCGTAACCTGTTACCAGAACACCGTCACTAATGCTGATATTTAACACAGCAATGTGTTACAGGCTAATGATCGAAAATATATAGTCATTCCAGTTATCGCAGTCAGGCGTTTTCGTGCAACGACTGTTACTGTATCGGGCCAGAAGGTTTCTTTTATGCCACATTCACAAACTACCCCGATTGTTGTACGTACCGCGCAAAAAGCTGATATTGACGGGTTATGCGCCATCGAAGAGGCCGTTTTCACAACCGACCGCATGAAACGCGCGACATTTTCGCGATTTTTACGCCAACCCACCGCTCGGGTTCTGGTTGCGGATGCCGGGGAGGATGGCGTTGTCGGTTATGGCATGTTGCTCTTACGCTCAGGCAGTGGCACGGCACGTATTTATTCGCTGGCCATTTCCGAAAACTGGCGTGGCAAGGGTTTGGGAACACAGCTTCTGGCCGGGCTGGAAAGTGTCGCAATCGAGGCTGGTTGCGACAAGATGCGCCTGGAAGTGCGCGACGACAACCATTCCGCCCGTGCCATTTATGAACGACATGGCTATATCGACGTCGCCCTTTTGCCCGATTATTATGAAGACGGTGAAAACGGCAAACGCATGGAACGCCATTTATTTGATGCGACGTCGCAACTTTCGCCCGCCGTTTCAACTGGTGCACCGCTTATTCTGGTCGACCATTTGCGCGACCTGCCGTTTAACGTGGCCGGTGCGCGGGTAATGAAGGTGCGCGATTACCTTGCCCTTGATCATGGCATTCGCAATCGCCGGGTGATTAACCTGTGCCATTCCTATGAATATTTATCGCGCGGGTATTATTGCAGCCTTTTGGCCGCAGCACGCAGCGAACGCGTGATCCCCGAAGCCGACGTATTACTGGATTTAAACTGGAAGCGACTGCAAAAAACTGCCCGCGCCCAAATTGGCCCCATGATTGCCGATGCGCTTAACAAACCCGGTGCCGAACGACCCGACCATATAGATGTTTATTTTGGCCGAACCACCGATAAACGCTTTCGCGACCTTGCCCAGCGCGCGTTTGACCAGTTTCGCTGCCCGATTTTGCGACTGCATTTAAATGCAGGTGATAAAAAGCTGTTGCGCGAAATAGAGGCCCCATCGCTTCATCATCTTGATGCCAGCGAAATGCCCGCATTCGAAATCGCCCTGAAAGCCTATTTGCGTGGCCGGGTGCGCAAGCCGTCTCATGGCCGGGCACCCACTGCGCTTGTCGCCATTCTGTACGATCCCGACGAAATCCTGCCACCATCCGATAGCGATGCGCTGGCAAACTTTGTACAGGCTGCGGCCGACCTTGGCGCGCGGGCAGAACTGATAACGGCAAAGGATTTTCATCATTTATCTGAATTCGATGCCTTGTTGATCCGCGAGACCACAGCACTGGACCACCACACCTACCGGTTTGCCAAACGGGCACGCAAGGAAGGCATCCCCGTAATTGACGATCCCGACTCAATCCTGCGCTGTACCAACAAGGTGTATCTGGCTGAATTGTTAAGGACCCATCATATCCCCGCCCCGCGCAGTGCGATTTTTGATAAACGCCGGATCGACGAAATTGGCAGCCAGTTTAACTTTCCCAGTGTCCTGAAAGTTCCGGACGGGTGTTTTTCACGTGGTGTTCGCAAAGTGACCTCGCGCGAGAATTTGCATCAGATCGCCGGAGAAATGTTCAAAAATTCCGAATTGCTGGTGATACAGGAATATGTCGAAACCACGTTTGACTGGCGGATTGGGGTTTTGGGCGGCGAACCGCTTTATGCCAGCCGCTATTTCATGGCACCCGGTCATTGGCAGATCGTAAAACATGAAGATGACGGCAAAAACTACGAAGAAGGCGGATTTGAAACCGTTCCGGTCGAGGAAGCCCCGGCCGATATTGTATCAACCGCCCTTTCTGCCGCCCGATTGATGGGCAACGGCCTTTATGGTGTAGACATCAAGGAAACGCCCTATGGCCCCATGATTATCGAAGTAAACGATAATCCCAGCATTGATGGCGGGGTAGAAGATGCGGTGATTGGCATGGATTTATATCGCCGGATCATTGCCCACCTGCTAGGCCAGATTGCCCAGCCCTGGACATTATAGACCAATCCACAAACACCTGCTTTAAGGTCCCTGCCACAAATAGCTATCACCAGATAGTGGCAGGGGTTTTATTTGGGCATGTTGATAAAAACAGCAGCCTGCAATTTGGACCTGCCATAACGCGCCATCAAATCAAATTCATGACGCAGGATCGGCACCGAAACACAATCGCTGCCATTATAGGGTTCGTCATCCTCGCCAATGTCGGGGTCGGTGACATAAACAAACCGGTCATCAAAACCAGACACCACAACCCAATGCGGAATTTTATCACCGTAAATGCGATACTGACTGATCAGAACCAGCGCCATTTGCCCATTGCTGCTATGGCGTTCAATTTCGTCAATGCCAAACGCGCCTGCCGTAACCGGGATACCCGCCTTTGCAGCCTGATCCGTAAAATCATGATGCACCAGTTCAACCACCTTACGGTTTTCAGACTTGCGCACCGTATCAACAAATAATGGTCCTTCACGCGATACCAGCACCTGCGCACCAAAACCGCGCCGATACGCCGCCAATGCCAGCCCCAACGGCCCGCAACCGCCATGCCCCGATGTCATGAAAATGGTGGTGGCTTCACGCCAGATCGCAATTTCGCTACGACGGTCCATTTCAATGGCCGGGTTCAACGCATTCATCGCCATCATTAACGATGCCGGGCCACAGGTGAACGGCAAGGTTTGATGGTAAAAATGCAAGGGAGACGGACGGTGCATTAATTGCGGAACCAGCACCTTTTCCATCCGCAAGGCAGGGCTATGATCGGGGAAATAATCAGGATACAGGGCAAATTCCTGATAGCCGTTTTTACGATACAATGAAATTGCTGCATCATTCTGCGGATGAACTTCAAGGCGCAGCATCGGCGCACCAAAATCCAGTGTGGCCTCTTCGGCGTGCCTCAGTAACATCTGCCCGATGCCCGCACGCTGAAAGGCCGGGGCCACCGCCATGCTGTATAAACGCGCCAATGCCGTATTGCGGCGATAAATCACCACAACATAGGCAATCACGACATCGGAACAAACCGCCACCCAAAAACCGGCTGTCGCACTGGCGATGAAATGCCGCATCGTCCGACGCGACATTCGATCCTGATCAAAACAGATATTTTCGATACGCACCAGATCGGCAAGGTCAACATCCGTTGCAGGGCGCAAAACGGTATCAGACATACACTTTAAACCCACAATCATCAGGGGTTTCGCACAAAAACAATGGCGATATTCCGGTTGCGAAACACGGCATATTGCCTCTGAAGCCCTACAATTGAACAGTGCAATTTACGCAATACGGCACGGCGTTAGCGCCGCCGGGTCCAGTTTGGATAGCGCATCATATTGCGATAAAAAAACCTGCCCGGCCAATTCATCAACAAAACCGCTAGGTGCCAAACGATCCATCACCGGGCCTTTGACTTCGGATAGATGAAACATCACCCCGGCATCGCGCAAGCGCGCATTTATTTCACGCAAGCTTTCAAGGCCGCTGGCATCAATTTCATTAATCGCCGAACACATCAACACCACATGTTTCAATACGGTATTTTCCGCAATCAGCGCGTAAATCCGATCTTCAAGAAACCGGCAATTGGCAAAATACAGGCTTTCATCGGGGCGCACGGTCAAAACCGATGTTCCCGTGGCCACATCATGGCGCAAAATATTGCGGAAATGCTCTGTCCCGGGTACCTGGCCTACCACGGCAATATGCGGGCGGCTGGTGCGATGCAAATACAGCATCAGCGACACCACAACCCCACCCATAATGCCAGGTTCGATCCCCAGAAACAACGTCAGTACAACGGTCACCATCATCGCGCCAAAATCGGCCCGCGAATAACGCCAGATGTGAATAATCGTTTTAAGGTCAACCAGTGTTAACACCGCCACAATAATAGTAGCCGCCAATGTGGCCTGGGGCAGATAATACAAAACCGGGGTTAAAAACACTGTCGCCCCGGTAATACCAACCGCGGTCATTAAACCGGCAGCAGGTGTTTGTGCCCCGGCATCAAAATTAACCATCGAACGGGCAAAGCCGCCGGTAACCGGCAAGCCCCCGGCAAACCCGGCACCCAGATTGGCCATTCCCAGCGCGATCAGTTCCTGGCCAGGGCGAATGCGCTGCCGCCGTTTTGCCGCCAACGTCTGGGCCACCGATATGGTTTCAACAAAACCGATCACGCTGATCAAAAGGGCGGGCAACGCCAGTTGACGCCACAAATCGGGGTTAAAAGACGGCGCGGAAAATGCCGGGAAACCTTGGGGAATGGTACCAACAATTTTAACACCCTCCGCCGCCAGATCGAAATACCAGCTCGCCAGCGTGGTAATAATAACGGCCAACACCGGCCCGGCCCGAACCACAAAAGTCGCCCAAACACCGGCTATGCCCAACCGGCACAAAACACGCCGCAGACCGCTTCGCACCCAGAACAAAAAACCAAGGCAGCCAAACCCCAAAAACGCGGTCAGGACATTCACCTTATCCGCGTGCGACACCAATCCCGCAAGAATCTCAGGCAAATTGCCGTCGGTTTTGGGCAAACCAACCAAATGACGTACCTGCCCCACCGCAATCAAAATGCCAGATGCACTGACAAAGCCGGAAATAACCGGATGGCTTAAAAAATTGGCGATAAACCCCAATCGGAACAGGCCCATTGCCAGCAACATAACCGCCGAAATGATTGCAAGGGTCATCGCGGCTAAAACCGGGCTTACCCCGGCAGGCAAATGAACGGCGCCAATAATCGAAGCCGTCATCAGGGAAATAAGGGCAACCGGACCAACAGCCAATGTCGCCGACGTGCCAAAAATGGCATAGGCGACCAGCGGCAAAATACTGGCGTATAGTCCAACCTCGGGCGGCAATCCTGCAAGCATGGCATAGGCCAGACTTTGCGGAACCAGCATGATGGAAACAATAACCGCCGCGATAAAATCATTGGCGGCGGTCTGCCGGTTATAATGCCGACCCCAATCCAGAATGGGGAAAAAACGGGAAAGCGGGCGCAAATTTCATTCCTTTATCAGGGTGTTTACCTGCCGGTCTCCGTTCTCGCCATTTTCGCTGTTGCCCATATTGCATCGCCACACTTTGCCAGAATGATTGCGATCAAAACAGGGTGCCCGCAGACACCCTGTTTCCGTTCGGGCCCGACCGCATCCAGCCTGCCCCAAAGTGGTGACATTGCGTGTCTGCCCGGCCCGAAATAATAGCTATATTCTAGCGGCGTGCATCGATCCGCGGGGCCAGACCTGCCATGTCATAACCGGCATTGGCAGCAGCGGTGACAATTTCTGGCGTGGTCATTTTATCGGCACTGGCAAGCGACCACAAAATGGTACAGCGCGTACCGGTACGGCAATACGCGAAAACAGGTTTGGCAGCATTGGCAAGCGCAGTAGCAAAGGCATCTGCGTCACTGTCCTGAACATTGCCGCTAACAACAGGTAAAAATACGGTTTCAAGACCACACTGTGTTGCCTTGGCGCTTATTTCGTCAAAGGATGGCTGACCGGGATCTTCCTGATCGGGGCGATTGCACATGATCGTTTTAAAACCCGCCTCGGCAATGGCAGGGATTGCTTCAAGCGGTACTTGCGGCGATACGGTCAGATCATCACTCAGACGTTTCATAATATGGCATCCGTTTTTGTTAAATGACTGCCGCAAAATATCCTTACAGAACATCCAGCGGCTTTTGTTAAATGACTGCCGCAAAATATCCTTACAGAACATCCAGCGGCACCTTGATATAACGGATGCCATTATCTTCGGCTGGTGGCAACTCCCCGGCGCGCATATTTACCTGAACAGATGGCAAAATTAACCGGGGCATGCCCAATGTTGCGTCGCGATCAGTGCGCATGCGCACAAATTCTTCCTCGGTGACATCCTCGTTTAAATGAATATTGTTGGCTCGTTCGGCCGCAACGGTTGTTTCCCAGCAATATTCATCGCGCCCCGATGCCTTGTAATCGTGGCACATGAACATGCGGGTTTCGCCCGGCAAGGCCAGCAACCGCCGGGCCGAACGATATAACATATGCGCATCCCCACCCGGAAAATCACAACGTGCAGAGCCATAATCAGGCATGAACAATGTATCGCCAACAAACACGGCATCCCCAATCAGATAGGACATGCAGGCGGGTGTATGCCCCGGTGTGTGAATTGCACGGCCCTGCAAGGAACCAATATCAAACTGGTCGCCATCATTGAACAACCTGTCAAACTGGCGACCATCACGGGCAAATTCGGTTCCGGCATTAAATATTTTGCCGAACGTATCCTGTACGACAGTAATTTGCGCACCAATCGCCATGCTGCCGCCCAGTTTTTCCTTCAAATACGGTGCCGCCGATAAATGATCGGCATGAACGTGGGTTTCCAAAATCCAGTGCACTGTCAGATTATGATCCCGGACATAGGTTATCATCGCATCAGCCGAAGCATGGCTGGTCCGTCCAGCCGCCGGGTCATAATCAAGCACACTGTCAACAATTGCGCAGGCCAGCGACGACGGGTCACGCACCACATAACTGACCGTAAATGTGGCCTGATCAAAAAAAGCCGTAACAACCGGATTTGGCGACGTAGTTCCACCTACCGTCTGCGCCGGATCGATTGTCATTTTACGGCTCCTGTCGGTTTTGCGCCCCCGCCGGTTTTGCAGGTCCGGATGCCAAACATCCAGTATGCAGGGCAAAACCGGAAAATCGCCGTTATGGCCAAAACCGCACCAACCAGCAGCGACAGCCATGCATAGCCACCCATCGCGGCCATAACGCCGGTTTCACCAGCCAATACAAACGGCAACACCAGCAACACAATTCCGGCAACAAGGCGCACGGTTCGATCCAGACTTCCAAGATTAGTCATTAGAGCCTCCATTCATTGAGTTGGTTATTTTTTATATTATTAAATTATGTTTTACAAATGTTATTTGCTCAATTTTTCGTGTGGAATATGTAATGGCTCCAGTTTTCAAATCGGGCCCCTCCCCTGACCAATGTTTTTATCCCGGTTGCGGGAACATCTACCCCATGCTAGCCGTATTACGGTTTCGCATCTGGAGATTGGTCTATGTCTGGTTCTACACCTGCCGGTTCGTTTGTGGATTGGCCCGAATGGCACAAAGCCAACCCGCAGCAGGGTTTTTCACAATGGCTAAAAGCAACTGTCGCCGATGACTGGCACGCCGTTACCCACCACCCCTTTACCGACGATTGGGGTCAGGGCAAGGTGCCCACCGAGAATTTGCGCCGTTATCTGGTACAGGACCATCGGTTTTTAGACCGTTTTGCCGCCTTGCTTGCCGGAGCGGTATCGCGCGCGCCGACACTGGCCGACCGCATTCCGGGCTGTCAGTTCCTGGCCCTGATTACCGGCAAGGAAAACACCTATTTTGAACGGTGTTTCACCGCCCTTGGCGTGCGGAACAACCAACGTTTGGGCACACCTGACTGGGACGCCACCAAGGGCTTCAAAGACCTGATGGCAGAAGCCCTGGAAAGTGCCAGCTATGCCAATATGGTTGCGGTTCTTGCGGTTGCAGAAGGTACTTATCTGGGGTGGGCTGATCGGGTGGCAAAAACGGTTCCGACCAATCCGCCGCTGGATTTCTGGTTCTCAGAATGGATTGACCTGCATACCGGTGCATATTTTGAAAGCGTGGTTGCCTATTTAAACGGTCAACTTGACGCAATCGGCCCCGATTTGAGCGATGCCGAACGTGCCGCCTGCCAGGCCCGTTTTGCCAGGGCGACCAAGCTGGAAATCGACTTTTTTGATACCGCCCAGGCAGGCGAATAATACCAAGCCATTAACACGGCAATTAAACAAAGGGCGGGTTGCATATCAACACCCGCCCTTATCGTTTCAACAGTTATCGATCCCTGCTCAGCTTTCCGACAGCTCCCGCTGGGCAGCACCGACAACCCGGTCGATATAATGGTTGCTCATGCCAATATAATTGGCCGGGTCGCGAACATGGTCCCAATCAACCGGGGCGTTGCTCAGCGCGGGCAGTTCATCAAACATATTGCTGTGATTGTGCCGGGACCGCGCAATGGCCTGTTTGACAATCCGGTCCGCATCATCCCGCGCCATATGGCTGGCAAGGGCAAAGGTGGCCCCTTCCGCCAACACGGCACCATGTGAAATTTCCATATTTTCGCGCATTTTTTCAGCATTGATTTGCAAGGATGGCACCATTTCAGCCGCCAGTGCCAATGCCTTGCCGCTTGCCATAACAATTTCAGGCAGACTTAGCCATTCCAGCAACCACGCCGTGCCGCTACGCTCATGCGCGTGTATTTGCGAATGATAAAGATGCGACATCTGCGTCGCACTAAACCGCGCCAGCGTTACCAGCATTTCAGCCGATATCGGGTTCGATTTATGCGGCATCGTCGATGACCCGCCACCATCTGCCAGTGTAATCTCGGCAATTTCGGACTGGGCCAACAAAACCAGGTCCTGCCCCATTTTACCTAACGCCCCGGTTAACATCGTTAACTTTGACGCCAGCTCTATCACAACATCGCGCTGGCTGTGCCACGGCATTTCAGTTGTGTCCAGGCCCAGTTCGTCGGCCAGATACCGCTCAACACTGGCCGCATCATCACCTAATGATGCCAATGTTCCCGATGCCCCACCAAACGACAGCCGCAAAAATTGCCGGACCGCGATCACCAGTTGATGATCCAGCCGCACCAATGGCAACAGCCAACCTGCAGCTTTAAGGCCGAACGTGGTCGGCACGGCCTGCTGGCTGCGTGTGCGCCCGGCCATTATCGTTTGGCGATGGTCTTCCGCCAACCTCATCAGGGATTTAATGACCTTGCGCAAACGACGCCGTACGACAGCAACAACATCCCGCATTCGCAAAACCAAAGCTGTATCCACGACATCCTGGCTGGTGGCCCCAAAATGCACATAACGGGCATCATCGCCGCCAATTTCGGCTTTTAATGCCTTGACCAGTGCAGGCACCGGCACACCGGTACTGGCCGTTAAAGCGGCCAGCGATGCCGGATCAGGCGCGAAATCGCGGCAGATATCACCAATGCGTTTTGCCGCATCTGCCGGGATAACTCCGGCGCGGGCCTGCGCGCTGGCAAGGGCAGCTTCAAACAACACCATCGAAGCAATAACGGCGTCATCGGTGAAATAGGCAGCAATTTCGCCATCGGCAAAAAGCGGGCCCAGCAGGGCAGAATCAAATGGTGACAGGGTCATTTTGTTCCCCGTGATAAAATACAAACGCCATCATATCGGTAAAACCAACATGATGGCGCTGTTAATTCACAGTTAATTCGCAGTTAATTCGCGGTCAATTCAAGGGGAACATCAGCGTGCAATTGCATCAACGCACCGCACATGCCATCAAAGCGGACTATACCGCTTCAAGTGCAACGGCAATGCCCTGCCCCACACCGATACACATGGTCGCCAGCGCATATTTACCACCCACCCGTTTTAACTGGCGGGCTGCCGTGCCGGTTATGCGGGCACCAGACATGCCCAGCGGATGCCCCAACGCAATCGCCCCGCCATTGGGATTCACCCGTGCATCATCATCGGCAATGCCCAAATCGCGCAAGGTTGCCAGGCCTTGCGATGCAAAGGCTTCGTTCAGTTCAATAACATCAAACTGGCCAACATTCATGCCATAACGCGCCATCAGCTTTTTGCTGGCCGGTGCCGGACCAAAGCCCATAATGCGCGGCGGCACACCGGCGGTGGCTCCACCAACAATGCGGGCTATCGGGGTTAGGCCATATTTTTTAATCGCAGCTTCGGAGGCGACAATAAGGGCTGCCGCCCCGTCATTAACGCCCGATGCATTGCCCGCCGTCACCGACCCGCCTTCGCGAAACGGGGTGGGCAACTTTGCCAGTTTTTCGGCTGTTGTGCCGGGGCGCGGATGCTCATCCTTGTCCACGACAACCGCATCACCTTTACGTTGCGGAATGCTCACAGCAACGATTTCCTCGGCCAGAATACCATTTTCCTGCGCGGCAACTGCCTTGTCTTGGGAACGGGCAGCAAAAGCATCCTGATCGATGCGCGAAATCCCAAAGTCCTCGGCCACGTTTTCGCCGGTTTCGGGCATCGACTCAACCCCGTATTGCTTTTTCATCACCGGGTTAACAAAGCGCCAGCCAATGGTGGTGTCATAAATTTCGGCGTTGCGCGAAAAGGCCGACCCGGCCTTTGGCATCACAAACGGCGCACGTGACATGCTTTCCACCCCGCCCGCTATCAGGATATCGGCCTCGCCCGCCTTGATCGCGCGGGCCGCCATAATAATGGCATCCATGCCCGACCCGCATAAACGGTTTACTGTGGTGCCTGTCACATTTTCGGGCAGGCCTGCCAACAAAACCGCCATCCGGGCGACGTTGCGGCTATCTTCACCAGCCTGATTGGCACAGCCAAATATCACGTCGTCAATCGCAGCAAAATCAACATCGGGATTACGTTCGCACAAGGCGCGCAAGGGAATGGCGGCCAGGTCATCGGTCCGCACCGATGACAGCGCCCCGCCAAACCGGCCAATCGGGGTGCGGATATAATCGCAAATATAGGCGTCGGTCATTCTTTATTGCCCCTCGTGTGCGGCGTTGGTGCATGTATGCAGGTCGCACAAAACTTGTAATTCATGGTCAGATGGCACCGGCGTTTGGGCAATTTCATCAACAAATTCCACCTGCCAGCCGGTTGTAGCGATCATATCGCCACGGCTGATACCCGGGTGGATTGATGTCACGATAAAATCCTTGTCCGTCGAATGCGGTTCCATAATGCACAAATTCGTACTCAGGCGCGATGGCCCTTTGGTTGTTACACCATAACTTGCACGATCATCCCCACCCTTGCCATAGCCAAGCGAGGTGACAAAATCGATTTTTTCAACAAAGCCGCGTTTGCCTTGTTTTAAAACCCCCAAAAAACTCGCCGTAACCAGTCACCGGAACATTCCGGTGACTGGTAAAGTATTCACCGCCGTTTCGCGCAGTTCTCCATCACCAATCGATAACGGCAAAACGCCGGATTTTGTGCCAATGGTGCCGCTTTCAAAAATCAGCGTAATGTCGGTATATGGCTAGGACGTGCGCGGTTACATGCCGCGGGGCAGACCGAGGCTGAAAAAACAACCTTCATTGCTGACAATCATGTTAAGGGCCACCATTGCCAGATCACAGCCAACCCGCCGTCCCGCTAAGATGTTGCGGCAAGTCGGCAAGCGGTATCTTGGTCAGGTCTTTGGTGATTTCACCTTCCACGGCCTCGGCAAGGGGTTTGGGCATTTTGGCACGCATTTCACCCATGATACGTGGCGGAGCAATAACCACCAGATTTTCAAATTTGTTGTGGTTTCGTTTGTCGGTCAAATAGCTCACCACATCGGCAACAAATTCGTCCTGCGCATGGCGATGCGGATCGGTTGAGGGGGGCATGGCATGACGTTGCTGGTTTCCACCGGGATTGGCAAAACCACGCCCCGGTTTATCGCTGGCAATTTCCTGGCTGGGGCGATTATCCGCCGACATTTCATGAACAATGTCCAAATGGCGGCCTTCGGCATCGCGGGTCACAGCAATGATATTGGCACGCCCGCCATCGGCCACGACGATCCACTGATTATTGTGCATGACAACCTGCCTTTTTGTTGTTGCTAACAGGGCCGAAACGCAAGCTGACACGAGGATGTTCCGATTGTTAGACACAAAAAAAGGGCCGCATTTGGCCCTTTTTTACGTTCAAAATCAAAGCATCGTCCGCTAGCGCCACGACAGCAACCATTTGTCCAGCCGCCCCAATAGCCACGATATGGCAAGCCCGAATACCGACAGCACCACCACACCGGCAATCAACTGGTCGGTCTGGTATAAGCTGCCTGCCGACAATATCAGTGCACCAATACCATATTGCGCCCCGATCATTTCAGCCGCAACCAGCAAAATAATGGCGATGGAAGATGAAATACGAAAGCCAGACAGGATAGTGGGCAAAGCACCAGGCAAAATGATTTTGCGCACAATCGACCAGGTCGACATGTCAAAACTTTGCCCCATGCGGATCAAATTGCGCGCCACATTATCCACCCCGCCAAAGGTATTGATAACAGTGGGGAAAAACACACCAAAACCGATGGTAGCAAATTTTGACGGCTCACCAATGCCAAACCAGATAATGAAAAGTGGTAACAACGCAATTTTGGGAATGGGAAACAGGGCGGAAACCAGCGCCACACCGGGCGACCGCGCCCAGGAAAACATGCCGACCAGAAAACCAACCACAAGTCCGGCAACCGTGCCCAGCACCCAGCCCACCGCCAGGCGCTGGCCCGATGCCGCCAAATGAACCCAAAGCTCACCACTAACAATTAATTGCCACAGCGATTTGCTAACCGCAACAGGGCTGGGCATGGCAAGTTCGCTGATAAACCCGGTACTGCACCCGATTTGCCACAGAATAATCAGCACAACAAAGCTGCCCCATGCCGCAAGCGGATTGGAACGCGGGTTAAAACCAACCGCGCGGAAACGAACCGGTTCGTTCATGCTTTTTACAGGGTCCAGGTGATCAGGCGACATTTTCAAGTTCCTTGTCTGCGGCAATCGCCTCGTCACGGATCAATTCCCAAAGCGACGTTTCGTGCGCAACAATTAACGGATCGCCTTCATGGCGCTGATCAATCGGCACATCTATTGTATGAATTTCCTTAATCGTGCCGGGGCGACGACGCAATGCCACCACCCTGTGCGCCAATCGGACGGCCTCGTTCAAATTATGGGTCACATAAACGGCTGTCATGCCGGTGCGCGCAAACAGCGCGGCAAATTCGTCCAACAGCAAAATACGGGTTTGGGCATCCAGTGCCGATAACGGCTCGTCCATCAACAACACAGCCGGACGCACCGCAAGAGCACGGGCAATGCCTACACGCTGTTTCATCCCGCCGGATAACTGCTTGGGAAATGCATTGCGAAAATCGGTCAGGCCGGTTTGTTCCAACACTTCGTCAATACGCGCGGCCCGTTCGGCCTTGCTTAATTTATGATCTTCCAGAACCAGGCTGATATTGCCCGCCACGGTACGCCACGGCAAAAGGGCGAAATCCTGAAACACATAGGTTAGCGGGTTCAAACATCCGTCAGGTACAGGGCCACTGGCGGTAATTTGCCCTTCGCTGGGTTTTAACAAACCGCCAATGATGCTTAACAAAGTTGACTTGCCACAACCCGATGGCCCGATCAGGGCAACAATTTCGCCCGGTTCAATCGTCAGGTTTATATCGCGCAAGGCTTCAACCTGATCATAACGATGGCTTACACCGGAAATTTCCAGCCGCATAACCGGCCCTCTTTTATTTGATCGTAAAATGAAAAAACAAATGGACCGGCCCGCTTGCCGGACCGGCCCAAAATCATACCCTGGCAGCTTTATTTTGCCTCAAGCGGCGGAATAAAGCTCGTATCAATAAAGTCATCCGGGTTGGCATCTTTCGATACATAGCCCCGGTCCTGATACCATTTGACCTGCTTTTTAACGTCATTCACATCAAGTTTGGCATCCTGGGTAATAAACATCGCGCCATTGCGAATTTTCGGAAATGCTTTTTCTTCCGGGTCTTCGGCATAAACATATTTATGAACGATTTTCAGGATTTCATCGGTGGTGTCAGATTTTACCAGTTTGCCATTACCATCGGTTGCCAGCAGGGCGGCACGATAATCGGCAACGCCTTTTTGGTAAGCGGCCACAAAATGCGCCACCACGTCCCGCCGTTCTTCAACATTGCGCGAAGATGTAAACAACCCGCCAACCTGATAAGGCACATAATCATTCACCCAGCCAATGATATGGGCTGCACCGGCATTGGCCAGCGGCTTGGCAATGTGGGGCACAATAATCATGCTGTCGACCTGCCCGGTTTTAAGCGCGCCAATCATGTTTGGCACCGCCTGAAGCGGCTTTAATTCCATGCTGGCAAGGTCAAACCCGGCTTTTTCGGCGACATTGCCAATCATGTAATGAAAGCTCGACCCTACCTGGCTAAGGGCAAAGCTGTGCCCTGCAAGCTGTTCAACCTTGGTCAAACCAGCGTCATAGGCCTTGTTTGATACCAGAATGGCCGACCCGTCATATCCCGGTTCTTCATGCAATTGCGCACCAATAACCTTAAGCGCGCCTTTGGCAGCCAGGTTAAAAAAGCCCCCGGTAAAAGCGGTAACACCAAAATCGGCATCACCCGATGCAATAGCAACCGAAACCGGCTGTGCGGCGCGGAAAAATGTCAGTTCCGCATCCAGGCCTTCATCGGCGAAATAGCCCTTTTCCTTGGCGATAAACAACGGCGCGCTCGACACAAACGCCAGCGTCGCAATGTTAATTTTCTCCGCTGCATGGGCAATGCCAACAAGGGCGGTCGACAGGGTCGCAACGGTTGCAACCGCCATTGCCCCACGGGCAACACGCCTGATCCGGGATGAGAACATTTCTTCCTCCACTTAACGTTTTTTGATTAATTGACCACTGGTTTCCGCCAGTCCCCGCCGGAAATAACCTGGGCCAGATAAGACACCAAACTGAATTGCCGAAATGGCACTGGAATTTTGTTATACGAATTAGCCCCGAATTGCCAATGTTTGGCGTATGGTCAGACAAATTTAATGGTTTCCGCCCACCCAAGCGCGATCAGAGCCGATGGTTTAATCGTATTTCGATCGTATAACCGGGACAGGCAATATTGCGATCAATTGCCAAACCGGGCCGAAACCGGCATAACCGCGCCAGACTTCCTAAAATGCTGCAAGGTTCCTTCTTAACAAAGGCTTGTTAAATGCCCGCCATACCCACTGCCGACACACACGCCCCGACATCCGCGAAAACCGCCACTGTTATTGGGGCCGGTCCTGCCGGGTTGATGGCGGCCGAACGGCTGGCCGGTGCCGGGCATAACGTCACGATTTACGAAGCGATGCCCAGTGCGGGCCGTAAATTCCTGATGGCAGGCAAATCCGGGCTGAACATTACCCATAACGAAGACATGGAAACGTTTCTGTCGCGCTATGGCGCATCGCGCGCCCGGCTGGAACCGCATTTGCGTAAATTTGGCCCCGCTGAAATTCGGGCATGGTGCGAAGGTTTGGGTATTGAAACCTTTGTTGGCTCCAGCGGCCGGGTTTTCCCCAAAGTCATGAAAGCCAGCCCGCTTTTGCGCGTCTGGCTGCGCCGTTTGGCCAACCTTGGCTGCACCATTCATTACCGCCATCAATGGACGGGCTGGGATGCCAATAATCACGCGGTTTTTTGCACGCCAGATGGCACGGTTACCGCAAAAGCCGACGTCACCATCTTGGCCCTTGGCGGCGGCAGCTGGAAAAAGCTGGGCTCCAACGGCGCATGGATGAAAATCCTGACCGATGCCGGAATTACCTGCAATCCGTTCAAACCGGCCAATTGCGGGTTTGATGTGCGCTGGACCGATCATTTAATTGAAAAATGCGCCGGGAACCCGGTAAAGGCCGTGACCCTGACCTGCGAGGATCAAACCGTGCGCGGCGAATTTGTTATTGCCAAAACCGGGATCGAAGGCAGCGCCGTTTACGCGGTTTCCGCCAAACTGCGCGATACCTGGCTACAAACCGGCAGCGCCACCGTGACATTGGACCTGACCCCGGACCGCGACCTTGCCGACGTCACCGCCCGCCTTGCCAAACCGCGCGGCAAAAATTCGCTGGGCAACCATTTGCGCAAAGCGCTGGGGCTGGATGCCACCAAAATCGCCCTGATTTTCGAAATCACCCCGCGCGAGGTTTTGAACGACCCGGCCAAATTGGCAAGCACCATAAAGTCACTCCCCATCCCAATCGCCCGCCCTCGCCCGCTTGACGAAGCGATCAGCACCGCTGGCGGTTTAGCTTGGGAAGAACTCGACGACACTTTCCAGCTTATAAAACGCCCCGGCACCTATTGCCTCGGCGAGATGGTGGATTGGGAAGCGCCGACAGGGGGATATTTGATAACCGGTTGTTTGAGCGTCGACACCCTTTAAACTTGCGGATCACAAACTCGACAATGTGCCGTACAAATAAAAACGGCTGGCAAAGCCAATTGCGCGAGAAACTGTCACACAAACAAGCCTTGCCAGCCATCATAAATTCAGTTCTCAGCCTTCGACAGGAATACCGTGGATATAGCCAACACCACCGGCAAAACGGTCGCGGTAGTTGGCGTCAATCAGCGGTTCAAGGCTTTCTTTAACCTTGTCATGCAGGCCTTTTTCCCAATCACCTGGGTGTTGGAAGTTGCTGAGGATGTAGGCAAAGCCGTTCATGTCATCAACAGCATGCAAACCGGTTGATTCCGCACCGGCCGGGCAGGACAGGATACGGTCCAGCTTTTTGGTGTCGACGTTATAGGCCCACAGGAAGTTATTAACGTGGTTGCCGCTGTCTTCGCCGACAAACAGGGTACGCATTTTTTCGGAAAACTTGATGTTGTCCGGGTTGGCAATGCGGTCAATATCAGCGGTATTGCCGATTTCATCCGGAGTTGCAAGATCGTGACCGACCAGTTCCGGCACGGCAGCCATGTGAACCGGGACCCAATCGCTGTCAATGGCGTTGCCTTCGCTATCGGTCTGACCACCTGTCATTGGCCATGCGTAAACCGCACCGGCTTTGATCTGATCAACCTTGATGCCGCTTTTGCCGTCGCTCATGGATTTATAGATATAGGACATGGCGGAATAGCCAATTTTGTCCCTGGCGTTAACGGTGGTGCCTTCCATTTTGGTAAAGGCAAGCGTGCCGCCAACCAGCGGTGCATATCGGTGCGTTTCAAGGTAAGCGGCAGCCTTTTCCATGCCCGGCTTGATGCGAACCCACTGTTGTTTGCCGCTAAACTGGATGGCGGTAAAGCTGTCGTCTTTCGGATCTTCAAGGGCAACGTCGATGATGTCAGCTGCGGTCAGTTTATCGGCCAGGGCCTTGATTTCGTCGCTGGTGGCGTGACCCAGCAATATCCATTTCAGATCGAACTTGCCGCCTTTATCAAGATCAACACCTTCGCGCTGGTTTACCTGGGCAACGTAAAGTTTGCCCGATGACAGGTCGGTTGGTTTGTCAGCGATGAACATGAACAGGCCACCATTGGTGGCGTCATCGCCCATCAGGGTCGTGCGCTGGTCGGGCATAACCTGGACCAGTTCGTGCGAAATACGGCCAAGGCAGAAATGCTTTTTGATCTCGCCTGTACCATCGGCATTTACCACCACTTCGGGCAGGTGCCCGTAATGATACGGATTGGCTTTTGTCGGGTCGCCGTAAAGGCTTTTGCTATAGGTCTGAAATTCTTCCGACGCGGCGGCTTTGGTCGCATCCGGCTCGTATTCTTCGCTCGACAAATGGGTGTTCCACGGCGACAGGCTGGCGGCACAGGTAATCCACAGGCCATGCACGCTGCTGGTGTTAACCGGGTGATACTGAACCAGGCTAAGTTCGCCACTTTTCGGGTCCTGATCAAAGGTCAGAACGGCAATCGGCGATGGCAGTTTGCCATACATGTCGGTGCCATCAAACGCGCGCGAAGTATATTCAAACTGAACCACGGCAAACACGGTATTGCCTTTAACACCCGGTACTTTGGCGCCATCAAGTTTGATCAGGCTATAGCCATCGGGGCAATCGGAAAAGAACTGGCGTTTGTCGGGCGCGCTTTCATCAATGATCGGTTTGTTGTTGATGTCGCGATAGCCCCCGGCAACAACCTTGCCGCCCTTGCCGTCCGATACTTCGTCACCGGTGATGAAAAGCGGCTTGTATGCCAGTTTGAAATTTTGGGTGGCACCATTTTCATAGGTGGCAATCAGGCCGGAATTGACGGTGGTGGTGGCACGTTCAGCATCGCTTGTCGGTGCTTTCATGCCAACAAATTCAATTGATTTAACCCGGTTTTTACTGGTGGCAGCAAAGGCGGACGAGCCACCAATCATGGTTAAGGCCGATGTTTCAAGCAATGGTAGGAACGGTGCGCCCGCGAGAATACCAAGCAACGAGCGGCGGGAAATGCCGGTTGGGCTATTCATGACTATGATCCTTGATAACGAAGGTAATGTTGTAAAGAGAGGCCAGAAGAATGGAACCACCCGGGAAGCCCCTGAACAGGAACAGGCAGTTCAGAAACCTTAGCGATGATCTGTGACGGTTTGATAAAACTTTGATGTCATTCCAAATAACAATCGATCCGACACTGGCGGGCACCCCGTTTTCCGGGATAAATAGCCACTTAGTCGCCCTTGAAAACCACGACAATATTGCGGTTTATGGGCCGCACCTTGCAATAAGGCGGTCCCTGTGCGTTACTGATGCCCTCATAATAAAATCAAAACCCACATCAGCGAGGTGAAAAATGGTAGATGCCAGCGATGGCAACACCAGCCATGATTCTGTTTCCGATACCGCATCCGACCTGGTCAATATGACCCATGCCAGCCCCGATGCCCTGGCCGCCTATTACGATAAATGGGCAACGTCCTATGAAAAGGATTTGCTGGCGATGGGCTATCGCGCCCCGGCCGAGGCCGCAAAATTAATAAGACAACACGGAATAGCCACCAACAACCCGATCCTGGATGCCGGATGTGGCACCGGCCTGACCGGGCTGGAATTATCGAACCAGGGATATTCCCATATTACCGGTATTGATATTTCGCCTGAGTCTTTAAAACAGGCAAAAACAAAGGGGTGTTACCAAACCCTGAAAATCCAGAACATGAACCAGCAACTCGATTTTGCCGATGACAGCTTTGCCGCTGCCCAATGTATTGGCGCGCTAACCTATGTTGATAATATCGAAGGATTAATGCGCGAGTTTTCGCGCCTTGTGCAGGCGGGTGGCATCATGTTTTTAGCCATCGCGTGGACCTGTATGATGGCAAATTTGCCAACACGTTGCAGGCATTAGGCGACGATGGCACATGGTCACTGATAGATCATTCACCACCCCGGCCCTATATCCCCGATCATGCTGATTTCGGCGATGAAAAAACCATCCATTACGATATTTACCGGGTGCATTAACCGCCAGATAGCGGGGCGAGCGGCAAATAACCGCCGCCCTGCACGCGTGATCAAAAGCAGGTGATTGGGCACGGTGCGGCCAGAATGCGGCCCTTTCAACCACAAACACGTCCACACTGCATCTCCATCCGCCGATATCTGGTTTGGCGAGTTTTTAACCCGCCTCGCAAACCACGAAACCCAGACATTTCATGGTGCATTATGGGGCTTTTGAAATTGCGCCGATCATGGTGGCAACGGCCTCGCGCGCCAAAACATTGGCAGAACGTGAAGATACCATATCCAACCTGCCAACTGCCGCCAGTGCCACCCCGCCATGAACTGCAACAAACAGTTCCTCCGCGCGGGCAAAGGCATCTGTCGCCGGCGCGATTTGTGCCAGAGGTTTCGCAATTCGTGCCAATAGCCCGTGAATGGTTTCCATGTACCAGTCAGGGAATTTTTCGGTTACGCGTGGCCCTTCAAACAAGCCCTGCCAAACACCGTGTCGGCTTAACATAAACTCTACATACCCCTCGGCCAGCGCATACAACCAGGGTTCAGGTTCATCATTGGGCAAGGCTTCGATCATTTGGGTTAATTCGTTGAATGTATCGCGGTTAACCTCCAGCAACACAGTATGTAAATCGCCAAATTGCCCGTAGATCGTGCCACTGGTAACCCCGACTGCCTTTGACAGCGCCCGCGCGGTTAACGCCGCAGGCCCACCTTCTTGCAACAGGGTGCGCGCAGCACGGATCACCTCGACGCGCAGTTCCGCATAGTCATATCGCCTGGGTCGCGCCATTCAACCCTCCTGAAAATAGTTTCTGAACGTCGTTTAAAAACAGTGTTGACAATATTTTTTCTTCTGTCAACGTTATTAAACAGTGTTCACAAACGGATTTTGGTTATGTTTCCAACCTCGGTGACAATTTATGGCACGGGTAACTACCTGCCAGAACAGTGCATGAGTGCGAACGCCGTTGATCGTTTGCTGGGATGGTCCGAAGGCCAGTCTTTGGCGCGGTTTGGCATTGCGAACCGCCATGTCGCCAGTCAGCATGAAACGACATCTTTCATGGCAGCCAAAGCCGCAAAACGTGCGCTGGACATGGCCCAATGCCAGGCCAAAGACATTGATCTTATCCTGGGGGCTTGCGGGGTTATGGAACAGCCCATTCCGTCCACTGCCGTGCTGGTGCAAGACAGGTTGGGTCTTGGCAAATCGGGCATTCCTGCCTTTGATGTCAATGCAACCTGCCTTAGTTTTCTTCAGGCACTTGATCTTGCCGGAATGTGGATTGAAGCTGGCCGGGCGCGCCGCGTGCTGGTTTTTTCATCCGACATTGCATCCTCCGGGCTGGACTGGACACAGCCGGAAGGTGCGGCAATTTTTGGCGATGGTGCGGCGGCTGTTGTTGTTGGGCCTGGCGACGGGGCCATATTGGCACACGGGTTTGAAACCTATGGCGAAGGCAAAGACGCCTGTGTGCTTGCCGCCGGGGGAACACGGGTTAATCCAGCCCGCGGCATTGCCTGCGGAGACGATAAATTTCGCATGGATGGCGGAAAAGCCTTTCGTATAACGTCGCGCTATTTACCAAAATTTTTATCTACCCTGTTGGCCCGCGCAGGCATCGCACAAGAAAAGCTTGATTGCATCGTCCCGCATCAGGCAAGTGCGCACGCCTTGCAACACGCCATCCGCGCGCTAGGTTTCCGCAGCGATCAGGTGGTCAATATCTTTGCACAAACCGGCAACCAGATCGCCAGTTCCATCCCCACTGCCCTTGATCATGCCGTTCGCTCCGGTACATTGTGCCGCGGCCAAACGGCATTGTTGATCGGCACATCAGCCGGCATTTCACTGGGCGGAACAGTGGTGAGGTTTTAATGAAGGCACTTGTCACAGGTGCGAGTGGCTGCCTGGGCCGCGCCCTTGTTTGCGACCTTCAGGCCCATGGCTGGGCGGTGCGCACCACAGCGCGCAACCGGGTTGATCTGCCCGATTTTATAGGCGCAGATTTAATACATGATGATCTGACACCGTTGGTAAAGGGCGTTGATGCCGTCTTTCATTGTGCCGCGTTAAGTGCAGGCTGGGGCAGCCCGCAGGACTTTGAGGCCACCAACGTTACCGCCACCGAACGCCTGTTACAGGCGGCACGACGTGCGGGTACGGGCCGATTTATCTTTGCCTCGACCCCCAGCCTGTATGCGAACGGCATGGATCGATTCAACCTGGCGGAAGATGCTGCGTTGCCGTCACGGGCATTATCGCCCTATGCCGAAACCAAACGCCGGGCCGAAAATATCGTGCTTGCCAACAATGACGAAAACATGCGCTGCACAGCCATTCGCCCCCGGGCCATTTATGGTCGCCATGACCGCACATTGATGCCGCGCCTGCAAAAGGTAATGCAGCGCGGTTTTGTGCCGATGATTGCAGGCGGGAACGCCCAAATAGACCTGACCCATCGCAGCGACGCCGCACGCGGCATGCGCCTTGCGGCCAATGGCCCCGGGGGCCGGGTTTGGAACATTACATCGGGCGAAGTCTTTTCCTTTTGCCACATCGCCGATCTTGTGGCCCATCATGGGGGATACCGGGTCCGTCGCATTCCGATGCCCTATAAAATAGCCTATGCCCTGGCCGGTTTCGCCGAGAAACGCGCGCTGCGGAAAGGCGGTTCAGAACCCACCCTGACACGGCAGGCCGTCGTGTCGCTTGGCCGATCGCTGACACTGGATATCAGTGCTGCGCACGAAGACCTTGGCTATCAACCTGCCGTCCGCCTGGCACAAGGATTGGCTGAATGCTTCGAATAACCACATTGCGCGTTGGCAGTTGCCGTGTACCCGCCGCCGCAGCAGGCCTGCCGGATCGCGGCAAAGTTATGTTACCAGCCCTGGCCCATTTTATTGAAACCGGCAAAACCACACTGCTTGTCGATTGCGGCTATGGGGATGCGTTTTTCGTCGCAACCGAAAAATTCCCGGGCCGAGCCTATCGCCTGGTCACGCCCGTGGTCCTGCCCCCCGAAGAACATCTGACAAAACAGTTGCCGCATTTGCCTGACCGCGTGGTGCTAACCCACATGCATGGCGACCATGTTGCCGGATTAATGGACCTGCCAGATCATATTCCTGTGTCGGCATCGCACGACGCAATTGCGCATTTGCGCGGATTATCAACGTTAGGTGCCACCTTGGCGGCATGCCCCCACTATTTGCGCGACGGCATTTTGAAACGCACCCCACAAGCCATTGAAAACCACCCCGTCGTCGCCACCGGTTTGGCGCAGTTTCCCTATGGAAACGATCTGACCGACACCGGCGATGTCATTACCATTTCCCTTCCCGGGCACGGGGTTGGTCAAATCGGTATCTGGCTTCCGGCTGCCGCCACATTTTTAATTGCCGATGCCGCTTATTCTTGCGGTGCTTTACGATCCGGTCGCCTGCCACCGGCCTTTGTTCTGGCAACACTTGGCAACGCAAAAGCCTATCGCGATACCTTTAACCGATTGCGGGCCTTGATGCAGGCCCGGCCGGATATTTCGTTTATTCCCTCTCATTGTCGGGAATGCGCACCATGAGCCTGAAGGCCTTCCTTAAAACCCGTTATGGCAACGGCTTACGGTCGCGCGCCGCAATCGAAAACCATCACCAACGCGCCTTTGTCCGTTTTCGCCGCGAGGTTATGCCCCGTTCGCCTTTCTATGCCGATTATGCAAATACAGCATTATCGGCACTGCCACGCATGAACAAACAGAAACTGATGGATCACTTTTCGGCCATCAACACATGCGGAATTGATCGCGAAAAAGCCTTCGATATTGCCATTCAGGCCGAACAAAGCCGGGATTTTTCCCCCATGATAGGGGATGTGTCGGTTGGGCTTTCAACCGGCACATCCGGGCAGCGCGGCCTTTTTTTGGCAACACCCCGGGAACGCAGGCTGTGGGCGGCCATTCTGGCGGGGCGCTTTTGGCCCAACCTTGCCAAACCACAAAGCGTTGCCTTTTTCATGCGGGCCGATAATGCGCTATATCGTACCTTGGGCAACCCGTTACTGCGGTTTGAATTTTTCGACTTGCTTGACCCGCTTGAAAAGCACCTTTCTCGCCTTCAGGACCTTTCCCCCACTGTGCTGATTGCCCCGGCAAGTATACTTAAACTTCTTGCGGATGCGCAAAATGCCGGGCAAATCGCGGTATCGCCCCGGCGCATCATTTCTGTCGCCGAAACCCTGTCCCCTGACGACCGCAACATTGCGAAGCAGGCCTTTGGCCGCCAGATCGATGAAGTCTATCAGGCAACAGAAGGCGTCCTTGCCTTTACCTGCCCGGCGGGAAACCTGCATTTAAACGAGGCCTGGATGCGGATTGAACGTGACATCATCGACCCGCAAAGCGGTGCATTTTGCCCGATCATTCATGATTTCACCCGTCAAAGCCTGCTGTTGCTGAATTACCGGCTAAACGATGTTCTGATCCCCGATCCGTCGCCATGCCCATGCGGTTCGGCCTGCACCAGAATAACCCGCATCGAAGGCCGGGAAGACGATGCCTTGTGGTGGCACGGCCCAACCGGCCGCAAAATGGTATCGGCCGATGCCATCCGCACCACCATTGCCTGCCTGCCATCCCCGATCACTGATTACCGGGTGATCGAAAAAAACAACCAGCTTACCGTATGGCTGGATGGTGCAGCCCCCACCAGCGAAACGGAACTGCATCATGCGTTTTCATCCCTGGCCGCCAGGCTGGATGTTACCGTGCCCCCCCTCACCATCCGGCATGGCCTGCCACGCGAAACCGATTTTAAAAGACGCCGAATTCGTATCGAAACCAGCCCTTAATTATACCGGCGCATGCACAGCAAACGGCTGACAACGGAGTGCTGAAACACATAAAATATTCGCCCCCTTGCGGCGGATCGTCTAATGCTGTCCCATATAAGGCAAAAATCATTTTGGCGCGGCGGCAACACAGCCCCACCACAAGAACAAAAGGACAGTGCAATGGACCATTCCCAGCTTTCAAAATGCATTCTTGCAGGTCAGGGCAAGGTCCCGGCAGACATTGTTATTCGCAATGTCGGCTTGCTTGATGTGATGACCGGGGCGGTCACCATTACCGACATTGCCATTGTCGATGACCGCATTGTTGGCACCCACGCATCTTACCGGGGCGATGTCGAAATTGATGGCACAGGGCGTTTTGCCGCACCGGGCTTTATCGACACCCATTTGCATATCGAAAGCTCGTTGGTCACCCCGCTGGAATTTGACCGCTGCGTGTTGCCCCATGGTGTCACCACCGTTTTGTGCGACCCACACGAAATTGCCAATGTGCTGGGCGCGCCGGGCATCAAATATTTCCTTGATAGTGCCGAACGCGCGATTATGGATATTCGCGTAAACCTGTCGTCCTGCGTCCCTGCCACATCCTTTGAAACATCGGGCGCACAGCTTGAAATTGACGACCTGTTGCCATTTCGCAGCCACCCCAAGGTGGTTGGCCTGGCCGAGGTGATGAATTATCCCGGCGTGCTAAATCTCGATCCCGGCATTATGGCAAAGCTTTTGGCGTTTCAGGACGGGCATATGGATGGCCATGCGCCACTGGTGCGCGGCACGGCCCTTAACGGGTATATGGCGGCAGGTATTCGCACCGACCACGAAGCCACCTCTGCCGACGAAGCCCGCGAAAAACTGGCAAAAGGCATGGCAATCCTGATCCGCGAGGGGTCGGTGTCCAAAGATCTGGAAGCCCTGGCGGAAATTCTCGATGAAAACACGTCAAGTTTCGTCGCCCTGTGCACCGACGACCGTAACCCGCTTGATATTGCCGAGGAAGGCCATCTTGATGCCCTGATCCGCCGCCTGATCGCCAAGGGGCGGCCCTTACACCATGTCTATCGGGCAGCATCGCATTCGGCGGCGCGCATTTTCGGCCTTAAGGATCGTGGTTTAATCGGTCCGGGTTGGCGGGCCGATATTGTCTTGCTTGATAGCCTGGAAGATTGCACGGTAAGCGACGTTTTCGCCGGTGGCAAACGGGTCACCCCCGAATTATTCGCCACCCGCGAGCTTGTCCCCGCCGTAGGGCTTACGTCAATGAAAGCAAAGCCGGTAACGGGCGATGCCTTTATCTGCACCCCTAAACCAGGGCAAAACCAGACCCCGGTAATTGGCGTTAAACCCGGCCTGATCCTGACCTTCCGCGAAGAAGCCACGCTGGAAGTTTCGCAAAACGGCCTGATGCCGGACCTGGAACGCGATGTCATCAAGGTTGCTGTCATTGAACGCCACGGCAAAAACGGCAATATCGGCCGCAGCTTCGTCACCGGTTTTGGGTTGAAAAAAGGGGCTATCGCCTCGTCTGTCGGCCATGATAGCCACAATATCACCGTGGTTGGTGCCGATGACGACGACATGGCGCTGGCGGTAAACCGCCTGATCGAAATGGGCGGCGGTTTTGCCGTGGCCGAAGACGGCAAAATCACCGCCGAACTGGCCCTGCCCGTCGCCGGATTAATGAGCGAAAAGCCCTTTGAAACCATCGCAACCGATCTCGAACATTTGCGCAATGCTGCCAAATCGCTTGATTGCGTATTGCCCGAACCGTTCCTTCAGGTCGCGTTTTTAGCTCTGCCTGTAATCCCTCATCTAAAAATGACGGACCGGGGCCTGTTTGATGTCGATAAATTCGATTTCGTCAATTAACCCTTCCCCTTCAATACGACCTGAATTTCATCAAACTTACAAATTCCCTTTCGCCACCCCGGATCTCAAATGCCGGGGTGGCTGCGTTTTGCATGTTTAAACCGCAAAACCATTCGATAACCGATTGGCATTACACAATATTTGCGAAAAATTACAGTTAAGAATTATTATCATTGACATTATCAACCATTTTTCTTATTAGTTGACTATATCAACAACACTTAACCCCCGTCACTGATCTGCATTTCGCGCCATTCCGACATGTTCATCAGGTTTTCATACCTGAAACAGTCCCAGATATCGTATTGCGTCACCCCGAAAACATAACAGGCAGCACTGATATGTGCGCCGTTTCAGGAATTTCTGCATGCCAAAATCAACGGTCATTCATGAAGATGGATTGCCCCAGCCCCAACGCACCCTGGCCTTTTTAACCATTTCCCTTGCCGTTATGATGGCCGTTCTTGATGGCTCGATCATGAATGTGGCCCTGCCAACCATCGCACATGACCAGCAGGTTAGCCCGGCCCACGCGATCTGGGTCGTTACAGCTTATCAACTTGCTGTGGTGGTCTCCCTGTTGCCTCTGGCTGCCTTGGGCGAAGCCATCGGCTTTCGCAAAATCAACCTTGCCGGGCTGGTTGTCTTTTGCTTGGCTTCCATTCTATGCGCGTACTCCCCTACCATCGAAATTCTGACCTTCGCCCGCCTGCTACAGGGCCTGGGCGGGGCAGCCCTCATGAGCATTAACGCTGCCCTTGTCCGCCATATCATGCCAATCAATCAACTGGGTAAGGGGATCAGCCGGGTTGCCATGGTCGTTGCCATATCGGCAGCTGCCGGGCCCTCGATTGCGTCGGCCATTCTGGCAATTTCAAGCTGGCACTGGCTGTTCCTGATCAATGTGCCATTGTCCATTGCTGCCTTTGGCATGGGCTATTTCACCCTGCCTTACAACAAACTGAACCAGACACGCTTTGACATTGGCAGTGCCATTCTCAATGTCCTTAGCTTCGGCTTTCTGATCTCTGCCCTTGGCAGTATCGGCACCAGCAATAATACCATGTTGATCGCAGGGCAGTTCGCCATTGCCATCATCGCCGGTATTTTTCTCGCCCGGCGCCAGCTCTCTCGCTCCAATCCCCTTTTGCCGATAGACCTTTTGAAACGACCGGTCTTTGCAGGCTCGATCATTTCATCGATCTGCGGCTTTAACGCCCAGTTTATCGCCTTTGTGTCGCTGCCTTTCTACTTTCACGATGTCATTGGCTATAGTGCGGTGAAAACCGGCATGTTGCTTACTCCGTGGCCAGTGGCGACCGCCTTGATGGCACCTCTGGCAGGCAAACTTGCCGATAAATATTCGGCGGCACCATTTACCGCACTTGGCATGACAATTTTTGCCATTGGCCTTGGCGCAACCGTCTGGCTCCCCGGCAATGCGGGCAATTATACCGTCATTATTGCCCTTATGATCTGCGGTGCCGGGTTCTCCCTGTTTCAAACGCCCAATAACCGTATCATGCTCACCAGTGCCCCCCGTGAGCGCAGCGGTGCTGCCAGTGGCCTTCTTTCGACCGCCCGCCTTCTTGGGCAATCCAGTGGGGCTGCATTGGCAGCCATCCTGATATCCTACAGCACCGAATTTAACCTGGCCCTTCTGATGTATACCGCTGCCGGCTTTGCCCTGATCTCGGCCTGCATCAGTGCCATTCGTAACCGCGCCTGGCAGGTTGGCATCATTTCGTAACGCCACTGCCTGCACCCGTTGGCGGCATTGACGCCAACGGGACCAATGATTACCTCGCATTTGATAACGGAGCCTTCACATGCCCGAAAGCACGATTGGCGAAACCCTTCATAGCCTGTTGCATGCCTATAAACGGGCATTGCGCCAGGCCTATCATCAGGCAGAAATCCCGCTTGCCATCTCGCATATTCGGACGTTGAAAGGCATTAACGCCATTCCCGACTGTACGGCCCTTGCCCTGTCTTCACGCACCAAACGCGACAAAGGCCAGGTTACCCGACTGATACAGGACCTGCTGGCCGAACAGCTGATTGAAAAACATCCTCACCCCCGGGATAAACGCAGCAACATCCTGCACCTAACCCCGGATGGGCAAAAAATGATCAAACAGATCAAAGAGATCGAAGAAATCGCCGCTTCGCGCATGGCAATCGGCCTCACCCCCGATGAGATCGCCGATTTCAACCGCCTTGCCACAACCATGAGCGCCAATCTTGCGAAATAACCGCAAATCTGGCGCCAACCGCAATCAGAGCTTTAGAAAGGAAATCACGATGCCACAACCAGCCAGACCCGCTCCCCGGCAATTTGACGTGATCCGCAAAACCAACATCACCCCGAACATGCTGCGCATTACTTTGGGCGGCAAGGGCATGAATACCTTCCCCGAAGATCAGGCCAGCGCCTATGTCAAACTGATGTTTGATAATCCGGGTCAGGAAAAACCCATATTGCGCACCTATACCGTGCGTGCCCAGCGGGAAAATGAAATCGATATCGATTTTGTTCTGCACGAAGATGGCGGCCCGGCTTCAAGCTGGGCAATCAATTGCCAACCGGGCGACAAAATCAGCACCGGTGGTCCCGGCCCTAAAAAACTGGTTGATAACACGGCCGACTGGATGCTCATTGTCGGCGATATGACGGCCCTGCCCGCCATATCGGTAAATCTCGAACAACTCCCACAGTCTGCGCGTGGCTATGCCGTAATCGAGGTGCCGAGCGAAGCCGACATCCAGCCGCTCCGCAAACCCGATCATATTACCATCCACTGGGTCATCAACCCGCACCCCGGCACGAACAGCAATGCACTGCACAATGTCGTCTCCGCCCTGGATTGGCCCGAAGGCAAACCCTCGGTCTGGGCTGCGTGTGAATTCACCGGCATGCAAAAACTCCGTCACCACTTCCGCAATGAACGCGATATCGATAAACGCGAAATGTATATTTCCAGCTACTGGAAACTCGGCGCGAATGAAGAAACGCATAAATCGGCAAAGCGGGATGATGCGGCGCAGGAGGAGGCAGCCTAAGTCAGTTTCTTTGACGGGTGCATAAAAATGATAAAAGCAGAGCCGGGTTCGGGTCTGCTTTTATCTGCCTGAAGTTGAAGGACTCAGGTTAAATTAAAGAGGATTTCATCCAGGTCGACCTTGGCAATCAAACTATCCCTGGCTGTCGCAAGCTGTTCCTGATCAAGAAAAGCGGTCGCCTGCAGGGGTAAAAAGTACAACTCCATTAACCCAACACAACCAAGTGCGACTTTCATATAAGGCGTGAGAAAATCCGGTTGATTGGCGCGATCACCGGCAAAAACACCCCCGGAGGCAACACAGATAAAAACGGGGCGGTCGCGCAACAGACCAACCTTTCCTTCCGACGACGACGAAAATGTACGACCAATCCGAAGAATTTGGTCGATCCACGCTTTAAGAACTGAAGGGACAGTGAAATTGTTCATCGGAGTGCCGATTACCAAAACCTCGGCTGCCTCCACTTCCCGGATCAATTGCTCAGATAGCTGAAATGCGCTATTTCGCGGCCCTTCAGCCAAGGTAGCAGGAGACGAAAGAGCGATCGCGTATTCGGCCCCTGTATGCGGTATAGGATGTCGGCCCAGATCACGGTAGGTAACATCGATCCCGGCGTTTTTCCCTCGCAGACGCGCGACGACAGCAGAAGAAAGCTGACGACTGTGGGATTCGTCCCTGGGGCTGCAATCTATATGCAGAATATTCATGGAATGTCCTTTTAACGACTTTCGTACTCAACAAACACGCGCTTTAAACTCGTTGCAAACTGCAAAGACAGAATAATTTTCAGCTTTCACATCGGGTGTGCGAACGCATCGTCTGGCGGGTATTTTTATAAACAAAGCAAAAAGATCATTGGCGCATCCCGACCGCCAAACGGTTAAATCCGCTCATCAAAGCAATAGCAAAGCAAAGATCGGAAATTTCGACGTCGTTGAAATGTTGCTTGAGAGGGTCAAAAACATCATCCGGGGCGTGCGTCTGATCGACATGGGTTAGCGCTTCGGCCCAGGCCAACGCAGCACATTCACGTTCAGTAAAATGCTCGCTGACGCGCCACCCTGCCAGACTATCGAGTTTGACATCGGCAACACCACTGGCGCGCAACGCTTTGGCATGCATTTCCAGACAAAAAGCGCATCCATTGATTTGGGACATTCTCAGCCAAACCAGTTCAATTAACTGTTTTCCAAGACTGCTTTTTTCCAGTGCTTTCTTGGTGGCACCAAAGCCCTGATAAGCTTCGGGAGAGAGTGTCCAGTAAGATAAACGAAGAGTTGTCATGGAAGGGCTCCTGTAAGGTAAGACGAAAAATTAATCAGATTGACGGCAGGCGCCATCTATAACGGCTGGCTGAAATGCATTCCTTTCGCCAGCAAACCCTGGCGAAAATAGAAACGCTGTCCCAACGCATTTCCCAAAGCCGTATCGAGAACGAAGTGTGCACAGTTTTGCTGTCGCGCTTCTTCGCGCAGCGCATCTATCAATTTGCCCCCAATACCGTGGCAACGGGCGTCGGACGTCGTGATCAAATCATCGACATAAAGGAAACGCCCATACAGCAGGTTCTCCTGAATGCGATAACCGGCCAGCCCCTTGACCTGTTCTTCCTGCCAACCCGCCAACAGAGAATATCCCTGCGCGGCCTGACGACGCACTTGCGATGCAAATACCGATGCATCGGTCAGATGCGGGCGCAATTCACGCATAATGTTAAAGCAAGCCTGATAGTCCCGATCAGTGGTGACAGGGCTTAATCGAAAAATGCTCATGACGATTTCCTTGTGTTACAGCCACCAATATAAGAAGGTCATGGCCTATGACACAGGGCCAAGAATTGACTAAATCAATGGGACATGATTGATGAATTTGCAGCACTTGATGCCAAATCGGAAAAAAGACGTACCGATCTACCTACAGCTATATCGTCGCTACCGGGAGGCTATTGCCTTAGGGAAGCTTTCCCCCGGAGATCGGGTGCCTTCCGTGCGCAGCCTCGCAAGTGAACTAAACCTGGCACGTGGAACAGTTGAAGCGGCCTATCAAATGCTGGCAAGCGAAGGCTATTTCGTTACGCGTGGCGCCGCAGGAACAATTGTTTCTTCCGAGCTGGTGAAACTTGTTGAACAAAATAACCCTGTACATATGTTCGCCTCGCCAGCCTCCCCCCGGCCTCAAATACAGTCTGCAACCTGTAAACCCCTGCCGTTTCAACTTGGCTTACCGGCATTGGATGCTTTTCCACGAAAGGCCTGGGCGCGTTTAGCCGGGCGTAACGTCCGGACTCTGGAAACAGTCGCGATGACCTGTCCGGATCCGGCGGGATACGAACCTCTCAGACGCTCGATTGCCACTTACCTCGGTATTTCACGCGGTATCAGTTGTTCTCATGAACAGGTATTTGTTACGGCAGGTTACAGGGGCGCGTTAGAGCTGGTACGTCACACGTTGCTGCAAGTGGGACAAACAGGGTGGTATGAGGATCCTGGATATATTCTTGCCCGGCAGTTCCTGGAACACGCGGGAATGCGTTTGATACCAATACCCGTAGATGAAGAAGGTATAGATGTACGCGCCGGCCAGCAACGCGGTGCCGATGCCAGCTTTGTCATAGTTACCCCAACCCACCAAAGCCCGATGGGCGTAGCCTTGTCATTGCCACGACGGCTTGAATTACTGGAATGGGCAAAGCGCCGAAATGTATGGGTGATAGAAGATGACTACGATAGTGAATTTCGATATCACGGGCACCCGCTGCCCGCATTGAAAAGCCTCGATCGGGGTAAACGGGTACTCTACACTGGAACCTTCAGTAAGGTACTGTTCCCCGGATTGCGGTTAGCCTATCTGGTTGTGCCTGCCTCGCAAGTTCTTAAATTCAGAGAGACCATAAATCATCTTCCTGGTCCCGGTTCTATTTTGCCTCAGGCCATGGTCGCTGATTTTATGGAACAAGGGCACTTTGCCCGACATCTTCGAAAGATGCGTTCGCTTTATGCAACAAGACGCCGCTATCTTGTCGATGCGCTAACCCAAACGATGGGGACGCGTCTGAATGTCCAGCCACAAGCAGGCGGCATTCATGTATTGGCGCATCTAAACACCTCGCAATGCGACAAAACACTCTCGGCCACGGCAGAGGCCAACGGCCTTGCTATTCAGGCGTTGTCCAACTGGCAGGTCAAGAAATCATCGCAAAGTGGTTTGTTGATGGGATTTGCCAACTTCACAACGGCTGAAGAAGCTATCGTATCGGCTCAGCGTTTGGAAACGTTGATGGGCCATCAATACGTGTGATTATGTTCCCCCGAGCACTGTTTCGCCGTAAGCGTATAGTCAGAGGACTATCTTGCGGGTGGAAGCAAAAATCGGATGTCGTCTCTCAGGTTTAATTTGGCTGCGGTCTGAATTGGCAGCAGCGACAGTGCCGCTCCGGCAACGTCTGGCATCCGGACCTGCGTAATTTCGAAAATCAGGTCCAAAATGAAACCGATTGAATTTACAAAAAATGCCTTTCAGAAAATGACCCTAATGGCTCAAACACAAAAACGCCGCATCTGTGAGGATGCAGCGTTTTATAAGGTCTGTGACAGGGAATAAAGTACTTAACTGTGTTTTGAAGGCCCGGCGGTGACCTACTCTCCCGTGCCTTAAGACAAAGTACCATCGGCGCAGGCAGGTTTCACTGCTGAGTTCGAGAAGGGATCAGGTG